>DATMOC010000047.1:0-2545 GCA_035568415.1 Bryobacteraceae bacterium | reverse complement strand
CGAGGCGCTCAAAGACATGGAAGCTTACTTGAAAGTCACGGCGCCATTTTCCGGCGTCATCACCGAGCGTAATATTCATCCTGGCGCGCTGGTGGGTCCTGGCGCCGCGTCGCCACCCATGTTCCAGCTCGAACAGAATTCGCGCTTGCGGCTGGTGGTGGCGGTGCCGGAAGCGGATGTGTCGGGTATCGAACCCGGCGCGACCGTTACGTTCACGGTGCCGGCATATCCGGGTGAAACGTTCTCCGGTCCAGTCGCCCGCGTCGCCCACTCCATCGATTCGAAGACGCGCTCGATGGCGGTCGAGATGGACGTGGCCAATGCAGGAGGACGGCTGGCTCCGGGTATGTATCCAACGGTGCGCTGGCCCGTGCGACGGCCGAAACCATCGCTTCTCGTTCCGCCGACCAGCATCGTGACAACCACCGAGCGAACCTTTGTGATTCGCGTTCGCGATGGCATTGCCGAATGGGTCAATGTGAGCCGGGGCCAATCCAATGGCGAACTGGTAGAGGTATTCGGACCGCTCGAAGCGGGAGACGTGATCGTACGCCGTGCCAGCGATGAACTGCGCGAGGGAACGCACGTCAACGCGCAGTTGAGTAGCAAACCGTTATGAGGAACCGGAATTCGGGCCAGCGCCTAACCGGTCACCCTTGTCCCAACCGCGAAGGCCCGGACTACGGATTGTCGTAGAATCTCCTAGTAGCCTGTCGCGGCCAGAAGGTTCGTACCGCTTCCTCCGGTCGCGGCTTAGCAAGACCAAAGGGAGCGGTTGCGACACCGGGAGCCATTTCATGTCCGACGTAACCTCAACGCCAACGACTTCCCCCGACGGATCCGCCGAAGATCGCGTATTCGGATTCGCCACCCGCGCGCTCCACGCAGGCCAAAAGCCGGACCCAGCCACCGGGGCGCGGGCCGTGCCGATCTATCAAACCACGTCCTACGTTTTTGAGGACACCGAGCACGCGGCTGCGCTTTTCAATTTGCAGCGCTTCGGCAACATCTATACCCGCATCATGAATCCAACCACCGCGGTGTTTGAGGAGCGTATGGCGTCTTTGGAACGCGGCGTAGGCGCACTGGGTCTGGCCAGCGGGCAGGCCGCGCAGTTGATCGCGATCACGAGCTTGTGCCAGGCGGGAGACGAAATCGTTTCGGCCAGCACGCTGTACGGCGGCACGTACACGCAGTTCGACGTCAGCTTCCGCAAGATCGGCATCAACACCACGTTCGTCGATCCAGAAAATCCCGAGAATTTCCGCCGCGCGATTACGCCACGGACCAAGCTGCTCTACGGCGAGACAATCGGCAATCCTCGCATCAACGTTCTGGATATCGAAGCAGTAGCCAAAATTGCACACGAAGCGAACATCCCTCTGGTGATCGACAATACCTTCGCGTCTCCCTACCTCTGCCGCCCCATCGAACATGGCGCGGATATCGTGGTGCATTCGGCGACAAAATTCATCGGCGGCCATGGCACCTCCATTGGCGGCGTTCTGGTGGACAGCGGCAAGTTTCCCTGGGACTGTGGCGAGTTCCCGCAACTGCTGGAGCCCAGCAAGGGATACCACGGCATTCGTTTTCACGAAACGTTCGGCGACATTGCCTACATCATCAAAGCGCGCGTTGAAGGCCTGCGCGATTTCGGTCCGGCCTTGAGCCCGTTCAACTCGTTCCTGTTCCTGCAGGGACTTGAGACGCTCAATCTGCGCATGGATCGGCACTCGCGCAACGGACTCGCCGTGGCGGAACATCTGGGCCGGCACCCTCTCGTGACATGGGTGAATTATCCGGGTCTGCCTTCGAGCCCGTATTACAAGTTGGCGCAGAAGTATCTGCCGCTGGGCGCTGGCGCGATTCTAACATTTGGAATTCGCGGCGGTCTGGAAGCCGGCCGCCGCTTCATCGATTCCCTGAAACTCTTTTCGCACCTGGCGAACGTAGGAGACGCGAAGAGCCTGGTGATCCATCCTGCCTCGACTACGCACCAGCAATTGAGCGAAGAAGAAAAGGTGACGGCCGGCGTGACCAACGATCTGGTGCGGCTCTCAGTGGGAATCGAGGAGATCGAAGACATTGTTTGGGATCTCGACCAGGCGCTCGCTGCGGCTCACCGGGCATGACGGGCGACCATTGCCAATTCGGCCTTACCGATGGCGTGAGCGGCAACTCGCCGGTGAATCGCAGCCGTTTCGCCATGACGTCCGCCGACCGGTTGCGGATTCTTCAGACTTACAAGCGCGTCGCCATGGTGGGGCTTTCATCCAACGCATTTCGGCCGAGCCACTTCGCGGCGATCTATTTAATCGCCGAAGGATATGACGTAGTTCCAGTAAATCCGCGCGAACGGGAAATCCTTGGCCGCAAATCGTATGCTTCGCTGCGCGACGTCCCAGGCACGGTGGAAGTAGTGGATATTTTCCGCGAGCCCGCCGCCGTTCCGGCACTTGTAGACGACGCCATCGCGATCGGCGCCAAAGTTATCTGGATGCAGTTAGGCGTGATTCATGAAGCGGCCGCCGAACGCGCCCGCGCG
>DATMOC010000046.1:0-17672 GCA_035568415.1 Bryobacteraceae bacterium | reverse complement strand
ACGTCATCTTCGTCACCGAGGCCGGGGAAGAAGGCGCCTCGGGATTCGGCATCGGCTATCTGATCAGCGATCACTGGAACGATATCGAGGCCGAAGTTTGCCTGGCCGAGGCGGGCGGCGTGACGCGGCGCGGCGGCAAAGCCATTTTCGCGACCATCGAGACCACCGAAAAAGTGCCTCGCGGTGCGCGCCTGGTGGCCACCGGAACGGCGGGACACGGATCGCGTCCCATGCGTTCCAATGCGATTCTGCATCTTTCCGCCGCGGTGGAGAAGATCGCGATGTGGGACCCGCCGATGCGCTTGAACGACACCACTCGGACGTATTTCGAAAAGCTTGCCTCGATCAGCGAACCGGCGGACGCGCAGCGTTTTCGCGATCTGCTGGACCCGGCGAAATCGGCGGCCGCGCGCGAGTACCTGGCGGTGAATGAACCGACGTTTTATTCGATGCTGCATACTTCGATTTCACCGAATATCATCCAGGGTGGATTCCAGTCGAACGTGATTCCTTCAGAAGCCACCGCGACGCTGGATATCCGCGCGCTGCCGGATGAAGATATCGATGCGTTCTATGACATGATGCGCAAAGTGATCAACGATCCGGCGGTGCAGGTGGTCGCCGGAGGACGAGCCGGGGGCCGCCCCATCCCGCCGCCTACCAGCATCCATTCCGATGCGTACCGGGCGCTCGAAGCAGCGTTTCGAAACGTCTACGGCGTGCCGATCCTGCCGCTGATGCAGACCGGTGCCACGGACATGGCCCAATTGCGAGCCAAAGGCGTGCAGTGCTATGGAGTCGGACCGATGGTGGATGAAGAAGACACGCTTAAAGGGTTTGGAATTCACAGCGACCAGGAACGCCTGCTGGAAGAGGCCGTCTATAAGCACCTGCAGCTCTTCTGGCAAGCAGTGACGTCCATCGCGGGCGCGAAATAGCGGCCTTTTAGCTGAGTTCCACCGGAATCAATGGGCCCGAGCGCGGGCTCGCAGCTCTGCCAAGGCACGGAACCAGTCGTCCTGCGGCGATCCCTCAGGACACCCTCGCGCCTGCCAGAGTTCCTGGGCGCGCTTCGCGATCTCATCGTGACCGAATGTAGTGATGGTATCTCGCGTCGTCGCTGCCTGAGTATATTGATGGGCGTCGCGCGAATGCTCCAGGGCTTGGCGTGAATGCTCGTGCCCCGTCAGGTGATCCTGCTTTCCGTGCTGCTGCTCGGCGGCGCGATGGGCGTGCGCCGCTCCGTCGTGCAGTTCGGCGGCACGCTGGTGGTTCTCATAGTGCGATCCATCGTTATAGCGTGTGGACATTTTTTAGGCTCACAATCTGCCCTGACTTGGTGTGGGCTTCATTGGCAAGTTTGAAGGCGTGATCCGAAAACTCCAGCGCCCGTTCCGAATGCCAGCGTCCAGCTTCGTCATCCCCTCGTTCATTGTGTTCGGCGGCAGTGCGATGGGCCTGGGCTGCAAGTTCGTGCTGCTCGGCGGTTTTTCGGTGTGCTTCGTTCATGATTCCTCCCGCGGAAACCTGCTCAACCATGGTTTATTGCACGAAGCGGACCAATCGATTCCTTACCGGATTCGTGTGAGGATTGGCCTTGTTGCCCCAGGGTCGGCTGCAGCACAGTTCGTCGTGACCATCGCTGGTCACATGACCATATCTCGTTACTCGCCGCGGCGTTTCCTGCTTCCGACGGGCCTCTGCACTTCGGAGTCGTGGCAGGTAACCACATTGGAATCTTCGGTCCGCTGAGGTCGGCGCTCCTCCTGCTCTGTAGACAGTTTGATCGAACTGGATAAAAGGGGAACCATGAAAAACTTCAAACCGTGTGTGGGCCTGCTGGCGGTGGTGCTGGTGGGGAGCCTGGCGGGGTGCTCAACAGCGCCCACGAAGTCGGCCGATGTCTCGGACGGCATCAAGACAGCGCTGGCCCAGGCCGGCTTCAAAGATGTCTCGATCGCGCAGGATCGTGATCAGGGCGTAGTGACTTTGGGCGGACATGTACCCGCTGAAGCGGACAAATCACAAGCTGAATCGATCGCCAGATCGATGGCTGGGCCCCAGGTCGTTTCCAATCAGATTGCCGTGATTCCTGCGGGCGTCGAGAGCGAGGCCAAGAAGGTGAACTCGGACCTGGACCAGGGGATCGAGAGCAACCTGGATGCGGCGCTCATCAAGGACGACCTTCACGACGGCGTAAAGTACAGCGTCAAGAATCACGTGGTGACGCTGACCGGCGAAGTTAATTCTCAATCCAAGCGCGCGCGGGCCGAACGCATCGCGTTGGAAGTTCCCAACGTGCAGCAGGTGGTGAACGAGCTGCAGGTCAAGAAACAAAAAGCCACCTCGTCGAATTAAACGGCCAGTTGGAAAGACAGAAGGACAAGATGACGAAAATCGAACTGAGCGCGTTCCGGCGGGCGCTGGATAACACACGGAGCGAATTGGAGAATGGCAACAGAAACCGCGAGGCGCTCGCCATCGAGACCAGTGCGGATGAGCTGGACCGAATCCAGCACGCGAGCGATCGCGACTATGCTATGAGCTCTCTCGAGCGCAACTCCAGCCGGTTGCGCGAAGTACGTATGGCTCTTAGCCGCATCGACGCGGGTACCTTCGGAATCTGTTCCGCCTGCGAAGAGAACATCAATTCGAAACGCCTTGCCGCAATCCCCTGGGCTTCCGCCTGCACGGCTTGCCAGGAGGCTGCGGATCGCGAGGGGAACATGATCGCCGGCGAGATGGAACCCTCGCTCAGCATAGCGGCCTGAATCGCGCGCAGACTGATTTTGCGTGCCCGGACAAACTTCACAACAGGGCGCCCGCAGCGGGCGCCGGAGAGAAATTCATGCTTTGGACAATTGTCGGTGTGCTCTTGATTCTTTGGCTCCTGGGATTTGGGTTTAGCATTGGCGGGGGCCTGATCCACTTACTCCTGGTGCTGGCTTTAGTGGTTTTCGTCATCAACCTGGTGAGCCGCCGGAGCGCAGTGTAGCGCCCCTGCAGACCGCGGATCGAATTGCCCTTCAGGAAGCGTCGGGTTGGGGGTGAAGGAGTTCGAGAACGTGCTCCACCGCCTCCGCCAGACTGGTGGCCAGGCGATCCGGTTGAGCCCGCTCGAAACGGGCCTTGGCTTTCTGCCGATCGCCGCTGAAACCCCACACGCACACTACCACTTTGAGCTTGGGGAACCGCTCGCGGATCTGCTTGCACATGGCCCGCGCCGGCGCGAACGCGTAAGGAGGCAATGCCGAAATGCAGACGACATCGTCATGTTCGGAGTCCATCACTGCGATCCATTCGTTGGGAGAAGACCCCGCCACGGGAAACGCCAGAGCCACTAACCCCTCCTGCTCCAGGATCTGGGCCAGCATTGCGGCAGTGACTTCATCGGCGCGGTCGTGGGCTGGAAGACACAGGATCCTGCCCGTCGGCTGCCCCGCCCCGTCTATCCAGGGCTGTTCCTTGGCCGGACGGTCCTCCAGTTGATATTCACAAAATTCGGCGATCATTTCGTTGATGCTGAGAAACAGAAACTCTTCCCGGGCTGCGTCGATGGCTCCTTTGTGCCGGTCCTGCTCGGCCATGCTCAAAGCCGGGATGATCACCGCGTCATACAACTCCACCAGAGGCTTGTCTTTGAGGAAATGGCCAACAATGGTCTGGGCTTCCAGTTGGTCCATCGCCAGTAAGCGCTGGTAAATCTGGGCTTCCACCGCGAGAACGGGTTCGTCTCCCAGCAGGATATGGAGAAAAGAGAGTTGCGGCACGTAACGCCCCAGAACCACCACGCAGACCGTCAGTGGCGTTGACAGAATCAGGCCCGCGGGTCCCCACAGAACGGTCCAGAAGACAGCGGTAACCAGCAAAGCCAGTGAAGAGATTCCCACGTGGATCCCATACAGCCAGGGTTCGAGGAAATTGGCAACCACCAGTTCGAGGCCCGCAACCAGCAGGAACACGAGCAAGGGCTTGAGCCATCCATCGAAAACCACCAGCGAGAGCGCGATCGGCAGCGTCGCCGCGACCAGGGTTCCGACATACGGCACAATCCGCAGGATACCGGCCACTACTCCCCACAGCGCTGGATTGGGTACGCCAATCCAGTACAGACCCAAACCAAACACGGCTCCAAAGCCCGCATTGACCAGGAACTGCATCAGCAGGTACCGGCTGACGCGGCCGGCAGCGTCGTCGAGCGCTTGCGTCATGCGGTTCAACTGGCCGAGGCCGGCGAGCCTAAGCAAGCGGTTCCGAAGATCTTCTCTCTGAAACAGCATGAAGACCGTAAAGATGACCACCACGCCGGTCCGTCCCAGTGGCGCAAGCACGGGCGCAGCTAGATCGCGAAGCTCGGTCCACGCGCTGGCGGGGGCCTCGACCATCTGGACCGCCAGAGGCGGCACGGGCACGGCCGGCGCATTCGGCTGCTTCCGATTTTGACGCTGCGGCGAAGCGTCTGCGGATGCCGCGCCGGAACTGCTGAGTTCCTCGACGATCTCCTGGACGCTTTTAGCCGCGCGGCCCAACTGTCCCGTCGACGAAATGTGAAACGCTTCAATCTTGGCGTGAACGTTCTGACGATAGAGAGGGAGTTGATTGGCGACGTCCACCAACTGGCTGGCGATCACCCAGCCAATACTGCCGGCTATCGCGATCGAAACCACCACGGTGGTGAGCACCGAGACCACCCGGCCCGTGTGCAGCTTCTGGAGGAGCGCCACGACGGGAGTCAAAAGAAACGTCAGAATCAAGGCAAACGCGAAAGGTACTAAGATCTCGCGCGCAAAGTACAGCGCGGCGATCGCTCCGAACAGGACAATGACTCCCGTGTCGCCCCGCTGCTTGGGTCTTACGTCGAGCCCAGCCGAGGGCAGGTCATGTTTCATGCGGGTCCGCCTCCGCAGGTGCAATCTGGCGTGTTAGCAGTTCAGGCTACCACGAGCCCGATCACACCTGGCCAAGCGGGCGGAACGACCTCCCCATCCGATCCGGCCCGCCTCGATGCTTTTTCAGCTTTGGAATCGTCCCGAACGATCCCATCTCAGTTGTTGCGGCCCTTCTGGTAGCCAGACTCGTAGGCCTTCTGGTCCTCGTCTTTTTTGAAGTGCCTCTTTTTGGAGTGATCCCGGTTGCGCGAATGGTCATCGCGGCCTTCGCGCATCCCTTGCTGGTAGGTCTTGTTTTTCGAGTAATCCGGCTCGCGTTCGCGTTCATGGTCCTGGAACAAAGGAGCCGCCACGGCCTGCACCGCGCCTCCACTCATGCCGACTGCCAACGCCAGAACCCAGGCGCAATGTCTCAAATTCATTTTCATCGGAATTCGTCCCTTCGTCTTTCACCTTGAGTCAGGATCCGGTCTGGTCCTGGCCGCCATCGCTGCGAAATTTCGCCCCAACGCGATCCGCGGCAATTGCGGAAGAGGCACGTCCGGGGCCGTTCTTGCTCTTTCGGCGCGATGGACTGGCTACAGGTTTCGTGACCCTGCATGGTCAGTTGACCGAATTTGGTCAACTATTTGCGCGACTTGAAATGGCGAATGAGATGAAGTGGCACCGTGACGAACGGTATCGCGCCTGCTCTAACATTTCGGACGGTGCATCGCAGCCCATGGAAGGATTGCGGGCTGGAGGAAAATCATGCGGAACTATTTGACGATCACAGCGAGCGGAGCCGCTCTGGTCCTTCTCGCGTTGTCCGCCTTTGCGCGCGATCACAATAGCCTGAACGGAACCTGGACACTGGTGCCCGCCAAGAGCGAGTTTGCCGGCCAGCCCGTGGTTCAATCCGGTACGGTGACGATCAACGACCGGCAGGGGATCATCGTCGTCTCGCGCAGTTTCGTGTATGAAGGGGCTAGCGAGACGTTCTTCTACACCGACAGCGCCGGCAGCGAGCACAACTCTACCATTCATACGGGCAAAGAGCTCAAGAGCAAGACCAGGTGGGACCATGACGTCCTTAAAGTGACCACCACGCAATCCGGTGCGGTTACGGTGGAAAACTACACCCTGGCCGCCGACGGCGCCACTATGATGGTCAGCGTCCTAAGGCCGGATCACCAGCCGATCACTCTGGTCTTCCAGCGCAACTAGAGCCGCGCCCGGCGCGTCGAATTAAGAACGCGCTCCATAACTGTCGCGCCTCAGAGCCGTCAGTTGAGGCGCGACAGTTACGGAGCGCGTACCCCCGCTTTGTGGCATAGTAGTTGCGAATATGCAAGCCACGCTACCGTTTCTCGCGCTGGCGGGAGTCGCGCTCGCGCAGGCGCCGACCAGCTGGACTCCCGAATTCTCCATGCAGTTCAAGACTGTTTCGAGCGTGCTCCCGTCGCCCGACGGATCGAAAGTCGTGTGGGCACAGACGCAATCCGTAATGGATGCAGAGCACAGCGAAATGCTGACTCAGCTTTTTTTGGCGAACGTGGACGGCTCGCACCGTATCCAGTTGACGCGCGGGGACAAGAGCGCAACCAGCCCTTCGTTTTCTCCCGACGGCCGCGTCGTTTATTTCCTTTCGTCGCGATCGGGGAAGAGCAACGTGTACCGCATCGCGATCGCCGGTGGGGAAGCGGAGATGCTGACCGATTTCAAAGGGACGCTGGGCGCGTACCGGCTGTCGCCCGACGGAAAGACGGTCGCGTTCGCGGGATACGAGCCGCCGCCGGACGAAGAGAAAAACAAAAAGGAAAAGCGCGACTTTCGAGTGGTGGATTCGAGTCCCGAAAATCAATCCCTCTATTTGATTGCATCCGAGGCCAACGCGGACGGCAAGCGGCCGCAGCGCAAACTCACGGACGGGAAACGCCATGTGACCGAGCTGGCGTGGTCGCCCGATTCATCGAAGATCGCCTTCAGCCACTGGGCTGGGCCGGTTGCCGACAACTGGACCAATTCGGAGTTGGCCGAAGTCGACGTTTCGAGCGGCGCGGTCAAATCCATTTCCGCCGAGCACACCATGTCGTCTCATCCGGTGTACTCGAACGACGGCCGGTATCTGGCGTTCTCAAAATCGTCGACCGAGCCGCCACGTTGGGCGTTTGCCTCGGGAATTGCGCTGGTGACGCGCTCCAGCGGCGAAGTTCGCGCGCTTCCTGCGACCTACGATGCGCAGCCCGATCTGCTCGGATTCGCGGGCGACCGGCTGCTGTTCATCGAATCCAGGCATACCCGCGACGTGCTCTACGAAATGCCGATCGACGGTCCGCCGCGGGCGCTGTTCGAGCCGGCCAAAGGCGTGATCAACTCGGGAGGCACGCACCTGAATGCAACCGGCACATCCCTCGGATTGCCCATGGAGAGCACCGACGAGCCGCCGGAAGCATACGTGATGGCGCTCAATTCGAAAACCCCCACGCGCGTCAGCCGGGCGAACGTGGATTTACCGCGCCTGCCGTTGGGAAAGACGGAAGCGATTCGGTGGAAATCGAAAGACGGTCTCGAAATCGAAGGACTGCTCACCTATCCCGTGAATTACGAATCCGGGAAAAAATATCCGCTGATACTTAACATTCACGGCGGGCCGACCGGTGTGTTCAACGAATCCTTTATCGGACGCAGCGGACTGTATCCTATCGCGGTTTTCGCCGCGCGCGGCTACGCTGTTTTGCGTCCCAATCCGCGAGGCTCCGGCGGCTACGGAAAAACGTTCCGCTTCGGCAACTACAACGACTGGGGTGGTAAAGACTACGACGACGATCAAACCGGCGTCGATCAGGTCATCTCCATGGGCATTGCCGATCCCGATCGCCTGGCGATCATGGGCTGGAGTTACGGCGGCTACATGACCTCCTGGACCGTGACGCAGACGCACCGGTTCAAAGCCGCCGTGGTCGGCGCGGGCGTGACCAACCTGTGGAGCTTCACCGGAACTTCGGACGTCATGGGATTTTTGCCGGACTATTTCGGCGGCGAGCCATGGCAGCAGTTCGACAATTTCCAGAAACACTCGCCGATCACCTACGTCAAGAACGTGACTACGCCGACGTTGGTCCTTCACGGGGAAGCCGACGTCCGCGTGCCCACATCGCAAGGCTACGAGTTTTATCATTCGCTCAAACGCGAAGGCGTGATCGCCAAAATGGTGGTCTACCCGCGGCAGCCGCACGGGCCGCAGGAGCCGAAGTTCGTTCTGGACATCATGCAACGACATCTGGATTGGGTGGATAAATATGTTCGCTAAACAGCTTCTGATTTTTGTACCGGCCGTTCTGCTGGCCCAGTGGACGCCGGAGCTGTCGATGAAAGTGAAAACCGTGACGGCAGCCGTGCCGTCTCCCGACGGGAAGCTCGCCGTCTGGACCGAGACCCATCCAGTGATGGACGGCGAAAAAAGCGAATCGAACACGCAGGTGTTTCTGGCGCATTCTGATGGATCGAATCGCATTCAGCTCACGCGCGGAGAGAAGAGTTCGAGGGCGCCCGTGTTTTCTCCCGACTCGCAGTGGGTGCTCTTCGCTTCCGACCGCAGCGGCAAGCTGAACCTCTATCGCATTCCAGTCGACGGGGGCGAAGCGGAGATGATCGGCAACTGGACTGGAACGATGGGCACATTCTCCGTGTCGCCCAACGGGAAATGGATTGCCTTCGCCGCCCGCGAGGCCGATAACGATGAAGAGCGGGCCAAACGCGAAAAGCGCGATTTTCGCGTGCTCGACGAGAATCCACGCAATCAATCGCTGTGGATCGTCCCCATCGAACCGGACGTGAACGGAAAGCGTGCGGTGAAGAAGGTCGCGGCCGGACCCTACCACGTGGGCCAGTTCGATTGGTCGCCCAACTCGACGCGCCTCGCCTATGAAACGCGGCCGACGCCGGATGCCGACGATGGACGCAAATCCGACATTCTCGAAGTCGATATCGAAACCGGAGACATCCGAAATGTTGCTTCGACACCGGCGGCCGAAGCACAGCCGCGCTACTCGCCCGATGGCCGCTATCTGGCTTTCGTCCGCAGCAACTCAACCGCGAAGCGAATCGACGGCAACCGCATTGTACTGTTGACGTTGGCTGATCTGAAATCGCGAGAGCTCCCGCCGTCGCCCGACGAATCGCCGGTGCTCGACTCCTGGGCGCGCGATTCCTCGAAGCTCTATTTCACTGAAGGCCTTCACACACGCGCTGCGCTTTACGCGATGCCGGTGGACGGACCGCCATCGATCGCGTTTCAGACCGCGCGCGGCACTTTCGGACCCGGCGTGGTCTTCAATCGCACTGGAACTTACGCCGGCTTGACCATGCAGACGCCCGATCAGCCGGTAGAAGCCTACGTCATGCAGGTCAGCTCGATGAAACCTGTTCGCGTCAGTGCGGCCAACGTCGATTTGCCGAAACAGCCGCTGGGCGAAACGCGAGTGATTCGCTGGAAGGCGAAAGACGGCAAGGAAATCGAAGGCTTGCTCACGCTGCCCGTGAATTACGACAAGTCGAAGAAGTATCCGCTGATTCTCAACATTCACGGCGGTCCGGCAGGCGCGTTCAACGAGACCTTCATCGGCGCGAGCGGTCTCTATCCGATCGCTGCATTCGCCGCGCGCGGATGGGCAGTGCTGCGCGCGAATCCGCGCGGATCCACCAACTACGGTTTGCCCTTTCGTTCCGCTAACGTCAACGACTGGGGTGGCGGCGATTTCAACGACCTGATGTCCGGCGTCGATTCCGTCATTCAGATGGGCGTCGCCGATCCCAATCGACTCGCGGTGATGGGCTGGAGCTACGGCGGTTACATGACCAACTGGGTGATCACCCAGACCAACCGGTTCAAGTGCGCCGCCGCCGGTGCCGGTCTTTCGAACTTGATTTCCATGTGGGGAACCAACGACATCCCCAGCACATTGGACGATTATTTCGATGGCACGTGGTACGAGCAACCGGACCGGTACATAAAAATGTCACCGCTCGCGCACGTAGCCAACGTGACCACGCCCGAACTGATACTGCATGGAGAAGCGGATATTCGCGTCCCGACCTCGCAGGGGTACGAGATGTATCACGCCTTGAAACGCAAAGGCGTCTCGGCGGAAATGGTGGTCTATCCACGAACCCCGCATGGGCCGCAGGAGCCGAAATTCGTGCTGGACATCATGCATCGGCACATCGACTGGGTCGCGAAGTTTCTCGGCGACTAGGCAGAAAGCGCGGCTGGGACCCCTGCCAAGACCGAATGAGTCGAGTGGAGCTCTGCGGCGGTTCGCAATACTGGCATCGACGACTCATAATTAGGAAATGCGTGGAGCCGCCCGACGCGTCGTGCTGTCTCTGGCGTTGGCGACAATGCTCAGCCCCGCGGAGGGCGCGACCAATCGCCTCCGCGTGTACCCGAACACGACCATCCGGGCGTTTGCGCTGGCCCAAGGCCCTGACGGTTTCCTGTGGCTCGCCGCAGCCGACGGGCTGTATCGTTTTGATGGCTTCCATTACCACAAAATCACCGGCTACCCGCTCGCCTCCGCACGCTTCCTGACTTTTACCGGGGATGGATCGCTCTGGGCCGCGGATTTTCAAGGACTCGTGCGGCTGCGTGACGGGCGGTTTGAGACAATTCTCACCGAAGACATTAACGGCTTAACTGCGTATCCGGATCAGATTTTCGTCCAGCCCGGTGGAAGTCTGGCTCGAATCGGACTAGACGGCTCTGTGCGCCGGATGAATTATCGGATCCGACGCGCGATGAGCATCGATTCGAGTGGACGTCTTTGGGGCGTCTGTCTGGCGCCCGTCGAGATCTGCTGGATCGACCCTAAAAACCCGGAGGTGAGACACGCGGCCGGAGACGGGGGTGATTTCTACCAGGCGTCTCCAGACGCGAAAGGCCGGCTCTGGATAGCCGATGGCGAGCACGCGGTGCTACTGGAGAACGGCCGCACGGTTATCCAAATGAAACGGCGAGCCACGCCCGAAGGCAATCGGGCCGGACCGCTGCTCACCGGCCAGAACGGTCGCATCTGGTTTCTCGGAGAAACACCGCGAGAGCTTCTCTCAGGCGCCGAATTTCGCGATCGCGCCGATCACGATCGCTTTGCGCCGCTCGCAGGCGTCGAAGCTTCCGATGGACATCTATGGTTAAGCTCGTCGGGACGGGGCTTAGTCGAATGGATTCGGGACGAAAACTGGGAGCGCTGGTTTCCCGAGGACTTTTCGGGCGAACCCGCGGTTCAAGCCTTGGTCGGCCGGGGAGGAGCCGTCTTGCTCGCCACTCACAAATACATTTACCGGAAGGTCGGCCCTCAGTGGAAACGCCTGACGCGCGACGAGCGTCGCTACGATTCCGTCATCCCGCTCGATGACGGCGGATTCCTGGCCGCCATCCGGGGCTGTTGCGTCGCGAGGCTCTCGGAAGACGGAACCATCGTCGAGCGCCTGCCGGATTTGCAGCCTGGAAGGAATGATTACCGCAAGATCGTGCGAGACAGCAAGAATCGCTATTGGGCCGGAGCGAAAGAGGCATTGCTGAGGATCGAAGGACGTCCGGGATCCTTGCATTTCTCGCGACAGCAGCTGCCGGGTGTGCCCGACTCAGAAACGCAGCAAGCGGTCGATCTTGAAATAGACAAAGATGGGCGGCTGTGGGTCGGCTATGTGGCTGGAGTCGCCTGGCTCGACGAAGAGGACCGTTGGCACAGGATCCGAACATCCGAGCCGGTCACCACGGTCCGATCGATTGCGGTGGACACGAATGAAATCTGGGTGTCCTACCGGAAGCCCGGCGTATTCTCGCGACTCGTCAAGAATGGCGACGGCTGGGACGTGATCCACTACAATTTTTCGCCCCGCGACACATACTTCGTGAAGCGCGATTCGCGCGGCTGGATCTGGCGCGGAACTCCGAATGGCGTTTACGTCGCAGATGGCGTGCACTTTTCCGCCGGAGACTGGCTACACCTCCACATGGGCAACGGCCTTGCCGCGAACGAACTCGACCAGTATGGATTTTTCCAAGACACCGACGGATCGGTCTGGATCGCCGGAGAGGAGGGCGTCACGCATCTGCGGCCCGATTCATCCTGGTTCCGGGCGCCGCATGACTCTGCGCCGCCTCGTGTCACGCGGATCGAGTCGGACGGGCGGGTGTTCCTCTACACGGCCGGAATTCCGTCTGAGTTGAACGGAAATTTGAAAACTCTTCGTATCGACGTGGGAACTTTGGGAACCTCACCGCTCCGTGACGTCCCCCTGAGATGGCGCCTGCTGCCGAAGAAAGACTGGCAGCCGTCGGCCGACGGGACCCTGGAGTTTCGCGATCTTGCCAACGGCCCGTATTCGCTCGAAGTCGCCTATGCCGGCGGCGAGCCGTTTGCGATTTATTCCTTTCGCGTGGGGGCGGCCTCGCGCTGGCTCTCCTGGCTGTGGTGGTTTGTGCCCGCCGGCCTGATGGCTCCGTTCGCGCTGCGAAGGTCGCTGCTTGCAAAGACCCGGTTTCGGCTCGAAAAAACGATGTTCCTGTTGCGGCGCCGTTTCCATCAATCCGCCGCCGATTCCATCCCTAACGATTGGTCGGGCAAAATCTTGAACGGGCGCTATCGTGCGGATCGTATCGTATCCCGAGGCGGGTTTTCGATCGTCTACGAGGCAGCCGATCTGCGCGCGCCCAGTACGCGCATCGCCGTGAAGGTCCTGAGCCGGACCGAGAAAAAAGACGGCTGGATTCGGGACCGTTTTGCGCACGAGGTGTCCGCGCTCAGGTCCATCGAGCACCCCGGCGTTGTGCGGGTTTTCGATTCCTGGATCAGTCCCGCGGGCGAGCCGTGCCTGGCCATGCCCTTCCTGGAAGGTCAAACCCTGCGCCAAGCCATGGCGCATGCCACGCGCGTCGATCGTGCGCGGGCATCGGCGCTGATTCGCCGGATCGGCGATGCGCTCGGAGAAGTGCACGCTCGCGGAATCGTGCATCGCGATCTGAAGCCCGAAAACATCATGCTGATGGAAGACGATCAGCCCGTGATCGTCGATTTCGGCAGCGCCGGACTGCGCACCGCCGACAACGAGCTCGCCGAGACGACTCTGATCGCCGGCTCGTTCCACTACATGGCGCCGGAGCGTTTAACTGGCCGCTATTCGCCCGCGACCGATGTCTACTCGTTCGCCGTCATCATTCTGGAGCTGGTGAGCGGGAAGCGATTGGCCGATTTGCGCGCAGCCTTTTCGGATGCGCCATTCAGCGATGAAGTATCTACCGCACTCGGAAACGAACTTGCCGGATCGCTGCTCGCGCCCGCATTCGATCCGGACCCCCGGCGCAGGCCGGCTGCGGTGAAGGAATGGGCGGACCGGATCGCATCGTCCATCGCCCGCATGTAGCGGCGATCAGACGTAGCGCCCGAGCTGGCTCGCCATCCACTGCAGACCGAAATCGCAATCGGCGCGGACCCGCCACAGCTCGCGATTTTGAAGACGGCTCATCTCGAGCGCTGTCAGACCCTCTACCGACCGGAGCCAGACGGTCTGGGCCACTTTAGCGTCGAGCGCGCGCAGCTTCTCGAAAACGAGTTTTACCGCGAGAACCGACTCGCCATTGCGATCGCCGGCCGATAGCAGTTCGGCGACATGTTCCAGGGAAACCCTTTTGGCTGGGCGCCTGGAGCGCGCATGATCGATCAGAACCTGGCGCATCGCGCGGGCGGAGACCCGAAAGAAGTGATCTTCGTCCAGGATGCGCGACTCCATGCGCAGCAGCTTCAGGAACAGTTCGCTGACCAGGGCGGTGGGCTGCAGAGTGTGTCCGGCGCGCTCGCGCCGCAACAGAGCGGTCGCGATCCGGCGCAGTCGCTGAAAGGCGAGACGATAAATGGCTTCGCGCGCGATGTCATCGCCTAAGCGGGCTCGTTCGAGGATGTTTGCGAACGCCTCAGCCACGGAACTAGGCGAGTATATCAGATCCAACGTATTGGAAAGAGACCGCTAAGCGCCTTGCGCTCGGCGGACTTGACTTTTTTCGCATTTTTGCGCGCCGCATTCGTATTTAGAGGCATCGGGGCGGATTGTGTCCCCCCTGCAAGCGTCAGACGTGGAGGAAGTTGCGGTGAAAAGATTCGTTCTTCTGTGCGCGACGGCTGGCGCAACCTTCGCGCAGCCTGCTATTACTCCCGGCCGCATCCTGAATACGAGCGGAGACCAGGCGAAATTAGCGCCCGGCGTCGTTTGGGTGATTTACGGCAGCGGTCTTGGTCCGGCATCGCTCGCCATCGCGACCGGTCCGAACTATCCGGATTCCGTGGCAGGCACGTCGGTCACGTTCACGCCGACGGCCGGCGGCGCGGCGATTCCGGTGAAGATCTGGTACTCGCTTTCGACCCAGGCCGGCGGATTTCTTCCGTCGTCGATTGCGCCTGGGACTTATAACGTGCGCGTGGCGTATAACGGCCAGACCAGCGCCCCGCAGAGCGTAACAGTCGTCGCGCGCAGCATGGGGATCGGGACGTCGAATGGGGTGGGCACGGGTCCGTCTCAGGCGACCATCGCAAATGTGAACGGCGGCTTGAGTCTGGCGCGCCTCACCAGCGGCAGCGTGGATTTTTCAGGCTACCACTGGCTCCTCACCCCGGCGCATCCGGGAGACGACATCGTATTGTGGGGCACGGGCGGCGGCGCGGACCCTGCGAACGATCCCGGCAGCAGCCCCGGTTCGTCAGGCGATCAGACGGCGGCGGGGAATTTCAAAGTGATCGTGGGGACGCAGCAGATCACGCCTGGCTACGCGGGAGCGGTCGCGGGATATCCCGGTCTGTGGCAGATCAATTTTCACCTGCCTTCTGACGCTCAGCTCGATTGCTTCGCGCCGGTGCAGGTGAGCGCAGGCGGGGAATTGAGCAATCTCACGTCGCTTCCCATCGCCGCGGCGGGCCAGACCGCGTGTTCGGATTTCTTCTTCCCGCTTCCGATCCTGACCAAACTGGACGCGCAACAGGACATTATCTTCGGTGCGTTCGCCATCGCGAAGATTGGATCGGCTACCAACGCTGCGCCTCAGCTTTCGGCGAGCGGATTCTTTGGTCAATATACATCGACGCAATACGTGCTCTCCCGAATCGGCGTCAAGTTCAACGGATGTGAGATCTACGATCGCACCTATCCGGCCGGTGGGCAGGATCCCGTGTTTCCGAAAGGCTTCCTCGATGCCGGCCCGCGCCTGCCGCTCACCGGCGGAACGCTGACGGCGGGGACGGCGCTCGCGAACAATCCAACTCCGACCGGGCCGACCTACGTTTTGTTGCCCTCCACTGGAATCGTCGATGGCGCGACCTATACCATGAGCGGAACCGGCGGCGCGATCATCGGGCCTTTCAGTTTCACGACCACTGCCCCCACCGCCTTTCTAGCAACGAACTTTGACTCGATCATCTCGGTCGACCGGTCCAAGCCGCTGACTATTACATGGACCGGAACCGGATTTCCCAGGGTCTATATCCAAGTGAATTCGACGGTGCTGACCGGCTCGAACCGCCGGATCGTGACGATGAACTGCAATGTTCCCGCGGCTCCGGGCAGCTACACGATCCCGCCGGAGGCGCTTGCCTATCTGCCGCCCGTTCCCGCCACGGGAACCAGTTTCGGCGGGATCGCGGTGGAGGCGATGGTGCCCGGCACCCAGGTCGCCGTGTCGCTCCTGGCCGGCGGAACGATCGATAGCGGGGCCCTCGTCATCGATTTCGGATACTCCAAAACGATCGCCGTCCAATAGAGGCACGAGATGAATCATCTATCACTGAGTTTCGTTTTCGCCGCACTGACGCTCGCCGCCCAGCCGCAGATCCAGTTGAACGCGCTGTACGATTGCAGTCCGAGTCCGCTGCGGATCAAGGTGCTAAGCTGCACCGGTCCCGGCGACGACGCGGTTTGCGAAGTTCAGGGCTACAACCGAACCGAAGCGGGGCCGAAAGCCAAAGACACGCGCAAGTCGGTCTCGAACCTTCTGAAATCCTGCCACGTGCAGACGGGAGCCGAAGCCCAGGTCGATGCGCGGCCCGCCGCGGCTCGTCGAACGGAATCAAGGTCGGCGATGAGGTCGAAGTGGTTACCGGCATGGGCTGGACTCGCGCCCACGTCGTCGGGATTAACGGAAATAACTATCGCGTCGACGTCAGCGGAATCCAGGTGACGAAGATTTATCCGACCGAGGTGCGCCGCACAGGAGCGTTGACCGCGCAGGATCATGCCGCCGGACAATACGTGGTCGGCGACCGTGTGCAGGTGCTGTTCGAAGGCCGCTGGATCGAGAGCAAAATCGTGACGACGATGGGCCAGGAATATCAGGTGCAGATTCCCGGCAATCGCGTGGCATGGGCCACTCCGCAGAATCTCCGCCCCTCCACTGCTCCACCGCCGCCCGGTCCGCTCAAGGCGGGAACTCCTCCAAAGCCGGGCTTGGTGAGCTGCGGATCGAAGTTTGACGGACGCTGGGCGGCCGGCGGATTTGGAAATTTCAACGTTCGTTTCCATGCCGGCAAGGCGACCGTTTCCTACATCGGTCCGGATGAAGAAGTCGAATGCTGGATGGGCGGCGGGAAAATTATTCTCCACAAGCAGGGTGACGATGCGAACGACATGCCTCTCGACATCAATGATGACGGCTCGCTCGCGACTCCCATGGGAGAAATTCGGAGGAAAGGAAATTAGATGATGCGTGTATTCTTTTATCTTTGCGCGGCAGTTATGTTCTGCAGCGCGCAGACAATTTCGACCATCGCCGGAGGCGGGTTTGGATTTCCCGGCGACGGCGGCAAGGCCACTGCCGCGAATATCCTACAGCCCAGCGGCATTACGGTGGATAGCGCGGGCAACGTTTATTTCGTCGAAGCCGGCGCTTGGAAGGTTCGTAAGATCGATACATCTGGAATCATCACGACGTTTGCAGGGAACGGAACGCTAGGAATCGGCTCGGTCGGCGACGGCGGACCTGCAACCAAAGCCGCGTTCGGCTTCAACGGAACGCACGAAGGAATCGCCGTCGATTCGACCGGCAACGTCTACATTGGCGATAGTTTCAACGGGCGTGTTCGCAAGGTCGACACAACCGGCATGATCAGCACCTTTGCATCCGGCTTTAGCAGACCGACGGGTGTCGCCGTCGATGCGCCGGGGAACGTCTATGTAGCCGAGTCGACCGGGGCGCGGGTTCGCAAAATCAGTCCTTCAGGAACCGTCACTCCATTCGCAGGGAACGGCTCGTTTGGATTCTCGGGCGATGGCGGTCCGGCAACGTCGGCATCCTTGGGCTCACCTACGGGCGTCGCCGTGGACGGAGCGGGAAATGCCTACATCTCCGATCAAAGCGGATATGTTCGCAAGGTTGCAACCGACGGGACCATCAGCACCGTGGCCGGGAATGGCGCCGCCGGATTTTCAGGCGATGGCGGCCCCGGGACGAAGGCGCAGCTTTTCGGCATCGAGGGAGTTGGCGTGGACTCGGCCGGCGTCGTGTACGTGGTCGACAACGGCAACTACCGGGTCCGCAAGATTGCTCTGGACGGCACCATCACGACGTTCGCTGGAAACGGAAATTTCGGAACCGGCGGCGACGGCGGCCTCGCGACGAACGCAACCTTTGAGACTCCGAACGACGTTTTCGTCGACAGCAGTGGGAATGTTTACATCTCAGATGCCGGACAGAGCCCGGCGGGCCGTATCCGGAAAGTAGCGGCCCCTCGGGCCCCGGCACCGGTGGTCACGCTGGTGGCG
>DATMOC010000045.1:0-139591 GCA_035568415.1 Bryobacteraceae bacterium | reverse complement strand
GTAGAAATGCCCCGCCGCGGCCACACCGGAGCTGGTGAATCCCGTGGTTCCGCCGAGCCGTTGCTGATACAGCTTTTCGCCCGTCGACATCTGGTACACCGTCAAGACGCCGTTGTCGAAGCAGAAATATCCCAGTCCTTTGTCCAATAGCGGCGTCTGCATGTAGTTCCCCGCCAGCGGGAGCTGCCATGCGACTGCGGTCTTACTCTCGGTGATATCTCCCGCCGCATCGATGCGCAGCGCATAAATCGGCCGCTTGTTTCCGTGCGCGTTGGTGATGACGATTAATCCGTCGGCGTATACCGGCGTCGGCACAGGAATGTCTCCGCCTCCCTTCAGCGTCCACAGTTCCTTGCCGGTCTTGAAATCGTAACCCGCGATCTGCTTCCATCCGTTCACCACCACTTGCTGTCCTTTGTCACCATAAGGAGCGACGGCCGGACTGCCGAACGTCGGAACATCGGATCGCGGCGTGCGCCACAATTCTCTTCCGGTGGCAATATCGAACGCGCCGATGAAGGAATTCTTCTGGACGTCGGCTTGGATCAGGACCACGCCGTCGTGAATCACGGGCGAGCTGGCATATCCCCACTGGGCATCGGGCACCATGTAAAATCCCGAATCGAGCACGCCCAGATCTTTTTTCCACAGCAGCTTTCCGTTCAGATCGTAGGTGAATAGTCCCTCTGACCCAAAGGACACCACCAGATATTTCCCGTCAGTCGCGGGCGTAGGACTCGCATGCGTGGACTTGGGATGCCGCTTGATTTTCGGAACTCCACTGACCGCCGTACGCTCCCACAGAATCTTCCCGTTCTTGCGATCGATGCAATAGATATTGAACTTCTGAACGCCTTCGTCCTTCACCGATCCGATATCGCCATACAACCCGACTTTGAGCGTCGCGTCGCCGGATTCGGAAACGGCACTGGTGAGGAAAATACGGTCGCCCCAAATGATCGGGCTGGAATGGCCAAGCCCCGGGATGTCCGACTTCCACAGGACATTCTTGCCGTTCTCGCCGTTCCATTCGACGGGTGGATTTCCAGGACTTACGCCGGTCGCCGCGGGTCCTCTAAACTGAGGCCAATTGAGGTCGGCCGCGAGCGCCGAAAGTGCGAGGAGGGTTATGACAAAGGTCATGCATCTCAGTGTAGACCCATGGGTATGTTGCGGGGAACTCCACTCTCGTGCTAAAAATTTAGCATGTGGCGAGCCGCATTGATCCTTCTCACGATCCTTGCCGCGGGATGCCGCCATGCGCCCCTGAGCTACACCATCGTGGCGAGCGGACCTCGGACTGTGGTTCGTCCTCCGGTGAAGCCAACGCCCGAAATTCTGATCTCCAACGCCCGAAAACGAGCGCAGGCCGGCTGCGACATCGAATCCGAATTCGCGGCGATTCATTGGTCGAAGAAAGCCGCCCGGATCCGGCTCAGCTCGGTGGAGTTTTTCGATGACGATCCCACTCCGCCGCCACCAGGCGTCGTCGTCGGAACCGACCGCATGTATACGGACTCGCTCAAGAGCGTCGAAGACTTTCGATCCACTCTGTTCGCCCGCGCCGCGGCCGGCTGCTTCACCAGCGAAGAACGGATCAATCTTCTGAAGGCCATGACCGAGCGATTCGCGTTTACCCCGCTGATCGCCTACTTTCTGCGATTCGGGACCATCGGCCAAGCCGGATTCGTCGAGCTCACCGCCGATTTCCGGTTGAAGGTGGTCAGTCCGCTCGGCTCGGGAGTGCAAATCGCGTACTATGCCATTTCCGCGGCCCCTAAAGACGATCGCGTGCGTCTGTCGCTGGCCTCACTGACAGCGACCGACCCGGCAAAGACGGCCTCAGCGCCCCTACCCGGACTACCGGCCGCCTTCGGATACATCCGCGCTCTCTTCTGGACGAGCCTTTCGTCGTCCAATCACTACGCGACCCTGCTCGCGGCATCCGACCATGCCATCCTGGAGAACGCCACACGCCAGTTTCATGCGGCTCCAGACGGCTCCTGCGGGATCGCCCTCCCAGCCGGAGTGGCGTGCATCCCGGTTCCTCCCGATGCGGCCGTCAACGCCGAAATGCGCGTCTCGGTGAACGGCGAGGACGCGTTCATCGGGATCGGCGGAAGGCTGGGCGAGGCGCTTCCTCGAACCAACCGGAGGCCCGGCACTCTACCGGCAGGGTTGCGGGTCCAAAGGCTGTTTCGGGGCCGTCCAGTCACAGTGAAGTTCGACCCCGAGCGTCCCGATATTCTCCAGCTAGTACTGCTGCCTGGGGACGTAATCGACACGGAGGCCGTTACTCGTCAATGATTTAGCGGACTATGAATCTGTACTACCAAACGAACCCAGACTAGTACTCGCAAAACCAACTTTCGGACCAATACTTTGACTGCGGTCGCTGTGTTACATTCACAGCAGGCGGTTCCCGCGGCCGCTTCGGAGAAACAAAACATGTCCAAGCTTTGTCGCTATCTTCTTGCTTTTGTTGCGCCTATGCTGGCGCAACAGGTGTCTCCCACCATCAACAATTTTCCGTCGCGGGAATTCGGGCAGCCACAGTTGCTGTCGTCGCTCGTCTCGGTGTCGCCGAACCTGGTCGAAGGCCGGGAACTAAGCGGGCCATTCAGCATTGCTTTCGATACCAGTTCCAGTCCTCCCATCCTGTATGTGGCCGACACCGGCAACAATCGCGTGCTGGCCTGGAAGAACCCCAGCGGGCTCGGCGTGTGCGGAATTACGAATCCGAGCTGCGGTTTCGCCGATCCGCTGGTGATCGGCCAGCGAGATCTTTTCAGCACCCTTTCCGGAGGACCTGGCAGAATAGGTCTCAACACCGGATTCTTGAACCCCACGGCGATCTTGGTGGACGGCAGCGGGAACCTTTACGTAGCGGATACGGGCAACAACCGGATCCTGCGCTTTCCGGCGCCTTTCAAACAGACCGGATCGCTGCTTCAGCCTGACCTGGTGATCGGCCAGAAGACGGCCAACTTCGGCGTTTCTCCCAACGAAGGGAATCAGTTCCCGAGTGCCAAGACCCTGTATCTGAACGTTGGTCCCGGGGCCACGGCAATCGCGTTCGATTCGACCGGCGGTCTGTGGGTCCCCGATCCGGGAAACAACCGCGCTCTACGATTTCCGGCCAGCCAACTGGCGGCAGGGACTATCGAGCCGGCGGCGGACATTGTCATGGGGCAGCTCGATTTTCAAACGGGGGTGGAGCGCCAAGCGCCTCAAGGCCAACCTGGAGGCGCCCCGTTCTTCAAAGGAAGTTTGCGGGCGCCGGCCGCGGTGGCGATCGCAGCCAATGGAGGCATGTACATCTCCGACGGGTTCGGCCGGGTCCTGTACTATCTTCCGGGAATCGCCTCGGGTAGCGTGGGCATTTCCGCGTTCCGGATTCTCGGCATCGGGTATAACATTCAGGGACAAACGCCGCTGACGACGATCAACAATTACTCTCTGAATACGTCCGCCCCGGGATTGATCATCTCTGGAAACAATCTATTCGTCGGGGATATCGGTGCGAGCCGCGTCGTGAAGTACGACACGCCTGACACGTGGCCTGCGGAGTCCAGCCTGCAGAACCCGATCACCACGCAATTCTCGCCGCCCATGATCGACGTGGTGGGCCAGGTCAATCTTTCCAACGGAAAAAGTAACAAGGGACAGCCGGAGCCGGATGCGTCGACCCTACGCGGGCCGGTCGGCGGTGCGTTTCTGGGCACGGATCTGTGGATTGCGGACACAGGGAACAATCGCGTAGTTTCCTTTCCGCAGCAGGGCGCGAAATATGTTACGGCCACGCGGCTGGTGGGACAACTCGACTGGCCCTACAATTCGCCCAACCTGATTGAAGGCCGCGAAGTGAACTTCAATTTCACGGGACCGTTCGCGGGGGTAGTCATCGATACGACCTCTACGCCTCCCCATCTGTACGTAGCCGACTTTCTCAATAACCGCGTCCTGGGATTCAAAGACGCACGCAACATACCGCTGGGCTCAAAGGCGGACCTGGTCATCGGACAGAAGGATTTCTACCGGTCGCTGATCAACGGGGCGACCAACGACCCGCAGCTTCCCAATCAGGTCGGCCTGTACACGCCCACCGGCCTGGTGGTGGATCCGAACGGGAACCTGTTCGTGGCGGATACGGGAAACGGACGGGTTTTGCGGTTTCCGTCGCCCTTCACCCAGCCCTCCGGAAGCCAGCAGCTGCCGAACCTGGTGCTGGGCCAATCCGGTTTCACTTCCCAATTCTTCGATGCCAGCATTTCGTCCATGGCCGGGCCGGTCGGGCTCGCCCTGTTTTCGGACGGCAGCCTGGCGGTTTCCGACGTAGTCCTCAACCGCGTGATGATCTTTAAGAAACAGGGCACGGATTTCCAGAACGGTCAAACGGCGACGGCAGTGCTCGGCCAGCCGGATCCGAATTCGAGTAACAAGTCCAACTCGGCGGCCGGAATGAATGGCCCACGTCAGATTGGAGTAGATACTTCGGACCGGTTGTATGTCGCCGACTTCGGAAACAGCCGCCTGCTGGTGTGGACCAATGCCCGGACCCAAACCACAGGTGCGAGTTCGAGCGCGCAGTTCAACAATATCGGAGCGCCGCAAGGCCTGGTGGTCAGCCCGGCGACGGGTGAAATCTGGATCAGCAACTCATCCAACAGCCAGATTCTGAGGCTGCCGGAATTCGACAAGCTGATTCTGGGTTCGACGCCGACACAGTACCCGGTGAATCAGACCGTACAAGCCCAGACCGCAGCCGCGGCGATTACGCTGGACGGGACGGGCAACCTGGTGGTGGCGGAATCAGCCAATCGAGTCGCATTTTATTTCGGGGCTGCAACCTACGGGCATGCAGCCAGCTTTAATCAGAAACCGATGGCTCCCGGAATGTTGGCGCTCATCTATCGATTCGGCCTGCCGCTCAGCTTTGACGATTATGCAGTGAGCGCGTTTCCGTGGGCGACGGTTGCCAATGACGTACAGGTGACAGTAAATGGAACGCCTGCGCCGATCTACAGCATCTCAAAGGCGGCGGGTTTCATTGCGTTCCAAATTCCATCTAACGCTCCGACTTCGGGAAATGCGGAGTTCCTGGTGACGCATCCGTCAACCGGTGAAATTGTCGCTGCAGGTCAGTTCCCCATGGCGATCTCCTCACCTGGATTCTTCACCTCGGGAGCTGGTGGCGCGGGGCAGGCGGCAGCGCTCAACTTTAAGCTCGACGGAACATACCTGGGAATCAACTCGCCATCGAATCCGGTTCCGCGCGACGGGTCGGCCTTTATCGCGTTCTGCCTGACCGGCGCGGGCGTTTTCAGCGGCGGTCCGGATGCGCCTCCAACGGATGGGTTCGCACCGACTGGAAACTCCGGCACCCGAGTGAGACCGGCGTTGATCGCGGGTCCCTTCAACGGCGCCGCACCGGACGCGGACATACTTGGCTCGACCGCGGGGTGCGGATTCCCGGGCGGGTGGCAGATCAATTTCCTGGTTGAGAATAAGTTCACACCCAACGCCAACAACGTTATCGTGGTCCAACTGGACGGCAATCCGAGCAACGTAGGATTTAACAGCAATATTCAAGTGACGTTCGCGACGAAGTAGAATACAGAACGTTAGTAGGCGCTCCATGACTGTCGCGCCTCAAAGTCGACGCCACTAATCGTCGCTGTCGAAAATGCCGGTGATGGCGTCGAGCCCTTTGTGCTCGTCGCCTCCCCGTTTGAACGGGGCCAACTCGCGCCGCATTTTCTCCAGCGTCATGCTCTGAATGATCACGCGGCCCGGTCCGGTCAGTGTCGCCAGGAAAAATCCTTCGCCGCCGAACAGCGCGGTCTTGATCCCGCCTACGAACTGGATGTCGTAATTGACACCTTCCTCGAAGGCCACGATGCAGCCCGTATCGACCTGCAAGGATTCGCCGGCGGCCAGCGTGAACTCGACGAAATCGCCGCCGGCATGGATGAAAACGGTCCCGGGTCCGGTCAACTTTTCGAGGATGAAGCCTTCGCCGCCGAAGAATCCAGCGCCCAGTTTTTTCACAAAAGCAATGTTCAACTGGGTGCTGGCCTGGGCTACCAGAAAGCTGTCGCGCTGCACAAAAACGCTCTGGCCCGCTTGCAGATCGAAGGCCTGGATGCGTCCCGGATAGGAGCCGGCAAAGCCGATCTCGCCGGGGACGGGCGTATGGAAATAGGTCAGGAACAGCGATTCGCCCATGAGTTTGCGTTTGAGCGCGCCCCAGATTTTTTCGCCGATCGAGGTGCCGCTCATACGGGTTTCCCAGATGACCTGCGGCTGCTTGTAGATCATCTTTCCCGCCTCGGCGTAGAGTTCCTGGCCGGGTTTCAGAGTGATCCGGATCACCTGGAGGTTATCGCCCTGAATGGTGTAATCGAGCGTCGCAACGGCGGGCGGCGGCGAGGGGACATTTCCTGGGATCGGACCGGGAACGCCCGCGGGTTGACCGCAGCCGGTACAGAATCGCGCGTTATCGGCGAGCGAGCCGCCACAATTTACGCAGAATGCCATTTCGTCTCCCTCGAAGGTTTAACCGCTCCCTTTGGTCACGGCTCTGGGCGTCGCAACATTGCAAACTATAATATCGAGCCGCGACCGTAGGAAGCGGTTTCAAATCCGGCTACAAGATCAACTACGCACCAGTGAAGCGCGCGGTTCGTTTTTCTATCCACGCGGCTAAACCTTCTTTGTGATCCTGCGATGCCAGGCAAGCACGCACGGCTTCCGCGGCGGCCGCGCGATCGAATCGATTCAGTTGCGCTTTTACCGCCTGGGCGGCCAGGGGGGCCAGCGACGCGAGGTTTGCGGCCAATTCGGCCACGCGCGCGTCTAGAGTTTCGCGCGCCACGATCTGATCAAGGTAGCCGCAATCCAATAATTCTTGCGCGTCGAGTCTCTCGCACGCAAGCAGAATGCGCTTGGCCGCGTTCGGGGTCACGAGATTTATGAAGCGTTCGATGGCGCCGGGGTAGTACGGAATGCCGAGCCGAACCGCGGGCACCATCAGCTCGATTCCGTCCACGCCAATCCGGAAATCGCAGGCGAGCGCCAAGTCCGCCGCGCCACCATATACGCTGCCCTGAATCGCCGCGATGGACGGGACCCGGCAGGCCGCGAGCGCGTTGGCGACTTCTTCAAACCGCTGCGGCGCGCCGGCCTCGATCGCTCCCAGATGAAAACCGGAGCTGAAGGTCTTGCCGGTGCTGGCCAACACCAGGACGCGGATGTCGCGATTATCGTTCACGACCGCGATGTGACCGGCCAGCGCATCCAGATCGGATGGTTCGATGCGGTTGTGCTCCTGGGGGCGGTCGAGACGAATGGTCGCGACGTGGGCGTCGACAGTGAAAATCATCGCGGGAATTGGGGTGAGTACGCTTCCAGGTACTTCAATCCCGATCCGGTGTTGTAGATCACGATGCGTTCCTCGGGTTTGAGGAATCCATTGGCGAGCAGCTTGCGCAGCGCCGCGACGCATGCGCCGCCTTCGGGTGCGGCGAAGATGCCTTCATCGGTGGCCAGTTCGATACCGGCCTGGATCATATCAGCATCGCTGACCGCGATCGCGGTGCCGCCGCTTTCACGCACGGCGTTGAGAACCAGAAAATCGCCCAGGGCTTTGGGAACGCGCAGACCGCTGGCTACGGTATGGGCGTTCTCAAAGAAATCGCTGCGTTGCTTGCCCTCTTCGTAAGCCTTTACGATAGGTGCGCATCCTTCGGCTTGCACCGCGATCATCTTGGGGCGTTTGGAGCCGATCCAGCCCAGCGTTTCCATTTCCGCGAACGCCTTCCACATGCCGATCATCCCGACACCGCCGCCGCAGGGATAAAAAATCACGTCGGGAAGCTGCCAGCGGAACTGTTCCGCAACCTCGTAGCCCATGGTTTTCTTGCCTTCGATGCGATAGGGCTCCTTGAGCGTCGACACGTCGTACCAGCCTTCGGCGTCTTTTCTTGAAGCCACGATTTTGGCGCAATCGCTGATGAGTCCGTCGACCAGCGTGACGTTGGCGCCGGTGGCGCAGCACTCGATGAAGTTGGATTGCGGAACGTCGCGCGGCATGAAGATGTGCGCTTCAATTCCGGCGGCGGCAGCGTAGGCCGCCATCGCACCGGCGGCGTTACCGGCCGAAGGAATCGCGACTTTGGTGACACCCAGCTCGACGCACATCGAGATCGCGCAGGAAAGTCCGCGCGCCTTGAACGATCCCGTGGGGTTGACGCCTTCGTCTTTCACCCACAGATCGCGCGCGCCGAGGCGCTGGCCGAGTCTCTTGGTCTGGATCAGCGGCGTCATTCCTTCGCCGAGCGACGTAATCGCCGCGGGCTTCGAAACGGGGAGTACGGGCGCATATCGCCACATGCTGGAGGGGCCGTTGGGTATCCAATCTCGGCTCCAGCTTTCGCGGGCTTTTTGAAGATCGTAACGGACCAGCAAGGGTCCGCCGCATTCGCACAGGTTGGCGATCTTGCCGGCATCGTATCGTTTGGCGCAGAGGCTGCATTCGAGATGAGTGACTGTAGTCATGAAGGTTAAAAACCCAGAATAACAAGTTGCTAAAGTGGTGAGCTATGAAAGTCTTTCTGTATGCCGCGACGGCTGCGGCGCTGATGGCCCAAACGCGCACGGTGACCGATGCCGAAGTGATGAAAGTCCACCGGTCCGCGCTGCTCATCGACACTCATAATGACGTCACCAGCCGCACCGTAGAGGGGTTCGACATCGGGCCACGCAACACCAGTGATCGGCCGACGCACACGGATTTGGTCCGCATGAAGGAAGGCGGGATCGGAGCGCAGTTTTTCGCGGTGTATGTTGCCGCGAACTACGTCAATGGAAATCATTCGGCCAATCGCACTTTGCAAATGATCGATACGGTGCGGCACGACATCGTCGGAAAATATCCCAACGATTTCGCGTTCGCGACCAGCGTTGCCGAGATCGAGGCGGCGCACAAGAAAGGCAAAATCGCGGCGCTGATGGGAATCGAAGGCGGGCACGCGATTGAAGACAGCGTCCGCCTGCTACGCGACTACTATGCTCTGGGCATCCGCTACATGACGCTGACGCACTCGAACACAAACAACTGGGCGGATTCGTCGGGCGACATCACGCGCACCGATGTGCAGCATCACAAGGGGTTGACCGATTTCGGGAAAGAAGTGGTCCACGAAATGAACCGTCTGGGCATGATGGTAGACATCGCGCACGTCGCCGACAAGACGTTTTGGGATGCGCTGGAAGTCAGCACGGCGCCGATCTTTTCGTCACATTCGTCATGCAGGGCGCTGGCGGACGTGCCTCGCAACATGACCGACGAAATGATCGTGGCGCTGGCGAAAAAGGGCGGCGTTGTGCAGATCAATTTTTCATGCGGATTCCTGAAAGCCGGCGCGGGCGGGGGACGCGGAGCGCCGCAGGGTCCAAGAGCGACGCTGGCCGACGTCGTGGCGCATATCGATCACGTGAAGCAGATCGCGGGTGTGGATGCGATCGGGATCGGCAGCGATTTCGACGGAATCGGATGTACGCCGGAAGGGCTCGACGATGTTTCGAAGTTTCCGAATCTCACGCGGGCGTTGCTCGAAAAAGGATATTCGGCTGAGGACATCCGGAAGATCTATGGCGGGAACTTACTGCGCGTGATGCGAGGTGTGGAGAAGGCAGCAGGAAAATGATTTAGCCACGAATGGACACGAATATACACGAATGATTCGTGTCCCTTCGCGGCTGAGATCTTAGTGCTGAGCAGCGGTCTGCTGCGGCATTTCGATCGGCTCGTCGGCACTGCCGCCGTAGATGCGGGGAACTTTTGCGCCCATCGGACGGAGATAAGCAGAAAGTTGGCCGCGATGATGCGCGGAATGGCTGAGCATCAGGCCCGTGTAATTGATCGCGGGCAGCGTGAAGATGGCGAACGTGATGTTCTTTGCCAGGTCCTCGCCTTTCGTGGCTTTCAATCTGGCGATCGCTTTCGTGTGGACTTCGTCATACCACTTCACCAGGTCGGCGGGAGTCTGCACGGATTCGGGAACAGCGCCGTCAGCCCGGTCGAATGCGCCATTCGCGGTGCCGTTCATGAAAAATGATTCGCTGCTGGCGATGTGTTTGGCCAGCGTCCACGCGGTCATCGACTTCGGATCGGGAGCGTAGTCGCCCTTGTCGGCAGGCACTGATTCGATCACGCGGCGCGTGGTTTTGTGTTCGTTTTCGATTTGAGGAATGTAGACCTCGTTCATAACGAAATGGGCTTGTTCGGGTGTCATAGCGCCCAATTTATCACAATTCGTCAGCGTCTCCCCGGCAGGCGGTAATTCCGGGTGTTACTCTTCGTCTTTAGAATGATGCGCCGATTTCTGCTGGTTTCGATGGTGGCTGCCGCGGGGTGTTCGCGCCAGCCGTCGAGTGTCAGAGTGGACCCTTCGCTGGATACGCTGGTGCCGCCGGACACGGTGCTGCTGGTCGGCACGCGACTCGAGACGCTACTCAAAACTCCGGTCTATCTGAAGAATTTTGCAGGGCGGCAGATCCCGCAGATCGAGGATTTCGCGCGCAGGACTGGTCTGGATCCGCGCAAGGATCTGTGGGAACTGCTGTTCGTCTCCAACGGCAAACAAGGCGTCCTGCTGGGACGCGGAAAATTCGCGGACGAGATGTTGGAGCCTAAACTCGAAAAAGAAGGCGCCAAGCGGTCAGGCTATAAGGGATTCAATCTGTACGGAAACGAGCAGGGCGCGGTGATGTTGATCAATCCAACCACCGCAGCGCTGGGTCGAGTAGAGGAATTGCATGCGCTGGTGGACCACCGGCAGGAATCGCACGGGCCGCCGCCGGCGCTCGCCACGCTGATGAAGGAAATTCCAGCGGACGCGCAGTTCTGGGCGGCCTACGCCGGGGGATCGATCCATTTGCCATTCGACGAGAACAGCAATCTGGGGAACATCAACAAGCTGGTCAGTTCGGTAGAAACCGGCACGCTGCATTTCGATCTGCGGAACGGGCTCAATGGAGTCGTGCTGGCCAACTGCGCAAGTGACGAAGGCGCGGAGCAAGTGCAGGGCGCGTTGAAGGCGATGGTGGGGCTCGGGCGGCTGAGCGTCCCCAAAGATCAGCCGGATCTGGCACAGGTCTACGACATGATTCGCGTCACAAAAGAAACCAAGCGCGTCAAACTGTATATCGACGTTCCGGAGGCGATGGTCGACAAGTTTCTGGGCATGTGGCTGGGTCGCGCGGCGCGGTGACGCGGGATCAGACTGATTAACCGCTCCCTTCGGTCACGGCTCGGTATCGGCGATGTCGCACGGCGCATATAGCTATTGACAATATAGCCACACTGAGTATACTTGAGGCATGAAAGATCTCCCGGACCCGAGTTCCCTGCTCCCGCTGCCGCCTGCTACGCTCCACATTCTGATGTCGGTGGCAGAAGACGATCGGCATGGCTACGCGATCATTCAGGACGTGGCCGCGCGTACGGGCGGCGAGCTGAAACTGAGCGCGGGAACGCTGTACCGATCCATCCAGCGAATGCTCGAACAGGGACTGCTGATTGAGCCACGGGATCGCCCCAGTCCCGAAGAAGACGACGAGCGGCGGCGCTATTACCGAATCACGCCGTTTGGCTCGGCTGTGGCGCGCGCCGAAGCGCGGCGGCTGACGCAACTGGTGAAGCTCGCGCGGGAAAGCGGGTTTGCACCCGGGAGGGCATGATGAGGCTGTATCGCGCACTGCTGCATGCGTACCCAGCATCATTCCGCGCCGAGTATGGCGAGGAGATGTGCGCCATCCACGGACAGCGGCGGCGGGACGCTTCCAATGCGTTTTTGGTCGCGCTGTTGTGGATCCAGACACCATTCGAAGTTTTGTACAACGCCCTGTGCGTCCATCTCGACATTCTGGCGCAAGATCTGCGCTATGCCGCGCGCACGTTGGGCCGGGCTCCAGGATTTACACTGACCGCGATCACCGTGGCGGCGCTGGGAATCGGCGCGACCACCGCTGCGTTCGCCATGATCGACCACGTCCTTATCCGTCCGCTTCCGTTCGCCGATCAGGAAAGAATCGTGAAGCTGTTCGAGGACAATTCATTCGTCGGGTTAGGACTGAACGATGTCGCGCCCGCCAACTATCGCGACTGGAAGCGTATGTCGACGGCGTTCGAGGCGATGGGCGCATATCGAAATCTGTCGGTGAATCTCATCGGGGGTACGGAGCCGCGACAAATCGACGGTGCGTCGGTCACCGCCGAAATCCTTCCGCTGCTGGGAGTAACGCCGGTGTTGGGACGATTTTTCAGCGCAGAGGACGATCGCGAAACATCGCCAGGGACCATCGTCTTGAGCTACGGGCTGTGGCAGAAGGAGTTCGGAGGTGATACGTCGGTGCTGGGCCGGAAGATCGTTCTGGACAATGTCGCGTACACGGTGATCGGCGTGATGCCGAAGACGTTTTACTTCCCCAGCCGCGACGCGCAGGTTTGGACAGCAATGCGATTCGCCGCGCAGGATTTCGAGGATCGCACCAACACCTACACTTATGGAATCGCGAAGCTGAAGCGGGGAGTTTCGCTCCAGCAGGCCGGCGCTGAGATGCAGACGATATCAGCGCAGTTACAGCGCGCCTATCCGAAAGAGCTGGCGCATATCGGCGTGACGCTGGTGCCCCTGCACGACGATATGCCGAACGCGTCAAGGCTGGCGCTCAAGGTGTTGCTCGCGGCGTCGTTGTGCGTTTTGCTGGTCGCCTGTACGAACCTCGCAAATCTTTTGCTTTCGCGCGCACTGGCGCGTCGCAAAGAACTGGCTGTGCGGGCCGCAATGGGTGCGGGACGAGAGCGTTTGATCCGGCAGATGTTCACCGAGAGCCTGATCCTGGCGATCACGGGAGGCGCCATCGGCGTATTGATCGCCAGTTTGTCGCTTCCGCTTTTGGTGCGCCTGGTGCCGGTGTATCTGCCCATCGCCGAAGTTCCTTCGATCGACTGGCGCATTCTGGCGTTCGCCTTGTTGATCACGATCGCTACCGGAATCGGATTCGGGGTGGTTCCGGCGATGCGCGTGTGCCGAAACGCGGACGGTTTGCGCGAAGGATCCCGCTCAGGCGTCGGCGGACGAAAGGAGCGCCTGCGTTCCGCTCTAGTTGTCGCAGAAGTAGCGGGGTCGGTGGTGTTGCTGGTTTCCTGCGGGCTGTTGGTTCGCGCGTTATGGCGAATCCAATCGGTGAATCCCGGTTTTCGCGCCGATCATGTCCTCAGTTTGCGTACTTCGCTTCCGATGCCGAAGTACGAGCACAACGACCGGCGCGAGGAATTGTACCGGCGCGTTCTGTCGCAAGCTCGGGAGTTGCCTGGAGTCACTGGAGCGGCCTACATCAGTTTTCTGCCCATCGTTCATCGCGGCGGAATATGGCCCGTTCAAGTGGAAGGCCACCCACTGCCGGTTTCGGAGCGCGAGTTTGCAAGTCTTCGCTTCGTCACACCCGGATTTTTTCAGACCATGGGAATTCCGCTGCGATCCGGGCGCGATGTAGAGGAATCGGACCGGCTCGACGGGCAGTTTGTCGCGGTGATCAGCGAATCCTTCGCGCGCAAATACTGGCCGAATCAGAATCCGCTGGGGCGGCACTTCGATTTTGGAAACGCGATCCGCACGGTGGCCGGAGTAGTGGGTGAGGTTCGGGTACGCGGACTGGAGCGATCCAGTGAGCCGCAGGTTTATCTTTCCTACAAGCAGCATCGCGCGGTCTCGACGTGGTACGCGCCCAAGGATCTGATCGTGCGAGGGTCCGGCGATACGGCGGCGCTGGCACCGGCCCTGCGGCGAATCATTCGCGAAGCCGATCCGGAGCAGCCGGTTTCGAACGTGCGGATGCTCGACGACATTGTCGATGGTGAAACCGCGACGCGGCGCGTTCAACTCGGCGCGCTGGGTTCGTTCGCGGCCATTGCGTTTTTGCTGGCGGCGATCGGAATCCATGGGGTTCTTTCGTTCGCGGTTTCGCAACGGACCCAGGAAATCGGCGTACGGATCGCACTGGGCGCAACTCAAACCGACATTCTCCGAATGATTCTGCGCGATGGCATGATTCTGGCGGCCGCAGGCGTGGTGTTCGGCGTCGTGCTCGCATTCGGCGCGGGACAAGCGATGCGCGCGTTGCTCGCAGGCGTGGAGCCCGGCGATCTGGCGACGTTTGTGGTGGCGATCGCTCTGTGTGTCGCCATGACGCTGATCGGCAGCATGTTGCCTGCGATGCGCGCGATCCGCGTCGACCCGACGACCGCGATCCGGGTGGAATAGCTCGCGGCACTATAATCGAATTAGTGCGGCGAAGATTCGCGCAATTCGCGTGGACGGTCCTGGGAATCAATCTCCTGGTGATTCTGTGGGGCGCGCTGGTTCGGGCGTCGAAATCCGGCGAGGGCTGCGGCGATCACTGGCCACTGTGCAACGGGACCGTCATTCCACACGCGGCACAGATTGCCACGGTGATCGAATTCACGCACCGCGCGAGTATTCCAGTCGAGTCCATTCTGGTGGTGGTGATGGCGGCGTGGGCTTATTATGCATACCGTCGCGAACTGGTGTGGAAAGCCGCGGCTGCGTCGCTGGTCCTTCTGGTGATAGAAGCATTGCTCGGCGCCGGACTCGTGCTCTTCAAATACACCGGCACCGACGTATCGGTGGGCCGGATGGTCTATCTCTCGGCGCATCTGGTCAACACCCTATTGTTGGTGGGAGCGATGGCGCTCACCGCTTGGTGGGCTTCAGGGAATCGCGCGATCGAATGGTCGGGAATCAACGCAAGGCTGCTGGGAGGCGCGATCGCGGGAGCGTTGCTCATCAGTATTACGGGAGCGATCACGGCGCTAAGCGACACTCTGTTTCCCGTCAATTCGCTGGGGGAAGGGCTTGCTTTGGATTTTTCTGCGACGGCGCCCGCACTTGTGAAGCTACGGATTTGGCATCCGGTGACCGCCGCGCTGACAGGCGCATACATCGCGACGCTTGCGGTGAAGATCGGGCGGGCGAGCCGGCTCGCTACGACGGTGATCGTTCTGGTGGTGCTGCAAACGGGAGCGGGGATGCTGAATCTTTTCCTGCTGACACCGATCTGGATGCAGCTGGTGCATCTCCTTCTGGCCGATTTTCTGTGGATCGCACTGGTTCTGTTCACTGCTTCCGTTCTTGAAAACTCTCCCACGCGTCAACATACCGCTGAGCTCGTTCATCCCTGATGGCTGGAAAGACGATCAGCGAGAAAATCCTTTCGACCAAGTCCGGCGTGGACGCTCGCGCGGGAGACGTGGTGGTGTGCCACGTGGACGGCGCGCTGGGGACGGATGCCTCGGTTCCCATGGCGGTCGATTATTTCGAGGCGATGGGCGGCGGACGGGTTCGAGATCCTGAAAAACTGGCATTCGCGCTGGATCACTACGCACCAGCGCCGAATCGCGATACCACCAAGCTGCATACGCGGACCCGAGATTTCGCGCGCGCGCACGGCATTCATGTTTGGGAAGTCGGTGAAGGGATCGGGCACCAGCTCATGGTCGAATCGGGCCGGGTGACGCCTGGCAGCCTGGTGGTCGGCGCGGATAGTCATGCCGTCACCTACGGCGCGTTGAACGCGTTTGGGACCGGGATCGGATCGTCCGATCTTGCCGCGATCATGATCAGCGGGCGCATGTGGCTGCGTGTTCCGGAATCGATTCGCGTCGTACTTACAGGCAAGCTTTCGGCCGGCGTGTATCCCAAAGATATCGCGCTGGCTCTGGCGAAGGAATTGGGAGCGGACGGCGCGACGTATCAGGCGCTCGAATTCAACGACGTCGCGCTCGACTTGGAAGATCGACTGGTGCTGAGCAATCTTTCGGTCGAAATGGGCGCTAAGACCGGCATTTTTCCTGGCGCCGTGACGCCTGATGCTGATGCGCACTATGCGCGGGAGGTGGTGCTGGATCTCGCATCGATCACACCGCAGGTGGCGCTACCGCATCAAGTGGATCGCGTGGTTCCGATCGAGCAGGCGGCGGGGACACCCGTACAGATGGTGTATTTAGGAACTTGTACTGGCGGGCGCGTTCGCGACTTTCATCAGGCTCGCGATATTTTGAAAGCCGCGGGCGGACCGGCGCCGGGGGTGCAAGTGGTAGTGACGCCGGCCTCTCGAACCGTGCTCGAGACGCTGTCGCGCGATGGCACGCTCACCGATTTCATCGCCATGGGCGCGGTGATCGTGACTCCGGGCTGCGGATCGTGCTGCGGTACCTGTGGCGCGATTCCTGGCGACGGAGTGAACGTCATTTCCACGGCGAATCGAAATTTTAAGGGACGCATGGGCAACAGTAACGCCATGATCTATCTGGCGTCGCCGGCAGCTTGCGCGGCAGCGGCAGTGCGGGGAGCCATCGCCGACCCGAGAGACCCCGTATGATCGAAGGCCGCGCGAGAGTGTTCGGCGACGATATCAACACCGACTACATCATCACGTCTCGACGAAAACGCGAAAGCATCGATCCACAATTTCTGCGTCGTTACCTTTTCGAAGAATTAGACGCGGGGTTCGCCGCCACGGTCGAGCCAGGTGATCTGATCGTCGCGGGGAAGAATTTCGGATGCGGGTCGGCGATGGAAGTGGCGGTCACGGCGGTGGCGGGTGCAGGAATCCGTGCAGTCCTCGCACGCAGTTTTTCGAGGACCTACTATCGCAATGCTGTCAATAACGGACTGCTTCCGCTGATTTGCGATACGAGCGGAATTCGGGAAGGTGATCGGCTCCGGATCGATCAGAGCGAGCACATGATGGTGCACAACGTGACGACCGGTGCAGTCATCGCGGCCGGATCGCTTCCGAAGATCATGCTCGATATTCTGGAGGCCGGCGGACTGGTGCCGTACTTCCGCGAACATCGCGATTTCAAGACGCTATGATGGCAAGATGCCATTGAAAATCACGCTGGCCGCATTGCTGGCGATGGCCTGTTCGCAGGCCCAACAGCCGACCGAAGCCGAGCTCAATAAAGTTGCGGCCGCGATGGATGCCGCGCTGGGAGTGCATGCCGGAGCAGTGATCGCGGATATCGGCACGGGCCTCGCCGTTCAGCATCCCGTTCGGATTGCCGGAAAAGTGGCTCCGACGGGCAAGGTGGTTTGCGTCGAAATCACGCAATCCGCTGTCTCCAGGATCAACACGCAAGCCGAAGCGCAACACGTCCCGAATCTTCAAGCGGTGCTAGGAAAAGAAAACGATCCGGGGCTCGCCGCCGGCGAGTTCGATGCGATTCTGATCTCGAACACCTATCACGAATTCACGCATCCGCCGGCGATGTTGAAGCATTTATGCGACGCGCTGAAACCCGACGGAAGGCTGGTCATCGTCGAGAATTACGCGCCTGCACGTCGGAAGGACAGTCGGGAGGAACAGGCCAAACGGCACGACATGACGCCCGAAATACTGGAGCCTGAACTATCCGCCGCGGGGTTCGCGGTGAAAGAAACGGTCGAGCCGATTCTTACCGATCCCGCGGGCCGCGTCCGGTACCTGGTAAGAGCGGAGCGAACGAACTAATGAACTATCGATTGCGTCTACCCGGCCCGACGGCCGTTCCCGAACGCGTGCGTCAAGCCATCGCCGCGCCGGTGTTAGATCACCGCGGTGCCGAATTCAGGGCGATTTTCGCGCGGGCGGAGGAACTGCTCAAACCCGTCATGGGAACCGCGAATCCCGTATTGTTTTTCGCCTGCTCGGGAACCGGAGTGATGGAGGCGAGCCTGATCAACACGGTCGCAACGGGCGAGCGCGTGCTGGTCTGCGTCAACGGCCAATTCGGCGAGCGGTTCGCCAAGATCGCCAAAGCGATCGGCGCGCAAGTTGACGTTTTAGACACTCCCTGGGGACACGCGACCGATCCTGCGCAAGTGGAACAGCGCGTCAAGTCCGCGGAATATCGTGCCGTGGTTCTGGTTCACAACGAAAGCTCGACGGGAATCGTCGCCGATCTTGCAGCTATTGGCGGCATCGTGCGGAAGACGGACTCGCTGCTGATCGTGGATTCGGTGAGCGGACTGGGCGGAATCGAGATGCGGCAGGACGAATGGGGCATCGACATCCTGATCTCCGCGTCTCAGAAAGCGCTGATGAATCCGCCGGGAGTCGGGCTGGCCAGCGTCGGACCGAAGGCTCAGGCGGTGGTGAATCGGGAAACGGCGATGCCGCGATTCTACTGGGATTTTCGCAAAGCGATTGCGAATGTCGATCGTGCGGAGACGCCGTTCACACCAGCGGTATCCATGATCGGCGGATTGCGCGAAGCGCTGGAGATGATTCACGAGGAAGGTGTGCCGAACGTACTCACGCGGCACCGGCGGCTGTCGCAAGCGTTACGTTGCGGATGCAACGCGCTCGGCTTGAGGACTTTCGGCGAGTCGGATGCTCTATCGAGTTCGGTAGTGGTGCTCGAGGTTCCCGAACCGCTCGACGGCGGGCAGATCGTGAAGCGCATGTATGAGCGGCATCGGACGGTTATCGCGGGATCGCGCAATAAACTTTCCGGACGCGTGATCCGCATCGGAACCATGGGCGCATTCAGTGAGTCGGACATCCTGACCGATCTGCTGCATCTGGAAGACACGCTGGCGGAGCTCGGCTGGCCGGTGCGTGCAGGCGCCGGGATTGCCGCGGCGTCCGAAAGGTTGCGGGATGCCGGGTAGGCCGGGATTTCGGGTGCGATCGTCATGGCCGCGCCCGGATGCAGCGTTGCTCGACGCGTTCGGAGCGGCTTCGAGCGCACAGGTCGCCGACTGCATGTCGCGGCTCGGCGCAATGGATTCGGGAATCCGACCGATCTGGGCGTCACCGCGGATCATCGGGGCCGCGTTGACGGTGTGGTGCCACTCCGGCGACAATCTGATGCTGCACAAAGCGCTGTCGGTGGCGAAGCCTGGCGATGTCGTCATCATGAATACGCAGGGCAATGTGAACAACTCCGGTTTCGGCGAGCTCATTGGTAACAGCGCTGCGAGGGCGGGTGTGCGCGCGGTGATTGTCGACGGCACGGTTCGCGACGCGGACGCTCTTGAGGCTTTGCGGCTGCCGGTGTACGCGCGCGGACTTTCGCCGAACGGATGCAATAAGGACGGCGTAGGCGAGGTGGGCGCGATCATCGCTTGCGGCGGCGTAGCTGTAAGGCCTGGAGACGTCATCATCGCCGATCGCGACGGCATCGCGGTGGTTCCGCTGGAGGACGCAGCGGAAGTGGCTAAACTGGCGCACTACCAAATCGAGCGTGAAGAGAATCGCAAAGTTGAAATCGCAAAAGGCGTTCTGGTGCGGCCCGAGATTGACGAGGCGCTGCGGCGGCTGAAGATAATCGAGTGACCACATGGAAACTGAATCCCGCGCAGGTGCTCGGCGCCGCTTCACTGGGCGTGATCCTCGGCATCTGGCTGAAACGCAAGATTCCGGTGCTCGATCGCCTGAATATTCCGACACCCATCGTGGGTGGGATGGTTTACGCGATCCTCGCGCTCGCGCTCAGGGATCGATTCGTGAATCTGGATGTGGATACACAGCTTCGCGACCTGCTCATGATCGCGTTCATGACCACAGTCGGGCTGAGTGCCCGGTACCGGTTGTTGCGCGAGGGCGGAAAAAAAGTCGTCTTACTCCTTGCCATCAGTTCCCTTGGCGCGGTGTTGCAGAACGTACTGGGAATGGGACTGGCAAAGGCGATGTCGATCGATCCACGATTGGGGATTCTGGCGGGATCGGTCGCGCTCACGGGAGGTCCGGGGACCGCCGTTGCGTTCGGCAGCACGTTCGAAAAAATGGGCGTCGTGGGAGCGGAAGCGCTGGCAATGGGTTCGGCCACGTTCGGGATCGCGGTTGCAGGTCTGCTGGGCGGATACATCGGCGGCTGGCTGATTCGGCGTAATAAACTCAAACCGGCTGCCAGCGTCGCGATTGCGGCGAAGGCAGAGGAAGCCGAGTCGGGATCTTTCTTCACCACGATCCTCATGATCGGGATCGCAATGGGCGTCGGGAATGTTCTCAGCGGCGCAATGCAGGAACGCGGGCTAATACTGCCGAGCTACATCGGCGCGCTGATCGTGGGAGCGGTGATCCGCAACCTGGACGACTATTTCCAATTCGCGAAACTTTCGCAAACGGACGTGAATCACGCCGGGCGAATTGCACTGAATCTGTTCATAGTGATGGCGCTGATCGCGCTCAAGCTTTGGGAACTGGCGCATCTCGCGCTGCCGATGATCGCGATCCTGACGGCGCAGGTCGCGCTGTGCATCCTGATGTGTTTGACCATGGCTTATTGGGTGATGGGGCGGAACTACGAGGCGGCGGTCGAGACCGCGGGATTCTGCGGCTACATGCTGGGGATTACCGCGAACGCAGTGGCCTGTATGGAGGAGCTGGTCGAAAAATATGGACCAGCTCCGGAAGCGTTCCTTGTCGTACCGATAGTCGGCGCGTTTCTGATCGACTTCGCCAACTCGTTGATCATCACGACGATGGCGAATATCGTCAAATAACGGTTTCGCGCCAAGACGGAAAGTGCGGACACAAAGACCGCAAAACGGGGATTAATGATTGTGTGTTTTGTCCGGCTCAAGATCGCACGGATCTTTCGGCGCCGGCTCATCGATGCTCTGATACGCCATGGCCGCACTTAGCAACCCTCTGCGAAGATCAGCCGGCTGCGCGGCGATTTCGGCGAGCGCGCGATCGATCCGGCGCTGACCGAGAGCGGCCTGATTCGAGCTGGGCGCAGCCGTCGCCTTTTCCGGATGCAGCAACAGTTTTTGCACGCGCCAGTTTAAAATCTCAGCGACGTAGATGGTGTTTTCGGAGGGACATGCGATTTCGTGAATCCAGCCGAATTCTTTCAACTGGCGTCCGGAAGTACCCAGCGCGCCGAGCACTTTGCCGTCCAGCGTGAGCTTGTACACGCGGCCGGGATACGCGTCGGCGCTATACAGATATTGCGTCGGCCCGGGCGTGATACAGATAGCCCACGGCGCGCCGCTCTGCCGCACCGCTGCTTCGGGCGTCGGCATCCGTCCCATCCACGGCTGCACGTTGGGCGGAACCGGCACGTCGATCGTGATGGTGCGCTGATGATTGCCGTCGGCATCGAACACCTGAATCCGGCGATTGCCGCGATCGGCGACGTAAACATTGCCCTTGGCGTCGGCCGCGATGCTGTGCGGCGTGTTGAACTGGCCCGTTTGCGTGCCGCGGTCGCCCCACTGTTTCACCCAGCGCCCGGTCTTGTCGAATTTCGCGACGCGCGAATTGATGTAGCCGTCGCTGATGAAAATATTCCCCTGCGGGTCCCAGGTCACGTCAGTGGGCTGGCGGAACTGGCCGTCCTGCGCCGGAAGCGGTGGATTGGGATGCTTCCACGGCTCGGCGCCTTCGTCCGAAGCTTCTTTCTTGCGGCCGAACACCATGTTTACGCGGCCTTCCGGATTGAACCGGATAATCATGTCGGAGCCTTTGTCGACGGCCCAGATGTAATCGTCCTTGTCAACGCGGACCACGTGCGCATAGGACCACGCGTACAAGTTATGACCAATCTCGCGAATGTACTTCCCCGTGGGCCCGAACTCGAGCACCTGCGCGGCGGTCGCGCCATAAGCGGGACCGGTAGTGTTGCCGCGCGAGAACACGAAGATGTGCCCCTTCGAATTCACGGCTACGCCCGACGCTTCCCCCAGATGCAGATCCGGCGGAAGCTGCAGCGGATTCGGAACGGAGTCGAAGGGTATTTCAGGAACCGTTTGCTGCGCGAACGCTACAGGGCTCAGCAGCAGGAACAAACCGATGGAAAAACGTTTCACGATGGGTCTCCCGTACGCTGACAGGTGGCAGCGCGCGAACCAAAATATCACAAAACCGGCTCGCACGCGACTCACCTTCGTATCAGATCGCGGCGCGTCAACTCGCCGGCGTAGGCGCGCTTGACGCGCTCATGATTCCCGAGAAATCTTCCACAGCGGCCCGACGCCGGGGTCCTGGCCCATTCATTAAATGCCAATCTCACGCAAAGACGCAAAGATCACCACGTTTTTCTTGCGTCTAGGCGTAGTGTGAAACAGGGAGATTTCGATTAGGCGTGGTACAAGGCTCGCGAACGAATGTAGTCGGTTACTGCCACGGGCAATTCCGCGGGGCGTTCGCCGCGCGCGAGTTGCTGGCGGATCTCGGACGAGGAAACCGGCAACGCCACGGTTTCCAGCCGGCGCACGCGTGCTTGCGGCGGCGAAGTGTAATTGTGCCCCGGCCGCGCGACCACGATAAACTCGACCGCGGCGACCACTTCCTGCCAGCGATACCAGCTCTGAATTTCGGCAAACGCATCCGACCCGATGATAAAAAACACGTCTCCGTTCATTGCCTTCACGCGTTCGATGGTATGGATCGAATAGCTTTTGTTTTTGCCTTCTTCCAGACGCGAAGGGATGAAGCGAGGGTCGGCGGCGCACGCCAGCTCCACCATTCTGTAGCGATCCTCATAGGCGGCGCCGGCGTCTTTCAGAGGCGGGTTCGCGGCGGGGATGAACAAGACGCGATCGAGCGCGAACGCTTCCGCGGCCTCGCGCGCCACCACCAGATGGGCGGTGTGAATCGGATCGAAGGTTCCTCCGAAGATCGCGGTCCTCATAGAATACGCTTCAACAGCTCCTCTTCCTCTTCGATCTCGATCCCGATTCTCAGCCAAAACAACTTTACCGGAGCCAGGATTTCCGCGGCTCCGCGGCGTAGATTCATCGCGTCCTTTTCCGTCGACAGCAAAATCTCGACTCCCGCCACCGAAGCAGTTTTCGCTAACGCCCGCAAGTCGCTCGCACCATAAAAATGATGATCGCGAAATTCGCGCCGCCACACCGGTTCGATTCCCAGTTCATCCAGTGTCCGCCAAAACGCCCGCGGTACTCCCAACCCGCAGAATGCGGCCACGCGTCCGAAGCGTGCAGCCGAAACGTCGATCTGCGGCCCTTCGAGCCCAACCCATTGCCGTGGGACCACACGCGAGCGAAAAACTCGCGCTCCGGCATTGTACCTCGCGATCAGGCGTTCAATGCCGCGGATGTCCTGGTCCGGCCCGACGCGTGTGATGACGATGGTGTCGGCGCGAGCCAACGCATCGAACGATTCGCGCAACCGCCCGAGGGGAACGACTCCGCCTGCCAGCGGATCGAGCGCATCGATCAGGACGATATCGTGATCCCGCGCGAGTCGCATGTGCTGGAAGCCGTCGTCCAGCAGGAACACGTCCGGCGCAAGTTGTTGCTCCATGCGGCGGCCTATTTCAAAACGATCGGCTCCGACGCCAACATGCGCATCGCCGCGGCGAATCAGGATCCCGGCTTCGTCTCCGGCGGGCCCGCCGCCGTGCCGCTCGCCACGAGGAACGATGACCGGCTCGCGCGACGTGCGTTTATACCCGCGCGTTAAGATCGCCGGATTGTGGCCGTACTTGCGCAGGAGCGCTGCCAGGTGAGCCACCATCGGCGACTTACCGGATCCCCCGATGCTCAGTCCGCCTATGCTGATGACACGCGTGGTGAGGCGCTGCGGCCTTGCCCTCCAGCGATTGATCGCGTGTCCGGCGCGCCATAGCCAGGAAGGTGGTGTAAGCAGGATGCGCGTCGGCAAGGTTCGAAGCGGATTGGGAACACCTTCGCCATATGCGCGCCAGATTTCTTCCATGACTCGCGCGGCTACGCCTCGTTTCGAGAGCGCGATCTCGCGAGCCTTTCTGCCAAGCTCGGCGCGGCGCGCCGGATCATCAAGAAGCGCGGTTATCGCCGTGCCCAACGTGTCCGGCGTGTCGATGAGCACAACCGCGTCGCGAAATTCCTCCGCGATTGCCGCGAAATTCTCCATATGCGGACCGGTGACGACGGGTTTGCCGAAGTAGGCGGGTTCCAGGATATTGTGTCCGCCCCGATTGGCCAGCGTTCCACCCATGAAAACAACATCCGCGCGTTCGAAAACCGCCGGGAGCTCACCGATCGAATCGAGGAGTAATACGCCGGGCAAGGCGAGGTTCGCATTGACTAGCCCCGCGCTGCGGCGAACGAACGGAATCCCGCGCTGCCGGAGTTTTTCGGCGACCGGATCGAATCGTTCCGGCTTCCGAGGCGCAAGAATCACCAGCAGCCCAGGCCTGCCGATCGATGCGATCACGACGTCGTCTTCGTCGATGTCGTCGGCCATGGTGCTCGCGGCAATTACAACTTCTGGTGGGTTCGTTCGGTCGAGGAAGGTCGCGATGTCGGGTGCGATGGCGGCGGGGGGCGTGAAATCATACTTCAGATTCCCGGCGACTCGCACTCGTTCGGGCTGTGCTCCCACTGCTTCGAATCGGCGGGCGTCTTGGGCACTCTGGGTAAGGATTGCGTCCGGCTGGATCAGCACGTGCCGGAAAAAAGTCCGCCAGCGGCGGTAGCTCGGAAAAGCGCGATCGGATATCCGTCCGTTTACGAGAAGTAACGACGCTCCGGCTCGTTTCGATTCACGATACAGATTCGGCCAGATCTCGGTCTCGAGCACCACCACCAGCGCGGGCCTCACGCGTCGCAACACGCGCCGCACCGCGGAGCGATAGTCAATGGGCGCGAAGAACACACCCTGACCGACCTTCTGATCCGCGATGGCGCGCCCCGCCAGAGTCGACGTCGATAGAAACACCGGAATCCGCGGATGCTCACTTCGCACGCGGCGGATCAATTCGGCCGCGGCCAGAACTTCGCCCACGGATACGGCATGAAACCAAATGGCCCCTGCGCCCGTCACGTTTTTGCAGGGGACGAATCCGAGGCGCTCTTTTAGGCCAGTAAAATATCTGCGATCACGCAATCCCCGGTACAGTAAATAGAGGGCCACCGCCGGACTTAAGGCGAGTTGGACAACCTGGTAGAGGAAATAAATGAGACGAGTGGCGTTGATCGTTCTTCTGAGTATAGCCGTGCTCGCCGGTGACGACAAGGACAAACCACGGTTCTCACCTGCCACCGCTTTGTCCTATCCCAGCCATCAAACTTTGGACAAGATTACGCTCGCGGCAATCCCTTATGTCACAGAGGATCAGTCCAAGCAGGCCTTCGGCAAAGTGAATCCGGCACAGCACGGCGTGACTCCGGTGCTGGTGATTCTGGAGAACGGAACCGGAAAAGCATTGCGACTGGACCTGCAAGCTGAACTGGTCGACCCCGGCGGCAGGCATCTGGAAGCCACGCCCGCGTCGGACGTGGTGTACCTCGATACTAATATCAAGCAACCGCGCCTGCCGGGAACTTCTCCGTATCCAAACCCTTTTCCGCGAAAGCCGAAGAAAGGTCCGCTGAACACGTGGGAGATCGAGGGACGCGCGTTCGCCCCGAAGCTTCTGCCGGCGGGCGATTCCGCCAATGGATTTTTCTATTTCCAGACGCAGTTGATTCCCGGCTCCAAACTCTATTTGACGGGAATCAAGGACGCCGCTTCGGGCAAAGATTATTTCTACTTCGAAGTGCCGCTCGAAGCACCAAAATAGTTGAGCGTCGCGTAGAGGGACAAACTCAGGCTTTGCGAAGTTCGAAACTGCGACACCAGTTTTGAGGTGTCGAGGTTCGCCAGTTCCGCCAGCGTCTTTGCCTCCCACAACCACTCGGCAGGGCCTTGACGCTCCGCTGGCGAGGATTGCAAAAACGTGACGCACAGGTTCAACACACGATCCCGATCCTCGCCGCGCGGGGCGATCTCCAGCAGTGCGCGCAACACGGTGGCTTTCTGATGAAACGCATCGAGGTCGGACCCGTCCGGCCGCCAGGCCGCGAAGTCGCGCAGAAAGTCAGAGAATGCATGCTTCCAGTCGTCACCTGCCGAGCGCAAACTATTTAAGGCCGACCCGATCTGTTTGGAGTCCTCGGATTCAAAATAGGTTTGCGCGACCTTAAAATTCTCTTTGCGCTTCGCTGGTTTGGATTCGTCCTCGGTCAGCGACGGCTGCAGCCAGGTGACCTGCTCCAGCCCGATCGCCAGATCCGGCCCGCATCGCGCCGCAGTCAACTGTTTCACCAGATATTTTCGAAAAGACTGGACGACTTCATCGACGCCGATTCCGTTCGCGCGGCCGGATTCGATCAGATTCGCGAGCTCCGATTGCAGCGCATCGAGGGACATCGCAAACGGCCGGTAGTCCGTGGGGATGGATTGCAGCTTTGCTGCGATTCCCGCGAGCAGCAATCGCCACTCCGGCGTCGATAATCCTACGGACTGGATCGCGCGCGCGTACGCCGCCAGCTCGTCCGGCGATTGCGCGCCCGCCAACTGCGCCGCCAGGAATTGAACATGCAGCTCCGACTCTTTTTCGCGATTCGTAAACGTGGATTGCGCGATTATAGCCGCAGTCTCATAATAAGCCGACACGTCCGCAATCAGGGGATCGGCACACGGCCGCGGCTCGAGTTTCGGCCGTGGCATGCGCTCGAACAATTCGCGCGCCTTGGCCCGATCAAGCGTCACCAATTCCCTGACGATGCGGCTTTGCAGCGACAAGGTATCGAGGCCCAGTTCACCCGACTTGCTGCGGTAAATCTCGCGCGTATCGGGAGGCGTTCCCGGCAGGCCGGTCAAGCGAAACGGCACTTTGGCACCCGCCGCGACGGAAAACGCTTCTTCCAGCAGCTCGACTTGCTGTTCGCGCTGCGGAATTTTTCCCGTCTGGACCAAACGTAGGATCGCGTTGGCGAAGAACTCCGGAGGGGCGGCTCGCGCCAATTCGACAATCGGGGGTACCGGCCGGTCACCGGCCCACAGTGCAGATGCCAGAATGAGAATCGCTGCAGGCCGCATATCAGAAATTGACGATCGCGGCGAAGGACGCCGGATCGAGGCTGGCCCCACCCACTAGCACTCCATCGATTTCCGGCTGCGCCATCAGGCCCTTGATGTTGTCCGGCTTCACGCTGCCGCCGTACAGGATCCGGCACGCTTCCGCGGCCTCGGCTCTAAATGTTTTGCCAAGCTCGCCGCGCAGGAACCGGTGCGCGTCGGCAGCCATCTCCGGAGTCGCGGTTTTCCCGGTACCGATCGCCCAGACCGGTTCATACGCCACCACGATCCGAGCAAATTGATCCTGCGTTAGCCCGGCGATGCCTCCCATGCACTGGCCTGCCAGGACGGATTCCGTCGCGCCAGCGTCACGTTCCTCCAGCCGTTCGCCGACGCAGACGATCGGCTTCAATCCCGCATCCAACGCCGCCACGGTTTTCTTGAATACGGTCTCATCCGTTTCACCGAAATATTGGCGGCGTTCCGAATGCCCGACAATCACCCAGCGGCAACCAATCGCGGCGAGCATGGGCGCTGAAACTTCGCCGGTGTAGGCGCCCTCTTTCAGCCAGAACAGGTCTTGCGCGCCGATCTCGATAGAGGTGGAGCGCGCTACATCTTCTGCCGCCGGGAGGTTCACGAACGACGGACAGATGACAATTTCACAATGTGAAGAGGCTGCGATTCTCGGCGCGAAATCCTGGAAAAATCGGGTGGTCTCAGCGGCCGTCTTGTGCATCTTCCAGTTTCCGGCCATAACGGGCTTGCGCATGTATTTCCAGGGTACAAGGAAAAGAGGAGTCAGGAGTCAGAAGTCAGAGCCGGAATAAGACGTGAGGGCCAGGGGTTTTATTCTGACTCCTGGCTCCTGTCTCCTTTTCTTACGCCAGCCGGTAGTCGCGGAAAGGTGCAATCAGACTGAAGTTCGTTTGTACCGACCGAATCGGTTCGCCGCGCTGCTCGATCCGAGTTTCTTCAGTGACGCCGAGATTGTCCGAAGCCATCCGTAGATACTCGACCTTGGCGGGATCGATCCCCATGATCCGGCAGCAGGTTGCGTCCACGGCGGGGAGGTCCGAGCCCATCACCAGAACGCCGGCTTTCTTAGGCGTGCCCTGAATGGGGCCGTTGCCTTCCATGCCGATGATCCCGTCCACGATGGCGAAGCTCCGGCGGAAGATTCGCGACAGCTCCACGATGGACCGGTCGATCCCGACAAAATGCAGCTCGTTTTTGGGCCATCCGTATACGCAACCGGGCACCAGTCCGAAGAAATTTTTCATGGACAGAGTCGCGGCAGCCCAGTGGTGCGTTTTCATTTTCGCCAGTGAGACGATCAGATCCGCGCGAAGAGCCGTGTTCGGCAGATAGATCTCGCCGCGATCGGCAAAGCCTTGCATCGGGCTCACGTCGTCGCGATTGAGATCCACAAATCGAGAATCGAACTTCGGAATCTCGGAACGGTACCGCGCCATCTCCGCGATCGCGTAGGTATCGCGACGGTGCCCCGGTCCTTCACCGATGATCACCTCGGCTGCGCCAAGTGTCTTAAAGACTTCGTACGCCGCGGCGACCACCGAGACTTCGGTGTTGATGCACGTCGCCGGATCGAACTCGACCAGGTTGGGCTTCAACAAGACGCGCTGGCCGCGAACGTCCAGCCCGCACTCCCGCACGCCTTCCAGCATCCGCTTCACCAGATCATCTGAATACGATGCAGCCTTTACGATCGCGACTGCCGAAGGACCAGCGATGCGCCGCGGACGCCCCTTCGCGCCCGCGAAACCGGCGTAACCGGCAAGCAGGCTGGCTCCCGCGGCCGGAAGAAAATCGCGGCGAGTCATTTTCATACTTCGCCTCCGGTCTTGAGAAACTTGTAGTTGGCGCAGCTCAAGGCTTCAAGGGCCGTGATCATCAAGTCGGAGGATGGAGGATTTGTCACCGCAGGAACGTCTTCTCCGTGCAGCGCAAGAGCGATCCTAAGCCAGGCCAGCGCCAGCGGCGACTTGGTTTGCGCAGCCATTCGCTTGGCCGTGTCGAGCGAATTTGCTAACTCGTCGCTGCCTTGCAACCCGAGCAACGCTAACGCAGTCGTTTCCGGATACGAGGGCAGATCGATGCCGAGTGCGCTGTGGCTTCCATAGTTCCAGCCGCCATCGGCACAACGCACGTCCAGAAGTTGTCCGTGGCCGAGGCGCACACGGTCCCGCAGCTCATTGTTTGAGGAATGCGCGGCAGCCTTTTTCAGCGCTACGAGTGAATGCGCGGTGGGCTCCACCCAGGATGACGTGTTCGGCTTCCACGGCCATCCCTTGACGTTGACATTGCGGTCGGAGTGGAACAGCCCGGTTTTCATGAGCGCCCGTCTCCATAGAACCGATTCCACTCCCGCAGATCCCGCCAGCCAGGCGACACCTTTCTTGAAGCCGTCGTCGAAGTCGCCGCGAACCGAGGCGATGATCACACACAGTGCCGCTCCCCAATTCGAGATTTGCACATCGGCCGCAGGCCGCCACCCTCCGTCGGGGAACTGCCACGATTTGAGCAGCGTCCAGGCGCGGTCTGCCGCAGGCTCGCCGTGGAGCGCCAGAGCCGCCCACGCGGTCGGTTCCAACCAGGACTGTTTTCCCGGAGAATAACCCCAGCCGCCGTCCGGATTCTGCGTTTTGCGAAGCACTGCCAGACGCGCGTCAAGATACAATTCACCCACGCCATTTCATCGGCAGTATTTCCGCTAAGCTTTAGGGAATGCAACGGAAAACGTTTCTTGCCCTGATTGTGACGATCCCGCTTTTTGCCCAGGACGAAATGGCTCGCGCCCGCAAAATCGCGGCCGAGATGGTCGGAATCGACAGCCACATGGACACCATTCAGCGGGTTTTTTACGGTCACGCGAATTTGACACAACGCTCCACGTCCGGGCATAGCGACTTTCCGCGCCTGAGGGAAGGCGGAATGCACGCTCCGTTTTTCGCTCTATGGGTGCCCACGTATTACGGAGGCGCCGAGGCCGTTCGCCGCACCCTCGACCTGCGTGACACAATGCAGGCAGTCCTCGATGCCAATAAGGACACCATCGAATTAGCGACCACCGCGGCCGACATCGAGCGGATCGTGAAGGCCGGCAAGATTTCTATCTTCCTGACGGTTGAAGGGGGCCATCAGATCGATGACGATCTCGCGGTCCTCCGCATGTACTACCGCATGGGGATCCGTTCAATGACGCTCAGTCACTTCAAGAACAACAATTGGGCGGATTCCTCGACCGACAAGGCGGTGCACAACGGCCTCACTCCGTTTGGGAAGGACGTGGTCCGCGAGATGAATCGGTTGGGGATGCTGGTCGACGTGTCGCATGTGTCGGACAAAACCTTTTACGACGCCATCGCAGTAAGCAACAAACCGGTTATTCTTTCGCACTCGTCATGCCGGTCGATCTCCGACATTCCGCGCAATGTGACCGACGACATGATTCGCGCGGTCGCGAAAAACGGTGGCGTGATGGGAATCAACTTCGGCGAAGGCTTCATCAGTCCCAAGGACGCCGAACGCCTGCGCAGCACCATAAGCTCGATGACTAGCGCCCCGGTGCTGACGGGCAAGGCGCTGGACGACTATGCGGCCGCGGACTATCAAAAAGAACTCGGCTCGTCCTATAAAGCGGCGGCAACCGTCGAAGACGTGGTGGCTCACATCGATCACGCCGTCAAAGTCGGTGGAATCGATCACGTCGGGATCGGCAGCGATTTCGACGGCATCACCGGGCCGCCTCAGGGACTGGAGGATGTTTCAAAAATGCCCACACTGGTCGCGGCACTGTTGAAGCACGGCTACTCCGAAGGCGATGTTAAGAAGATCATGGGCGAGAATTATCTTCGCGTGATTCGCGCCGTCACCGGGAAGTAGCGGTGGTCCACCTGGCGCGATAGTACTAGTACGCGAACGGGTGGAGTACCAGTGCCGATTACCTATTTACGCATTAAGGCGTTCCGTCTAGATTGAGTAAGATTAGTCACTAGGACGGATCATGAATCAACTTCTTCTGCAATATTCGTACCTTCAGATTCTAGACTTCATGACCACCGTCGCCTTTCTTTTGAACGGTATTCATGAAGGGAATCCTCTGGTTCGAGTCGCGCTACGGTACGCCCCGCACCCGCTGGGAGGGCTCCTGGCCGTCAAGCTCGCCGCGATCGCCCTGGGAATCTATTGCTGGCGGGCGGGACGCAATCGTCTGCTGATGCGAATCAACATTTTGTTCGCCTTGGTCGTGGCCTGGAATCTGGTGGCGCTGATTCTCGCTTCCGGCGGAAGGATCGCCTGAGATGGCCGTCAGTGCCAGGCAGGTGAGCGGCGTCGTCCGCGCGGCCAGTGGCACTCCAATCGAAGGAGTGCTGGTCATGGGCGCCGATCTCAACTACGCTGAAACCGATATCGAGGGACGCTTCCAACTCGCCCGTCCGGAGATGGCCTTATTTTTCTGGTGCACCGGATTCCTGCCTGAGGCGCACGTTTTGGGCTTTGGCGAGCGCCATGTTGAAATCGTGTTACGCCCCGTTTCTGTCATGCGCGCATCCGCCTGACTCCAACTGCTAAGATTCAGGGCATGAGGCGCCTGGGACTGGTCTTTGTGTTCGCTCTCTCCGCCGCGGCAGCCGATTGGCCTCAGTGGCGCGGCCCCAATCGCGACGGCATATCGACCGAAACCGGATTGCTCGCGTCCTGGCCGCCCGGCGGACCGCAGGTCGTCTGGAAAACCAACGGCTTGGGCGAGGGATATTCTTCGCTGGCGATCGTGAACGGCCGGATCTACACGCAGGGCCAGCGGAACAAACAAGAATTCGTGTTGGCCTTCGACGCCAAGACGGGCAAGAAGCTGTGGGAAACCGCGACCAGCCGCGACTATCGCAACGACCGCGGCGACGGCCCTCGGGGCACTCCTACCGTCGACGGCGACCGTCTCTACGCGATGACCGGCGACGGCGTGGTGGTTTGCCTGGAAACGGCCGCCGGCAAAATCATCTGGTCCCAAAACGTGGCGCAGAAATACGGTGGATCGATCCCGCAGTGGGGATTCAGCGAATCGCCCCTGATCGACGGTGGACGTTTGATCGTCATGCCTGGCGGTCGCGGCGCAGCGCTCGTTTCCCTGAACAAGACGGATGGCAGCCTCCAATGGAAAACCGGCAGCGATCACGCGGGCTACTCGTCGGCGATCGTCGCCAACGTGAGTGGAGTTCGCCAGGTGCTCGCGCTCAGCGGAGAAGCCGCGATGGGCGTGATGGAGGACAACGGAGAACTGCTCTGGCGCTACACCCGGGTTTCCAATCGGACGGCGAACATCGCGACGCCGGTTTATGAAAATGGCGCTGTGTTCTTCTCCAGCGCGTATGGTACCGGAGCCGCCTTGTTGACACTTGGACCCAAGAGCATGTCCGAAGTATATTTCACCAATGAAATGAAGAATCACTATTCGACTTCTGTATTGGTCGACGGATATCTTTACGGCTTCAACGATTCAATTCTCACCGCCATGCACTTCGCCAGCGGCAAAGTGAGCTGGAAGAATCGCAGCGTGGGCAAGGGCTCGGTGACTTTCGGCGACAAGCATTTATATCTGCTGAGCGAAGAAGGTATTATCGGCCTCGCGGAACCCAATGCCGACGCCTACAAAGAGGTTTCCCGCTTTCAGATCTCCAAAGGATCTCTACCTACCTGGTCGCCGTTGGTTATCTCAGACGGCAAGATGTACTTCCGCGATCAGGATAATTTGGCCAGCTTCGATATTAAGTCAAAGTGACTATCGCTTTCGCAAAACGGCGAATAGCGACTGGCCGAAGGGAGGATGAATCACGTCCTCCATACGGGATACCCAGGGCACGATATAGCGATCGAAGAGCTCGATCTGCGTTTCTGATTGCGCTTCACGCTTGAAAAAGTGGGCATTCGTCCACCAACCGAAGAATCCGACGATATTTACAAAGCGCAGCTTTTCAACCATGAGATCCGCTGACGCCGCCAGCCTATGAATCGCGGGCCGATCGTATCGGTGGAAATGCCCCAAGTTTCTGTCAATCGGTCCGTACAAACTCTGGAACGCCGGCACCAGCAGGACAACCGATCCGCCGTCGACGAGAACTTCTCTCGCGTCGGCGATGGCCTTGCGCTCGTTTTCGATATGCTCCAGCACATTCACGAATAGGCACGAATCCGGCTGAAAGCTTTCCAGATCTGCGATGCGGTCGCGTCCCACTTCCCGAGCGAGGGCGGTCACGCCGGGGTAGCGCGAGCGCAGGATATCCACGCACGCTGGATCGGCGTCGAGAGCGATCACCGCTTCGCGATCGAGCAACTCGCCGGTGAGGTTTCCAATCCCGCAACCCACTTCAATAACGCGCTTGCCGATTTCGCGCTTCACCATGCGCGCCTGCCACGCGAAATAGTTTTTCGCCCGCATCATTCGACGCTGGTCTTCGATCTTATAGGCCCCAGCCGCGCTCATCGCTGACCTATTTTAGAACATCTGCAAAAATAGAAGATTCGCGATGTTCTATCTGCACCATCTGTTCCGCTCCTTTCTGCCGCTGCACAATCCCGTCGGATTCGGCGTTGTGGATTTCTTGGAGCTGTTCGTCGCATTGGCGCTCGTCGCGCTGGTGTTGGCTTGGCCGCAGCTGAGCGGCGTGGTCAACCGATTCGCGTCCAGAACTGCCTGGTGCATGGCACTGCTGGCTCTATTGCCGGTCGCGCTGCGACTGCTTCTGCTCCGCACGCATCCCGTTCCTCAGCCCTACGTGGCGGACGATTACAGCTATCTACTACTCGCAGATACACTCTCGCATTTTCGTCTGGCGAATCCACCGCATCCTCTGCACCAGTTCTTCGAAACCTTTTTCGTGTTGCAGCAGCCGACGTACAGCTCGATTTATCCACCCGGTCAGGGAATCGCACTCGCGATCGGCCAACTGATTTTCGGTCATCCATGGGCGGGCGTCGCGTTATCCATCGGACTATTCTGCTCGCTCAGTTATTGGATGTTGCTTGGGTGGACCACGCCCGCCTGGGCTTTAGCCGGAGGATTCCTAGCCGTCATCGAGTTCGGTCCCTTGAGTCAATGGATGAACAGCTACTGGGGCGGAGCCGTCTCGGGCATCGCCGGATGTCTGGTGTTCGGCAGTCTGCCGCGGCTACGTGATCAAGGGGGAATGCGCAACGCGATCTTGCTCGGCTCCGGGCTAGGGCTCCAGTTAATCACTCGACCCTTTGAGTCAATGTTTCTGGTCGCGAGCGCAATCTTGTTTCTGTTGCTTTTCGTGCGGCCGCTGATTCGCCTGGCCCCGATCATCGTCATTGCCACGCTCCCGGCCATGGGACTTACACTGCTCCACAATAAACGTGTCACCGGCGAATGGACTACGCTACCTTACTCACTCAGCCGCTTTCAATACGGAATTCCCGCAGCATTTACCACGCAGCCGAACCCCGTCCCGCATCGAGACCTGACTCGCGAGCAGCAGCTCGATTACGCAATCCAATCTTCGGTCCATGGCAATGGTACGGACACGCTGCGGACGTATGTCGGCCGCCTCGCGAACCGCAATCGCTTTTATCGTTTTTTCTTTCTGCCGCCGCTGTACATCGCAGCGCTTGCCTTTTTATTGAAACTCCGCGAGCCCAAGGTCGCGTGGGTATTGGGCACGATTCTCCTATTCGCACTGGGAACTAATTTCTATCCATATTTCTATTCTCACTACATAGCTGCGATCGCATGCCTGTTTCTTCTCATCAGTGTGATGGGACTCGAACGAATCGACCCAAGTGCCGCAAAGTGGATTCTCTTTGTCTGCGTCGCGCAATTTGCGCTCTGGTATACAACTCATCTGATCGGCGATCCTTCGCTGTGGCAGTACGAGACCTGGGATGCCATCGACTACGGCGATCCGGATGGGCGCATTTCGATAAATATACAACTCGCGGAACAGCCCGGACGACATCTGGTATTCGTTCGCTATTCTTCCCAACACACATTTAAGGAATGGGTGAATAACGCCGCGGATATCGATCGAGCGAAAGTGGTCTGGGCGCGCGACCTAGGCCCCGGCGAAAACGAAAGGCTGCGTCACTATTATGCTGATCGCACCGCATGGCGGTTGGAGCCTGATGCTCGCCCTGTTCGGCTCTGGCCGTATTCAGCACCTGCCACTGAACCAGTGACCGAACAGCCGCCCGCACATCAGCCTCCGACCCGCCCACACCTCAAGTTCGAAGAGGTGCACTGAAGTGTCGTTCTATCCACTCGAGAACCCCATCGGATTCGGCGCGAGCGATTTCATCACCCTGGCGATCACATGTCTGCTCGTGGCCGCGGCCATCGTTTGGAAGCCTTGGCTTCAGCCAGTGTATGCGCGTTTCGCTGAACGAACCGTCTGGTGCATGCTCACACTCGCGGTCCTCCCTGTTTTTCTGCGGCTTTTATTGCTGCCGCATCATCCGGTGCCCTCGCCCGACGTCTATGACGAATTCAGTCATCTGCTGGTTGCCGACACGCTCCGGCATTTCCGACTGGCAAATCCGCCGCATCCTTTTCATCGTTTCTTTGAGACGTTTTTTGTATTGCAGGAGCCGACCTACAGCTCCATCTACCCATTAGGCCAAGGAATCGCACTTGCCTTCGGAAGAATGATCTTCGGAAATCCGTGGGCTGGTGTCGTATTCTTTACTGTCGCGTTCTGTTCCCTTTCCTATTGGATGCTCCGTGCCTGGACCACTCCGCAGTGGGCGCTCGCCGGCGGTATCCTCGCCGTTATTGAATTCGGTCCGCTTAACTCATGGATGAACAGCTATTGGGGCGGATCCTTCGCCGCCACCGGAGGATGTTTGGTCTTCGGCTCCCTGCCCCGCTTGAAACACTCTAGTCAGTGGAGATACGGAATCACGCTCGGCGTTGGGCTCGGCATGATTGTCCTGACGCGCCCCTTCGAGTCGCTCTTCGTATTCATTAGCGTGCTCTTATACCTGGCGCCGATTCTCAAGAACCGGGCGTTATGGGCAACGGTGGTTACGCTCGTCCTTATTTTTGGTCTCATTGCGCGACAGAACCAACGCGTCACAGGTAGCTGGACAACGCTACCTTACAGCCTGAGTCAATTCCAGTACGGCGTGCCGGCGTCGTTGACCCTACAGCCGGACGCCGTGCCTCATCGCGATCTGACACCGCAGCAGGCAATGGAGTATAAAGCGCAGCTCGCATTTCGCGCTGGCAAAGAGACCCTTCAAAGCTACCTTCTACGACTGGAATATCGAGTCCGGTTTTACCGGTTCTTTTTCCTCCCTCCCCTGCTTGTAGCTCTCTTGTTCTATTTCGCGACCCTTCGTGAACGCCGGTTTCTCTGGGTGTTTCTTACTGTGATACTATTCGTCCTCGGAATCAATGTCTTTCCGGCGTTTCAATTTCACTACCTCGCGCCGATTACACCGTTGTTCATTCTGATGGCCGTGATCGGACTCGATAGGTTGAGTCGAATCAAGACAGTGGGATCTGAAGCCGCCGGCGTTCTCATATTTCTGTGCATACTACAGTTCGCCTTCTGGTATTCGATGCACCTGCTCGATCCGCGCGAAATGTCTCGGGATCTTCGTCAGTACGAAACCTGGAACGGAATCAATCACCAGAATCCGGAACGCCGCGTCGTGATTAATCACCAGGTCGCGACGATTCCGGGAAAGATCCTGATCTTCGTTCACTACTCTTCCACTCACATATTTCAAGAAGAATGGGTATATAACCAAGCGGATATCGACAACGCGCGAATTGTGTGGGCTCGCGATCTGGGACCGGATGAGAATGAGAAGCTGCGCGCGTACTATTCGGATCGGCAAGTATACTTGCTCGAACCCGATTTTCGCCCGCCGCGTCTTCACCCTTATTGATATTTCATGGTCTCGAGCAGCCATTCGCGGTTGGCGCGAACATCTTCCCTCAGCCGCCGGCACAACTCTTCGCGCAATTCGAATAGTCGATACCCGTCCGGCGGCCGCAAATATCCGCGAGCTTTCGGTTCGCGGACAAACAACTCCTCTGCGCCGGACTCGGCCGCAAGCTTTTCATAGCGCCGGCGATTGTCCAGCAGCGCCTTCACCAGAAACGGCATGACCGCGGAATAGTCCGCCTGCATACTCTCGGTGCCCTGCTGATAGGTGTCTTTGTCGACCTTGCCCCACGTCACCGCTTCGGCGGGAGGGCACGATGATAGCGATCCGTCCGTCACCGGCGCAGTCACGATCTGCACATCGAAGTTGTAGCCCCGCACGTTGGGAATTCCCAGCACTTGCCCCAGCGCCGGTTCAGGCTGTAGGTTGTAATTCTTGGGAACGCCTCCGCCAAGGATCAACGTCGCGAGCGCATTCGGCGGATTGTCGAACAACCCCCAGCGATGATAGGCGCAGGCTTCGAACACTTCCGCGTGTAGGTCCAGATCGAACGCATATGCGTCGATCAATCCCGCCTGGCGCATCGCCCACAGCTTCATGGAATTCAGAAACACGCTGCCGTCAGCCGGTGCGCCTACAAAGATCGGTATCGCCAGACGATGGCAAGTCGAGAGAAGCCCCGGCTGCGCCCCGGTTGCGCTCTCTGCATCGCGATACAACGCGCCCAAACGGAAGCGCAATTCCGTCCCGGTCATCGAATGTTGAAACTCCGGCCGAGCCAGCGCGGCGGTCAGAAAACGATCCTGATCCAGAAGCACGTCTTCGTCGAACGCCATATCGGTGACGCGAATGGTCCGCTCATCGCGAAGTGCGCCGTCGTCTCCCCAGATGGGGACTTCGAAAATAGGATCGGCATGCGCGGTCAAGCTGCGATGTCCGTCGTGATAGCAGACCGCGTCCGTGGTGCTGAGGTATCCCACCCAGCCGGTCTCGAGCAGCGGAATCAGCCAGGCTTGATGCTGTCCGGAAACCGTCACAGGACCCGAGATCGCCAGCGTCAGCGGACATCCCATGCCGATCGCCCGGTCGAGAATCGTGTAAATGCGCCGTAGAAAGGCCCCGCCGAATGCGGGAAAACAGTGCGTGAAGAGTTCGTCGAGCGTATCGCACTCATCCACACGACGGACGTGTACCCGCCGGCGCGGGGGATCGTGTTGCATAAGCTTCGATCTTACCGCGGCGCTATGACCAACCGGCCGTTTTCTTCACGAATCCGGGGCGACGCCTCCGTCGCACACACCGGCAGCGCGTGACTGGCGTAGTAGTTCAATCCGAATTCCCACTCCCGGCGTACGCCATCGATGCAGGCGCTCGCCGCCTCCGCTTGGTGAGCGCGCCAGAACCCGCGAACCGAAACACGCTGATCAAGTTCGGGTGCGGCGACGCGTTTTAAGTACAGCATACCCAGCACGATCCCCATCCCTGCGGCGAACATCGCGAAATTCGGGCGTTCTTTCCACGCGAGCCACCACACCAGCGCAGCGACTGCCACGAAAGGTATCCCCGGCGTCAGTACCCAGTGTGCTCTACGGATTCCAGTGAGAAGCGCCTCGGGGAGGGTTGCAGCGATCACGGGGAGCGCGATCAACATGAGAGTGCTGGCCGTCAGCCACCATTTCGCCGCAGTGCCGGCCTTGTCCAACGCGACAGCCAGAACAATCGCGAGTGCCGGCAGCAGCGGCAGCACATAGCCGGGAAGCTTGTTCAGCGATACCGAAAAAAACAGGAACGCATAGATCGTCCATCCAACCAGAAATCGGACGCGAACATCGTCGTAACTCTTGCGACGGAACAGCAGGCCCGCGAGCGGTGTCCATGGAAAAATTCCAGCCAGAAGGATCGGGACGTAGTACCACAACGGCTGGACATGCTGCAGTGACGGCGAGAAGAATCGCTCGAAATGATGTTTCCAGATGAGATCCTCAAGGGACGCGGATCCGTTGCGAATCGCGCACAACACGTACCAGGGAGCGCCCACCACGATGCACCCGGCGAGCATGGTCAGCCGCTTCCCGCGAGCGATTAGAAAAAGCGGCAGGAATAGCACCAGCGGAACCAGCCCCTTAGCGAGCGCCGAGAGGCCTAACAAAGCTCCCGCGACGTACCCTTGCTCGCGTCGCGTATCGAACATTGCGATGAGCATCGCCGCCGCGAACAGCACGGTCATTGGTAGATCGGTGACTGCGGCGAAGCTGAAAGCAATCCAACCGGCCGACGTCGCCAGAATCGTGCTCGCCGCAATCGCCACGCGATTCGAAAACTCACGCTGTATGGTGAAGAAGAAGAAGATCAGAAAACCCGCGCTGAGCAGCGAGTTGGGTAGCCGCGCCGCCCATTCGTCCGGCAATCTCGCGAATGTCCCCAGCGCGATCATCCAGTACAGCAGCGGCGGTTTTTCGAACCATGCCTGCCCGTCGAGCCGCGGCGTGACGAAATCGTGCGAGCGCGCCATTTCACGGCCAATGGAGGCATAGCGAGGTTCGTCGGGTCCCAGGAACCCGACGCTTCCCAGGTCAAGCAGATAGAGGATCAGGAGCGGAACAATCAGCCAGCTTCGCGGCAACCCTCAGTATAATGAAGCATGCGGACGTATGTAGCGCTCATATTCTGGATTGTTTCGGCCACTTTGCGCGCGCAGATCGCCTGCCCGTGCAATCCGCAAGATCCTGAAACGTTGAAGGAGCGCCAGTGCGCGCTATGCGCCGAAGCCGAAAAACAGTCGGCTGGAACCGTCGTGTTCTTTGTTCAGGACAGCAGCCCACGCAAGCCGGACCGCTGGCTGGCCATACCTCGCCAGCACTCCCCGGGAATGCATCACATGGATCAACTGCCTGCGGACGTTCGAGCCGAATTATGGCGCTCCGCGATCGCGAAGGCCAAGGAACTCTGGGGCGAGAACTGGGGAATCGCCTACAATGCCGAGAAACTTCACTCGCAGTGCCACGTCCACATTCATGTCGGAAAACTGATCGACGGAGTCGAATGGGGCGAGTTCAAAGTCGTCGACGGCCCGGAGCAGATCCCCTTGCCGGGTCCGGACGGCCTGTGGATTCATCCGGTAAATGGGAAACTTCATGTGCACATTGGTGAGCAGGTGGCTGAAACGGTTTTGCTAAGATGATTACCCTCGCGACGTCCGAAAACTCGACCATCCTGCTGCACCCGGCCGATAGCGTCGCCATCGCGCGGGTTCCTCTCAGCTTAGGAGCGACCGTGCGCGGCGGCGTCACGCGTGCGGCCATTGCCGCCGGACATAAAGTGGCGATCCGCAGGATTTCAGCCGGCGAGACTGTGATCCGCTACGGCCAGATCATTGGGCGCGCCAAGACCCAGATCGAACCCGGCGATCACATCCACACACACAATCTGGCCTTCGAGGAACTCGACCTGGAGTATCAGTTTCCCGCGACCGATTCTCCGATTCCCCAGACTCCCGCGGACGCCCCCACGTTCATGGGCTACGCCCGCGCCGACGGCCGTGCAGGGACTCGGAACTATATCGCCGTGGTCGCCGCCAGCAATTGCGCCGCGCACACTGCTGAGCTGATCGCCACGAGCTTCGATGGCGAGACCATGCCTGAGAACGTTGACGGCGTGGTCGCGTTTCCACATAGCGAAGGATGCGGCCACTCGATCGGCCCGGACACCCTGCAATTGCAGCGGACGCTGGCTGGCGTTCTGGATCATCCCAACGTCTCCTCGGCCATCATTCTGGGGCTCGGCTGCGAGGTCAATCAGATCGATCAATACAAAGGCACGCGGCTTATCGGCATGACGCTGCAATCGAGCGGCGGAACGCGCGCGACCGTGGAGGCAGCGCGCCGCGAGATCGCACGCATGATCGAGCGCGCGGCATCGGAACAACGCACTCCAGTGCCGGCGTCGAAAATTGTCTTGGGCTTGAACTGCGGCGGCTCGGATTCGTTTTCGGGGATCACGGCGAATCCGGCGCTGGGCGTGTGCTCCGACCTTGTCGCGCAGGCGGGCGGATCGGCAGTCCTCGCCGAAACCACGGAAATCTTCGGCGCTGAACATCTGCTGGTCCGGCGCGCGCGCAATCGGCAAGTAGCCGAAAAGCTTCTCGGATTCGTCAAAGGATACAAGCAGTATCTTATGCGATTCGGCGGCAGTTTCGACGACAACCCTTCGCCCGGCAACAAGGCCGGCGGCCTGACTACGATTCTCGAAAAATCCCTGGGCGCCGTCGCCAAGGGGGGCACGTCGCGTCTCAATGACGTGGTCGATTACGCCGAGCGCGTCCAATCGCCAGGATTCGTTTTTATGAACACGCCGGGGTACGATCCGGTGTCGCTCACTGGCCTTGCGGCAGGGGGCGCGAACGTGATCGCCTTCACCACCGGACGCGGCAGCGCGATCGGCTTCCCCACCATCCCGGTCATCAAAATCACCAGCAATTCCAACACCTACGATCGAATGCGCGACAATATGGATATCAACGCCGGGAGGATCGGCGACGGCGCTGCGACGGTCGCCGAGGTTGGCCAGGAGATTTTCGATGTGCTGTTGCGCGTAGCGTCCGGAGAGCGGACGTCCAGCGAGCGGCTCGGTCATCATGAATTCGTTCCTTGGCGAATTGGGCCGGTACTGTAAAGAGGAAGCCAGGAGTCAGGAGACAGAAATCGGAATGAGAATCGCTGCATTTTTGCTTACGTGCGCCTTCGCTATTGGTCAGACGAAGGCCCCGCAGAAATCCGCTCTGGACAAGGCTACGCTCGAGGCTTACTTGCGCACGATCGAGCTGTTCCTGCCCCAAGTGACAGCCAAGATCGACGACGCCAAGCCGTCCACGGATCTTCCCGGATTTTTCGACGTGTGGATCCACTGGTCCGCCAATGGTGCCACCAAAGACGAACTGGTGTACATTTCGAAAGATGGAACCAAGCTGGTGCGCGGCGATGCCTTCGACGTCAACAAGAATCCATTTCAATCCAATCTCGACAAGCTGAAGACGGATCTTCAGCCAAGCTTCGGAGTGGCGGGCGCTCCCGTCGTGATGGTGGTGTTCAGCGATTTTCAGTGCCCCGTGTGCAAAGAAGAAGCCCAGGTACTGCGCCAGAACCTCGCCAAGACGTTTCCCGATAAGGTCCGCGTTTACTTCAAGGATTTCCCGCTGGATTCGATCCACAACTGGGCGCGCCAGGCCGCGATTGCCGGACGCTGCGTGTTCAAACAAAGCCCCGCGAAATTCTGGGACTACTTCGATTGGGCGTATGAGAACCAGCAGACCATCGGCGCGGACAACTTTTCCACCAAGCTTCAAGCCTTCGCCACCGAAAAAGCCCTCGACGGAATGCAGTTGGGCCGTTGCATGGACAACAAGGCAACCGACGCCGAGATCAGCCGCGAAGTGGACGAAGGACGTTCCCTCCAAGTCTCCGCGACGCCGACCATTTTCCTGAACGGCCGGAAACTTGAAGGCGCACTCCCTTGGCCGACCATCGAGCAGTTGGTGAACCTCGAAATCGAGCACCAAGCGACCGCGCACGATGCCGGCGAAAAGTGCTGCGAAGTGTCGCTGCCCAAGATCGTCAAGTGAGATCTTCGAAGATCACCAACGCGCTCCATAACTGTCGCGCCTCAACGATAGGAGCGCCCCGACTTGAGGCGCGACAGTCATGGAGCGCGTTGGCGTGCATTCCGCTTGTGTTGCTGGCGGCTTGCGCATACGCCGCGGATATCAATCCGCAGACCTATCTCGCCGACGTGCAGTATCTGGCCTCGCCGGAGCTGAAGGGCCGCGCTACCGGCAGTCCCGAGCTTGAAAAAGCCGCTGAATTCATCGCCGCAAAGTTCAAATCTTTCGGACTGAAGCCGTCCGAACAACCGTTTCCGGTCGTCGTAGGCGCGCATCTCGGACCGAAGAACAGTATCGAGTCGTTTCCCGCAGACGATTCCCAGCCGTTCAGCTTTTCTTCCAGCGGTTCCATCAGAGCACCGCTCGTCTTCGCCGGATACGGCATCACCGATAACGAAAGACATTACGACGATTACGCGGGAATCGACGTCAAAGACAAACTGGTTCTGATCCTTCGCCACGAACCCAAAGAGCAGAAGGAAATGTCGAGCCACGCCGCGCTCGCCGAAAAGGCCGTGAACGCGAAAATGCACGGAGCCAGAGGCGTCTTGCTGGTCAACGACATCTACGCACACGACGGCAAGGACCCTGGACTCGACAAGTTCGGCCTCGCGGCCGGCCCCACCGATACCGGTGTTTTCTTCGTCCAGATCAAACCCGAACTCGCCGAAAAGTGGCTCGGCCCCAGCCGTATCCGCCAACTCACCGAAGAAATTAATCGCGACCTCAAGCCCCACTCCTTCGCAATCGACGGTCTCACGATCAGTCTAGCGGTCGATATTCAGCGCGACACGAAAACCGTCCACAACGTGACCGCTTACCTTCCCGGCCGGACCGACGAATACGTCATCATCGGCGCGCATTACGATCATCTGGGACTCGGCGACGAGCACTCGCTGGCGCCCTCGCAGATCGGGACCATCCACCCCGGCGCCGATGATAACGCTTCCGGCACCGCAGGAGTCATCGAGCTCGCGCGCTGGTTCACCAAGCAGCCCAAGCCCGAACGAGGCATTCTTTTCATGACCTTCGCGGGTGAAGAGCTGGGCCTGCTGGGCAGCTCGTGGTACGTGAATCATCCCATGCTCCCGCTCGAAAAAGCCGTCGCCATGATCAACATGGACATGATCGGCCGCATCCGCGACGGCAAGGTGTACATCGGAGGAACCGGCACCGGCTCCACCTTCGACAAACTTCTTGCCGATGTCCGAGCACCGTCGCCCATCGACATAGTACCTTCCGACAAAACGGGCTATGGATCGAGCGACCACACATCGTTCACTACCAAGCAAGTCCCCACGTTGTTCTTCTTTTCCGGCCTGCATGGCGATTATCACAAGCCTAGCGATACGGCAGACAAAATCGACGCGCCCGACGCCGCCAAGCTCCTGGATTACATCGCCGGACTCATTACACGGCTGGAATCGGACTCCACCCGTCCCCAGTTCATCCGCGTCGCCGAACCGTCCATGCCCTCAGGAGCTTCGGGAGGCGGCAGCGGCTACGGCCCTGCGTTCGGTAGTATTCCCGATTTCAACGAGCCCCCAAAAGGCGTCCGCTTCGCCGACGTCCGCGATGGAACCCCTGCCGCGAAGGCCGGCCTCAAAGCCGGCGACATACTGATCGAGTTCGACGGCAAGGAAATCGGCAACCTTTACGACTTCACCTACGCGCTCCGCGCCCATAAGCCCGGGGACGTAGTACTCGTGAAGGTTATCCGTGGGTCCCAAACAATTGAGGCCAAAGTACTGCTTACTGAGCGGCGTTGATCTGGCATACTTGGTCATAAAGTGATGAACACTATGACCACCGCGACGACGCTTCCTCCTTTGATTCTCCATCCCTTCGCCGACGCAGGTGGACCGGACAAGCTGGTAGAGAGCTCACGCGCCAGCCTGATGTTGCAAGGGTTGCTGCCTTCGGGCGAACGCAGCCCTGACGAGCTGGATCGCGCGTTGCTCGAAGGCCGCTACTGCGAGATCCGTATGCTGTTCTACGTCGGCAAGGACGTGATGCGCTGGATCGACCAATGCCTGGAACACGTGCAGCGTCACGATGAGCTGCGCCATGCCGGCATCAAGCATCAAAGTTTTGCGGCGTACCTGGTGAATCACACCCCGGCCGAGGTCCAGGCCAAGCTGCGCAAGTGGGGCGTAGCCGATTACAAGGCGATCTTCACCCGCGCGCTCGGCTTGAACGCGATCCTCTCCGGAGTGCCGGGCCGCGAGCTGCTCGCCGACGATTTCGTCCGGAACTACTACCGCTACGCCGATCAGATGTTCGCCTGCCGCCAGTCGCAGGTCGCCTTCATCGACATCTCCGACATCGGGTTCGAGTTCGATATCTATGCCTCCGGCGAGTATTCCAAAATGCTCGAACGCGAGTGGGCCGCCAGCGAAAACCAGGAACTTCATTAGACTTTGCGCGCCCGCGTCTCTGCGTGAGATGCTTTTTAGATGCAGAGGCCGCAACCGGATGAATACAATTCCTTCTATGAGCGCTACATCTCGCTGGTCCCTTCGGGCGACGTCGTCGCCGCTCTGACAGCGCAGTGGACCAAAACCGCCGGCCTCCTCATGGGCTTGCCCGAAGAAAGAGGATCGCATCGCTACGCGCCGGGCAAATGGAGCGTCAAAGAAATGGTCGGCCACATGATCGACACCGAGCGGATCATGTCGTATCGCGCCATGCGCATCGCCCGGGGCGACGCCACACCCTTGGCCGGCTTCGAACAGGACGATTACGTTCGCAATGCCAACTTCGATGGCGAAAAACTTGTCGGCTTAGTCGATGAGTTCGCCGCGGTGCGCCGCTCGACCACGCTCCTGTTCGAGCACATGCACGCCGACGCCTGCATCCGGCGCGGGGTCGCGAACAACAACCCGATTTCCGTTCGCGCCCTTGCCTGGATCATCGCCGGACACGAACTGCATCACCGGGCAATCCTGGAACAGAAATACCTCGCCGGGTGATTCACGTTCATTGACGTGCATTAACGGCTAAGCGACCGCTTCACCCGTCTCGCTGGCAAACCACCGCATGATCTGCGGCAGCACGGCCTCGGCGGCCCGCTCGCCTGCTTCGATCAGCAGATGCGCGCTTTCGAACGAATCCCAGCCGATGTCGCGCACGTCCGGTATGATCACCACGTTGGAATGCCGCCGCCACTGCGATTCCGTGCGGGACGTCATGATCTGGAAACAGCGCGTCACGACGCTGAGCATGTTGTGCGGATCAACCGTTTCGCTTGGATTCGGCAGCGCCACGCTGACGACGTGCGTCGCGCCCATGCGCCGCAGCGGCGAGGCCGGAACATCCATTGCGATCATCCCGTCCACCAGGGAATGGTTCATGTAACGCACTGGCTGGAACAACCCGGGGTAGGAGCAGCTCGCGCGGATGGGCAGCACTACGTCGCCTTTTTCGCGGAACACCGCCGGAGCGCCCGCGGTCAGGTCGGTTGCGATCACGGCCAGCGGAATTCGCATCTTCTCGAAATCGAAAACCTTCAGAATCCGCCCCAGAAACTTGCGCATCGGGTCAGAGCCCACCAGCCCCTGTCTGCTGATCCTCCACCGCGCGACGTCGGAAAAGCGCATGGTTCGAGCCACTTGTTCGATCTCATGGCTCGAACTGCCCGACGCGAATGCCGAGGCAACAATGGCTCCCGCGCTTACGCCGGAAATATAGTGAATCGGAATCCTGGCGCGCTCAAACGCGCGCAGAACGCCGACGTGTGCGATGCCTCGCGCAAATCCGCCGCCCAGAGCCACGCCCAGCCGCATTTCGCGCGGAGCCGGTCCGCCCGCTTGAATCCATCGCCGCGCGCCTTCCCACCAGTTGCTCATCGCGCCCCCCAAAAAGGCCCCGGTTGCTACTATGAAGTCGGTGAGGACTTCTTTCCGCAACCTCCTTCATCTTACTTCGACGCTGAAACGCCTTTTCCGGTTCATGTTTTTACCTCTGTTCTTCCTGGGGGTCTTACTTAGCTCCGCGTGGGGTCAGAAAAACCTCGGCGGCGAAGTTGAAGTCCGGCAGAACCTGGAAAAGTTGGAAACGCTGGGTAGCGTCATGATGATCGGCGCTCATCCGGACGATGAAAATACGGCTCTTCTGGCCTATTTCGCCCGCGGCCGGCACATGCGGACCGCCTATCTGTCGCTTACCCGTGGCGAAGGCGGCCAGAACCTGATCGGCCCCGAACAGGGCGACGCCCTCGGCATCATCCGCACTGAAGAACTTCTGGCCGCGCGGAAAATCGACGGAGGTGAACAATTCTTCACCCGCGCCATCGATTTTGGATTCTCCAAAACCGCCGACGAGACCTTTACACATTGGCCCCGCGCGAAAGTATTGGGCGATATCGTCTGGAACATCCGCCGCTTCCGGCCCGACGTCATCATCCTGCGTTTCTCCGGTACTCCGCGCGACGGGCACGGCCAGCATCAGGTCTCGGCAATTCTGGGCCGCGAGGCATTTTCGGTCGCCGCCGACCGTTCCAGATACTCCGAGCAGCTTCAATGGACCCAGCCCTGGCAGGCTAAGCGACTCATGTACAATGTGATCGCCTTCACAAGCGAACAGGAGCGTGAAGCCCAGAAACTGGCCGACAGGATCGAGGTCGATGCCGGCGAGTACAACCCCGAACTCGGGTATTCCTATGGCGAAATCGCCGGCATGTCCCGCAGCCAGCATCGCAGCCAAGGCATGGGCGCGCCGGAACAGAAAGGCTCGCAGAAAAATTACCTGGTGACCATCGCCGGCGACAAAGCCGTCAAGGATCCGTTTGATGGGATCGACACAACCTGGAAGCGCTTTCCCCACGGGTCCGAAATCTCCGCGGCGATGGAAAGGGCCAAGACGTTCGATTCTGCTCATCCCGAACAACTCGTCGCGCCGCTCCTGGAGATCAGGAAAACGCTCGCGGCGATCAGCCATCCCGTTGCCGAGCGCAAGCTTAAGGATCTGGATGAAACCATCGCACTGTGCGCCGGTCTGTGGCTCGATGCGGTGTCGGACAAATATGCGGTCGTTCCCGGTGGCAGCGTAAAAATCAATTCGACCGCGCTGGTCCGTCTGCCGGTCCACGTTACCCTGCTTGACGTCCAACTGACATCCAAGAATCCGATGGCGGATGCGCGCGTCGTCGCCCCCGCGGTTCTGCTTCAGAATCAGCCTCACCATTATTCCAGCGGCGTCTCATTTTCCGACCAGGAGCCCTATTCTCAGCCTTCTTGGCTCGCACAGCCGAAAGACGGATGGCTGTATGCCGTACCCGACGCGCGCCAGATTGGCGACCCCGAAAATCCACCAGTGCTCGAAGCGCGTTTCAAAGTTCGCATCGCCGGGACCGACCTCGAATACAGGCGTCCGGTGCAGCATCGCTACATCGATCACGTCTATGGAGAGACGATCCGGCCGCTCTCCGTAGTGCCCCCCGTCGCTTTGAGTTTCACCGAGCCCGCTCTCGTCTTTCCGAATTCAGATTCCCGCCGCATCGAGATTTCCCTCCGGGCGAACGTCGGAAAGAACTCCGGTGACGTGCAACTGAAAGCTCCGCAAGGTTGGCGCATCGACCCCGCTATACGCCATTTCGAGCTGAGCGGTGCAGGCCAGGAAACCACTGCCGCTTTCGACGTGACGCCACCGTCCGCGGACGCTCAGGATGAATTGCACGCCGTCGCTACTGTCGGCGATAGGGAGATCTCTGTCGGGACACAGGTCGTCCAATATCCTCACATTCCGGCGCAGACTCTGTTTCCGCCCGCGTTAACCAAGCTGGTTCGCGCCGATATCCGCACCCTCTCGAAAAACATCGGCTACATCATGGGTGCCGGCGACGAAGTCCCGGACGCGATCCGCCAGATGGGAGCTTCTGTCACCCTGCTCGAAAATCTCTCGACTGGCGATTTTTCGCGCTTCGACGTGATCGTCACCGGCGTCCGCGCTTTTAACACCCGCGCCGATCTGCGGGCCAACTACGCGCGGCTTTTTCAATACGTGCAGGACGGCGGCACACTGGTGGTCCAATACAACGTCCTCGAAGGCGGACCGTTCGGCGGCGATCCATCGCTGCTCGAACACATCGGCCCGTATCCCATCACGATCAGCCGCGACCGCGTGACGGAAGAGAACACGCCCGTCGTTTTTCCGAATCCGCAGAATCCGGTGCTGCGCGGGCCGAATCCAATCACCAGCAAGGATTTTGAAGGATGGGTTCAGGAACGGGGTTTATATTTCGCGAGCGAATGGGACTCGAAGTATCAACCCGTCCTCGAATCGCACGACGCTGGAGAAGAGCCGCATCCCGGCGGCGAGTTGTACCTGCGCTATGGCAAAGGAGTCTACATCTTCACGGCTTATTCCTGGTTCCGCCAGCTCCCCGCCGGAGTCCCCGGCGCTTACCGGGCCTTTGCCAACCTCCTGAGCGCCAAATGATTTCTTTGCGCTCTCTGCGTCTTCCTTTGCGCCTCTGCGTGAAATCTTTATCTTAATGACTCCCGAAAATCAAATCCCCGACGAACCCCCACCCATCCTCCGCACCTGGCCGCGAGTCTACACCCTCGTGCTCATTTATCTCGCCGCTGTCATCCTGGCCTTCTACTGGTTCACCGTGCACTTCGCCCCATGACGTTCATTGACTGGGTGGTTCTTTTCGGATGGCTGATCCTTCTGGTGACCTACGGGTTGTGGCGAGGCCGCGGATCGGACACCGCCAACCAATTCCTGCTCGCTGGGAAGACCATGCCGTGGTACGCCATGGGCCTGTCCATCATGGCGACCCAAGCCAGCGCGATCACTTTCATCTCCACCACCGCGCAAGCCTACACCGACGGCATGCGCTTCGTGCAGTTTTATTTCGGATTGCCGCTCGCCATGGTGATCCTGACCGCGACCGCCGTCCCGATTTTCCATCGCGCCAAAGTCTACACCGCTTATGAATATCTGGAAAAACGGTTCGACGCTAAAACGCGCTCCCTGGTCACCGCGATTTTTCTGATCGAGCGCGGTCTCGGTTCCGGCGTCGCGCTCGCCGCGCCCGCCATTGTCTTGTCGGTGATTCTCGGCTGGCCGTTCCGCGTCACCACCATCGTCATGGGAGCGCTGGTGATTCTCTACACCACCACCGGCGGTATCAAAGCCGTCACCTGGGCCGACGTGCAACAGATGGCCGTGATCACAGCGTCTCTGATTCTCGCCCTGGTCATCGCGATCGCGATGCTGCCCGCGGACATTTCTTTCCTTGACGCCGTGCGCATCGCCGGAGCCGCGGGCAGGCTCAACGTCGTGACGCCGCATTTCGACCTCAACGACCGGTACACGCTGTGGACCGGGCTCATCGGCGCGACGTTTCTCTTTCTCGCCTACTTCGGCACCGATCAGAGCCAGGTGCAGCGTTTTCTCACTGGACGCTCCATCGGCCAGAGCCGCCTCAGCCTGCTGTTCAACGCCGTGGCGAAAGTGCCCATGCAGTTTTTCATTCTGTTCATCGGCGCCATGGTCTTTGTGTTCTTCATTTTCGTGCGTCCCCCCCTGGTGTTTCAGCCGCTCCAACAAAAGCAGCTCGAATCCCGCGCCGAATACCCCGCCCTGCAAGCCCGCTTCAATCAAGCCTTCGAGCACCGTCAGTCCGCCGCGCGCAGCATCCTCAAATCGCAGGACCGCCCCGCCGCCGTCGCCGAATTTCGCGCTGCGCAAAACGAGTTCGACGCCGCCCACGACGCCGCAATAAAGGTAACCGGCGAGAAAGACACGAATTATATTTTTCTATCGTTCGTGACGACGTACCTTCCCCGCGGGATCGTCGGACTGATTCTGGGCGTCATCTTCACCGCCGCCATGTCAGCGATTTCGGGCGAAATCAACTCGCTCGCCACCGTCACCGTGATCGACATCTATCGCCGCCATTTCCGTCCCGATGCGAACGATCGCCAGACGGTGTTCGCGTCGCGCGTCGCCACGGTTTTCTGGGGAGCCTACGCCATCGCGTTTTCGTCGCTATTCGGCCAAGGTTTCGGCACCTTGATCGAAGCCGTGAATCAAGTCGGCTCGTATTTCTACGGAAGCATGTTGGGAGTTTTCTTCATCGCGTTTTTCGTGAAGCGCGTGGGCGGAACCGAAGTATTCATCGGCGCCCTCGCGGGCGAGCTCGCGATCCTGGCCGTCTCCCGCTTCACCTCCATCGCGTATCTCTGGTACAACGTAGTGGGCGCCCTCGCGGTGATCGCCGTGGCCGTGCCCATGTCATTTGCGAAAAAGGGGGGCGGACCCCCTGGTCCGCGCGCGATCCCCTGATCGCGCTGGTCGAGCAATGGAAAAAGCCGATCAGGGGATCGGCTTGCGGACCAGGGGGTCCGCCCCCCACATGAGCTCAACGCAACTCAGTGAGAAAGCACATAAGCAGGGTCTTCTCTGGGGCATTGAAGCGCAGGACTGGCTGGATATCCAGGAGCGCAAATCGCCCGCACTATGGATTCCTGTGCTCGATGCCGCCGGCGTGCGACCGGGTTTGCGCGTCCTCGACGCCGGCTGCGGGACCGGCGGAGCGGCAATCCTCGCACGTGAACGCGACGCGATCGTGAGTGGATGCGACGCCTCCGAGGGCATGCTGAACGTCGCAGGCACACGCTTAGCTGGCGCCGATCTAAGACTCGCCGAACTCGAAAATCTCCCCTTCGCGGACGCGTCGTTCGACGTGACGCTTGGCATCAACTCTTTGCAATTCGCCCACGACCCCGCCCGTGGTGCAAAAGAACTGGTTCGCGTCACCGCGCCGGGCGGACGAATCACCGTGGTGGTCTGGTCGCTCGATCATTGCGAGCAGAAGGCCATCTTCGACGCAATTCTCGCCCTGTTCGACAAGCCTCCCAAAGGCCGCGGCGTGTTCGCGCTCTCGGGTCCTGGCCAGGTGGAAGATCTCTTCCCGGGCCTGACGATCCACGCGACAGAAATCAACTGTGCCTTCGAATATCCGAACCGCGAGATCGCGCTTCGCGGCCAGATGGCCGCCGGCCCGTCCCAACGTGTCGTTGAGATTTTCGGAAGAGAGAAAGTCGAGACCGCGATCCGCACCGCGCTTCAGCCGTTCGTCACGCCGTCCGGCGTCGTCCGCATGCAGAACCGTTTCCGCTGCGTTGTCGTGGCTTGTTAGAGCACCGCGTTCAGCGACCCCTGCCGATAGCCTTCCAAGTCGAGCGTCACGTAATGAAACCCCAGCGGCTTGAAAATCGCCGTGAACCGCCGCGCCATGTCGACGCTCATCGCGCGATCCAGCTCTTCCGGTGCAATCTCGATCCGTACCACGTCGCCATGAAATCGCACCCGAAACTGCCGGAACCCCAGCGCCTTGATCGCCTCCTCGCCACGTTCGACAGTCTTCACGTTCTGAATCGTCACCGGAGTCCCATAAGGAATCCGCGAGCTCAGACACGCAGACGCCGGACGATCCCAAGTGACCAGACCAGCGCGTCGCGATAACTCGCGAATCTCCGCTTTTGTCAACCCGGCGTCCACCAGTGGAGCCGACACATTGTGCAATTTCGCTGCACCCTGCCCCGGCCGATAGTCGCCCAGATCGTCGCAGTTCACGCCATAAACCACATGCTCGATCCCGCGTTGCCGTGCGACCTCATCCAACCGCGTAAACAATTCGTCTTTGCAATGAAAACACCGGTTGCGATCGTTCTTGACGTAATCCGGATTCTCAAACTCGCGCGTCTCGATATATTCGTGCCGGATGCCATGCTGACGCGCGAATTCCTCCGCATCGCGCTTGTGCGATTCGGGCAGCGACGCCGAATCCGCCGTGATCGCAACCGCTCTGTCCCCGAGCACCCGATGCGCGGCCCATGCAAGATAAGCCGAATCCGCCCCACCCGAATAAGCGACCACGACGCTGCGCATCTCACGCAGCGCGTCGAGCAGCTTGTTCTGTTTCGCCTCCATACCCTTTCAGTATAGTGGGCTGGATAAAATACACCCATGCGAACTGTGATTCTCATTCTCGCCGCCGCATCTGTCTATGCGCAGGACCTTTCCGTCAAGTGGGAGGAACTCACCGCCGCCGATTTCGTCAAAGCTCTGCAGAAAGCCCAGGGAACGTGCGTTCTCCCCTTCGGAATCATCGAAAAGCATGGCCCGCAGCTTCCGCTGGGCACCGATCTGATCAACGTGCGCTGGGCCGCCGAACATGGCGCTGCGCAGGAGTACGCCGTCGTGTTTCCTGCTTATTATTTCGGCCAGATTTTCGAAGCACGCCATGAGCCCGGCACGGTAGCCTACAGCGCGCGCCTGCAGCTCGACCTGCTTCAGGAAACCACGGATGAAATGGGCCGCAACGGATGCAAGAAGATCGTGATCGAAAACGGCCACGGCGGCAACAATCATCTGCTGCCGTATTTCGCGCAGGCGCAGATGGCCTCGCCGCACGACTACGTGGTGTATGTTCACACCGGCGGCAGCACGCCGAACTTGCCCGATCGCCCCAAGCGGCACTCCACGGTCGACGCCCATGCCGGAGAATCGGAAACCTCGCACGTCATGATCACGCGCCCGGACCTGGTCCACATGGATCGCGCGGCATCCGAAAGCGGCGCAGACTTAAATCGTCTGGATCTTCCCGCCAACGTCTACACCGGTATCTGGTGGTACGCGAAATTCCCAGATCACTACGCCGGCGACGGCACGCAAGCCAATCGCGAATTAGGCGACTTCGACATGAAAGCCTGGGCCGCAAGCGTCGCGTCGACCATCAGAGCCGTCAAAGCAGATCAAGCCAGCCCGCGTCTGCAACGTGAATTCTTCGAAAGATCCACGCACCCCGCCGACACCAAGCAATAGGGAACTTTGCTGGCGCCGGGATCGACCACGGCAAGCCGGTAATCTTACCGCCCCTCGCCGACCATCTGCCTTAATTCACGTTCATTGAGTTCATTAACGGCCAAATGGTTTTCCGCTACTGCAGCGGCAGATCTTCCTGCCCATTCGACCCATTCACCACTTCCGTCTCCGGAATCAGACTCGCCGCCGCCACCTGATCCCCCGCGTCGCAGTTGACCAGCCGCACTCCCTGCGTCGACCGGCCCGCTTGACGAATCTCCCCGGAATCGATGCGGATAATTTGTCCCTGCTTAGTGATGATCATCAAGTCGGAGTCTTCCTTCACCGAAAGAACCCCAACGACTTTGCCGATCCGTGGCGTGGTCTTCATATTGATGACGCCCTTGCGGCCGCGGGCTGTCAGCCTGTAATCTTCGAGCGGCGTTCGCTTGCCGTATCCGTTTTCAGATATGGAAAGAATCAGCCCTTCCTTTTCGACCACTTCCATGCCGACCAGGTAATCGCCCTCTTCCAGCTCCATTCCCCGCACGCCGAACGCCGGACGTCCCATCGACCGGACGTCTTTTTCCGCAAACCGGCACGCCATGCCCTCATGCGACGCGAGGAAAATGTAATTCTGGCCGTCCGTCAACCGCGCGCTCAACAGCTCATCGCCCTCGTCGATCCCGATCGCGATAATCCCGCGCGCCATGATGTTGTCGAATACCGTCAGGTCGCATTTCTTGATGGTGCCCTTCTTGGTCACCATGACGATAAACGTGCCGGTCTCCTCGAAATCCTTCACCGCCAAGAAGGCCGTCGGCGTTTCGTCAGGCTGCAAGTTGATCAGTCCCGATGCGTGTTTTCCTTTCCCCGTTGTGGTCGCGTCGGGAATTTCGTAGATCTTCATCGAATACACGCGGCCTTTATTGGTAAAGATCAGCAGGTAGGCGTGTGTCGACGCGATGATCAGATGCTCCACGACATCTTCAGCGCGCGTCGACATCCCGATGCGCCCCTTGCCGCCGCGCGTCTGCCGCCGATACGTGTCGACTGCCGTGCGCTTCAGATAGCCGCCGCGTGTGACCGTCACCGCGACGTCTTCCATCTGCACCAGGTCTTCCAGCTTGATCTCGCCGGTGTCCTCGATGATCTGCGTGCGCCGCTCGTCGCCGAAATCTTTCTGGACTTCCTTGAGCTCCTTGACGATCAGTCCCTTCAGAACTATTTCCGAGCCCAGAATTTCCAGATACTCCGCGATCCTCACCTGGATCTCGGCCAGCTCGTCGATAATCTTCTGCTGCTCCATGCCGGTCAGTCGCTGGAGTTGCAGCTCGATGATGGCTTGGGCTTGTCTTTCCGAAAAACGCGGTCCGCGCGGATCTGCGTCAACCAGGTTCGCGTATTCTTTCGCCTCCGCCGGCGTGATGAACGCCATCAACGCCTCGCGAGCGTCTTTCGGGCTCTTCGACGCGCGGATCAGCGTGATGACTTGATCCAGATTGTTCAGGGCGCGCTGGAACCCGAGCAAAATATGCTCACGCTCCCGAGCTTTCCTCAACAGATAATCCGTACGCCGCCGAACCACATCGGCGCGGTGCTCGATAAAGCGCTTCAGCGCATCGATGATCCCCAACTCGCGCGGCTGCCCGTTGACGATCGCCAGCATGATGACGCCGAAGTTCGTCTGCATCTGCGTCAGCTTGTACAGATTGTTCAGAACCACTTCGGCCTGTTCGCCGCGCTTCAACTCAATCACGACGCGGATGCCGTCGCGATCGCTTTCGTCGCGAACGTCCGAAATTCCTTCGAGGCGCTTTTCGTTTACCAGCTCGGCGATATGCGCCACCATGCGCGCTTTGTTGACCTGATACGGCAGTTCGGTGACCACGATCGCGTCGCGATCCTTGCCCATCTTTTCCGTTGCCGCCTTCGCGCGCATCTTCACCGATCCGCGGCCGCTTTTGAAATACTCGCCAATGCCTTCGCGCCCCAGAATCAGCGCCCCGGTTGGAAAATCGGGCCCCTGCACCACTTCGGCGATTTTTGCCAGCGTGGTCGCGGGATTCTGGATCAGCAGAATGCACGCCTCGACAATCTCGCGCAGGTTGTGCGGCGGCACCTTGCTCGCCATGCCCACCGCGATGCCCTCGCTGCCATTGATCAGCAGGTTCGGAACGCGCGAAGGCAGGACCTCCGGTTCCATCTCGGTCTCGTCATAGTTGGGCCGGAAATCGACGGTCTCTTTGTCGATGTCCTCCAGCATGGTCGCGGCAATGCGCGATAACCGAGCCTCGGTATACCGCATCGCCGCGGGTGGATCGCCATCCACCGATCCAAAATTCCCTTGCCCGTCGACTAGCGGATACCGCAGCGAAAACGGCTGCGCCATGCGCACCAACGCGTCATAAACCGGAATGTCTCCATGCGGGTGATATTTTCCGAGCACCTCGCCCGTGATCTTGGCGCACTTGCGCGTGGGCCGGTTGTAATGCAGCCCCAGCTCATGCATCCCGTACAGGATACGCCGGTGCACAGGCTTCAACCCATCGCGAACATCGGGCAGCGCGCGCCCGATAATGACGCTCATCGCGTAGTCGAGATACGACCTGCGCATCTCGTCTTCGATGTTGATCGGAATCAGGTTTTTACCGCCGTCGCCACCCCCTAAAGGGATCTGCCCTGGGGGTGGCCCTGGAGGCGGCGGAGTGGTCGGGTCCTGTGGATCTGCCAAGTGTGTAGCTCCTTGAAAACCAAGCGCGAAGGGTGCGCTTGACTACCTCTTATTTTAGCAGTTTCGGCGTTGAAAAACCGCTATTTTTCGACCGGGCAAAAGCCGTCCAAACGGGGCGCCTCTATCCTCAAGAGTCCAAATTGTTCCAATCACTCATCCGCTACAAAAACGCCTCTTGGCGAACTTTGCGTCTTAGCGTCTTTGCGTGAATCCGGATCCGGCTTGTGACAAACTACACCCATGAAGCCCGCCGATCCCGAAAAGCAGCTCAAGAGCTTCATCGACAAATTCGATCCGAAAAACCAGTCCGTCATCCGCGCCGTCCGCAAGGCCCTCCGCAAGCGCATGCCCACGGCCAACGAGATCGTCTACGATAACTACAACTTCTTCGTGATCGGCTACTCCTCTACCGAACGCCCTTCAGACTCCATTTTTTCGATCGCCGCGGCAGCCAACGGAGTCGGGCTATGCTTCATTCACGGAGCGACTCTTCGCGATCCCCACAAGCTTCTGTTAGGCTCTGGCAAGCAAACGCGTTTCATCCGACTCCCATCGCCGGATGTGTTGTCGAAACCGGAGGTCGAGTCGCTCATGGACGCCGCCATCGCCCATTCGAAAACGCCTCTCGCCGCCAAAGGTAAAGGAAAACTCATCATCCGGTCCATCTCCGCAAAACAGAGGCCTCGCCGCTAGACCCTAATCGTGGAGCGAGCTGCAGCACTCACTTCATCGCATCCACCCCAGCCCACAAATTCACCGTGCTCAGTTCCTCGCGTCCGCACGACTTGAGATAACAGAACAACTGCGTCCGGTACGCCGCAAACCCGTTCAGCACCAGGCTCACCACCAGCGATCCTCGTGAGACCTTCTGGCCAAACATGTCGACTTCTTTCCGGAAATCTTCTTCCGTCCACGCGCCCAATTCACGAGCATACTCGCCGGCCTGGGCCTGAATCGCCGCGACGGCCTGATCGAAGCTCATCTTCGCGGCCGCCGCTTCCGCAGGACTCCACGCACCGCTCAACGCCGGCCGGTCGAAAATCCCCTTCTTGATAACCGCAAGTTGAGTAGGTCCCATGATCGCCATGTACTGCAGCAGCTCCAGTGTGCTGCGCTGCTTTGGAGTTGGCCGGTAGCCGAGCTTCGACTGGTCCACCTTGCCGGCCAGATGAGCCAGAATGCGGACTTCGCTCCTTAACAAGGCAATGAGTTCTTCTTTAGTCAGGACTGTAATCGCCATAGCCTTAACATATCCGATTCTGACGACAGGTCCCCGTGGGCTGGCATCAAAACTGCTAGCTTTGTTACCAGGGTGAAAAGATGAATAAACGTTTTCTCTATCTAATCGCTGGATTTGCGTCCGTTGTGACGCTTCAGGCGCAGCCTCGCCGGGCAGAAATTACCGGGGGCGGAGGCGACCGCGGCAAATGCACCATCGAGGTGGTCGTGGATGGCGCAGCCGAGGTCGAAGTGCGTGGAGATACGGCAGTTCTCCGTAATCTCCAGGGCCAGACTCCCCAGTGGCGCCGCTTCGTCTGTAACAGTCCAATGCCGCCGAATCCCGCCGAATTTCGATTTGCCGGCGTCGATGGCCGGGGCCGCCAGGAACTGGTGCGCCCTCCCCAGAATGGTGGACCCGCTGTGGTTCGAATCGAGGATCCTGACAATGGTTCCGAGGGCTACACGTTCGACCTGTTCTGGCGCATCGGCGGTTTCGCACCGCCCAGCGCGCCGCCTCCTCCGCCCATCGAACGCGACCGTGACCGCGATCCCCGTGACCGCGATCCTCGTGACCGCGATCCTCGCGATCAGCCGCGGGGCCGTGATGAGGACGCCTATCATCGCGATCGTGACGATTGGTATCGCGGCGAGTGGCGCGCCCGCCTGTTCGAGCACGTTCGCGACGATCTGGACCACGCCGCCCGCGCCAGCTTCCCGTTCGGCGAAGACCGTTACCGCATCGCCCGCACCCGCCAACAGCTGGATGAGTTGCAGAGCCAGATGGCCGGAGGCCGCTTCGACCGCCGCGAACTGGACGACGTCATCGCCGCACTCGCCCGCGTGGTGCGCGACAACCGGCTTTCGGGCCGCGACCGCGACATTCTCAACGACGATTTGAACCGTCTGCGTGAGGTTCGCGACCACCGCTGATCGGTGTTCGACTGAAAGATACTGCCACGATAGTGACCGCCGGCGGTCATCGGCCTAGCGGCCGCCACCGATTTCCATAATCGATCCGGTGGTGTACGACGCCGCTGGCGATAGCAGCCACAGCACGCCCTCCGCGACCTCTTCCGGCGTCCCTGCACGCTGCATCGGTACCGACGGCACGAGTCTTTTCAGCCGGTCTGGCTCGCCGTTCGCCGCGTGCAGGCCGGTTTCGATCAGGCCCGGGGCAACCGCGTTGACGCGAATCCCTTCAGCGGCCACTTCACGGGCCAACCCGACGGTGAACGTGTCGATAGCGCCCTTCGATGACGCGTAGTGGACCCACTCGCCGGCGCCTCCCGTCCGAGCCGCAAGCGAGGAGATGTTCACGATCGCTCCGCCCGGTCCGCCACGTCGAGTCGACATGCGCCGCACCGCTTCGCGCGAGCACAGCATAGTGCCCAGCACATTGATTCGCAACATTTCTTCGATTGCCCCCGCGTCGATTTCTTCGACCCGTGAAAAACCGCCCGTGACCCCGGCATTGTTGACCAGACCGGCGATGGCGCCAAGCTCGCGCTCGGCTGTTTCAAACAGACGAATGACATCGTGTTCCACGCCGACGTCGGCCTGAATCGCAACCGCATTGCCGATTTCCCGAGCTACAGCCTCCGCCGCTTCGCCGTCCTTTGCGAAATTCACGGCCACCGCATATCCGCGAGCGCCAGCCATCCGCGCGATAGCGGCTCCAATGCCTCGGCTCGCGCCGGTGACAATCAAGGTTCCGGGCATATCTTCTGATGATAAGTTGATTGCCGTCGAGCTAGAAATAAGTCCGGCCGAGCCACTCGGCGACCAACGCAGGCTTATCCCGTCCCTCGACTTCGACCGACACGCCCCAGGCGATTTCAACACCGCCTTCGATCTCTTTCATCGAATTCAGCGTGAACCGCGCGCGGATGCGCGAGCCCGCCGGTACGCCGCCCGTGAAGCGCAGCCGGTTGAAGCCATAGTTGATACGCATCTTGTAACCGCCCTCGATCGCGACCGCTTCTTTGGCGAACTTGCTGAGCAATGAAACCGTCAGGAATCCGTGCGCGATGGTAGTGCCGTAGGGAGACTCGCGGCGAGCGCGCTCCACGTCGCAATGGATCCACTGATCGTCGCCGCTGACATCGGCGAATCGATTGATTTGTTCCTGCGTGACGGTGTGCCAGGGACTCACGCCAATCTCCTGACCAGCGCGCGACCGCAACTCTTGAAGCGTCATTTTCCGTCGACCGAAAATGCCAGCAGCACATTCCCGGCGATTCCGCCGAAGATGCCGTAACCGGAGTTCGTGTAAACCATGCCGTGCGAAATCGCGGGCCCGCCCGCATCGATCGATCCGCCTTTGGCGTCGACGCCGTTGACCGTATCGAACTTGCGGTTCGTCTCGAAATCCCAGACAATCGCGCCGTCGGTGGTCGAATAGGCGCGGAAATGGCCGTTCAAAGCTCCCGAGAAAACCGCGCCGGGAATCACTGCGATCGCCGCGGATTGCGCCGGATTTCCGCCCACAGCAGGACCAGGCGTGGCCCACTTCTGCTCGCCGGTCATAAGATCGAGCGCGTACAATCCGGGCGTCCCGTTCTTTCCGACGATCCGGTCGGACACCGCCGCATAGGCGTAACGATCGTCGGCCGCGTGGCCCCATTCGACTCCACCCAGCGCGCTGCCCTTTCCGACGCGCGTCTGCCACAAAACCTTGCCGCGATTGTCGGGATCGAGTCCCCACACCACACCCGATTTCTGACCCGCGACGATGATCTGCTTGCCATTCGGCAGCGTGCGGAGCACGGGCGAAGAACCGAAATCGAAATCGGGACCGCTCTCTTCCGGACAATTCGGATGATTCGGGCATCCGATAATGAAGTTGTCTTTGGGCTGCACCTGGCTCGACCAGATCAGGCGGCCAGTCTCCAGATCGTAAGCAATAATCGAGTCGCTGGTGCTGATGTTGACGCCGGTATAGGAATTTCCGGTGGCTGCGTAAATCACCTTGCGCTTCAGATCGACGGTAGGCGAGGACCAGATCGCCGCGCCAGCGGGACCTTTCATCTCGGTTCCTTCTTTGCCGGTGTGGTAGGCCTTCGGCGGATCTGTCACGCTATAGCTCTTCCACAGGACTTTTCCAGTCGAGGCGTCGAGCGCGGAAAGGCTGCCGCGGAAAGTGCAGCATACATAGGTTTTCTGTTGCGCCGACGCTTCTTCAATCGAACTCATGGGGACATACACCCGGCCGTTCACGAAAATCGGCGCGCCGGTGATGCGCGCCACCGGATGATCGTCAAGCTGAACCTTCCACAACAGCGCTCCCGTTTCGGCGTCGACGGCGAACGCGTTGGCTTTAATGTCGCCAAAATAGGCCGCCCATTTTCCGTTGGCAAGTTTTCCGATGGTCACGGCGCTGCGAACGCCAGCGCCTCTTCCAGTGCTGTAGGTCCAGTAAATGCAGCCTGAGCTCGCGTCGAGCGAGTAGACATTCCCTGCGACGCTGCCGACGAATACGCGTCCGCCGACGACGGTGGGCTGGGCCCACGCCATAGGATCTTTAGGGAATCCGAAGGCCCACTTCAGTTTCAACTTAGGCACATCGGCGGCGTCCAAGCCCGGCTTGGATTGATAATGCGAGTTGCCAGGATCGGCGCCCCATCCGTTCCAATCGCCGTCTGCGATGGAGAATTTCGGTGCAGCCGCAGTGCATTGTCCGGTCATTGCAGGCGCGGCGGTCGATCCGAATTCTTTCGCTGTAAGGAACCGTGCGACGGCGCGGCCTTCATCCTCGCTGAGACCGGCGGCTTGCACGGTCATGGCTCCGCTGACCATGGCATTGAAGACGAACTCCGGAGTCTTGGCGGCAAGCTCGTCACGCAACGGCATGCGCGGCTGCGCCTGACCATCGTGGCACACAGCACACCTGGCTTTGTACAGCGCGGCTCCATCGGGTGCGGCCGCCCAAAGGGACGCTCCCATTAGAAAAAAGACCAATCGACGTGGAAACATAAGGAACCCTTCCGGGTCAGGGTAGCATACCTATGTGGTTCGCCTTGAGTCACGGCGAGCGGAACTTTTCTCTCACGAAATCATAGGTGACGTCGCCTGGCACAGGGCGCGCTTTACCGCTGCGCTGCGATTCGGGCTACCATGTCCGCATGATTCGAGTGATCGTCAGCTATCCCAACCAGCCGGGTGCCCGGTTCGATGAAGAATACTACCTCGCCAAACACATGCCGATGGTCGCCAGTAAGCTGGGCAAACACGGAATGACAGGGTGGTCGGTGGACAAAGGCCTGGCCGGATTCGCGCCCGGATCACCCGCGGAATACAGGATGCAGGCGCACCTCAACTTCGAAAACCTGGAAGGACTGCAAGCCGGGATGGCGGCGGAAGCGGCGGCGATCCTGGCCGATATTCCCAATTACACCGACATTCAGCCACAGATCCAGATTAATCAGGTCCTACGCTAACTATTTCTTCTTCTTGGCCGGTTCCGGCGCGGGAGCGGGAGGAGGGACCTCGGAAATAGCCGCATCCTGCACCGCTTTCCACGATCCGTCGGCCTGTTTCTTGTATAGCGTGACGTAGGATCCCTTATCGTTGATGGGCTTCTTGGTCGCCGGATCGGTGACCGTTAGGGTATACGTTCCCTGCGTGTACGCCATGTCGCCGGATTTGGACACCTCCACTCGATCGGCCTGAAATTTGAGCGAGAGCGCCGGATCGGCGACCATCTCGGTCAGCGCCTTTTGGATGGCTGCCTTCCCTTTAGAAGCAGGTCCGCCCACGACCATCAACACCGCGTCTTCGGTAAAGTGGGCGACCACCTTGGCGGCGTCCTTCGCTTCGTAGTCCTTGTTCCATTGGACTTCGTTATCCTTGACCGCCTTCACGTCGGCATCGGTGTTGGCGGCGGGTTCGGAGCAACCGGTCAACAGCGCAACGAACGCAGTCGAACAAAAAACTGCAATGTAGTGTTTCATTTTCCCTTTCCTCCCCAGGGACAAGAGTATACATCAACGAAGTGTATACTTGGAAGTAGACATTTCGATGAAAGCCAGCATTGTCGATCTCAGATACCGGATGAAAGATGTGCTTCGCGCGATCGATCGCGGGGAGACGGTCACCGTCCTTTATCGCGGCAAGGAAAAGGCGCAGCTCGTACCGATCGAATCCAATAGAAAGGCCAAGAAAAAGCTGAGCGATCATCCATTCTTTGGGATGTGGGCCGATCGAGAGGACATGAAGGATCCTGCCGCCTACGTCCGCAAGATTCGCGAGCCGCGCTTCCGTGATATTTGACACGGATGTTCTCATCTGGGCGTCCCGCGGCTATTCCTCGGCCGAAACGCTAGTACTCTCCGAAGCGGATCGGGCCGCATCCATTGTCACTTTGATGGAGTTGCTGCGCGGCGCAAAGTCAAAAGTCGAACTGGCCGTCATCCGGCAGTTCTTCGTCGACCTGGAAATCCGGATCATTCCGCTGAGCGAAACCATCAGCTACACGGCCGCCAACCTGATTGATGGCCACGCTCATGCGGACGGCCTACGCATCTTAGACGCGCTCATCGCCGCCACCGCGCGCGAACTGGGCGAAACGCTCGCCACCGCCAACGTCCGCCACTTTCGCACCATCCCCAATCTCTCGGTGAAAGCGTTCCGTCCGCGTCGCATGTGATAGCCTGAATCTTTCTAATGACCCAGCCAGCCCCTCACTTGAGGATCACTCCGCTCCATGCGACCCATCGCAAAATGGGCGCCAAAATGGTCGATTTTGGTGGTTGGGACATGCCGGTCCAGTACTCCAGCCTGCTTGAAGAACATCATGCGGTGCGCCAGCGCGTGGGCGTTTTTGATGTCAGTCACATGGGCGAAATCGAGATCCGTGGTCCCGAAGCGCTCAAACTGGTCGACTACGTTTCGACCAATAACGCTTTGAAGCTCAAGATCGGCCAGGCGCACTATTCGGCGCTGCTGTACGAACACGGCGGATTCGTGGACGATATTCTGGTCCACAAAGTCGCCGAGGATCACTACTTCATCTGCGTCAACGCATCGAATCAGGATAAGGACTTCGAGCACATCGCCGCGTACAACAAGTTCGATTGCAGGGTGGAAAACGCGGGCGACCGTTACGCGCAGATCGCGATCCAGGGCCCGCGCGCTCTGGAAACTTTACAAAAACTGACTCCAGTGGAACTTTCCCCGATCAAGTATTACTGGTTCACCGACGGTACTGTGAGCGGCACGCCCGCCCGGATTGCGCGCACCGGCTACACAGGCGAAGACGGATTTGAGATTTACGTCGCGCCAGCGGATGCCCCGCGTATCTGGAATGAGATCCTCGCCGCGGGCGCTGAGTTCGGAATCAAACCGGCTGGTCTGGGAGCGCGCAACACGCTGCGCCTGGAAGCGAAAATGGCACTCTACGGCCACGAAATGGACGCGACCATCACACCGTGGGAAGCCGATCTCGCCTGGATCGTGAAACTCGACAAGGGCGATTTCGTGGGCCGCGACGCGTTGGTCAAACAAAAGGAACAAGGCATCGCGCGCAAGCTGATCGGATTTGAAATGCGCGGCCGCGGCATCGGCCGCGACGGTTACGAAGTGCACATCGATGGAACGGCCGCGGGATGGGTCACCAGCGGAGGACCCGCTCCGACCCTGAATAAAAATATCGGGCTCTGCTATCTGCCGGTCCACCAGGGCGAGATCGGCCGCGTCATCCGGGTGATGGTCCGCAATCAGCCGGTGGAAGCGGTGACAGTCGCGACTCCTTTCTATAAACGAGCCAAATAAAAATGTACCCAGCAAATTTCCGCTACACCAAAGAACACGAGTGGGTGAATGTCGAGGGCGGCACCGGCACCGTCGGCCTTACCGACCATGCGCAGAAGGAATTGGGCGACATAGTTTACGTCGACTTGCCCAAGGTTGGCGCGACGGTGGAAAAGGGCAAAACCGTCGGATCGGTCGAATCCGTGAAAGCCGTCAGCGACATTTATTCACCAGTATCCGGCGAAGTGATCGCAGTAAACGATCTTCTCACCGGCTCGCCCGAAAAGTTGAACGAAGATCCGCACGGCGCGGCGTGGCTGGTGAAGATCAAGCTGTCATCACCGGGAGAAGTCGCGGACCTGATGTCTGCCGCCGACTATCAGAAATACGCCGGCGAAGAGTAGCAAGGCTCGCGTGGCGATCGCGAGTAGTGCCTCGTCCTCGTGGGAGGAGCCGCTGGTCTTCGCGGCTCCGTCGCCCATAAAGACCTGTGAACCCTGGCTATCGATTAGAACAAACTATCTGCGGACCCGTAGACGGCGAATCAGGACCAGCCCGGCGCCGGCAGCCGTCAACATCCATGTACTGGGTTCGGGCGTAGCCGTGGAGTTTGAAAATGTGAAGTTATCGAGCACCAAGAACTCGCCGCTGAACCGTATGAAGGAAATATTCGGGATACTCAGCGAGATGAAGTTCGTGTTCCACGTCCCCGATCCTAGCGTTGTCGATCCGAGCAGAGTCATGGACGAATTGAAGACCGACATCGTGACCAGCCCGTTTCCGCAACCGCCGCAGGGCTCCACGAACGCGCCTACCATGGATGCCGCAGACGGGACTCTCAAGGTGAAGAAGCTGGCGTCGGTACTGGAATTCCACCCGAGGTACGCTGTGCCGAACGCGCCGGTTGTAATGCCGCCATTGCTGCCCAGTCCCCAACTGGCGCTGCCCAGTCTGGAATCTCCGATCAGCACATCGCCTTCACCGTTTTGGCCGATATTGGAGTTGGGGATGGGAGCAACCAATTGTACTCCCGACGCGAACGTGTAGGTGCCGACAGTTCCCGGGACGAGAAAGCCTCCTCCTCCGGCCCAGGCAGGTATGTTAGCACCCGCAGACAGACCTTCAAATCCTTCCACGATGGTGGCAGCAGAGACGATTCCGGCTAAGCTACCAAAAGCCAATAGCGCCAGTACTTGTCTTGTCATGCAATTTCCTCCGTTCGAGCCCGAATCCATTTGGATTTCCAGGTAGACCACAGTCTACACCAACCGTTGCAGTCGGTCCAATTCTCTTTTGCTCCCCTCGCTCTACTGGTACTAGTACCTAGGCCACGGGCCGCTTCTTTTGACGGCAACCCGAATTCCCCCGAAACAACGCGAACCTTCGAGAAGTAAGCGCGAGGCGGACGATGATAGAATCGGACTTGCATACAACTTGCATCCGGCCGCGCGTGTGCGCGGTCAGCTACCTTAACACCGTTCCCCTGGTCTGGGGAATGCTGCATGGCGAGCAAAGGGACGTGTTCGACCTGCGCTTCGCGCTTCCCGCGGAATGCGCCGATCAGCTCGCTTCGGGCGAGGCGGACATCGGAATCGTGCCAGTGGTCGAAATGGCGCGCCAGAAACTCGAATATTTCCCCGGCACCGGAATCGCCTGCCATGGACCGGTCCGGACCATTTTACTGGTGTCGAAAGTCCCGTGGCGCGAAGTTCGCACGCTTGCCACCGATTCCGGCTCGCGCACGTCCGTGATGCTTTCGCGCGTGATTCTCGCCGAGAAATTCGGTGTCGAGCCCGCGCTGATCTCACGTCGCGCAGATCTATCGGCGATGCTGGGCGAGGCCGATGCAGCGCTGCTGATCGGCGATGCAGCCTTGCGCGTCAATCCGGAAACACTGCCGTTCGAAACACTGGATCTGGGCGCTGAGTGGACCACGCTCACTGGACTCCCCATGGTTTTCGCCGTGTGGGCCGGCCGCCAAGGGATCGTCGATGAACGTCATACGCCCGCTTTCATCGATTCTTATCGTTTCGGTTCGTCGCAAATGGACACGATCGTCGAAACCGAATCCGCCGCGCGGGGTTTCGAGCCCTCGCTGGTGCGAAAATATTTGACGAAGCACATTGTTTTCGAGCTCGCGGAGCTGGATTACGAGGGAATGAGCTTGTTCCTCCAACGGGCGGCGCGCTTTGAGGCGAAAGAAAGGCAGGCGATCCCGGCATGATGACGCGCGCGGAAGCCATCGACCTGTATAACGGCGGCGATCTGATCGAGATCGGTATGGCCGCCGACGCGGTGCGCAGCAAGCTGCATCCCGAAGGAATCGTCAGCTATATCGTCGATCGCAATATCAACTACACCAATTTCTGCACCGAGTATTGCAGCTTCTGCGCGTTTTATCGCCCCATGGGACACGCCGAAGGCTACGTGCATCCGAAGGAAGTGATCTTCCAGAAGATTCAGGAAACCATCGAGCTGGGCGGCACCGGAATCCTTATGCAGGGCGGTCTGCATCCCGAGCTGACCATCGAGTGGTACGAGGATCTGCTGCGGTCGATCAAGCAGAAATTCGACATCTGGTGCCATTGTTTTTCTGCGCCGGAAATCGTGAACATCTCGAAAGTAAGCGGCCTGAGCCTGTATCACACACTGTCGCGATTGCGGGACGCCGGCCTCGACTCCCTGCCCGGCGGCGGCGCCGAAATTCTGGACGACGCAGTGCGCCATCGCATCAGCCGTCTCAAGTCGTCGGTGAACGACTGGATCGACGTGCATCGGACCTGCCATGCGGTGGGCCTGCGCTCGACCGCCACCATGATGTTCGGCACCGGCGAAACCATCGAAGAGCGCATGAATCACTTCGATATCGTGCGGCAGATACAGGAAGACACGGGCGGATTCACCGCGTTCATCCCCTGGAGTTTCCAACGCGAGAACACTTCGCTAGGCCGCTTCGTGAAAGAAGAAGCGACCGCCGTCGAATACCTGAAAACACTCGCGCTGTCGCGGGTGTATCTCGAAAATATTTTGAACATCCAGTCGTCGTGGGTGACGCCGGGATTGAAGACCTGCCAGCTTGGGCTGCGCTTCGGCGGAAACGATGTGGGCTCCATCATGATCGAGGAAAACGTCGTAAGCGCGGCAGGTGCGCACAATCGAGCGACCGAAGAAGAGTTGCGCCGCCTGATCCGCGACGCCGGTTTCATCCCCAAACAGCGCGATACTCTGTATCGGACATATTTTCTAAACTAAAACAATATGGCGAGACTCGGACGGTATGCGCTCCTCGTACTGGCTTCGCTGCCCGTCCTTGCGGCCGGAACTGAGATCGCCGATCCCGTCAATTTTGTTTCCGACGTCTACAAGAACTACATGGCGAGCCGGAAGGCGAAACCATACCTTCCGCCGCAAGATATTTACACACCCCGCCTTAAACGGCTCCTCGACGAGGATCGACGCAAGGCGAAAGGGGAAGTCGGCTGTATGGATTTCGATTTTTGGGTGAATGGCCAAGATTGGCGTCTGAGTAAGCTTCAGGTTGTAAGCGGCAAGGCACCAAGTGGTCCCGACCGGCAGGTCGTGGTTGCCACGTTCGTGAGTCTCGGCTCGGCAGAGGAGATTCACTTCGATTTCGAGCGGATCCGCGGGAAGTGGCTGCTCGACGATGTGCATTCCGTGAAAGGCATGCCTTGGACTCTCTCGAAGCTATTGAGCTGCTGGCCCCAGTAATCAGCGGTGCTATCCTCGGTTAGGCAGTTATGCGACGGCTCGCGGCAGCACTCGTGCTCATCACCGCCGCTCTCGCCTTCCAGAAACCATTCCGCCAGTACCCTGGCGTCGAGTACGACGATTTCCCCCTCCCACCCGACTATCAGGAGAAAACAGAGTTCGCTTTCGCACGTCTGATGTATCCCCAGGTGTACGGCCGTTTCCGCGGCTATGGGTCCTCGGGCAACGGTAACTGGACCCAGGGTTATTCCATGTGGACCCAGGATTATCCACGCGCCGATCGGCATTTTTCGCAGGCAATCCGCCGGCTGACGCGCATTCATGTCCGATCGGTGGAGCAGCCGGTCAATCTCGACGACGGCGACGATGTCTATAACTGGCCCTGGCTGTACGCCGTCCAGACCGGCCGCTGGAAGCTGACCGATGCGCAGGCGGCCAAGCTTCGCGACTACCTGCTTCGCGGCGGATTTTTCATGTGCGACGATTTCTGGGGCGAGCAGGACTGGGCCGTCTTCAACGAGAGCATGCAGCGCGTATTTCCGGACCGCGAGATTGTCGACATCGACGACCGCGATCCCATCTTTCACAACGTCTTCGATCTGAATGACCGCTACCAGGTCCCCGGCGCGCGCTATCTTTCCACCGGCGTGACCTGGAAGTGCGAAAACTGCCCTGCACGGTGGCGCGGCATCTATGACGACAAAGGCCGCCTGATGGCTGCCATGACACCCAACTCGGATATTGGCGATTCCTGGGAATGGGCCGACGATCCCCGGTATCTCGAAAAGTTTTCGGCGCTCGGCATCCGCATCGGCGTGAACTACATCGTCTACGCGATGACGCACTGAAAATCAAATCTCACGCAAAGACGCCAAGCCGCCAAGAAACCTTTGCGATCTTTGCGTCTTTGCGTGAGTCTTCTTGTATCCTGTATTGCATGACTAAAGGCCTTCCCTCGGAACTGATCGCAGAGTTCTTCGGAACATTAGTGCTGATTCTGTTCGGAACCGGCGTGGTCGCGATGGTCGTACTGTTCGATAAGGGCGGGTACACCAACATCACGCTCGCCTGGGGATTGGCAGTGACAATGGGGATTTACATCGCCGGCAAAGTCACCGGCGCGCACCTGAATCCGGCCGTCACCATTACGATGGCGGCGTTTCGCGGATTCTCTTGGGCCAAAGTCTTACCGTATTGCATCGTGCAAACCGCCGGAGCTTTCGTCGCCGCCGCGATCGTGTTTTGGAATTACCGGCCGCAATTCCTGGCCGTCGATCCGGGTCTGGAGAAGACCGCCGGCGTGTTCACAACGTTTCCCGCGTTTCCAGGACAGCCCATGGCGGGGTTGCTCGATCAGACCATCGGAACTGCGCTGCTGCTTCTGATGATCTTCGCCATCACCGATGAGCGCAACACTCCGCCGGGTTCCAACATGACGCCGCTCATGGTCGGGTTGATCGTGGTCGCGATCGGGATGGCGTTCGGTGGAATGCACGGCTACGCCATCAACCCCGCGCGCGACTTCGGACCGCGGCTGTTTACCGTGGTCGCCGGCTTCAGAAACAACGGCCTGACCGATGGCGCCGCGACGTTTTGGGTGCCTATCGTGGGTCCCATCGTGGGCGGACTGATCGGCGGAGCCGTGTACGATTTCATCGTCCGGCCGCAACTCCCTGCGAAATAATGCTTTAATAGAGAAGATCCGCTGAAACCTGCAGATTCAGGAGTTACGTCTCAAACACATGCGGTTTGTTCTCGCGTTCTCGTTTTGTATCAGTGCGTTTGCGAATTCGCCGGCCAAAGTATTGGATACGGCGCTAATCCGGTTTGAACCCCGATCGGGCGTTACGCGCTGGATTGCGAAGGGCTTGAATCATTCTATCGGGTTCACGGACCGGTCCACCCTGCTGCGACTGGGTGATCGCACTGTGACCCTGACGCTCCCCGGTTCCAGCCGGCGAGCCCGCTTCGATGGAACAGAACCGCTGGTCTCGACAAATTATTTCTCTGGCAGCCACTACGCAAGCGTCCCGACGTTCAGCCGTCTGCATCGGATGGCCGTGTACCCAGGCATTGACGTGGTCTATTACGGCAACGGCGGCGAGCTCGAGTATGACTTTGAAATCGCTCCCGGTGCGAATCCGTCCGCGATCCGCATGCGCTTTGACGGAGCCGATCGCGTCAGGCTGAACCAGCGCGGTGAGGTTGTTCTGTCGCTGGGCGCCGGTGAAATCGTCCAGCGCACTCCGGTGGTCTATCAACGAAGGCCGTCGGGAGAGATTGTCGCTGTAAAGTCGGCGTACAGAATCGACCAACGCGGGGACGTGCGGGTCGATCTTGGGGAATACAATCCCGAAGACCGGCTGGTGGTGGATCCGGCGATCACCTATTCGGCCTACCTCCAGGGAAGCAGTCCTGACATCGCAATCGCTATCGCCCACGATGCGAACGGCAATATTTATCTCGCGGGCAATACATGGTCGACCGACTTTCCCGTAACCCCCGACGCCGAACAGTTGACCTACGGCGGAAATTCAGACGTGTGGGTCATGAAGCTGAACCCCTCCTTGGGATCGAGCGCCATCGTATATTGCACCTACCTGGGCGGAGCCGCCATCGAAACGTTGAAGGCGATGACCGTGGACGCCAACGGAGTGGTCTACCTTACGGGAACCACCAACTCTTCCGGCTTCCCGGTTTCGTCCGGCGCGCTGCAAAGTACCATTACGAGCAACACGCACGCGTTCGTGACCATGCTGGATCCATCGCAGGCCGGTTCGGCTGGTTTGATTTATTCGACCTACCTGGGCGGAGCGAATACCGAAGAGGGCGATGCGATCGTGGTCGCCAACGGGAAAATCTACGTCACAGGAAACACCACGTCGGACAATTTTCCGCTGGTGGGCGCCTCCCTGCAAACCACGCGTGTGTCCGGCTTTGACGGATTCATCGCCGAGTTAGATCCCACTCAAAGCGGCGCTTCGTCGCTGATTTACAGCACGTACCTGGGCGGCTCAGGACAGGATTTGCCGCATGCGATCGCGGTCGATCCGGCGGGAAACATTTACGTCGCGGGCATCACGTACTCGAACGATTTCCCCACCACGCCAACTTCTTATCAGCCTTTCTACAGCAACAACCAGCAGGGTGATGGCGATGGATTCCTTACTGAACTCAACCCCAACACGGGTGTGATGCTGTATTCGACGTATCTCGGAGGCACCCTGACCGACGACGTGAAGAAGATCGTGGTGGAGCCGGGCGGGCATGTGGCGCTTGCGGGTTTCACGCAGTCCTTCGACTTCCCCATTTCGCAAAACGCCTATCAACCGGCCTTCAAGCCCCAGGCCGCGTGCCAGCTAAATCCCGTGTATACTTGCGCCCCCAATGGGTTTCTCACGATTCTCGACCTGACGGCCACTACGCCGCTGGTTCAGGGGCTCGTCTATTCGACGTACTTCGGCGGAACGGGCGGTGATGTCGTGCTCGACCTGCGGCGCGATTCGGCCGGGCGTTACGTGATGGGAGGCTATACGCTTTCGTCGGATTTTCCGGTCACCGCGAATGCCCTCAGTTCCACCACGAGCGGATTCGGTATCGACGGCTTCATTGCCATTCTCGATCCGGTGAAGCCTCCCAGCAGCCAGTTAGTCTATTCGAGTTATGTCACTGGACCGGGATTCCAGGTAGTTTACGGAGTCGACGTTGACACATCGGGCTTGATCTATGCCGCCGGATTCTCCACCAGCAATCTCTTTACGAACGGTGTGCTGGATTCCAACAAAGGCAAGATGAGCGGTTTCATGTTGACCATGACGCTCCAGTGAAAATTGAACCGCGGCTCTATTACGTCACTACCGTTGTGAATCGCTGACACTGAGCCGCGACCACTGGGAGCGGTCGATGTTCGGCGCGGAGCGAGCGATCTCCTACAACAGATCTTCACGCCCGGATTTTTCCAGCCGCTTGACCAGATCGCCCACCTGCTGCGCCCGGGAACGGTCGGCAATCAGCAACGCATCCGGCGTATCCACCACGATCAGGTCTTTCACGCCGAGCAGCGCGACCAACTTCTTGGGCGCATCCACATAGTTGCCGCTGCTCGATTCGATCAGCGCGTCGGCGCGGCATGCATTGCCGTGCGCGTCGCGTTTGTGCAGTTCGTAGACCGCGTCCCAACTACCGACGTCGTTCCAGCCGATATCCCCGGCGGCAATTCCGGCGACGTTTCCAGCGCGCTCCAGCACGGCGTAGTCGATAGAGATGTTTTCGCAGCACGGAAATACTTCCTTCAGCTTCGTCGCGAAGTGACGGTTGCCGAACGGAGGAAGCCCCGACAAAAGCCCGTCGGTCTTGGGAAGAAATCGATGGAGCGCGTCGAGCAGCACCGAAGTCCGCCAGAAAAACATCCCGGCGTTCCAGTAGAAATTCCCTGCGGCGACGAAGCGCGCGGCTGTTTCGGCATCCGGTTTTTCACGAAAACTGCGGACCTCGGCCGCGTCGCTTGGCTTCACATGTTGGGGAAACTCGATGTAGCCGTACCCCGTCTCCGGCCAGCGCGGCTGGATGCCGAGCACGACGATTTTTCCACCGCCGGCCATCTTGAAGGCAGGTCGCAACAGACGAACGTAATCGCGAGGTTTGCCGATCACGTGGTCCGCGGGAAAAACACCCATGACTGCGTCGCGATCGATGGATTGCAGGATGTGCGCCGCCAGTCCAATAGCCGGCGCCGTATTGCGCTGCGCAGGCTCGGCCAGAATCTGACGTTTGGGAATTTCGGGAAGCTGGCGGACGATCTCGACGCGCAGATGATCGTTGGTCAGAATCCACAGCCGCTCGGGTGGAAGAATCGGCCGCAAACGGTCGACGGTTTGCTGGATGAGCGATCGTTCGCCGAAGAACGGCAGGACTTGTTTAGCCCGATTGCGCCGGCTGCGCGGCCAGAAACGCGTACCTCGTCCGCCGGCGAGAATCAGACCGTAGTGATGGGACATGCTTGAGTCTGCCTTGGAAACAGCCCGGTGGCACAGGCTTCAGCCTGTGATCTCTCCATCCACGCTACTGAACCGGATAGCCGCGCACCAGTTTCAGCGTACGCTCCCAGCGCGTTTTCTTGAAAAAATTCAACGCCAGGTCGATAAAGTGGTTCGCGTTGTAATCCACCCAATCTTCTGTCGGTGCGTCATACGACCAGAAGATCACCAGCGGCTTGCCGATGATGTTTTCGCGCGGCACGAATCCCCAATAGCGGCTGTCGAGCGAATTATCGCGATTATCGCCCATAGCGAAGTAGCTGTCCTCGGGGACCACCAGTTCGCCGTTGACCACGTGCTGCGCGAGCATTTCGCGCGCGCGATCGTACACCGGTCCCCACGGTGTCGATGGGAAGTTATCGCGATACGGTTCGATGCCCGGCGAAATGTGATGCGTGTAGGGCTCGTTCAACGCTTTGCCGTTCAGGTAGACCACTTTGTCCACGACCTTGATATGGTCGCCCGGCAACCCCATCACGCGCTTCACGTAGTTCTGCGAAATGTCGATGGGATAGCGGAACACGATGATGTCGCCACGCTTGGGAGCCGTATAAGGCAGCAGATGACGACTGATCGATCCAGCGGGCGCGTAGGAAAGCTTGTCCACCAGCAGATGGTCACCCACCAGAACGGTGGAGTCCATGGACGGAGTCGGCACAATGAACGCCTGTACCAGCGTGGTGGTGCCGAACAGCAGAATCAGAATATTGATGGACCACTCGTTAATGAAGTCGCGCGTGGAGTCGACGAATTTTTTCATCTCTATTTAACAGGATAGCCGTGAATCAGCATGAATGTGCGCCGCCACCGGGTCTTGGAGAAAAAGTTCGTCGCCAGATCCAGCACGTGATTGATGTTCACCGACGGCGAATTCAACTCATTGGTGGGCGCATCGTAAGACCAATAGATGATCAGCGGCTTGCCGATAATGTTCTCGCGCGGCACGAATCCCCAGTAGCGGCTGTCGAGCGAGGAATCGCGATTGTCGCCCATCGCGAAATACACATTGGGGGGAACCACCACCTCGCCGTTGACCACATGATGTTGCAGCATGTCGATCGCACCGGGATAAATATTCGCATTCGGCTCGCCGGGAAAATTGTCGCGATAGGAATCGATATAGTCGGTCTTGTTGACCTTGTAGGGTTCGTCCAGCTTGACGCCATTCAGGTACACCTGCTTGTTGATGACCCGAATCCGGTCTCCCGGGACGCCCATGCAGCGCTTCACGAAGGTCTGCGAAATGTCGACCGGATAGCGGAACACGATAATATCGCCGCGTTTGACCGGCCGGTACGGCAGAATGTACTTGCTGGCCGGACCCGATGGCGCAAACGCCAGCTTGTCTACAAGCAAATGGTCGCCCACCAGCAGCGTGTCCTCCATCGATCCCGTGGGGATGACGAAGGCCTGCACCAGCGTGGTGGTGAGGAACAGCAGCAGCAGGATGGTGATGGTCCACTCGGCTATGGTGCCGCGCTGCGGTTCCGGTTCCGCTCGGTCCTGCTCGGAAACGTGTTCGATAGGGGGAAGCGGCGTCGCGACGGAATCCGTCGTATTTTCCGGAATCACTATTTCTATTTTAACTGACGCAGAGCGGAGCCTCCAACTGTGGGGCAGGCTTACAGCCTGCGCGCCGGTTTGTAACCGGCGCAACTTAGCGGGCTACAAGCCTGATCCACCTGCATGTCATGCTGGAGCGTGCGCCTGCTCCGCAATTCCGATTTTCTGAAGCTGTGGACCGGCCAGACCATCTCCCAAATCGGATCGCGCATCACCCGCGAGGGCTTGCCGCTCACCGCCGTCGTCATGCTGGGAGCCACGCCCTTCCAGATGGGGATCATGAATGGCGCAAGCGGAGCGGTAGTGCTCGCCTGCGGACTGTTCGCGGGCGCCTGGGCTGACCGATTGCGCCGCCGGCCGATTCTGATCGTTACCGATCTGGGCCGCGCAGCGGTGCTCGGAATGGTCCCGCTGCTGGCGCTGCTACATCGTCTCGCGATGCCGCATTTGTATGCCATCGCCACGGCCGCTGGCGTCCTCACCGTGCTTTTCGATGTGAGCTATCAGGCGTACCTGCCGTCGCTGGTCGAACGCGAAAATCTGCTCGAAGGAAACAGCCGATTGGCTTTGAGCGATTCGATCGCGGAGATCGCCGGGCCCGGACTCACCGGCGTGCTGGTGCAATGGATGACGGCGCCGCTGGCGATTCTGTTCGACGCCGTCTCGTTCTTGTGTTCGGCGTTTTCCATGGCACTGATCCGCAAACGCGAGCCCCAGCCGGCGCCCGCCGCAGATCCGCACATCGGCCGCGAAATTCGCGACGGGTTGCAGACGTGTTGGCGGCATCGCGTCCTGCGGGCCATCGCCGCGCGCACCGGCGTCGGGTCGTTCTTCATGGGCTTTATCGGCAGCATGTATATTCTTTTTGCGATGCGCGAGCTGAAGATCAACCCGGCACTGCTTGGAGCAATCATCGCCGTGGGCGGCGCATCCAGCCTGTTGGGCGCGCTGGTGGCCGAACCGCTGGTGAAACGCATTGGCTATGGTCCCAGCCTGATCGGGGCCGCCGCACTCACCGGCGCCGGTGCATTGCTCGTGCCGCTCGCGCATGGACCGGTGATCGTGTGTGCCATGTTCATGGTCGCTTCCCAAATGACCGATGCGGGATGGACCGTTTACTCGATCAGCGAAATCGCCATCCGCCAGAGCATCGTGCCCGACCGGTTATTGGGACGCGTCAACTCCGCGATGCAGCTTTTGTTTCGCGGGATCTACCCGGCGGGCGCATTCGTCGGCGGCGCTGTGGCGCAGCGGATCGGCGTCCGTAATACGATGCTGGCGGGCGCGGTGGGAATCTTGTGCTCGAACCTGTTCCTTGTTCTTTCCCCGGTTCGAACCATGAAATCCGTTCCGCAGAGTGAATGACCGGTCGGCTACCATAGCCCTATGCGAATTTCTCGCAGGGCCTTTCTGGGCACGTCGGCGACGTTGGCCGGCTGCGCCACCCGGCGGAATGCGATCCCCACTCCGGCCGCGGCCGCGCGGCTTGCTCCGGTGCGTGTCGCCGCCGATCGTGTGATCCGCACCATTGTCGGGTTGCGGCCCTTCCGGCCCTCCGGATTCGTCGTGCGCGGCGAAAAGCTGGACACCAAGACCGTCATCCACAATTACGGACACGGAGGCGCCGGAATCACGCTCTCTTGGGGTACGGCGCATCTTGCGGTGGAGGAAGCCGCGAAAATCGAGACGCGATCGTGCGCGGTCATCGGCTGCGGCGTGGTCGGACTCGCGACCGCTTGTCTGCTCCAGCAACGCGGCTACAGTGTGGCGATTTATACCAAGGCCATGCCGCCCAATACGACGTCCAATATCGCCGGCGGATTGTGGGATCCTGTGACCGTTTTCGATCAGCCTCGCGTCACACCGGAATTCCGCAAACAGTTCGGCGAAGCGGGGCGATTCGCCTTCCGTTACTATCAATCGCTCGCGGGAGAACCCTACGGCGTGCGTTGGCTGCCCGTGTATGCGCTTTCGACCGCATCTGAACATCAACCGCCCGGGCCGGAAAGCCCCTCTAGCGAAATCGAGCCGTTGTATCCGGAAGGAAGGAATCTTGCTCCCGCTGAAAATCCCTTTCACACGCCGTTCGCGTACCGGCGCGATTCGATGCTGATCGAACCCGCCATTTACCTGGCCGCGCTGCTACGCGATTTCATGATCGCGGGCGGCAGGATCGTGGTCCGCGATTTCGCCGAAACGCGCGATCTTATGTCGCTCCGCGAAGATCTCCTGTTCAACTGCACCGGCCTGGGCGCTCGCACGCTGTTTCACGACGAGGAATTGATTCCCATCCGCGGGCAGCTTTCGTTCCTGCTGCCGCAACCGGAAGTCCAGTACATGACCACCGGACCCGGCAATATCTATATGTTTCCACGGCATGACGGAATTCTGCTGGGTGGAACCCATGAGCGCGGGAATGAGAGCCTGGATCCCGATCCTGCAACCACCGAACGGGTTTTGCGCGAGAATGGCGCCGTATTCAACGCAATGCGCTAGGCGTTATGTCCTGAATGGGGCAGGCGCCGGTTGGCAGCCCGCCCCACTCCTCCGATACTAATAACGCACCGTCCCTCGCAAAACCGGCTCAGTACAATGAACTATGCCTAACCGTCCTCGCGCGCGCGACCTGGGGATCATCGTCGGCGTCCTGCCTACTGGGCCCCTGAACGCCATCACCGACGTTGCCGGCGTGAAGGTCGGCCACGCGACCCTGCAACGGGGCGCTAACGTACGGACCGGAGTAACGGCCATCCTGCCCCACGCCGGCAACCTCTTTCGTGACAAGGTCATCGGAGCGGTTTTCATCGGCAATGCTTTCGGAAAACTGGCCGGCTCGACCCAGGTGAACGAACTGGGTGAAATCGAGACGCCCATTCTGCTGACCTCGACGCTGAACACGTTCCGCGTGGCCGATCACCTTATCGATTACGTGTTGCAACTCGACGGCAACCACGACGTCCGCTCGATCAATCCGCTGGTGGGAGAAACCAACGATGGAGTGCTGAACGACATCCAGGGCCGCCACGTCGGGCATAACGAAGTTTTCGGCGCGATCCAGAATGCCAAGCCCGGCCCCGTCGAGGAGGGTTGCGTGGGCGCCGGAACCGGCACCATCGCGTTCGGATGGAAAGGCGGCATCGGAACCTCATCGCGCAAAGTGGGGGCGTACACAGTCGGGGTCCTGGTGCAATCGAATTTCGGCGGACGCCTCACCATTTTGGGCGTTCCCATCGAGCGCGAAACTCCAGCGCCAGCGGACGGATCGATCATGATGGTGGTCGCGACCGACGCTCCGGTGGATCATCGGAATCTACAGCGCATGGGTGCCCGGACCATGCTGGGGCTGGGGAGGACGGGCTCTGCCGGATCGAACGGCAGCGGAGATTACGCCATCGCGTTCAGCACTTCGCGCGATCGGCAACTGCTCACCAACGACGCGGTTTCGGCGCTGTTTCCGGCAGTGATCGAGGCGACTGAGGAGGCCATCTACAATTCCCTGTTCCGTGCGGAAACGACCACGGGCAACGGCCGAACGGTAGCCGCGTTGCCGGTTGAGTCGACTGTCGAGACACTAAAGCGCCACGGAGCGATTTAGAACAACGCCCCTCACGGCTCAGTGACGCCGTGTGGCACCGAACCGCGAGCGCCAGCGACCGGGCTTTGTGAAACGTCCCCCGGTATTTTGCGCGCGAAGTTGCTCAGGCCAAGCTCTTCTACGGCCTGCCTGGCGTGCGTGTAGCTTTCTGCATTCAGCGGTCCGATCACTACACGAAAAATGTGGTCGTTCGGCCCCGGCGCGACGAATCCGTCCAGTCCCTGCTTGCGAAGTCCTTGGGCCATGATGATCGCCACGCCCTTTTCCACCGCCCCTAGCTGCAAATACAGCGCCCCGGTTTTTGTATTGTCGAACAGGGGGGCCTCGGGCTTGGTCTCAACAGCCTTCGTCGCAACAGACTTGGTCGGAGTCGGCTCGGGCGCCGTCGGCCCGACCACGGTGGCTTGAACGACTGGAGCTTCGATCTTTTGAACTGGCGCAGGCGTGGGTGCAGGCTTCGGAGCCGACGATTTTCCGGCAAGATAGGACATCGCCGAAAACGCGACGATGATCACGGTAGCGAGGAACGAAACACTGGCGATTTGGGTCCGTCCCATGACGATTTCGAACTCGGCGACGGGTTCGGAAGAAGGCTCGATGGCGCGAACTTCATCCCGATTCGATTCATCGGTTTGGAGCGGATCGTCTTCTACCGGTCGGCGGTCAATCAGGCTCAGCATCACTCGATGCTATCGGCAGAGGGGGCAATATACCTTAGTACTTACTTTGTTTTCTTACTAGCGGTTGGCCCCGCCGGAGCCGGTGCCGCCGCCAGCTTGGCTTCCGGGAGTCCATGCAGCATCCGGGCGCGCGCTTCTATCTTTGCCGCATCCGACCGCTTGCGCATCTTCTTCAACAGGGCCGCGTATTGATCCAACGTCTCGGCCAGCATCGGCGACGGCGGATCATTGGGATTGATCACCGGTTTCCGCGCTGTTACAAATCCATACCGGTCGAGCACATTGATGGACGTTTTATACAACGATTCCGCTTCGGCATTGCGGTCGCGGCTGGCCTGCAGCGCGGCCAGCGAATTGACACTGCTCACCAAGTCGGCTTCCTTCGCGGTCAGCATGGACCGGAACAGCGGTTCGGCGTCCGCATGACGGCCCTGTGCGCCATACACTGCGGCGACCTGGGTCAAAGTGGACTGTGTATCGGGCGCCAAATCGCCGTGCAGCTTTTCGCGGATGAACAGGGTCCGCTCATAGCAGTAGGCGGCCTCCGGATATTTCTTCTGATCGAAGTAGAATTTCCCCAGCTTGTCGAGCGTCTCCGCTACCTCGATAGTGGATGCGCCGAAAGCGCTTTCGCGAATGGAGAGAGCCCGCCGCCAAGCCGTCTCCGCATCGCCGGCCCGATGCATTTCGACGTAGGCAGCCGCGAGCCCGTCGAGCGCGGGCAGCATTTCAGGCGTCGCGGCTCCGGTGCTCTTCTCCAGAATTTTCACCGCGCGATCGAACTGCTGCTCGGCAGCCGGATACTGTTTCTCGAAAATCAGCAGATCTCCCACCGCGATCAACTGCGGGGCGAGCGCCGGCGCATCCGGTCCTTGATTTTTTTCGACGATGGCCACTGCGCGCCGCGCGTAATTCTCAGCCTGCGAATATTTTTCGAGCATCTGATACACCTTGGTCAGCTTGCCCAGTGGCGCTACTACCGCCAGGTCCTGGCGGCCTTTGGCGGTTTCCATGATCTGCAGCGCGCGATCGTAGTAACTCAGCGCCTGCTGATATTTCATTTGGGCGAACGTGACGCGGCCGAGGTCGTTCAGATCGTTCACGATTTCGGGACTGTTGAGTCCCAGCGCATGCTCGCGCTCTTCCAGCAGCTTGGTGTAAAGCTTCTCGGCTTCGGCATAGCGGCTTTGCGCGCACAACATTTCCGCGGCGACACGCCATTCCTGTGCTTGTTTAGCATCGAAGGGACCGACCCCCCGGCTGGCCGTCACATCCATGGTGGCGGGCAGGCTGGCGGGAGTCGACGCGGCGTCGAACCCCGTCCGCGGCTTCTGCGCCCTGACCACTAAGCACAATGAAATCAATAAGAAGCCAATTTTAAGCATAGAAATAGCGACCGGTTGGACCTTCATGAGAAGGAGATCGGCGGAGAGCCCCTGCCCGCCTAGGGTGTACGTCGAAAAAGGTACTTAGCGCCGGAGGGTTTTAGGAGAAGGAGTCAGAATGAAACCCGGGCGGCCGTCAGGATTTTATTCTGATTCCTGACTCCTGTCTCCTTTTCTAAAGATTTCTCTTCAGGAAGCTGCAAATGTGATAACCGTCGATGAATTTGAACGGCGTCTCACCCAAAGTGTAGTGGCCGCACGGCATTTCCACCGCCTTGTGATCCATCCCGAGCTCGCGGGCTTTCTCGACCACTTGCCGTGAAAATCGCACCGGAAACGTCGTGTCGTAGCGAGCGTAAATGAAGATGGTTTTCTTCTTCATGGTCGCGTAGCGATCGATATAGTTGGGTGGGCTGATCACCATCCACGCTTCGCGCAACTGCTCCAGTGTGATTTCGGATTCGAGCGCCTGCCGGATGTGCTGCGACGAGAGACCTTCCCACACCACGTCGGCGAAATAGGTCGAACAGTGATTGAAAACGTTCACCTCGATGCGGGGATCGTGCGCGCTGGCCAGGAACGCATAGCAGGAACCGAGGCTGGTCCCGACCAAGCCGACGCGCTCATAGCCTTCTGAAAGCAGCCAGTCGACGCAACTGCGCGTGTCGATCACGGCCTGTCTGGTAGCATCGATGGTGCGGGCAACGTTGGAGGAAACTGCGTAATCGGCGCGCTCCAGTTCCGCCGGCATGCGGTAATCGTGATACGGCATGCTGAGCCGCAGCGCCGAAATTCCCAGCTTGGCAAGCCCCACGCACAGCGCGCTGTGCTGATTGGCGGACGCATTCCAGTGTGGCAGCACGATCGCCGCCACGCGCCGCGCGCCCGGCTTATACTTGGCCGGAAACCACTGGCCGTGAACACGATTGTTCTCGGGATACGGCGTCTCGACTGCGCTGGTGAAGCGGAGCAGGTTGCCGTCGAGCGAAAAATCCTTTGGCGGCTCATATGCGAAAAATTCGTCGCTGGATTCGATTCCAGCGCGATTCAGCAACCGCAGATACGATTCGGCATCATGACCGTTACGTGGAAAGCGCCGCGCGTTCGGCCAGTCGCCGGTCCATTCCATTCCCCAGTCAAAGGGCCGCACCACGCGATTGGTTGCACGCGAGCAGAGTCGATTCTCCCAGGCCAGCATCCAGCGGCCGTAAATGGTCTCCATCGACTTCTATTCTACGGGATCGACACAGTCGACTCCCAAAATCCATGCGAATCGACTCAATTCAACATCAGACGAGGCCCCGCACCAGACGATTGCGTCCGAAACTCATACTGCTGGATCTCGATCGCCGCCCGGCCGTCTTCGAAACGAACCACGCGGCCGCGCGCCACCAGCTTCAGTGGGCATTTGTTGTCGAGTTGCGCGGGCCAACTGATGGATAGCTCCATGCGCCTGCCTGGCAGCAACGTGTGCTCGGACGTAAACAACACCCCCGAACTGGAAATATTGACGGTCTTGCCGTCCCCCGATTCTTCGCCGCTGCGCTTATTGAGCACCCGGTAGCGCACTTCCCGTTCGATGGGAAAGCGATCCGAGTGGCGGCGGTCAGCTTGTTGTTTTTGTTCAGTCATCACATCTTTGTCCTGATCGCGTAACTGTGCGACATCCTGAGTTTGGCTTCGCCGCCGCGCTCAAACAAGGGGGTACAGAGCCAGTCCAGCATAGTACCTGCGTACTTTAGGTGCTATTGAGCTATCATTCGTTGCATGTCCAGACTCGCCTCGATTGCGCTCGTATTTATCGCCGTGCTGGTTACGTTTGCCCAGGATAGCGGCAAGAAAAAAGTGGTGGTTCCCGCCGGAACCCGCATCGGCCCGAACTACAGCCCCGGAATCCAGTTCGGAGATACGCTCTACGTTTCCGGCCAAACCGGCACCGATCCTAAGACTCAGAAGGTGCCGGATAACTTCGAAGACGAAGTGAAGCAGTGCCTCGCCAATATCGGAGGTATCCTGCATGCCGGCGGCATGGATTTTTCGGACGCCGTGGCAGTGCAGGTGTATCTCACAGACATCGACCTGTTCCCGCGCATGAATGCCGTCTACACGCAAACGTTCAAAGAGCCCCGTCCGACGCGTACCACCGTCGGAGTGACGAAACTCGCGGGTCCCGGAGCCCACATCGAAATCACGGTTACCGCTCGAAAATAGACGTCGAGATGATTTGACTTGTTGTCCGGTCCAGAGTCTGATCGTCGCCCGGCCTCTTCCTGCGCCTAGCTGCGTATCGTTTGGAATACGCTGAGCAATAGGAGGAAAATGAGGATGCACCATAGATCCGGCCCCTTGTTTGTGGCGATATTAGCGTTGGTGGGTATGAACCCTCTCTGCCTGGCCCTAGATGATCCGGCGGTGCGCGTGGACTGTCTGCGATTCAATCCCTAAGCGCGGCGTACTTCCCGGCGCAGCGGGCGTCAAGACTCGATCCGGCGACAGCGCTACGGCAGGAGTGAGCAGCCTAGAGAAACACAACCGTCTTGTTCTGGTAGACCAGAACGCGGTTTTCCAGATGCCAGCGCACGGCACGCGACAGGACGACTTTTTCCAAGTCGCGGCCTTTGTGCAGCATATCCTCGACCGTGTCGCGATGGGAAACGCGCACCACGTCCTGCTCGATGATCGGCCCTTCATCCAGGGTGGCGGTGACGTAATGGCTGGTGGCCCCGATCAGTTTCACGCCACGCTCGAAGGCCTGATGATAGGGTTTCGCACCGACGAAAGCGGGAAGAAAAGAGTGGTGGATGTTAATCATCCGCAACAAATACTGGGCGACAAATTCCGGTCCCAGGATCTGCATGTAGCGCGCGAGCACGATCAAGTCCACGTCCGGCCCGATCAGATGGAGCATTTCCTGTTCAGACGCGCGCTTGTCCGTGGGGTTGGTCAGCAGATGGAAAGGGACACGATAAAACTCGGCCAGGGGCTTGGCAGTCGAGTGATTGCTGACGATCATCACGATGTCGCACTTGAGTTCTCCGGTGCTGTGCCGGTACAGCAGGTCGGCCAAGCAGTGGTGATAGGAAGAAACCAGGATGGCGATTTTGGGCCGGTAGTCCGTCAACGCCAAGTGGAAATTGATCTGGAAACGATCGGACAGCGGCTTGACGTGCTGCCCGAAATCGGAAATCGGGATATCGAAGCCGTCCAGATCCCACTCCAGCCTGGTTAGGAATAGATCGCGCCCGCTATCCAGGTGATCGTCACAATGCAAGACGCTGCCGTTGTGCGCGATAAGAAACTGGGAGATCGCCGCCACTGCGCCTTTGCGTGCGAGACGCATCGGGGTGCTCAGGAGCAAGACAGCAGTATTCTTGGGTTTCCGCCCTTCATCCATCGTCCTTTACTTCTCCTGGTCTTTCTTTCGCGCGCGGATTTCTTCGAGCCGCTGGCGAATCCGCGCTTCGGCGCCGCGATCGGTGGGATGATAAAACTCAGTTCCCCGCAGGCCGTCAGGCAGGCACTCCATCGTATTGAGGGCGTCCGCGAACTGATGAGCGTGCTGATAACCTGCGCTGTAGCCCCATTCCTTCATGGCGCGGGTCGGCGCGTTGCGAAGTTGCATCGGGACTGGCTCGGCTGTCGCCTTGGTGACCGTTTCCATCGCCGCGTTCAGCGCCCGATACGCCGCGTCGGATTTCGGAGCGATCGCCAGATAAATCGCGGCCTGCGCCAGCGCCTGATCGCCTTCGGGCATTCCCAAAAAATGGACCGCCTGTTGCGCGGCCAAGGTCTGTTCGAGCGCCCGAGGATCGGCAAGACCGATGTCTTCGATCGCCATCCGAACCAGCCGCCTCGCGATGTACATCCGGTCTTCCCCGCCCTGCAGCATCCGTGCGAGCCAATACAAGGCCGCGTCCGCATCCGACGACCGGATGCTCTTATGCAACGCCGAAATGAGATTGAAGTGCTCCTCGCCGGCTTTGTCGTACAGCAGGACTTTTCGGTCGATCACCGATTCGACGGCGTCGCGGTCGAGTACACCTTCGCGGGCGACGGCGGAAGCCAGTTCCAGAATGTTGTACGCGGTTCGTGCATCGCCGTTCGAGAAAATCGCGACCTGTTCCAGCAACTCGCGCGGCGCCGCAAGCTGCAAATGCTTCAAAGCGCGTTCCAGCAGAATGACAATCTCCTCCACGGTCAGCGCGCGCAGCGCAAATACCTTGGCGCGCGAGAGCAATGCCGAGACCACTTCGAACGAAGGGTTTTCCGTAGTCGCGCCGATCAGAATGATGTCGCCGCGCTCGACATAGGGCAAGAACGCGTCCTGTTGAGCCTTGTTGAAGCGATGAATCTCGTCGATGAACAGAACCGTGCGGCGTCCCACGCGGCGCGCGCGCTCGGCGTCCGCCATCACCGCTTTGATTTCCTTGATCCCCGCCAGCACCGCGCTGAACGGAACGAAGTCGGTTTTAGTGACCCGCGCAATCACTCGCGCAAGCGTGGTCTTTCCGACTCCAGGAGGTCCCCACAAAATCATGGAGGTGAGCTCGTCGCGCTCGATTTGCGCTCGCAGCGGTTTTCCAGGACCGAGAATATGTTCCTGTCCGACGAAATCCTCGAATGTTTCCGGACGCATACGCTCGGCGAGAGGACGCTTCGGATCGTCTTCCGGCGCGAGCGGTGTGGATTCGAACAAGCTCATTTGGCCACCTGAAGATCGCTCAGGCGCAGCGAGTCGCTTTCACCAGTAGCTGTTCCAAGCGTGCCGGCGACGATGTATCCCGTGGAGATGTCATGGATCGGAAACCATGCTTCCACGGGCTTGCGGAACGTACAGGGCGCGAGCGGAGCTTTCTCATTCTCGGAGCACTGCGCAACGTAATCTCCACTCCACACTTCAACTTTGAACAGATCGCCTTCGACGAACATCCGGTAGGAGTAGGTGCGATCCCAATCCAGTCCGTAGATCCGGAATCCATGCTGCGCGGTGCTGCCGCTGCTTTCCTGCTGGACGTTGGAAAATTTCTCGCCCAACGCCGGACGATCCGTTTTACGGCACAGGCTGCCGGTATCGTTGGCACAATTCGCGTAAGTCGACCAGTACACCAGCATGCTGTTGGTGGCAAGATCGCGTGCGAAGCCGTACTCTACGCCTGCATCGGAACAAGCGCGCGTGGTGAAGTACACCACCTCCATCGCGTCGCCAGGAGTTTTTGCGCTGCCGCTGAAGGATGCGGCCGCCGCGAATCCTCGAATACGATCCTGGCGCGCGCTGACGTTATACTCGGACGGCTGCGGCGTCGGGAACGACCCGGCGAGATGCTGACCTTGCGGCGAATACCAGAAAACTCGATCCCCCGGACGGTCTTCCAGAGGGCAGCTGGTTCGCTGCGGCGCCGGTCCGTCATAGAAGCGGTAGATGAACTCCTTACGCGGATGCGGATTGGCGGCGTCGAAACGGTCCTTCTCGATTGCGGCGGCACGCGAAAAGCGGAAGTATTGATACGGCTCCGTAGCGGTGGCGATGGAGATCCACTCAGGACCAGCGATCGCGGTCCACGCCGTCGCGAGCAGCAGGACCAACCTCACGCGCCGGTCCTCTGCCGCCGCGCTTCGTACAAGAGCACGCCCGCGGCGACGGCTGCATTTAGCGATTCCACGCCGGAGGTGGGAATGCGCAGGCCAACCGCCCGCTCCGCGAGTCTGGGATTCACACCGCGCCCTTCGCTTCCCATGACGATCGCGCAGCGGTCCTTCAGATCCACATCGCTGGGCGTCTTGGCGGCGCGCGGCATGGCCGCGTACAACGCGACGCGGCGCTGATCCAGCGCGGCGAGCAGCAGGCTGGCGTCGACTGACCCCGCGATCGGCAAACGGAAAATAGAACCGGCTGACGCGCGCATGGCTTTGGGATTGTAGGGGCTCACCGTGCCTTTCAGAAACGCGGCTCCCGTCGCGCCGAAAGCTTCAGCAGCACGCAAGATCGCGCCGGCGTTTCCCGGATCCTGGATGCCGTCGAGAACAGCCACCAGCGACTTGCCGCGCAGAAGCTGATCGAGCGTCCACTCCGGCGGACGGACCAGAGCGATCACGCCTTGCGTGGTTTCGGTGGACGCGAGTTCACGAAAAACTCCGTCGCGCACCGCGACCACACGCGTCTTTTTCAACCCGCGCACGTGCGTCGAAACGGTATTCTTAACGGACTCGGCGACGATCACGGCCTGGATGTCGCAACCGGCGGCCAGCGCTTCTTCGAGCAGATGAAAACTTTCGGCGACCGCGAATCCGTCGTCGGTGAGCGAACCGCGCGCGACGGCTTTGCGCACTTCTTTCAGCAGCGGATTCTTGTCGCTCGTAAGTGTTTCGGTCACTCCACTACAATGTTGGCATAATGATGGTGCTGAGAAACTCATGCGGAGAAATCTTCGCGGCCGAAAGGGGGGTGGACCTCCGGGTCCGCGCGCGATCCCCTGATCGCGCTCTGGATCAATAGGATCAGGCCTGCGAAGACCTCAGCAGGCTGCATGAAAACGAGTTGTTCGGGGATCTCATAATGCGTGCGATGGCCAGGATCGGATGGTGGCTGGTAGCAGCCGCCTCAATCGCGGTTTTAGTGTCCCTGGTTTTCGTCGCCAAAGCGATTGAGCGCCAGTCGACGGTGGACGAAGCGCGCCCCGCCGACGTGATCCTCGTGTTAGGCGCGGCGGAGTATCGCGGCCGTCCATCGCCCGTGCTGGAAGCCCGCCTGAATCACGCGCTGTGGCTATATCGCCAGGGGCTGGCGCCGCGGATCCTGACGACCGGCGGCAAAGGCGGCGATCCACTGTTTACCGAAGGCGAAGTGGCGCGGGCGTATCTGAGCAAGCATAACGTGCCTTCCGAGTCCGTTCTGGTGGAGTCCGAGGGCGAGACTACGGTTCATAGCACCGCGGCGTCGGCGGAGATCATGCGGCGGCTGAATCTGAAATCCTGCATCGTGGTGAGCGACGGATATCACATTTACCGCGTCAAAAAAATGCTGGAGTTTCAAGGAATGAACGTGTATGGATCGCCGCGTCCATCGGAATCACGCGAGGATTGGCGGGAGCAGTGGCTGTATTTCCGTCAAGCCGTGGCGTATGGGTTGTGGCGCATCGGCATTCCAGTGTGAGCCGCTAACGAATGCTCGCCTGGAACGTATACTAAGTGTAGGAATGAAGACTTGGACCACCATTCTGGCGCTGGCCGCGATGATGATCGCGCCGATTGCGTGCGCCATTTTGATATGCCCCATGGTTTCGGCGCACGATTGCTGCCCGGCGTCTAAATCCTTTGCGGCGTGTCCTTTCGATATTCTTTCGTCCGCCAAAGCGACTCTGCCGGCAGTTGTCGCTGTCCCGTTTTCCAGCCTGACCATGCAGATCGTGTCTCTTACAGCGGAGCCGCTGCGTTCGGTCGCAGTGGACTCCCGCGATCTCTATGTTTACAATCGCGTTCTCCGGATCTGAATCCATCCCGCAGTGCCCCATCACGCCGGATTTTTTCAAATTTCAAAATAGGAGAACTATCATGACTAGACTATTGACTTGGGCGTTTGCCCTCAGTTTGCTGACAGGAGCCGCGGCATTCGCGGCCGGAACTTGCTGCTGCGATCCCGCATGCTGCACGGACCATTCCTGCGGCATGCCCTGCTGCGATTAGTGTGACGTCCATGTGGGGCCGCCAATCTTAGCGGCGAGCCGGCTTTCAGGCCGGCTTGCGATTTTCCGGTCACGCGACCGAAAAGGCTCAAGCCGGTCGAGGGACCGGCTCGCCGCGACGACTCGCGGCCCCACAAGCCAAAAGAAAAGCTTCAAGCCCCCGCTTCCATCGTGCGACCTGAATCCAGGCGCATTGGCTGGCGTTTCCAATACGTCAGCGAGCGCCAGCCCCATTCCAGCGGTCCGAAGCGGAAATGGCGCAGCCAGATGGGACTCGCGATCATCTGGAACACCCAGATCGCCGCGACCACGTAGTAGATCTGGTAGCGCTGCAACTTGCCGTACAGCGCAAATCCGTAGCCAGTGAAGAGGAACGCCGTGATGATCGACTGCGTGATGTAGTTGCTGAACGCCATCTGCCCAATCGCGCCGAGCGAGCTGGTCAGCCACTTCATCGCTCCGAATTTGCACAGCAGCATGATTAGACCCATGTGGCCGAGCGCCACCGACAGCCGGCCGATGTCGTAACTGGACTGCGCGAAGGTGTGAATGGCCGGATCGAAATGGTTCTTTATGATGATCCAGGCCGAGATGCTGTTGAGAGGCAAGCCGATCCCATAGCCGATCAGAGTCGTGAGCACATAAAATCGCGTGGATCGTTCCGCGCTGAACACACCCAGCTTGAACAGCCCCATGCCGATGAACATCATGCTGAAAATATCCCAGGATCCCCACAGCGGCGAATAATACGCTTTGTTGTGACCGGGCGAGACGACCTTGGCGCGCGCCGCGATCACTTTCGCCGGGCTGCCGCGCCACTCGTCGCCATCTTTTTTCAATTCCTCCGCCGTCGGGCGATTGGATCTGCGCCACTGTTCGTAGGAGCGCTTTTCGGATTGCTGCTCCTCGGTGAGTTTCTTGCCGCTCTGTTCGGCGGCGATGGCAGCTTGCCCCTTGCTGATCACCTCGCGAAAAAAGAATCCGCCGCCGACGTACAACGCCATATCCAGCACCGCGATGATTCCGCCGATGAGCAGCAACTTCCTCGGCGCCATGTTGCGGAACGGGAACAGCGCCAGGCCGCACAGTGCGTACGGATACAGAATATCCCCGGCCCACAGAAAATAGGCATGCAGGATACCGAACAGCATCAGCCACAGCGTGCGGCGATAGTAGATATCGGCGCTCGGCGCGCCGCTGCGTTCCAGGCGCGAGGTCAACAGAATGACGCTGGCTCCGAACACCATCGAGAACAGACAGCGCATCTTGCCTTCGGCCAGAATGTGCATCGCCGTCCACACCCAGAGATTCGCGCCAGTCGATCCGCCGGCAACCGTGGGATCGTCGTATGCCGCGAAGGTCATACTCATCGCGACGATGTTCATCAGCAGGATGCCGAGCAGCGCGAAGCCGCGCAGAGTGTCGAGCGACGTAATGCGTTCGGCCTGGTTTACCGGCGCGGACGCGGAAAGGCTGACTTCCGATACAGGAATGGTCGCCATGGGTTTCCCCTCCCGGATCGGACTATATTAATACTTTCGGAGCACCGCGAGTAGCTTGCCCTGAATCGCGACCGAGGAACTCGGCACGAAGATCGCCTGCATGCTGGCGTTGGCGGGTTGGAGCCGCACGCGATCTCCCGGTTCGTGATAGAAACGCTTGAGCGTAGTCTCGACCCCGTCCACCAGTGCGACCACAATGTCCCCATCGCGCGCTTCGGTGGCGCGCTGCACCAAGACAAAATCGCCGTCGCAGATATGATCCTCGATCATCGATTCGCCGCGGACTTGCAGCGCATAGGTCCCGGAATCGCCCGCGAAATCGGAAAAATTGAGCGTGTCGTGTCCAGCGATCGCCTCCACTGGAGCGCCCGCGGCGATCCGCCCCAGCAGCGGCACTTCGAACGGAGGCGGCTGGTACTGGCGCTTGTCCTCATAAAACTTGTGAGCCAGTTCCAGCGACCGGCTCTGATTGAAGCCACGCTTCAGATACTGCTTCGATTCAAGCGCCAGGATATGCTTGTGGACCGTCGCCAGGGAAGCCAGGTTCAGCCCTTCGGCGATTTCCTCATAGCTGGGGCTGTATCCCTTTTTTTCAAGAAAGCCCGCCAGGAAATCGAGGAACTCTTTCTGCCGTTTGGTGAGTGCCATGGCAGTTATTATAGGCGAAGAAAAGGGGAATTACAAGAACCTTGTTGTTACGGACTGGTCGAACCCTTTTTGCCCGCTAATGCAATCGCCGCGCCCGCTCCACCGCCGATGACTACCGCCGCGATCGCGACTTTGGCACCGGTCGACATGCCGGTCGCCTTGGGTGCCGACTCTGCGGTCCTCGCTGGCGCCGTCGTGGGACTGGCGTTGCTGGCGGATGTGGCGGGAGCTTCGGTCTTGGCGTTCAACGCGGCTGCGACGCTGAGGCAACCGCCCTGAGACTTGATATTGATCGTGGCGACGCTCAACACCATCGTCGCAATCGTGACCGCCGATCGCGCTCCGGTCACCCGGCCGGATGCTTCGACGCGATTGCCCACGTTCTGTTCGAAGCCGCGGCCGGTCAATTCGGCGACTTCCTGCGTGTTCTCATCCTGCAGAATGAAATGCCCATCCTTGAATAACAGGCATCCTGTGCGTGTGACGGAGCCAGTCGAGCCGGCCTGCATTGCGAAGCTCATGGAGCGACCCGCTGGTATCGCCGCGAGCAGTGTTCCAGCGCTGTTCAACACGCGAGCCGATCCCGTAAATGCCACTACCTCAATCCGGTCCGTGACAGAAACTCGCAAGCGCTCGCCGCTGATCTTCAAGCCAGCCGCATCGATTTCGTAGGGCGCGGAAGCATTGACCTGGCCGATTCCGCCTTCCAGCGCCAGGCGATTTTCGAAAACCTGCGCGCGGGATTTCGCACCGAGCTGTAGCTTCACGCCGTTGCGTAGCGCCAGATCCGTAGACGCTTGGTCGGTCTGGACGATCGACCCATCGAAGAGACTCGAGTTGCCCCATACCTGGGAACGCTCGATCGTGAAATGTCCGGACGCGGTGACGATTCCAATGGCCGGAGTTGCAGCGAACGCAACAGACACGAGAACTGTGGATAAGAAGAGCGATTTTGAAAACACTGCCTCAACAGTATAAAGTTGTCCCGAGTAGCCGGCAAGGGAAATAGTTGTAATCCATATGTATTACGTTTTTCGAAGCGCGATTCTGGCGATCCTAGCCGCCGCGAGTTTGGGTTCGATTCACCTGATGCGAGCGGACCTGGAATTCCGGCGGCGAACGCCCGAAGGGGTCGCGCGAGCGGTGGATCTCGCCCCGAAGAATACCGAATATCTGGAATTCCGCGCGCTGCAGCTCGACTACGACGGCACCGATTCGACGGCGATGCTCGAACGCGCTGCGGAGCTGAATCCGATGAGTGCCGCTCCGCGCATCCGGCTGGGCCTCGCGGCGGAAACTCGCGGAGATTTTTCGACGGCGGAAAAATGGTTGCTGGATGCCGCACGTATCGATCGTCAGTTCGAGCCTCGCTGGACCCTGGCGAATTATTATTTCCGGCGAGAAAATAACGCCCAGTTCTGGACTTGGATCCGATCCGCTTTGGAGATTTCTTATGGCGACCGCCGACCAGCGTTCGATCTGTGCTGGCGTGTATCGGACGATCCGCGCGAGATCCTGACGCGGGCGATTCCGGGTCGTCATGAAGTGATCGCAGCGTATCTCGGATATTTGTTGGAGACGCATCGGGCGACCGGTGCGGTAGCGATGAAACTGGCGAGTGCGCACGATCCTGCGGATCGCGAATTACTGCTGGCGGCGTGTGACGCGATGATCGCGGCGCATGAAAGCACGGCCGCCCGCGAATTGTGGCGTGAAATGGGATTTGGAGAAGTCAGCTTCGACGCACCTCGCGTCGGCCATGGGTTCGACTGGCGGAGGATCGAGTCACCTGGCGTGGTTCATCTGGAAATCGATCAACCACGTGCCATGCACCGCATCGCATTCAACGGGAAACAGCCAGAATCGTGCGAACTGCTGCGCCGCGTCGTCTCACTGGAGCCGGGGAAGCGCTATACGCTGCGATGGGAAGTACAACTACAGAGCATCTCCGGCGAATCGGGGATCGACTGGCGGATCGGAGATCAGCGCGCCCGGATTGAGGATCGGCAGATGCAGTTCACGGCGGCTTCGGATCTGATGACGTTAACGCTTGCGTATTCGCGTCCGTCAGGGCAAGTTCGAGCCGAAGGCTGGATCGAGTTGTGGTCAGTCGAGATTCAGTGACTTGGGCGATTCGTGTTTATTCGCGTGCATTCGCGGCCAGTATTCTTTCGCGTTGCGCAATCGCGGGATACTCCACGAAAATAGAAGTATCCACACATGGCAGAATTCTATACACGCGCAGGACTGGTCCGCGTGCGCGCTGAGTGGCGCCGCGATGGCAAAACCGTGGTGTTCACCAACGGCTGTTACGACATCCTGCATCCCGGCCACATCCGGCTGCTCGAAAAAGCGCGATCGCTGGGCGACATTCTAATACTCGCGCTCAACACCGATGCGAGCGTCGTGCGGCTGAAAGGTCCCACGCGGCCGCTCATTCGACAAGACGAGCGCGCACAAATGGCGCTGGCGCTGGAAGCGGTGGACGCGGTGACCTTCTTCGACGAAGACACGCCGCGCGAACTGATCGCCGAAGTGCTGCCCGACATTCTGATTAAAGGAGCGGATTGGGCGCACTTCATCGCCGGTCGCGAAGAAGTGGAAGCCGCCGGCGGCAAAGTGATGGCGCTGGCGCTCGAACCAGGATTTTCCACCACTAACATCGTCGAAGAGTTGTTATCCCGCGGGTTAAAACGTGACGCATCCCGCAGTTCGTGATCTGTTCCAGACGCTCGCGCGCGACGCGGCATTTCAGGAGCTGACTGGAAAGCTGCTGCGGCGCGAGCCCGGTCCGTTTTCGCTGGCGGGCCTGACGCCGACGGCCAAAGCGTTGTACCTGGTCCTGCTGTGGCAGGCGACCGAGCGTCCGCTGGTGCTGATCGCCGATTCGAACCAGCGCGCGGAGCTGCTTACGGAACTCACCACAACTTTTTTCGACCTGCTGATTTCGCATTCGGGAGCGGGTCCGCAGCTTCTTCCCGCGCTGGATGTGCTGCCGGGCCAAAAACTTTCGCCGCACAGCGAAATTACCGGTGCTCGCGCCATGGGTTTGTGGCGCTTGGCGAACGCGAATGTCCCGATCACTATCGCTCCGGCGGCGTCGGCGTTGCTGCGGACGCATGGAGCGGAACATTACCGGCGGCTCGCGCTGGAGCTGCGCGTGGGCGAAGAATTGCCGCTCGATGCGATCGAGACGCACCTGCAATCCATCGGATACGAAAAGCGCGAGCCAGTGGAAATGGTGGGGGAATACTCCGTCCGCGGCGGCATTCTGGACGTGTTTCCCGCCGACAACGCGCGTCCGCTCCGCGTGGAATTCTTCGGCGATGAGGTCGAATCCATCCGCCGGTTCGACGTCGACTCGCAACGCTCCGTGGTCAAGGTGTCGGAGGCTCGCATTCTGCCGCTGGCTGAAGAACCGCGCGAAGGCGCGGCATTTCCCGGGTGGGAGTTCACCAACGCGCTGGACCATCTACGCGAGAGTTCTTTGATCGATCTGGTCGGCGAAGCCAACATCGTCTTCGATGAACCGGAGCAGATCCGCGCGGCGGAAGAGCGTTTATGGAAACGCCTCGATCAAACCGACGCGCCTGAGTTGGCCACTGCGAATTTCTATCACTGGGCGGACCTGGAGCCTCGCTTCGCATCGCGGACCCAGATCTCGATGCGCGAACTCGATCTGGATGCGGCCGCTCCGCATATCGCCACGCGGCCGTCGATGGCGTTTCACGGGAGCATGCAAGTCGCCGTCGCCGAAGCGAAGACTATGGTCGAGCAGGGCTATCGCGTCGCGTTCTTCGCTCCGTCGAACGGTGAACTGGAGCGGCTCGCCGATATTCTTCGCGAATATTCGGTTCCGTTCCAGTTGGGACTCGCGCCCAACGAAGCCGCGTCGCCGTATTTAGCCGAACGCGCATATCTCGCCGGTCCCGTCGCGAGCACCTACCTCATCAAAGGGCTGGTCCGGCGCGGATCGATTTTTCCGGATGCGAAGATCGCCTTCATCGGGTCGGAGGATTTGTTCGATGCGTCCGACCTGATCGCGCGTCCCGGCGTCACCAAGAGCCAGTTGACGGCGTTCGCGGCGGACTTGGCCGATCTCAAACCCGGCGATTTCGTGGTGCACGTCACGCACGGCGTCGGAAAATTCGTGGGTGTCCGCGAAATTGTCCAAGGTGAGCAAAAGGGCGACTTCATGCTGCTCGAATACGCGGGCGACGCCAAACTCTACGTGCCGCTGACGCGCATGGATCTGATCGAAAAATATCGCGGCGCGGGCGACTCGCCGCCGCCGCTCGACCGGCTGGGCGGATCGACGTGGACGGCTCGCAAGACGCGCGTCAAAGCCAAGATGCGCGACATGGCGGACGAGCTATTGAAGCTCTACGCGCAGCGCCGCATGGCCGATGGCTTTTCGTTTTCACCCGATTCGAACTGGCAGCGCGAGTTTGAGGACAGCTTCGAGTTCACCGAAACCAAAGACCAGCTTTCCGCGGTGAAAGACATCAAGCGCGACATGGAATCGCCGCATCCCATGGATCGCCTGCTGTGCGGCGACGTCGGTTATGGAAAGACCGAGGTCGCCATGCGGGCCGCATTCAAAGCCTTGGGCGACGGCAAGCAAGTGGCCGTGCTCGCGCCCACCACGGTGCTCGCGTTCCAACACTACGAAACTTTCCGAGCGCGATTCGCGGCTTTTCCCGCGCGCATCGAAATGCTTTCGCGGTTCCGCTCAGCGAAAGAAATCAAGCAGGTGCTGGAGGATCTGGCGGCGGGCAAGGTCGATGTCACCATCGGAACGCACCGGCTGTTTTCAAAAGACGTAGAGTTTCGCGATTTAGGACTGCTGATCGTCGATGAAGAACAGCGTTTCGGCGTCCGCCACAAGGAGCGGCTGAAGCAGCTTCGCCACAATGTGGACGTGCTCACCATGAGCGCGACGCCCATTCCACGGACGCTGCACATGTCGATGCTCGGAATCCGCGACATGAGTGTGATCGAGACGCCGCCCAAGGATCGCCTGTCGATTCACACCGTGGTGGCGCACTTCGATCCGGATCTGGTACGCACCGCCATCGATCAGGAGCTGAGCCGCGGCGGCCAGGTTTATTTCCTGCACAATCGCGTCGATTCGATTTTTTCACGCGCGGCCGCCATCCAGCAGTTGGTTCCCAGCGCGCGCATCGGGATCGGCCACGGGCAGATGGGCGAAGCGGAGCTGGAACGCGTGCTGCTGGGATTCATGCGTCACGAATACGACGTGTTCGTGTGCACCACCATCGTCGAAAACGGGCTCGACATTCCGCTCGCCAACACTATCATCATTGAAAATGCCGAGCGCCACGGCCTTTCGGAGCTGTATCAATTGCGCGGTCGCGTGGGCCGGTCAAACCGGCGCGCGTATGCGTATCTATTGGTTCCGCAGGACACCGAGCTCAGCGAAGTAGCGCGGAAAAGGTTGGCCGCGCTGCGTGAATTTTCGGATCTGGGCGCCGGATTCAAAATCGCCGCGCTGGATCTGGAACTGCGCGGCGCGGGCAATTTGCTCGGTGGCGAGCAGCACGGCCACATCGCGTCGGTTGGATTCGACATGTACCTGCGGCTGCTGGATGAGACCGTAAACGAACTGAAGGGCGTGGAAGCTCCCCTCGAAATTCACTCGACGCTGAACTTGGGTCTGGATATTCGCATCCCGCCCGAATACATCGCCGACGAAAATCAGCGGCTGCGCGCGTATAAGAGAATCGCCGATGCGCGCGATGCGGAGACCAGCGAAAAAATCCTGGCCGAGTTGGCCGATCGCTATGGCCCGCCTCCCGAAGCCGTCGAGACGCTGCTTCGATTCGCTCTCATCAAGACCGAAGCCGAGCGCGCCGGAATCGAGGCGATCGACCGGCGGGCAGGAGCGTTGCAGATCAAGTTTCATCCTGGCTCGAAGATCGATCCGGCAAAACTGATGGCACTGGTGGGTTCGCGCGAAGGGGCGCAGTTCACTCCCGCGGGCGTGCTTCGGCTGCCGTTGCCCGCGGCGCAGGATGGCGCCAGCGCGGTGCTCGGGTATTTGCAGGAATCCATCGAAACCCTCGGAAAACCAGCCTAAAAAAAGTATTGACAGCCACTACTGTGCGCCATATAGTATGTGTAGCACAGTAACCGCATGAACGAAGATCTGTTCGAAAACCTTCGCCTGGAGCTGCGGCGCGGCTGCCTGATTCTGGCGGTTCTGGCGCAGCTTCGCGCGGAACACTACGGCTACACCTTGCGGAAAGCGCTGGCCGAGCAAGGCATGGAGATCGATGAAGGGACCCTGTATCCTCTTTTGCGCCGCCTGGAAACGCAGGGGCTGCTGACCAGCGAATGGCGTGAAGAGGAGAATCGCAACAAACGTTTTTACCGGCTTTCCCCGGACGGCCGGCACATCCTGAAACAACTGCTCGAGGAATGGAGAGGCCTCAATTCTTCGCTGGACACCATCCTCGAGCGCAAACGGCCGGTGACGACACAATGACTATGGAACTGCTCGACCGCTACTTAAACACCGTCAGGATTTTCCTGCCGCGCGCGCAGAAGAACGACATCATCCGCGAGCTTTCGGAGAACATCCGCGCCGAAATGGAAGAGCGGGAAGCCGAGCTCGGACATCCGCTGGACGAAGCCGAGCAAGCTGCGATTCTCAAGCGGCATGGGAATCCCATGCTGGTGGCCGGCCGTTACCGCGGTGAGCGCCGCACGCTTTCTTTCGGGCGCGAGCTGATCGGGCCGGAGCTATTTTCGCTGTATGTGCGAATCCTGGCCGTGAGCGTCGCGTTCGCGGTGATGGTCACCGCCGCGTTCCGGTGGGCCCTGGCCGAACCCACGTCGCTCAGTCCACTGCTCCTGCCCGTGGCGATTCAGTTCATAGTGGTCACGTCGATATTCATGATCGTGCAACGCTGCCACGAAAAGTTCCACCTCTTCGATCGTTGGACCACGACCTCGCTGTGGCCCCCCGCCCGGCCGCAGCGCATACCCTATTCGCAGTCGGTCGCCGAGATCATTTTTAGCTGCATTTTCCTGCTGTGGTGGGGAGCCGTGGCGCGCTCTCCGGAAATCCTCTTCGGGAGCAATGCGGCGGGGTTCGGTCTCGCGCCGGTGTGGCGATCCCTGCAAGTGCCGACGTTAGCGCTGGTTCTCGTTTCGATCATCAAAGCCAGCATCAATCTGGTTCACCCGGATTGGATCCGGTTCAATGCCGCCGTCCGCGCCATCACCAGTCTGGCGGTGCTGACGCTGGTCGCAAAGCTGCTCGTCGCCGGCACCCTGGTCGTGGTGACCAATCCAGCCACCTCGGCCACGCTCAACCAATTGGTCGCGATCGGCAGCCGCTCGGTTACCGTGTTAGAAATCGTCGACGCCTCGATCCGGTTAGGCTTGGCGATCGCAGCCGTGACAAGTCTGGTCGACGTCGCCCTCGCGATCCGCAAATGGACGCGCACCGCGTAGCCAATCGTGGAGCAAGCTCAAGAGGCTGCGAAAAACTCGGCATGCTCCACAATTGGATAGAAACGCAGCTTCAACCCAGAGCGGCTAACTGACGGGCTTCGCCGAAATCTCGTCGAGAATCCGCAGGATCTCATCACGCGGGTGCCCCGAGCGCGTGACTTGGCGGCCGATCACCAGGTAGTCGGCTCCATCGGCGATGGCTTCGGCCGGCGTCGCGACGCGCTTTTGATCGCCGGCAGCCACACCAGCCGAGCGCACGCCTGGTGTTACCAGAACCGCGCGGTCTGCGATCATGCGAACCTTTGCGACATCCAACGGCGAGCAGACGATTCCGTCAACGCCGTCTGCCACCGCATTCCGCACACGCCGGTCCACCAGTTCCGCGACTCCGCAGGAATAGCCGTCCTCTTTAAGATCGCGATCGTCCACGCTGGTCAGCACCGTCACCGCAAGCAGCTTTAGCGCTGAATCTCCGCGACCCGCCACCGCCGCCTGCATCACCTGACGCGTCGCATGAACCGTAAGAAAATCGACTCCAGTGCCCGCGATTTGCGCCGTGGCGCGCTTGACGGTTTCCCCGATATCGTAAAGTTTCAAGTCGAGAAACACGCGGTGGCCCTGTTGCTTCAGCTCGCGGACGAAATCCATCCCGGCGGAGGCGTACAATTCCATGCCGACTTTGTAGAACGACGCGGAATCTCCGAGCGCGGCAACGATTTTTCGCGCCTCAGCCGCGTTTTCGACGTCCAGAGCAATGATGATGGGGTTCATATTCATGAGATGCGCAGCGGTTTCTCCCGCCGCTCCACCACTCGGCCAATCGGATACGCCCCCGAATATTTTCGCAGATACCGCGCCGCGTCGGTTTCAGGAAGCGCCAGCAGTAAGCCGCCCGACGTCTGCGGATCGTAAAGCAGGTCTTCCAATTCGGAAGATCCTTCGACACACGACGCGATAAATTCGCGATTGTTCTTCAGGCCGCCGGGAATGGCGCCAGATTTCGCGTATTCCACTGCGCCATCGAAATATTGGACGCGGTGGGAATCGATTTCCAGCGTCACTCCGCTCCCCAGCGCCATTTCGCGCGCGTGTCCCAACAGTCCAAATCCAGTGACGTCGGTCACGCTGTGCACTTCCAGCCGGCCCATGGCTTCCGCCGCCGCACGATTCAGCGTCAACATGGACTGGGTCGCTTGATCGACATGCTCGGCCTTAGCGACACCTTTTTTCAGCGCCGTCGCGATCACTCCGGTCCCGATTTTCTTCGTGAGCAGTAAAACGTCACCCGCGCGAGCTCCGGTGTTGGTCTTGACGCGCTTCGGATTCACCGTGCCTGTGACCGCGTAACCGAACTTGATCTCGGGATCGTTGACACTATGTCCTCCTAAAACCACCGCGCCGGCTTCATGGATCTTCTCGGCGCCGCCTTTGAGAATCTCCGTCAGGTCGTCCAGGTCATCTGGCCCGGGCCAGCACAGAATGGAGAGTGCAGTGAGAGGCTTTCCTCCCATCGCATAGACGTCGCTTAGGGAATTAGCCGCCGCGATCGCGCCGAAAGTGAAGGGATCGTCGACGATGGGAGTGAAGAAATCCACCGTCTGCACGAGTGCCAGATGGGGAGACACACGATACACGCCCGCGTCGTCCGCCGTGTCAAAGCCGACGAGAACATTAGGATTTGCGATGCGTGGGATACGGCCGAGCACCTGGTCCAAAACCTTTGGACTCAATTTCGACGCTCAACCGGCCGCCTTCACATGCGCCGTTAGTTTTTTCGAGGACACTTCCTATAAGTGTACTCGGGCGGGACTCCGCAGTCTTTCACTGTGGAGTTATCACAGTGCGGACGCTCAATCATGCGCGCCACTGTGCAGAGACGTTTCAATTCCCGTCGCTATGCAGCCGCCGACTCCTTGGCTTTGTTCTTGCTTCCTGGCGGGCGGCCACGACGCTTAATCGCCGACATCCAAGCCGGGGGCCGACCGCGTCGGCGTCCACGGCCGCGCGCGAGACGTTCCAGCGTCATAATGGCTTCTTCAATCTGTTCGCGTTCCTGACGTAAATCCGTCAGCATTTTTAAGACATCCATGTATCGGTTCTCCCGGTCCTCAAGGTAACGGTCTGTTCTGAAAAACGAACCGAAAGCGCGCATGGCTTCCGATCTGCTTTTCGAGTTTAACCATAGTTTCGTTACGTTTTCAAGACGTCTGTTCTGAAAACAGAACAAAACGGAGATTTCTGTACCGTTTTCTAGGAAACGTCCGACTGGTCCAGAAGGGGGTCCTTGGAGCCCGCCCGGCGGCTTTTCCAATGGAAATAAAAGGGAAGTCCGGCCACAATCAGCGCCAAACCGATGCCCGATTCGCGCGGTGAGCTTAGCAAAGTCGAATAAAGCAAGGCGAGTGCGACAAATACAAAAAGAACTGGTACCAGCGGATAGCCCACTACCCGATAGGGACGCGGGAGATCGGGACGCTTGCGGCGGAGCACGATCACGGAAGCCGCGGTCATCCCGTACAGAATCCAACTCGGAAAGATCACCAGAGTGTACAGCTGATCGTATTGACCACTGAGTGTGATGAGACACGAAATCGCACAAATGAGCGCAATTGCTGGCCCTGGAACGCGAAATCGCGGATGCACTCTTCCGATCGAACGGAAGAACAATCCGCTGTGCGCCATCGCGTAGGGGACGCGCGACCCGGATAAAATCGAGCCATTGAGTGCCGCGAAAATGGAGATCATGGCCGCGACGCTGATCGCCGCTCCGCCGGGCGGACCGAGCACCCGGCGCATGGCATCGGCGGCCACGCGAGCGCTCCCGCCGACCTCGGCTGCGCTTAATACGTAAAAATATGTAAGATTTGCCAATAGATAAATAACAATGACGGAACTGGTTCCCATGATGAGCGCTCGCGGCAGGTTCTTCCCGGGTTGATCGATCTCCGAGCCCAGCATACCGGCGTTGTTCCATCCATCGTAGGCCCACAACGCGGCCACCAGCGCCACGAAGAATCCGGCGATTCCACCGGGATGAGGGGTCACGGACGTATGAAAATTCCCGATGTTTCCGCTGCCGAAAAGCAGGCCGGCGGCGATAAGGCCGCCGATCAGGATCAATTTCACGGCGGTCACGGCTACCTGCACGCGTCCACCGACGCGCACGCCGGTATAATTGACGGCGGCCAGGAACAGGATCGCAGCGATCGCCACGAACTGGCCATAGCGAATTTCCAGAGGCTTGAAATCCGGCCCGATCGGCAAAGGAACCGTATACAAGACGCTGCTGAGTCCCGGAAAAAAATCGCCCAGATAGGTGAAAAAAGCCGTGGCCAACGTCGCAATCGAGGCGGGCTTCGCGACCCAGGTCTGGGTCCAGCCGTAGATAAATGCGAAAAAGGGGCCGTAGGCAGCGTCGAGATATACATACTCGCCTCCGGCTCCAGGCAACGCGGCGGACAATTCTGCGTACGTCAGAGCTCCGAAAAGAGTCAGGATCCCTCCGAAAATCCACACGACAAACACCGCCGCAGGAGAGCCGACGGAGTTCACCATCTTGGTGGGCACCAGGAAGATCGCGCTGCCGATGACGGTTCCGATGACCATGGCGATGGTCGGCCAAAATCCCAACGCGCGGCGCAGTTCAGGGTTTTGCATGGTTCTCCTTGACGAATACTGACGCGACTAGTCCGGTGAGAAACGTTGCTGTGGTGCCGATCAGGACATACCAGGTCCAGGCGATTGGAGTGCCGAAGCGAATGTAGAGCATCAGCGCGAGTCCGGCGATCATCCCGATCATGGCGGCTGTTTCACCCACACGGCGCGTCAAAAGGCCGAGCAGGAAAACGCCCAGCAACGATCCATAGATGATGGACGCGATGGAGAGCCCGGCCTGGAGCACGCTACCCCATTGACGCGCGAGCAGTCCGACAAAGAACAGTACCGCTGCCCACACCACCGTCGCGAAACGCGCGCGCTGCAACCAGCCTGCGTCGCTGCGCGTGGCCCGGGCAAGGGGTTTCCAGAAATCCATGACGGTAGTGGACGCGAGTGAGTTCAACGCAGCGCTCAGGTTGGACATCGCCGCAGCCAGGATCGCGGCGATGACAAGTCCGGAAATCCCAACGGGGAGATGCTGCCAGATGAACAAGGGATAGATTTTATCGGGCACATCAGGGGGCGGAAGGCCATGGTCGGAATAGAACGTGTACAGACACACGCCGATCACCAGGAACAACGTGAACTGGAAGAAGATTACCACCCAACTGGCGAACAGCGCGGCCCGGCTCTGCCGTTCATTGGGCGCGGCGAGCAGGCGCTGGACCAGCAATTGCTCGGTTCCATGGCTGGCCGTAGTCAGGAAACATCCGCCGATCACGCCGGCCCAGAAAGTGTAAGTGCGTGTGAATGAGAATCCGAAATCGAAGACTTGAAATTTCCCGGCGCTGACGGCGGTCACGTGCTCACATCCGCCGGGAATCTCGTGGATGATGACTGCGAAGCTCACCAGCGCGCCGGCGACGTACAGAAACATCTGGATCACATCGGTCCAGATGACGGCGGTCATGCCGCCTTCATAGGTGTAGAACAGCGTGAGGCACAGGATCACCAGAATGGAGGTTTTTTCACCGGCGCCGATGATGATCGATACGACCAGGGCGATGGCCACGACGCGCACGCCTTCGGCCAGCGCCCGAAGGACCAGGAACGTTCCGGCGGTCAATCTGCGAATCCGGTCGCCGAACCGGCGGCGCATGAGTTCGTAGGCCGTGAACATCTCACCACGAAAATAAGCGGGCAGAAACAATGCCGAGATGACTACGCGCGCCAGCAGGTATCCGAAGACGACCTGAAGGAACCCGAAATTCCCTTGAAAAGAAAGGACCGGAGTTCCGATCACGGTCAGCGTGCTGGTTTCAGCGGAAACGATGGAGAGCGCAATGGCCCACCAGGGCGCGGTCTTTCCGCCAAGGAAATAGTCCTTTAGCGTGTTTTGGGACTTCCGGAATCGCGCCCCGAACCAGGTGATGCCGGCCAGATAGAGGGCGATGACGGTCAGATCGAGCCATCGCATGTAAAGGATAAGGATACCTGCGGAGGGGCATGGAAACAATTTTCCAGGTCGCGGCGTCCAACTATCGGCGGGGATTCTCTTTCGGTGACGGCAGGTGAACGGGTGAAGGCGCTTGCGGGTCGAAACCGGCTTCGGATATACTCCGCAAGGTACCAGCACCCAGTATTTTCAGAGATGATTCTCAATCGTTCAGGCGCAAGTGGAGGCCGGGTTGTTCAACGTTTGGATCAAAAAGAGCGCGATCGCGGCGATAGCGGTTTTCGGATTAGTTGCATCGCTCCTAGCCCAGGATAAAGACAAGAAGAAGGAATGGAAGGAGCGCGGCGAGTACGATCTGTACGAAGCGATCACCAAGACCCAGGATCCGAACCAGTGGCTGATCGCTCTCGATAAATGGAAGCAACAATATCCGCAGAGCGATTATGCGGATGTGCGCCGCCAGCTCACGCTCGAAACCTATCGGGCACTTAACAAGCCTCGGGAGGCGTTCGACGCCGCGCAGGACGTCTTGAACGACAATCCCAATCATCTGGTGGCGCTCTCCGCGATCGTCGGGTATGTGTACGCGCTGGTTCCATTTGGGGTGAATCCACTCACGGCGCAGCAGCAGAGCGATCTGGATTCGGCCGAGAAGGCCGCGCGCCAGATCCTGTCGAACCTGGAAATGATCTATTCCAAGGACAATCGGCCGCCGGCCATGACCGACGACCAAGCCAATCAAGCCAAACCCCAGCTCCGGGCTTTCGCGCAGAAGACCCTTGGCTACATCGCCTTGGAGCGCAAGGATTACAAGAAGGCTCTGACCGAATTGACCAAGGCGCTGCAGATGGATCCGAATCAAGGACAGGTATCGTTCTGGCTGGGGACGGCGATGCTCGCGCAGAACCAGACCAATCCTGAATTGCAACCTTCGGCTCTGTACGAATTTGCACGGGCGGCAGCCTTCGATGGCGCCGGCGCGCTGCCCGCGACGGATCGTAAGCAGGTGCAGGACTATCTGTCCAAGGTTTATACCCAATATCACGGCTCGACTGAAGGGCTCGACAAACTGATGGCGTCAGCGAAGTCCAATCCATTGCCGCCGGGCGGTTTCACGATCAAGAGCAAGGCGGATCTGGTGCGCGAGAAAATGGAGGCCGACGAAGCCGCCGCCCGCGCGAATCCGATGCTGGCCCTGTGGCGCAGCATCAAGACGGAACTCGCCAGCGAGCAAGGCTCGTCTTATTTCGAGAACAACATGAAGGGCGCGGCGCTGCCCGGCGGCGTCAATGGAGTGACCAAGTTCAAAGGGAAAATCGTATCGATGACGCCTGAGGTCCGGCCCAAGGAATTGGTGCTCGCGATAGAGAATCCCAGCACGGCGGACGTCACGCTGAAGCTGGATTCCGCGCTCGCTGGCAAAATGGAACCGGGCTCCGAAATCGAATTCGACGGCGTGGCGGAGTCGTATACGAAGGAACCTTTTATGGTGACGTTCAATGTCGAGAAATCGCACATCGCGGGATGGAGCGGCGCCAGCGCCCCGGCGACCCGCAAGTCCACCGCGGCGAAGAAGACGGGTGCCAATTGACGGCGAGTCGTGATACATTATCCTTCTTAGCCCACGGAGGCGAGAACGGTCCTCGTCGGAGTCAAAGCCTTGGCAGTGAGCGATTTATTTATGAACGAGGTTGTCGTGTTCAAGATCAATAGGATCAATATGAAAAAGATAGCTCTGGCGTTGGTCTCGACGATGGTTCTGCTGGCAGCGCAGGATGGCAAGCCTGCGGACCCGCCAAAGAAGACGGCGAAAGATCAGCAGGAACTAGACCTGATTACCGCAATAGGCAAAGAGACAGACCTCAACAAGAAACTCCAGACGCTGGATAAGTGGAGTCAAGCTTATCCCCAAACGGAACTCGCTAATGAGCGCCAGGCCGAGTACCTGGCGACATATCAGGCGTTGAACAAGCCGCGGGAAGCCGTCAACATGGCCAATGAAATCCTGAAGCGCGATCCCAACGATTTTACGGCCTTGCGCGCCATCCTGATCAACGTGTTCTTAATTGCAAATCCGCCGCCGGCCGCCGATCTGGATACTGCCGAGAAGGTCGCCAACCATTTTGTGAACGACGCCGATGCGATCTTTGTCGATGCCAATAAGCCGGCTTACATGACACCCCAGCAATGGACCGATTCCAAGCAACCGATGCGGGCGTTTTCACAGCTTAGGATCGGCGTCATTTATCAGCTCCGCAAAGATAACGAGCGCGCTGAGGTCGAATTTGGTAAGGCGCTCCAGATGACGCCGAACGATTCGCAGATCGCCCAGGCGCTCGCTACCGTGATCCTGGCGCAGAACAAGACCAAGCCTGAGAAGCAGCCGCTGGCCCTGTTCTACTACGCGCGCGCCGCCGCTTATGACGGCCCCGGCAGCCTGCCCGCGGCCAACCGCCAGCAGCTCCAGACGTTCCTCGGCCGCGCTTACAACACCTATCACGGATCGGCCGAGGGCTTGGACAAACTGCTCGCGCTGGCCAAGGCCAACGCCACGCCGCCGGCTGATTTCCACATCGACAGCACAAAAGATATCGCTGATGCGAAAAATAAGGCGGACGAAGAAGCGCGCCGGAAGAACCCGATGCTGGCGCTTTGGACGGATTTGAAGACCGGCCTTACCGGGAGCGATCCTGATGGCTTTTTCAACGCGAGTGTAAAAGAGGTCGGTCTCCCCAAGTTCAAAGGAACTCTGGTATCCGCTAAGCCCGAGACCCGGCCCAAGGAATTGGTGATCGCGGTGGAAAAGCCGGGTGTGGGCGACTGCACTCTGAAGTTGGATGAGGGTCAGTTCCTGCCGGGGAAAATGGATCCGGGTGGTGAGATCGAATTTGAAGGTGTGGGCACCGCCTACACGAAGGATCCCTACATGCTGGTCCTGACCGTCGACAAGGCGAAGATCACAGGCTGGACGGGCAAGAACGTACCCATGCAGAAGAAAGCGGCTCCGATTACTAAGAAGAAGGCTCAGTAGACTTGGTCATCAGCGCGCTGTAGACGATGCGTTCCCAAAAACCCGCATCGTCGGCCTGCTGATAGAAGTAAATAAAGTGCGCGACGGGACGGCGGACGGCTGGGTTCGCCATGACTTTAACGGAAGCCGCGGCGCACAAAAGCGCGGCGACGATCGCTACGCGCCTCCAACCCTTTTGTTTGCCTCGATTCATACCTATTGGACGACTCGCGGCCGGAACGGTTAGCCGGCTGCCGTATTCGATTGACTTTGTCATTCCACTCACCATTCGCCTTCTAGTACCGGTTCCCGGTTCTATGGTTACGACGAGTGAGGGGCGGAAAATCGACCTGCCGGACTACATCTTGTAGCGGCCGAAATCTTCGTCGTTCAGATTCTCGAGTACCCGGCGAAGTTCTTCATTGTTGGCCACATCCCCGACAGCGGTAGCGGTCTTGGACGTTTTCAACACCGTTTCAGCAACGTAGATGGGGCAATCCAGGCGCAGGGCGATCGCCAGGGCGTCGCTGGGGCGGGAATCGACCGAGATGAGCTCTCCGTTGCGCTCCAGCCAGATGACGGCGTAAAACGTGTCTTCCTTCAGATCGTTCACCACCACTTTTTTGACGCCGGCTTCGAGACCGAACAGCAGGTTGCGGATCAGGTCGTGCGTCATGGGCCGCGGCGTCGCGACTTTTTCGATTTCGAGGGCGATCGCGTTGGCTTCGTAAATCCCTACCCAGATGGGAAGGATGGCGTTGCCGTTCACGTCCTTCAAAACCACGATCGGCATATTGGTCACCGGGTCCATCAACAGCCCTCGGATTTTCATTTCGACGTCCATGGAATCCATCCTTTCCCGGCGATCAGCCCTAGTTTACACATTCTCCGGCTAGCGAATTCGGACCGGCGCGCGTGACCTGAACCTCGACATACTTGCCAAGCAAGTCTTGCTCCGAGCCAGGACGCAAAAAGTTCAGCGTCTTATTCTGCGAGGTTCTGCCGATCCACTGGCCAGTTGCCTTGTTAAATCCTTCGACCAGGCACTCTTCCAATGCCCCGACGTATGTGGCATTCCGCCGCACCTGGATGGCGCGCTGACGCTCTTGCACGACTGCCAGGCGGCGCGACTTCTCTTCTTCCGGAATATGATCTTCGAGTGCCAGCGCGGAAGTGTTGGGACGCCGCGAATACTTGAAGCCGAAAAGCGAATCGTACTCCACCTCGTCGAGCAGCGCGAGGGTCGCTTCGAAGTCGGCTTCGGTCTCGCCCGGGAATCCAACGATGATGTCCGTGGTGATGGCGATAGGACGGCTCGCACGCTTCATCCATTCAATGCGGCGCATGTATTCGTCGCGCGTGTACAGACGCTGCATCGCTTCTAAGACGCGGGACGAGCCGGATTGCACCGGCAGATGCACATGATTGCAAAGTGCCGGGTTTTCCTCGATCGCGTCGACGATTTCCTTCACGAAATCGCGCGGATGCGACGTGGTGAAACGGACGCGGCGGATTCCGGGGGTGCGTCCGACCTGGTCCAGCAGCGTGGCGAAATCCCAACCGGCAGGCGACGGGTCGCGATAACTGTTCACGTTCTGGCCGAGCAACTGGATTTCGGTGTATCCGGTATCGGCGATCTGGCGTGCTTCGGCCAGCACGGACGCGCTGGTGCGGCTGCGCTCGGGTCCACGCGTGAACGGGACCACGCAGTAGGCGCAGGATTTGTCGCAGCCTTCGATGATGGTGATATAGGCGCGATGCGGATTGTCGCGACGGGTGAGCGGAGTATCGAACGCCTGATCGGTATCGAGGCTCAACCCGGTGACGCGCCGATTTCCGGTCTCAAGCTGCACCAGCAGTTCGGGGAGCTTACTGTAGCTGGCCGATCCGCACACCAGGCTCACGTGCGGAGCCTTTTCGAAGATCCTGGCGCCTTCCTGCTGCGCTACGCATCCCAACACCGCAAAGGTCTTGCCCTTGCTATCTTTCTTGAATTGCTGCAGGCGATTGAAAACTTTTTGTTCGGCTTTGTCGCGAATGCTGCACGTATTGTAGAAGACCAGTTCTGCCTGCTCGGGCGTTTCGACTTGCGTGTAGCCTTGGCCCAGAAGTGTGCCGACCACCTTTTCGGAGTCGTGAACATTCATCTGACATCCGAAGGTCTCGATATAGAACGTCTTCACTGGACTCATTGTATCGCGCTTCGGATTGTGCGCCGGTACATTGACGATCCGATTGAAAAAGCGGATTTTAACCGCTCCCTGCGGTCACGGCTCGGTTGTCTTGCGAGCCGTGACCAGAGGGGAGCGGTTTAACGCGCGAGGTTATCTAAGGGGTTCGCCGGATTGCGGGGCGTATCGGTTCCGCCTAGCCTGAAAGTATGAAGTACTACGTCCTGGCGATGGCCGCTTCGGTTGCTCTGGCGCAATCCGTGACCAATACATACATAAAGGATCTTAACGGCCAGCGGGTCCAGGCCGAAAGCGTCGCCACCGGCGATCACGAACGCACGGAGATCACGCAGAATCTCAACGGCCGCCGCATCCCCATGCAACAGACTGATGAGCGCGTACTGAAGCAGGACGGCAATACCAAAGTGGTCGAAAAGATCGTGCGCAAGTACGATCCCAACGGAAAGCTCGCTTCGACCGACAGGCTAGTGATCGAAGAACAAACCCGGACCGGTGGATCCACCACGCGAACCACCACGTATCGGACCGACGTGAACGGACGTATGGAGGAGATTCAGCGGGAGACTGCCGAAGTCGAGTCGCGAGGCTCGGGCACCAAGACCGAGACGGTGATTGAGCGGCCCACCATCAACAACTCGTTTCAGGCGGTCGAGAAGCGGGTGGGCGTCACGGAGACGTCCGGCAACACCACACACGAAGACCAGACGGTCTACGGCCGTTCGGAGAACGGTGGATATGTGGTGACCGCTCGCGAGGTAAAGGACTCGACGCGCGCCGGGAATCAGACCACGGAAAAGGACGCGCTGTACCAGGCGGTTGGAAACAATTCGCAACTACAACTCACTCTGCAAACCGTATCGACCACGGCAACGCGGCCGGACGGGTCCGAGTCGAAGGAAGTGAACCTGTACGGAAGTTCCTGGAACGGGCACGTGGGCGATAACCAATCCGGCCCGCAGCTCCGGGAACAGCAAATCATCGAGCGCGGGAAAGGCTCGGGCGGCGTCACTGAGACGCTTAGCGTGAGGCGGCCGACGGCATCGGATCCCAACAAGCTGGGTCCGCTGACAAGAATCTCGGAGACCGTCTGCACCGGCAAGTGCCAGTAGGCTCCTTAGCCCATCAGCGATTGAAACGGTCGCGTACCCTCCGGGCTTAAGGCCCATCCATTTCTGGAAGGTTTGTGGAACGATTCATCTGCACGCCCGAAAATACCTGACAGAGGTCCAGAATATAGTCATGGGCACAACCCGGGTGTGGGATAACATCGTGCGCGTTTACGCGTTGCTGGTCGCGCTCGGATTGATGAATGCACCTCCAGCACTCGGCCAGCCGCAATCCGGAACTCCACTGGCCTTCGAAGTGGCGTCGGTCAAGCTGAGCAAACCGGGCGGCCGCGGTGGCGGAATACGACCTCTCCCCGGCGGTCAAACCTACATCGCCCAGAACGCTCCCGTGAAATTGATCATGAAGCTGATGTTCCATCTTATGGATCAACAGATATCCGGCGCCCCAAGCTGGTTCGACACGGAATTCTACGACGTCGAGGCGAAAGCGGAGCACCCTAGCACGCTCGAGCAGCTCCATCAGATGTTTCAGAATCTGCTGATCGAGCGATTCAAAATCCAATTCCATCGCGAAACGCGGGAGCTTCCCACCTACTTGCTCACGGTCGACAAGTCCGGCTCGAAAATGAAAGTCAATAATAGCCCGAATGACTTCAGTGACTTTCCGCTCAGGGCGGCCGGGCGAGGGAAGATGCTGGGCGAACGCGAATCGATGTCTCATTTTGCTTGGTCCCTCGCGCAGCAACTGGGCCGGCCGGTAGTCGACAAAACCGGGCTCGATGGAAATTACGATTTCACGTTCGAATTTACGCCGGAGCCGGTTGGTCTCAAGGGCGCCATCGAAGCGCGCGACGCGCCGCCCGCTTCCGACAGCCCCAGCATTTTTGTGGCGTTGAAGGAGCAGCTTGGCCTCAAATTGGAATCGCACAAGGGCCCGGTCGAAGTATTTGTCATTGATCACGCGGAAAAGCCCTCGGAAAACTGATTTGCTGGAACCATCCGGTTCCGCTCCCGGAAGTACTATCAGAAGTTATGATGGGCCGTCAGACCGGATGGTGATCGAAACCACCAGCGACGCGTTGAGTGATGGGGACTTGCTGCGCCGCATGCTCTCAGGCGACGAGGAGGCATTCACTTCGCTATATCGGCGGAGACAAGGCGCGGTCTATCGGTTCGCCCTGCAAATGACCGGGAACGTGGTGGTGGCCGAGGATGTGACGCAGGAAGTGTTCCTGGTGCTGATCGAGTCCGGCAAGCGGTTCGATTCCGCCAAAGGGACCTTGGCCTCATTTCTGTATGGGATCGCACGGAATCGAGTATTCCGGCGTCTCGAGAAGGATCGCGGGACCGAGCAGGTGGTGGAGGATTTCGCGACTGACGAGGACGTGCTCGCCGATCTAACCAGACGCGAGACCATCGATCAGGTGCGGCGCGCGGTGCTGAGTTTGCCACCCACGTATCGCGAGGTTGTGGTGCTGTGCGACCTGCAGGACGTGAGCTATCAGGACGCAGCGGATGCGCTGGATCGTCCGGTGGGAACGGTTCGATCGCGCTTGAATCGTGGAAGGGCGATGCTGGCGCAGAAGTTGAGGGGAAAGGCGGCAGCAGTATGAGTCCGGAAGAAGATGTTTTAGCGGCTTTGCGAGCATTGGCCGACGCGGATCGCGAGCGGGAAGCTCCATTGGAAGTGGAAGGGCGGCTGCGGACTGCGTTCCGGAAGAAACGTCGCACTCCAGTGTGGCTATGGGCGATGGCGGCAGCGGCGGCGATTGTGGTGACGATGGCAACGACTACGTCGATTTATTTCCGGCCTCGGCCGGTGGAGCCCTCGCGCGCGGTGGTGGATCCTCCCAAAGTGGTTCAGCCCGCGCAGGTGGTGGTGAGTGAGCCTCGCCCGGCGCAGGTGGTTCGAGCGCGGCGAAGCGCGCGGCCTCAGGAAATTACAACGGACTTCTTTCCACTGGTGGACGTCGCGCCTCCGCTCGACCGGGGTGAGTTGGTGAGGGTTAGCCTGCCGGCGGCCGCGATGCGAACGGTGGGGCTGCCGGTTCGTGAGGACCGGCTTTCGGAGCGGATTCAAGCGGATGTGCTGGTGAGTGAAGAAGGTTTGGCAACCGCAATCAGGTTCGTAAAATTTCAATGATTCAGGAGAGAAATATGACTCGATGGACAGCGATGATTTTCGGAGTTGGGCTCGCGTTGCAGGCGCAGGAGCTGACTCCCGAACAGGCATTGAAGATGGATGCCGCCAAAAAGAAAATGGCCGAAGTGATGGTTACCACCATGGAGGGGAACCAGACATTTAACTTCGTCGGAGGGCAGCTCCTCAACGGTAATCCGATAAAAGGGCAGCCCTATTCGGCCGAGGCGATCAACGAAACAACGCAAGCGCTGCCGGACGGCAATCGCATCGTGAACCGGACGTCGTCGATGATCTATCGCGACAGCGAAGGGCGCGAGCGGCGCGAGGAATCCATGCAGAGGTTGGGGGCATGGAACGCGGAAGGGACGCCCGCAAAGGCGATTTTCATTTCCGATCCAGTCGCCAAGATGAGCTATTCGCTGGAGGAGAAATCGCACACCGCGACGAAGATGCCGGCTCCCATGACGACGGTCGCACGAAGCGGAGTGCAAACATTTTCGTTCTCCCACTTGGAGGGTCCGAGCAGTGCGGTGGGGGGTGGAATCGGTGCGGGCGCCGGCGAAGGTCACGTGTTCAAATACGAAACCAGAGTCAACGCCTCGGGAAGTTCGCCGGCTAAAGTCGAGAAGCTGGGAAGCCAGATGATCGAAGGAGTGCTGGCGGATGGCACCCGAACGACTATAACGATTCCCGCGGGGCAGATCGGCAACGAGCGCGATCTCAGTATCGTCGATGAGCGCTGGTTCTCACCGGAGTTGCAGGTCACCGTCATGTCCAAGCACAGCGATCCGCGCATGGGAGATACGACTTACAAGCTGACCAACGTCAACCGCGCCGAGCCGATGCATTCGCTGTTCGAGATTCCGCCGGATTATTCCATCTCCGACCTTCCGAAGGTTCGAAGGATGATCACGAAAGACGAAAATCAGTTCTAGAGCGCCTCACAGGTAGTGGGTCAGTTTCATGTGCCGCGCAAGGTCCCACAGCCGCCTTGTAAGCGCCACACGGCCAGCCCCATGCGTCAGCTTGGGGCTATCGCTATGCCCAGGCTAGCCCCAAGCTGACGCATGGGGCTGAACCGCGGCAGGATTGGAAGCGACATTGCTGACCCACCACCACCTCGCGAGCTTTAGCCTGTGTATCATGAGTCTGGAATGCGCCGTGCCGCTGCGTTGTCTCTATTCGCGTGCTCGTTAGGTTTTACCCAGCCGCTTGCTTTCGACGTCGCCTCCGTGAAGCCGACGCCGCAAACCTTGCCGAACGGACGGATGGTCGTCGGCATGCTGAAACCGACCGGCGGCCCCGGCACCGACGACCCCGGGCGCATTCGCTATCCCGCGATCAGCATGAAGTTTCTGCTGATGAACGCCTATGGCGTCCGGGACCGCCAGATCGCCGGCCCAAGCTGGCTCGATGCGGAGTTTTACGCGATCGACGCCACCATGCCCCCCAGCACGACTCCTGACCAGTTTCGCGCGATGCTTCAGACGCTGCTGGCCGAGCGCTTTCAGTTGAAGATTCATCGCGAAATCAAAGAGTCACGCGATTACTCGCTGGTGGTCGCAAAGAACGGCCCGAAAATGAAGGAGTCGGAGTCGACTCCAGAGGGCGACTCGTCGAAACGGCCCCGCTCGATGGAACAAGTGCAGGGTGACCGCGCTACCCTTACAGCTCGCGAGCGGAGCATGCCCGAGCTCGCCGGCAGTTTGGGATTCCTTCTGAAATGCACGGTCACGGACGAGACAAAACTCACCGGAAAGTATGATTTCACGTTGACCTTTTCGACGGAAGGACTGAATATGGGGCCCGTCCCTCCCCCGATCTCATCCCCGAGCACCAGCGCGCCCGACGTTGAACTGCCTCCCGATCTCTTCAGCGCCGTCCAATCGCAACTCGGGCTCAAGCTGGAGCCGAAGAAGGGATCGGTCGAGTCCATCGTCGTCGACCACGTGGAAAAGAAGCCTACGGAGAACTAGCCATCCGGCATCTGTGGCACGATAAAGGCAGATGCGCGCTCACCCCATCGTAATCCTCGGCGCGACGCTGATCGCGCCCGCATTTCCTCAAACTCTTCGCGAGCTCAGCACTTCTTTCGAGAGTCTCGCGGCGCGAGTGCGGCCCGCGGTGGTGCAGATTTTCTCCACCGGCTACGTCCAGCCGACTGAAACCGAAAGTACCAGCGCCAGCAGCCTGCTTTCCACGCAGCGCTCCACCGGCTCCGGCGTGATCCTTTCCGCCGACGGCTATATCGTGACCAACAACCACGTGGTCCAGGGCGCACGCAAGATCGAAGTGCGACTAGCTGCCATGAATCGCGAAGAAGCGCGCCAGCCGACGCTAATCGCGAAACTGGTGGGGGTCGACCGCGAGGCCGACCTTGCGGTGCTCAAAGTCGATCGGGCCGATCTCTCCCATTTGGAGTTGGGCGATTCCGACGCATTGAAGCAAGGCCAGCTGGTGATGGCCTTCGGAAATCCGCTAGGCCTGGAAGGCTCGGCGTCGACGGGAATCATCAGCTCGGTCTCGCGGCGCCTGCATCCGGAGGATGCCAAGGTTTATATTCAGACCGACGCGCCCATCAACCCCGGAAACAGCGGTGGCCCGATGATCGATATCGAAGGCCGCGTGGTGGGCATCAACACCTTCATCCTGACCCAATCCGGCGGAAGCGAAGGCTTGGGCTTCGCCATTCCCAGCAACGCGGTTCGAACGGCCTACGAACAGATCCGCAAGGACGGCCACGTGCATCGCGGCCAGATCGGCCTGGTGGTCCAAAGCATTACGCCGGCCATGGCGAAGGGGCTGCGCTTATCGCAAGACTGGGGCGTGATCGCATCGGATGTAACTCCGGATGGTCCCGCGGACAAAGCGGGACTGAAGGTACGCGACCTGATCGTCAGCCTGAACGGCAGGACCATGCAGGACGCGCCTCAGCTCGAAACGGCGATTTATCAGATGCGTTTGGACGACAAGGTTCAACTGGGCGTTCTGCGCGACAGCACGAAGCTTGAATACACCGTCCCGGTGACAGAACGCGAAGACGACCAGAATCGCTTCATGGATTTCGTGAATCCCGACGACAACCTGGTGCCGAAGCTGGGAATCCTGGGGATCGAGATCAGCCAGAAGCTGAGCGAAATGCTGCCGGAGCTGCGCCACGAATACGGGATCGTGGTGGCGTTCCGCTCCCCGAATGCGCCGTTTACGGGCGGCCCGCTGGAACAGGGCGACGTGATTTATGAGGTCAATCGGACGCCTGTAATTACAGTGAAGGCGCTGCGGTCGACGCTCGAATCGTTGAAATCGGGCGATACCGCGGTGGTGCAGATCCAGCGCAGTCAAAAGCTGCTGTATCTGACGCTGGAGTTCGAGTGAAATTCGCTTGGGCCCTGGCACTGTCGTGTTTTGGGCAAACCGCTTTTCCCCTCGAAACATTGAAGGTCCAGGGCAATCATCGCATCCCGGCGGAGAAGATCGTCGCCGTTTCCGGCCTGAAGATCGGCACTCTGGTGGTCAAGGACGACTTCGACAAAGGGCGCAATCGCCTACTCGCTACCGGGGCGTTTGAGAGCGTCGGTTACGAATTCAAGCCGAGCCCGGCCAAGACCGGTTTCGACGGCGTGTTCGAAGTGGTCGAGGTCGATCAGCTTTATCCTTATCGATTCGAGGATCTGCCCGCCGCCGACGATGCGCTGCGGGCGGCGCTTCGCAAACAGGAATCGATTCTAGGCGAGCAGATCCCCGCGACCAAGGAAGTGCTGGATCGTTATGCCGCGGCGATTCAGCCGTTGGTGGGGCCGAACGTCAAAGTCGTGGGTAAGGTCAACACCGAGATTCCCGGCCAGATGATGATTGTGTTCCGGCCGAACACACCGCGTCCGCAGATCGCGGAGGTGAAGTTCGCCGGCAACGAGGTTCTACCCTCGCCACAATTGGTCCGGTCGCTGGCCGACGTGGCCGTTGGGACAGGCTATAGCGAGACGAACTTTCGTTTGCTGCTCGACGCGAGCATCCGGCCCCTGTATGAAGCACGCGGTCGCATTCGCGTTTCCTTCCCGAAGATCGCCGTCGTTTCGTCGACGATGGTGGACGGCGTGATCGTCACGACCACCGTAGACGAGGGACCCTCCTACAGCCTGGGAGCGTTGAAGTTTGAAGGAATCGCGACACGCGATAACGACGAGCTTCAAAAGGTCGCCAACATTCAGTCCAGCGACATCGCTAATTTTGACGACGTGAAGTCCGGAATCGACCGGGTCCTGGGACGTTTTCGGACCCGCGGATATCTGCGGGTCGCCGGACATGTGGATCGTACCATCGACGACCAGGCGCATAAGGTGGACCTGATCGCCAGGATCGACCCGGGTCCGCAGTTCAGTATGGGGAAGCTCGAAATCGTCGGTTTGGACATCACCAGCGAGCCGGCCATCCGAAAAATCTGGGCCATCAAGCCGGGCGCACCGTTCCAACCGGATTATCCCGACGCGTTTCTGAACGACATCCGCGGGCAGGATCTGTTCGACAACCTGGGAAAGACCAAGGCTGAGTCGAACGTGGACGAAAAATCGCATGTGGTGGACGTGAAGCTGTATTTCGCCGGCGCGGGCCCAGAGCCAAAAAAACGTCCCGGAGGCGGCTAGCGGTCGTTAATGGCGTGAATGTGGGTAGATTAAATTCTCAGTGTCCGCCGAACGATCCGGCAAACACCCATACCGCAATGTTGGCGCAGGGCAACAGAACCAGCATGGGGCGTTTCCGCCGAAACAAGAATGCGACGACGATGCTCAGGGGATACGTTAAGGCGGACCAAATGAATACGTCTACCCACAAATGATCCCCAGCGTCAGCGGCCATTCCTGAAAATGCGGCGAAAGGTAGGGTTACTGGGAGAGTTACTATCCAAAGCGTTAACGTCGCTCTCACCCACGGCGGAAGCGGGGGTTTCACTAGCTCGTGGTACGACTCGAACATCGTTAATCAACACTCTAGCAATTCTGCAAAATCCCAAACGTGATCTGCAGTTCGAACGCGCTGGAAGGATGACGCTGGTATTCTAGATAGAAGTGTCATCTCCGCTGAACTTTCACCTGGAACATTACGAGGGGCCGCTCGATCTGCTGCTGGACCTGATCCGCAAGCAGGAGATCGACATCTACGACATCCCCATCGCCCAGATCACGGCGCAGTACATCGAATACATGCAAACAGCCGCCGAAATGAACATCGAGTTGAGCGCCGAGTACGTGTACATGGCGGCGACGCTGATTCATATCAAGTCCAAGATGTTGCTGCCGCGCGATCCGGAGCTTGAAAAGCTCATACCGGAAGACGACCCGCGCAAGGAACTGGTCGACCGGCTGCTCGAGCATGAGCGTTTCAAATCCGCCGCGGAAATGCTGCATCAGAAGCGCGTGATCGAAGAAGCCGTGTGGTCGAATCCGCAAATGGAGCAGTTTGCGGACGAAGATCCGGGCCTCGCGGTGACGCTGCACGATCTGGTCAAGACGTTCCAATCCGTGCTGGAACGCGCGAAAAACCGGCCCATCTACGAAGTAAGCAGCGAGGATATTTCGGTGCCGGACATGATCCGGTATCTGCGCAAAGTTTTCGAGAACGAAGAATCGGTGCCCGCACGCGAGCTGTTCGAGCGGCAGCGGTCCCGGCGTGCGATGATTTGTCTGTTCCTGGCCCTGCTGGAACTGGTGAAGCTGCAAGCGGTAGGCTTGGCGCAAAAGGACTTGTTCGGTGAAATCGCACTGAAGCGCTTGAAGGGATTCGAAGCGGCCTTCGCCTCCGAGCAGGTGATGACCGCGATTGACGAGGGATATAGCTAAAACGATGGATGAATTGGAGTTAAACCAACTGGCCGAGGAGCGGCCGGCAGCCAGCGACGAAGCAGAGCTAAAGGCGATCCTGGAAGCGATCGTCTACGTAACCGACGAACCTCTTTCGGCGCAACAGATGGCCGCGGCTCTGGGCCATCCGCTGGATAAAATCAAGCGGCTGCTGGATGAACTGGTGGCCGAGTACGCCAAGCTGGAGCATGGGCTGACCGTTCGCGAAGTGGCCGGCGGCTACAAGATGGCCACCAAGGCGGAACATCACGAGGCTGTACGAGCGTTCGTGAAGAAGCTGACGCCCCCGCTGAAGTTGTCGCTGGCTGCGCTCGAGACTCTCGCCGTGATCGCTTACAAGCAGCCCGTCACGGCTCCCGAAGTCCTCGACATTCGAGGCGTCCAGGGCGCCGGGGTGTTGAAAACGTTGCTTGACCGGAAACTGATCGCGGAGTCCGGGCGAAAGAACGTGATCGGCAAGCCGATTCTGTACAAGACCACCAAGGAATTCCTAGTCCAGTTCGGATTGAAGGACTTGACCGAACTGCCGACGCTGAAGGAATTCGAAGAGTTGGGCCGGATGGAACTGGTGGAATCGGAAGAAACGCCTCCATCCGAAGCTTCTCCGCACGAAGTAGGCGCAGAACCCGAAACGGCTCCCGAAAATGGCTGAGGAGCGCACAGCGCAGCGTTGTGCGCGATAAAACATGGAAGAGCGGCTACAGAAGATTCTCTCTCAGGCCGGTGTCGCCAGCCGGCGCAAAGCCGAACAACTCATCACCGAAGGGCGCGTCAGCGTCAACGGCGAAACGGTCACGGAGTTGGGCTCGAAGGCCGATCTGGATCGCGATCACGTCAAAGTCGACGGGCGCGGGCTCAAGAAGCCCACGCGCCACGTGTACATCGCGGTCAACAAGCCCAAGGGCGTGGTCACGACGGTCTCCGATCCGGAAGGACGCCCAACCGTGATGCACTTAATGCGTGGTGTGAAGGAACGAGTCTTTCCAGTCGGCCGTCTCGATTACAACAGTGAAGGCCTGCTGCTGCTCACCAACGACGGCGAATTCGCGCATCGGATCACCGCGCCGGCGAGCCACGTGATCAAGACCTACGTCGTCAAGGCCAACGGTGCGCTTACGGAAGAACAGGAGCGCGTCTTTCGCGAGGGCGTGCCGCTGCATGGCCGCAAGACGTCGCCCGCCGAGCTGAAAATCATCAAGCGCGGCGCGAATCCGTGGTACGAAGTCAAAATCGCAGAGGGCCGTCAGAACCAGATTCGCGAAATGTTCAAGTACTTTGGCCGGCTGGTTGAGAAACTGAGGCGTGTGAAGATCGGGTTCCTGGAGCTCGATCAGGCGCCGGGACGCTGGCGGACGCTCACTTCCAAAGAAGTCGAACGGTTCCGGAAAATACTGAAGATGGAATCGCAACTGGCGCGGCGCGCTCCGGCGGACGATGCTGCCGAGTGATGACAAGACGATGTCGAGTATTCCTGAGCTTCTCAAGAAAACGCACACGATCGCCGTGGTGGGGTTGTCGAGCAGTCCCATGCGGCCGAGCAACGGCGTTTCCGCCTATATGCAGCAAGCCGGGTATCGCGTCATTCCGGTGAATCCGAATGAGGCGGAAGTACTCGGCGAGAAAAGTTACGAGCGGCTGGAAGACGTCCCGGAGAAGATCGACATGGTGGACGTGTTCCGGCGCTCGGAATATGTGCCCGAGATTGTCGAGTCGGCTATTCGAATCGGGGCGAAGTCGGTGTGGCTACAGGAAGGCGTCGTGGACGAACACGCAGCGCAGCGAGCTAGGGAAGCGGGGATCGAGGTCGTCATGGACAAATGCATCCTGAAGGAACACCAGAAAATGCAAAAGCGCTAAGCCGGAGCCTCGTACTTCTCAAACTGGAGCTGATCGCCTTTCGTCGTGCCGGTCGCTTCACACGTCCCCGCCGGCAGTTCGAGTACGGAATGCGCGAGCAAGCTCAACGAGATCCGGCTACGCACCATACTCGGACGGATTTTCAGGATTTTTTTCTTCTTGCTGAGAAACACCACATCGATGGGGAATTTCATGGCGAAGGTGTGGACCGCCTCGCACGGGGCGATCCACAGGCCTTCGCCGGGATCGAGCTTGGTGTGCTTCAGCAGGCCGGTGCGGCGCTTGGCGCTGCTATCGGCGATGTCGGCGCGATCCGCCAGTACGCGTCCCTGGGAGTTGGTAATCCTGAGCTTCGGCAAACTACAATTGAAGCATGGAGAAGGCAACGTTTGGCGCGGGCTGTTTTTGGGGAGTCGAGGCTGCGTTTCGCCGCCTGGCGGGCGTCAAGGAAACCGCGGTCGGCTACATGGGTGGATCGCTGAAAGATCCCACCTATCACGACGTGTGCACGGATCGCACGGGGCACGCCGAAGTGGTGGAAGTGACCTTCGATCCAGCCATCGTCAGTTATCACGACCTGCTCAACGTATTCTGGGAGAATCACGATCCGACTACCAAGAATCGCCAAGGGCCGGACGTAGGGACGCAGTACCGGTCGGCGATTTTCTTTCATTCGGCGGAGCAGGAACAGGAAGCCAAGCAGTCGCGCGATGCTGCGCAAAAGAGCTTTAAGAAGCCTATCGTGACGGAGGTCGTCCCGGCGGCGGAATTCTGGCGCGCGGAGGAGTATCACCAGCAGTATCTGGAAAAGCGCGGATTGTCGCACTGCCACCTTTAATTCGTTGCTATCCTGGAAGTAAGCCCCTCCCCGTGAAAATAGGTTTTGTCAGTCTCGGATGCCCGAAGAACCTTGTCGATACCGAGGTGATGATGGGCCAGCTCACCTCCGCGGGCCACGAATTGACGCCGCATCCTTCCGATGCCGACGTGATCGTGGTCAATACCTGCAGTTTTATCGACCCCGCCAAACAGGAATCCGTCGACACGATTCTTGAAATGGCGGAATACAAGAAGACCGGGCGGGCGCAGCGCCTGATCGTCGCCGGATGTCTGGTGGAACGGTACCGCGCTGATATTCAAAAGAATATTCCGGACGTGGACGCTGTGATCGGCACCAACGAGCTGGAAAAAATCACGGCCTTGTGCGAAGGCGTCGAGGCTAAGAGTAATCCTTTCGAAGCGTATCTGTATCACGACCTGACACCGCGCGTGCTGGCGACACCGCGGCATTTCGCCTACATCAAGATCGCCGAGGGTTGCGATCACCCGTGCACCTTCTGCGTAATCCCGCAGTATCGCGGCGATTTTCGCAGCCGGCGCTTTGAATCAGTGATCAGCGAAGCGACCCGTCTGTTTTCGCAAGGCGTGCGCGAGATCAACCTGATCGGCCAGGACACGACCTGTTACGGCGAGGATTTCGGCATGAAAGACGGCCTGGCGACGCTGCTCGCAAGGCTGGCCCAAATCGAGACACGGAACGAAAAATGGGTGCGGTTTCTGTATTGCTATCCGAACAAGGTCACACAGAAGCTGCTGGACACAATCGCCGAACACGACGCGCTGGTGAAATACATCGACATGCCTTTGCAGCATGCCAGCGGTCCAGTGCTGAAGCGCATGAAGCGCGGGGCAAATGGCGATATTTTCCTCAAGCTGATCGAGCGGATCCGAAAAACGATCCCGGGTGTCGCGATCCGCACCAGCATGATCGTCGGATTCCCCGGGGAAACCGAGCAGGATTTCGAAACACTGTGCGCGTTCGTCAAGACTGCGCAGTTCGACCGGCTGGGCGTATTTTCCTACTCCGACGAAGATACCTGCGCGAGTTTCCACCTGGATGGCAAGGTCGATGCGCGCACGATCTACAATCGCAAGCGCGCGTTGATGGCGTTGCAGCGCAGGATTTCGCGGGCGCGCAATCAACAGCTCGTCGGCAGTGAAGTGCCGGTGCTGGTGGAAGGGCCGTCGGCGGACTCCGAACTGGTGTGGCAGGCTCGGCTCTCGACACAAGCTCCGGAAATCGATGGTGTGTGTTACATTTCCGATCCCGGCGATCGTCCCTTGCGCGCCGGCGAGATGCGGCGCTTGCGCATCACGGAAGCGCACGACTATGAATTGACCGGTTCGATTGTTGATCTTCCGGTCGCGACGCCGCGTCCGGAGTTGGTTCAACTTGCTGTGCCATGAAATGCCCCATCTGCCAAAAAGAAGTTAAGTTCGGCGATCCGAACATGCCGTTTTGCAGCGACCGCTGCCGTTTGATCGACCTCGGAAACTGGGCCTCGGAAAAATACGTGATCTCGACGCCGGTTCAATCGACCTCCCATGAGGACGACGAGGATTGATCCCGAAAAGCCTGATTGCGAAACTGATCGCGACTTGGTTTTATTGCGGCTACACGCCGGTGGGACCAGGAACCGCGGGATCCATCGCAGCGATCGTCCTTGCATGGGTGGTGCACTACTACACGGGACTGCCGGGGACCGCGTTCGGGTTCTTCGCGGCGCTGTTAGTGATTCCTGGTGTGTGGGCCGCGGACGTCATGGCTCGCCAAAGCGGCAAAGAGGATCCACAGATTGTGGTGGTGGATGAAGTGGTGGGCCAGTGGGTGACGCTGGCAGGCGCGACTCAATTGAACTGGAAAAGCTGGCTGATCGCGCTGGCGTTGTTTCGCCTGTTCGACATATGGAAGCCGCCGCCGATTCGAAGGCTCGAAAAGCTGTCGGGCGGAATCGGCATCGTCGCCGATGACGCGCTCGCGGGAGTCTACGGAGCGGTGGCGCTGTTCGCTGCGGGCTGGTTCCATCTATATTAGATACAGAAATGGCTTTTCGTAAGACCAACGACTCGCGCCCGCAGATTCTGGAAGTTTCGCCCGCGGCAGCGATTCCCGGCGGCGAATTCCAGATTCGTGGGAAAGGGCTCGCGCCTTCCGCGCCTCCGCATGTCCGCTTCGGCGATGTTCAGGCTCCCATCGTGATCGGTTCGGATTCCTTCATCATCGTGCGCGTGCCGGAAAACGCGCAGGCCAGCGAGATGATCATCGGCAACGACAGCCACGCGAGTGTGCCGTGGACCTGCGGGATCGGCATTCAGATCGCCGACAGCCTGCATCCGGTGGCGAATCCGGTCATCGACCGCTACGGGAATATTTACACCACCTTCAGCGGATCGGCGGGACAGAAGACGCCGGTGTCGATCTACAAAATCGACACGAACTACCGGCCCAAGCCGCTGGTCAGCGAGTTGATGAACGCCACCGGTCTGGCCTTGGATTCAGAAGGCGTGCTGTACGCGTCCAGCCGGCACGATGGCATCGTGTACCAGGTTTCGCCCACGGGAAATCTCGCGGTGTACGTGGAGGGGATGGGCGTCGCGACTGGAATCGCGTTCGATCCCGAGGAGAATCTGTACGTCGGCGATCGCAGCGGAACCGTATTCAAGATCAGCCGCCAGAGGCAGATCTACGTCTTTGCGACGCTTGAGCCATCCATTGCCGCCTATCATCTGGCGTTTGGACCGGACGATTATCTGTACGTGGCTGGTCCGACGACTTCGAGTTTCGACTGCATCCATCGAATCTCGAAAGACGGGCAGGTGGAAAATTTCTACCGGGGGCTGGGCCGCCCGCAGGGGATGGCGTTCGACGCAAAAGGAAACTTGTACGTCGCCGCATCGCTCGGCGGACGCCGTGGCGTGGTGCGACTGGACCAGAACGCGAACGCCGAGTTGTTCCTTTCGGGGCCAGCCATCGTCGGGATGGCGTTTGCGCCGTCGAAGTCCTTGATCCTGGCCACCAACAATTCGATTTACAAAGTCGACACCGGGATCGAAGGACGGCGGATGCCTTAGCCGGTGGCACAGGCTTTAGCCTGTGGGTGTTCCACTAAATTTAAATGCGCGACGCTGAGATCATCGCTGTCGGATCGGAACTGCTGACGCACGACCGCGTCGACACCAATTCCCTTTTCATCACCGAACAATTAAATGCGCTGGGCGTGGAAGTGCGGCGAAAACTAATCGTCGGCGACGATCGCACACGGCTGGAAGCCGCGGTACGCGATGCATTGGGCCACGCCGACGTGGTCGTATTGACCGGCGGCCTGGGGCCCACGGAAGACGATCTGACGCGCGATGCGGTGGCAGCCGCGCTCGGCCGCTCGCTCCTGTTCAGCCAGGAAATCTGCGATCAAATCGAGGAGCGGTTTCGCCGCTTCAACCGCAAAATGGTGGAGAACAATCGTCGCCAGGCATACCTGGTGGAAGGCGCGGAGGCTTTAACGAATCCGCGCGGGACCGCACCGGGACAATGGATCGATCTGGGGGCGCGCGTGATCATGATGCTGCCCGGCCCTCCCGGCGAATTGAAGCCACTGTTCGTCAACGAATGCGTCCCGCGTCTGCAGCGTCACCTTCCTCCCCTGGCGATTCGTACGCGCTTTTACCGCGTCGCGGGAATGCCGGAGTCCGATCTCGACCAGTTGATCGCTCCCGTCTACACGCGGTACGAAAATCCTACCACCACGATTCTCGCCGGCATGGGCGATATCCAGATCCATTTGCGAGCCCGCGGCGCGACGGCGGAAGATGCCGAGCGATTGCTGGCCGAGGTCGGTCCGCCGATCGAGGAATTGTTGGGCGATCGCTTGTATTCTCGCAACGGCGATTCACTCGAAACCGTCGTCGGGAGCATGCTGCGCGAACGCGGCGCGACGTTGAGCGTCGCCGAAAGCTGTACCGGCGGCATGGTAGGCGAGCGAATCACGTCGGTCGCGGGAAGCTCGGATTATTTTCTCGGCGGATTCCTGGTCTACACCGACCAGATGAAAACGAAACTGCTGGGCGTCGACCCGGCTCTGATCGAAAAACATACCGCGGTGAGCGAAGAAGTGGCTAGGGCGATGGCGGAAGGAACGCGAGCGCGGACCGGCTCCACCTTCGCCATTTCGGTGACCGGAGAAGCCGGGCCATCCAGCGCGTCGGGAGTCCCGCCGGGCACTGTATTCCTCGGATTTGCGTCGGCCGCAGGATCGGAAGCGCGCCGGATTAATCTTCCAGGGGACCGGAGCCGCGTTCGAACGCTGGGTGCGCAATCGGCTCTTGATTTTCTTCGACGTCAGATCCGTTGAATTCCCTGTCGCTTTTCTGGTCCTGGGATTTCCTCCAGGAAAGACGTTCTTTGCAGGGACGGAAGCTGGCGAAGTTACACCGGCACGCGACGCAGCGATAAGGTGTCGCCCCAAAGCGCAGCAGCAGTCGCGTCCACCCGGGCGGACGATAATACCGCTCGCTCCAGGTGCTCAAATCCTGGCGGTAACAGCGCGGGCAGCGCGCATATTTCCAGGCTCCGCCAGCCCAAACACTGGTTTCCCAACGGGTTCTGCAGCGGCGGCAACGCAGAGGATAGACCCCGACGATGGCCTTCAGAATCTCGCCGAGATTCTGGCGGTGGGATACCCGGATGTCGCGGGTGCCGCATTGAGGACAAGCTAACTGCATCCCAGCCTTGAGTATAGCGAACTATGTAACAGTTACGGGTCGCTTGCGAGGAGCAACGTAGCGCTGGACATATTGAGCAAAGGCGGATTGTAGCCGGTCGGTCATGGATCGCCCGGAACGCAACTTCAATCCCTGGATCGAGATGACCGGCATTAATTCCCGCGTAGTGGAGCTAACGAAGACCTCATCGGCGTCTTCCAAGTCCTTGGGAAGCAAGGTCTTCTGGCCGATCTCGATTCCGCTTTCGTGAATCTCCTCCAGTAGGATCGTCCGCGTAATTCCAGGAAGGCAACCGGCGGATAGCGGCGGAGTCCACACTCGCGAGCCCTGCACCGCGAACACGTTGGCCGAGGTGCATTCGGAAGCTTCGCCCCGCTCATTGAGGAGGATCACTTCATCCAGGCCTTGCTCATGGGCACGCTCATACCACGTCAGGTTTTGCGACCAGGATAGATACTTGACGCCCGCGAATTCGCTGGCGGCGTGCCGGGCGTTCGCGACCATGCCGAGCCGCACCGATTCGCCCCATGGATTTACGTCCGCGGTGAAGGCGATGACGTCGAACTCGCGCGACTCCGCAGGTCCCTCCCACATTCCTCCCCGATTCCGGACCACTACGACGCGAAGCGTGGCATTGAAAGCCTGATTCGCGTCGATCAGTCGTTGCAATCTGTGCTCGAGAGACTCGGGGCTCTCCGGAAACGGAACGCGCAGGCGCACGGCGTCACGCTGCATTCTGGCCCAATGGCGCTCCCAGGCGAACAGGACGCCGTCGTAGACCCGAATGGTGGAAAAAACGCCCCAGCCGTTTAGTAAACCAACCTGGCCGGGCGAAACAATGCGATCTCCGGCATCGCGGATCTCGTCGTTATGGAGCAGGAATCGATGCATTGGCTACCGCGTCTGAATACCGCGCCCTCTTTGATTCATCGCATACGCGGCGTAACACACAGCCGTGGCGAGAGCGGACCAGGCATGAGCGCGATCGTGATGCGCGAAATTCAGCGACCACCAGCCCATGTAGGGTTCAGTGAAGATGCTGAGTGCGTCGAAAAGTGCCACGCAGGCAACAACTAGCGATACAGTCCAGAAGCCCCATCGATGAGCGGCTCGCCACAGGCCGTAGAGCAGCGCGAGCGGGACGCCAAAAATGAGAAACAGCGGCATATCACTTATTTTACAAACTCATTGGTGAACGTGGCGGACACATCGACGCTGCTCACATCCGCAAGCGATGTGCTCAATACCTTGCGCACTGCCGCGGCGGATTCAAGCGTCAGTTTTCCATCCGGCGAAAGCATGGCTTGCATCGATCGGAGGCACTGCAGATCGGTTGCGGTATCCTCGGTTCGAAATTGCGGCGGCATGCGCTGGCGGATCTCTTCCGGGCTCTTGGTGCGCATCCATTCGACGGTCCGCGTCATGGCGCGGGCCAGCCGCCCGGCTTCGTCGCTGTGCGCGCGGAGCCACGCTGCCGTCGAATAGAGAACCGTGCTTGGATACGTGTCGACTCCGAAAACCGCGCGAGTTCCCTCCGCGGTCCTGGTATCGGCGAGAATCTTCAGTCCGGGGATCTGTTTGGAGACGATGGCAAGGGCGGGATCGGTCATGATTGCCGCGTCCACTTTCGCATGGGAGACTGCCGCCACTGCGGTAGCGCTCATGCCAATCGATGCGACGCTCACTTGGTCGGGTTTCATCCCGTGCGTGACCAGAAGATAGTTAAGAAACATCTGCGTCGACGAACCTGCGGAGGACACGCCGACGACTTTGCCCTTCAGGTCCTCAATGCGACCGATTTTCGAAGAGACGGCCACCAGCCCCGGGTACCGGAGAATCGTCACGAACGATCGCAGCGACTGGCCTTTCGCGGCCATTTCGATGGTGTGATCGTAGAAGCCGCAGACCACATCGGTCGAGCCGCCGAGCAGCGCCTCCAGCGATTTCTGGCCGCCGGGAAGATCCACAAGCTCGACTGCAAGCCCCTCATCGGTGAAGTAGCCCAGTTCCTGGGCCATGGTGGCGGCGAGATAGATGAGCTGGACTTGTCCGCCGATTGCGATGCGGATGTGTGCGCGGTCGTCGCGAGGCCGCGCACAGCCGGCAAGCATCAAACTCAGGATCGCGGCCGTTAGCACCAATGCAAGACGTTGTGGGGATCTATGGTCCGCGCGGCCGGCAGTTGAGGCGCGACAGTAATGGAGCGCGTTAGTCGGGCAACAACTAAACTTACTCACGGAGCGCCGCACGCAGCTTCTCCGGCAACGGGCACGCCCGCTGCTGGTGACGATCGATACTGGCCACCGTAACCTTGCCGCGCGCAGCTTGACGGCCCTCGACGGTCACATCGAACGCCAGTGTGAACGACGCGCCTCCGATGCGATCCACGGTGACGGCGATATCCATCAGATCGTCATAGACCAGTGCGCCGGTATAGTCGCATTCCACCCGGACGCGCGGAAATCCGACATTTTCGTTCTGGATGACGCGATAGCCAACGCCACGGCTGCGCAGAAATTCCACTTCGGCCGCATCCAGGTGATACAGCAAGGAAATGTAGAAAATCCGTCCGCTGGCGTCAGTATCACCGAAACCAACGCGGCTCTGATAAATGAAGGGCTTCGCGGGCATCCTTGTGATACGATACAACGGTAAACAAGGAGACAGAAAACCAGAAGTCAGGAGTTCTGACTCCTGGCTCCTGATTCCCACGATTTCATGCGCCTCTCCGACAAGTACACCGTCGAGCGCGGCAGCGTCTATTTGACCGGTATCCAGGCTTTAGTTCGCCTGCCGATGGATCAAATGCGCCGCGACCGCCGCGCCGGACTCAACACTGGGACATTCATTTCGGGCTACGAAGGATCGCCACTCGGCGGCTACGATCTGCAACTGGCGCGCAGCGGCAAATTGCTGTCCGAGCACAACATCGTTTTCCGGCCCGGTGTAAATGAAGACCTGGCGGCGACGTCGGTGATGGGGAGCCAGATTTTCGAAGTGGTGGGCAAAGCGAACGTCGACGGGATCGTCGGCATCTGGTATGGAAAAGGACCTGGCGTCGATCGTTCCGGCGACATTTTCCGTCACGCCAATCTCGCAGGCACCGGAAAGAACTGCGGGGCGCTGGTGCTGGCCGGCGACGATCACAATTGTAAAAGCTCCACTATTCCGCATCAAAGCGATTTCAGCCTGTACAACGTCGGCATTCCGTTTCTGTACCCCGGCAATACGCAGGAGATTATCGATTACGGCCTGATGGCCATCGCGCTGTCTCGATTTTCCGGGGCCTGGGTGGGATTGAAGCTGCTCACCGATATTTGCGACGGAGGCGGGACGGTGATGCTCGATCCGGATCAGCCGCAGATCGCGATTCCTCCGGATTATCAGAAGACGGTGGACGCGCGGCTGGTTCCGCCGATCACGCTCGCACTGGAGCATGAGGTCAACTCGCGGCGCTTGAAGGCGGCCATCGAATTCGCGCGACTGAACAACCTCAATCGATGGCGCGGCGCGCGCGACGGGGCGTGGCTGGGTTTAGCCAGCGCCGGAAAATCGTATTACGACCTGGCACAAGCGCTCCGCGACCTCGGCATCGGCGAAGATGAGTTGACCGCGCTCGGCATCCGCGTGGCGAAGTTCGGCATGACCTTCCCGCTGGATGCCGCGTTTGCACGCGAATTTGCGCAGGGGCTCGCGGCAATTCTGGTCATCGAGGAGAAACGCAGTTTCCTGGAGTTGCATCTGCGCGATGCGCTGTATTCCCTGCCCTCGCGGCCGATCGTCATGGGAAAAACGGATGCGAACGGCGCGCCCCTGTTTCCTCCGGCCGGCGAACTGGATCCCGATCGTATCGCGAAAGTCGTCGGCGGGCTGCTGGGCGAGCATCGCACTACGGAACAAGTCGCCGCGCGGCTGCATTATATCGACGATGTTCTGGCGCGGCCGAAGGAACTTTCAGCGTCGCGGCCGTCGAACTTCTGTTCCGGCTGTCCGCATAATCGATCGACGCTGCTGTTGCCGGGCCAGGTTGCCGGCGGCGGCATCGGATGCCACACCATGGCGATGCGCCTGACCGATTCAGGCCGGGCTTTTTCCTTTTTGACGCATATGGGCGGCGAAGGGGCGCCGTGGATCGGCATGGCTCCATTTGTGGGCCACGAGCATGTTTTCCAGAACATCGGCGACGGGACCTTTTTTCATTCAGGCACGTTGGCCATGCAGGCGCTGATCGCGTCCGGGCTGAACATCACCTATAAGATCCTCTACAACGGCCACGTCGCGATGACTGGCGGCCAGGCGGCGCAAGGCGCGCTACCCATTCCGCAGCTCACCAAAAAGCTGGAATCGGAAGGCGTTCGCAAGACCATCATCCTGGCGGAGGAGCCGGACCGCTACGAAAATGTCGAGTTGGCGTCCAACGTGGAAGTCCGCGATCGCAGCGAGTTGGAACGAACCCTGGCGGAGCTGGAAAAAGTTCCCGGCGTGACCGCGATGATTTACGACCAGGAGTGCGCGGCCGAAAAACGCCGCAAGCGGTCGCGCGGAAAATACGCCGAGCCGACCATGCGTCTGATGATCCACGACGAAGTCTGCGAGGGCTGCGGCGATTGCGTGAAGCAGTCCAATTGCATGAGCCTGACGCCGATCCAGACCGATCGCGGGCAGAAGATCCGGATCCACCAGTCGTCGTGCAACAAGGATTATTCATGCGCGCTTGGCGACTGCCCCTCGTTCGTCACGGTGAACATCAAAGAAGGCACGGGCCTCCGCCGCAAACCGATTCCGCAGTTGCCTTCCACTGAAGTGCCGCCGCCGCGCGAAATCGCACCGATCGGCGACGGGTATCGAATCATCATGCCCGGCATTGGCGGAACCGGAGTCGTGACGATCAACGCGCTGCTCGCGACCGCCGCATGGATCGACGGCCTGTATGTCGCGACACTCGATCAGACGGGATCGGCGCAGAAGGGCGGCGCGGTCGTGTCGCACCTTCTATTGAGCCGCCGTTCGGTGGAAGCGCCGAACCGGATCAACATTGGCAATGCCGATGTGATCCTCGGATTCGATCTGCTGGGCGTCGCGAGTTCCGAGAACATCAAGTTCGCATCGCCGGAGCGAACTGCCGCGGTGCTGAACACCAATCTCACGCCGACCATCGACGTGATCCGCAGCCGGGCTCCGCTGATCGGGCCGGAGCGAATGCTCGAACAGATTAACGGCGTCACGCGGCGCGGCCGGAATATCGTGGTCGACGGGAATCGCCTGGCCGAAGGATTGTTTGGCAGTCACATGGCGGTGAATCTGTTCATGGTCGGAGTCGCGTATCAAGGCGGGCTGATTCCGCTTTCGCTCGAAGCGATCGAGCAGGCGGTAAGGCTGAATGAAGTCGACGTCGAAAAGAATTTGCAGGTCTTCGAATGGGGCCGCAAGTATTATCACGACGCGAAATCGGTGGAAGCGATCCTGAGCGGTCCCTCGCCACAAACCAAGGCGCCGTTCGATCGCGTTGCAGAATTGACCGCCTACCAGAATGCGGAGTACGCGAAGCAGTATTCGGATTTCGTGAGTGAAGTAGCCCGCAAGGCTCCGGCGCTGGAGGAAACTGTCGCGCGGTATTTGTATAAGCTGATGGCGTACAAAGATGAGTACGAAGTCGCCCGGTTGCTGACGAAACCTGAGTTCGAGCAGCAGATTCGCGATACGTGGACGGAGGTCGAGTCGATTTCCTACAACCTGCATCCACCGTTACTGCGCCGTTTCGGCGCGAAGAAGAAACTGAAGCTCGGCGCGTGGTTCCGCACGCCTCTGCAAGTTCTGGCCTCATTGAAATCGCTGCGCGGCGGCCCGTTCGACATTTTCGGATACAGCGCGCATCGGCGGCAGGAGCGGGCACTGATCGGCTGGTATCGCGATCTGATCGGTCAAGTGATGGATCAGTTGAACGACGAGAATCTCGCGAAGGCGTTGGAAATCGCGGCACTTCCCGACCAGATCCGCGGCTACGAGCGCATCAAGGAAGAAAATATCGCGCGAGTGAAGAAGCTCGCCGAAGAAAAGCTCGCCGAGTTGCGGATTCAAACTACGGTTAGCGTCTGACGCGGCCACGAGGGCCACTGACCCGCGAGTTCTGTCACTTCCGTCCATGGCTCCACGAATAATCGCGCAGCCCATCGATCGCAGTCCAGGTCGGATGGTAGCGATTGTAGATATCGGGATCCTTGAGGTCTCCCCAACTGCCATCGGGATTCTGTCTCGATAGCAGCGTGGAGAATCCGCGGCGAATGGAATCGTCATCGCGCGTCAGGCCGAACGCCCGCAGAGTGTCCAGGAACTCGCCCAGCATCTCGCCGTCCTGCTGAACCAGGGGATCGTTGATGTGATCTTTCAAGAAAGCAAATTCTTCGGGGAGCATAGCCGGCGAAAGCGCGCGTTTGTTGTAGTCGTTGGCAGTGTAGACGACGTGGGTCACCAAATTCACGACGGGGATCATCCCTTCGGAGCCCACGCGATACGGACGCGCGAGCGGCACCCATCGCACGATGTCGTAGTAGGGGGCGCCCAGCGTCACGCCGTACTGGTCGGCTGTGTAGGTGGCAATCAGCGCGTCACACAGTAAGTCCAGCAGGCCAGCCTGAGGCGGTCCCACGGCTGGGTCGAATCGAAGAAAATCGATCGGGCGAAATCGTGCCGCAGCTTTTCTAATCTCGTCTTTGAAACGATCGTCGGGGAACCCCAATCGCTCGGCTGCGTAGGCTCCGAACAGTGTGTCAGCAAGTTCATCGGCGGAAACGGCGGGATCGATGTGGGTATGCTCGCGCCACCATTGAACTGCGCGTTCGCGGCCCATCGCCGCTGCTTGAGCTCGCAACCTGGGATCCAAAGATGTGGCGGAGATTTCGTAGAAACACCACAGGTAGTCCGATCCGAAAGTGCTGAAGTTCTTGGGATTCAGCGCCGTCTGATAGATGAAGCGCAGCCCGCGCTCAATTGCGCGCTCGCGATCGGCCAGGGCGAGGTTCGCGGGGACCGTCGTCGCTAAGATCGCCGCCAGCGCACCGATTCGCCACTTCATGCTCGAATTATAAGCGGGATGTTGATCCGCCATTCGCATTGCGGTATGACTAGAGAGCCATGTCTATCTACGAACAGATCATCTACGAAGCTTCGAATCGCGTCGCGACCATTACACTGAATCGTCCGGACAAACTGAACGCCTGGACGCAGAAGATGGAGCAGGAGGTCACGGCTGCCATTCAAGCAGCTTCGGCCGACGAGCACGTTGGCGTGATCATCCTGACCGGAGCCGGCAAGGGTTTCTGCGCCGGAGCCGACATGAGCCTGCTCTCGGCGATTTCGCAGGAAGCGTCGCCGCGCGCCGAATTTCTGACCGACGTCAACGTGAATGGCGATGTCCGGGCCGATTTTCGCAAGAAGCATGCCTGGCTGTTGTCGGTGCCGAAACCAATCATCGCGGCCATCAACGGACCAGCCGTGGGACTCGGCTTCATCATTCCGTTGTATTGCGATTTTCGTTTCGCCTCTGAAAAAGCGCGCTTTTCCGTGATCTTTTCCAAACGCGGCCTGGTTGCGGAGTACGGTCTCGCGTGGATGCTGCCCAGAGTGATCGGACTTCCCAACGCGATCGAGATGATGTACACGTCGAAGATCATCGACGCGCAGGAAGCTCTGCGGATGAATCTGGTGAGCCGTGTCCTACCGGAAGAAAACTTCGTTGGGGCCGTTCAGGAATTCGCTCGCGAGCTTGCGACATCGGTTTCGCCGAGGTCGCTGCGGATCATGAAGCGGCAGATCTACACCGGACTATTGCAGAACCTGGGCGAGGCGTTCGATCTGGCGACCGAGGAAATGAAGGCCAGCTTCGGAACCGAAGATTTCAAGGAAGGTGTGGCGCACTTCCTCGAAAAACGGTCAGCCGCGTTCACCGGCCGGTAACTTGCTCATTTTTCGAAAGCCCCTAGTGAACCGTCCCGGTGATTCGGACGGCGATTTTGCCAAGAATCCGTTTGCAGGGCCTGGGACGCTCGTAGACGCGATTTACGAGATTTCCGCACCCTTGGTATGGCGAGTGCCTCTTCAGCCCGTCGATTTTGGTCTATCGAAGTCGCAAGAAGTTGATTCCGCGAACTTTGGCGAAAAACCTGCGCGACTCGCAAGAGACCTGGGATCCACCGTCGAAATCACCGGGACACGCCCCTAGAGCGATTTCAGAAATGTGATCAATTGCGCTTTCTGCGAGTCGGTCAGATTCCGGAATTTGTGTTCGACGTGCCTCGCCTCGCCGGCGTGGCGCTGGATTGCGGCCGTGAGAGTCAGCGAAGTTAGATCGTGCATGTATCGCGCTTTCATGCGAAGTCCCCACAGAGGCGCGGTTCGCATTTTTGCCACCGTATCCTGTGGACCGGCCTGAAAAATCCCGTCGCCGGTTCCCACATCGTGCAGCAGGAAATCGCCGAAGGGGTGAATAATTTTATTTCCCAGCGCATCAGGAACGGTGAACATGCCTCCGTTCACGGCGGTGCCGGCCGGGGCAGTGGTAATCGATTCCACGTGACAGATGTTACATCCGACGCTTTCAAAAAGCTTCTGTCCCGCTTGCGCATCCGGCGTCGCGGCCAGCGTCGTGTCTCGCGGCGGAACTTTGGTTCCGCGAATGAATTGCGTAAAATGATCGATATTTTCCATCCCCAGCTCGTCCGGCGTATCTTCCGGATCCGCCTTCATCTTGCAGACATTGGTTGTGTCGACCGGCTTCAACCGGCTGGTGATCCCCATCTCGTTTAGATAGGCATCGGCGACGAATGAGAGCAAACTGCTGTGCTGATCCTTCCAGCCAAACCTGCCGACGCGGGTCTGCCCCGGCGCCTCCAGAACTGGAACGTGGATGGCCTCACCCTGGATCATGCCTCCGCTGAGACTCGGCTGATTGTTCGCGATACTCACCAGCGTGTTGTCGTCGATGGCTTCCACAAAGCCGTCTCCTAACGTGTTCAGTACTGCTCGCAGGGCCCGAATGTTTTCGGAATCCGGAACGTGCTCTTGAACCTGAGGACAGGTGGCGCGGTCATTGATTAGCGATCGGCCCCCGATGGTGCCGCCGCCATTGATTGTGACAATCGGGTTCACGAAATTGCCGTTGTCGTCTTTGTGGCCCACGCGAAGCTCTGTAATCTGGCTGGGTCCGCCTGTGACCGGATTCTGATGGCATTCCACGCACGATGTTGCGTTGAACACTGGGCCGAGCCCCAGGCTGGGATCTTCTCTCTTCTCGAATATTTGTTGATCGCGCGCGAAAGTGTCCCCGGGAGGCTCGACGATCCCGTTACTGGAGCTTTGCGACCCGGCATTCGGAGTCTGCAATGTGGGGGTGTCGAACCCCGCCGGTGCTTCGGTCCCGGTCTGCTGAGCCAAGACACCGATGGCAATTGAACTGCCGCCTAGAATGAAAGAAACAAGAAATAAGTTGCGGAATCGCACGCGAACCTCCTGGGGTTTAAGATCCAGGAGTCGGCCGAAATATTCCCACTCAGGAAGGGATTAGGCCACGCGCTCGATAATCGTAGCCGTCGCCATCCCGAAGCCGATGCACATGGATTGGAGCCCATAACGGCCACCGGTTCGCTCCAGAATGTTGACCAGTTTCGTCATCAACACTGCGCCGGTGGCGCCCAGCGGATGGCCGTGAGCGATGGCGCCGCCCTGGATATTCAAACGATCCGAGTGCGCCTGAATCTCACGTTGCCACACCAGCGGAACACTCGCGAAGGCTTCGTTGATTTCAAACGCGTCAATTTCCTCAATTTTCAGGCCGGCCATCGCCAGGGCTTTCTGAGTCGCTGGTATGGGCCCAGTGAGCATCAATTCCGGATCACTCCCGACCACAGCGCGAGCGACGATGCGTGCCCGCTTCCGCAGACCCAGTTCGTCTGCTTTGCGACCACTGGCGAGCATCACGGCCGCGGCTCCATCCGAAATCTGACTGGAATTTGCCGCCGTGACCACGCCGTCCGGCCGGAACACCGGCTTCAATGCGCGCATTCTTGAAAGGTCTGGATTCGCGCGGACGCCTTCATCCGCGTCGAGTCCGTTGAGCGGGAAGATCTCGCACCGGGTCCAGCCGTTGCGCTGTGCGGCAGCGGCGCGGCAATGGCTCTGGGCGGCGAATTCGTCCAGCTCTTCGCGCTTCACGCCCCATTTTTCGGAGATCAGTTCCGCCGAAATTCCCTGATGCAGCAACTGGCACGGGAAATCCGCGCGGAACTCGTCGGTGATTGCGCCATCCGATCCCATGGGCACGCGGCTCATGGATTCGACGCCGCAGCCGATGGTCAGTTCCATGTCGCCCGCCGCGATCGCTTGCGCCGCGAAATGGATGGCCTGTTGGCCGGATCCGCAGAACCGGTTCAATTGCAGCGCCGGCACTTCGTCCGGGAATCGCGCCTTCAGTCCCGCCAGCCGCCCGATGCAAGTCCCCTGCTCGCCATGCGCGGTGACGCATCCGGCGACGATATCCTCGACGTGCTGCTTGTCGATGCCGGTACGCTCCGCCAGCGCATTCAGCGTCCGAGCCAAGAGATCCACGGGATGGACGCCGTGCAGCGCGCCGTCTTCTTTTCCGCGCCCGATGGGCGTCCTGACCGCGTCGACGATGAAAACGTCTCGCATAAGACCTCCTGCTTTCTTCGCACCTACTCAAGATAGTGTCTCACTCCCGCGCGGATTCGGCATCCGCGGCCGTAGCGGTCGGCCTGTATGATAAACTTCCTCGGTTATGAGAAAACTCCTCAGCGTTTCCACGTTATTTGCAATTTTATTCGCGTCGCGTGCGCAGGCGCAGCTTACTCCGGATCAGAAAACAACGGATTTTCTGTCGTTGGCCGCGGAGGTCTCGAAACATTATGCGTTCGTCGAATGGAAGCGTAGTGCGATCCAGTTCGATGCGCTGAAGCTCGCTCCGTGGCTCACGCAGATCCAGAACTCGCCTGACGATCCTTCCTTCTGGAAGATCTGCTCGCAATACATCGCATCCTTGCAGGATTCTCATTCCGTTTTCCAGATACCGTCCGACTGGACTGCCCAATTGGGATTCAGCGTCGATCTTTACGACGGCAAATGGCTGATCGATTTCGTCGATCCTGCGTTCTTTCCCACGCGGCTGCCCCAGCCCGTGCATGTCGGGGACGAACTCATCTCCATCGATGGCAAACCTGCCGCGGACTTGATCAACGACATCGCGTCTCAGGTGGGCGACGGCAATTCGCGATCGGGACAGCGCTACGCGGCCTCTCTGTTGACCAATCGCGAACAGGACATCGTGCCGCAGGCGACGCAGATCCCGGATCAAGCTCTGGTGCTCATTCAACGCCCGGGAGCCACGCCCACGAGTTTGAGCCTGCCCTGGCTCGTGAATGGAACACCCTATTCGCATGCCGGCCCGGTCCCCTCGCCCGGCGCGGCCATGAAACCGGCGGCAGCAGCATGGCCGAGCTACATGGAGCACGCCCGGAAACGCCAGCAATTTCACATCTCGCCGCGACGTTTTGTGTTGGGATTCGGTGAATTGAAGCCCGTTTTCAACTTGCCGGCCGGATTCTCAGTGCGGTTGGGACGAGGCGCATTCGATTCGTACTTCACCGGCACCTTCAAGGCCGGCGGGTACACCATCGGCTATCTGCGCGTCCCCAGTTTCGATATTTTCGCGTCCGCGGATTTTCAGGACCCGGATCTGCTCACCGAGATCGCTTTTTTTCAGGCGAATACCGACGGACTTATCGTCGACGTGATGCGGAATCCGGGAGGCCTCGGCTGCGCATCGGAGGCTGTGGCACAGGTGCTTCAGCCGAATGGATTTCTCAGCCTGGGCGTTTCGATCCGGGCGAGCTGGTTCGATGTGCTTAACGCGCAGCAGGACTTGGATAACGCCACGGCTTTGGGCGCAACGGACCAGGAAATCGCCGAATTGACCCAGATTCTGCAATCGCTCAAGGACGCGTTCAATCAGAATCGCGGCATGACCGATCCTTTGCCGCTGTGCGGACTGACGCGAAATATTTCCTCGTACATGGACAAGAGCGGCAACACCATCGCGTACGGCAAGCCGGTGATGATCCTTACGGACGAGTTCACCGCATCGGCCGCGGAATTATTCGCGGCGATTATGCAGGACACCGGTCGCGCGACGCTGTACGGCATGCGGACCGACGGCGCGGGCGGAGCTGTCGATATCTTCAACGCCGGCATCTATAGCGAATCCGCCACTACCCTTGCGTTCGCCATTGTGGTGCGCAACGCTCCGGTGGTGACCATGGATTATCCCGCGGCGCCGTATATCGAAAACATCGGCGTCCGCCCGGACACCACCGCCGACTACATGACGTCGGACAATCTGACTAATCACGGCAAGAGCTTTGTTGACGGATTTACTTCGGCGATGGTGAGTTACATCCAATCGCAAGGCAATCAAACGGTGGCGTCTTCGACACCCGCTGGGGTACCGTAGAGATGTGTTTGCCATGGCGTGGTTCACGCGTCAAAAACCGGGAGTCGAAGGCGGGGCCGAAGGCGAGAAGCGCATCCGCACCGAAGGCCTGTGGCTGAAGTGCGATAGCTGCGGCCAGATCATCTGGAAGAAGGCGCTGGACGAAAATCTTCAGGTGTGCCCGCGATGCGAGTATCATTTCCGCCTGGATGCACGGGCGCGGCTCGCCGCCTTGTTCGACGACGGCGTCTATGAAGAGCTCGATCCCGATCTGGTGTCCACCGATCCGCTGCACTTCGTCGACTCCAAGAGCTACGTCGAACGCCTGGCGTCCATGCAGGAAGCGACCTCGATGTCCGATGCGCTGGTCTCGGCGAGCGGGCTGCTCGAAGCGCGGCCGGTCAACATTTGCGCGATGGAACTGAAATTCATTGGCGGCAGCATGGGTGCGGTGGTCGGCGAAAAAATCACGCGCGCAATCGAGCGATCGCTGGAGCGGCGCACGCCGCTGATCATCGTCTCCGCGTCCGGCGGAGCGCGCATGCAGGAAGGCGCCATCAGCCTGATGCAACTCGCCAAGATTTCGGCGGCGTTGATGCGCCTGGACCAAGCGCGGGTTCCGTATATCAGCGTTTTGACCGATCCCACCACCGGCGGCGTCACGGCGAGCTTCGCCATGCTGGGCGATCTGAACATCGCCGAACCCGGAGCGCTGATCGGATTTGCCGGACCGCGTGTGATCGAACAGACCATCCGGCAAAAGCTACCGGAAGGCTTCCAGCGCAGCGAATTTCTACTGGAACACGGTTTTCTCGACGCTGTGGTGAAGCGATCCGAGATGAAACACTATATCTCGCAAACGCTGAGTTTCTTCTGCGACTGAAGCTCTACTCCAGCCCGCGATACTTCCGGTATTGCGTCACGTACCAGCCGGTCGTGCTGGCATCCGGAGGAGGCGTAAATCCAGGCTCGATCATCGGCAACCGGAATACATGGACGCGCGCGATCTGGAGCGCTTCGAGCAACTGAAACCAACGCGTCCGAAGCAGGCGTCCCGAATACGCAGTTTGCTCGTGACACGGTTTCTCGATGTAGGAATTCTTACGCAGCGCGGAATTGAACTTGTACACGGTCAATTCGCGCGTCGAGACGAAACGGCAGCCCGCGGCCCAAGCGCGATAGACGAACTCCATGTCCGGGTTTCTGTGGACAGTCCGGTAATCCGGCCATGCGCCAGCGCGCGCCGCAACGTCGGCCCGATGGAGCAGACCGCTCGGAGGCAAACAGTCATTTGCATTGAAACCCTCCGCCGGGTAGATGCCAGTGACCACGCGAAAATTGGTCCCTTTCGGTCCGATCATTTCCACCAATGCGGACGCGACATCGGCGTTGCGCGATTCGAGCGAAGCAATCATCCTGCCCAGATGCTGCGGATGCCAAATGTCGTCATGGCCAAGATAGGCGATGTATTTGCCCCGAGCCATCGCCAGCCCCGCATTATTCGGCGCACACTGGCTCCCCGAGTTCGTGGCGAGATTCTTCCAGCGGATGCGCCCGTCGTTGAACCCGCGAACCATGGACTCCGTATCGTCGGTGCAGGCGTCGCCAATCACCAGCAGCTCGAAATTCTGCTCGGTCTGCCACAGCACGCTCTGAATCGCGAACCGGAGAACATTGCTCCAGTTATAAGTGGCGATAATGACCGACACCAGCGGAGCCGGCCTTGCTTCACGCTCTACGCGGATTGTTGGCAGGTCCCCGAAAACGTACTTGCATGATCGCCGTAACAGACCGCTGACGTGCACCGGCGTCAGATATTGCCGGCTCACTCACCCGCCTCGAGGATTCTTGAATTTGTAAGGAATGATGTCGTTGTCCAACGGAAGGCGGTGCTTGTCCGGATTCTCGTGACAGTAAGCCTTGGTCGGCAGGTTGTAGTAAAACGCTTCCGTGGTCCCGATATTCTGAACAGCGTGGTAGACGGCTTCAGGAATCTTGATCAGAATTCGATTCAATTCTCCGCCTTCGAAGGTATTGATGGAGCCGAAACTCGGCGAATCTTTCCGCCCGTCGAAAAGAATCAGACGCAATCGGCCGTGCGCGAAAAACAGCCGGTCGCACTGTTCGTAGTGCAGAACCCATCCCTTTACATACCCTGGCAAGATCGAAGCCTGATAAACATAGGCCAACGGCTCATCATCGAAGCTCCAGGCCGGATTGAAGATCTCGCAAAGCGAGCCGCGCTCATCCAGGTGTGTGATGAGCGTGCGCTCGCGGACGCCCTGAATGGGACTTGCAAGAGCCCGTCCCTCAGGCGTGACCGACTGCGGATCCTTCTTGAGCGCTTGACTGCCGACCACTTCCGCCCGCTCCCGGCGAACGGCGTACGTATCCGAACTCTTCACGGCGGCTATCAGTGTAACAAAGCATTTCCGGTCACGGTTGGCCCACGGACCAGCGGCATGCGATCCTCAAAGCAGTCGTGGATTTGCAAACACAGCCGCTTAAGATTGTTTCCATAGGGGGTGGTAACGGGCTTTCGACGCTGCTGCGGGGACTGAAGCGCTACGCCAAGGCGGGCAAAGGCGCCCTGGATATCACGGCGATCGTCACCGTCACGGACGACGGCGGCAGTTCCGGCCGCTTGCGCCGGGAATTCGATGTGCTGCCGCCCGGCGACATCCGCAACTGCATGGTGGCCCTGGCCAAGGACGAAGCGCTGCTCAGCCGCTTGTTTCAGTACCGGTTTCAGGCGGGCCGCGGACTGATTGGCCACAATTTCGGCAATCTTTTCCTTGCCGCGCTAACGCATGTCACCGGCGACTTCGCCGAAGCGGTCCGCGTCTCCAGCAAAGTTCTCGCGATTCGAGGGCGCATCTTTCCGTCCACACTCTCCAACGTTCACCTGGTCGCCACGCTGGCGAACGGAAAGCGCATCCAGGGCGAAACCAGCATTTCCCGCAGCAAGATTCCCATCCGTAAAATTGAACTCAGCCCCCGCGGCGCCCGCCCTCTTCCCAAAGCCATCGAAGCGATTCAGGAAGCTGACCTGATTCTGATGGGCCCCGGGTCTCTCTATACCA
>DATMOC010000044.1:0-2191 GCA_035568415.1 Bryobacteraceae bacterium | reverse complement strand
TGTGGCCTGCCCGCCTTCCGCTGGCTCCGCAAAACTGCAATCGTAATCATCGGTACGTACGATTTAAGGAGAATTTTTCAAGCGATGTCGATCCCTGCCACCCAGCTTCGTCCCGGCATGATCATTAAGCACAACAATGATCTGCACTCCGTTTTCAGTGTCGAACACCGCACCCGGCAACCTGCGCGCGTTCATCCAGGCCAAGCTGCGCAATCTGCGCACCGGCGCCATGTTCGAACACCGTTTCCGCTCGCCGGACCCGATCGAGAAGGTCAACGTGGACGAAGTCGAGATGCAGTTCCTGTACGCCGACGGCGACAGCTACTATTTCATGGACACCACGAACTACGAGCAGACTCACCTGAGCAAGGAAGTCCTGGGCGACGCAGTGGATTACCTGATCGCCAACCTCGAAATCAAAGTGGAGTTTTTCGACGGGAAGGCGGTCGGCATCGAGCTGCCGCAGACGGTGATCTTGACGGTGATCGAGACCGAGCCCGGACTGAAGAGCGCGACCGCTTCCAGCGTAACCAAAGCTGCTAAGACCGAGACCGGGCTGGTCGTGCAGGTGCCGCCGTTTATCAACGAAGGCGAGAAGATCAAGGTGGATACGTCGGAAGGGGCATACCTGTCGCGCGCGTAGTAAGCGTACGCGATTCGCAGTTGCGCCATGTCAACTCGTACGAATCGTAGAAAATTTCTCGGTATTACGGCAGGGTGCGCGGCATCGCTTGCGTTGGGCACATCTTCGCCCAGACTGTCGGACGGGAGTGTCAGACCCACACGAGTCAAGGCAGTGATCTTTGACGCCTTTCCAATTTTTGATCCTCGCCCGGTTGCTGCGCTGGCGGAAGAATTGTTTCCCGGCCGCGGCGCGGAGTTCAGCGACCTGTGGCGAGATCGGCAATTCGAGTATTGCTGGCTGCGCACGGTGGGAAAGAATTATCAGGATTTCTGGCAGGTCACCGAGGAAGCCCTGGTCTTTGCCGCGCAAAATTTACAGCTCGACCCGACTGCTGAAAAACGCAACCGCCTGATGGATTCCTACCTGACGCTGAAGCCCTGGCCCGACGTTGTGGCTGTGCTCGATTCGTTGAAGAACGCCGGTATTCGTCTGGGCTTCTTATCGAATCTCACCGCGAAGATGCTCGACGCCTGCGTCAAGGCGTCCGGCCTGGATGGCCGCTTCGAGCATGTGCTGAGCACAGATACACTGAAGACTTACAAGCCCGATCCGCGCGCTTATGCGATGGGCGTGGAGGCCTTCGGGCTGAAGCGGGGAGAGATTATTTTTGTGGCCTTCGCAGGATGGGACGCCGCCGGATCCAAGTGGTTCGGCTACCCCACGTATTGGGCCAATCGGCGCCGCCAATCTGCCGCGGAGATGGGTGTTGCTCCCAATCAAACTGCGAATGACTTGAGCGGGCTCATGACTTTTGTCCAGTCCTGATATTCTGATTTCCATTTTGACAGGGACACCGTGATGGCTGCTGCAGAATCATCCACGACGTTGGCTCGCCGGTTTATCGTGCGCGGACGCGTGCAGGGTGTCGGCTTCCGCTGGTTCGTCGAGCGCGAGGCGCACATGCTGGGCATCGCCGGATGGGTGCGCAACAATCACGATGGCAGCGTGGAAGTTCTGGCCCAGGGGACTCACGACCAGCTCTCAGGATTGCATGGCCGCCTGCGCGAAGGTCCGCGCGCTGCGCGCGTGGATGCGGTCGAAGTATCCGAAGCTAGTCCGGCCGCTGGAATCAGTTCATTTCGTATTGAAGGAGCGTGGTAAATGCCGTCGCCGCCCGTCGGGGCCATGAATGCCGATCAACTGAAACACCTGATTCGCGAAGTGCCCGACTTTCCTAAGCCGGGGATTCTCTTCTACGACATCACCACCCTGCTGAAGGACAAGACCGGGTTCGCCACGTTGATCGACAAGTTAGCCGAGCACTACATTGCGCAGGATGTCGATCTGGTGCTGGGCATGGAGGCGCGCGGCTTCATCTTCGCCCCGGCGCTGGCCTACCGTCTGAACGCCGGATTCGTTCCCGTGCGCAAGCCGGGCAAGCTTCCCGCGGCAACCGTGAAATACGATTACGCGCTCGAGTACGGCACCAATTCGCTGGAGATTCATAAGGACGCGATCCAAAAAGGCCAGCGCGTTCTGATCGTGGACGATCTGCTCGCCACCGGC
>DATMOC010000043.1:0-52048 GCA_035568415.1 Bryobacteraceae bacterium | reverse complement strand
ATCGCAGGGCTGGGGGCGGGGAGCTGGTCGGCGGTGGTCGCTGTGGCGATGCCGGGAGCGGGTAAGCTATTCGATTTGCACGCTTATAACACGGCCTTCGAACTGGCGACGCTGGTTCCCGTGGCGGGGTATTGCGTGTGGCGGGTCGTAAGTAAAGAGGTCCTGTACCAGTAGTACTCTTGCACGGTATAGTACGAAACTCTAAGAAATTATCAGTGTGTACTATTGGAGGGCGCTACGCCTTGTGGCATTCTCAATTATGCTGAGGGCCGGATCGGAGGGCGGCCTTCGGCTCCTCTCTACTTGTCTCCTTGTGAAATTGGGAACGCGCCGGGCGCTAAGAGTCCGACGCGTTTTTTTTCGCTGGGGTGACATCTCAAGCGCCGAGCGGCGCTTTGGCGCGATCGAGCGCCTGCTCTACTTCTGCTTGGTAACGGGCCAAGGACGCGGCATCGGTGGCTTCGAAACGCATCACTAGAACGGGCTGTGTGTTCGAAGCTCGCAGGAGGCCCCAGCCGTGATCGAACAGGACGCGAACTCCGTCGACGTCGATCACCCGGTGCGTTCGTTTGAATTGGTCGGCGACGCGGGCGACCAGTTCGAACTTCAATTCGTCGGGGCAATCGACCCGAATTTCCGGAGTTGTCACCGTTTTCGGCAGGCCGGCGAGCTGCGCGGATAGCGGTTTGCCGCTGCGCGAGACGATTTCGATCAGGCGGCAGGCCGCGTAGAGCGCGTCATCGAAGCCGAGGTAGCGATCGGCGAAGAACATGTGACCCGACATTTCACCGGCGAGCTCGGCGTGCTCCTGCTTCATTTTGGCTTTGATCAGGGAATGGCCGGTTTTGTACATGATGGGATTGCCACCCAGGCGCTTCAGTTCGTCGTACATGATCTGGGAGCATTTCACTTCGCCGATGAAGGTGGCGCCCGGTTTGCGTGTGAGGATTTCACGGCCGTAGATCAGCAGCAGCATGTCGCCGTAGATCACGTTGCCGTGCTCGTCGATGGCACCGATGCGGTCCGAATCTCCGTCAAAGGCGATGCCCAGATCCGCGCCGTGGGCTTTCACCGCGTTTTGAAGCGCTGCGAGATTTGCGGGGACAGTGGGGTCAGGATGGTGATTGGGAAAGCGGCCATCCATTTCGAAGAACAGCTCGATCGCTTCGCAGTTGAGACGTTGGAACAGGCGATGCATGGTGGGACCCGCGGTTCCGTTGCCTGCGTCGGCGACGACTTTGATGCGGCGATCGAATTTGAACTGCGAAGCGACTTGGTCGACATAGGAATCGCTGACGTCGACACTCCGTTGTGTGCCGTTGCCCGTCGAGAAATCGGCGGCTTCGACGATGCGGCGGACTTCCTGAATATCATCGCCGTGAATCGTGCCCGATCCGCACACCGTTTTGAATCCATTGAACTCGCTAGGATTGTGGCTACCGGTGATCATCACCGCGCCGTCGGCTTTCAGATGGACCGCCGAATAGTACAGCAGGGGTGTGGCGACGACGCCGATATCGGTCACGTCGCAACCGGAGGCGAGCAGGCCTTCGAGAAGCGCATCACGAAGACGGGGCGAACTCAAGCGGCAATCGCGGCCCAGGTTGATTTTAGGGCCGCTCTTCCGCCGCAGGAGTGTTCCGAGGCCGCGTCCGAGCTCGGTGACGCCGGGGCTGGTGAGTTCGGTTTCAGCAATGCCGCGAATATCGTATTCGCGAAAGATCGTCGGTTGAAGCATCACTTTGAAAATAGCAGGAGAGGCTGGGGCACGTCGGGCCTGTATGATGAAAGTACGATGCTGATGGGCGCTGCTGCGGCTGCCGGAGTGGCGGCTGCGGCCGGAACCATGGGATACGCCGTGCGGGGCCGGTCCTCCAGCCTATTGGCTCCTTCGGTCTATCACGGCGACCGCTCCCGGGCGGCGATCGCACTCACATTCGACGACGGTCCCAGCGAATCGACGCCGGCGCTGCTCGAAATTCTGGCGCGGCACGGCGTTCATGCGACGTTTTTCATGTGCGGAAAAAACGTCCGGCGCTGCCCCTCGATCGCACGCGCGGTCGTCGCGGCCGGTCACGAAATTGGCAATCATACCGATTCGCATCCGCGGCTCGATTTTCATTCGCCTGAATTCATTTATGGCGAACTTGCGTTGGCGCAGGAATCCATCCGGCAAACGACGGGCGTGGCGCCCCGGCTGTTTCGCGCTCCCTACGGAGTCCGCTGGGTGGGGTTGAGAGGCGCGCAGCAGCGCCTCAACTTGATGGGCGTGATGTGGACCGTGATCGGCCGCGACTGGCGCTGGCCGGCGCCGCGCATCTCCAGCCTGATTCTACGGCGGGCCGCGAATGGAGCCATCGTTTGCCTGCATGACGGACGCACGGTGGAACGCGCTCCGGACATCCGCGCCACACTCGAAGCCGTCGAATATGCCATACCTATATTGAAAGAGCGCGGGTTTCAGTTCGAAACCGTGAGCCAAATGTTATGTCCGACGAGCTAATTGCCCGCGTGATCGGCGTCATTGTCAAGACGCAGCACCTTGCGCCGGAATCGGTGACCATCGACAGCAGCTTTGAGCAGCTCAAGATCGACTCGCTGGATGGCATCAATATTCTGTTCGCGCTCGAGAGCGAGTTTGACGTGGATATTCCCGACGATGCGGCGCGTCAGATCCGCTCGGTTCGTGAGATGGCGGAAGGCATCGAAAAACTGCTCGCAGCGAAACAGAGCGCATGACGCGAAGAGTCGCCGTCACGGGAATCGGCGTTATTTCCGCGGCGGGTCGCACGCGCCAAGCCCTGTGGGACGCGCTGAAATCCGGAACCAGCGCGATTCGTCCCATGGTGTTGGTCCCGCCAGGATCGGTCCGATTCCCCAACGGTGCCGAGGTTCCTGGATACGACGCGTCGCTCGAATTCGAGCCGAAGGAGGCCGATCTGCTGGATCGATTCTCGCAGTTCGCGCTGCTCGCGGCGCGTGAGGCCGTTTCCGATTCCGGCCTCGAGTTCGACGCTGCGTTGAAGGAGAGCGCGGCGATAGTCACGGGCTCCTGTGTCGGCGGAAAGTCCACGGAAGACGAATCGTTTCGCGGGCTGTACGCGCTGAACAACACGCGCTTCTCTCCGCTTTCGATTCCCAAGGTGATGGCCAACGCCGGAGCCAGCCGCATTTCGCTGGAATACGGAATCACGGGTCCGGTGTACACTGTTTCGACCGCGTGTTCTTCGGCAAATCACGCCATCGGCCAGGCGTTCTGGATGGTGCGCAACGGAACGGCCGAAGTCGCGATCGCCGGAGGAAGCGAAGCACCGTTTTCGCTAGGGATGCTGAAGGCTTGGGAAGCGATGCGGGTGGTTTCGCCGGACACGTGCCGTCCGTTTTCAAAAGACCGGCGCGGATTGATTTTGGGCGAAGGCGCGGCCATGCTGGTCCTGGAGCCGATGGAGCGCGCCCGGGCGCGCGGAGCGCATATATGGGGCGAACTCGCCGGCTTCGGCATGTCTTCCGACGCGCGTCATATTACGCAGCCTTCCGCCGCCGGAGCCGCCCGCGCCATGCGGGCGACACTTATCGACGCGGCGGTGGCTCCGGAGGCCGTCGGATATATCAATGCTCACGGAACCGGCACAACGATGAACGATCCCACGGAAATTGAAGCGATCCGCGCGATCTTTAATACCGATAAGTTGCTCATCAGCTCCACCAAATCCATTCACGGCCACACCCTGGGGGCCGCGGGCGCGATTGAGGCTGCTGCGGCGTTGTTCGCCCTACACGAAGGAATCGTCCCTCCGACGGCGAATTTCACTGAGCCCGATCCAGCGTGCGACGTCGACGCGGTCCCGAATGTGGCCCGGACGTTGCAAGTCGAGTACGCGCTATCGAACTCTTTTGCGTTCGGCGGATTGAACGCCGTCCTGTTGTTTAAGAAGTCCTAGCATTCGCGACACCTCGCACCGAGCCATGAGCGCCAGCGATTGGGTCCCAGTCATTCAACGAATTCCCGGGAACCTGCCGCGTCGAATTCGTTACTGTGAGCAACGCGCTCCATGACTGTCGGGCCTCAATCATTTGAGGATTCCGGATGGTTGAGGCGCGACAGGGATGGGACGCGTACTACAAACCAATAGGAAGCTGACGCAGCGAGTTCGTCAGCAGGGGATTTCAGTTCCGCGGGAGAGATGCTTGGCTGAAGCCCGCCCTCCACTAGGGACCTTCTACAATAGAAGTGCGTGGTCATTTTTGGAATCTATTACGCGCTCGGACTCATCGCAGCGGGGGCGCTGGTTACCTGGCTGCTGAGTTGGTATTGGGCCGTGCCGCTATACATTCTAGCGGCGTTTTGTCTGTATTTTTTCCGCGATCCCGAACGCGCGATTCCGGACGGACCGGTCGCGGTAGCACCGGCGGATGGAAAAATTGTGGCAGTGAAGCGGGATGCCGCGGGTGCGAACCGCATCAGTATTTTTCTGAACATCTTCGACGTGCATGTCAACCGCACGCCTATCGGCGGCAAAGTCGAATGCGTGAAATATCAGAAGGGCCAGTTCCTGGTGGCGAGCAAGGAAGCCGCCAGCCATTCGAACGAGCAGAACATCATGACTGTCGACGGCGACGGCACGCGGGTGGTGTTCAAACAGATCGCAGGTCTGATCGCGCGGCGGATCGTTTGTTACAAAAAGCCCGGCGATCTTGTGGACAAAGGCGAGCGCATAGGCCTGATCAAATTCGGATCGCGCGTGGATGTATTTCTGGGACCCGAATGGAAGGTCACTGTGCGTGAAGGCGAGCGCGTATCCGCCGGCTCCAGCGTGATCGCCCAAAGGAATTCTGTATGAACTTACGCGAACGCCTGATCGATCCAAGATCGCCCGACCGCCGCCCGCGCCGCGCGGCGTACGCCCTGCCTACGTTGTTTACGGCAGCCAATATTTTCCTCGGCTTCTATGCACTGCTGGCGATATTTCAAGGCGCGATCCTGATGACGCAGGACCCATATGCCGCCAGCCTTCAATTCAAGTTCGCAGCCATGGCGATTGGAGCGGCCGTGTTCTTCGACGGGCTCGATGGGCGCATCGCCCGCATGACCAACACTACCAGCGAGTTTGGACGGGAGCTGGATTCGCTGGCCGACGTGATCACCTTCGGAATCGCGCCCGCCGCCCTCGCGTTTGTCTGGGGTGTGTATTTCGTTCCGCTGAGCCAGGGCAAGATTCTGGAACATCTGCGCAACGCCGGATATTTTCTGTCCTTCATGTACCTGTTGTGCGGCGCTGCCCGATTAGCCAGATTCAATATTCAGACCAACCCGATTCCCAAGAATCCTGGACGTCCCGACCGGAAGTATTTCGTGGGTCTGCCGATTCCAGCGGGCGCAGGCATGATCGCCAGCATCGTCTACGCCGTCGACGGCGCTCCGCTGGAGTGGTGGGTCTTCTCAGTGGCGTGGCTGATCCTGACCGGACTGCTGGCGTTCCTGATGGTGAGCACCTGGCGGTATCCCAGCTTCAAGGATTTGGCACTGACGCGGCCACTCTCTCCACTGACCATCATATTAGTCGCGGGTCTGATCTACGTCATTTCAATATTCTCGCAACCCATGCTGCTGGGGATGTGCGCTGCGTACGTCGGCAGCGGTATCGTTATTCGCGCTGGAGGAATCGTTCGACGGCGGTTGAGACCCTCACCGCCGCACGCGCCGGAGCACCAGGTTGGCTAGCGCAGACCGTCCTTTGGTGGCAGTCGTGGGCGGCGATACACTACTCGCCCGTGAAATCCGTGACTTGCTGGGAGATATGAAGCCCGCCCCGCGAGTCGAGTTGATCTCGGCCGCAGCGGACGATTCCATGATCCTTGCGCGTGAAGAGGACGAAGCCGTGGTGATGATTCCGCTGATTGCTGAAAGCCTGGAAGGTTCTCGCGTGGCTTTTCTTGCCGGCTCGCCCGCGTCCAGCCGCCGGACCTTGAAATTGAATCCCCAGGACGGCCCCATGCTGATCGATCTTACTGGAGCCCTTGAGGATCAGCCCTCTGCCCGGCTTCGCGCACCCACAGCCGAAGCGTCGCATTCGAGCCCTTCCGCGATTCAAGTGATCGCGCATCCGGCTGCGATTGCGCTAGCCCAGCTGCTGTCGACACTCGCACGGATCGCGCCGGTCCGCCGCGCGATCGCGCACGTCTTCGAGCCCGCCAGCGAGCGTGGCCAGCGCGGCCTGGACGAGTTGCAACAACAAACCGTCGCGACGCTGTCTTTTCAGAAACTGAAAACCGATGTATACGACGCCCAGGTAGCTTTCAATCTTCTGGCGCGCTACGGCGAGGAAGCACTGGAGCCGTTGGATTCGGTTGAGCAGCGGCTGGAGCGGCATCTCGCATCGCTCTTGTCGGCGTATCCGTCGGTTCCGATGCCGTCTCTGCGCCTGATTCAGGCGCCGGTCTTTCACGGGCACAGTTTTTCGGTGTGGGTCGAGTTCGAAGAAAACCCCGGCGTCGACGCCATCTCGCTCGGACTCGAAGGCGCCGGAATCGACGTGCGCCCCGACGAGCCTCCCACCAACGTCGGCATTGCGGGACAAAACGGCCTGGCGGCGGGCGCCATCATGCAGGATCACAATCAGCCGCGCGCATGCTGGCTGTGGATGGTGGCAGACAACTTGCGGCTCGCCGCCGAAAATGCGGTGGCTGTAGCGAAGGAGGCGTTCTGAAGTACGCGCTAACGGCCGTCGCGCTTTGTCTGACCGCGTGTGGTTATCACGTCGCCGGTCACACCGATCTGCTTCCAAAGACGGTCCAGACCATCGCGATACCCGCGTTCGCTAACGGCACTACGCGCTACAAGCTCACCGATAGGATTCCGGAGGCCTTGGCGCGTGAGTTTATCGCACGCACGCGCTACCGGATCGTTTCCGATCCGAACAAAGCCGACGCCGTGCTGCGCGGAACTGTGACGAACTATATCGCCGGCGCCACGATTGTGGTGCAAAACGCTACCGCCGTCGATGTTCACGTGTATCTTCAGCTCTCGCTCACGGAGCGGGCCACTGGCAAAGTTCTGTTCTCGCGCCCTGCCATGGAAGTTCGCGAACGCTACGAAGTCAGCGTGGATCCTAAACAGTATTTCGAAGAGAGCGATGCGGCGCTCGATCGCGTAAGCCGCACTCTGGCGCAGCAAGTGGTCACCGCGATTCTCGAGAACTTCTGATGACGCCCGAACAGTTTCTTGAGCGTTTGAAGAAAGCTCCCGCACCGGTGTATTTGTTCCTGGGCCAGGAATCCTATCAGCGTGAGCGCTGCCGGCGCGCGCTGATCGAAGCGGTACTCACTCCCGAAAATCGCGAAAGCGGATTCACGCGGCACGATCTTGATCAGATCCCTCTCACCGCCGCCATTGACGACGCGCGGTCGCTTTCGCTATTTGCGTCCGAACGCGTGATCTGGCTGGCCGGCGCAGAGGCTGCCCTGCCTCGCGGCGATGCCGAAATCGAAACGCCGGAACTCGCGCAGTACATCGCGGAGCCTACTCCTGGGACCGTACTGGTCATTGAAGCCAGCCGGTACGATTTCGAAGGCGAGGAGAAATCCAAGCTGGAGCGCGTTCAGAAATTCTACGCTGCGATCCCCGCGCAAGTGGAGTTCCGGCAATTCCCGCCGGACACGGCGCGTTCCATGACGCAGTCGCTCGCCAAACAGGCCGGATTGCAGCTAGGCCTCGCCGAACTCGCGCTGCTGCTCGAAGCCACCGGAGGCGACGTTGCTCGCATCGCGGTCGAAATCGAAAAGCTGAAATTATTTGCCGGCGATCGCAGAGTGACGGCGGACGATATCGCCGCACTGGTTCCCGACGCGCAGGCGGCGACAATTTTCGCGCTGGTTGCCGCGCTCGGCCGCGGCGATCGTACCCGCGCCTTGCAAGTCCTCGATACACTTTCCCGCGATGGCGAGTACATGCCGCTCGCGTTGACCTTCCTTGCCACGCAGTTCCGCATGGCGCTGGTGGCTCGTGAAGCCGGGTTGCGGACCGCCGGGCAGATCCAGGGTCATTTCAACAAGCTCGGCGCGAGGATCTGGCCCGAGCGAGCGCGCCAGATCGAACAAACCGTGGAGGCGTTTCCGAAAGCGCGGCTGGAACGAGCCGTAGTGAAGCTGTTCGAGGCAGACCGCTCCCTTCGCGATGCGCGTCCAGACGATCGCATCGTGATGGAAGAGATGATTCTCGCTTTAACGGCGCCCGGGTATTAAGCGGCGGTAGCGATTTTGCGCAGTCGAAGCGTGAGCCGGCTCTTATAGCGGGCCGCCGTATTCTTCTTGATGACGCCCCACTTCGCGGCGCGATCGACCAAGGAGAACGTTTTCGGCGCGATAGCAGTCGCACCTTTGGCGTCCTTCGCATCAAGCAACCGGCGCATGGCGCGGATTTGATGCCGCAAACGGGATCTGCGAGTCTTATTGATCGTAGTCCGCCGTTCGGCGACACGCACGCGCTTCAGCGCGGATACAGTATTAGCCATTCGAGCTTTTAGGATATCGCAGCGATGCTGCCGCGGTCAATATTGCTGATTCCAACGCAATGATTACCTTGGGTTTGGCATACTTTGGTCATGGACTCTGCCGTGAAAAGGGTTGAGGTTCTCTTCATTGAGGGATGCCCAAGCCTCCACGAAACGATTGCGCGCATTCGATCGGCAGCCAGCGCTCTAGGCGTCACAATTGAACTTCTGGAAACCGAAGTGACCAGGGGCGCAATCGCGGACGGCTTCTGCGGATCGCCAACAATTCTGGTGAACGGGATGGATCTCGAGAAGGACGCGCACCCGGTCGAATCGCTGTGCTGCCGGACCTACCACACCGAATCCGGCGTCCAGGGTGCGCCCTCTTTGGATTTAATCACCCGAGCCTTACGCTAAACTCAGTTCCCCGCGTGACACCCAACGCACCCGGTCTGCATAGGTAGCGACTTCGTCTGCATCCACAAATCCGCGCGCTTGGCATAAGCCGTTTCTGGCAGAGTTTTCTTGATCTCTTCGAAGTACGTAGCCGCTTTGGTTTGATCCCCCAGCCGGCTGTATCCCTCGGCCAGGCCGAACAGCAACTCGCCGCGCGGATGCGTTCCGAGCGTCGTGAAGTAAGGTTTCTGCAGATCGTAAGTGCGCTGATAGTCGGATAGCCCGGTCTCAAGCAGAGGTTTCGCCATTGCTTCGTCCGGCAGGAATCGGGACGTGGCGAGAAGAGTAGCCCCGCGTGGAATGCGGATGCCGACGGTGTCCGGCTCCAGATCGACTGCGGTCTGCATCTCTTTCAAGCCACGCGTCCACAGATCCATACCTTTCTGCTGATCGCCACCGCGGAACGCTTGGCCGGCATTGAACAGCAGGCCGCCGCCATGCCACACCAGCGCTTCCGCGTCCTTCGGATTTTCAGCCAGAGCCTGATCACAGGCCTTCATCCCGCGAGCCAGAGCGGCTGCATCGCCCGCAAAACCGGCGAAGAAGTCGTTGCGGACCTTCATATCGAACCGTTGCTGCGCTGGAGCGCTGCGGATAGTGGATACGAACCCGATCAGAAATGCGATCACCGCCGCGATCACCAGCTTTAATCCGTGCCGTCTCATGTTCTGAGTACCTCTTGGATCAAGATAAGTTACCTGGTTTGCTAGGGCTCGGCAAAACCGGCGAACGGCGAAATTTACAGGACGACTGACGCGGCGCTTACTTAAGCCCGGCGAGCAGCGAACCGGTTTGCTTCATGACGTTGAGTTTGGCCCGTTCCACCACGTGCTGCGCTTCATAGTAAACCAGCCACTTTTCCTGCTCGATCGCCCGCGACTGCTCCACCGCCGATATCGGAAGCCGGCCTTCATCGTTCTGGGCCAAGTCGACGGACACCTGATCGCGCGCGACGTCGAGGTCCTCGCGAGCGAAGTCGCGAGCGCTTTCGGCGCGCTTCACTTCCTGAAACGCGCGGCGCAGGTCGGCCGTGATTCGCGATCGCGTCCGATCCCCCTCGACCCTTAGCTTGGCGACGTCCTCTTCAGCCTGATTGACATAGGCCCGCGCGGACCTGCCCACCAGCACTGGGAGCTCAAACGACGCGCCCAATTGCCCGCTGTTGCGTTGAAACGTCGGGTAGAAATTCTGGTAGTAATATTTCGCGAACAACTCGTATTGGGCCACCAGCGTGATCTTGGGCAGCCGCGCCGCTTTGTAACCCCTGATTTCCAGCATTTTCGCCTGCATGTTGGACTCCAGGCGCTTTAAGTCGCGGCTGTTTTCGATCGCTTCGGAGATGGATTTCTCTTCTGAAACGGGAACCGCAAGCGGCTGCCGATCCTCGGTCGTCGGGCGCACCCGATCGTCCGGCTTCATTCCCAGCACCACCGCCAGCGACATTTCCGCGTTCAGCAGATCCAGCGTAAGATTCTCCACAGTGTTCTTCGCTTTGCGCAGGGAAAGGTCCGCCTTGCGGGCTGCGAGCGGCAACTCGCGTCCATCCGCCACCCTGGCCTGCACGTATTCGACGACGTGCGCCAGGCTTTCCACCTCGCGCTGGGCGGCTTGCAGGCTCCGCGCCGATTGCTCCGCGTCCAGATATAACGATGCCACGCGAAACGCCACCTCATCCTGTTGCCGCCCCACTTCGATCGCGGCGCCGCGCAGATTCTCATTGGCGGTTGCGATCTGATAACTCTGCGGCCGGTCGAAAAGCGACATCTGGGTTTTCGCATTCAGAATCGATGGCGCGGCTCCATCAATGCTCGCCGGAAAGCCCCAAGTTTTCGCCGCGCCGCTGCCAGCGTATACCTTGGGCACGAACGGATCTTTCGCGATGGTCACCTGCTCGCGCAGCTTTTGCTGATCTAGCCGCGCCAGCATGACTTCGGGACTTTGCGCCAGCGCCAGATCCAGAGCCTCCCGCAAGGTCATGGTCTTCACTTCGCCGAACAGGCAACACGCGACAAGAAGAAACACCGCGGATTTTCGCATATCCAACAGTGTAAGCCTACGACCTGCCCGCGTTCGGATTGATTTACTCCACTAACGCGATGCGAGGCCTTCCGTCAGCTCGATCCTGGTGCCAATGGGATCGATCACGAAGGCGATCTTCAATCCACCGAGCTGCGGAATTTCGCGATACGTCATGTCGAACTTCATGCCGTCGGCTTCGAGCTTTTTGCAGAAGGCTTCCAGGCCCTTGACCTCGAACCCGATGTGATCGAGCGAGCGGCCTTTAGTGGCGGCGGCCGCGTCGTTGGCTTTCAGGAAATCGACTTCGCCACCGGGGAACATCGCCGAAGGAAATGCCCCGCGTTTGCCGGCATCGCCGCCAAAGGTCTTGACGTACCATCCTCGCGTCGCTTCCTGATCCGTTGTCGCGACGTGGATGTGGTGGAACGCGATCGGCGTTTTCAGATTCGCGTCCTCCGTGAATTCTACGCGGACCTTGTCGGGAAAGACGGCGATCACTTGCTTGGTATTCGCGTTATCCATGGTGAACGTCAGATTGGCGGCGGTGAGCTTGGCCCTGATGTCGGCATAGCTCTTCACCAGGAATCCGAAATGATTGACGGTAGATCCATCGGAGCCATCGGCGAGCGGCGTGCGCGCCTTCTGAAGGATGACGAAGATCCCTGGAAATCTCACCAATTCCAGCGGTGGAAGGGACGACGCCTGCCCGCCGAGCAGACCAACCCACAGTTTTTTATGCTCCTCCGGATCGGCGACGATCAGGTGAACGTGTCCCATGGAAACTCCGGTCGCGTTGGGCGCGGAAGTCTGAGCGAGAGCAGCAGCCGCCGTGGCGGCAAAAAGGCAGAACCAGCGCATGCGTCATAGGTTATCATCGTCTGACAGAAAGGGACACTATGAAGAGACTTGTTCTGGCAGTCGCGTTTGGATCGATGAGCTTCGCGCAGGCGCAAGTTCCGCCTAAGGAAGCGATCGACATTACCGACGCCGACGTGAAGTCGGTGCTGAAGAACGCTCCTCCGGCAGTCGATCAGCAGCTGCGCGTTGTTGACATGGGTAAATACAACCTTGCGGTCGGGATCATTCATCGCGGCAAAACACGGGAAGGCGCCCCGGCGACGGGAATCTTCCATGCGCAGGAAACCGAAACGTACATCATCGTTTCGGGCGGCGGCACGCTGATCACCGGCGGCACCATCAAGAACGGTCGCGAGGCTCCGGCGGACGGTGAAGTGGTGAAGGTGTTAAACGGACCCAGCACCAGCGGCGCCATGGAGGGCTACAAAGCACGAAAAGTGGGTCCCGGCGACATCATCATTATCCCGTTCGGCGTACCGCACGGATGGATGGACATTACCGATCACGTCGATTACCTGAGCGTCCGTCCGGACCCGGATCACGTATTGCCAGCGGGCTACGTGAATCCGGCGTTGAAGAAGTAGCGGTCAATGTCAGCGCGCTAGAGATTCTTCCAGTTCGCGACCAGTCTCTCCGCGGTTCGCCATGCCAGCGCTTGCGCCGTCAACGTAGGATTTCGCGCGCCGCTGGTTCCCATCACGGACGCCCCCAGAATCCCCAGGTTCGGCGCTTCATGTGAAAATCCCCATCGGTCTACGACGTTGGTCTCGAAGTTATCGCCCATGCGCGTGCCGCCGTATGCGTGGGTCGAGACGCCGGGTGGGCCCGCCGTCGGCCGAATCACCTCGATCGCTCCGGCGGCGCGGAACCATTCTTCCATCTTTCTCTGCCCGTATGCGACCGCGCGCGATTCGTTCTCTTTCGGCCCACTAGTCACGCGGCACACGGGATCGCCCAGCGGATCGCGGACGGCGTCGTCCAGATCGAGAAATGTTTCTTCGTAAGGAAAGGCCGAGGTTTGCAGATACGCCGACGTCCAGCGGCCGGCGTTTTCGCGAATGAACGCCTTCCACTTCGATCCCCACGATGGCGCGCGTCCGAACGTATTCATGTTGGCGGATTCGATCGGGTGCATCTCCGTGTGCGGCTGAAGCGTGGTGCCGCCGATGAACCCGACGTCGGAATGGTCGTAATTGTCGTCCGCCCATTCGTCCACCGCGGCGGCCTGCGCGGGCGTTCCGTACCAGACATTGATATCGAACGGAAACAGCGCGGTCACGCCATTCTGGTAGTGGCCGAAATAGTGCCTGCCGACCTGGCCATGATTGTTAGCGAGCCCCTTCGGATATTCTTTCGACTTCGAAAGCAATAACAATCGCGTGTTTTCGTAAGTGTATGACGCGAGCAGCACCACGCGTGCCGGTTGGAAATATTCCTTCTCGTCGCGAATGTAAGTCACGCCGGTGACGCGCCCATCGGGACCGTTGACGATTCGCGTGACGTGCGCGCGATCGAAAATCGTCAGGTTTTTCGTCTTCATTGCCGCGGGAATTGTCGTGACGGCCGTGGAATTCTTGGCACTGATGTGGCATCCGCCACGATTGCAATAGCCGTGAAACACGCAGCCGGGGCGGCCTTGATACGGCTCGGAATTGATCGCCGCCGGCGGACGGAATGGTTTCCATCCAAGCTGACGGGCGGTGTCCATCATCAAATCCGTAAATCCGGAGCCGCGCAGCGGAGGCATGGGATACTCGCGGCGGCGCGGTGCTTCGAACACGTTTCCGGCGGGATCGATGAGGCCCTGAATATTTCCTGCCTTTCCAGACACACCGACTTCGTGCTCGATGGTGTCGTAGAACGGCTCTAGGTCATCGTACGCGATGGGCCAGTCTTCAAGCGTCGATCCGACGGGGATAGCGCGCGCTCCGTACCGTTTTTCCACGTGAGAGCGAGTCTTAAAATCCCACGGCTTGAGCCGCCAGCTTTGCGCCCAGTAGTGAATCGAGGTCCCGCCAATCGCGTTCATCATAGGATGGATGGTCCCGCGACGCGTTGGCGCGCCGGGGCGTTCGCGAACCGTGGGGACTTCCTGGTTGGCTTTCGGCACCGACGTGAGCAGGCCGCGAATATTGTTGTGAATTTCGTCGGGGCGGAAATCGCGCGGATTCATCCACGTTCCCGCTTCGATCCCGGCGACCTTGAGCCCAGCGCGTGCGAGCGGTAGTACGGCGACGCCGCCAACCGCGCCGAGTCCGATCACGGCCACATCTACCGGCTTTAATTTAGTGGCCATGCGCACCTGATGTACGAACCGGCTTAGCGGCGTCGCGAAGTTTCTGATCCTCGGGCTTCACCGCCATCCGTGGGCCGGGGTAGCGAATCAGATCCCATCCCATGTATCCGCGGTTGCCGCCGTAGGAAGGGTCGCTGAACGTGCCTTCAATAGTGAGTTGACGAACACGATTGAAGAACGGCCGCGGCGAGGATTCGAGGACAGCCTCGCGATCCGCCGCGCTGAGCTCGACAAACGCGCGCGAGAATTTCGTTTGCGCCTGCGCATCCACAGCGGCGAGTCCTTCGATGAAGGACGCCTTTTCGGTGGTGAGCGAGCGGTCAATGAAGTTCGCCGCTCCACACTCCTTGGCGCCGGGCCCGAGATCGTCGGCGGGGATCAACCGGTCGACAATGGCTTCGAGTAGCGAGAGTTGCGCTGGACTGAGTGCGGTGGGTTGCGCCGCACTACGGATCGCCGCGACCGGCGCCAGCGTCGCGCTCGCGATCACGGTCCGGCGAGTGACCTTGTTCATACGGGGCTAATATACGTGTTCTCCACCGTTGGAGCAAGCACCGAGGCGGCGCCGAGCACGAAGCTTCCGAAGCCGGCGTCGTAAATTCCTGTGGGGCCTCTACGGCGAGAGCAATAGACGGCCAAGTGGCTGTGCAGCGCTGCGCCGGTTGCAGACGATCTCATACTTCATCGTCGAGTAGAACCTCAGCGCTAAAATTGGCAATTCCCGGTGGTAGACTTCGAGTCGTGAGGTACCGTTCAATGCGGGTTTCCTCTTTGCTGTGATCGCTCTGTGCGTGCAGCTTTCACTGCGCGCGCAGTCAAAATCCAGGTGGCAAGTCCCCGCCGGCTGTTTCTGTCCCGTTCATTGGATGTCGATCCGACCGCCAGGCGGATCCCCTGGAAGCGCCTCAGGGTACAGTCACATCTCTCCGATCAGCCGAAAGGCGGCTCAGGCGCTCGCTTATTACGGATCCGCCCTTGGTCTTGGCGTGCTTGCCCCAAGAGGTTGGTATTGCCTAGGAATCCATGTTCTGGCGGCGACTTTCGCATTCGTGGTGAATGAATTGGATTCGTTGGTTTAAAAGACTGGTTTTGTGGAGCAAGCTTGCAGCCACGGCTTCAGGCGGCGTCGAGGCAAGCGAAAGGGACCGCGAAATACTCGGCATTGCCCGCCTCCTATGGTCCTGGCTCATGCGCCCGACCCTGAGCCGCGACCAAAGGAAGCGGTCGATGTCGACGTGTCATACGACACCGGCTTAGAAGCCGGCACTGCAAGCTCAAAGCTCGCTCCACACAATTGTGCATCCTTACTGAATCGTGACGTGCGCTGGATTTGGGCCATCCAGCTTGCGGAAGGGTTTTTAGAGGAGTTCCGGCTGGCCCGATGCCTCATGCAGGAGCTTCAGCTCCTCCGGCGAGAAATTCTTCTTCACTTCATCGCTGGACAGCCGAGCTTTGCGTTGATCCGGCGGAAGCGTTTTGAGATTCTGAACTTCCTCACGTACCGCCGAGCGCCGCTCCGGAGACAAGTTCTGAAACGCTTCCAGGCGCTTCAGTTCCTTTTCCCGCTGCGCTGGCGGCAGGTTGTCGAGACGCTGCAGCCGCTGCTCCATTTGCGTGCGCCGCTCCGGCGGGAGTTTCGAGAGTTCCTTTTGGCGCTCCGCCGACGGCATCCTCTGGAACCGCTCCAACTCGCGCACCGGGTTCTGCTGCGGCCGGTTGGGACGCTTGGGTGCCGAGCGCGGAACCGACGGTCCGCCCTTTTTCCCTTGCGCCAACGCCGGAGACACATGGCCCGCAAGAGCCAAAACGGTCACCGCGATGGTCACATCGATCAACCTGCGCATCGGCATATTCTACATCGCCGATCCGGGAGTCAGCATCTCCAAATCGTCCAAAGCGTTGGCAACCTGCTCGATATCGACGGGCTCGGAATGAATTTCGTGGATATACGTCTGCGATCCCTGCTCGGACGGATCCGGCGTCCGCACCATCAGCCCTACGGTCAGTACCGCACACACTGCGGCGAGAGAAACCGCCGGTTTCCAGATCGCCACGGGAATCGCGGGTTGCAAAAGCCTGCGCGCCCATTGCTTCCACGACGGAGCCGACTCTTCCCGCGCGATCCGTGCATACAGCCGCGCATCGAAATCCTCAGACACCGCGGGCGCGGTCCAGCCATCCAGCGCCTGCCACAGCTCGCGCTGCGCTTCCACGATAGTCCTGCAAGCGCCGCAAGCGGCGATGTGCTTTTCAATTTCAGCCGCACGCGCCGCATTCAGCGCGCCGGAACAATATTCGACCAGGACTTCTGCACCGTCCTTAGTTCTTGTTATGCATTCCATCGTTCTTCCCTCGGTCAATACTGCAAATTCACGCCATATGCGCGAGACGCGCCCGCAGCGATTCATACGCCCGGAACAGCAATGATTTCACCGCCGATTCCGAACAGTTTAACGCTTTCGCGATCTGAGAGTATTCCAGTTCTTCGTATTTGTGCATCATCACTGCAGCACGCTGCTTCGCCGGCAGCATCTCGATCGCTTCGCGGACTTCCCGCAATCGTACCTGGTACAACAAATTCTGCTCGATCGTCGGTTGCCGGTCGGCTACCTGCCGCTCGACTCCTTCGATCAGATTCTCATCAAGGCTCTCCTGGCCTTTTTCTTTTCGTCCGTCACGAATCCAGTTCAAAGCCAAATGCGTCGCGATCCGGAACAGCCAGGTGGTGAACTTCGCCGTCGGCTCGTAGGTGGCCCGGCTGCGATAGACGCGCAGAAAAACTTCCTGTGCGAGTTCCTCCGACACAGCCTGATTCTGTACCATGCGATACAGAAAATGGACCACGGGCGACCGATGCCGCTCCAGCAAAAGACCGAAACTGGCGGTATCCCCGTCGCGAACCTGGAGCATCAGCTCGGCGTCGCGTTCCAGGGAAGCTACTGCCTCCATGTCTCTCTTAACCCCAGCTTTAGGAGAAGGTTGCGCAGGATTCATCACTCCCCCTTAAGCGACCTCTCCATCAGGTCTCGCAAAGCTTCCCGGGGGCTCTTCGCGTTGTGTAGGACAGAATGCATCTGTTGAATAATCGGCAGATCCACACCAAACTTAGCGCCTAACGCGACCGCCGCATCGCACGTTTCCACACCCTCTGCGATCATGGGCATCGATCCAACAATCTCCGTCAGGCTCCTGCCTTTTGCTAACTCAATTCCTACCTTACGGTTGCGGCTAAGATCGCCGCTGCACGTCAGTACTAGGTCTCCCAAACCGGCGAGTCCGGCAAGCGTCTTCGGCTGTCCGCCCATCGCGACCGCAAGTCGCGTGATCTCTGCCAGCCCTCTAGTGATGAGCGCCGCCAACGTATTGTTTCCAAGCCCCAAACCCTGGCATACTCCAGCGCCGATCGCGATCACATTCTTGAGCGCGGCGCCGATTTCCACGCCAATCGTATCCGAATTCGTATACAAACGGAAGGTCGGGCCCGAGAAAGCCGCTTGCACCTGTTCCGCCACAGCAAGGTCGCCGGATGCGATTACCACCGCGGCCGGCTCGCCGCGCGCGACCTCCAGGGCGAACGTGGGCCCGGAGAGCACCGCGATGCGCGGCTTGAATGGGGCCACCTCGCCCAGCACCTGGGACATGCGCAGAAGCGTGCCTTGCTCCAGACCCTTTGTGGCGCTCACGAAGATTGTCGACGGATCGTAATGCGGCAGCGCGTTCGTGTACAACCTCCGTGCATGCCGCGACGGCATCACTCCCAGGACGATTTCGGCGGCTCCCAGTTCCGTGGAGATGTCGACGTTTTCGGGCAGGGCGCATCCACGCAGATAGACGTCGTTTTCGCGAGTGCGGCGCATCCGTTCCGCGAGATCCACCTCATACACCCATAAATGGACGCGTTCGAACCGCGGCGCGAGCACGATCGCGAGCGCCGTCCCCCAGCTCCCTCCGCCGATGATGGCGAGTCTCATAAGACCCGTTTCACGCGGTTCACTTTGCACCTTTGCGTGAAATCAGTTTCTTCGCCACACGAACACGCTCTCCGTGCCGGCGTGCAATCGAACAATATTTTCGCGATGCCGCCACACAATAAATGCGCCCGCGATCAGAGCCGCCAGAAACACGGAGATCGGCGGATGCAAAATGATCCACACTCCGAAGGGAAACGTAGCCGCAGCCAGGATCGATCCAGCCGAAATATATCGAGTCGCCGCTACCACCACAACAAATACGAACAGCACGGCGAACAATGGCAGCGGGGTGAGATACAAAAAGGCGCCAATAAAGCTCGCGACCGCTTTGCCGCCTTTGAATCCAAGGAACACGGGAAAGGCGTGCCCCGCCATGACCGCGAGCGCCGCGGCGCTCATCACCTCTACCGATTCGTTGGTAAGATACGCGGCCAGCCAGACCGCCGCGTATCCTTTCAAAATATCCAGCGCAAGAGTTGCGACCGCCACCGCGCGTCCGGTGGTCCGCAAAACATTGGTCGCGCCGATATTCCCGCTGCCTGAAGCTCGAACATCCTTGCCGGTGGTGAGCCTCACCAACACATATCCGAACGGGATGCCGCCAATCAGATAGGCGATGAGAACCGCGAGGAATCCCATCACGTGAGCACGAACTCCGCAAGCTTGGTATATTTTCCACCGCTCGACAGATACAGATAAAACGCCGGCACCTGAAATGAGCCGAAATCAACCGACGGTAGCGCTTCCAAAGCGCTCCTCAGTGCACCGAGCGGCACGCGGTCCCGAATTCTAGCCAGCGTCAGGTGCGGAGAATATTTCCGTTGCTCTACCGGCACGCCGATTTTCTCGACCGCCGACTCGGTCGCGTGGGCGAGCATCGCCAGTTCAGGACCGGATTCGACTCCCGCCCAAAATACCCGCGGATTACGCGCATCCGGAAACCAGCCGAGGCCGCGCACCGTGATTTCGATCGTGCTCGGGGAGCACACCTGCTGGAGCGTCCCCTTCATTTCCTCCAGCCGATTCTCCGGCCACTCGCCGATAAATTTCGTGGTGACGTGCAGTTTCTCGACTGTCGACCAGGCGATTTTTGCCGCCGGGCGCAACCGGTCCAGCAAGCCGCGAAGGTTGCGCTGAACCTCCGCTGGGATGTCGATTGCGGTGAACAGGCGCATGCGGAACTTCTTAGTGTACTGCGTTATACTTCATCCTAGTCATGAAAAAGCTCACTGCCATCACGCTCTCGCTGTCAGTGTGCCTGTTCGGCGCCGACTTCTGGCAATCCAAACCGTTCACCGATTGGAGTGACAAGGACGTCCAAAAGATGATCGAAAGCTCGCCCTGGGCAAAGTCCATCTCGATTCCGATCGGCAGCGAAGGGCCGAGACCGGGCGGAGCGAGGCGTGGCTCCATGGGTGAAACGGACAGCCCGGCGCGATCGAGCAGCATGGGCGAGGATCCCATGGGCAACGCCGGCGGCGGACGCGGCGGCCGTAATCGTGACGGTGACAGCGGGATTGGAGAACCAGTTGCCTCCACCGTGGTCGTCGTCCGCTGGCAAACGGCACTGCCCGTAAAGCAGGCGCTGGTGAAAATGAAATATGGCGCCGAAGTGACTACCTCGGAAGAGGCCAAGAAGATTCTCGCGGCCGACGCGAGTACCGCATACGTGATTGCGATTACCGGAATAGGCAGGGACATGGTCCGCGGCGATGCCGAGGCCATTAAGAAAGATCTGATCGAACGCACATCGCTTGCGGTGAAAGGCAAGGACGACATCAAGCCCGCCGACATTCAGCTCGGCAAGGCCCCAAAAGGCATCGAGGTGTACTTCGTGTTTCCCAAGAAGGTCGAATTCTCACTCGACGACAAAGAAGTCGAATTCGCCACCAAGCTGGGTCCGGCGGCGATCAAGCAGAAGTTCCGTCTGAAGGACATGGTTTATAACGGGAAACTCGCTCTGTAACGGCGGTTCGCCGCTCAAACGATCCTTCTATATCCGTCCCACCATCGATGTGGCGCGGTCCCTCCTCGGGAATATCATCGTCCACGGCGCGACGTCCGGACGCATCGTCGAAACGGAAGCTTATCTGGGTACTGGCGATCTCGCCGCGCACGCTGCCAGCGGCCCCACCAAGCGTAATCGCGTCATCTTCGGACCGCCGGGACACGCCTATGTATATTTCATCTACGGCATGTACGATTGCCTGAACATTGTGGCCGAGCCTGAAGGACAGGCCGGCTGCGTTCTGATTCGCGCCCTTGAGCCGGTTGATGGAATCGCGACCATGCGTACGCGTCGTCCCGCCGCGCAGCGGACTGAGGATTTGGCGAATGGTCCGGGAAAGCTGACCCGCGCTCTCGGGATCACACTGCGGCACAACGGATGCGACGTCACGCGTGGACCTATCCTGGTTTGCGCGCCGGATCAGGAGGACCCCTTCCAGATCGGAGTCTCGCAGAGGATTGGGATCACCAAGTCGGTCGATCTGCCGCTGCGTTTTTTCTTGAAGGGAAGTAGATTTGTTAGCCGTTAGGGATTGATCACTTTCCCCGGGTCGCTGACGACTTGTTCGGTGCTCCAGGCGTTAAATGGTGGCAAGCGTTGATCGGTACCTATCTGTGATCCCTCCTCCGAGCGGACTTTGTGATCACGGACGATTAACCTCTGGTTGCGCCGTTAATCGGTCAGCCATGGTGCGTTGATGGGACCAACCTCTGCGAGCAGGCGACAACCACGCCAAGTGGGTTGATCGGCCTACTAACTCGCCCTACCCGTTGCTCCCATTTCAAATGGATCAGCACCAAACAAAAGGATGCGAACGCGGCTCTTCCCTTATGACAGGTTCGTCGAGGAATCATTCAACTCTGAGCGGCGAGCTTACCCTACATACATTCTTTCGTGAAAGGAAATAGAGATCGCTATGGCCCGAAAGGTGGCTGATGTGTTGTGGGAAATGCTTGTCAGCGCCGGCGTAAAACGGTGTTACGGCATTGTCGGCGACGCCTTGAATCCTGTGATCGATGCGCTGCGTCGAAACGGAAACGTCGACTTTGTGCATGTTCGAAATGAAGAATACGGCGTATTCGCCGCTGTCGCAGATGCTTACTTCACAGGCGTACCCGTCGCCGTGTGCGGAACAGCGGGACCTGGCGTTGTCCACCTTTTCAACGGACTGATGGATGCGCGCAAAGAGCGCGCTCCGGTGATTGCGATCGCCGGCGACGTCGAAACCATGGTAATGGATACGTCTTCGCTGGAGGAGATGAATCCCTATCAGTTCTTCCAAGCCGCGTCTCTTTACACGGCCAGGCTAGTCAATCCTGCTCAGGCTCCGGCCGTCATCGGTACGGCCATACGCACTTCGATCATTGAGAAAGGCCCTACGGTACTCTCCATTCCCGGCGATGTCGCGGCGGCGGACGCCGTGGACGAACCGGTGGAAATCAGCATCCCTGCGCCGCCTGTGTTTCGTCCGTCGGATTCGGACCTGAGCCGGCTCATAGACATGATTAACGAGGCCGGCACCGTCGCGATTTTTGGCGGCGATGGGTGTAGAGACGCGCGCGAAGAGGTAATCGAACTGGCCGCGAGATTGAAGGCGCCCGTCGGCTACGCATTGCGAGGCAAGCAATGGCTGGAGCACGACAACCCCTATGCCGTGGGGTTGACGGGTCTACTGGGATATGGCGGCGCTTATGGAGCGATCAACAATGCCGACCTCCTTCTGATGCTCGGGACCGATTTTCCGTTTTCCGAATTCCTTCCAGGAGCGCGAGTAAGGAAGGTACAGATCGACCGGAATCCGAAACACATCGGCCGCCGAACCTCACTCGATTTAGGACTCGTAGGCGATGTTAAAGCGACCCTTCAAGCGCTACTGGAAAACGTCCGGGAGAAGACTGATGACCGCGTTTTGCGGAAATATGTTGCCGAGACGGAGTCTTTTGCCGAACTGAAACAGCATTATGTCGACAAGGGACCGGGCATCAAACCGATACGTCCCGAATACCTCGCAGCTACGCTGTGTAACTTAGCGTCGGATGACGCCATGTTTTTCGCAGACACAGGCACGGCGGTAATGTGGCTGGCGAGGCATATCAAAGGTGGCAAGAATCGCAGGCTCTTCGGATCGTTCTCCTGGGCGTCCATGGCCAACGCAGCGCCGAACGCGTTTGGAGCGCAACTCGCCTATCCTGGCCGCCAAACGATCGCCATTTGCGGCGACGGCGGGTTCACCATGCTTGGGATGGGCGATCTTTTAACTCAGGTCGAACGCAAGACACCTGTGATCCACATCCTACTAAACAACGAGTCCCTCGACTTCGTGAACATCGAGCAGCAGGAAGCTGGCTTCGTTCCCTTTGGAGTGGGATTCAAGAATCCGAACTTCGCCGCCGTGGCCGAATCAATGGGCGCGAAGGGGATTCGAATTGAAGAGCCCGACGCAGTCAGCGATGGTCTAACGGAGGCTCTTGCGCACAAAGGTGGACCTGTTGTTGTGGACGTCCTAGTCGACCCGTATGCGCTGGCCTTGCCGTCTCACGTACCTTTTCATACCATGAAAGGCTACACGCTCAGCGTTGCGAAGCAGGTATTAAACGGCAGGATGGACAGCCTGATAAAAACGATCGAACACAATGTCGCGTTGCTCTAGCTTAACTAGGGAATGACAAGCCGGCTTCCGTCCGCTGATGCACATCGACACCACCAGTTGGGTGTGTCGCCCGATCCCGAACCCCTACAGACAGCCGATTGAATCGAGGTCTTATGCGCGCCTAACTCCCGCTATTCGTACCTCAGCGCGTCCGTCGGATTCAGCCGCGCCGCACGATTGGCGGGCAGGATTCCAAAGAGCAGGCCCACTAGCAGCGAGACCGTGAACGCGACGCCGATCGAGAGCGGCGAAATGGGGATTTGAATTTCGTCGGTGAAAAACTGGACACTCAAAGGGATCGCGACGCCGATCAGGATTCCGGCGATTCCTCCCGCGATGCTGATCAGCACGGCTTCCGCCAGGAACTGTTCCAGGATGTCGCGCCGCCGTGCGCCGACCGACATCCGTAGTCCGATTTCGCGTGTGCGCTCGGTAACCGTCACCAGCATGATGTTCATGATGCCGATGCCGGAAATAATCAGGGCGATCGCCGATACGATGACTAGAACCGCCGTGAGCACCGCCGCGATGTCGCGGGCCGTACTCAGAATCGCCACCAGATTCTGCACCGCGTACTTCGCACCAGGCCTGTGACGACCTTCGAGAATCGCTTTCACGGCATTGGTGAGCGGCTCCACGTCGCTCGAAGAACGCGCCTGGACGTACAGCGGGTCAATGCGCTCGATCTGCGCGAACAGCTTCAGCACAGTGATCGGGATCAGCACGTTTTCACCGTTCAGCTCGCCTAGATTGAAGGTTTCGATTTTTTCGCGAAACGTACCAATCACGGTGAACTGCAGACCGTACAGCTTGATGGTCTGGCCGACAGCGGCTGCCTCGGTTCCGAACAATTGCTTGGCGAGCTTTTGCATCAGCAGCGCCACGTGATTGCGCTGGCCAACGTCGCTATGATCGAAAAATCTCCCGGACAGCAGATCCAGATTTCGAACCGCCGGATAGAATTCGTCGGTTCCGATGATGGCGACGTCGTGCTCGCGGCCGTCGATCCGCATCCGGTCGAAGCTGTTCATGACCGACGTCGCCGCCACAATGCGCGATCCGAGTTTGTCACGCACCGCTTCCACGTCGGCGACCTTGATGAAATCCGCGGCCGCGGTCGCGATGGTTCCATTGTTGCCGGTCTCGTACTGCGCGTAGATCATGTTGGAGCCGATGCGCTGGATCTGCGCCAGAATGTAATCGCGGCTGGTCAGCGAAATGGTGACCACCAGGATCACGGAAGCATTTCCGATGACCAAGCCCAGCGCGGTTAGAAAAGCCCGGAACTTGTTCGCGCGCAGGGCCTCGACGCTGGAGCGCAGCGCCTCGCGATGGAACATCAGGCTCCGAGCTTCTTCAGCAGGTTTTCGGCTTCATGGCGGGGAGGATCGTCGGGAGTGAGCTGCGACTGGAGATACTTTTCAAGCAGTTCCCGCGCCTGGCCTAGATTGCGCTGCTCCTTGATGTAGGTATGGGCGCGTTCGAACAGAATCTTGGGACTATTGGGCGCCATAGTCGTGGCCTGGTCCCACATGGCTTCGCTCTCGCTGACACGTCCACGTTTGGCGAGATATTTCGCCAGATCGACCAACCGCCCCACCTGTCGCGGAGCCAGTGCAGCCGCGTTCCGGAAGTGCTGCTCCGCCTGGTCGTAATCCTTGCGGCGCTCCTCAATCAGGGCCTGGGCATAGTGCCCCTCCGCGGGATCGGTTTGCCCGATCACTCTGGCCAGAGCCTCGGCCTTCTGCACTCCCCCACCCAGGAAACCGGGAGCCTCGAGGTAGAAGTCGAGCAGGTCGCCAGTGGCGTTCTTGTTAGCAGGATCGAGCGCCACCGATTTTTCGAACATCTGCCGTGCCTTCGACGCCCATCCCGGGGCCGAGAAAGGATTGGCGGTCTCCGCGCGGCGCGCATAGGTGCGCCCCAGCCAGTAAAGAATCGCGGGATTGTTGGGCTCCAGCACAGCGGCCTTCTCGAGTACCTCGGTGCCTTTCTTGTACTCGCCCAGCATGAAGTAGTTCTGACCGATTAATTGAAGCGTCGCGGCGTCCTTCAAAACTTGCGCTTGCAGCAAACCGAGAGACTCTCGATATTCGGTGTGGAGGTACAACTCGCGGGCATGATCCCAGTCGGGAGCCTGCCCCGCCCACATCGAAGCCGCCAACACGAGCAAAGTTATCGCTTGAGACATCGAAATCCCTGTCACTACCGGATACGAAGTATTTTACCTCGTTAGATGCCAGGCAAGACAAAATGGATACACCGAGCCGGGAGGCCCGCTGGAGCAGGGGTAACATCTTCCCTCTCTCGCTACGCCTGTAGTATTCTGATGTGTTAGGACTACACTATCTCTGGAGGCGTTTCGACCATGTCGCGCAAAATGCTCCTTGCTCTTCCATTAACTGTCTTGTTTTCAACCGCTTGCTTCGCTCAGACCGTCGCTTTCGAAGGCGATGTCAAAGGCGACGACGGGAAACCGGTTCAAAAAGCCGTCGTCAAGATCGAGCGAAAGGACATCAAGGGCAGTTACAAGGTCAATACCGACAAAAAGGGCCATTACTTTTACGGTGGTCTCCCCAATGGGACGTATAAGCTCAGCGTCGAAATCGACGGCAAAGAGCGCGACTCGATAGACAACGTCAAGTCCAAGTTCGGCGATCCAACACCTGTGAACTTCGACCTCGCCGCGGCGTCCGCACGTGCAGGCGCAGGGGGTGGCGCAGCCGCTCCTCCCAAAGAAGTGGAGCGCGGTATGTCGGCTTCGCAAAAGGCCGACTTCGAGAAGAAGAAGGCCGAACAGGAGCAGGCTCTCAAGAAGAACAAGGAGCTCAACGACGCGTTTAACGCGGGTGTCGACGCGCAGAATGCCAAACAGTGGGATGTTGCGGTCCAAAGCTTCGAGAAGGCGTCCACGCTCGGTCCGGAACAAAACGTCGTATGGGGCCGCCTGGCCGATAGCTACACTAGCCTCGCTAGCTCTAAGACCGGCGCGGAATCCGATGACGCACTCAACAAAGGCGTGGCTGCATACCAGAAGGCGATCGAGTTGAAGCCAGACGCTCCCGAGTATCACAACAACTTCGCACTGGCGCTCGCCAAACAGAAGAAGTTCACCGAAGCGCAGGCGGAATTGACCAAGGCCGCGCAGCTCGATCCGACGCAGGCCGGCAAGTATTACTACAACATGGGCGCCGTGTTGGTGAACACCGGACAGTCCGAGCCCGCCGCTGAGGCTTTCAAGAAAGCGATCGAGGCCGATCCGAACTACGCCGACGCCTATCTGCAATACGGCATCACGCTAATGGGTAAAGCCACCATCGGCGGTGACGGCAAGATGGTCCCGGTCGCCGGAACCGTGGAAGCGTTCCAGAAGTATCTGGAACTGGCGCCGAACGGCAAGGACGTGGAAACCGCGAAGGCGATGCTCGATTCGGTAGGCGCGAAGGTCGATACGCAGTTCAGCAAGCCGGGTGAAAAGAAGGCGACTCCTAAGAAGAAGTCGCAATAGCCCAGACGGCAACCAATGTTCCGGGTGATCCTGTACCTGCTCCTCGCCATTGTTGTCATCAGCATGTTGCGAGGAGTAATCGGGATCATCGGGAAACTCTTCAGCGAATTCGTGAATCCGGCCGCGTCTTCCGCAGCTCGCCGTCCTGCCGTTCCCTCCGGCGGGGAGCTGAAGAAAGACCCCGTTTGCGGCACCTTCATCTCGGCGTCGACGGCGATCCAGAAAAAATCCGGCGGCGAGGTGTACTACTTCTGTTCCCCGGAGTGCAGGGATAAGTTCCGTTCATAGCCGCAGATTCACGCCGATGCACGCAGATGAAATCACGGAAAAGATCCTCGGATCGGCCTTCGAGGTCTCGAACACCCTAGGCTGTGGGTTTCTCGAAAAGGTGTATGAGCGCGCTCTGTTGGAGGAACTTCACGCGCGCGGCCTAAGGGCTAAGCCACAAGTTAAGTTCAAGGTTGAATATAAGGGGCGCATCGTCGGAGAATACTGCGCTGACCTGCTCGTAGAGGATCAAGTCATTGTTGAGTTAAAGTGTGCCCAGAATCTCGCTCCTGAACACATGGCACAGTGCATCAACTATCTGAAAGCAGCAAACCTAAAACTGGCCCTACTGTTGAACTTTCAGCGAACCAAGCTCGAGTGGAAACGAATCGCAAATGATTTTTGATCCGCGTGCATCGGCGTGCATCTGCGGCTAGCCTATAAAAATGAAGCTAGCTGAACTGGCTGCGACGCTCGGGTGCGAGCTGCGGGGAGATGGGGCAATCGAGATTTTGGGAGTCGCCGGGATGGAACACGCCGCGGCTTCCGAACTGACGTTTCTGGCCAATCCGAAGTACGCGCACAAAGTGAAACATACGCGCGCGGGAGCGGTCCTGGTTTCCGAACCCATCGATGGCCTTGCTGCGGCGCAGCTCATTTCGTCCAATCCGGATCTCGACATGGCGCGGGCTGCGGAGCTGTTCTATCAGCCCCCGCGGCCCAAGGCGGGCATTCATCCCCTGGCGTCGGTCGCGGCGACGGCTCGAATCGGAGAAAACGCCTCCATTGGAGCCTTTGCGGTGATCGGCGAACACGTGACGATCGGTAGTAATGCCGTGCTTCATCCGCATGTCGTGATCTATGAAGGCGCACACATCGGCGACGATTTTTACGCGCACGCCCACGCCGTGGTCCGCGAACATTGCCGCGTCGGCCACCGCGTGATTCTCCAGAACGGCGTCGTCATCGGTGGCGACGGATTCGGATTCGTCAAGCGCTCCGACGGCACGCACTATAAGATCGTCCAGAGCGGCATCACAGTGATCGAAGACGATGTCGAGATCCAGACGCTGACCTCGGTGGATCGCGCCAGGATGGGCGAAACGCGCGTGAAACGCGGAGCGAAGATCGATAGCCTGGTGCAGGTGGGCCACGCGTGCGTGGTGGGCGAAGATAACATCGTCTGCGCGCAAACCGGGCTCGCAGGATCCAGTATTCTGGGCAAGAATGTCCTTCTGGCCGGGCAAGTGGGCGTTTCGGGTCATCTGACGATTCATGACAACGCCGTGGTTTATGCGCAGAGCGGAATCGGCGGAGACGTGGAGGCGGGACACGTAGTCAGCGGATCTCCCGCGTTTGAAGTGCGAGAATGGCTGCGCGCGGTTACCGCATTTCCAAAATTGCCGGAGTTGGTGAGGACAATGCGACAATTGGAGAAACGGCTGGCGGCGTTGGAATCATCCCATGGACCAGAAAAATGAACAGAGCAATAACGAGAACAATGAAAACTGCGAACGTCCATTACTCGCCTATAAGAATGACAAGTTCCTGGACACGCCGGATGCGCGCTCGCTGCGGATTCTGAGCGAATACCTGTATCCGCTCTCACATTTCCGCCGCGAAAAAGTTCAGGATACGATCGTTTTTTTCGGATCCGCCCGGACCGCCGAAATCGGACCCAATGCAGGTTATTACAACGACGCACGCGAACTGGCGCGCCGCATTACTGTGTGGTCCAACAATCTGGAAAATCCTGGCCGGCGCTTCGTTGTGTGCAGTGGTGGCGGACCCGGAATCATGGAAGCGGCGAATCGCGGCGCGCACGACGCGGGAGGGAAGACCGTCGGCTTGAACATCGGCCTACCGTTCGAGCAGCGCCCCAATCCCTTCATCTCCCCCGAGCTGTGCTTTGAATTTCACTATTTCTTCATGCGGAAATTCTGGTTCGCGTATCTCGCCAAGGCGCTGGTTGTATTTCCGGGCGGATTCGGAACTCTGGACGAGCTGATGGAAATTCTCACGCTGGTCCAAACGCAAAAACTGTTGAAGAAGATGGTGGTCATCCTGTATGGATCCGAATTCTGGAAGGAAATCCTGAATTTCGACGCGCTGGTGCGTCATGGAATGATCGCCGAAAGCGATCTCGCGTTATTCAACTTCGCCGACGACGTCGATTCCGCGTTTCATCTGCTGGAAACCGGTTTGACCAAATATTATCTCGAGCCCGACCGGGAAACTCCGGCCATCGCCAAATCGAGGGTGTGAGTGCCGCGACCGTTACAAGTCGCGCTGCGGTGGCTGGGCCGCATGGGCATCGCGTTTCTTGCCTTCCTGGTGCTGTATTTCCTGGTCGACGCTCTCGCGCCGAACAGTTTGTGGCGCTTCGTGGCCGGACTGGGAGCGATCGTCACCGGATTCTGGGTCGCCATCCGGATGCTGCGCATGGCGGCGAAACAGGCCATCTGGCGCCTGCGCAACCGGCTGCTGGTCACCTATCTGTTCATCGCGGTGGTGCCGATTCTTCTGATCGTCGTGCTGGCCGCGGGCGGCGCGGAATTCCTGGCTCGCCAGCTTGCGGTTTATCTGGTGACCAGCGAGCTCGACCGCCGCGTGGAAAACCTTCAGGCGGCATCGGAGAGCGTCGAACAGGCCGCGCCTATCGATCGTCTCGGCGTGGTGCGCGGCATGGTCGATCTGTTTTACCTGAAGCGCTACCCCGGAATCGAGGTGTCGCTCCACGACGGCGCGCACACTTTCCGATACCCGCCGGGCGCCAGTCTCGTTCCGCCTCCGGTAGGTTGGTCGGATGTCTCCGGTCCCCTGGTGCGCGACCGGAAATTCTATCTTTGGTCGTATAGAAAGACGGAGTGGGGTGACATCACCATTACCGTTCCGCTCACGCGCGAATTCCTGGAGGGGCTGGTGCCCAATCTGGGCGTGGTCGATCTTCTCGAATCGAACACCAGCCGCGCGGTGTTTGGACCGGGATCGAGCAAGACGCGCCGATTGCCGGCCGCTGTGAATCGATTCGACAACGAATTCCTGTGGTACGCGACCCTGCCGATGGGGGACTGGGATAAGCCGGCGACGGAACGACGTGGCCTGCTGGTTGTGCGCTCCCGCACGTCCGCGGTCCTAAACGCGGTCTTCAATCGAAAAACGGATATCGTGCAAGGCGCACTGCAAATCGGGTTGATCGCCGGCGTGGTCGTTTTCTTTATAGTCGAGATCACTTCGCTCATCATCGGCGTCGCCATGACCCGCACCATTACAAGCGCGGTGCACCGCCTGTATCGGGGAACGCAAAGAATGATCGAGGGCGATTTCTCCCACCGCATCGACGTGACCGGGCACGACCAGCTTGCCGAACTCAGCCGCTCCTTCAACTCGATGACGGAAAATCTGGAGCGCCTGCTGGTAGTCGCCAAGGAAAAGGAGCGCCTGCAATCGGAAATCGAGATCGCCCGCGAGGTGCAGAACCAGCTTTATCCGCGCGTGGTTCCGACTACGCGCACGCTGCGCCTCACCGCCATCTGCCAGCCGGCTCGCATGGTTTCAGGAGATTATTACGACTACGAATGCATCCGCGACTCGCAGCTGGCGCTGGCCATCGGCGATGTGGCGGGAAAAGGAATCTCAGCGGCGCTGCTGATGGCCACGCTGCAAAGCTCGCTGCGCACGCAGTTGCAGAACTGGATGGAAGTGGCCGCGGCGGCGGGGAACGGAAGCTCGATCAAAACCGTTTCGACGTCGCACGTGGTCAGCCGTTTGAACAATCAGTTGCACGCCTACACGTCGTCCGAAAAGTACGCAACGTTCTGCCTGGGCGTTTTCGATGAGCCGACCGCGGCGTTCACTTACACCAATGCCGGCCACTTGCCGCCGGTGCTGGTTCGCGAAGGAGTCGGTCACCGGCTGGATGTGAACGGGACCGTGGTGGGGGCATTTCCGTTCTCGATTTACGGCGAGAGCCGCGTGGAAATGAAATCCGGCGACCTGCTGGTGTTTTTTACGGACGGCATCACGGAGCCTGAAAACGAATACGGCGAAATGTTCGGCGAGGACCGGCTGGTGGACCTGATCGCGCGCAACGCGCATCGCACGGAACCGGAGATCATCGATCTGGTGCTTTCCGGCGTCCACCAATGGACCGCGTCGGAGGAGTTGCAGGACGATATGACCATCCTCATGGCGCGAAGAGTCTAACGCAGATCAAGAGATTTCTTATCCGCGTTCATCAGCGTTCATCAGCGGCTATAGTGTTGAGGTCCGAAAACGGCCAGCCACTCGTCCGGCGTTCGGTCATAATTGCTTTGAGATGGACCTGCGAGCATACCAACGAGCACGGCTGGCCCGCGATCCGCGGTTCGATGGACGCTTTTTCATTGGCGTCACGTCGACGGGAATTTATTGCCGTCCCATCTGCCCCGCTCCGACGGCGCTCGAAAAAAATGTGCGTTATTTTCCAACCGCCGCGGCGGCCGCCGAAGCTGGATTCCGGCCGTGCCTGCGCTGCCGGCCGGAAGCGTCTCCGGGAACACCGGCGTGGTTGGGAACCTCGGCTACTGTTTCGCGAGCCCTGAAACTGATTGGCGAAAGTGCGCTTGACGACGCTGGTGTGGACCGTCTGGCGGAGCGCCTGGGCATCGGCGCGCGGCACTTGCGGCGGCTGTTCCTGCGCTACCTGGGCGCCACTCCGGTGGCAGTCGCACAAACCCGGCGCGTGCATTTCGCGAAAAACCTCATCGACGAAACGGACCTGAGCATGACGCAGATCGCCCTGGCGGCAGGCTTCGGCAGCGTCCGCCGTTTCAATGCGACGTTTCACAATCTCTATGGCCGCACTCCAAGCGATTTGCGAAAAGCCAGTTCCCGAACGTCGAACGGGCACGAGCCCGGAAGCTACACCGTTCGGCTCGGCTACCGGCCGCCGTACGATTGGAACTCGATGATTTCGTTCCTTGCCGCCCGCGCGATTCCTGGCGTCGAAACGGTCACGCCGGAAGAATATCGCCGCACCATACGCATCGACGGCCGCGCAGGGACCATCGCCGTACGCGCGGCGCCGAAGAATTATCTTGCGTTGGAGATCCGCTATCCCGATCCGGCGGCGTTGTTTCGCATTGTGGAGCGCGTGCGCAGAATATTCGACGCGGCTGCGGACCCGTCCGAAATCGCCCGGAATTTCGAGCGTGACGTTCGCCTGGCCCCGCTGGTTCGCGCCTATCCTGGCCTGCGTGTTCCAGGTTGCTGGGACGGATTCGAAATGACGGTGCGCGCAATTCTCGGCCAGCAGGTGAGCGTGAAGGGCGCGTCCACCATGGCGGGCCGCGTCGCCGCCGCATTCGGGTCCACCAATGAAGACGGCGTGCTGTTCCCGCTGCCCGAGTCGCTCGCCGAAGCAGACTTGACGCAAGTCGGCGTCACACGGCAACGCGCGCAGTCGATTCGTGCGCTGGCGGCCGCGACGGCTCGCGGTGAAATCGCGTTCAACGGGTCACTCGATCCGGCAGAGTTCGAGCGGCAGATCACGCATATTCCGGGAATCGGACCATGGACCGCCCAATATGTCGCGATGCGGCTGGGTGAGTCGGACGCGTTTCCGGCTGGCGACCTATATTTGCGCGACGTCGGCCGCGAATCCGAGACCTGGCGTCCGTGGCGCGCATACGCCGCGATGTATCTGTGGAAAGGGAGCCAATGAATTATTGCTATCTGGATTCTCCGATCGGCACGCTGCTCATCGCCGGTGATGACGAAAAGATTTGCCAGATCCATTTTCCGAAGAACGGCAAACCAGCGCGTCCAGAGGCAGATTGGAATACGTCGGCGCGAGGCGCGATCGCAGAGGCCGCGCGGCAGCTCAACGAGTATTTCGCCGGACGACTCGTCGAGTTCGACTTGCCGCTCGCGCCGGAGGGCACCGAATTTCAACGCACCGTGTGGCGCAGGCTTCAGGAGATTCCTTACGGCGAGACGATCTCCTACGGCGAACTTGCCAAGCGCGTGGGCAATCCGAAAGCGTCGCGCGCGGTGGGCGCGGCCAATGGATCGAACCCGATCCCAATCGTGATTCCGTGCCATCGCGTGATCGGGGCCAGCGGAAAGCTCACTGGCTTCGGCGGAGGCTTGCCTACCAAGGAGCGCCTTTTAGCGCTCGAGTCGAAGCAGTTACTTATGGCTGCAGACGCCGATCAATAGGCATTTTCTTATCTGCGTTCATCGGCGTTCATCTGCGGCCATCACGCTAGCTCGCGATGGGACCGTCGCCCACCGAAAGACTCGTGATCATCTGTTCTTTCAACCGGTCCGCCGCCTGCACCGCCGAATCGAGCGCAACGCGGTACACGATAAACCCCGCAATGGCGTCAAACGCCAGCACTCCGAAGAACGCCCATTCGGTTTCGAACACGTACCGCGCCAGGTACGCGAGTGCCGCCGGAATGAATGCGACGGGATAAATCACCACCAGCATCGCCTGCACGCGTCCGGCTGCGTTCGAGCGGATTTGCGTCCCGGGATTGACTCCGCGCGGCTGATGGATGGACAAAATGTTTCCGGCGCTCATTAGAAAAAGGGTGACGACGCCCGCCACCGCGTACGCCTCGCAGATCCGGCGCAGATCGAGCGGCATCCGCACAAGTACGCACACCAGTGTGACCGCCGCGACTTCCAGCGCGATGAAAAACAGCGCGCTCAGATTCTTTCCGATCAGCACCCGCGAGAATGGAACCGGAGCCAGGAAATAAATCTGCGCCGCGCTCCGGTCGAATCCGAAGGAATTCCAGAAGCACGCCTCGCTGAGCAGCAATAGAGAGTAGACGCTCACTGCGGTCAAATAGTCATTTCCAAACCACGATGCGCGGCCCAGTGACGATACAGGCAACAGAATCACGACGCCAAACGTGAATCCCATCAGGAACACCAGGCGGAATCGAGGAGAGCGGAACAGGGCGCGAATCTCCTTTTCCACCAGGGCGCCCAGCGGATCCCGCAGCAGTGTCGAGGGAAGCCGGAAGAAGGTTTCGAGGAGCCCTTGTGTGCGCGCGCCACGCGTCCCCGCCGCGCCCGCCGCATCTTTATCGAACGACAGCGTCCGCATGAACTGGCCGTGGCCGAACCAGGCGGCGACGACGGTCCACAGCGCGAGAATTCCCAAGGAGGTCGCCGGCGCCATTCCCTGCGCCAGGTTCGCCGCCGCCATCCAGGGCCACCCGTTCCATGAGTCCCGCGCGAACAACCCCCACGCGTGCGTCCCGCTGGCGCGTGTGAGCAGCAGTTGCGGCAAGGCTGAGCACATTACCAAAAGGAACACGATAATTTCGCGAAACCGTCTTCGAGCCATCATTCGCAGCAGCAGATCGCGTAGTCCCACCGCCAGAAACAGATTGAAAAGGATAAACGGCGCCAAGCCGAACGCAGCCCACTTGGGGAGCTGCGGATTCCTCAGAATTCCGCTCCCGATTCCACACAGAACCATGACCATCTCGATCCCCGACGTGACGCGCAACAGCACTTCGATCGCGAACAGTTGCGGAACTGGAATCGGGTACGCCTGCAGCTTGCGCAGATCGAGCGACGCGCCGGTGGCCGCCATCAACAACGGGACCACTTGCCAGTACAGCACCACGATGAGCAGGGTTCCGGGTAGCGCCGTGCGCAACAGGTTCAGATTTGCCGGATTTGACGCGAGTTGCGAACCGGCGAAGGACGCCAGCAGCCAGAATCCGTACCAGAACACCCCGATGACGGCGGTCCACGCGATTCCGCCGCGAGGATAAAAATTGCGAACGGTCCGCCACTGCGCCCACAGGATGGCTCGCGCGTGATGCATCGCTACAACCAGTCGAGCGTTTCGACGGCCCGGTCCACTCCGATGGCGCGCACAAACGCGTCCTCCAGCGTTTCCGAGGCATGCCGCAGCTCCGCCATGGTTCCTTCCAGCACAATCTTGCCTTGGTTGATGATCGCGACGCGGTCGCACAGCCGCTCCACCACTTCGAGCACGTGCGACGTCAGAAAAATGGTTGCGCCGTGGCGCACTTGTTCCAGCAGGATGTCCTTCATCAGCCGCGCGCCTACGGCATCTACGCCCTCGAAAGGTTCGTCCATCAGGTACAACTGGGGGCGATGGATCAATGCTGCCGCCATGGCGACGCGCTTGCGCATTCCCTTCGAATATTCGTTGATCAGCTTGCCGGAGCTGCTGCCCAGCTCGAACAGATCCAGCAGTTCAGCCGATCGCTCGCGGGCGACTGCGCGATCCAGTCCGTAAATCCGCCCGACGAATTCGATAAATTCACCGCCGGTGAGATGGTCGAACAGAAGCGACTCGTCCGGCACCAGTCCAATGAGCTTCTTGATTTCAAGTGCCCGCTCCGGCATCGGCAACCCCAGCAGCTCGATCGAGCCTGAGGTGGGAGGCGCCAGCCCCATCAGCATTTTGATGGTGGTGGTTTTACCCGCTCCATTCGGACCGAGAAAGCCGAAAAAGCTGCCGCGCGCGACGCTTAGGCTCAGGCCATCGACTGCGGCCTTGTCCCCATAAACTTTTCGCAAGCCTTCCACGTGAATTGCTGGAGAGACATCGCTCATTCGTCTCTCCATGGTATCGGAGGCCGAAGGTGGATTCAGTAGGTGCAATCGATCGAGGGAACCAGGGCCCACGCTTCAGCCAAGGTCGATAGCAGCCGTTCCACTTCCGCGAGCGCCCCGTCGGACTGCTCCGCATTGGCTTCGAGGAGCCGCTTCTGCATGTACACGTACAGTTCCACCAGCGCGCGGCTCAGGTCGCCTCCCTGCACGTGGTTTAGCGATCGCGTCAACTCGCCAAGAATATCCCAGGCTTTGGTGATCTGACGGGATCGTTCCGCGATCTGACCGTTTGCGAGATTCCGGCGCGCGCGGCTGGTCGCCTCGATTGCCCCGCGATACATCAGCCGGACCAGGTCTACCCGGTCCGCACTGTGAAGTTCGCTTTCCAGGTAGTGAGTCGTGTACGCCATCTGAACAACTCATCGGCGAACGAGCGGGGGTTTTGATGCCAGATTCGACCGCGGCGCCGCAAAAATCGAGACATCAGCGAGCGGGTCCCGACCCCTGTCAGAGACATAACGTTAGTACGCGCTCAAACGATAAGGAATCTACAAATGCTTGAGGCGCGACAGTCATGGAACGCGTTGTCCCTAGTAACGGATTCGACGCGACAGTCTCTTAGGCGAGGTTCAGGACTTTTGCGACCACGTCTTTGTCCTGTTCGATTTTCTTTTGCAGCAGCATGATCGCGTACAGCAACTGCTCCGGCCGCGGCGGGCAGCCGGGAACGTAGACGTCCACCGGAATCACCTGATTCACGGGCACCAGAGCGTAGTTCGAAAACACGCCGGTCGACGTCGCGCACGCTCCCATGGAGATGACCCACTTCGGTTCCGGCATCTGTTCATAGAGACGCCGGATCACCGGAGCCATTTTGTTCGAAACGCGCCCGGCGATGATCATCAGATCGGATTGGCGCGGAGACCCGCGCATCACCTCGGCGCCGAAGCGCGACACGTCGAAACGCGATCCGATGATCGCCATCATTTCAATCGCACAGCAAGCCAGGCCGAAGCTCATCGGCCAGATGGAGTTCTTTCGCGCCCAGTTGACGGCTTTGTCGAGGGTAGTGGTCACGATCGACTCCCCGAATTCGTCGGGCTCGTGTTCCACATCCACGCGCGCGAACAATTCCGGCGGTTGGCTGAGCTGAAATTTCGGGTCCATACGTCTCTATTATCTCACGCGTTCTTCCTGTTGGTTTCTTTTCAGGAATCGCCAAATCAAAACGGCGACCCCGGCCACGATGCTCCCCAAACCTACCACGAACACCAGTAACAGGAGCATCACTTCGACCATAAAACGCCAGTATACTTCGCCTTTCCGGCTACACTGAACTTTGGACCGCCAAGTTCTCCCCGCCGACGGTATCGAGCCCGAATACACCGATATCTGGGGCCGCACCCACTCGACCTCCGACGCAACCGCCCACGCAATCCTCGAATCGCTGGGACAGGATCGCGTGACGACTTCGATCCCGCCAGCCGTGGTCGTGCGGGAGGATGTCGAAACGATTGAGGTACGCATCCCCGTGGATCGCTCCGGCATGTCGATGAAGCTCGAAATTCGTTGGGAGAACGGCGACCTGGAACATCACTGGTTCTTTCTTCCAGAGTTGCCGTCAACCCAGGCTGGCGCGGACGTCGTGATCAAGCGCGTGCCCCTGCCGAAGCCGCTACGCCTGGGATATCACGAGCTGCAACTGTACTGGATGCGCGAGCCGCAGCTCGAATCGTTTGCGAAAGCGCGGTTCATCGTGTGCCCGAAACGGGCCTACGGAATCGATCGACGAATCGCCGGAGTCGCGGTGAGCCTTTACGGCCTGCGTTCTGCACGTAACTGGGGCTGCGGCGATTTTACGGATCTAAGCGCCACGATCGACGCGCTAGCTCCCGCGGGCGTTGAGTTCATCGCTCTGAATCCGCTTCACGCGATTCCCAATCGCCAGCCGTATAACACCAGTCCATACTTGCCGCAATGCTCGTTCTACCGGAATTTTATATACCTCGATGTCGACCGCGTTGGCGATACGTCGGTCGACCTTCAGGAAGTCGCAGCGCTCCGCGCCAGCGAATTCGTCGAGTATGAGCGCGTCGCAACCTTGAAGATCAACGCGCTGAGAGCGATCTTCGAGTGCTTCGCCGGCTCGCCCGAATTCGACCGTTATATCGCTTCCGAGGGCGCGATCCTCCACGATTTCGCGGTGTTTTGCGCGCTCGATGAGGAATTGCATCGCCGCGATCCGAACCTGTGGCTGTGGACCGACTGGCCGGAAGAGTGTCGTGACCCGCGTTCGGCCGCCGTGGCTCGATTCGCCGAAGAACACGCGCGCGACGTTCTGTTTTACAAATTCCTTCAATGGCACATCGACCGCCAGCTCGCTGAGGTCCAGGCTCATGCGCTCGAAAAGGGCATGCGCCTTGGTCTGTATCACGATCTGGCGCTTGCCACGGACCGGTTCGGCGCGGATCTGTGGATGAATCGCCGGTTCTATAGCAGCGGTTGCCGCGTGGGCGCTCCGCCGGACGATTTTTCTCCCAATGGCCAGGATTGGGCCTTCCCTCCGCCGAATCGCGATGCCCACCGCGCCAACGGCTATGAACTGTTCGCGCAGCTCATCCGCAATACGGCACGCCACGGTGGCGCGCTGCGCATCGATCACGTGATGCGCTTCTTCCGCCTTTGGTGGATCCCCGACGGCATGCCCGCCAGCGAGGGCGCCTACGTCCGCGATTATTCGGACGATCTACTCGGCGTGCTGGCGCTCGAAAGCGTGCGTGGAAGATTCATCGTGATCGGCGAGGACCTCGGCACCGTGACCGGCGAAGTCCGCCAGGCTCTTTCTGAAGCAGGCGTGCTGAGTTATCGCGTGCTGTGGTTCGAGCGAAACTCCGATGGTTCGTTTCGCCGGCCTGACGAGTATCCCGCACAGGCCGCCGCATCCACCACCACGCATGATCTCGCAACCATGGCCGGCTTCGCAATCGCCCGCGATATCGAAGCTCGCCGGGCGGCGGGCTTGATCGACGAAGCATCCTACCACCAGCAGATCGCGTCGCGGCAGGAAGAAATCCGGCGCTTGAATGCCGGTCTCGCGGATGCGGGATTCGCGGACGATCCCATCGGGTTCCTGCTCTCGACGCCGTGCGCTCTGGCGATCGTCAACCAGGAGGATTTAACCGGCGAGAAGGAACAGCAGAATCTTCCCGGCAGCACCTGGCAGCATCCGAATTGGAGGCGAAAGATGAAAGTTCCCGTGGAGGACCTGTCTTCGCTCGCAGAAGCGCTTCGCCAGATGATCGTGAGCAGTGGACGTCATTGAAGCATGCGAATCATGCTATCATGCAGTCATGCCAGTGGAAATTAAGACAATTGGATCGAGCGGTCAAATCTCTTTAGGGAAGGAGAACGCCGGCCGAATCGTCACAGTGGATGAAGTGGAAAAAGGAGTCTGGCTCGTCAAGACAGCGCAAGTGATTCCCGACAGTGAACTGTGGCTTCACACGCCGGAGATGAAAGGGAAGCTGGATCGCGCTCTCGCGTGGGCCGCAACACACAAACCCAAAGAGTCCGACCTCGATGAACTTGAAAGACGGTTCAAGAAACGACGGTAGATGGCGCGAGTCCGTTTGGACCTCAACCACGAAGAGTTCCTGAACGATTGGTTCGCTCTGGAACGCGAAGACCAGCTGGCGCTCTTCGGCACTTTTCGAAAAATTCGGCAAATGGATTGGGAAGACCTGTACCGCGACAAGGGAATTCGGTGGGAAGCCGTTCAAACCCGCCAGGGTCCCACCGGACAACGGGTGTATAGTCTTCGCATCACTCGCCGCGTTCGGGCGATCGCCTATCGCGAGGGAAATCTCCTCTGTTTCTTAGCCATCCACCCCGATCACGATTCCGCCTACAAGAAGTAATCCTTGACCTTATCGAAAATCCCTTTTTCCGCCGGCTCATTCTCCGCCGGAAGCAATCCCTGAAGCTGCTCGAACAATTTTCGCTGCTCGCGGCTTAGCTTCGCGGGAATTCTGACGTCCAGATGGACGTATAGATCGCCCCGGCTGTTTCCATGCAGGTGCGGGACTCCCAGTCCCTTTAGCCGCACGCGCTGGCCCGGTTGCGAACTTTCCGGGATCTTCACGCTTTGCAATCCATCGAAGGTCAGCAGATCCACCGACGCGCCCAGCGCGGCCTGAGCGATGTTGATCGGCACGGTGCAGTGCAGATCGTTTTCGTGACGCTCGAAAATCGGATGCTCGGCGACCTTGAGGATCACGTACAGGTCTCCCGGCGGTCCGCCGTTTCCGCCGGGCTGGCCTTCCTGCGAAAGCCGCATCTGCGTTCCGTTGTCGACACCCGCTGGAATGTTGACTTTCAGCTTGCGCTCACGCCGCAAGTAGCCTTCGCCCCGGCACTCCTTGCAGGGACGCCGGATGATTTGGCCGCGCCCTCCGCATTGCGTGCAGGTCCGCCGCACCGAAAGAAACGCCTGTTGATAGATCACTTCGCCCCGGCCGCGGCAGGCAGGACAGGTAGTCAATCCATCTTCGGGTTCGGCGCCTTTGCCGTGGCAGCGTCCGCATTCGTCCAGCCGCGGAACCTGAATGTCGACGGACGACCCGCGCATCGAATCTTCGAAACCGATTTCGAGATCGTAGCGGACGTCCTCGCCGCGTTGTGCCCGCGAGCGCCGCTGGCGCGATCCGCCGAATATGTCGGAGAATCCGAACACGTCGCTCAGGATGTCGCTCAGATCCGGGAATCCTTCGTAACTCTGCGCTCCCGCCGCGCTTTGCACGCCCTGATGGCCGAACCGGTCGTACGCCGCGCGCTTGTTTGCGTCGCTCAGTACGCTATAGGCTTCATTGGCTTCCTTGAATTTGTCCTCGGCGCCGTGATCGCCCGGATTCAGATCAGGATGAAACTGCCGGGCGAGCTTTTTGTACGCGCTCTTCAGCCCCTGCTCGTCGCAGTTGCGCTCCACGCCAAGCACTTCATAGTAATCGCGTTTGGTCGCGCTCATTTCGACGCCGGCTGGACCGCCACCTTCACCATCGCCGGCCGCAGCAGACGGCCTTTGAAGTTATATCCTCGCTGAAATTCGTCCAGCACCGTGTGGTCCGGCGCCTCGTCCGTTTCCACCATGTCGACCGCGTGATGGATTTGCGGATCGAACGGCTTACCCGCCGATTCCAGCGGCTCGAGACCGAGCTTCTTCAGCGCTTCGTAAAAGCGGCTGTAAATCAGCTCGATTCCGGCGACGTATTCTTTGTCCGCGCTTTCCGTCTTCATGGCTCGCTCGAAATCGTCGAGCACCGGTAGAAGCGTGCGCACCGCCTCCATGCTGGCATACTCGAAAAGCTCCAGACGCTCGCGCTCGGTTCTCTTCTTCAGGTTCTGAAACTCGGCCTGGGCGCGCAGCACACGATCCTGTAGCTCGGCCTTTTCCGCGGCCAACTGGTCGCGTTCCGCACTCAACGCGGCAACCGGATCCTGAACCGGATCCTGATTTTCCGTTTCCATTTTTTCGACTGACACCACGATACTCCCGACAATTCTAGATTAGCATCGGAGGTCAAACCGGCTCAGGAATTCTCGCCCTGAAAGGCCCAGCCGACATGCTGAACCGTGCTCATCACGCGCCCGTAGTTCATGCGGATGGGCCCCAGCACCGCGATGACGGCGGAAATTCCGTTCGGCAGGACTACCGGCAGGCCGATGAGCGACAACTCGCGCATGGCCGGGTGCGTTTCGCCCAGCCCGACATGCACCGCGATCTCGCCGGCCGGCGTCTCCAGAAAACGGTCCAGCAGTTCCAGCACGCGTTTTTTTTCTTCCAAAGCGCGGAACAGCTCGCGCATTTTTTCCTTGGTCAGGTGCAGGTCCAGGCCAATCAGGTTGCTCACCCCATCCATATGGACTTCCGGCGCCGGGCCGATATCCAGCAGTCCCTTGGAGTACAGCAGCATGAGTTTCTGCAGGATGGTGTCGTACGCCGCGCTGGCGTGCTCCAGCCGTTCCGCCAACTCCAGCCGGACTGCTTCCAATGTCCATCCTGAAAAATTCCGGTTGATGTAGTTGCGGATGGACCCCAATTCCTCGGCCGTAATCGCTTCCTCCAGACCGATGACGCGGTTCCGAACTTCATGGTCGCGCGTCACGACCACCATCAGGACACGCTGGTCGGGCAACCCCACCAGCTCGATCTGATCGAGCGCCGGGCTAATTTGCCGAATCGCTGCAGCCATCCCCATCCCGCGCGTCATTTCGGTGAGCGTGCGCGAAGTATGCTCGACACGAGCTTCCACCGTTTCCAGCCGCCCGAACTCGGCCCGCAACCGGTCGATCTCTTCACTCGCCAGCCGCCGCAAACGAAGAGACTGGACATAGCTTTGAAACGCCCGGGCGGTCGGCACGCGCCCCGCCGACGTATGCGGCTGGCACAGATAGCCTTCCTCGTCCAAGTCCGCCATGATGTTGCGGATAGAGGCAGCACTCAGGGGATCGCGCCGGCGCCGCGAGATGGAACGCGAAGCGACCGGCTCGCCGGTTTGAATATACGCCTCGACGATCTCGTGCAGAACGTCTTTGCTGCGCGGCGTCATCTGAGACTCCTCTTATTACAATTCTACGGACCAACGTTGCGATTGGCAAGGATGGATGGAACCCCACATAGTACCATCTGTCACAAAGTAATGGACATACCACCACTCCTTAGTACAGGTCTTAAGAGCTAAGGGCGTCTAACGTCAAGCCCTTAGGATGTCGATGGAATCACGAGCACCCGTTAGGTTTTCTGACCGATGGACCTTTTCAATCCATTGCGCTGGTCGTTGCAATTGGCGGCGTGGGCCGCCCCGGGAATCAAGGCCTGGAGCATGGAGCGCAGTCTGAATCGCACCGAAGGCGAGCGTCAACTCAAAGAGCGCAACTACGAAGCGGCCGAAAAATTTCTCGCTGCTGCGGTGGACGAAGCCGACGCGTTGAGACACTCGGTTCGCAAGACTCAATTGCGGCTGTTGCTCGCCGACGCCCAGCGCAAGCAGGGCAAAGTGGATGAAGCCGAGCAGACCGTTCGCGCCGCCCTCGAATACACCGCGCGCGTTTCCAATCCCTCGGGATACGTCCAGTGCCTGGACGCGTTGGCGGAGGTCTTTCATGACGCCGAAAATTTCCCGGCCATGGAAGCCGTTCTTCAGGAAGGTGTCCGGATCGAAGCCTCCATGCCGCATCCCGACTCCGTCCGGATGGCGCGGCGGGTGCACCGCTTAGGCACTGCGCGTCACATGAGCGGCCGCTCCGAAGATGCCATTCCAGCACTCGAAAAAGCCGTGAGGCTTCACGAACAGGTGCGGGGAGAGGACCATCTTGAAACCGGAAACCTTCTGAGCGAGCTCGGCGCGATCTACCGGGCTCAGGAGAATCATGAGGAAGCCCAGCGCTGCCTGCGCCGCGCGCTCCGCATCCACGAAACCACGCTCGGCCGCACCTCCGATGAAGCCCTTCACGATCTGCATCACCTGGCCGGCTCCCTGGAACAAACCGGCGACATCGAGGGCGCGGCGGCTCTGTACGAACGCGTCCTGTTACAGCGCGAGCTGGTAATCGGCGGAAATCTCGAGGAGCTCGCCGAGATGCAGTACGGGCTCGCGGGTATGTATATCGGCTGGTCCAATTATGCCCGCGCGCGAGAGCTGCTGGCCGAAGCCATCGGTACTTTCAAAGGCAAGAAAGGTCCGCGGCTGGCGGTCGCCTACGAGACGCTATCCCATGTGGAGGAGTGCTCCGGGCGCTATCTCGAAGCCGTCGCCGAACTCGCCCGCGCCGGCAAAGTGTGGGAATCCTGCGGAGATGCCCGCCGCATGGAACTGGCGGAAAATCTGGAGCATCGCGCCGAGCTGCTCGACCAGTTGCGAAAACGTAGCGAAGCCAGTTGGCTGCGCGAGCGCGCCGCGGAACTCACCCAAGGGGCCCGCGCGCAAAGCGCATGACGCTCGAAAAAGCTATTTGATCGCCTCGCTGTTCACGTTGGCGATTTCCTGGCTCCAATTATTGCGGATCGTCATGGTCTGATCCGAGTAGAAGGTCCGCCGTCCGGAACCACCAAACTGTTCCGGAACGGCCGTCACCGCATATCCGGTCGGTGTGGCGGCCACTGTGAAGATAAAGCCGCTCTTCTTCCCTGTCGCGAAATCAGCCGCAATCAGATCCGCAGCCGCAGGCCCAGCCGCGCCGCTCGCGGGTGGACCGAGTTCGGTCAGGCTGACCGCATACCGTCCGAATTGCGAATAATATTGCGTTTCGACCGCGTGGATGGTGCGGATGGCCTGAATCGCGGCCGTTTCGTGCGCGGACATCATCTGCTTGTTGTATTGAGGCACCGCGATGGTCACAATCACCAGGATGATCGCGATAACGATCAGCAACTCAATGAGCGAAAACCCGCGCCGTCCGTTTCTTCGTACACGCATACCTATATCGTAGACGTTCGCGGACGGCCCGGCGTGCAGGATCAGATCTCTGGGCTATCGGCGTCGGCCGGTTCACGGCTCCAATTCTGATGGATGACCTGCGTATGGTCGGAATAGAACGTTCGGCGGCCGGTACTCCCGAATTTTTCAGGCACCGCGGTCAAGGCATAGCCGTCCGCCGTACTCTGAAGATCCATCAAGTAGCCGGATTTCCGCCCATTGGCGAGCGTTCTCGGGATCAGGCCGGCTCCGGCAGGCGGCGGGCCTAGCTCCGTAAGATTGTTCGCATAGCGTCCGAATTGCGCATAATACTGAGCTTGCATGGTATGCAGAGTCTTGATCTGCTGCACGGCTGCGGTCTCGTGCGCGAGCTTAATCTGTTCACTGAAAAAGGGGGCGGCCACCGCGGCCAGAATGGCGAAGACCGCAATGACGATCATGAACTCAATGAGCGAGAATCCTTTTCTTGTCTCCATGCCCGATAGACGAGACAATCCGCTGTAGCGTGCAAGAGGGGAAAACCAATGGGCCGTTAATGAACATGAATAAACGCGAATGAAGACCAAAACTAACGACAGGTCCTGACACCTGAATTCTCGTGCGCCAGGCGCTTTTGGATTCACGTTTATTCACGTTCATTCGCGGCCAAATGAAGTTTCTGCAGCTTTCTCCACAATGGACCCAGCAGATCGAGCCTCAACGCGTTCGCGCCGTCCGATAACGCGCGCTCCGGAGCCTCATGCACCTCCATGAAGACCGCGTCGACTCCGGCGCCGACCGCTGCTCTCGATAGCGGTTCGATGAACTGAGGCTGGCCGCCCGACGCAGTACCCGCAGCGCCCGGGAGCTGGACGCTGTGCGTCGCATCGAATACTACCGGCCATCCGAAATCGCGCATGATCGCCAGGCCTCGCATGTCCACCACCAGGTTGTTGTAGCCGAACGAGCTGCCCCGCTCGGTAAGCATGATGCGATCGTTCCCAGTGCTCGCGACCTTCTCGGCCGCATGGCGAATGTCCTGCGGGCTGACAAACTGGCCTTTCTTGATGTTCACCACCCGCCCCGTCCGGCCGGCTTCCACCAATAAATCGGTCTGGCGGCACAGAAACGCCGGGATTTGCAAGATGTCGACGGATTCGGCCGCTTCGGCGGCTTGCGACGGCTCGTGAATATCGGTGAGCACCGGAATTCCGCGATCGCGCACCGACTTCAGAATGCGCAGACCTTCCTTGATCGCGGGGCCGCGATAGGAATTGACGCTGGAGCGATTCGCTTTGTCGAAAGAAGCTTTGAAGATAAACGGGCCGAGTTTGGCGATCTCCGCTGCCAGAAAGTGGACGTGTTCCTCGGATTCGATCACGCACGGGCCGGCGATCAGAGCCAACGGCCCCGCGCCGATGGAAAGCTTGTCGTTTAGAAACATTTCACGCAGAGACGCAGCCTTAGCGCTCCACTAGCATGCGGGCTTCGGGATTGCGGCTCGCGGTTACTTCCTGATGTTCCAGCGCGGCGCCAACGAAGGCTTTGAACAGCGGGTGCGGTTCCATCGGTTTCGACTTGAACTCCGGATGGAACTGGCAGCCCAGATACCAGGGGTGATCTCCCAGCTCGCAAATTTCCACGTAAATCCCGTCCGGCGTTTCGCCGGTGAGACGCAGGCCGTGCTGCTTGAGAATGGCTTCGTACTCGCGATTGAATTCGTAGCGATGGCGATGACGCTCGCTGATCTCGGGGACTCCGTAAGCCCCGCGCGCAAAGCTCTCTTCGGCGAGCAGGCACGGATACGCGCCCAGGCGCATGGTGCCGCCCAGTTCGTCGACGCCTTTCAATTCGCGCAGCTTGTAGATGACTCGATCGGGTGTGGCCGGATCGAACTCGGTGGAGTTGGCGTGTTCCAGCCCGCACACATTGCGCGCGAATTCGATCACCATAGTCTGCATGCCCAGGCAGATTCCGAAAAATGGAACCTTGCACTCGCGCGCGTAGCGAATCGCCGAGAGCATTCCTTCCACGCCGCGCTTGCCGAATCCACCGGGAACCAGGATCCCGTCGAATCGTTCCAGCTCGGCGATGGCCTCGGGCCACTTGAGGCGTTCCGATTCCACCCAGGTGATGTTGACCTTCGCGTCATGAGCCAACCCGCCGTGCAGTAACGCTTCTTTCAGGCTCTTGTACGAATCTTCGTATTCGACGTATTTCCCTATGATGCCAATGGACACGTTGCGCGAAGGCTGCTTCAGATGGCGCAGCATCTCGCTCCAACGCGTGAGATTGCGGGGGCCGGCCTCCATCGATAGGAGCCGCAAAGCGATCTCATCGACGCCCTGCTCGGCGAACACCAGCGGGCATTCGTACACGCTTTCCACGTCGCGCGCCGTGACCACGGCATTGACGTCGACGTCGCAAAACAGCGCGATCTTTTCCTTCATGTCCTGCGGCAGCGCATGATCGCTGCGGCACAGCAGGATGTCGGGTTGAATACCGATGGCACGCAGTTCCTTCACGCTATGCTGTGTCGGCTTGGTCTTCAATTCCTGCGCCGCCGCGATCCAGGGGACCAGCGTGACGTGAACGAACAGCGTATTTTCACGGCCCAGCTCGTGCCGAAGCTGGCGGATGGCTTCGAGAAACGGCAGCGACTCAATATCACCCACCGTGCCGCCGATTTCGACGATTACCACATCTATGGGCGTTCCGTCGGCAGCGGTCGAAACGCGGCGCACCGCGGATTTGATTTCGTTGGTGACGTGCGGAATCACTTGAACGGTCTTGCCCAGGTAATCCCCGCGGCGCTCGCGCGAAATGATCTGTTCGTAGATGCGGCCGCTGGTGAGATTATTGGCCTGCGTGAGCGGGGCGTGCGTGAAGCGCTCGTAGTGACCCAGGTCGAGATCGGTTTCGGCGCCGTCGTCGGTGACGAAAACTTCGCCATGCTGAAAGGGCGACATGGTTCCCGGATCGACGTTCAGGTAGGGATCGAATTTTTGCAGCGTGACTTTGAGGCCGCGGCTTTCGAGCAGGCAGCCGATGCTGGCGGCGGCGATTCCCTTCCCCAAGGAACTGACCACGCCGCCGGTCACGAAAATATATTTAGACATGTCTTATCCCTTAGATCAACCAGTCACCATGATTTTTTCGTACAGCGCGGCAACTCGATGCCAATCTTCTGGCGTGTCGACTCCTAACGATTCGTACTCCGTCTCGACCACGCGGATTTTGAACCCGTTTTCCAGTGCGCGCAGTTGTTCCAGGCGCTCGGCGCGTTCGAGCGGACCCACCGGCAGATCCGAATAGGCCAACAGAAAATCGCGGCGATAGACGTACAATCCGATGTGCTTGAAATACGCCGCCGATTCCCGCGCATAGGGGATCGGCGAGCGTGAAAAATAGATCGCGTTGTCCTCGCGGTCCGTCACTACTTTGACCACGTTGGGATCGCTGATCTCTTCCTCCCGCTCGATGCGCTTCTTGAGCGTCCCCATCAAGGTCTCTTCGTGTTCGAGGATGCCCAAAACCGCCGCATCGATCGCGGCTGGATCGATCAACGGCTCGTCGCCTTGAATGTTTACAATGGCGTGCGCATCCGACGCCGAAGCGACCTCCGCCACGCGGTCGGTCCCCGAGAGATGATCGCCGCGCGTCATCCGAACGCGGGCCTTGAATTCCATCGCCGCGGACTGAATCCGCTCATCATCCGTGGCAATGATCAGCTCAGTTAAGTAACGCGCTTGCGATGCGCGCTCCCACACGTGCTGGAGCATCGTTTTTCCGGCAATTGTAACGAGAGCCTTACCAGGGAAGCGTGAGGATGCGTACCGTGCGGGGATTACTCCAAGAATCCGGTGCGGCACAATCGAAGATAACATAAAACAGTAGTCAGGAGCCAGAAGCGAGGACCATGAGCTGCCCCAGTGATTTTCCAAGACGTGGGGCCGGCAGTCGTGCCGGCGAGCCCGCTTTCAGGCGGGCTGGTCTTCGTTCAAAACCGCGTCAAACGATGCGGGCGGCTGTGCTCATCGTGTTGATCGTTTGTACCTGTGGGTTTGCCCAACAAACCGACCCCAACATCACTCCCCGGGTCCGCGAGAAAAAGACCGCCGATCCGGTGGATCCCCGCAAACCGGATATCCGCGTCGACACCACCTTAGTCCTGATCCCGGTGGCGGTGCTCGATCCGCTGCGGAAGTTCGTCACCGATCTCGATAAGGAAAATTTCAAGATCTTCGAAGACAAGGTCGAGCAGCAGATCATCAGCTTTTCGAGCGAGGACGCCCCGCTTTCCATCTGCATCGTCTTCGACACCAGTGGCAGCATGGGCGACAAACTGCAAACTTCGCGCCACGCGGTCGCACAATTCATGAAGGTGGCCAATCCCCAGGATGAGTTCTGCATGATCACGTTCAACAACCGGCCCGAACTGATCGAGCCGTTCACGACGATGACCGAAGTGATTCAAAACCGGCTTGCGTTCATTGGCTCCAAGGGATCCACGGCGCTGCTGGACGGCGTTTATATGGCCATGAACCAGATGCGGAAGGCGCGTAATCCCCGCAAAGCGATCCTGATCATTTCCGACGGCGGCGACAATGCGAGCCGGTATACGCAAACCGAAGTGAAAAACGCCGTGGTCGAATCCGACGTTCAGGTGTACGCCTTCGGGATCTACGAATCGCTGAGTTCGCGCGCGCGAACGCCCGAGGAATTCTCGGGACCGGAATTGTTGAATCGGCTGGCGCAGTTAACTGGCGGGCGGAGTTTCGGGATCGGCAACCTGGCCGAGCTGCCGGACGCGGCCGAGAAGGTCGCCATCGAGTTGCGTAACCAGTATGTGCTGGGCTATTCGCCCACCAACAAGGCGCGCGACGGAAAGTATCGCCGCGTGGAAGTGAAGATGAACCACGTCAAGGGTTTGCCGCCGCTCAAGCCGATTTATCGAACAGGTTACTACGCTCCGCTCCAGTAGTTAAGATCGTACATCCATTTTTCCGTACCGCTGCTATACTGTGAGCAGATTGGGTGAGACTTATGCGCGCTCTTTTCGCCCTTGCCTTGATTCCCTGCCTGGCGCTTGCCGCCGACGATAACAACAAGAAGCCCGACACCAACAACCGGCCGCAGGGCCAGCAGGACAGCGCCAACATCGCGCCGCGCATTAAGGGGAAGGCTGCGGAACCGGCGGACACCGCCACAGACCGCCGTTCAAACCTCCGCATCGATAGCACCCTGGTGCTGATCCCCGTGGCCGTTACCGATCCGATGAGCCGGTTCGTCACCGGGCTCGACAAGGAAAATTTCAAGCTCTTCGAAGATAAGGTGGAGCAGGAGATCGCGCAGTTTTCGAGTGAGGATGCGCCGCTCTCGATCGGGATTGTCTTCGACACCAGCGGAAGCATGGGAGCGAAGCTCCAAAAGTCGCGGCAAGCGGTGGCGCAGTTCATGAAAACCGCGAATCCCGAGGACGAGTTTTTTCTCATCCAGTTCAACGACCGGCCGGAGCTAATGGTTCCGTTCACCGCGGATACCGAGGAAATCCAGAACCGGCTCACTTTTATTCAGTCGAAGGGCCGGACGGCGCTGCTCGACGGCGTCTACATGGCGATGAACCAGATGAAGAAGGCGCGCAATCCGCGCAAAGCTATCCTGATCATTTCAGATGGCGGCGACAATTCCAGCCGCTATACTGAAAGCGAGGTAAAGAACGCGGTCCGCGAAGCCGATGTACAGATTTATGCGATCGGGATTTTCGAGCCGATGCAGTCGCGCGGGCGCACTCCGGAAGAGTTGTCCGGTCCGGCCCTGCTCAGTGAAATGACCGATCAGACTGGCGGGAGGCACTTCGCGGTGGACAATCTGGCGGAACTGCCGGACGTAGCGGCCAAGATCGGGATAGAACTGCGGAATCAGTACGTGATCGGATACTCACCCAAGAATGCAACGCGCGACGGCAAGTACCGCCGCGTCTTAGTCAGACTGGTGAAGACCTCGGGTCTGCCGCAGCTCAAGGCTATTTTTCGCACCGGATACTATGCGCCGACTCAGTAGCTTTCTGGTTTGTTCGCTGGCCGCCGGCTTGGTGTGGGCGCAGCCACCGCCGCCCGTTCAGGACGATGTTACGTTTCGAGCGGACACGAATCTGGTGCCGCTATACGCGAGTGTGCAGGATAAGACCGGCAAGCTGCTCACCAACATCCCGCAGTCGGCGTTTCACATCCTGGAAAACGGCGTCGAGCAGACCATCAAGATTTTCAGGCGCGAAGACGTCCCTGTTTCGATGGGCATCATCATCGATAACAGCGGAAGCATGCGCGACAAGCGCGCCAAGGTCGCCGCGGCGTCGCTGGCGCTGGTGAAAGCTTCCAACCCGCAGGACGAAGTTTTCATCGTGAATTTCAACGACGATGCCTTTCTCGACTGCCCGCTTACCAGCGACATCAAGAAACTGGAAGAAGCGCTGGATAAGATCGATTCGAAGGGCGGCACCGCCATGCGGGACGCTATCAGCATGTCCATCGACTATGTAAAGGACAAAGGCAAGAAGGATAAGAAGGTCTTGCTGGTGGTAACCGACGGGAACGATAACACCAGCAACGAATCGCTGGAACAGATTGTGCGCAAGGCGCGGCAAAGCGAGATTCTGGTGTATTCGATCGGGCTGCTAAACGAAGAAGAGCGGCGCGAAGCGACCAAGGCAAAGCGCGCGCTGAGGGCTCTGGCGGAAGCATCCGGAGGGATGGACTATTACCCGAAGGATCTGGCCGAGGTCGACAAGATCACGCCGCTGGTGGCGCACGAGATTCGAAATCAATACATTCTCGGCTACGTGCCGATCAACTCGACGCTCGACGGGACCTTCCGCAAGATCAGCGTCACGGTGAAGGGCTACGGGAATCCGACGGTCCGCACGCGGAACGGATACTACGCGACACCTGCGCCCGCTCCCAAATCGCCGTCGAACTCGCTCGTCAAATAAGTGCTCACATTTCTCTGGATCGCCTCGAAGGGCTATCGCCTTCGCCCCTGGAGGAGTCCGTATCTGCGCTGGCGCATCGAGACGTATTGGGGAGTCCACGCGGAAACCATCACGGCTCGCGAGTTTTGGACTTTTGTGTGGATTCATAAAGGCGAACTGTGGCGATTCCTGCGCTGGGCGGGACGAATGACGGCGTGAAACGTACAATAAATGTATGAAGATTCGTGCGCTGGTGCTGGCTGGGCTGTTGCTCGGGAACACGATGTTCGCGGACGCTCCGGTCCATTCGGGACGCGTGCTGGGAAGCGCGGTGGCCGCGATCCGGATCGATCTGTATAGCGATTTTCAGTGTCCCGGCTGCAAAGCCCTGTATGAACAGACCATACGTCCGCTGATCGCAAACTACGTCAACCAGGGGCGCGTATACCTGGTCGAACACTACTATCCGCTGCCGATACATGCCTTTGCGAAACAAGCGGCCTGCTATGCGTGCGCGGCGGATCGCGTAGGCAAGTACGAACAGGTGTGCGAAGTTCTGTTCAAGAAACAGGACCAGTGGGAAAAAACCGGCAAGGTCGACGAAACCGTATGCAGCGTGCTGACACCGGCTGAGGCCGCCAAGGTCCGGGCGCTGGCGAAGGATCCGGCGGTGCTGGCCGAAGTTCAGCAGGACGTGGCTCTGGGACAGCAGCACAATGTCCAGGGTACGCCGACCATGTTGATCAGCCGCAATGGCAAGACCTACACCATCGCGACTCCGGTGAGCTATGCGATGCTCAGCCGCGTGCTCGATAACCTGCGGTAAACATGCGGCGAATCGCCTTGATCGTGCTGCGGGCGGTGCTCGGCGCGGTGTTCCTTTACGCCGCCTACACCAAGCTCCGCGAACCGTGGACGTTGTTCGCGGTGTCGATCGATGCTTATGGAATCCTGCCGGAGTGGGCGGTGCTGTTCATCGCGCGAACGCTGCCGTGGTTCGAATTGGCCCTCGGATTGGTGTTGGTGGCAGGACTATGGCTACGCTATGCGTCGATTGCGGCCGTGTCGCTGCTGAGCCTGTTCTTTGTGATGATGGCGGTCGCTTACGCCAAAGGGCTGGCGATCGATTGTGGATGCTTCGGCCCCGGTGAAGCGCTGAGCGCGAAAACCCTCATGCGCGATGGGACACTGGTGGCGATGGCTGCGGCGCTGGCGGTGCTTTCGCGGGTACACAGGACCGCGGCATGGAGCAAGCTTTAAGCGAACACGTCGGATACCTGCTCCACTTGTTCGGCGAACCGTAGATGGGTAATGTGGGGCAGGTCCCCGATCTGCCTTCTTGCCTTGCAGGTTGTTCCACCTTCTCCTCTCGAAAATGAATTTGCGGCCGCAATTCGCCGTTAATTGGCCGCAACGGAACGGCATCGCCACAATCACGTGCGACTGCTAACCAAAACTAACGCAGAAGGCGCTCGCTCATCGTCACACTAAAAGCTAGCTGCATGTCACGT
>DATMOC010000042.1:0-44231 GCA_035568415.1 Bryobacteraceae bacterium | reverse complement strand
CGGGCGCGCATTGCCGTGAAGAAGTGGCTGCGGGACGGCTGGTGGCGATTCCGCTGGGACCGGATCCCATGGAGCGGCAGATTGGACTAATCTATAGGAAGGACAAAGCGCTGTCAAAAGCGGCGCTGGGGTTCATCGAGGTGACGTTGAGTCATGCCGGAAGCGATCCGGTGCGCGTGCCTCCGCGGCAGGCCGGTTCGATTGACAAGCCGGCGGTAAAGGGATCATGAATCGTCTTACAGTGAAGACCTCGACGATCTTCATCGCCAAGGGCGGCCGGACACAAGTGTTCCACTCGGTGAACGAAGTACCGCCGCGGTTGCGGAAGCAACTGGAAGAATCGACGAACAGCTTCAATTCGGCGACGATCCTGATCGCCGACCGGCGCGGGCGCGAAGAAATCGTTCGGGCGCTGAACGGATTGCCATCGACGTTGCGAACGCGGCTGGCGACATCGCTCGCTCCGAAACGCGACGCGGCGGCGGATGCAGTGAAAGATCGGGCGCCATGGAATCGATTCCTGCGCCGCAACTGGGTGGAGATTCTGCTGCCCGGCGCGGTGGGGCTGATCGTGTGGCTTGCGTTCAACTACCACTAAAGATTTCACGCCTTTGCGTGAAATCCGGAATTTAGCGGAACGGAACCGAAATTGTGATGTTGCGGTATTTCATGCCGCCGGTGTGATCGCCCTGAATGTAGAACGGGCCGGGTTCGGCCTCGTTGGCGTCTAGGGCGCCGCCGGTGATTCCTGGGATTTCGGCATTGTCGATAATGGTCTTGCCATCGCGGACCAGAGTGAGCCAGCGTCCGATCAGCGTCGCGTCGAAGCTTTCCCACTGTCCCGGTTTCCGCGGCATTTCGACGGACGGAGCGAGCATCCCATAGATGGAACCCATGCTATGGAAGTTGTCCGGCTCTTTCTCGTAGGCGATCTGAATCTCGTAGCGGCCGCGCAAATAAAACCCGCTATTGCCATCATCTGGACAATTTAATTCGAAGTGAAGCTTGAAGTCGTCGAACGCGCGAGTTGTCTTTAGATTTGCGCCGCGCGTGACGTTGACCAGCTCCCCACCTTTTGCTTCCCAATGGTTCTTGGTGGGATCCATCGGCTCCCAACCGGTCAGATCCTTGCCATTGAAAAGAGGCTCCGGATTAGTCCAGGCTTTCGGGGCGGGATGTTTTAGGGCTGGGGCGCGAACGCCGGCGATTTCGGCCGTGCCGCCTGGTTCGCTTTTCTGCGTCCCGGTAAGGCGATCGCCGCTGGCGGTCAGGTCCCAGGTTTGGACGCGGCGGCTCCAAGAGAAGACCACGGTCAGATGCGAGCCTTCGGCCTTCACGCTGGTCACGGGGTGGACGCTCCCGTCTTTCGGTTGGATGCGGGCATGCAGCGCGCCGCCGGTTTCGGTGACTTCCAGCCAGTCGGGGTAGGTTTCGGTGGAGGACTTGATGGTGACGTCCCAGCGCCCGGCGAACGGGCTGGCGGCGTTCAACACGTTGATGCAGGAAACGGCCGAGAGCAGGATTAGCGAAAGGCGAAGCATGTGGAATAGTGTAAACGAAGCGGGCGTCCAGATTTGGCCTGCGGAACTAACGAAATGTCGAGTACCGCGTCCCATGCTATAGTTAATCACTATATAGCTGGTGACGCCATATGATACAAGAGATCCGTTACGCGCTTCGGGTTCTGGCCAAGAATCCTGGTTACAGTCTGATCGCGATCCTGACACTCGCGCTGGGGATTGGCGCCAATGCCGCCATCTTCAGCGTCGTCTACGGGGTCCTGCTCCGGCCGCTGCCTTATAAGGACGGCGACCGTCTGGTCATTCTCCACCAGAAATCCAGCCGCGGGGCCGCGAATGTACCGTTTTCTGTCCATGAGATTACGGACTACCGCACGCTCAGCCACACCCTTGAATCGGTGGTAGAACACCACTCCATGAATTTCCTGCTGCTGGCCAACGACTCGGCGGAGCGGGTGAATACAGCGGTCGTTTCGGCGAACTTTTTCGACGTCCTGGGAATCAAACCAATCCTCGGCCGCAACTTCGTCGCGAGTGACGACTCACCGAAAGCGGACGCGGTGCTGATCCTGAGCTATGAGTATTGGCGTGGGCGTCACGGGGCCGACCCGAACATTGTCGGCAAAGTTTGGCAGATGAATAACCGGCCGCACACGGTGATCGGCGTGCTGCCGCCCATCCCGCAGTATCCGGTGGAAAACGACATTTATATGCCGACTTCGGGGTGCCCATTCCGTTCGTCGCCCGGATTCATCGCGAATCGCAAGGCTCGCATGATGACAGCATTCGCGCGAATCCGTCCAGGCGCTCCGGTGGAACAGGTGCAAGCCGACCTCTCGACGGTCGCGAGCCAGATGGAAAAAAGCAACCCGGACGTGTATCCGGCGAGCTACGGATATTCGATGCACGTCGCTCCGCTGCGCGAAGATCTGACGCGTCGCGCGCGCACCACGTTTCTGGTTCTGCTGGCCGCGTCCGGACTGGTGCTGTTGATTGCGTGCGCCAACGTTGCGAACCTGCTGCTGGCGCGGCTGCTGAAACTCGGACGCGAACTCGCCATCCGCTCAGCGCTGGGCGCCGGGAAGGGACGCCTGGTGCGGCAAGTTTTGATCGAAAGCGTGCTGTTGTCGCTGGGAGGCGCTGCGCTGGGACTGCTGCTGGCTCCGGCGGCGCTCTCGCTGCTCACGAAATTCGCCGAGCGTTTCACGACTCGTGCCGGCGAAATCCGGTTGGATACTCCGGTGTTATTGTTCACGCTACTGATCGCGCTCGCTACGGGAATCCTGTTCGGATTGGCCCCGGCGCTTTCGCTCAACAAGAATTCCGGGGAAGCGTTGAAGCAGGCGGGGGGACGCGCCACGGTCAGCCGCGGCGGCAACCGATTGCGCGGGGCCCTGGTGGTAGCGCAAGTGGCGGTCTCGTTCACGTTGCTGATCGGGGCGGGCCTGATGATTCGCAGTTTCGCGCGACTGATGCAGGTGAACCCAGGCTTCAGCGCGGATCATTTGCTTACCATGCGATTGAGCCCAAATTTCTCGAGAATAAGAGGACGGGAACAGGGCATCGCGCTTTCGAAGAACATCCTGCAGCGCGTGAGTTCCATCAGTGGAGTTCAGTCCGCGGCGCTCGCCTCGAATTTTCCGTTTGGTCCGGGCGGGATCGCCAGTGGGCCCGGCAGCGTCGGCTTTGTGATCGAGGGCCGGCCAGTCTCCACCGGCGAACTGGCGCCGCTTGTGGATACCACGATCGTCAGCTCCGACTATTTTCAGGCCATACGCCAGCCGATCACCGCGGGCCGTAGTTTTACAGACCATGACGACACCGGCAGCGTACAGGTGGCCGTCATCAATCAGACCATGAAGAATCATCGTTGGCCGAACGAGGATCCCGTTGGCAGACGGATCAGTTTCGATCAGGGCCAGCACTGGGCGCAGATCGTCGGAATCGCAGGCGACGTTCGCGAATACGGGTTGGATCGTCCGCCGGGCGACGAAGTGTACCAGCCGGTGTTGCAGGCCGGATTCCCGGGTAGCCTGGTGATTCGTACGCAGGCCGATCCACTGTCGATGGCGGCCGGAGTTCGTGCGGTGCTCCACGATGTCGATTCACAGTTGGCCGTGGATCAGGTCCAAACGCTGGAACGGTGGGAGCAGGAATCCTTCGCGACTCCGCGCGTCACCACCATCCTTCTGGGCCTGTTCGCGGGACTGGCGCTATTGATCAGCGCGGCCGGGATCGCGGCAGTGATCGCACTTTCGGTCACGCAGCGGACCAGCGAACTGGGTCTCCGGATGGCCTTAGGCGCCTCACGCGAATCGGTGGTCGCCATGGTGTTGCGGCAAGGGCTGACCATGGTGGCGGTGGGAATTGCCGCCGGGATCGCCGGATCGATCGGGCTGACGCGTCTGCTCAGCTCGCTGCTGTATGCAACCAGCCCCACTGATTCGACTACGTTTGGGGCGGTCGCTCTCGCGTTCATGGCCGTCGCGGCGGCTGCGTGCTTTGTTCCGGCGTTGCAGGTCACTACCATCGATCCGCTGATCGCACTGCGACAAGAGTAGCGCCCGTCGTGCTAACTTGATCGCAGTGTGATAAAAGCGGCGATCATCCTGGCTCTGGCAGCGCTGGCGGCGCTGGCCCAGGAAAAACTACAGTCCGTGTGGGACGGCGTCTACACCGAACAGCAGGCCAGCCGCGGCCGGGTCCACTATGACGCGAAATGCGCCGAATGCCATGGCGACGAGCTGGAAGGCGATGTAGTGGAAGCGCCCGCGCTGTGCGGCAGCGAGTTCCTATGGAAATTCAACGGCGTGACGCTCGATCACATCTTCGAGCGAGTGCACCGCGACATGCCCCTGACTCGCTCAGGGACATTAAGCAAACAAGTGAGCGCTGACATTGTGGCCTACATGCTCAGCGCCAGTTCCTTGCCCGCGGGAAGGACCGAGCTTCCGCCGGATGAGCACCGGCTAAAGCGGATCCGGATCGACGCGGAGAAACCTAAGTAGCTCCTGCGTTTTCTCTGCGACTCTGCGTCTCTGCGCGAACTTTTTCCGGACTCACGCAGAGGACGCGGAGATCCGCGGAAAGGAGCACGCAACGCAGTTCAGTCAACATGCGTCTAAAGGAGTGTCCTGGTTAACATCGGCATAGTTGGGGGAGGGATCGGCGGGGTCGCTGCGGGGTTGGCGCTGCATCGAGCGGGGATGGACGCAACGGTTTACGAACGCGCACCGGTTCTGCGCGAAGTCGGGGCCGGGATGATGCTTTGGCCGAACGCAACCCGTGTATTGAAAGAGTTGTGTGTCCTGGATCGCGTCGTATCCCATAGCGGACCGAATGACTATTTCCTAGTTCGCGACAGCGGCGGCAAGACATTGATGAACATCGCGCTGGGACGATTCGACGTTCCGGCGCTGTGCACGCGCCGGTCGGACTTGCTGGCAGCGCTGCTTGCCGGGTTGCCGGAGGATCGCGTGCAATTGGGATGCGAGCTCACTGGGTTCGAACAGACCCACGCCAAGGTTGTTCTCCACTTTGCCGACGGGATGTCCGCCGAGCACGATGCGGTGATTGGCGCCGACGGCCTCCACTCCCGCGTGCGGTCGAGGCTCTTAGGCGCGGTGAAACCGATCTATCGCGGGTATGTCGTTTGGCGAGGCATCGCCGAATATACCGGCGACGCGCTTCCCACCGGATTCAACAGCGAGACATGGGGACATGGACATCGCTTCGGGATCCTCAACACGGGGCGTGGGCGGTTCACCTGGTACGCGACGGCGAATGTCCCAGAAAATCACCACGACGATCCGGAAGGACGTAAAGCCCGCCTGCAGCACATGTTTGCGGATTGGCACGAGCCAATTCCGGAATTGATCGACGCGGCGGCGACGATTCTCCGCAACGATGCGTATGACCTTCCGTTTCTGCCGCGCTGGGGCGAAGGGCGCATCACTTTACTGGGGGACGCCGCGCATCCTTGCACGCCGAACCTGGGGCAGGGTGGATGTATGGCGCTGGAAGACGCTCTGGTGCTGTCGAAATGCGTGGCCAGCGGAGCATCGATTGAGCATGCGCTACGCCGCTACGAATCGCTGCGCCGGCCGCGGACCCGGCATATTCAGAATCGATCGCTGCTGATCGGGAATATCGGTCAGTGGCAAAATCGCGCCGCCGTGGCGGGACGGGGACTGGTCACGAGTCTGCTTCCGGCGCGTTTGTTCGAGCGCAATTTGAGGAGGCTGTATGCCTACGAGACGTAGTTTCGCGGCGCTGTTCGCAGTGGTCGCACCCGTTCTCGCGCAGGACGTTCCGATCGACGTGAGCCGCAGCACCATCACCATTCACGCCGGTAAAGCCGGCCTACTCTCGGCCGCGGGTCACGATCATTGGATCAATGCGCCGATCTCCTCCGGTTCGATCAACGACTCGGCGACGCCGCACGTCGCTTTCACGGTCGAGACGGCGAAAATGACGGTGAAGCCGGATCCGAAAGTCGACAGCAAGACTCAGGCGACCATCCAAAAAGACATGGAAGAGATGACGCTGGAGACCGCCAAGTATCGCGAAATTGCGTTTCGGGCCACGCGCGTCGAGAAAACCGGCGACGGGCAATGGAAAGTGGACGGCGACTTGTCCCTGCACGGCGTCACCAAGACCGTGAGCGTCGCGGTGAAGCGCAGCGGTGAAGCGTATTCGGGCCACACGACGCTGAAGCAGACCGACTATGGGATCAAACCAGTCAGCGTCGGCGGAGGCACGATCAAAGTGAAGAACGAGATCGAGATCGATTTTCAGATTTACCTACGCCCGGCGGTTTAAGAAAAATGTCACGCAAAGACGCCAAGACGCCAAGCTAAAACTCTTTGCGAACTTTGCGTCTTTGCGTGAAATGGTCTTAGATCGGTGAATTGTGGAGTGTGCTGATGCAGATGCCGCCGTCGACGGGAATCACGACTCCGTTCACGTACGACCCTGCCGGCGACGCCAGATAGATCGCAACACCCGCCATGTCGGACGGCTGACCGATTCGTTTCAACGGGCACTGCGCTACGATTTCCTTGCCATGCTCGGAAAGCAGCCATTCCGTCATCTTGCTTTCGAAGGGACCGGGAGCGATCGCGTTCACGGTGATGTTCCGCACTCCGAGCCGCACCGCCAGCACGCGGGTCATGTGATGCACGGCGGCCTTGCTGGCCGAATAAGGATATGTCTCGATGTTCGGCACCTGGATTCCGTCGATCGACCCGATGTTGATCACGCGAGCCGGGTCGGCGTTGGTTGCCGCTTTTTCGAGGAGCGGCAACAAATCGCGCGTCAGAAAAAACATGGCTTTGACGTTGGTGTCCATCACCTTGTCGAAACCAGATTCGGGAAAGTCTGCGATGGTCCCGCCCCACGCCGCGCCGGCGTTGTTCACCAGGATGTCGAGCTTGGATTCGCGCTTCTTGATCTCTTCGACCAGTTTGGCGCGGCCTTCGGAAGTGGCCACATCGGCGGGAATCGAGATGCACGTCCCCAGCGCGGACAGTTCGGCCGCGGCCTTGTCGCACGCTTCTTTTTTGCGCGCCGAAATATAAACCTTGGCGCCGGATCGCAAAAATCCTTCTGCAATCATGTAGCCGATTCCGCGCGAGCCCCCGGTGACCAGCGCGGTTTTGCCGGCAATCGAAAACAGATTCTGTACGTTCATGGATTTTTATCGTATCAAGACGCGGTTGGGGCTCTCGAACCAGCGACGCCGTCCGCTACCTGCTGGATCGCGTCCAGCGCCTGTGGAATCGCGCCCGACAGCGAAAAGAACGGATGGATCATCCCGGCGTATCGCGCGCAGGTCATGGGAACGCCGGCCTGCTCCAGACGTTTCGCATACGCCTCGCCTTCATCGCGCAACGGATCGCATTCCGCTGTGATGATGAGCGCGGGTGGCAATCCCCGCAAGTCGCGAGCGAGCAGTGGAGATGCATGCGGATTCTGCGCGTCCTCTTTTTGCCCGAGATAGCAGTCGCGAAACCATTCCATCTCAGTTTTGGTGAGCTGGTACCCGGCCGCGAACTCGCGATACGATCCGGTATCGAACGACGACAGATCGGTCACGGGATAAACCAGCGCCTGAAACGCGATCGCCGGGCCGTTTTCGTCGCGGCTCTTCAGGCACACAACGGTTGCAAGGTTTCCGCCCGCGCTGTCGCCGCCTACAGAAATCCACTTCGGATCGATTCCGAGACGCGGCGCATTGGACGCCACCCAAACGGTCGCCGCATAACAATCGATCACCGCTGCTGGAAACTTGTGCTCGGGCGCGAGCCGGTAGTCTACCGATACAACCACGGCTGCAGCACGCCGCGCGATCGCGCTGCACACGACGTCATGCGTATTGAGGTCGCAGACGACCCAGCCTCCGCCGTGAAAATAGACCATCGCGGGGCAAGGTGAGGGAGCGTCGGGAGTATAGATCCGAATGGGAATTTCGCCCGCGGGGCCAGGGATCGAAATATCTTCGATCGATCGCAGGGGTTCAAGGGTGCCTTCAACAGGTTTGAGGCTCTCCGCAGCTAAGCGGCGCGCCTCCGCGACGGGAAGAGTTTCGAACGGCGGATTGCCTTGCGCCTCGATCGCCGCCAGCAACTGCCGTACAGCAGGGTCCAATTTTTCGCTGAGTTCCATGATTCACTCCGCGAACGCTAGTGTACACGCAAATGGAGAAACATCCTGAGCGAGGCAAGCGTCTAATATCATAGAAACCCGTGGTCCTGCTTCTTACTATCGCCGTGCTTGCGCTGGCCGACCCTCCCGCCATACCTGAACCGACGCTGCTCGACACAGGATTCCGGCAGATGTACGACCTGCAGTTCGATCAGGCGCATAAGTCGTTTCACGATTTCAGCAGGCAATATCCGGAGGATCCGATGGGTCCCGCCTGCGATGCGGCTGCTTATCTGTTTTCAGAACTGGACCGGCTGCACATTCTGCAATCCGAATTCTTCATGCACGACGATTCGTTCTTGAACCGGGCGAAGCCGGTGGCGGATGCAAAACTCAAGCAAAATTTCGATGCGGCGCTGGGGCTGACGCAGCGGCTCGCCGAGCGGACCCTTGCCCGCGATCCGCAGAATCAGAACGCGCAGTTTGCGACGCTGATGCGCCTCGGGTTGCATTCGGATTATCTGGCGCTAATCGAAAAGCGCTACCTTGCTTCGCTGAGCGACGTGAAAATGGGCCGCGGTTATGCGGAGAAGCTGATTGCTGCGAATCCTAACTATGCGGACGCTTATCTGGCGATTGGCGTCGAAAATTATCTGCTAAGCCTGAAACCCGCGCCGCTGCGATGGTTCCTGCGCATGGGTGGAGCGCAGACGGACCGGGAGCGGGGCATCGAAAATCTTTCTGCAACCGCCGAACGCGGACATTTCCTGCAGCCTTACGCGCGCGTGTTGCTGGCGGTGGCGGCGCTTCGCGATAAGAACCTCGTGCGCGCAAAGGAACTGCTGAGTGGACTGGCTCGGGAGTTTCCACACAATCCACTGTACGCCCAGGAACTCGCGCGGCTTCACTAAGGCAAGCGCTAATTCGCCACCCGCCACGGCGACTGGCCGGGCCACTTTTTCAACTCTTCGGTGGCCCAGGATAGCGATTTGTCCGCGTGGCAAGTGGTGCAGGGGTTGGGAATCTTGGATTGCTCCGTGGCCACCGGAGAAATGAACTTGAAGGTATGAGCGCGAACGTTGACATCGGCGAGAGTCTGCTCGATCCGCGGCATGTGGCACGCGACGCACTCATTGCCGCTCGATCCCGATTTGTGATGCGTGTGCTGCTCGATGGACGCCGCGTGGGGGCCGTTGGGAGATCGGGGACCGTGACATTCCAGGCACAGAACGTTCGCGGGCTTCAGTAGATCCGCGTTGTTCCCTGTCCCGTGAACGTCGTGGCAGCTAAAACAAGTCACCCCGTGCGTGTACATCTGGCTGTTCACGAAATCGTTCCCCTGCATCCGGTTCTTGTGCGCGGTACCGTCGGCGAAATGGGTAAAGCTGGTCTCGCCCGGTTTGTGATCTTCCAGACGCCAGAAATTCTTCAGGTCCAGGCCGGCGTGGAATCCCACCGGCCAATCGTAGGCTTTCCCTTCGATCGGGTTCTGCAGCGGACGCCCTTGCGAATGGCACTGGATGCAGACGTCGTTGGCGTGGACGAAATCCAGCCGCGCCGGGTTGACGATGTTGGCGCGTGACGGCTGGCGTGCGTGCGCGGCACCCGGCCCATGACACTTCTCGCATCCCACGTTCCATTCGGTCACCGCATGCGTCCGGATGTTGTAGTTGACCGAGTGGCATCCATCGCACAACGGACCGGTAGGGCGTTTGAAATTGTCGGCCGGATAGAAAGCGGTCCACCAGTCGGTTCCTTCGCGAACCATATAGGCCCGCCATATTTTGTTGGTCACGTCCCACTGTGCCGGCAGCGGATAATAATCGTCGCCGATGCGCTTGAAGTAGCGCTGCTTCCATTTACTGCCATAGATAAACGCGACGTCGTCCTTGGTAAAGGTGAGCAGCGGATCGGGTTTGGAAAAATCAGGCAGGTAGGCGTCGGGATGTTCCTTGGGATCGCGCACCACGTTCGCCATCCGGGTTTTCTTCCAGCGTTCATAGACTGCGGGGTGGCACTTCTGGCATGCTGCGGAACCTACATAATCCTGACTGCTTGCTACCGTTGCCACCGCGGTCCAGAGAAGAAAAGCAACAGGACGCATAAAGCTCTATTATCGCGAATACGCGGCCCTGCCGTTACCGGGAAATATTTCCCGGTTTGAAGCCTTCGCCGAGCTTGAACTCCGCGCCCACGGCCGCGACGGCTGCGGTTTTTCGTGTAAGCCCTGCGAGCTCGCGGATCCGGTAGGTCGCCTCAATGCCGGTGCAGTGCGCGCCCAGAAAATTCTGTACGCCGAATTCGCGCAGTCTACCGGCAGTCCACTGAAGCTTTTCGTCGTCGAGCGCGAACAGATGAAATCCGCCGATGGCGGCATGCACCGGCGCGGTTCGAACCTTGGCGCGTGCATACTCCAGCGTATTGATGACGCCCGCGTGCCCGCAGCCCGAAATCACCACCAGCCCGCGATCGGTATCGATCACCAGGGACATGTCCTCGGGAATGTTGTCCTCCTGTTTCGATCCGTCGGGCATCTGGATGGTGCCTGTGCCGCTCCAGTTCCGCTCGGGATATTTGCGCGGCACCGGACCGGTGAGCCAGACACCAGGAAAGAGTTCAGCCGGTGCATCATGGATCACGAATTTTCCGCCAGCGGCTTGGAAATCGGACCGTAGTTTTTCAATCCGGTCATTGCCGCGATTCAGAAAGATTCCCTGGCCGGCATGCGCCGTGGTAAGCGCGTTCGCGCCCACGGATCGCTTGAGCGTCATCAATCCGCCGGTGTGATCGGCATGATTGTGGGTCAGGATGACATCCGGAACATTGCTTAGATCGACCTTCAAGGCCCGCGCATTGATCAGCACCGTATCGGGGCGCGCGCCGGTGTCGAACAGAATGCGATGGCCGTCCACCACGACCAGCGCTGAAAATCCCCACTCGCCGATGCTATCGTCATCGGCCAGCATGGTGGAGAGCACTTTCACGTCGATCGACTGCGCGCGATGACTTTGCGCCGAGACCAGCGCGGAGGCTGCTAAGAATACAATGAGAGTTCGCACAACTGATATTGTCCCAAGGAAACATGCGCTACATCGGGTTCCTGTCGCTCACGCTCACCGCTCATGCTCAGGTTCAGGCGCCGCCATTTCATTTCAACGCGGCGGGCGCTTATGAAGCCTTGCTGCGATTGCGAACCACGGCGACGGTTCTGCACACCACCGCGCATCCCGACGACGAAGACGGACCATTGATCACATGGCTGGCGCGATCCCAGGGCGTGCGCACAGGTTTGTTCACGCTGACGCGCGGGGAAGGTGGAGCGAACCTGATCGGTCCCGAGCTGTTCGATGCGCTGGGCCTGGTGCGGACCGAGGAACTGCTGGCGTCCGACCGCTACTACGGCGTCGACCAGTTTTTCTCGCGTGCCGCCGATTTCGGTTTTTCGAAGCGCCTGGATGAGACGCTGGAGCATTGGGGGAAAGAGAATCTGCTGCGCGATGCGGTCCGCGTAGTCCGTCTGTACCGGCCTGACATCGTCGTTTCGCGATTCCACGGTGCGCCTCGCGACGGCCATGGCCAGCACCAAGCCGCGGGATTGATCAGCACCGAGGTTTTTAGCGCCGCAGCCGATCCCAATCAATTCCCGGAGCAGCTCCGCGAAGGGCTGCGTCCCTGGAAAGTCAAGAAACTGTATCGCAGTGTTCGCGAAAACGAGCCGGGAGCATTCAAAATCGATATCGGGGCTTACGATCCCCTGATCGGGATGTCTTACCGCCAGGTGGCGGCGGCCGGTTTAAGTTTCCAACGCTCTCAAGGGCATGCGGGACGGCGGGCCGATCCCGGGCCGGCAATTTCCGCAGTGGCGTTGATTGAACCGGCCGTTTCCGAAAGGCAGGAGACCAGCCTGTTCGATGGTCTGGACACGACGCTGACAGGACTCGCGCAGCTCGCGCCGTCGCTGAATCTGGATATTCCGCTGGGGGAAATCGAGAAGGATGTCGCACGGGCGATTGCGGAGTTCGATGCTCGCGATCCTTCTCGAGTGCTGGAACCGCACATCGTTCCCGCGCTCCGGAATCTTCGCGCGGTGATCCGCAACGTCAGCGACGCGTCCATCGATCCTGATGCGAAGTACGATCTTTTGTTCCGGTTGCGCAATAAAGAGGACGAGTTCATGCATGCCGGAGCGCTGCTGGCCGGCGTCGCGTTCGAGGTCGAGGCAAGCGGCACGGCGACTCCCGGCGAAAAATTCAAGCTTTCGGCGGCGTTCACCAATCGCGGTAACGCGAAGATGGAAAATGTCGAAATCGGACTAAATGTAAGGGGTCGAATTCAATTCTCGTCGACGCCATCGCAGCGCGACGTGCTCGCATACAACGAGCAGGTGAAGCAGGAGTTTGAAGTCGCCGCCGGCGAGGACGCCGAGTATACCCGTTCGTACTGGTCGCGCAAGGATGAATATCGCGACCCGCGCGTCAATGTGGACCAGCCGCAGTTCGTGAACCTGCCCTACGCGCCGCCGGAAATGGTCGCGACGGCGACGTTTCGAATCGGTGGAGTGCGATTCAGCGCGATGCAGCCTGCCCCGGTGAGGATCGTTCCGCCCGTGAGCGTCGCGATCGAGCCGCGGCTGGGAGTGATCCCAGTTGCCCGCCGCGAGTCTTCGGTCGACGTTAAGGTGCATGTGTTGAGCAATGTGAAAGGCGAAGCCGATATGAACGTCGCGCTCGATCTTCCCGCGGGTTGGATCGCGACGCCGGCGAAGTTGCCGGTTCACTCTTCGCACCAAGGCGAAGTCATCACCGCGAGCTTCCGCGTGACCGCTCCACAGATCGCATCGGGCAAGACGTATGCCGTGCACGCGATCGCCGAGTATGCGGGCAAGCTGTATCGCGAAGGATATCAGGAGATCGTCCACGCCGATCTCGAACCGCGTCCGCTGTATCGTCCGGCAGACATGGCGTTGACCGGCGTCGACGTCAAGGTCGCCCCGCGGCTGAAGGTCGGCTATGTGATGGGCGCCGGGGATGAAGTGCCCGAATCGCTGGAGCACATCGGCGTGAAACCTCTGTTGCTCGGCCCCGCGGATCTCGCGGGAGGGAATCTCGCGCAATTCGATACGATCGTCGTTGGGATTCGCGCTTCCGCGGTGCGGCCCGATTATCGCGCAACCAGCAGCCGGCTGCTGGAATATGTTCGGAACGGCGGCAACCTGATCGTCCAGTATCAGGACTCGGAATTCGATGCAATCCAGTTTGGGCCGTTCCCCTTCCAGATCGGGCGACGTCCCGAAGAGGTGGTGGAGGAAGACGCGAAAATCACGATTCTCGAACCATCGAATCCGGTCTTCAATGCGCCCAACAAGATCGTTGCATCCGATTTCGAAGGATGGGTGGAGGAGCGGGGATCGAAATTCATGACCGAGTGGGACCCGCAATACAAGGCGCTGCTGGAGTGCCACGATCGCGGGCAGAATCCGCAGAAAGGCGGTCTGTTGCAGGCTCGTTATGGAAAGGGCACTTTCACGTATGCGGCCTACGCATTCTATCGCCAGCTACCAGCGGGCGTTCCGGGCGCGTACCGGTTGTTCGCGAATCTGATCTCTCTTGGCGCAAACACAAAATAATCGAATTTCGCCCGCCCGCGACGCGGCTTTTCTCGTCCTGGAGCGGGTTCATAGCGGCGGATATGCGTCCGATGTGTTGCGGCGCGAGACGCGGCAGTTGGATCCTCGCGACGCGGCGCTCGCCGAATCCATCGTCTTCGGATGCTTGCGGTACCAAAGCCAGCTCGACTTTCTGATCGACCATTTTTCGGGACGCCCGCAGCCCAAGCTCGACCAGGAGGTTCGCGTCGCGCTACGCATGGGGATCTATCAGCTTCGCCATCTGGATCGCGTGCCGGCGCACGCGGCCGTTACTGAAAGTGTCGAGTTGGTGAAGCGCGCTCAAAAGCGGTCGGCTGCTCCGTTCGTCAATGCAGTGCTGCGCAAAGTGAATCGACGGCCGGTGAAATGGCCGGATCGGGCGACTGAGCTGAGTATTCCACTGTGGATGCTGGAACGTTGGGAACAGCAGTTCGGCGTCGAAGCGGCCAGAAACATCGCGCTGGCCGCGCTCGAAGAGCCTGCCGCGGACATAAATCCGCAGACGGGACGCCAGCAGGACATCGGAGCCCAGTCGATTGTTCCGTTACTAGCGATCGAGGCGGGCATGACGGTTCTCGATCTGTGCGCCGCGCCCGGAAACAAAACGGCGCAGGCGCTGGCGGCGGGCGCCCGAGTGATCGCGTCCGACCGGATTCCGCGCCGAATCCGCGACGTTCCGCCCGAGGCCGCCCGTGTAGTGCTCGATGCGACGGAGCCGCTGCCTTTTTCAACGAAGTTCGATCGGATTCTGATCGACGCTCCGTGTTCCGGCACTGGAACCTTGGCGCACAACCCCGAAATCAAGTGGCGGTTAAGGCCTGATGACCTACCAGTGTTTCAACTCCGGCAGCGAAAAATGCTCGAACGCGGCCTGGAATACCTTAAGCCGGGCGGCCGGCTGGTGTATTCCACGTGCTCTTTAGAGTACGAAGAAAATGAACAAGTTACGGCTGGATTTCCGGTAGTCCAGACCCATCTTCGACTACCCGGGCGCGATCCTGGCGATGGGTTCTACGCTGCTATCGTGATAGCCTGAGGGTTGGTCGAAATTCTCCCATCCATCCTCGCCGCCGATTTCGCCCGCCTGGGTGAACAGATCGTGGCGCTGGAGGCGGCTGGTTGCCGGATGATCCACCTGGACGTGATGGATGGCCATTTTGTGCCCAATTTGACCATCGGACCGCCGGTTATCGAATCGCTTCGCAAGATCACCAAGATGACTTTTGACGTCCATTTGATGATCGAGGATCCGGATCGTTACGCGCCGATGTTCATTCAGGCCGGCGCCAACCAGGTTTTGGTGCACCAGGAAACCTGCCCGCACCTGGATCGCACCCTGCGCATGATCCAGAGCGAGGGAGCCCTGGCGGGCGTGGTGATCAATCCGTCGACTCCGGTGTTCCTGCTGGATGAAGTTCTCGATGTCGCCGATTATGTGCTGATCATGAGCGTCAACCCCGGATTCGGCGGGCAGCGATTCATCCCCAATGCGCTCGATAAGGTCCGGCGGCTGACTCAGAAGAAAAGGGAACGAGGATTGCAGTTCCCCATCGAGATCGATGGCGGCGTTACCAAAGAAAACGTTGCGGATGTAGTGAATGCAGGCGTCGAGTGGGTCGTGGCGGGGTCGTCCATTTTTCACAGTGTGAATCCGGCGGCCGCCTTTGAAGAAATGCGGCAGATCGCTCGCGAAGCCGCTTCGGTTCGGGTATAGTCATAAGGATATTCTCTGTATGCTTCTTAAACAGAAACAGACTGCCCTCTTGCTGGTCTCACTGACATTGCTCGCTTCGGGATGCGGGTTTAAACGCAAGAAGTACGACAACCCCATCACCAAAGACACGCAGCAGCCGGATAAGGTCCTGTTCGACCGTTCGGTGAACGATATCGAGCACGGCCGTTACGAGGTGGCGCGGCTGACGCTGAACACGCTGATCAACACTTACGACACCAGCGAATTCCTGGCCAAGGCGAAGCTGGCGATCGCCGATAGCTGGTATCGCGAAGGTGGACCGCATGGCATGGCGCAGGCCGAGGCGGAATACAAGGATTTCATCCTGTTCTATCCGGCAATGGAAGAAGCCGCTGAATCGCAGGAAAAAATCTGCATGATCCACTACCGGCAAATGGATAAAGCGGATCGCGACCCCAACAATGCACTTCGCGCCGAGCAGGAATGCCGGACGCTGATCACGCAGTTCCCCAACTCGAAGTTCGCTCCGTTGGCCGAGCAGCGTTTACGCGAGATCCAGGAAGTGCTGGCGGAAGCCGAATTTCGCGCCGGACTGTTCTACGTGACCAAGAAGGCAAACGCCGCGGCGGCGAACCGGCTGGGAGGAGTGGTCGATCAGTATCCGTTGTACAGCAAGGCTGACGAATCCCTGTGGGAAGAGGCCGGCGCGTACGGCCGCATGGGACCGCGATTCCGCCAGAAAGAGGGCGATGCGCTCGCGAAACTGGTGAAGGACTATCCACTGAGCCCGCGCGCCGACGCGGCGAAAAGGAGACTCCAGTCGCTCGAAATGCCGGTTCCGGAAGCCGATCCGGCGGCGAAGGCTCGCATGACCTACGAGCGGGAGAATCGCACCAAGGCCGGAGTGCGCGATCGAGTCACGGGGTTGCTCAAGAGCGGTCCGGATGTGCAACGCGCCGCAAAGTCGGGCTCTCCGACCATGGAGAATCCCAAGCCGTCGATTCCGGCGAGCGTTCCGACTGTGGCGGCCTCCACTGGATTCAGCGGCGAAGTGACGGTGGCGCCGGTGACCGATCCGACCGCGCTCGACACAAAACCGGATGCTCGTTTGAATCCGCCGGGCGCAGCGAAGGAAGCAACTCCCAAGGGATCCACAGCGGCTCCGGCGGCATCAACTGCGCCCGCAGCGGAGTCGACTCCCGCGGCGGCTCCAGCCGCCACGCAGACCCCGGACCCGAAGGCGGACTCGAAGAAGAACGACAAGAAAAAGAAAAAGAAGAACGACGATAAATCCAAGAGCACCACGCCGTCGCCGGATAAACAGCTTTAATCGATCCTCGCCCGCTCGCGACCGTGAGTCACTGAAAAAAGTTTGGTAGATTAAGCACTGACGCGTTTTTCCGCGTCGAGTCGCGTTCATTCGCGGGCCAACAAAATATGCCAGAAAACACCTTCGACATCGTCTCGAAAATCGAGCTTCCGGAAGTCGGCAACGCCATCCAGCAAGCCATCAAGGAAATCCAGCAGCGTTACGACCTGAAGGATTCACACTCCTCCATCGAGCTGCAGGAGAAAGAAAACAAGATCCAGCTCGCCAGCGCCGACGAGTTCAAGCTGAAAGCCGTGGTCGAGATCCTGGAACAGAAAATGGTCAAGCGCAAAGTCCCGTTGAAAGGACTCACTTTCGGGACAGTGACGCCCGCCGCCGGTTCAAGCGTCCGTCAGGAGATCACGCTGCAGCAGGGCATCGCCACGGAAAAGGCGCGGGAAATCGTTAAGGCCATCAAAGACAGTAAGAAGAAGGTGCAGGCGTCGATTCAGGGCGATTTCGTGCGGGTGTCGGGTAAGGATCGCGACACGCTGCAGGAGGTGATGGCGCTCTTGCGCAGCAGCGATTTCGGGATCGACATGCAGTTCACCAACTATCGGTCGAACTAGTGACCAGTCGCAGACATAGAATTAGTACGCGCTCCATCACTGTCGCGCCTCAAACCATCAGGAATCGTCAAATGCTTGAGGCGCGACAGTCATGGAGCGCGTTGCTGACGGAATGAATGCCACGACGCATTGAATCGCTATTCGTCGCCGGACCGGCCGGACGACTGGAAGCGCTGCTCGAAGAACCCGAGGACCTTGCGCCGCGCGAGATCGCGCTGGTGTGCCATCCACATCCGCAGCACGGCGGGACCATGCACAACAAAGTGGTGTACCGCATCGCACGCGGCCTGCGTCGCGCCGGAGCCGTAGTGCTGCGCTTCAACTATCGCGGCGTGAACCTGAGCGAAGGCACGTACGACCATGGCGAAGGCGAGCTGGACGACGCACGCGCATGTCTTGCGTATTTACGCGAGCGCTACCCGGCGCTTCCGGTGACGCTGGCCGGATTCTCGTTTGGCTCGCGAATCGTGTTGCGGCTGGGATGCGGCAGTGGCGAGGCGCGCCGGATCATCGCCGCGGGATTTCCCAGCATCTTCAAGGATCGCAGCTACCTGGACAACTGCACCGTTCCACGGATATTCGTGCAGAGCACTCACGATCAGTATGGTCCGTTAGCGGAAATCGAACCGATCGTCGCCACACTCCCCGAGCCGAAGCGGCTGATCCTGATCGAGGCGCAGGACCATTTCTTCGCGGGCGGTCTGGAACAGTTAGAGGAAGCGATTGCGGGGCTGCATTAGATTCAAGCGGCGCTTAGACGCCGGCGACTCGAAGTTCGCGTTCCAGGCGGCGCGTAGCCCGCAGGCTGATCAGATCGGCGACCTTACCCAGCAGTTCAGGGATGTCTTCGGGCTTAATCAGCATCGAGCTTTTCTGTTGCTTGGTCAGCGGAGGGCGCGCTTTCTGATAGGTGGTGATCAGAGCCGTGGCGGGCTTATAGTCCATCATCCGGGCATGAGCGATGACTTTCAAACCTGAATCTGGAGATTCCATTTGTAAGTCACTCAAAACAAGCTCATACTCGCCGTCATCCAGCTTGCCGACCGCTTCCGCGGCGCTAGCCGCCGCGTCCACGTTGTAGCCGCCGGCCTCGAGCACCGTCTTGAGCGTCAAGCGCGAGGTAGGATCGTCGTCCACGACCAGAACCCTAGCCAGATCGAACTCGGTACGAGATGAACTCATTTTTCCTTAACGGCCCGTTCGGTTTCCACCCCAAAGTGGGGTAAGACCACGCAAGATCAGTTTAACCCAGAAGACCGGAATTCGGACCCTGAGATTTCTGAGAACGGCTCTGTGAGAGCTATATCCTTGAGTTTATTGGGCTATAAGGAAAAGACACGATCAAAGATGCGATCCACGTATTGCAGGTGGCGATCCAGCGAAAACGCCTGTTGAATCTTTTCAAACGACAGATAGGAAAGGATTTCCTGGTCCTGTTCCACTGCTTTACGGAAATCGCCTTCGGTTTCCCAGGCGCGCATGGCATGCGATTGAACCAGCCGGTACGCCTGTTCCCTGAGCATTCCTGCTGCCGTCAGATCGAGCAGGAGCTGGCCTGAGAAGATCAGGCCGCGAGTACTATCCAGATTGCGCAGCATGCGCCCCGGATACACGCGCATGCCGTCGACTAGCCAGCGCGTGCGGGCGAGCATGTAGTCCACCAGAATCGCCGAATCCGCCAGGATGATCCGTTCCGCGGAGGAATGCGAGATATCGCGTTCGTGCCACAGCGCGATATTCTCAAACGCGGGCTGGGTGTTTCCGCGAACGACGCGGGCGAGGCCGCAAATCTGTTCGGCGGTCACCGGATTGCGTTTGTGGGGCATCGCGGACGATCCTTTTTGGCCTTCCGAGAACGGCTCCTCGGCTTCACGAACCTCGGTGCGCTGAAGATGACGGATTTCAAGGGCGATCTTTTCGAGTGTCGCGGCGATCAGCGCCAGCGAAGAGATCCACGCCGCATGCCGGTCGCGAGCGATCACTTGAGAAGCGATGGGCGCTGGTTTGAGGTCGAGGCGCGCGCAGATCTTCTCTTCCGCTTCCGGGCCGATGTGCCCGAAGGTCCCTACGGCGCCGGAAATCTTTCCGACGCGCAAATCTTCCGCCGCGGCTCGAAGACGAGTGACGTTGCGAAGCACCTCGTCATACCAGAGAGCGATCTTTAGACCGAACGTGATCGGCTCGGCATGGATCCCATGCGTGCGCCCGATCTGCGGCGTATGTTTGAACTCCAACGCGCGGCGCTTCAGGATGTCGGACAATTCTTCCGCGCCGTTGATCAGCAATGCGGACGCCTGCTTGAGCACCAACGCCTGCGCGGTATCGACGATGTCGTTCGAAGTGAGGCCATAGTGCAGCCAGCGCGAAGCATCGGGTTTCCCGGCCGCTGCCATTCTTTCGGCGACGGCGGTGGTGAAGGCAATCACGTCGTGCTTCACTTCGCGCTCGATAGCGTGGATACGATCGACGTCGAAGGCGGCGTGGACGCGCAGGGCCTGGGCGGCGTCCATGGGAACATCGCCAATTTCGGCCAGGGCTTCAGTAGTGGCCAACTCGACTTCGAGCCACTGGGCGAAGCGGTTTTCGTCGGAAAAGATGCGGCCCATTTCGGGGCGTGTGTATCGAGGAATCAAGAACACAGAATACAGGAGTCAGGAGTCAGGAGTCAGGAGTCAGGGGCGCAAGACTCTAGCCACGAATGCACACGAATGGAAAACAATGCTATTCAGTACACGATCGATTCGGTGGCTTGCTTCGGGTCGGCGATGATCACGCGCGTAAATAAGCTGCGGCCATGCAGGGCCTGGTCGGCGCATTGCTGCACGATCGCGGGGTGATTGTTGTGCTCGCTCAAATGGCCCAGGATGATGGTCGACGTGGAGGTATCCAGGTGCTCGCGGATGAAGCGGCATGCGACTTCATTCGATAAATGGCCCATGCGGCCCATCACGCGCTGCTTCACGGACCAGGGATAGGGGCCGACTTTCAACATTTCGAGATCGTGATTGGCCTCAAGCAAAAGGACGTCCGATCCGCACAGATGGAAGCGAATCGAGTCGGGCAGATACCCCAGATCGGTCGCGATGGACACTTTGATTCCGTGCGCGCGAAAGGAGAAGCCGACGGGATCCTGGGCGTCATGCGGAACGGTGAAGCTGGTGACGTCGATGTCGCCGATGGTGAAACTCGATCCGGCCTGGAACAGTTCCAGTTTCGGGCTGTACTCGCTCCAGACAATCGCGGGAGCGGTCAGACGCGAAAGAAACACCGGCACATCCAGCTTCTTGGCGATGACGGGCAGACCGGAGACGTGATCGGAGTGTTCGTGGGTGATCAGAATCGCGTCGATCGATTCGGGATCGATTTCCGCGGCGGCCAGGCGCTCGAAGGTTTCCTTACGGCTGAGTCCAGCGTCCACCAGGAGACGAGTTCGATCCGTGGCAATCAAGGTACAGTTGCCGGCGCTCGACGACGCGAGGACTGAGATCTGGACGATAGTCGTCTCCTTCTCATCCATCATACCTGTGCTTGCATCTTCGACGTGCTCCTCAGCAAGCATCTGTGTCGGTTCAGCCGCCGCGCGTGAGCGAGTGTCCAGTGCAGATGGATTTCCGTCCGTTCGGCAAAAACGTCAGCGCCAACATGTTCGAGGTGCATATCGTGAAGCTGCACGTGGACGAAAGGCTGTTGGTGGAGAATGGCACAAGGCCGCACATCGATGCAGCACGCTGGCGTCCGCTGATCATGAGCTTTTGCCGCTTCTTCGGACTGGGCGGCGAGGTGCATCCGTCGCGATTGGCCGAATCGGATTTCATGAAATTCGTGCTTCAGGGGAGCGCGCCCCAGCCTCCCCGTGAGACTCTCCGCACCTGACAGGCGGATCTAAATGGAATTGTTCTAAGAATCGATCATCACTGAGGGCGGATCAGCCGTGATAGATGCTGGGGTGATGGTATAGGCACTCGACCCGTTGGGGGCGTCGCTTTTGATGGTATAGATCCCGGACGGAGTACCCTTGACGACGCTAAACGTAAGCGACCCGCCAGTGGGAGGGGTCCATGCGTTGCTGGGAAGCGTGACCGTGTAGGTTACGTCCTGGTCGCCCGTCGACCATTGCGCCTGATTGTTGTGGCTGGCGGTGCAAGTGATATACATAGTGGCGCTGGCGGCGTTGGGATTGGGAGTCCCGTTGACAATGTTGATTGAGCGGACACAACTGGGCATGCTTTGCTCTCCTGCGGTTGAATTGAAATTCTGAGTCGCTATATTAAAACATAATCTGGAACAATGGCAAGGTTATCTTTGGATTGCCTTAAATGCAGGATCGTTCTGGAGCTTTCGCAGTTCCGGGTTGCGAGTCACGCGGACGATCGGATAACCACGCTGGAGAGCGGCGCCCAGCCAGCGGAGCGCGTCGGGACGCCGGCCAAGAACTTCGTACGCCTCGCCAGCTTCGGCCAGGACTTCAAAATCCTCCGGCGCTCGGACCAGCGCTTGCTGCAGCCGTTCAACGGATTTATCCGGTAGCCCGAGCCGGGCGTAATAATAGCCGAGCAGCGCGAGCGCCATTGCGTCGCCAGGCTGGGTCTTGACGAGCTGTTCAGCCATGCGTGCAGCGGCTTGGAACGCCGCAGTCGCGCGCTGGTCAGAAGGGTCCGCCCAGTATCGGGCTTCGGCGAGACTACCCCACACGCGATAATCCTTGTCGTTTATTTTTAATGCCTTTTCCTGCGTATCGGCTGCCAGCGCGTAGCGACCATCGGCGAAATGAAGGTTGGCCAGGTTGGTATAGGCGGCATACGTCGGATTCAGCGCAATCGATTTTTCGAACATCTGGCGCGCGCCCGCCCGATCGTCGGTTCTGCGCAGAACCTCGCCCAGATTGCTGTATACGGCGGAATTGTCGGGTGTCAGCTCCAAAACGCGGCGGAACTGGAGTTCGGCGTCATGATAACGCGCCTGGCGAAAATAATAGTTGCCGAGCTTGTTGTATCCGTCCCAATAGTCGGGACGAAGCGCGATGGCTTTCTTGAAGGCTGCTTCAGCCTCCTTCTGCCGTCCCAATCCTTCAGAGGCGGTTGCCATTCCCACGATGGCAGCGGCGTTGCGCGGGTCGAGTTCGATGGCGCGCTGGAACTCCGCCACGGCGAGATCGCGCTGGCCGGTGTCATCCTCGATGCGGCCGAGCGTGACGTGAGCCGGCGCCAGCTTGGCGTTGATCTCCAGAGCGCGGCGGCAGTTTTCCGAAGCTTTCTGGACCCAGCCCGGATCCTTGTCGAGGCGGTAGTGCAGGCGGTACGCCTCGCCGAGTGCAGCGAAAGCCAGAGCGAATCGAGGATCGGTTTGAATCGCGCCCTGGAACAACGTGGCAGCGGCATCCAGGTTTCCGCTCTTATCGAAGCGCTGCATGTATCCCAATCCTTTCAGATAGGATTCGTAGGCGGCGGGCGCGATTTCGCTTTCCGGATTGATTCCTCGCAGCTCGGGAGCTTTCAATTCGAGATCCAGCAACTTGGCGAGCTGCGCGATCGCCCCTTCCTCCAGCGCCGAGAAGCTGCCGCCGGGGTCCTCGATCACACCGGCTCCGATCTGCCGCATGCTGGCGGCGTCGACCAGATTCACCAGGAGCCGTACCGCGTTTCCGTCACGCCGCATGCTTCCGGTGACCACCAGATTGACGCCAAACTGTTTCACGGCATCGGGAGCAGCCAGGATGTTGCGACGCCGTACTTCACCGGCAGGAACGATCCACAGTGAATCCTTATACTGCTCCAGCATGGTCAGCTTGCTGGTGAGCGTGTCCATCAAGCCATCCCGGACCGCGGCGGTATCGGGATCCCCACTGGGAACTTCAAACGGAAGCACCGCGATATGTTTCACTGCGGCAGATCCACCCATCCAGTGCGGAAGCCGCGATCGAAGCGGGGAAAGGACCAGCGCGAGAGCCAGGATCACGGCGACGGCAAGCCCGGACAAGATTACCACTGCGCGACGGGTCATCTTGACGGGGGCCCCGGCGACAGCGCTCTTCGGGATTTCAACGTCCACGGCGGCCATGGTGCTGGTCGGCGAAAAATCGGCAACCGCCGCCGAGGAGGGTTGCAATCGTCGCAGGTCGGCAATCATCGCTTCGGCGCTCTGATAGCGCATCGCTGGATCCTTAGCGAGCGCCTTGAAGACGATGCGTTGCAAATCGGGGGCGGCGCCGGGGATCGGCTTCGGCTCCATATGAACGACGGCATAGAGAACGCTGGGGATGCTTTCGGCGCGGAATGGGGGCTCCCCACCCAGCATTTCGTAGATGACGACTCCCAGGGACCAGAGATCGCAGCGCCCGTCTACTTCGCGGCCCGTCGCCTGCTCGGGCGCCATGTAGGAGGCGGTGCCAACCGTCGCCCCGGTATTGGTGAGCTGCACTGAATCGGCTAGCTTGGCGAGCCCGAAATCGACAATCTTGACCACGCCCTGAGTCGTGAGGATGATGTTGGACGGTTTGATATCGCGATGCACGAAGCCGCGCGAATGGGCGGCTGCCAGGCCTTGAGCCACCTGTGTCGCGATGTCGACCACCTGCGGCGCCGGCAGCGGTGCGCGCCGTATCCGCTGCGCCAGCGTCTCGCCCTCGTAGTAAGCCATGACGATGAACATCTGGCCGTCGGGGGCTTCTTCGATTCCGTGAATAGTGCCGATATTGTTGTGGTCCAGGGCCGAAGCCACTTTCGCTTCGCGTAGAAACCGCTCTCTTTCATTCGCGGTGAGACCAAGGTGCGCTCCCAGAAATTTGAGAGCAACCGGCCGATCGAGGCGCAAATCGATGGCCTTGTACACCACACCCATCCCGCCTGCGCCGAGTTTCGCAACGATCTCATAGTTGGCGATACGGCGTCCGACGAAAGGTCCCGCTTCTTGAGATCCTTCCATAGACTTATTGTTCGGAGTCTAACAACTCTAACTGAATCAAGGGCAGACGTAAAGGAGCCGGGATCGCGGGCATGCCGGTACAATGGATAGGTATGAAGGCTCGCGTTTTCGTCTCATTCAAGAGCACGGTGCTTGACCCGCAAGGGCAGACCATTCGCAACGCGTTGAACGGGTTGGGTCACAAATCGATCGCCGATGTGCGCCAAGGGAAATTCTTCGATGTCGAAATTGCAGCGGGCGCACAACGGGCCGAGGTTGAACGTGAGATGAACCAAATTGCCCAGGACGTACTAGCCAATCCGGTGATCGAAGACTATCGCGTCGAGTTCCTAGAATAGATTATGTGCGGCATTGTCGGATACATCGGACCGCGTAAAGCGGTCCCCATCATTATCGATGGATTGAAGCGCCTGGAGTATCGCGGATACGATTCGGCGGGCATCGCGGTGCTGGGCGACGGCGACGTGCTCTCGGTGCGCCGGGCGCAGGGAAAACTGCGCAATCTGGAAGACGCGCTACGGCTGAGTCCGATCGAGGGAGACTACGGAATCGGCCACACGCGCTGGGCGACGCACGGGCGGCCGACCGAGGAAAACGCGCATCCGCATCGTGATTGCCACGGCGATATCGTGGTGGTGCATAACGGCATCGTCGAGAATTATCTGGCGTTGAAGCAACAGCTCGCCGCGGAAGGGCATCGCTTCTGTACGGAGACGGACACCGAAGTGATTGCGCACCTGGTGGAAAAATATTTCGACGGCAACCTCGAGAATGCGGTTCGGGATGCCGTGCGCCAGTTGACCGGAGTTTTCGCGCTGAGTGTCATTTCCAGAAAAGATCCGCACAAGATCGTGGCGGCGCGTCTGGGTCCGCCGGTGGTGGTCGGGCTGGGCGATAAGGAGTACTTCGTTGCATCCGACGTGCCCGCGATCCTGAGCCACACACGCGACATGTTTTTTCTGGCCGACGGCGACGTCGCGGTGCTCACCGATAGCGGCGTACATCTGACCGATTTCAACGGACGGCCAGTCAAGCGGCAGGTCTCACACATTTTGTGGGACCCGATCATGGCCGAAAAAGGCGGCTACAAGCATTTCATGCTCAAAGAGATTTTTGAGCAGCCGCGGGCGGTGCGCGACACCACACTGGGCCGGGTCGGTCAGGAATCGGGGCGGATATTTCTGGACGAGATGGACATCTCGCAGCGCGAGTTCAAGAGCTTCAACCAGGTACGCATTGTGGCCTGCGGAACCAGTTGGCATGCGGCGCTCGCGGGGAAATTCATGATCGAGCGGCTGGCTCGCATTCCAGTAGAGGTCGATTACGGAAGCGAGTTCCGCTACCGCGATCCGATCGTTGGAAAAGAAACGCTGACCGTGGTGATTTCGCAATCCGGCGAAACGGCGGATACTTTGGCGGCGCAGCGCGAAGCCAAACTGAAGGGATCGAAAACGCTGGCGATCTGCAACGTGGTCGGATCGATGATCACACGCGAAGCGGCGGGAACCATCATTACGCATGCGGGTCCCGAAATTGGCGTCGCGTCGACCAAGGCGTTCACAGGGCAGTTGACGGCGCTGTTTTTGCTCGCTATGTATCTGGGGCAGACGCGCGAGACGCTGAGCGCGGAGACGTCGCACAAGCTGGTCGACCAATTGCTTCATATTCCGAGCCAGCTGGAAGATATTCTTCGCCGCGATTCGATTTACGAGGATCTGACCAAGATTCTGTTCCGCGCGTCGGACTTTTTGTACCTGGGGCGCGGCGTGCATTTCCCGATTGCGCTGGAAGGCGCGCTGAAGCTGAAGGAAATTTCCTACATTCACGCGGAAGGTTATCCGGCGGGTGAGATGAAGCACGGACCGAATGCACTGATCGACGAGAATCTGCCAACGGTGGTGCTGGCGACGCGCGATCCTTCCGATGAAATGAGCCGCGTGCTGTACGAGAAGACTCTTTCGAATATCCAGGAAGTGAAGGCTCGCGAAGGCAGGGTAGTCGCCGTGGCGTGCGAGGGCGATGAAGACGTCGCCAAGATGGCCGACCACGTCATCACGATCGGATCGACCAACGAGCTGCTGCTTCCGATTCTTGAAGTGGTGCCGTTGCAACTGCTCGCGTATCATATTGCGGTCCGGCGTGGCTGCGACGTCGATCAGCCGCGGAATCTGGCGAAGAGCGTCACCGTCGAATAACGGCAGCGGATGAAGCAATTGACGGAAGTCGTGCGCGTCTCCACGCGAGGCAAGGGATTGTATCCCATCACGCGCGAAATCGAGCGATGGGTCTCCTCTAGTGCGGTTCAGACTGGGTTGCTTACTGTTTTCTGCCAACACACGTCGGCATCGCTGTTGATTCAGGAAAATGCCGATCCCGATGTGGTGCTGGATCTCGCCGATTACTTCGAGCGCGCCGTTCCGGAGGATGACCCGCACTATCGGCATACCTCTGAGGGTTCGGATGACATGCCTGCGCACATCCGGACGGCATTAACGCAAACCAGCTTGTCGATTCCGGTCATCGGTGGACGAATGGCGCTCGGAATCTGGCAGGGGATTTATCTCTTTGAGCACCGGAGTTCACCACACCGGAGAGGCGTCCCGCTGCATTTGATCGGCGAGTAGAGGATTGACCGAGGAGGACAAAGACAAGCCGGCCTGAAAGCCGGCTCGCCGCTAAGACTAGCGGCCCCACAACTTGCGGGCGGCGGCGACCAGCGACCCGAAGTCTTTTTGACCTGCTAGATCGGGTCGAAGGGACGCGAGGCCCGGGTACGGCAGGCGACGGCCTTCGGGGATTTCGTAGATGGTCCAAAGTCCAACCGCGCCGATGGCCTTCCGATCGGTCAGGAATCTGAGGGCAGGGCTTTGATTCGGCATCACAACGTAGTGGATTCCATAACCGCTCAGGAATGTTTCCGCTTCGCGGTCGGTCAGCTTTCCCGTGTAGAAATCGCCTGTGAGTTTGGATTGCTGATCGTAGGTGATCCCAAAGAGGTCGTGGCTGGCGAGGCTCCGCATGGGAACGGTGGCGAGCCATGGAGCCAGTTCACCTGGTCCCAGGATGAGTTGATCGCGCTGCACGTTATGGCGCAGCCAATCAATCAGCGCGGGTTCCTCGTTCGGACGCACCGCGCTCAGCAGAAGATTCGGCGCGGCGCTGCGGCCGTCCATCCAGACCTGGCGGTACAACGCAGCGTATCCCGGCACGCAGATCAGGATTCCTGCCGCGAGAGTGGTGGGGATCAGGCGAGGGCGGCGCGCGACCAATGATCGGATTTGCGCGTTGCCCGCGAACAGCCTGACCAGCAGAATAGCGGCGACGTACGAGAATCCGTCGAACATATGCAGTTTCAGCGGCAGTCCGGGGACAAAAAGCAGCGCCACGGTAACCAGGAACCAGGTGCGCAGAACTTCATCGCCGGGAGTCGGGAGACGGAAGCGAAGCAGCAGTAAATAGACAACGAGAATCGTAGGAATCCCGAAAACCAGCGGCACCCATAAGACCGAATTCGTATTCCATTGATACAAGCGCGAAACGTCGCGCACCCACTCGCTGGTAGAGGCCAGCACCGCATAAGGGAGCACGCCGAGAAATGCCGCGCTGCCAATCACCGCGCCGTTGCTAAAAAACACAGAGGTACGGGCTTCACGCCACGCTAGAATTCCAAACGTCGCGAACGAAGCTGCGGTGATGACGAATACTTCCACTGGATGGAAAAATCCGGAGAGAAATGTCACCAGCGCCAGCAGCATGAGATCGCGGCGTTGGCGATTCCGCACGAATCGAGTGAGAAGCGCGATCGCGAAAAGACTCACTGCGGTACCGAAGGAGAGCGTGAAGCTGTTCGAGCCTCCGCCGCGGAACAGGCCGTCGGCGGTTTCATAGGAATACTCGATCAGTCCAATCCAGAAAAGGGGCAAATCTTTTCCAAAGAGCCGAGTCCAGCCCAGCGCGAGCAAAGGGAGGGGAAGGGCGGCGAAGATCGCGACGGCGGCGCAGATCCTTTGGCGGCGGCTGGTGCAGAAGGTCCACAGCACAGTGCCAAGTGCGAAGGCGGCGGCGAAATAGAACAGGAGATGAAACACCTGAAATCCCTGAACGGGAGTCATGCCGAGCAGCGCGGATAGCTTGCCGACCAGCAGGACCAATGGAGAGAGCAGGGAATCGCTAGTCGTCCATGGTGCATGGAGATTCGGGAGCAGCCAGTGCTGCGGCGCGAGTTGCATCCAGGTGAGGTAGATAGGCACGTCGAGATTGGCGACCACATACCTCGGAATGTAGCCTGCCGGCGGATGGAGCATCCCGCTCACGACGGCGGTATTGTTCAGCACAAAGCAGAACATGCCGGCGATCGCTGCGAAGATGAGGAGTTTACGGATCGGGAGCACGGAAAGACTCTTTCTTTCCATCGGCGGGCGCGGGGGGATTCTTTATCGATCGGCAAGCCAAAGAGTTTCACGCAAAGGGCGCAAAGATGGCGCAAAAGGACGCTAAATCGTGGCCGCGACGGCGGCTGCGACAGCGAGTGCGCCGACCACGTAGCTGTTCACATCACGGAGTGCGAAGACGATTGGATCATGGTGCATCTCGCCACGGTTGGCCAGGAACCAGATTCGCGTGATCCAATACGCGAGAAGCGCACAAATCAACCATAAGAACCGGGGATGAGGATACAGCGTCAAAGTCGCCGGGCTGTTGATATAGAGCGCAATGACCAGGACGGCGATGTAGCCGCTGACGGGTCCGATCACGCGGACCATCTCCAGGTCCTTGTGTTGATATGCGCGTCCACTGAGTTGCGCATCGGAGGTGGTCAAGGTTTCCTTCAGCTCGATGAATCGTTTGGCGAAGGCCAGGCTGGTGAACAGGAACATAGAGAAGGCCAGCAGCCACTCGGACAGCTCGATGCCGGTGATGTCGCCTCCCGCCATGATGCGGATGGTGTAGAGCGAGGACAGGACCATGACGTCGAGCAGCAGCATTTGCTTCAGGCGAATCGAATACAGGTTGGTCAGCGCGAAATATCCCGCCAGCCAGAGCCAGAATCGGGGAGGAGCAAACGCCGCCGTCAGCGCTGCCGCGCTGGTGAGCATGGCTATCGCCACGCACAACGCCGCCGGGATCGAAATTGCACCGGATGCCAGCGCGCGGCCTCGCTTCCAGGGATGGAGCCGGTCCGAGGGCAAATCGAGCAAGTCGTTCAGCAGGTAGTTGCCGGAAGCGAGAAGCGAGAAAAGCACGAAACTCAGGAGTCCCAATCCGAGCAGATGCAGATTGAAGACTTGGTGCGAGGCCAACAGCGGCAGAAGCAGCAGAACATTTTTCACCCACTGATGGACCCGGATCGCCTTAAGCCAGGTAACCAGCGGCGAACTTCGACGATCGATGATGTGAACGGAGGGCGCGATGTCTAGCGCGAGTCGGCGTAGTCTGGTCGAGGGGCGAACGACTGTAGCCGCGGCTGCCGCGGCAAACAGCGGGAGGTCGGATGCCGAATCTCCCCAATACTCGAAATCGTCACCGCGTGCGTCAGCCTGAATCGCGGAGAGTTTTCCCAGGCCCTTCAGATTGGTAGCTCTAGTAGCTAATACCGCGTCGAACAGTCCGAGATGCGCGGCGATTCGCCGGGCAAGAGGCTCGGCCGCCGCAGTTGCCAGGACCACGCGTTTTCCGCTGGCCTTGGCCCTGCGGATTCCCGTCAGGACTTCTTCGCAATACGGAAGTGTAGCCACGTCGATTTTCGCTCGCATCGCCAATTCGTGTTTCAAGCGGGCTTTACCGTTGGCGAGCCAGAGCGGCACCATCCACAGAACCCAGGGAGTTTGCCGTGCGACGGCGAGCAGGGATTCCCACAGCAGGTCGGTGCGGATCAGCGTATGATCCAGATCGACATACACCGAGGTTCGCAGGGTTTCAACGGCAGGTTGAGTTGCGGCGATCCGGCGCAGCAATTCGGCGACGTCTTCGTGCGTGGCTGCATGAAGAGCCGTCAGGTCTTCGGCGAGTCGATCTTTCCGAGGGATGCGGATGCTCCTCGAGTAAAAGATCGGTGTAAAGACAACAATACTTTACTGCGCCAAGGGGCAGAGCGACTGCACCAGCGCGAATCGTAAAGCGTTTTTTGTTTGAAAGTTACCAGCGTGGCTCGCGACGCCGCGAGGGTCCACCGCCGCCGCCACGGAAGTTGCCGCCACCACCGCGATGCCCGCCACCGCCACCACCCTCGCCCTTGGGACGAGCTTCATTCACGTTCAAGGGACGTCCGCCGAAGTTCGTGGCGTTCAAAGCATTGATGGCGCGATCCGCCTCGTCCGCATTGGTCATTTCCACAAAACCAAAACCGCGCGATCGTCCGGTGTCACGATCCTTCATGACGCTGACGCGTTCTACGGCTCCATATTCTTCAAACAGGGCGCGCACCGATTCTTCGGTAGCACCGAAATCGAGATTTCCGACGAAAATATTCTTCACACGACTCCTTATTGGGTTGAAAGGGCGCTGCGGGCGAGTTTGCTCGGGCGGGACATTTCAATCGGCCAAAAACAGTGTATCACGAGCGATACCCCCTTCTCAGCCCTCTAGTTGCAACTGGTTACAGGCGTAGGCCTCGAGGAATTTGGGGATAGCGCGCTCATTTCTTGCCGATGCGGTACAGATTCGACGCGGTCCGGATGACCAGGCTGCCTTTGACGATGGCTGGCGTGGCCATGATCATTTCGTCCAGGCTGTTTTTTCCAAGAAGTTTGTATTCCGCGCCCGCCTGGACGATGAACGTATCGCCATCTTCGCTCGACAGATATAATTTTCCATTGGCTGCGATCGGCGAGGAAGTGAATGCCCCGGCCGCAGGATCGACGCGCTGCTTGCCGTAAATCTCCTTGCCGGTCTTGGCGTCGTGGCAGGTGAGGAATCCCTGGTCGAAGAGCGTGTAGTAGTAATCGCCATAGACGACTGGCGTGGGATTGTAGGGGCCGCCCCGTTCCAGATACCAGGCGATGGAATCGTTGCTGGTCTGCCCAGGTTTCAACGTGATATCGCCGCTGGCGCCGGTGCGAACCGCGTAGGTGGGACGGATCTGGTCGCCGACATAGCCGGAGCTGAGATACAGCAGGTCGAACTTCGAAAATGGCGTGGGGATGACGATGGAGGACATGCCTCCGAACTCCCACAGCAGTTTGCCGTCGAGGTCGTAGGAGCGGACGCGCTTGGTGCCAGTGGTGATGATTTCCGTTCGTTTCGAGTTTTCCCAGATATAGGGAGTAGACCAGTTGGTGCCTTCACCGGCGCGGTCGATGGTGTTGATCACAGTGCCGGTTTTGCGGTCGAGCACGTCGAGAAAGGAATGTTCGTCGTTGTCATTGACGATATAGACGCGGCCCTTATAGACGATCGGCGACGCGGCGGTGCCCCATCCGTAGCGCGTGTTGTGCGGCTCGTAAGGGCGCGACCATTTGAGGTTGCCGTTCAGGTCGAAACAATACAGGCCGACGTTGCCGAAGTAGGCGTAGACCTGTTCACCATCGGTCGCGGCTGTCTCCGACGCGTAAGTGTTCTTGAGATGATGTGGCGTCTTGGGGACGCCTTTGTAGACTTCTTTCTCCCACAGAATCTTTCCGGTTTTGAAATCGACAGCGTAGACCATCCAGCGATGCTCATCGGTGGGCGCTTTGCGTTCGCCGCCGAAATACAGGCCCTTCTTGGGCTTCTCTTCGTCGTTGGAGGAGACCACTGCGGTGACGAAAATGCGATCGTTCGCGACCACTGGCGACGACCATCCGTTGCCGGGGATTGCGGTCTTCCAGACGATGTTTTCCGTGGCGGACCATTTGTCCGGCAGCGCGGGATCGTCGGCGACGCCCATGGATTGCGGGCCTCGGAACTGCGGCCAGGTATCGCCTGCGAACAGCGACGCGGCGGTCACAACCAGAAGGATCGATTTCATTGCCTTCCAGTATAATGGCGTGCAATGAAACGATCGAGGCGGTCGAGGTTGGGGGGTGAGTTTCCGGGTTTCACGCAAAGGCGCAAAGCTTCGCCGCAAAGACCGCAAAGTTTTATCGCGATGTTGGGAGGGCGTTCCTGTACAGAGTCACTTCCGGTGGGTCGCGCAGGATGACGGTAACGACGTCGAAGCGGACGCGCTCCCAGGGGAGATCGATTTTGCGCGCGTAGGCGCGGGCCACGCGTATCAGGTGCTGGCGTTTTTCCTCGCCGATGGCGCGTTCCGGCGGACCGTATTCGCCCGTTTCGCGCGATTTCACTTCGACAATCACGAGAGTGTCGCCATCCCAGGCGATCAGGTCGGCTTCGGCGTCGCCGGTGGCGAGCCTGTAGTTGCGGGCGACGATGATGTAGCTTTTTCGCCGGAGAAAACGATGTGCGAGATGCTCGCCGCGGCGGCCGGCGTTTTTCAATTTCGCGTGGCGCAAGCCGTCTAGTAAAGTGCCAATCATTTTTTTATGACTCGCAGCCGCCACTCGATTACTTTTCCGCGCACCACATAACAAAGATAGTATTCCCAAAACCGGCGGTAACGCGGAAATGTGTTCACCAGCAGCTCGAACCCCAGCCACCTCCATAAGGCTAGTAGCTTCACGCGGACGGAAATCTCCTCAAATCTTGCGCCGGAATAGTATCCGAACCCGGCATGGTCCTCGCCGAAGTAGCGAAGAGAAAAACTGTTCAAGTGCCAACGATGAGTCGGGTCGCAAAAGGAGCTGAAGTCGGTATAGTGCGGCGTGACGATGAACACCTCGCCGCCGGGCCGGACCAGGCGATGAAACTCCTCCATGGTGCGGATGACGTCGGAAACGTGTTCGATGACGTGCACGGCCTGCAGCGCGTCGAACGAGGAATCGCGAAACGGGTAGGGGAAACGGTCCAGGTCGCCCAACACGTCGGCACGGCTGGACGGGTTGCGATCGATACCGATCGCGCCTGGTTTCTTGTTGATACCGCAGCCGACGTCGAGAATGCGCATGGCAAACTCCCGATTTTACGTTATACTGCTAACCGGACCATCCCATAGACGTCTAGGAGACTGGCATGCGATTCTTACGTCGGCTTTGGACCACTCTGTTCGGGCGGAATGAAAATCTGCTCGATCAGGAACTGCAGTTCCACGTCGAGATGCGCGCGCGAGAGCTGGAGCGCTCCGGAATGACGCCTGAAGAAGCGCTGCGAGAGGCTCGACTACTTTTCGGAAATCCCGCGGTGCAGAGAGAGCGCACGCGCGAGGCGATCCGGTTGGTTCCGCTCGAAAGCGTGCTGCAGGACGTTCGCTACGGCTTGCGGATGATGCGTAGGACTCCGGTGTTCACGGCGGTGGCCGTGCTGTCCCTGGCATTGGGCATTGGAGCGAATACCGCGATCTTCTCGGTGTTGGATGCTGTGCTGCTGAAATCGCTGCCGGTGAAGGACCCGCGGCAGATTGTGACGTTGTCGTGGGTCGCGCCGAACACCCTTTCGATGAAGCTGATGCGGAACCTTTCTACATTCAGCAGCAATGCGGCGAACGGGACGGACTCCAGCACGTCGTTCTCCTACCCGGTGTTCGAACGATTCCGGCGCGCTTCCAGCATTTCTCAATTATTCGGCTTTGTGGATCTCGAAAACGCCAGCGTGACGGTGGACGGATACGCGGAAATCGCGCAAGGCGAATTGGTGTCCGGAAACTATTACACAGCGTTGGGAGTCTCCCCCGCGCTGGGGCGCGCACCCAGCGACGAGGACGACCGCGAGGCGGCGCCGCCTGTATGCACCATCAGCTATCGCTACTGGGAAAGCCGCTTCGGTCTCGATTCCTCCGTGGTCGGAAAGAAGATCGCGATCAACAATGCGCCGTTTACGGTTGTGGGCGTCGAGCCGAGAGGATTCCTGGGAATGACGACGGGCACGGCGCCCGATGTCGTGATTCCGATTCGCCAAGTGGGCGCGGTTTCTCCAGGCGGCGCGGCGGCGCGATTCGACGACGAAGGAAATTGGTGGGTGCAGATGGCCGCTCGCCTGAAGCCGGATATGGATCCGCAGAGTGCGCGGGCGGAATTCGGCGTCCTGTTGCAACAGGCTGTCGGGCCAGGGCCCAGTATGGTTCTCAGCCGCCGGGGCGAGGGAGTGAATTTCGCGCGTGACCAGTATCGCAATCCATTGCTGGTGTTAATGGCGGTGGTGGGCGTGGTGCTGTTGATCGCGTGCGCGAATGCCGCCAATCTGCTGCTGGCCCGTGCCAAAACGCGCGAGAAAGAAACGGCGATGCGCCTGGCGCTCGGCGCGAGCCGCGGAAGATTGGCGCGTCAGTTACTCACCGAAAGCATTTTGTTAGCCGCGTTCAGCGCGGCGGTCGGCGTCGCCATCGCATACTGGGCGGGCGGAGTGCTCGCGACGTTCAACGGGCTGGTGATCGATGTTCATCCGGATGCTCGCGTGTTGGGATTCACGGTGGGGATCACGATCTTGACCGGCGTTCTGTTCGGATTCGCGCCAGCGCTGCGAACGGCTGGCGCAGAGCTGCAGCCCAACCTCCAGCGCAACGAACGAGCGTCTCGATTCGGTATGGCGCGAGGGTTGGTGGTCGCTCAGTTGGCATTGTCGCTGATCGTGTTGGTTGGCGCAGGACTCTATTTGCGGACACTACACAATCTCCGTAGCGTCGACTTGGGCATGGATCCAAGGCGGCTGCTGGTTTTCCGGCTGCTTCCGGATCGCGCCGGATACAGCAGTCAACGGGCGCAGGAATTCGACGGGCGCGTCGTCACTGCGCTGGAACATCTTCCAGGCGTCGAATCGGCCTCGATTTCACGTCACATTCCATTCTCCGGTTCGGGCCGGACGTTCTCGGGTCGGGGATTTGCCGTGCCTGGAAGCACGATTCCCAGCGAGCCGCGGTTGCGCGTCCTGTTCTCCAATGTGGTGAGCGCGAAGTTTTTCGAAACGCTGCGCATCCCGATTCTGATGGGCCGCGGTATTACCGAGCAGGACCGATCCGGAGCGCCGCTCGCCGTGGTGATTAACGAAACCTTTGCGAAAGCCTACTTCCCCGGAGAATCTCCGATCGGCAGACATTTCCAAGCGGGTGCGATCCGCGTGCAGGATTACACCGTGGTAGGCGTGGTTGGAGACAGCAAATACAACGCGATCCGAGAGCAGGCGCCGCCTACTTTTTTCTCGAGCTACCAGCAAAGTCCCAACGACGGCGGCAACATGGCGTTCGAAGTGCGCTCGGTGGGCGATCCGATTTCAATTGCGGCGTCGATTCGACGCGCGATCGCGGAGATCGATTCGAACGTGCCGGTTTTCGAGATGACGACAGAGGAGCAAACCATCGATAATTTGATTCGTCAGGATCGCCTGTTCGCAGCGTTGTCGAGCATTTTCGGCGCACTGGCGTTGCTGCTTGCCTCGATTGGATTGTACGGAGTGCGCGCATACTCGGTCGCGCGCAGGACTGGGGAGATCGGGATTCGGATGGCGCTCGGCGCGAGGCGTGGGGAAATCACCAAGCTGGTCCTGCAGGAGACGGCGTGGATGGTGACGGTCGGCCTGATCGTTGGCATGGGTAGTGCTCTAGCAGCGGCGCGGCTGATTCGAAGCATGCTGTTCGGGCTGGCACCGAACGATCCAGCAACATTCGCCGGTGCGGCGATCGTACTGATGGTGGTCGCGGCCGTGGCGGCGTATTTTCCCGCACGAAGAGCGTCGCGCGTAGATCCGATGGTCGCGCTGCGGCACGAATGAATTAAGCCATTAATTCACGTGCATCAACGTTAATTAATGACCTTCAAACAATCTTCGATGGTATCGACTGCATGATCCGCCTGATCTTTAGTGATTACCAGCGGAGGCGACAGACGGATCGTGTTCGGACCCGCACCGAGCAGCAAGAGCCCACGCTCGAAACACATCTGGACAATCTGGTCGCGCAAGTCCGGAGCGCGTTCTTTGGTGGCCTGATCGCGCACCATCTCGATCCCGATCATTAATCCGAGACCGCGAACGTCGCCGACCGTCGGAAACTTCTTGGGGAATTCGTCGAGGCGTGCCTTCATGTACGCGCCAACGTGTTCTGCGTTAGCGACCAGTTCGTGATCGAGTAATTCGATGGTCGCCAATGCCGCCGAAATGCACACTGGGTTACCACCGAACGTGGACGCGTGCGCGCCCGGGGTCCAGTTCATGACATCGGCGCGCGCGATCATCGCGCTCAGCGGCATTCCGCTGGCGATCCCTTTCGCGACAGCGATGATGTCCGGGACCAGATCGAAATGTTCCGACGCGAACATTTTCCCAGTGCGGCCCATCCCGCATTGCACTTCATCGGCGGCGATCAGAATATCGTACTTGTCGGCGATGCGGTTCAATTCGTCGAAAAACTTTTTGGGTGGCACGACGTAACCGCCTTCACCTTGTACCGGTTCGACGAAAATCGCGGCAACTTCTTCGGCGGGAACCGTGTGCCGGAAAAGCTGATCCTCGATCACTTTCACGCATTCCACCGCGCAGGAATCCGGGGTTTTTCCGTAGGCGCAGCGATAGCAATTGGCATAAGGCACGTGATGGACGCCTTGCATCACAGGAAAGAAATTCTTCTGCTGAACGGTCTTGCTGGCGGTGAGTGCGAGCGATCCCATGGTGCGTCCGTGGAATGAGCCGAAAAACGCAATAAAGCGCCCGCGGCCGGTGTGATAACGTGCGAGCTTGATGGCCGCCTCAATCGCCTCGGTCCCGGAATTGCCGAAGTAGACGCGGCGCGGAACATCACCCGGCGCGAGCTTCGCGAGCTTTTCGGCCAGATCCACCATGTTCTCGTAATAAAAATCGGTGCCAGACATGTGGATCAATTGCGCGACCTGCCTTTGGATCGCTTCGACCACCTGGGGATGGCAATGGCCGGTAGAGACGACGGCAATTCCGGCGCTGAAATCGAGAAAGCGGTTTCCGTCGACGTCCTGGATCATCGCGCCTTCGCCTCGCGCGGCGACCAGCGGGTAGCTTCGCGTGTAGGAAGGCGACAGCACCGCGTCGTCACGTTGAATCACCGCTTGCGCCTTGGGGCCGGGCAGGCGGGTGATCAGATTCGGAAGGTCCTGGCGGACTACGTCCGTGGCATTCATGATGGAGCTCCTTTGAAGAATCAGGTGGAGGGCGAGGGCCGCAACGGAACCTGACTAGTCGGAGCCAAAAAGAGATGGCCGGGCCGCGGAAGGACGAGATGCGGACAGCCTGTTCATGCCTATATTATCGGCTAAAAGATGGTGTAAATGAAGGGCGCCAGGGCAGAAGTTTGCGCCAGAACCAGCAGGACGCCGAGGATCAGGAGCAGAATAATGATCGGCGCCAGCCACAGTTTGCGGTGCTGGCGCAGCAACATCCACAATTCTTTGAATAGGTTAAGCCGGTTCATTTAAAAAAGCCGCTCGAACTGGTCCTTAGTTTGCCGGGTTGCCGATCGCTTCATCCAGTACGAATCGCGTGGGGGGCTCCCACGATTCAGAATATCGCGGCCGAGCAATCGCGTGACGAATCCGTATGGCGTGAACACGGCGAAATACAAGATCGTCAGCAAGACGCGGCTGTTAATGTACGCGATCGCCGTGGCGAATCGCATCCAGACCCGGTGAAACGCGCTCGACAGTTTCAGTGAAAACAATCCGATAAAGAGGAGCGCGCAGGACAATCCTCCGGCGATCGCGGCGAGCGGCCATCGCGAACGATAGCTGAGCCAGGCACACAGAACAGCTAGGACTCCGGCGACGAGCAGTGCCGTCTTAGGCTGGCGCTCAGTCAAGTTGAAACTCCTCCTGCCGATTCGGGGCCGGTGCGATCTGAGCTCGTTTATCCAGAATAAAGTTCCCGATCGCCAGATAGTCGATGCCGGTTCGCATGAAACAGGCGTACGCGTCTTGGGGTGAGCATACCATCGGCTCGCCGCGGACGTTGAATGAGGTATTGATCAGCACAGGACTGCCGGTCAGGTCGCCAAAAGCCGCGATGAGATCGTAGTACAGCGGATGGTCTGCACGGCGAACCGTTTGAACCCGTGCGGAGCCGTCCACGTGCGTGATCGCCGGAAGCGACGAATCACGCACAGTCGCGGTCAGGAGCATGTACGGCGAAGGCCGGTCGAGCTCGAAGAACTCCGAGACGCGTTCTTCCACAACCGAGGGCGCGAACGGACGGAAGCTTTCGCGGAATTTGATCTTCAGGTTCATCTGGGATTGCATGTCAGGCGATCGCGGATCGCCCAGAATGCTGCGTGCGCCCAAAGCTCGCGGCCCGAATTCCATCCGGTTCTGAAACCAGCCGACGACTTTTCCATCGGCGAGAAGCCGGGCGACCCGTCGGGTCAACTCGTGCTCTGAGCCTTCCTCGTCGTACACCGCTTTTTTCTCATCAAGCGCATTCCGGATCTCGCTCACGGAAAATTCGGGGCCGAGCAGGGCGCCTTTCATTCGGTCACCCGCCGTGACGCGTGGTTGGTCCAGGTACTGATGCCACACGGAGAGCGCCGCGCCTAGCGCTCCACCCGCGTCCCCAGCCGCAGGCTGGATCCATAGATCGTCGAACGGACCTTCCCGAAGAATTCTTCCGTTCGCCACGCAATTGAGTGCGACGCCTCCCGCCAGGCACAGGCTCTTTTCGCCGGTCTGCTGGTGGACGTGACGCGCCATTCGCAGCATGGCGATTTCGGTAACTTCTTGAATCGAGCGAGCCAGGTCTTTGTCGCGCTGTGTGATGGCACTTTCCGGCGTCCGCGGCGCACCGTCGAACAGCGTGTCAAACGCCGCGCCGGTCATGGTGAGGCCGTGGCAGTAATCGAAGTATTTCATGTTCAGCCGGAACGAGCCGTCGGCGCGCAGGTCGATCAACTCGTCCAAAATGCGCTGCACGAATTTGGGCTGGCCATACGGCGCGAGTCCCATGACTTTGTACTCGCCGGAATTGACTTTGAATCCGAGGTAGTAAGTGAATGCCGAATACAGCAAACCCAGCGAGTGCGGGAAATGCAGCTCGCCGGTGAGATGAACCTGATTCCCGCGTCCGAATCCGTAGCCGGTGGTGGCCCATTCGCCGACGCCGTCGATGGTGAGAATGGCCGCTGAGTCGAATGGCGATGGAAAGAATGCGCTGGCGGCGTGCGATTCATGATGTTCAGTGAACAACACGCGGCCCTTGAACCCGCACTCGGCAGCGACCTTTTCGCGAATCCACAATTTTTCGCTCAGCCACAGCGGAAGCGCCTGCAGGAAAGATCGGAGACCGCGAGGAGCGTAATCGAGATAGGTTTCAAGGAGCCGCTCGAATTTCAGCAATGGTTTGTCGTAGAACGCCACATGATCCAGATCCGCTGGCCCGATTCCGCCTTGTTGCAGGCAGAACGCGACCGCATGGGCAGGGAACTGGGGATCGTGTTTCTTGCGGCTGAAGCGCTCCTCGTGCGCGGCCGCGACGATTTCTCCATCGCGGAGAAGGCATGCTGCGGAATCGTGGTAGTAAGCCGAAATTCCGAGAATATGAACGTGTTTGGTCAACTCATCTCGTCAATTCAACAGCGGCTTTATCGCGCGGAATACTGTTCCCGCGATGATCTCGCTGCCTGGCGCCGTGGGATGGATTCCATCGGGCTGAAGGTAGCGCATGTCTTTCGTCACGATGTCCGAAAGCAAAAATGGGATCAGCGTGAGCTTGTGCTCGGCAGCCAAATCCTTGTATATGTTCTCGAATCCGTGAATATATTCGGCGCCGTAATTCGGCGGCAGCGTCATTCCGGCCAGCACCACGCGAGCACCCGCCTTTTGGAACGCCGCGATCATCTGTTCGAGATTCGACCGTGTGGAAGCGAGCGGCAGACCGCGCAGCCCGTCGTTCCCACCGAGCTCGAGAATCACAATCGCAGGTTTCAGCGATGTGGCCGAATCGATTCGCGACACGCCGCCCTCCGTTGTATCGCCACTGATGCCGAGGTTGACCACGTGCCATGAATATCCTTCGGCATCCAGTTTCTTCTGCAAATAATCCGGATAACTTTGACCGTTCGCAAGCCCAAAACCAGCGCTGATGCTGTCCCCGAACACGGCCAGAATTCTTCGTGGATCGCTGGCCACCGGTTGTGGAGCCGAGGACGCGGTCCGTGATTCGTCATTTGATTCGTGCGAATGAGAGCATGCGCCGGTTGAGAGCGCCAACCCGAGAAGCAAGAAATACCGCATCTGCTGCCATCATAATAGATGTAGGCGAATGATCATTGAAGCGCGCGGTCTTACTAAGATCATTGATACGGGAACACATCGAGTCGAAATTCTCCGCGGCGTCGATTTTGGCGTGCCAGCCGGGCAATTCGTGGCGATCATGGGAGCTTCGGGCAGCGGAAAAAGCACACTGCTCGGGCTGCTGGCCGGATTGGATACGCCATCCTCGGGAGAGATCGTCATTGACGGTGTCGAAATCAGCGGCCTCAGTGAAGACAAACTGGCCGTGGTTCGCGGACGCAAAATCGGATTCGTGTTCCAGTCCTACCAGCTCATCCCGACCTTGACCGCGGAAGAGAACGTTTTGCTTCCGCACGAACTCGCGGGCGGTGACGTTTCCTCGGGCTTGTCGCGGGCGCGTGAACTGTTGGCGAGCGTCGGTCTGAACGATCGCCTGGATCATTATCCGGTGCAGCTTTCCGGTGGCGAACAGCAGCGCGTCGCATTGGCGCGCGCATTCATGGTGAAGCCGCCGATCCTGATGGCGGACGAGCCAACCGGAAACCTGGACAGCGTCAACGGCGCGCACGTGCTGGAACTCCTGATCGCCTTGAACCGGCGCGAGGGAACTACGTTGGTGCTGGTTACGCATGACCGCTCGCTCACCGCGCATGCGGACCGGATTGTGACGCTGCGCGACGGCATGATTGTCGCCGACGAGACTCAGGAAACGCTCGCGCGGACGTCATGAATCTTTCTCTCCGCACCGCTGCCCGCATCGCCTGGCGGGAAACACGATCGTCGCTGGCGAAATTCCTTTTCGTGGTGTTGGCTGTGGCTGCCGGTGTCGGCGCGCTCAGCGGAGTCCGTGGATTCAGCCAGAGTTTTCATTCGATGTTGAGCAAAGAAGCTCGCACGGTAATGGCCGCGGATCTGGCCGCGCGGCAGTTCCAGCTTCCGACCGATTCGCAACGGGCGATGCTCGACGCGCTGGCCGCAGAACACGTGGAGTATACGTGGATCACGGAGACGGTTTCGATGACCGCGCCCGCCGCGGGTGGGGCGACTCCCGTGTTGGCGGCGCTGAAGGCCGTGGATCCTTCGAAGTATCCCTACTACGGCGAAATGAAACTCCAACCAGCGATTACGCTGGCAGCGGCGTTGACGCCGGAGACGGTGGTCGCCGGCGAAGATCTTCTGATTCGACTCAATCTGCACGCCGGCGATTCGGTGAAAATCGGTGAGCATGATTTCCGGATCATCGCGTCCATCGTTTCCGAGCCGGACCGCATGTCGGCGAGCCTCAACATCGGCCTACGCCTGATGATGTCGCGGGAGGCGTTTGCGCGCACTGACCTGATGCAACTGGGCAGCCGCGCTTCGCAACGCTATCTGTTCAAGCTGAATCCGGGATCGCCGCAGGTGGAGCAGGTGCGCCGCAGCATCCGGCGCGCGCTGCCGGACGCCGTGATTGCGGATTTCCGCCAATCGCACCCCATCATTACCAATGGCCTGGATCAGGCGACTACGTTTCTCAGTCTGATCAGCCTGATTGCGATGATCGTTGGGGCGATCGGCGTCGCCATGGCGATGCACGCGCATTTGCAGCAGAAAATGGATCACATCGCGGTGATGAAATCCCTGGGGGCGACCTCTGGCGAGATCATCCGGATCTTTTCGATTCAAACCTTAATGCTCGGTCTGGCCGGGGGACTGGCGGGGGTGGCAGTGGGCCGCGCCGTGGAACAGGTGTTTCCGCTGCTGATTAAGAAATATTTCGACCTCAGCGCTGCGATGGGATGGCATTTCGAGGCCGCGGCGCAGGGGATCGGCGTGGGCGTGCTCACGACATTGCTGTTTACATTGCCACCGCTGCTGGCGATTCGAAAAATCCGGCCGGCGATGATCATGCGCCGCAATATGCCGGAAGCGAAGCTGCCCTGGAGGCGGCGCATCATAGAAGCGCGCGCCGCGCTGGTGGCAGGTCTCCTCATCCTGACCGGCATCGGTGGAATTGCCGCATGGCTCGCCGGATCGGCGCGGGTCGGTGGATATTTCGCGGGTGGACTGAGCACCAGCCTGGCCGCTCTTGCTCTAGTTTCGTGGGCGCTGCTCAAGCTGGTGCGCGGATTCCTCAATGGATCGCCGTGGCGAATTCCGTCATTAATACGTCAGGGCATGGCGAATCTTTACCGGCAGGGGAATCAGGCGCAGGCCATCTTGATCGCGCTCGGGCTGGGCGTGATGTTCACGCTGACGGTATATCTGGTTCAGGAATCTCTGGTCTCGCAAATCATCGAAACGGCGCCGCCCGGGGCGCCCAACGTGTTCCTGGTCGGCGTCACGCAGGCCCAAGTCGAGCCGTTGAAGGAGTTGATCGCGCATCAGGATGGCATCGAGGGCGCTCCCGAATTCGTTCCGCGTATCGGAACGCGGCTCATCTCGATCAATGGTGAAGCCGTTCCGCCACGGGCGCGATTTTCGCCCACAGTCTTGTGGGAAGGATTGCAGCCGGACTACATCCGTGTGGTCGAAGGATCGTGGTGGAAAGAAGATGCGCTTCGTCCCGGCGCGCAAGCCGTGGTTTCCATCCAGGCGGAGACTGCTAAGCGGATCGGCATCAAGACAGGTGATTGGATAGAGATGCAATCCAGCGGCCGCACCATTCAAGCTCACGTCGTGGCGCTGCATGAATGGGAACAGAAACGATTTCTGCCCACTAGCTCCTTCGTCTTCAATCCACCGGCGCTTGCGGGATTGCCAGTCGCCTTCGATGGAGGCGTACGAATCAAACCGCCGCTGGTAGCGAAATTCCAGCGCGCCGCGTTTGAGAAAATGCCGACGGTGACCGTGGTCAACATCGCCGATGCGCTCGAGATCGTGCAACAGGTGATCGATCAGATCGCGCTGGTGATCCGATTCCTGTCGGGTTTTGCGATTCTGGCGGGTGCGATTATCCTGGCCGCGAGCGTCGCTGGGACTCGTTTCCGGCGCGTCCGGGAAGTTGTGATTCTGAAAACGCTGGGTGCGACGCGGAGACAGGTCGGGCGGATTTTCTCGGTCGAGTTTCTGGCCCTGGGGCTGGTGGCGGGTGTGATGGGCGGAATCATGGCGGCCGTGTTTTCGAGTCTGCTTCTAAAACGTCTGCTCAATGCTCACTTCCAATTCGAAATGAAGCCGATCCTGTTCGCGATCGTGTTGACAGCCCTGCTCGCCAATGCTTCGGGCTGGCTGGCGAGCGTTCGAATCCTGCGCCAGAAGCCGCTCGAAGTATTGCGCGAGGAATGAAACTGGTCCCGCGCTAGTGGCGTGTCCCGGTGATTTCGACAGCGGATCCCGGGTCGCTTGCGAATCGCGCCGGTTTTCGCCAAGGTTCACGGAATCAACTTCTTGCGACTTCGATAGACCAAAATCGACGGGCTCAACAGGCACTCGCCATACCAAGGGTGCGGAAATCTCGTAAAACGCGTCTGCGAGCGTCCCAGGCCCCGCTAAACGGATTCTTGGCAAAATCGCTGTCCGAATCACCGGACAGTTCACTAGTTGGTCGCGCCCATGCTTTGAGCGGGGGCGGTGGCGGTGACGGGAGGAGCGGTATATTGGCCCGCCATTCCCGGAATCCAGCTGAACACGGGAATGCCGCTGACTTTGACTTGGAGCCGGTAGTCCGGTGTGCCGGC
>DATMOC010000041.1:0-59395 GCA_035568415.1 Bryobacteraceae bacterium | reverse complement strand
CCGCCGAGAATCCAATCCCAAGCTCCGCCAGCACAAAGCGCTTGATCATTTCGGTGGAATCCAATTCCATGGAAATGCGGATCTGGTCTTCCACCGGCTCCAGCCAGGCGGCCAGACGCGTTCGGCGCGCACCGGTCTTCGGCAGCAGCAACGGTTGACCCACCAGGTCTTCCGGCGTGATCCGTTCTTTCGAAGCCAAAGGATGCCCCGCGGGCACGATCGCCTTCACTTCGTCGGAATGAATCTTGACCGCCTGGACGCGTTTTTCCTTCACCGGAAGCTGCGTGATTCCAAAATCCGCCTGGTTATCGACGATCGCTTCCACCACGCGGCTGCCGAAAGAGCGATCGATCAAAATCTGCACCTTGGGGAATCGTTTCTTGTATTCGAAAAACACGCGCGGCAGCACGTAGATGCAGGTCGCTTCATTGGCCGCGATGACCAGTTCGCCTCGCGGCACCCGCTCCAGTTCGTTAATCGAATTCTGCGCACGCCGGCGCAGATCCAGAATCTGCTCAGCATACTCCGCGAAAATGCGCCCGGCCGGCGTCAACGCGATTTTGGTCCCCAGCCGGTCGAACAGTGGAGCATTCAGTTCCTGCTCCAGTTGCCGCACTTGCGCGCTCACGGCCGGCTGCGTCCGGAAACACGTCTGCGCGGCCTTGGAGAAACTCTTCAAGCGCACGATCTCGAGAAACGTGTGGAGCTGATCCAGATCCATGAGTGCGTTATCTTACAATTTTAGCATCGGCGTTGAAGCGAAAAATCTCCAGACTCGCGCTGCTGTTCGCGTTCCCGCCGGTGCTCGTCGCCCAAGGGCCCGAAAACGTCCTGGTCGTAGTAAACGATAATTCGCCGGTTTCCCGCGAAATCGGCGAATACTACGCGCGCCGCCGCGCCGTGCCCATGGCCAATCTGTGTCATGTGCGGACCGCTACCGGCGAAACCATCCCGCGCGCCGTTTACGATCGTGAAATTGCAGCGCCCATCGCGACGTTTCTTCGCCAAAACCGGCTTGCCGAATCGATTCTTTACATCGTCACGACGTCCGGCGTCCCGCTCCGCGTCTCCGGCACCGGCTCCGGAATGGCGACCACATCCGCGGCCCTCGACAGCGAGCTGACGCTGCTGTACACCGACATGCATAGCGGCCGCTCGCATGCGCTGCCCGGCTCGATTCCGAATCCGTTCTTCGGGAGGCGCGACGCGAAATTCGCCCATCCGCAATTTCCCATGTACCTGGTCACGCGCCTGGACGCTTACGAATTCAAGGACGTCAAAGCCATGATCGACCGATCCCTGCAAGCCGCCAATCGCGGAAAATTCGTGATCGACCTGCGCGATCACGGTGAGGCCAGCGGAGACGAATGGCTCCGCACTGCCGCTGTTCTGCTCCCCAAGGAGCGCGTGGTTCTGGATGAATCGAGCAAGGTGCTGTACAACGAAAAAGACGTGATCGGATACGCCGGCTGGGGCTCCAACGACAAAAATCGCCACGAACGTTTTCTGCACTTCCAATGGCTGCCCGGAGCCATCATGACCGAATTCGTGTCCACCAACGCGCGCACCTTCAAGCGTCCGCCCGACACGTGGAACCTCAGCGACTGGAACTCGCCCAAACTGTGGTTCTTCAACAGCCCGCAAACCATGACCGCGGATTACATCGTGGAAGGCGCAACCGGAGCCTCCGGCCACGTCGATGAACCCTACCTGGCGATGACCCCACGCCCCGAATATCTGCTGCCTGAATACTACAAGGGCCGCAATCTGGCCGAAAGCTACTACATCGCCATCCGCGCGTTGAGCTGGCAAAACATCGTGATCGGCGATCCGTTGTGCTCCCTGGGCAAACCGGTCAACTAGCCCCTGAGCCGTGACCGGAGGGAGCGGTTTCATCCCCGCGGCTCATTCACCCGAACAACGTTCCCTGCCCTAACAACCACTGCGGATCGAACCGTCGTTTCACTGCCTTCATCGCGTCGATCTCCTGCGCCGAATACTGAATCCCCAACAAATGCGCTTTTCTCTTCCCGAGCCCATGCTCCGCCCCCACGGTCCCTCCCAACGATACCGCCGCCCGAGCCAGTTCCGTCATCAGAGCTTTGTTCCGCTCAAACTCCTCCGTCGACCCCGAAAAAGTATTGATGTGCAAGTGCGCGTCCCCGACATGCCCGAAAATCACATGCTCGGAATGAATCTCTTTGCGATAAATCGCGAGCATTTCCCTGCCCTGGTCGACCGGTACTGCGTAATCCGTGCTCTGCTTCATGAACCCGCTGCGCCGGATGCGATCATTCACCCGCTCCGGCAGCGTGTGCCGGAATTTCCGGAATCGTTCTCGATCCGCCGCCGAAACCGCGAACCACGATTCGTCCTCCAACGCTCCGGTCATGTCTAGATCGCAATCGCCTTCCCACTCGACGATCAGCGCCGCACGCTGCGCCACGTCCATCGTCTTGAGGGACGCTTCGTCCAGATACTCGAGCATCCGCAAGCCCGCCGTGCGCCATCCATCCACCGCGTCCAAGGCGATTTCTTCAGACGGAAAAAACACCACGCCGCCGGTCAGTTCCCCCGGAGCCGGCAGCAACCGCAGCTCGGCTTGCGTCACGACGCCGAGCGTCCCCTCGCTCCCGATAAACAGATCGATCAGATCCATCCCCGGAGCGAGCCGATAACCCGCCGAATGCTTCGTCGTCCGCGGCAACCGGATCGCTGGAACCTCAAAATCCACGGCCTGACCGCGCTTAACATCGATCACGCGCCCGTCCATCAGAGCCACACGTAAAGCCAGCACATGTTCCCGCGTCGCGCCGAATTTGAAACTCCGCGACCCGCTCGCATTCGCGGCGATATTTCCGCCAATCGACGAAGTGTTCTCCGTCGGGTCCGGCGCATAGAACTTCCCCGCCCGCGCTGCCGCCGCTTGCACATCCCTCAACAGCGTCCCCGGCCCCACGATCGCGCGATCGTCCTGAATCTCCACCCGATTCATCCGCGCCAGCGAAACCGACCATCCACTCTGCGGCACCGCTCCACCCGTGACCCCCGTCAGCGCCCCCGCCAACGTAACCGGCACCTGCTCCGCCGAAGCGCGAGCCAAAATATCCAAGAGCTCCGCCTCGGACCCTGGCGTGAAAATCTGCTCGGCTTGGCCAGGATAAAGGGACGCGTCTGTAATTTTCTCCACTGAAGATATTATCCGTGGAGCAGGCCCCAGTTCTGCAATGTCTCTTGACCGCTTGTTTCAGCGGCCGCGCTAAACTTGACAAAAGGAGGTGCTGGTGATGAAGGGCAAAGAGATGCTGACAATTCCGATGATTACGGGAGTGCTCGCCTTAGTGGGCGGCTTGGCCATTTCCGCGCAGGACAAGTACACCGCGAAAGTACCGAATGGGCTCTCCTTCTCTGAGTTCAGAGGATACGAAGCCTGGCAGGTGGTCTCCATCAGTCAGGACGGACCCCTTATGGCTGCGATCCTCGCTAATCCTGTGATGATCAAAGCCTACCTGGCCGGCGTTCCCGGCAACGGCAAGCCTTTCCCCGATGGCTCCAAGTTGGCGAAGATCCATTGGAACCCGAAAAAGTTGGAGACGTTCCCCGCAGCGACAGTGCCAGGCACCCAGCATGATATGGACTTCATGGTGAAGGACAGCAAGAGGTTCGCTGACAGCGGCGGGTGGGGATATGCCGTGTTCGACTATGACGCTGCATCCGATAAGTTCACACCTGGCACCATGGCTGGCAAGCCGCCGCAGGGGAACGACGCCAAGTGCGGGTTCGCGTGCCACACTACGGTAAAGACAAGAGATTACGTTTTCACGGATTACGGGCATAGGTGAGGCGGTAAGAGCAGCACACGGCACCGCTCCGGCTCGGACGCGGGCGTGAAAACCTGATCCGCCTGACCCGGATATAGGGATGCGTCTGTAATTTTCTCCACTGAAAACATTACCCGGCAGCTTGCGAGTTGTTGACGATTCGTTGGCACAAGAGGAGCAGCTAAATCGTGTAAGCTTCAGCCATGGGATTCGGGTCGGCGCGGGCGTTACTACTGAGCGCAGGGGTAGTCATCCTGACGCTGTGCCCGCAACCTTCGCTGTTGGCGCAGGCAACCCGCGCTGCCGTGAACCCACGTCGAGCCGAGGTTTCCGTCCCATTCATCGGGTGTGCATCATCTGGCCAAATCGAGACACTGGAAGCGCCAAAGGGAACAAGTGTATCTGTGCCGATCAGCCCGAAAGATGCCGAGGCACTCGCTTTCTACAAATCCGCAGACGGTATTGGTCTCCTAGCGCCGCGAGGTTGGTATTGCGAGGGAGCCTCTGGTTCCAGCGGCTACGGCTTGTTCTTGAGTCCAAAACCAATCCACCGCAGCTCGGGGGGCCTTGAAGGACCGGCGATTGCGGTTAATCACATAAATGGCCAGAGCTCTGGAATGTATCAGATTGCAGAGATAGTCGCACACGTTTTTCCAGCGTATAGAGTATTCGCTAAAGGCGTTTGGGAAGGGATGGATTTGCCCTTTCCGTCCGGTCCCTATCCAACAGACACTCTGAAGTACAGAGGCAAAACGATTGTTGAGTACAAAACTCCGGCCCAAACGGAAGGGTTGGGAAATTTCAATTCATGGCTAAAGAAAAACGACCTTCCAATAGTGGGAGCCGCGATTCTCATTGTCGACCCTAACCTGATTGCCAATCCGCGTGCCCTGGTAATCCTGTCTATCCGCGTTCCTCCCGCCTTAGCCCCACTGACGCCTGCGATCGTGCGTTATGTTGAGCGCGACGCGGTCAGTGCGTCTCGCGAATAGAGCTTTGGGCAAGGCTCCTCGAATCCTCCTCTGGGCCACACTCTCATCCGCTTCCCCGCCCCGCTAAACGCTGAAGGGCCGCACAAATCGGGAGACATAAACGGCGCACTTCACCGGACAAGAGCGTGAATCCGTAATGCTCGTAGAAGCGTTGCGTCGCCGCATCCTTAGCGTCCACCACCATGGCAAACACGCCAAACTCAGCCCGCGCCGTCCGCTTCAATGCATCCGCCAAGAGAACACCGCCGAGCCCTTGGCCCTGGTAATCGCGACTCACAGCAAGCCGTCCCAGCAACACCGCTGGCACGACCGGATAACGAGGCAGCTTTTTTGCGATCTCCGGTGACAGCGCATTCAGGGCGACGCTGGTGGCCGTAAGCGTGTAGTAGCCGGCCACGTCCTGCGCGCCGATGCTGACCGCCACGAAGCACGTTGCGATGCGTCGCTTGATATCCTGCGAAGCTTGTTCCCGAAAATACCGGTCGAGCGCATCCGAGCCGCTGCGAAATTGCGACCGGTCATGCTCGCCCGACAACGGCTCAATACGAAACGACGCGGCCACCCATTACTCCGCGATCAAGGCGCGGTGACGATCGAAGGCTTTCTTCAGAGCTTTGACCGGCGCGGGTGGACGCAACAGCAGCGCTGCAAATTTTTCCTGCGCCTCACGGGATAGCCGGAGTACCTCGATTTCCAAGATCGTTTTTTGCGCGGCCTCTTGAGCGGCCGCAACCACAAAATCGCTGACCGAGCGCCCCTGGATTTCGGCGGCCCGGCGAACCACCGCCAGAGCCTCACGCGTGATGCGAGCCTCCAAGCGTGCGGTTCGGGTTGAGGTCGTCTGCTGCGGCATCATCCACAATGTACGTCATTCTCCCGTACAAGTCAATCTGGAGTGGTGCATTCACCCTGTACTCCGGTCTCTATCTTAATTGTTGTGAATAACCTGCGACTTTCGTTCGCATGCGAACCTTCACCACTCCGCTAAACTGCGGGCAGAGTGGTTGGCGCGCTCATCGGCCTCCAGCCCACCGCGGGACGGATAAGTGTTCGAACCTCTACCGTCGCAACGTGAAGCCATTTGGTGAAGATGGGTCCCATTCCGCCTGGGGTTACGAAGCGGCCCGATCGTCGGGGAAATAAACGGTTGCGGCGCGCGCCAAAGAATAAAGTTGGAGGCTAAACTTCGAGAATCACCGGCATAATTAACGGACGCCGCGACGTCTGTTTGGTGAGGAACCGCTTCAGGTCTGCGCGAATCTTTTCCTGCATCACACCCCAATCGCCGCGCTCTTCCGCGGTCGACGATTCCAGTGTCTTCAGCACTACTTGCCGCGCTTCCAGCATTACAGCCGAACTGTCTTCCATCGACATGAACCCGCGGCTCACAATTTCCGGCAGGCCTTCGGGTTTGCCCGTGTGTTTGTTGATGGCGATGATGGGCAGCACAAACCCGTCTTCGGAAAGATGGCGCCGGTCGCGGATCACCATGTCCTCGACGACTTCATCCAGCGTCCCCGAATCGATGCACACGCGGCCCACCGTCACCGGATCGCCCTTGCGCGCGCCGGCATTGTCGATCTCCAAGGTCTCTCCGGATTCCAGAATGAAGGTTCCTTCGAGTCCCCAATGACTCAAGTGCTGGGCAAGCTGAGCATGCTTGGCGAGCTGCCGGTATTCGCCATGAATCGGGACAAAATATCGCGGCCGCACCAGGTTCAGCACCAGCCGCAGCTCTTCCGAATTTCCGTGGCCGGAAACGTGAATCGGCGGATTCATCGCGCCATACACCACATCGGCGCCGCGCCGCGCCAGGTGATTCATCATGCGGTAAATCGCTTTTTCATTCCCCGGAATAATGCGCGCGCTCAGCGCCACCGTATCGCCCGGCTCAATCGACAACGATTTGTGATTATCCACGGCTACACGCGACATGGCCGACATCGGCTCGCCTTGGGTCCCCGAAACCACCGTCACCACTTTGTTCGGAGCCGTCTGCATAATGTCCTGCGGACGCAGCAGAATCCCGTTGGGAATGGTCAGCAGGCCCAGGTCGTGCGCGATTTCGGTAGTCGCCAGCATGCTGCGTCCCAGGAACGCGACTTTGCGGCCGTATTCATCCGCCAATTCCAGAATCTGCTGCAAGCGGTGAATCGAGGAACTGAAGCAAGTGATGACCAGCCGCCGCGGCGAGCGGACAAACAGGTCTTCCAGGCGCGGCCCCACGGCGCGCTCGCTTTCCGTGTAGCCCGGCCGGTCGACGTTGGTCGAATCCGACATCAGCAGCAGCACGCCGCGCTTTCCGTAGGCGGCAAGAGTATGCAGATCGAACAGCTCGTTATCGGTCGGCGTCGGATCCACTTTGAAATCGCCGGTGTGAATGATCGCGCCCAGTGGAGTGGTGATGGCAAGCGCGACGCACTGGACGATCGAATGCGTCACGTGAATAAATTCGATCGCGAACGGCCCCAGCTCGAGCTTCTCGCCCGGCTTGACGATCTTCAGACGCGCTTCGTCAAGCATCTGATGCTCTTCCAGGCGCCGCTCCACCAGCGCGAGCGTGAACGCCGTGCCATACACGGGGATGTTCAGTTGGCTGAGTAAAAACGGGATGCCGCCGATGTGATCTTCGTGGCCGTGCGTAAGCACCAGGCCCCGAACCATCGCGGCATTCTGTTCGAGATAGGTAAAATCGGGCGTGACGATGTCCACCCCGAGCAACTCAGCGTCGGGAAACATCATCCCGGCGTCGACGACGATGATGTCATCGCCATAACGGATGGCCATGGAGTTCATCCCAAACTCGCCCAGGCCACCCAGGGGGATGATTTGTAATTTCTTATCGGACATGTGTGAAGTTAAAGGTTAGCAGGAGCGGGCACTATAATAAAGACATGCCGGCCGCGACACAAGTCTCTGTGAGCGAGTACCTATCCACCACCTATCGGCCCGATTGCGAATATGTGGACGGCGAAATCCTGGAGCGCAATTTGGGCGAGATCGATCACAGCAGGCTACAGATTCAACTGGCGTTCTATCTTCGGAGCCGCGAAGCCGAATGGGGAATTTTCGCGCTGGTCGAACAGTGTGTTCAAGTGAACCCGCGCCGTTTCCGGATTCCTGATGTTTGCGCGTTGCTCGCTGGAGCGGAGCGCACGCCGATCATCAGACACGCTCCGTTCCTGTGCGTCGAGATCCTTTCCAAGGACGATACGCTCAATTCTGTCGTCCACCGGCTTGACGATTTTTTAACGATGGGCGTCCCCAATGTGTGGGTGATCGATCCCGAAACGCGCCGCGGTTACCGGTACACCTCGGAAGGCATGCTGGAAGCAAAAGACGGTGTGATGCGGACATCAAACCCGAACATCTTCGTTTCGCTCACCGCCTTATTCGATTAACTCAGGAATTTCGAAACTACCGACCATAGCTCGGCGGGCTCGACCGGCTTCGACAGGAACGCCTGCATCCCCTGACGCCGGCATCGGGCGCGGAGTTCATCGGAAGAATCCGCCGTCAATGCGAGGATGGGAACCGTCTCGTAACCGGGCAGTTGGCGCATGGCCTCGGTGGTCTCCAGCCCGTCCATTTCGGGCATCTGCAGGTCCATGAGAACCAGGTCGTAGCGGCGCTTGGCAGCGGCTTCGAGCGCAGCGCGGCCGGACTCGGCGCCATCCACGACCAGGTTTCTCCGCTCCAGCGCGCGACGCAAAACCCTCATCCCGATAGGATTGTCCTCGACCAGAAGCACGGTGTGGGTGCCCACCGATTCGCGCGCCGGATTCTCGCGTGTTTCGGCGCCCATGCGCAGCGGGATCCGCACGGTGAACGTCGATCCGCCGCGCGGCGTGCTGGCCACCTCGATCCGGCCGTTCATCAGAGCCGCCAGCTTGCGCGCGAGCGCCAACCCCAGCCCCAGGCCCGGATAGTTGCGTGCCAGCCCGCCTTCCACCTGGTGGAAGGAATCGAAAATCATTTCGAGTTTCGCCGGCTCGATTCCGATCCCGGTGTCGTGAATTTCCAGGACCAGCTCGCCTGCCCCGCGATCGGCTAACGCGCGCACTTCGACCGTCCCGGAGTGCGTGAATTTGATCGCGTTGACGATCAGGTGGCTGATCAGTTCGCGCAATCGCGGCGCGTCGCCATACATGGTTTCCGGCAGCCCCGCTTCGATCGTCGAAAACAGTCTCAATCCTTTGGCTTGTGCCCGCGGAGCGAGCTGGTTGACAGCGGCATCCAGCATTTCTTTCAGGCTGAACTCGCCCTCGTCCAGCGAGAGCTGACCCGCCTCCAGTGCCGAGTATTGCAGCGCACCGTTGAGAATCTCGAACAGATTCTCGGCGCACAAGCGCGTAGCGTTGGCATATTCGCGCTGCTCCTCATCCAGCCCGGTTTCGAGCAAAAGATCGACCATACCCAGGATCCCGCTGAGCGGCGTGCGGATCTCGTGATTCAGATTCGCGAGAAACACGCCTTTCAAACGGTCCAGGTCGTTGGTCGCGGGCTTTTCTCCCTGCGCGGTCTCCGAAGAAGCCATCGGAAATTTCCAATGGATTGATCGACAGGCACCTTGGGGAAGTTTAGGGTCTTTCGCTGAGGAGTTTGTCTACGGTTTCTTTTTTACCGCAGGCTTTTCATCCTTCTTATCGTCTTTAACTTCGGGCTTGGTGTCGGCTTCCTCGCCGAAAGTGATCTTCACGTCGGACCGGAACTGCTTGTAGTCCTCGTACTTGATGGTCTGCTTGATCCGGACGTCGTTTTCCTTGAAATGCAGAGTGTCGTTGGCGATGGTGTAGGTCGGGAACCAGTATTTCCCGTCGATCTGCTCGCGATAGGTCTCGAATTTCGGATACTGGTGATCTTCGCTCTTCTTCTGCAGGCCCACGCCCCGGCCGTATGACTTAACGATCTGCAAGTCGCGGTCGTCCACCCACACCTGGCCCGAGAAGTAGCGCTTATTGGACTCGAGCTTTTTCGGCTTCACCGCGAAAACATAGCAGCCGATTTCGTCCACGTTCTGATGGCCCAGATAGCGAACGTAATAGTTGGGGAGTTCTTCGGAAGTCAGCACGAACGGCTGCGTATGGCGGATGTCTTCGAGATCGCCGGGATCCATGACGATCAAACGTAGCGTGGTGACGGGAGCGCGAACCACGTGTTCGGTGCGCTTGCCCTCGCCCGTGAAGACGATGTCGGAGACTTCTTCCCACTTGCCTCCAGGCGTGCCGGCATCGTCGGCTTCCTGAATCTTGGCGGATTGACGATAGGTGTAGTTTTCCCGCGCCCGCGCGAATGCGGATTCTTTCGCCGAGAACTTCTGGACGATTTCGTCGATCTGCGCCTGAGAGAGCTGCGGATTGGTGTCCGCAGCCAAAGCCGCCGCGGCGGCCAACAGGGTCAATGCCAACACGCGCATAAGGAACTCCTCTAGACCAGACGAAATCCGATCAACTTCGGTTTCCCAACATCTGCTTGGCGATGGTCACCCGCTGCATGTTGCTGGTGCCTTCGTATATCCGCCCAATCTTCGCATCACGATACAACTTCTCTACCGGATAATCCTTGGTGAACCCGACGCCGCCCAGCACTTCGACCGCCCGCGACGCGGTCCTTTCCGCCACCTGGGACGCGAAATACTTGCACATGGCGGCTTCGGTGACGAAGGGCATGCCTGCATCGCGCAAACGAGCCGCGTTATAAACCATGAGCCGCGCGGCTTCCACGTCCACAGCCATCTCGGCCAGGTCGAACTGGACCCCTTGAAACTCGGCGATCGCTTTTCCGAACTGCTTGCGCTGCTGCGCATACGCCAGCGCGTGATCGAGCGCACCCTGGGCGAGCCCGGCCATCTGCGCGCCGATACCAATGCGCCCCTCGTTAAGCGTCTCGATCGCGATCTTGTAACCCTTGCCCACTTCGCCGAGCACGTTGGCTTTCGGAACGCGGCAATCGTCCAGGATCAGCTCACAAGTGGACGAAGCGCGAATGCCCAGCTTGTCTTCTTTCTTGCCAACCTGAAATCCCGTGAATTCGCGTTCGATCAGAAACGCCGTGATGCCCTTATAGCCCGCTTCCGGATTCACATTGGCAAACAACAAAAACAGGCCGGCTTCCCCCGCATTGGTGATCCACAGCTTGCGCCCGGTGAGGCGGTAATGGTCGCCTGATTCCACTGCCCGCGTCGCCAGCGCGAACGCATCCGAGCCGGAGCCGGCTTCGGAGAGCGCGTAGCTCGCGAGCGTATCTTTGGCGAGGCGTGGAAAAAAGCGGCGTTTCTGTTCTTCAGTCGCCCAACGCGAGATCGCGTTGTTGAACAGCGTGTTCTGCACGTCCACGATCACGGCAGCCGAGGGATCCACTTTGGCCAGTTCCTCGATCGCGAGAATCGACTGGAAGAAGTAGCCGCCCTGGCCTTCGTATTGTTCCGCAACGTCGATGGCCATCAAGCCGAGTTGGAACATCTCTTTAAGAATGTCTTTGCGGAAGACGCCGGCCTCGTCCATTTCGCGCACAAAGGGCGCAATCCGCTCGCGCGCGAACTTCCGAACGGTGGACTGGAACATCTTTTCCTCTTCCGTCAGAAGAGTGAGGGGAGCCGGCGTGACGCGATTCTCTGTGGCGACCATTACTTCAATTGTATTATTGAAATCCAGGAGTCGAGAGACAGGAGTCAGTATGACCGATTGGAAGAAGATCGCTGCCGCTCTGGAGCCGCCCATTCCGGGGCCTGACGTGGAGAAGATCGTGCCCACGCTGGAGGCTTTAGAAAAGGCGTTTCGGCCGCTACAAAAGACAATTCCCGCCGGGGCCGACGTATGGACCGGGCCGGAGAACGTGGCATGACCATCCTGGAAGCAGCCGCCGCGTTGCGCGCCAAGAAAGTTTCCTCGCTGGAACTCACCGACGAATCGCTGAAGCGGATCGAGCGCGCGAATCCGAAACTGAATGCCTTTATCACCGTCATCGCCGATTCGGCGCGCGCGCGCGCTGTCGCAATGGATGCCGAGTTGTCCCGCGGCGTCGATCGCGGTCCCCTGCACGGCCTTCCCGTCGCACACAAAGACCTCATGAAAACGCGCGGCGTCCGCACCACCGCGGGATCGAAACTCTTTTTCGATTTCGTGCCCGCCGAAGATGCGGCGGTAGTCGAGAAATGGAACGACGCTGGCGTGGTGATGGTGGGAAAGACCGGGCTGCACGAGCTCGCCTATGGGATCACGTCCACCAACCCGCATTTCGGCGCCGTGCGGAATCCCTGGGACACCGAACGCATTCCCGGCGGATCGAGCGGCGGATCGGCGTCGGCTGTCGCAGCAGATCTGGTTTTTGCGGCATCCGGCACCGATACAGGCGCCTCCATCCGCCTGCCGGCGTCGTTTTGCGGCGTCGTGGGATTGAAACCGACCTATGAGCGTGTGAGCCGCCGCGGAGTGATCCCGCTGGGATTGACCCTCGATCACGTGGGGCCCATCACGCGGACGGTTCGCGATGCGGCGGTCGCCTTCAACGCGATGGCGGCAAAATCCAGCAGCTTTGTGCCGCCCGCCGGCGCAGATATTCGCGGCATGCGCATCGGGCTTCCGCAGAATTATTATTTCGACCGCCTAGACGTGGAAGTGGGCGTCGCGGTGCGCGGAGCGGTGCAAACTGCCGCTGCATTGGGCGCGCGGATCGTCGACTTACGGGTCCCCGATATCGACGCACTTAACACAGTCGCGCGGGTGCTGCTGCTGGTGGAAGCGGTATCGAACCTGGGTCCGTATCTCGCCCGGCGGGCGGATTTCGGAGCGGACGTGCTGGCGCTGCTGGACCAAGGGCGTCTGATTTCGGGCGCGGATTATGCGGACGCGCAGCGGTTGCGGCGCATGTTCATTGGCGAATTCTCCAAACTCTGGACGCAAGTGGATTGCGTGTTCACGCCAATATCGCCGATTCCTGCTCCGAAGATTGGACAAACCACGGTCGAGATCGGGGGCGCGCCCGAAGACGCGAGGCTCGCGTCGACACGATTCATGCGGGCGATCAATGCGCTGGGCAATCCGGGATTGTCACTGCCATGCGGATTCACCAAGAGCGGATTGCCGATCGGACTACAAATCCTCGCAGCGCCGCAGCAAGAAGATAAGCTGCTGCGCATCGGTGCGGCGATGGAGGATGCGTTAGCGCTGAGCGCTCGGCTGCGGTCTCTGCCTACTCCATGATCATGGATTCTTCACGGAGATCGTGACCGTATCAGAACTGCCTTCAAAGAACAGGACCACGGCAACGTCGTCACCGGGTGTCACGCCGGTTGGAATCACGGTGTTGATCTGATATTCCGCCGCTGTGCCCGGCGCGATTCCTGAAAAAAGAACTGGCGCTGGGATTCCGCCGATGGTGAGTATCGGTGTGAGCACGGTCTTGTAAATTATGCTGCCGTCAGGGGGCGCCACCGATCCGGTTGGGACTGGATTTCCATTCGGGTCGCCGTTGGGAGTTGCCCTTCCGCCACCCGTAAAATAGATCACTATCGAATCGCCGGCGTGTGCGGGCCCCGCGCATGAAGTCGTGGGAGACGCGCCCGGGCATTGAGCAAACTTGTAGGCGGCGGCGGTAGCTTGCGGAAGAACGACTTGTGCCGTGTTGGCTACAGTTGCGGCCGCGATCTGCCGGCTTGGATTGGTTGGATCGGGAATGCGGAAAACGCCGACATCGGTCGACGCCATGGTGAGGATGAGATTCTCGGTGATGCCATTCGAGCTCATAATGGTGACAATATTGGTCCCGGCATCCGCAAGCTCACTGGGGATCGCTACATTAATCAGATTGGCGGAAGGCAACACGTTGTAGAGCGGCGCGGGCTTATCGTTGAATAGAACCTGGGTGTTCAAGTAATTCGTTGAAGGAAACAAGTTTCCCTGCGAGTCTGTCGATCCGATGTTCGTCGAGTAGATACTCAGGAACGTGTTCGGAGCGATGCCATGCGTACTGTCGCGGAGTTGTCCGCTTGCCGCATTGCGGAATCCGAGAAAACTCTGCGGCGCATTCGCAACGATCAGTGTCACCGAAGGTGACGATTTGTCACCGATGGTCAGGATGACATCCTGATTGCCAAGCGGAGTGTCGATAGGCAAGGTGAAAACGATTTCGTAAATGCCGACCCCGATCAGTCCGCAAGAAGAGAAATTCGCGGTCCTACCTCCCACCGTAATCATAGGCCGCGCGACCGTTGGTGCGAAGCCTGTAGGCGCCTTTCCCGTCGGAACCAGAGGATTCGTTGGTCCAAGGCCCACCAGGCGACCAAAGACCGAGTTGCCCGGCGAGGCGGGATTCAACGCGGAGATCTCTGCTAAGAACACTCCCGCCTCTTGGAGTCGAAAGGTAGGAAGGCCATGCGCGAAAAAAGCTGGAGACACCGTGTCAATCGTGAGATTGATTGGCTCCGAGGTTTGACTACCCGAAGTGACGGTCAATGTCGTGCCGCCAACTGGGAGGTCGATGGGCAGTTCAATATTGACCTGAGTCGCCGAGGCACTCCCGACGAACGCCGGTTTACCTCCCACACTCACGGCCGTTGTCGATCCCAGATTCTGTCCTACGATGGCGGCGAGCGCGCCGGGTGACAGTCCGCCGCGATCGTCGGCGAAGTTGAACACGTTGGTGATCGTAGGAGTGGTGCCAGTCGCGGCGCCGATCGGAATCGTAGACGCTTGCGATGTGATCCCTCCCATGCTGACGACGACGTCCTGATCGCGGAGTGCAATGTTCGTGGGTATCGTGAAGCTCACATGATAAATGGCGCGGTCGGAGACGATTACGGATCCCGTCACCTGGGCCGGTAGGCCTCCGACAGTGACGGTCGGAAGCGTTGTGGTGGGAGCGGTCGTTGGCGGAGATGTTGTGATCGAGACTAGTGGATTCGTTGGGCCCAGCCCCACCATGGTTGCAATCACAGGCTCGCCAGGAAACGCGGGGTTGGAGACCGAGATTTCTTTTGAGCTTGCGTCGGCTATGGCTGGCACGAAGTCGAATGCGGGTGCAAACGGGTAGATCGTCAAACCGAACGACGCGCTTCCCCCCGAAGTTTTCACGGTCAACGTGGTCGGACCATTGAGAAGCGAGAGCGGCAACTGTGCCACGATGAGATTACTCACGGCACTCTGGATGTATGCCGCTTGATTGCCCACCGTTACTGTGGGCGCGACGCCCAATGGAACAAAGTTGTTTCCACCTATTTGAACCAACATGCCTGCGCAAAAGCGCTGATCGTTGGAGCCGGGATTGAGTACGCTGATGATGAGCGGCGGTGTGGCGGGAAACTGAGCCGTTGCATAAAAAGACAATAAGGGCACAAGCGCAAATAGTTTTTGCATTCTTTTTCTAGAATACGACTATTGATCGATTAGTCGTCCAGCTTTTGGGGCGGCTGGGGCAGGAAGAAACTCAACGCGATCGCAAGCAAATACACAAACAGCGCTACAGCCGAGGCTGCATACGCGAGCCGCATTGGCGCGGCAGTGCCGGGCATGATCGCTTGCAGATGACTTGTCACGTAGGCGGCCGAAGTGCCCAGCATGCGGCCTCCGACGTTGGCGGCGAAGCCTTCGCCGGTACCGCGCAAATGCACTGGATACGCGCGCGGCAAATAATTTCCCCAGAAACTTAATTGCGCGACGGTGCAAAATCCCGCGAAAAACATTCCGATCCGTAGCATGTCCAGACTGTGTGTGGCTGGATAATAAAACACGAAAGGCACAATAAATAATCCGGGAACCAGAAATATACGTAGCAACGCCCGGCGGCTGACGATCACCACGGCGAGCAGAGCCAGCGCGATGCGTCCAGCGAGCCCTCCCCATTCCTGCATCTGCTGAACCTTCGCGACGGTTTCACCACGAGCGGCGGGCGCGAGTTTTGCGACTTCCTGCAATCCCGGCGTGATTTGCGGAGCTTGTTGAATCGCGCCGAACGCGGCTCCATAGGCGCACGCGAACAGGAGCGCCGTGACGATGGTGGTTCTGCGATAAGCCGGCTGGAACAGTTCCGAAAAGTGCGGACGCTTGAGCGTACCGGCATCGCGCTTCTGTTTCCAGACCGGAGATTCGGGAAGGAAGGGGCGCACCAGCGCCAGGGGGATAGCCGGGATCACCGCCGAAATTAGCGTGTAGCGCCACGCGGAGTGCCCGTTGTAGATCTGTGGCAGAGACGCTCCATAGTGATTGGCGAGATAGCTGGCCTGCGAAACGGCGACGCCGCCCAGCGAAGAAAATGCCTGGGTCCACCCAAGGACTCGCTCACGGGCTTTCGGCTCCTGAAAAATTTCGGCGAGCCATGCGACCGATGCGACGAATTCCACGCAGGCATCGATAAAGCTGAGCGTTCGCCATACTAGCAACCAGCCGAGCGAGGTGGAATATCCCGCGGCGACGGCGGCCACCAGGTAGATCAGGATGGTCCACACCAGGATTTGTTTGCGGCCGATGCGGTCGGTGAGATAGCCGCCGATGAGGCCGAAGAATCCTCCGGCAAGCGGCGGAATCCAGAACAGGTATGCGGCCCAATCCGCATACGCCGGTGTACCGGGACGCAGGTGTCCGAGTTCAAGCAGCGCGTCGCGAACGATCAGCGGCGCCACCAGGATGGCGTAAATGTCGACCAGGAATCCGAGCGCCGCCACGGCGCAGATGGTCCACTTCACTGAAGTAGAAATGGCAGGTGAGGAATTGGAAGCGGACATAGACACGACAGGCTACCACATTAGACAGACTCGGTCAGGATTTGTCACGCGTCATCAGAAGTTGACGCCGCAGCTTCCGGTCTTGCTGCATCCCGCGCAGATACCGGGATTCTTCGGGAGCGTGTTTGCCGGGCGGGACTCGCGGATTAAGCGGGAGATTGCGTAGATCGAAATGGTCCCATTCCTTGCCGCCGCCGTAGATCAGCGGAGCTTCGGCCAAGCGGCGCAACGTGGCGGGCGGAGTGCGGTATTCCCGATTCGCGCCGATGCGGGACTCCTCGCGCTCGATCAGGGCGGTCAGTTTTTTCGACGTGCTGCGGAAACCAAGCTTGCGATAGAACCAGAATGCTCCGGAATCGATGGCTTCGTCGTTTTCGTGACCCAGCTGGTAGGGGTCGACCGAATAGCACGTGACGCCGAGCTGTTCGCGGAAAATCTTCAAAATCTGGGCGTAGAGCCAGGCCGTTTCGCCTTCGCGGAAAGTGTAATACAGGTTGAAACCGACTTCCATGCGCTCGAACAGCGACAGGCCCTCCACGTAACCGATGGGCACGCCGTTCTTGAAAAACATTCCGGCGTGATAGGCGCGCAGCGGCAAACGCCATTCCGGGGGGACGCCGAAGAAATAGAAATCGACGCCGCGGCCGAAGTCGGCGTGATAGACGTGTGCGGCGTCGGGATGCGTGAATCCCCACAGCTCGCGGTAGCGGACCGCGGAAGTATCGAGGATGGTGTTGAGGATCTTTTGGGGCCGCGCGATTCGCGTCATCGTAGTCTTGGGCGCGGCGAATTCGCGGTCGAGAGAAATCTCGCTGCGCTTGAGGAACGGACTACGATGATAGTAAATCCGGCGGCGCAGGATGCGCGTGCGGGAACGCGTGGCGAAGGAATCGCCGAGTTCCCAGCGCAGCGGTACTTCGAGCAGGTCGTAGGTCTGGCGGTCGACGTGGGCGAGCAGCCACTTCACAGTCCCGCGGGCGCGTTCGAACCAGTAGCGCCAGTCGACATGTGGCTCGACAGCGGCGTATTCCCCGGCCAGCGGGATCAGGCGTGCGAGCACGCCGAGACGATCGGAGTGTTCGTAGTTTTCCCAATCGATGTGGAGCGGATAGCGCGCGGCGAGGCCTTGCGCGACGTCGTAACTGAAGTTGGTGGAGAGGCCGGCGCCGGCAATACCGGAGATTTCCGGATCATCAAAAGGATCGCGATCGACACGGCGGAGACGGTCGGCGAAAGAGAAGAGAATTTTATCGGCTAGGCGGAGCACGCGCGGGCTTTGCGGATAGGCGCGCAGGTAGAGCACCACTTCGTGCAGACGGATGAGATCGGCGGGATCGCGCAAGCGCGCATGTGTGGCGCGTTCGAGCAGAGCGGCAGTGCGGCGAGCGGCGTAGGGGCCAAATTGGCCCTTCATTTCGGCAAGGGCGGCGAGCACTTTGTACAGTGTAGCGGGCCGAAGGTGTTCGCAACGAGTGGGAATACGCCACAGGGCCATGCAGACGGGGCGGCGATGTTAAATTAGTAGACTATGGCGAAAACGAGCAATCCGGCGGAACTCGCCGCGATCGCGAAACAAATGCGCCGCGAGGTGATCGAGATGATCACTCAGGCGAAATCGGGACATCCAGGCGGGTCGCTTTCCGCGACCGAGATTGTGGTCACGCTGTTTTTCGATGTCTTGCGGCACGATCCGGCGAATCCGAAATGGAGGGATCGCGACCGGTTTATTCTTTCGAAGGGCCACTGCTGCCCGATTCTCTACGCCGTCATGGCGGAGTTTGGCTATTGTCCAAAGGATCAGCTGAACACGCTGCGAAAGCTGGGGTCGGTGTATCAGGGGCATCCGGACGTGCGCTACATTCCGGCGCTGGAGGCGTCCACGGGATCGCTAGGGGAAGGATTGTCGCTAGCGATCGGGATGGGGCTGGCGGCACGGCTCGACAAGAGTCCGGCGCGCGCCTACGTCGTCCTGGGCGACGGCGAAATACAGGAAGGGCAGATCTGGGAGGCGGCGATGTTCGCCGGCAACAACGGCCTGGACAACGTCTGCGCCATTGTCGATTACAACGGGATTCAGCTGGATGGATTCGTAAAGGACATCATGTCGCTGGAGCCGATCGAGGACAAGTGGCGGGCGTTCGGATGGCATGTAGTGCGGGTCAACGGGCACGACATCGCAGCGCTGCAAAAAGCGTTTGCCGAAGCCAGCGCCACCAAGGACAAGCCGACGGTGTTGATCGCCCACACTATCAAAGGCAAAGGCGTTTCGTTCATGGAGAACAATCCAAAGTTTCACGGCATGGCGCCCACCCGCGAGGAAGCGGATAAGGCCCTACAGGAGCTGGCATAGTGGCGACGAAAATCAAGTACGAATTGAAGCTCGGCCCGGCGACGCGCGAAGCGTTCGGCAAGGCGTTAGTCGAATTGGGCGAAGCGAATCCGGACGTGGTGGTGCTGGACGCGGATCTATCCAAATCCACATATACCGCGGAGTTCGGCAAGAAATTTCCGGAACGATTTTTCGAGTGCGGCATCGCGGAAGCTAACATGGTGGCGATCGGTAGCGGGCTCGCATCCAGCGGAAAGATTCCGTTCGTGTCCAGTTTCTCGGCGTTCGTGTTGAATAAGGGCTTCGAACAGTTGCGGGTGACGGCCGCGTTTCCCAACGTCAATCTGAAAGCGGTGGGAACGCACAGTGGGATCTCGATCGGCGAAGACGGGCCGTCGCAAATGAGCATCGAGGATATGAGCCTGGCGTGCTCCCTGGCGGGGTTCGTGGTGCTGTGTCCGGCCGATGAGGTTTCCATGAAGGCGCTAGTGAAGGCGGCGGCGGCGTATAAGGGTCCGCTATTCATTCGAGCGGGGCGCGCGAAAGCCGCGGTGATTTATCCGGCGGAACAGCAGTTCACCATCGGCAAGGCGGTGCAATTGACCGAGGGCAACGATGTGACGCTGATTGCCACGGGATTGATGGTGGCGGAAGCGATCCGCGCGGCAGAGACGCTGGAAGGGGAAGGCATCGCGGCGCGAACGATCGACATGCACACAATCAAACCGCTGGATCGCGAGGCGATTGCGCGGGCGGCCAAGGAAACCGGCGCAATCGTGGTCGCCGAAGAGCATCTGGTTGATTCGGGGTTGGGCGTGCGCGTGGCGCAGGTGGTGGCGGAGACGCATCTAGCCGCGATGGAGTTCGTGGGGATCAACAATACCTACGCCGAGTCGGGCGCGCCAGATGAACTGCTCGACAAATATGGACTGCGCGCGAAGAACATCGCGGAAGCGGCGCGGCGCGCGCTGAAGCGCAAGCCCTGATGCCGAAAGCTCCATCGAAAGTGCTGCATGACGAGATTGGTCCGCTGCTCTCGGCGGCCGGACTGAAACTGCAGCTCATCAAGATGGATTTTCCGCAGACCGCCGAATTGGTGCGCGAAGTGACCGAGGTGCTGGACCAGGCAATCGACCGCGTGCGGGAGCTGAGTAACGCGATGGCGGCGAACGAGCGATAAACGCTGTACAATTGGTCGGTTATGGCTTTCGACGTCCTTCTTGTCGACGATCACAAGATCATGCGGGACGGCATCAAGGCGATTCTGAGCCGCGGGGATGAGTTCCGCGTGGTGGGCGAAGCGGAGACCGGACCGGACGCGGTGCAGTTCGTCAAGCGGCATCGTCCCGACGTGGTGTTGATGGATATCGGCCTGCCCGGGCTGAACGGAGTCGAGACCACCTCGGAAATTCTGCGGTATCACGCCGAGTGCAAGATCGTCATTCTTTCCATGTACGACGACGAGAACAACGTGGTGAGTGCGATTCGCGCGGGGGCGCGCGCATTCATTCTGAAGAAAGCATCGGATTCCGACCTGCTGGAAGCGCTGCGGATGGTGGCGCGCGGCGGAGCATATCTGAGTCCGCAAGTATCGGACCGGCTGCTATCGCGGATTCAGCGGGGCGACCTGGAATCGAAGCAGGCGTCGTCGGCGCTGGACGTGCTTTCGCCGCGCGAATTGCAGGTGCTGCGGCTGGTGGCGGAGGGCAAGACCAGCAAAGAAATTGCCGTGATCCTGGATTTGCGGGAACAGACAGTGCGCAGTTACCGCAAGACAATGATGAAAAAACTGGGCGTGAATAACGTGGCGGGGCTGACTCAGCTCGCGTTGTCAACGGGGCTGACGCAGCTACCGGGGGCTCAGGCGGCAGCGGAATCGGAGTAGTGGGCCTTTGACCGGGCACACATGCAGAGTCCAAAACCAGCCTAAGGGGTTGCGGAAAAAATCGGGACCCGGTCGCTACCGCTTGCGGCTCGGTGCCAACATTTCCGAGCCGCGAGCGTAGTCAGCCGTTTGAGACACTACGGCTAAAGCCGTAGCTGCAAGCTCGAGTCCTCTAAGCGCGCTCGTGGGTGACGACCACGGATTTTCCATACACTTCATCGAACACATCCGAGACGCGTGAGGCGGCCCATTCGGCCAGATCGGGCTCGCGCGGCGCCTGCAGTTTCACCAGTACGCGGGTGGGCTGGATCTCGCAGCTTACGATCTCCACCTCTTCTTCCTCCGGACCGCGAGCGAGATTGACGGCGAGACGCAGTATGGGAATCAGCAGCAACAACGGACGGCGATCGTCGGGCGAGAGCGCCTGGAATTCGGGATGCGCCGCGGACGGCATCGCTTTGCGATGATAGCGGCACAGGTTCGCGATCAATTCGCGTTCACGATTTTCGAATCCCGAAAAATCGACATGGGAGACGACGTAGTAGGCGTGCTTGTGATGACCGGAATCGTTGATGTAGTGGCCGGTTTCGCAGAAATACGCGGCGGCTTCGAGCAGGCGGCCGAAGTTGAGCGGCAACTGATGCAGCGATTGAAGCCGCGTGTACAGGGTCTGGGTGAAACGGGCGACGCGGCGGGCACGCCTGAGGATCGCACCGAAGCGGGCGGCGACGCGCTCCACTTCGCTGCGCTGATCGCGGCTGAGGCGCGTCCGTTCGCCACCCACGCCGCGGGCGGCCATATCGGCAATAATTCCGTCGCGGACGCCGGCGGAGGAATAATATACGGCGGGAGCGTGGAACCGTTCCAGAATGCGCAACAGCGACCCGGTACCGGCCACGATGATTTCCGCGCGACGGGGACCGATTCCCGCGACCTTTTGCCGGCCCGCCAGGTCGAGCGCGGAGAGCGCCTTGTAAAGTTTCCGGATCTGCGCGGTAGAGGCGCGCAGGCGGTCCGCCTGATCGCGGCGCGAACGGGAAACGCGGTTCACCGAACACACCACGGCGGCCGCGGTGGCGGAGGTGGCGATGACGCGATCCCAGCGCAGTCCCATGCGGGCGATTGCGGCTTCGAGTTTCGCATCCACGAATTCGGCCAGTTGATGCAGCTCACGCGGCTCGGGCGGATCAGCGTGAAGGAACATTTCCTGAAGCCGCACCGCACCCACGGGCTTCGAAAACGCATCGATCAAGTGCCCGTCCTCACTGGAAATAATCTCGCCACTGCCGCCGCCGATATCGACGATGAGCACGCGTTTATCAGGCTGCGGCCAGCGGCTCATCACGCCCTGATGGATCAGGCGCGCTTCCTCGCGTCCGGTAATGATTTCGACCTGTGTGCCGAGCACATTCGAGGCGCGCGCGATGAATTCGCCTTGATTGGAGGCGTCGCGGACGGCACTCGTCGCTACCGCGCGCACACCAACGGGATCCAGCTTGCGGTAGGTCTCCGCCATGCGCGCCAGCACGCGCACGGTCCCTTCGATGGCCTGATTGCTGAGGCGGCCATCGCGGAACACACTGGCGCCCAGTCGCGTGACTTCGCGTTCGGACGCCAGAACTTTGACTGGCTGGCCGGGAAGCACCTCCGCCGCGAGCATCCGGGTGGAATTGCTGCCAATGTCGACGGCGGCGTAGCGGAGCATGTATCTTTTAGTATCGCTAGTATCGCGAAAAACTTTCAAAGACAGCCGCGTGCGTGATACTTTAGAATCGTCGTGCGCTCAGCCATCGCTGTTTTACTTCTCGCCAGTCTCGCTCCGGGACAGGAACCCAAGCTCCGCATCGTCGTAGTGGAGGGACAGGACGCGATCAACAACGTGCGCCAACCCGTCACACGTGAGCCGGTGGTGGAGGTACGGGATGAAAAGCAGGAGCCGGTGGAAGGCGCGGCGATCGCGTTTTCTCTCCCTTCACAAGGACCGGGCGGCACGTTTTCGAACGGCACCACCACGCTGACCGCCACCACGGATCGCAACGGACGGGCGGTGGCGCGCGGGATTCGCTTCAACCGGCAAACCGGGAAATTCGAGATCCGCGTGACGGCGTCGTATCAGGGACAGACGGCGAGCGCGGTCATTAAGCAGACGAACGTGTCCGGAGTATCGACGTCCGGTGGCGGGTCGTCCAGCAAGGTTTGGATCATTCTTGGCATCGGCGCGGCGGCCGTTGCAGGTGGCGTGATCGCGGCGAAGCATGGTGGATCGAACTCGTCCTCGTCCAGCGGACCGATCGTGATCACGGCGGGAACTCCGACGGTGGGGGGTCCCCATTGATGCGATCTCGGCTGATATTCATCGCGTTCGGCACGGCTCAGCTTATGTGGGCGCAGATCGACGGGCCGAGGCTGGGATTGGTTCCGGATGGTGCGCACATCCGGCCGATGAATGGAATCCCCGGTGCGGCTGCGCTCGGTGACGGGTTACACATCGGACGCGGTCTGACGGCAATCGCGATTTCGCCTCGGCAGGATTACGCGTTGGCGGTAGCAGATGACGGCAAGGTATTGCTAATCGCGGCGGGGAACAGAGTGTGGCATATTCGGGAGGTCGCCGATGCGCCGGATCGAACTGCAATCAGTCCGAGGGCCTCGCATGCGGCGCTGTGGTATGCCGCCACGTCGCATTTCCAGGTCGTTAGCGGGCTGCCGGGGGCGTCGGTCGTTCACGAAATCGACGCGACATTTTTGGGAAGTCCGAAGACCTTCGCCGTGAGCGACGACGGATGGATCGCCGGAGTCTGGGACGCGGGGGTGTACGCATTCGGCCCTGATGGGTCCGGCACCCAGTTGCAGGTGGACGAAGGGGTTGCAGCGCTCTCGTTTTTCGCCGGCGGCTCGGATCTCGGGATGGCGACGCCGTCGCGAATCTTTTCGCTGCGCGACATCGCTGGGAACAGTCAAACAGCGACGATATACGACACCTCCAATCAACCGACCTCGCCGGTAGGATTGGGAATTTCGGCGGACAACCAGGCCATTGCCGCCGCGGACGCTGCCGGAGTGGTTTACGGCATGGACCTCGAGAAAGGCGCGCTGGCAATCTTAAATTGCGATTGCACGCCGGAAGGCGTTTTTCCGCTCAGCGGATCCGCGTTCCGATTAACGAGTCCAGCGAGTGGATTGGTAAAGCTATTTGACGTGCGCTCTGCGTCGATCCTGGTCGTCCCGGATCCATTGGCTGCGGCCCCATCGGCAACCTCGCCCACCGCCGCGGCGACGACGATTCCGGCGCTGACCATCGGCGGATTGCCGGCAACATCAACGTTCGCGCAGCAGCTTCCGATGACGATTTCGATCGCCAGCGCGTTTACAAGCGACATCAGCGGGACTGCAACGCTGACTTTTCAATCCGCCTCGGGCGGCGACGACCAGATGATTCAGTTCGGCACGGGCGGACGCACGGTGAATTTCACGATCGCGGCGGGGAGCACGCAAGCCGTGTTGGCGGGCAAGTCCAGCGTCGCGGTGCTGACCGGGACGGTAGCGGGTAAGATCACTATTACGGTGACCGTCACATCGCCGGCGGATTCGCCGCCAACCACCGCAACCATCACTACGGCAGCAGTGGCGCCGGTGATCAGTACAGTGACGCTTTCACAAACCTCGGGAGGATTGACAGTCGTGGTGACGGGTTACACGCCGACGCGCGAGATTTCGAGCGGCGTATTCAGTTTCTCGGCCGGATCGGGCTCTACGCTGGCGCAAGCAAACGTAACCGTGCAGCTTGGCTCAGCGTTCGCGGCGTGGTTCGGAAACACCGCTTCGAGCGCGTTCGGGAGCGAATTCACGCTGACGGTTCCGTTCAACGTGCAAGGTAACGCGAACAACGTGGTGCGCGTCGCCGTGGATCTCACCAATGCCGTGGGTGTCTCGAACGTCGCGAGCTCACAGTAATCATGCCAACCGTTCCAGGGCGATGGGTGGTGTGGATCATCCTGGCATTCTCAGGGATCATGGTGAGCATCGCAGCGGTGATGCTGTTCGGCCATCCGCGCGGAAAGATCGCGCCGCCGCCGTCGATCGCGGTGCTGCCGGTGATGGGCGATCCCAAGCTTGCCGGAGAAATCATCGAAACGTTGAATGCTATTCCGAAGTTTCAGGTACGGGATGCGTCCATCTTTGCAGGCAAGAGAAGCGATACGCGCGCGATCGGCGAGAAGCTGAACGTACGGACCGTGCTGGATGGATTGGCGACGAACGGCCGCGTCACGGTGAAGCTAATTAATGCCGCAGATGCATTCGAACTCTGGTCGCATGACTATGAAAACGTCGCCGCTCTCAAGAACGATCTGGCGCGGGACGTGGCTGCGCAACTTAGTCTGAAGTGACGGGTTCGTAGAAGGTTAGCGAGTTGTCGCCCTGTTTCAGAATCCGCGTGCGGCGCAAGGTTCCGTAGGATTCCGCGAGCTGCAATCGTGCCGCGTGCTGGACGATCGCGAGCCGCGGCGGCTTTTCGCCAAGCGTGGTCAAAGAGCGCTCATATTCCTTTTCCAACTGGTACGGCGGGTCGATGAAAACAATATCGGCCTCCATCTGAGGGAGGACAACAGAGGCGCGACTGTGGCGCAGCGTCGATCGAGTTTCCAGGCCGAGCGAGCGAAGATTTTCGCGGATGACGGCAGCGGCCGCGTGGCTCTCTTCGACGAAAATAGCTCGAGCAGCGCCGCGGCTGAGCGCCTCGATTCCAACCGCTCCGGTGCCGGCGTAAACGTCGGCGAAAACAGTTCCGTGGATTCGCGGTGTGAGAACGTTGAAGAGCGCTTCGCGAAGACGGTCGGGCGTAGGACGGACGTCGAGCCCGGGAAGGCTCTTCAGCACACGGCTTCGAAATTCTCCTGCGATGACGCGCATGTTGTCGCGATTCACGCAGAGACGCAGAGGGCCGCAGAAGGCATCATCCTACTTGTACCAGACCATACCGGCGCTGCCAGTGTTCGCGAATGAAGGCGGCAACGCGGCGCAGTTCCTCTTCGCTAGGCGGATGCTCGATGAAAGCGCGGGCTTCGTTGCGGGCGATCTCCAGGATTTCAGCGTCGCGGATGATGTCCCCGATTTGCAAGGCGGGCAGGCCGGATTGGCGCGTGCCGAAAAACTCGCCGGGACCACGCAGCTTCATATCCATTTCGGCGATGTAGAACCCGTCATTCGATTCGACCAGGGTACGGATGCGCTCGCGGCCAGTGTCATTCAGCTTGCCGGTAACCAGGATGCAATAACTTTGTTCCGCGCCACGGCCGACCCGTCCGCGTAGCTGGTGGAGCTGCGCGAGGCCGAATCGCTCCGCCTGTTCGATCAGCATGACCGTGGCGTTGGGAACATCCACGCCGACCTCAATCACAGTGGTGGAAACGAGAATTTTGGTTTCGCCGCGCTGGAAACGGTCCATGGCGGATTCCTTTTCGTCAGTTGGAAGGCGGCCGTGCAGAAGACCCACGGTGGTGCCCGGAAACACAATCTTCGAAAGTTGATCGTGCATCTTTTGGGCCGCTTTCATCGCCTGCGTTTCCGATTCCTCGATTACCGGATAGACTACGTACGCTTGACGGCCAGCGTCGATTTGTTTCTTCAAAAAACTGTACACCTGCTCGATTCGCTCCTCAGTGACGTGTTTGGTGACGATCGGTTTGCGGCCGGGCGGGAGTTCGTCGATGATGCTGACGTCGAGATCGCCGTACACCGTGAGCGCGAGCGTGCGGGGGATGGGGGTCGCGGTCATCACCAGGACGTCAGGATGTGACCCTTTTTCCATCAGCGCCTGGCGCTGCTCGACGCCGAAGCGATGCTGCTCGTCGACGATAGCGAGTCCCAGGTTCTTAAACTGGACGTCCTCTTCGAGCAGGGCATGGGTGCCGACGACGACATGCGCGAGTCCCGCGGCGACGACCTTTTTGAGCTGGGCTTTTTCACGAGAAGTATTCGATCCCGTGAGTAACAGCGTCACGTAGTCCAGCTTCTGAAACAGCCTCTTGAAGTAGAAGTAGTGCTGCGTCGCCAGGATTTCCGTAGGCGCGAGAACCACTGCCTGATAACCGTTTTCGACAGCGATGATCGCGGCCTCCGCGGCCACCAGTGTTTTGCCGCTGCCCACGTCGCCTTGCAGCAGCCGGTACATGGGATGCGGCGCGGACATATCGTCGGCGATTTCTTTCAGCACGCGCTTCTGCGCGTTGGTCGGCTTAAAGGGCAGCATCTTCTTGATCTGCTCCCGCACACGGTCGGTGAGCGCGAACGCGATGCCGGGAAAGTGACGGGCTTTGGCGCGCTTCAGTTCGAGCCCGGATTCGAGCCAGAAGAATTCTTCCAGAATGAGACGAAATTGGGCGGGTGAGCGGAAGGCGTTGAGCAGGCGCAGGTCGGAATCGGCGGGAGGAAAATGCAGATCGCGGATTGCGGTCCACCGGTCGGGAAGCTTCAAGGACTCGCGGAGGCGGTGGGGCAGTGCGTCATCGAGAGGAGTCACCGTTTCGAGTATCCGGGATAGCAGCGCACGAAAAATGCGTGTGGTGATTTTTCCAGCCGCCTCGTAGATGGGAACGACGCGGCCGGTGTGCAGGGATGCGTCGCCGTCCTCATCGCCGGAAAGAATTTCGTATTCGGGATGCATCATGGCCAAGTTGCCGGAGTAGCTATCGAATTCAATTTTTCCGAACAGCGCGACTTTCTGTCCTGGCGTGAAGACGTCGGCGAGGTAGCCGCCATGGAACCACTTCGCGTTGAGGTGGGCGTGCGACGCATCGGTGAAGGTCGCCGTGAACAGACCCAGATTGCGACGTCGAAATCCGGAGAGCTGGGACGATCGCACTTCGGCGATGACGGTGGCCATTTCTCCAGGCGCCAGATCGCGAATGGTTTTTACGTTGGAGCGATCCTCATAACGGAAGGGCGCGTACAGCAGGAGATCTTCGACGGTCTTCAGCCCTTTGGCCTCGAGCATGGCAGCGCGGGCCGGCCCGACGCCTTTCACGTACATGACGGGAGTAGTAAGATCCAATATACTTTCTATCAAATGGCGCACACGCTCAGCGAGTCTCTTACCGCGATCGCACTGCCGGACGCGGACGGGCTCGAGATCCGGCTCGGATCGCTGTGGGAAAAACAACCGGCCGCGATCGTGTTTCTGCGCCATTACGGTTGAATTTTCTGCCGCGAGCACGTCGCGCAGTTGCGCGAATATCAGGACCGGTTTCGAGCGAGAGGCGTCAACCTGGCGGCGATCGGGCTGGGCGATCGCAATTACGCGCGCATGTTTCGAGAAGATACCGGTATCGGCTTTCCGCTGCTGATCGACGAGGACCGGCGCGCCTATCAGATCGCCGATTTGAACAGCGCGAACATTTTTCATCTGCTGAAATCCGAAAACACGGCCGCGCGAAAACGGGCCAGCGGCGCGGGACATCGTCAACACAAGCTGGGGAAGAATCCGTTCCAGCTGGGCGGAAGCTTTGTGTTCGGGCCGGGAAATTTTGACCGGTTCGCGCACTTGAGCCGGACGTTCGGCGACAATGCCAGTCCGGAAACGCTGCTGGCGGCGATCGATTGAGCGACGCCGGTCTAGCACTTTATTTCACGCAAAGACGCTAAGGCGCAAAGGGAAGGCAACAGCTTGCCATGAATCCTTAGACGTCATGCGGCGGTAATCGTTGGAGCGCCCATTGCGCGTGCTCGGCAATCAGAGGGTCGGAGTGCCGCGACAGCCGCTCGAGCGGAGCACGCAAGCGGGCGAGTCCGCTGTTGCCCATGGCGACTGCGACGTTTCGCAAAAATCCCGAATACTTCGGACGCGCGAGCGGGCTGTTCCGAAATGCTTCGTGAAACTCGCCTTCGGAAAGATTGGCCAGCGCTTCGAGATCGGGCGCGGAATGGATATCTTCAAACGAATCCGTGACAGGAGCGCGCGAATTCCAGGGACACACATCCTGGCAGATATCGCACCCGAACACGTGACCGCCCATCGCGGCGCGATACTCTTCAGGGATCGGATGGCGCAGCTCGATGGTGAAATACGAGATGCAGCGGCGTGCGTCGATCGACCACCAATCGCCCGCGGGAACGAACGCGCCGGTAGGACATGCGTCGATACACCGCGTGCAGGTACCGCAGCGTTCGGGTGGCGGGAGGTCGGGTTCGATGTCGAGCGAAGTAATCAGCTCGCCCAGAAAAAACCACGATCCCAGGGGCTCATTGATCAGGCAAGTGTTCTTTCCGATCCAGCCGAGGCCGGCCAGACGCGCGAAAGTTCTCTCCAGAACGGGGGCGGTATCGACGCAAGCTTTCCATTCGAATTGTTGATGCACGCTGAGCAGAGACGCCATTTGTTCCAGTGCTTCGCGCATCACGTCGTGATAATCCTGGCCCCACGCGTAGCGGGAAATCACAGCCTGACCGGGTGTGGCGGGCGCGCTGCGCTGGTTGTACAGTTTTCCGACGCAGATCACGGATCTCGCCGAGGGTAGAAGATTGCGAACATCGCGGCGAACTTCTGCGCGGCGATCGACCAGATAGCGCATCTCGCCGGCCATTCCCTGCCCTGCCCAGGTTTCGTATCGCGCGAAATCCTGCGGCGGATCGGCTGCGGCGATGCCTGCGAGCTCGAAACCGCATTCGCGGGCGATGCGCTTGATGAGATCTGTACGCAAACTATATGGTAAGCCGCCCGATAAGACGCTTCACGCAAAGCCGCGAAGTGTCGCCGCAAAGAACGCCAAACACTGCAAACTACTCGGTAGCGAATCGTTTGAAAAAGCTGTCCGCGTTCCAGTGCGGACGATCTGGAGCGTTGGCGACGCGCTCGCCCAGGTCCAGCAGAATGCGATTGAATTGCGCGGCCGCGGCGCGGTCCACCGGTTGATCCAAATCGTCGGAAGGCGCATGGTAGCGATTCTTCAGCCAGTCCTTGGCGATTTTCTCTTCGGGCGACCCCGGCACATAACCGAACTTGAACGCGAGCGCTGGAACGCCCTGGCGGATGAAGCTGTACTGATCGCTGCGGATGAAAAGATTACGATCGGGTTCCTTGTCCGCCTGCACGGCGACTCCAGCTTTCTGGCAAGCCGCGCGGACCTGATCGCCCAGCGTCGACTCTCCGAGTCCCTGCACTTCCAGATATTTCAACGGGAAGAGCGGCAGGAACATATCCATATTCAGATCGGCGACGATGTTCTTCTTGGGGACCGTGGGGTTCAGAGAAAAAAAGCGCGAGCCTTGCAATCCTTTTTCTTCGCCTGTAACCGCGACGAACACGATCGTGCGCTTCAGCTTGATTTTTTCCTGCTTCATGATGGTCGCCATCTCGATAAGCGAGGCGATTCCCGACGCATCGTCCATGGCGCCGTTATAAATCCTGTCTCCGTTGATGGGTTCGCCCACGCCGACGTGATCGAGATGGGCGCTGTAGACAACGTACTCATCTTTCAGTTTCGGATCGGAGCCGGGCAGCAGGCCGACTACGTTCTGCGATTCCGCCTGCGACGTTTTCATCGTCAGATGCGCGCGGAAATTGAGATTCAGCGAAAACTTCGGAAGCGGCTTGCTCGCGTCAACCAGCGCCAGCAACTCGGGGAAAGTGTGCCCCGAGCCTTCAAGGACTTTGTCAGCGTGCGCGGGATTGATGCGGACGTTGAATTTCAGACCAGGCATCTCGTCCAAGGACGGATCGGCAAGCGACATGGTCGCGCTGAGCCGTGCGAGCGTCGCGCGCTCCCACGGGATGTCCATCGATTTAGGGTTGGGGAGTTCGACGACGCCGATCGCGCCGGTTTTCTGGATTGCTTTCCAGCGCTCGCCGCGAGAGGAGTAGTGCGCCTTGAGGGCGCTCGGAATGGATGCAGGGCCGCCGTTGATGTACACGATGATCTTGCCCTTCAGATCGAGGCCCGCGAAATCGTCGATGTGCATTTCGGGAATCACTAAGGCGTGTCCCACAAATATGGCGGCGGCGTCCACTTGCGCCGCGAGTCCGGTGCGCACGGAGAACGTGGCATCGTCACCGAGCTTCAGCGGCGTGGCGACGCCCTTGCGCACGATGGCGAGGCTGGAATTGGGCTCGTCGATCTGCGTCACGCTGAATTTCACGGGCTGGATGTAGCCGGACGTGCCTGCCGGTTTGAGTCCGTTGCGCTCGAATTCGCCGGCGACGTATTGCGCGGCTTTACGATGACCTTCGCTTCCGGTGTTACGACCCTCCATTTTGTCGTCGGCGAGGACTTGAATGTGCGACCACCAGCGTTGGCCCTCCTGTGCGTAATCGGCGGCAGTCAGCGTCAGAGGAACGAGTGCAAGAAAAAATCGCAACATGAGGCGATTCTACCCGATAATAGAAGTTTATGTTCGCCGAGAAATTCAGCGTCGGGCTGGTGCAGATGAGCTGTGGGCTCGATCCCAACGAGAATGTGACCAAGGCGGAGTGGAAGATTCGCGAAGCGGCAGGGCGGGGCGCCCAGGTGGTATGTCTTCAGGAATTGTTCCGCTCGCAATATTTTTGCCGCGAAGAGAATCACGATCTGTTCGCTCTGGCGGAACCGATTCCGGGTCCGACCACGCACACGCTGGGCCGCTTGGCGCGCGAGCTTGGCGTCGTGATCGTCGCATCGCTATTTGAACGGCGTGCCGCGGGAATTTATCACAACACAGCGGCCGTGATCGATACCCATGGCGAGGTCACTGGGATTTATCGCAAGATGCATATCCCGGACGATCCGCTATATTACGAAAAGTTTTATTTCACGCCCGGCGATACCGGGTTCGTGAATTTCGATACACGGTTCGGGCGGCTCGGAGTGCTGGTGTGTTGGGACCAGTGGTATCCGGAAGGCGCGCGCCTTTCGGCGCTGGGCGGCGCGAACATTCTGTTTTATCCGACGGCGATCGGCTGGCATCCCAGCGAGAAGGCGCAGTATGGAGCGGCACAGCTCGACGCATGGCAGACCATCCAGCGCTCGCACGCGATCGCCAACGGGATCTACGTTGCAGCGGTGAATCGTGTGGGCTATGAAGGCTCGCCGGAGTCGGGGATCGAGTTCTGGGGATCATCCTTTGTGGCGGATCCGTTCGGGCAGGTGATCGGCCAGGCATCGCAGACGGATGAAGAGACGCTGATCGTCGAATGCGATCCGCAGAAGATGGAAGAGGTCCGGCAGCACTGGCCCTTTTTGCGCGACCGGAGGATCGACGCGTATGGTCCGATTCTCAATCGATGGCTCGGCAAATGAAGTTGCGGATGCCGTCGGAGTGGGAGCCGCATGCGAGAACGTGGCTCGCATGGCCGCACGAAAAATCGGACTGGCCGGGAAAATTCGAGCCGATTCCGTGGCTGTACGGCGAAATCGTGCGGCACCTGGCCCGCGTGGAACGAGTCTGCATCATCACGGAGGATGAAAATCGCGTCCGCAAGATTCTGCACAAGTGCCACGCCGATTTGAATGCAGTGGAGTTTTTTCCTCATCCTACGAACCGGAGCTGGACGCGCGACTATTGTCCGCTGTTCGTCAAAGCGAGCCGCGAAGTCGCCATCACCCACTGGCGTTTCAATGGCTGGGCCAAGTACGACAATTTCGAGCACGATAGCGCGGTGCCGCGAGCGATTGCGGAAAAATTCAGATTGCGGCGGATCCAGCCCGGACTGGTGCTCGAAGGCGGCGCGATCGACGTAAACGGCGCGGGGAAAATGCTGACCACGGAAGAGTGTCTGCTGTCCGATGTGCAGGCGCGCAATCCCGGCGTCTCGCGGCGCGAACTGGAGCAAGCATTTCGGACCTACCTGGGGGTGACGGAAACGATCTGGCTGAACCGCGGCATCGCGGGCGACGACACCCACGGGCATGTGGACGACCTGGCGCGATTTACGTCGAAAGATACCGTGGTGACGGTGGTCGAGCCCGACAAATCCGACGCGAACCATGAGCCGTTGAGGGAGAATCTGGCGCGGCTGCGCGCGCGCGGGGATCTGCGCGTCGCGACGCTGCCCATGCCGGAGCCGGTGTACTTCAACCGGCAGCGCCTGCCGGCGAGCTACGCGAACTTTTATATCGCGAACCGGATGGTGCTCGCCCCTGTATTTGGGGATAAGAAGGATCGCGTGGCGCTAAACACCCTGGCAAGGTTGTTTCCGGATCGCGAGATCGTTGGAATTCCTTGCCGGGATTTGGTTCTGGGGTTAGGAACGCTGCATTGCATGACCATGCAGCAGCCGCGTTAACCGTAATGTAATCCGCGACCATTTGCTCTGTTTCCGCGTCTATGGTAGTATGAGTTTTCCCACTAATCTTGCAAAGGAGGCAGCCCATCGTGTCGATTGAATTACCCGCAGACGCTCTTCAGAGCTGCCTGATTGCAGGCTCGGCTCTTCGTTAGTCCACCCTAAACACATTTGCAGTTGGCATCCGGAGGAGACGATGCCCTTAAACCATATCTATCCCTATACACAAGCCGGCCGCGCCGAGGAGACCATCCCCTCGATGACGTACCGCGAACTTCTGGAAAATCTCGGAAAGCTAACCGACCTGGGCGTGCTCACGCCGCATAATCCGGTGACGATGCTGGTAGCAGCGCGCCTGGTGGATCGCACACGGATCGCGCGCTCGGGCGTCAACGCCGCAAACTTGCAAAGCGCGCTGGAGGAGTATCGCAGCAACACGAAAGCCGCGTACGGAATCGTGAAAGCGCTGGAGCAGGCGCTCGAAGCGATGTCTGCAAAGGCCGACACTGCAAGCGGCACTTGAGGCGGAGCAAGCTTCAGGGACTTATTCCGAGCAAAAAGGCAGTTCTCAGCTTGCTAGAAAATGAAGGCCAGGCCGCCACGCACGGCGCGGGGCGAGCTAGTCAGGACCGCTCTGCGCCCCCCGGCGTCCAGCGGAAGATACCCCTGCGCGAGCAGGTTGCGAAGCTCCGCCGTGGCTTCCAGGCGCCCATTGAGCCCGGAGAACATCGGCAGCGGCTGGCGGATCCGGATGTTCCAGCCAGTCGACTGGCTGATGTCCTGGGCCATGTAGACATGATCGGGCATGAGCACGCGCGAATCGGTCCAGCCATAGCTGCTCAGAACGTAGGTTCCGGTTCGCGGCAGCGTGGTGGAGAGATTCGCGGCGAGCCAGGGCCGGTCGACTTCGTGAATCTGACGGCGCAGGCTGTCGCCCGTGTTGAGGACCGCCTCTTTAGCAGCCGCGGCCAGTGCGCCGGTGTGTCCGGTAGCAAAGCCCGCTTGCAGATGCTCGCCCAGCCGCTGCTTCACTCCGGCCGAGACTCCGGTACGATTGTAGCTGCCCGCGTCGAAAATCCGGTCATTCGTGCCCAAGTCCGGAAGCGAGTCGCTGAGGGGCACCACACCGTTTGCGCCAGCCAGAGTGAAGGCCGCGTTGGTAACGGTCTCGTTGTAGGCTCCCACCGAAAACGTTCGCGAGCCCTCCGCGATCTGGTAGCCCAGCTCGAAGTTCTGCGCGCGCTGCAATTGCAAGTCTCCATCGCGCCGCGAAACACGCGGTAGCGACGCCAGCGCGGCCAGGTCCTGGTTCAGAGCGTCGTTCGATTCCGGTCCGGAGGTGCGCGCCGTGAACTCGGCTGGTTGCGTTCCACTGGAATAGGCGAAGCGCACGGAACCGTTGCGGCCCAGGTCGTAGGTCGCGCGGGCAAACGGGCTAAAGCTGTTGACGCGATGCAGGAAGACGACCGACTCGGTGGTCAGCCCGTATTCCACATGAAGATCTTCACTAAGGTCCACTCGGTCCCGCATCGCCAGCGACGCTGTGCGCAGCACCGGTGAATTCTCGCCACGACTCGCCAAAGAAACCTGCCGGACGGTCAAGGTGACCTGGGGCCCCGCTACTCCGTCCGGACTACGCGTATAGGTAGTACGGAAACCCACCGCTGGGACGGTCGAATTGCCGATATAGCCGACGTTTCCACTGAGCTGCACGCGGCTGGTTCCGAAGATCGAGGTGGCCAGCGAAAACGCGGTTCCCAGATCTTCCGTCGTGCCTGAGCTAAAGGACTCGCCATCGCCGGCCGAAACCTTCAACAAGCCGGTGGTATTGGAAAAAATCGAACGGGGTGACGTGGACGCGCTGCTCGAAACCGGAAGCAGGCGCAACACGGGGCGGGTCGCCTGCGACGACCGCAGGACCCATTTCCACTCGTCGCTCATCAAAGTTCCGCGGGAGGGACCGGAAGAAACCAGGTCGACGCTGCTGAACACGTTCGCCAGGTTGATTTGCAGCAGGTTCTCGGATCCTGCCGCGACGGCGATATTGCGGCGGATCGCCGGTACGAAGCTCGCCAGCGAAACCCGGATCGAATACGTGTCCGGAACCAGGTTGTCGAAGACGAATTTACCTTCCCCGTTGGTGAGCGCCCGGCGGACCACCTGATCGTAGCGATCGTAAAGCAGTACCGTTGCGCCCATCTGGACGATGTTCGCGGAACTCTTTACCTGTCCGAAGATTCCACCGGCGGGCACTGGAGGCGAGCCTGCACCTGCCATGGGAGGCAGGATTGCCAGGAAGGCCAACCCTGTCATCAAGCCGAGCGTGATCGGACGCAGCCGTATCATGAACAGCTAAGCTCTGTTCCTATACTATCGTAAACGCGGCGGTCTGGTTTACTGTCTGATTTCGTTTCTTATCGACGATCTTTACCTTCAACGTATACTGGCCGGGCACCAGATCCTTCAGCGGCAGCAGCTTTTCGATGGTCACCTGCGACGCGCCGCCGCCCATCGATTTCACTTCCTCGCTGTATTCGAAAATCTTGTCGGTCGAACCGTTCTTAGTGATCTCGTATTGGATGGTGCCGTCCGGCTTCTTGGTGGTCTCGTCCATCTCGAAGTTATAGAGCTGTAGGTAGATCCCCAGCTTCTCGTCACGCTTGAACGAATTGTCCATGCGTGGCCGGACTTTCGAGGTCCCGATGACGAACGGCCCCGTACCGATATTCTTGGTGGGGACCTTCTCGATCAGATCCGCCAGAATCAGCGAACTGGAACTCAGCACATCGTCTTCCATGTGCGGAACGTCCAGGACCATCTCGTAATTGGTCATATTCCCGCCGACCACATCTTTCGCAACCACGTTCAGCCGGTAGCGGCCGGGCTTCAGAGGGATGGTCTTCTGATACAGATTCACCCCCTGCGAAGCCTGCTGGAGCATCTCCGACGGAACGTCCACTTGGACCAGATCCTCGAACTGGTTGGCCGGACGGCGCGACATGGTAGTGATGCGGCCGTACAGGTTCACGCTCGCGGTCGACAACCCTTCCTTCTGCTTGAATTGCAGATCCTTGCGATCGAACTGAATGGTTATGTTGGTCAGGACCGAGGAGCCGGTGATCGGGATATAATCCGCCCGCACCTTCATCGGCAGCAGGTTGTACTTGATGGTCGAATTGACGGCCGCTTCCAGGTCCTTATATTTAATGGCCGGCGGCTTCTGGAGCTTGGCGAACTGCTCCAGCCGGTTGAACTCGCTCATGCTTTCGGGCAGCGGAGTTCCGCCGACGCCCAGGTGCGTGCCGTCCGTGCGCGTGAAGCGCTGGGTCTTGCAGGCGAGTCCCATGGCTTCCATCTGGGTGAGACCGGCGTTGGGAACATACAGCAACGCGTCCTTTTCAGACGGGTCCATGGACATGTGATATTCGCCGGACATGGTGGTGTCCACGAATTCGATGTTTATGTCGTTGCCGATCCCTTCGATGTAGCGATAGCGCCACTTCTCGAACGGATACGTCGACGTGGTGCCGCCGCCTTCTTCGTAGGGCCGCTGATAGGAGCCGCCCGAGGGATGCGATTCAACCTCGTCGGCTGGACCGTACTGGATATAGATCCGTCCGCGATCCGTCTTCCAGCCCGGAATGCCCGACGCGAACCGTTCATTGGCGTAGGCGATACGGCGGTAGTGTTCCTCGCGGTATTCGTTCTCTTCGGTGTCCGGCGTAGGATCGCGGCGCAGCCAGAAGTTCTCGACGAACTGCTCGCGTTCCTCATCCGTTGCGAACTGCTTGAACGCTTTCTTCTCTTCGTCGGTAATGATGTAGACGACTTCTTCGTTCAGCCACTTCTTCCAGGGCGTTTCCAGCTCTTTTTTAAGCTTCGCTTCCTGCCGCTTCTTTTCCTTCTCGGTCATCGGCCGGGCCACGGTTTCGCGTTTCCCGGCGTCTTGTTTCTTGTCCTGCTTTTTGTCGTCGGTTTGGGCGGCCAGCATCGCCACCACACCGCACAGCGAGCAAAGCGTTATGAACGGCAAAGAACGCATAGACTTGAACACCTTCACCCCCTGATTTTACGCCGGTTTATAGACGGCGGCAAGCATGATCTGGTTTCTTGTCTGCAACGCTGTACCCAGCCGTACTATTAGTGTAGTCTACTTAGTTGTGAAGCATTTAGCATTACTCCTGCTGGCGACGGGTGTGGCTTGGCCCGCCACAGTGGATCTTTCCGGCAACGCGCGGGATCCGTTTGCCTCCCCGGCCCAGGTCCGGGTATTCGTGTTCGTTCGAACCGACTGCCCGATCACCAATCGCTACGCCCCCGAATTGAGGCGTCTGGCTGCGGCCTTTTCGGGCGTCGAGGTCTGGATGGTGTACCCAGACGCGTCCGAAACGCCCGACCAGATCCGGCGGCATATGATGGATTATTCCCTCCCAGGACACGTTTTGCGCGATCCTCACCACGAGCTGGTAAAGCGGTCGCATGTAACCATAGCGCCAGAAGCAGCGGTTTTCGATGCGGAGAACCGGCTGGTATATCACGGCCGGATCGACGATTTGTGGGTGAATCCGGGTATTTCCCGAGCCGTCGCCCGGACGCACGAGCTGGAGGAAGCGATCGCTGCAGTGCTCGAAGGCAAGCCCGTAAAGCTGGCGGAGACGCACGCGATCGGGTGTTCGCTGGCAGATGTGCAGTAGCAAGATTTCACGCAAAGTACGCAAAGTCCCTTGGCGTTCCTTTCGTTTTCACTTTGCGGCTTTGCGTGAAATCTTTCTCTTCCTCGTTATTGGAATCGCTGCGGATGCCCAACCGACCTTCTCCCACGACATCGCGCCGATCGTCTACAAATCGTGCGCGCCATGCCATCGTCCCGGCGAAGCCGGACCCTTCCCGCTGCTCACCTACGACGACGTCAAGAAGCATGCCCGCCAGATTGCCGACGTCACACAACGCAAATTCATGCCGCCCTGGCTTCCCGAGCCGGGAAATTTCGCGGACGAGCTGCGGCTTAGCGACGAACAAATCCACACGCTCGCCAATTGGGCCGCGGCGGGCGCCCCAGAAGGGACCAATCCTCCGGACCCGCCGAAGTTCACCGAAGGCTGGCAGCTCGGTACCCCGGACCTGATTCTCCAGGCGAAAACTGCGCACCCTCTTCCCGCCGCCGGCGCCGACGTCTACTGGAATTTCATTTTCACGCCCGATATAAAAACCTCGCGGTGGATTCGCGCCATCGAGATCCGGCCCGGCGACAAGCGACTGGTGCACCACGCGAATCTCTACGTCGATCGGGCGCGTTCGGCACGCGCACAGGAAATCGCTCCCGGCGAAGGATTTCCCGGCATGGACCCGGTGATCGAACGCAACGTCTATGAACCCGACGACGGCCATTTTCTGTACTGGAAGCCCGGCGGGATTCCGTATTCGGAACCGCCGGGATTCTCATGGCGGCTCGATCCCGGCAACGACTTGCTGCTCAACGCGCATATGCAGCTCAGCGGCAAGCCGGAGCAGGTGCGCCCGTCCATTGGCCTGTACTTCACCGATCAGCCGCAGACACGCTTCCCCTTGCTGCTCCAACTGGAGCACGATGGCGCGCTGGATATTCCGGCGGGCGCGCGCGACTTCGTCATTGCCGACGACTTCAAATTGCCCATGGCGGCTTCAGTGCTCGCGATCTATCCGCACGCCCACGATCTCGGCCATGTGCTCGAAGCCTACGTGACGCTTCCCAGTGGCGAACGAAAATCGCTGATCCGCATTCCCGATTGGAACCGGACGTGGGAAGCCGTGTATCGCTATCGCGAAGCGGTCGAGTTGCCGCAAGGTACTGTCATCTCGATGCGGTTTCACTACGACAACTCGGCAGCGAATCCACGTAATCCGAACCATCCGCCGAAGCGCGTCCGCAACGGGAATCGCGTTGTGGATGAGATGGGTCATCTGTGGCTACAAGTGTTGCCGCTCGGCGCACGCGACCGCCGTGTGGAACTGGAAGAAGCCTGGATCCGGCACCGGCTTGAAAAATATCCCGCGGATTTCAGCGCGCATATGCACCTGGGGGCGATCCGGCTGGCCCGGCTCGATCCTTCGGGCGCGGCGGCCGAGTTGCAGAGCGCGGTGCGATACCAGCCGCAGAATCCGGAAGCGCGGAACCTGCTGGGGTCGGCGATGCTGGCTCAGGGGCGCACGGCTGAAGCGATCGCGCAATTCCGGTTGGCGTTGAAGGCCCGGCCAGAGTATCAGAATGCCCGCTATAATCTGGGTCGTGCATTGATCAAAGCCGGCAAGCTGGTCGAGGCCGTGGAGTTGTTCCGCCAGGTAGTCGCGGCATACCCCAACGATTCGCAAGCGCGCAATGGATTGGGCGAGCTGCTGTATGGGCAGCGGAAATACTCCGAGGCGTTGGAGCAGTTCGATACAGCCGTTGCGATCGATCCCTCGAACGAAGTGGCGAAAAAGAATCGCGAACTGGCACTACAGGCGATGGGGAAATAACAGGCAGAAGGCAGGTCGGGACCTGCCCCACTGTTTAGTGAAACATCGATATGCAACGTGGGGCAGGTCCCCGACCTGCCAAGTTCTTCAAACCCTGACGGCTTGCTCGATTTCGCGAATCACCAGGTCGGGCCGGTCGAGCAGGATCCAGTGGCCGCTACCGGCGACGATTTCAAGACGTCCGCGAGAAGACAGCCGCGCGACGCGTTCATGATCGGCACGTTGCGCGGGACTTGAATTTCCCGCGGAGAGGACCACCAGCGGGATATCCAAATGGGTCGCTTCGTGATACACGGCACGCGCGCTTTCCGGCAGCGCTTCCAGATACTCGCGCATGGCGCGGAAACTCTTCGGATTGCACCAATGCGACTGGATGGCTGGCCACAGCTCGCGTGGAAGCTTACTTATCTCGCCTGCCATACGTTCGGTGAACGCGGCGCCGCCACGTCCGCTGGTCGCGTGCGCGATCAGCTTGGGAATGCGGCGCGAGCCTGTGGCGACCAAAGCCAGCGCGAAGCGGACCACTCCCAACCAGGCGAGAATTTCGCCGCAGAGCGATAGAAATATCCCGCGACGGAGCATGCGGAGGTGCGATTCCGTGGGCGCCGACCATTCCCCGGCACCAACGGGATCCAACAGAATCAGCGCCGCGACTTCGGCGGGATAGCGCGCGGCGTAGCCCAGGGCGATCAATCCTCCATAGGAATGCGCGACTAACACGCGCGGGGACCCGACGTGGGCGCTAACAAGCATCTCGCGAAGCTCCTCGACTACGGTCCACACCATGCGGCGGCTACGATGCGGGCCACTCCAGCCAAGACCGGCGCGATCGTAGCTGACGGTCTTGGCGATTTTCGCCGCTTCAGGCTGCACCAGCGCCCAACTGAGCGACGTGGCTGCAATTCCGGCTTCAAAAATCACGGGCGGCGCGCCTTCGCCTTGAACGTTTGCACGCAAGCCGTCGATCAGTTGACCAGGCGGTGGAAGATTTCGAGCATCACGCGCGGCGCCAACGAGTTGATAGAGCGCTCCCGCCAACAATACGGCAGCGATTGCGACAAGGACTAGAATCAATCCGAGACCGCCCATTCGCCGGGCACGATCGCTCGCGTCCGTGGCAGTTTTCCGAGGCGCGCAAGAATTCCGGCCACGGCAAGTATCGTTACAAATGCCGCGAGCTTCACGATATCGGCGCCATGCGATCTCGGCAGCGTTTTCCAAAGCAGCCCGAGCACCGGTTCAGCAGCACAAACCGCCCACACGGTTCCATAAAAATACCGGCGCTCGGTGCCTTCGCCTTTTGTTGACGGCCGAACTCGCGGAAGCATCCCGAGGGCTCCACAGATCCACAGCGCGATCGCCAAGGGAAAATACGCGTAATCGTAAATCTGACGCAGCCGCCAAGCGCCAGTGGCGACCGCATAAACGAGTCCCGCGAGGTTCAAGGTCGCGAAGCTGATCAGGTCGGACCAGGCAAATGTATAGCAAACGCGTCGATACAGCGGATTCGGTTTGTCTTCGGTAAACTGCAGAATGTACGGCTTCGGTTCGACTCCGGGCAGGCGTCCTCGCAAGCCGGCGATACCGGTGGCGAGTAGAACCACACTGAGCCAGGCGGCGCTCCTGCCGTCGAATCCACGCTCCAGCACGTCGAAGGTCAGCGGGCCCGGAGCGATGAAGAACACGAAAATCCAGATTGGCCAATGCGCGAGCCGATACGTGACTTTGTTCCGCTCGCGGAATTTGGGCGCGTCCACCAGTTGGTTATAGCATGTGCGCCGGGAGAACCATTTGAGCCACGAATGCAAACGGCTGAACACGAATAAATCCATTGATTCCATTCATGTGCGTCCGTGGCGGCCCCCTTTTCCGAATCTTCGCCGCGCTGGTGTGCGTCAATAGAGTAGATGTTGTATCGAAGGACCCTGGCTGGAATCGGCGGGCTGGCTTCATTCGCCTATCGCGCGGCGCCGGCATTTTTTCGCCGCGTGAGCCAGGATATGAAACGCGCGGTGGAACCGGCCCCGCGAACTCCGCGGATCGCGTCGTGGCCCAAGCGAGGCGTGCATGCCGCCTGGATTGGACACAGCACCGTGGCGCTGAGCATCGACGGATTCACCATTCTGACCGATCCCGTTTTCAGCACGCGCATCGGCATCAACCTGGGTCCGATCACTCTTGGTTTGAAGCGGCTGGTGGAGCCGGCGGCGGCGCTGGGTGACTTTCCGACGCCGGACTTGATCCTGCTCTCGCATGCGCACATGGACCATTTCGATATCCCCACGCTGCGGCGTTTGGAGAATCGCGGCACGGCAGTAATTACCGCGACCAATACCAGCGACCTGCTCCGGCCGGATCGATATGGCTCGGTTCGCGAGCTGCGTTGGAACGAATCCGCGCGCATCGGTCCTGCGACCATTCGCGCGCTGGAAGTGAACCACTGGGGCGCGCGCATGCGCAGCGACACGCACCGCTCCTATAACGGATACCTGATCGAAGCGGGCGGCTATCGCGTGCTGTTCGCGGGCGACACGGCCTTTACCGATTCGTTCCGCAGCGTGCGGACTTCGAAACCGGTCGATCTGGCCATCATGCCGATCGGCGCTTACGATCCATGGATTCGGGTCCATTGCAACCCGGAGCAGGCCCTGGCGATGGCGAACGACGCGGGCGCGGAGTTCATTCTGCCGGTCCACCACCGGACTTTCGAGCTGAGCCGGGAGCCGCTGCATGAGCCGCTCGAGCGTATTCTGGCTGCTGCAGGCGGCGCCGCGGATCGGATCTGCATCCGCGATTTCGGCCAAGAATTTCAACTGGCTTAGACCGCCGACGCTGCCCGCGGCTCGGCATAAAATAGAAGCGAGGATCTTATGCTCAAATCGATGTTGCTCCCATTCGCGTTGGTTCTTGCACTTGAGGCCGCCGAATTTCCGGCGCCCGCGACCGACATTTCTCCAAAGGGTCAGACGGCGACCGCAGTGTTTGCCGGTGGATGCTTTTGGGGCGTCGAAGGTGTTTTCGATCATGTCAAAGGCGTGAAGCAGGCCGTGTCGGGATACGCTGGCGGGGCGCAGTCGACCGCGAACTACGAAACCGTGGAGACCGGGCGGACCGGCCACGCCGAATCGGTACAGGTAACCTACGATCCATCGCAAATCTCGTTCGGCAAGCTGCTGCAGGTGTATTTTTCCGTGGCACACGATCCGACCGAGCTCAATCGTCAGGGGCCTGATTCAGGAACGCAGTACCGCTCGGCGATTTTCTATGCGGATGACGAACAGAAGCGCGTGGCGGAAGCGTACATCCAGCAGCTAAACACGGCCGGAGTGTTCAAGAAGAAGATCGTAACGCAGATCACGGCGCTTCCGGGATTCTATCCAGCGGAAGGCTATCATCAGCATTTTTTGGAGAAAAATCCGTCAAACCCGTATATCGTGTACAACGATTTGCCAAAGCTGAAGCAGCTCAAAAAGCAGTTTCCGGAACTGTGGAAGTGACTACTTCTTTTTGTCCTTATTGCCGGTAAGCCATTCCGCGATGCGCTGCGGAGGGAACGCGAACAGCACGATCGCAACAATCGCGATGAAAAAAATCAAGAGAAGCCCGGCAAGCGCCATGCCCTTACGATAACATCGCTTTGCAACCCGGAATCAGCAGGTTCACTTCACGCAAGCGAAGCTGTTGGCGTCGTTCCTATCGCCGGATCCTTTGTAGCGGGCCACTAGCGGATACACGCACAGCGGACGCTGCAACGCCACGCCGTTCCCGGGTCGATTGTCGACATACTTCGTCGCGATAATTTTATCCGGAGCTACGCCTTTTTCCACCCAACGCGCGGCGGCGCTCATCATGTCATGATCGGCGTCGACAGTGGGCGATGGAGTCGATCCGCCAAACGCAGTCGCGCCCGGGCCGCCCGAGCAATGATACAAGCCGGGAACCAGAAATACTCGATAGAACTGTTGCGTTTTCTCGACGCTCTTTTGTTTGGCGACCACCGTTTCGTAATAATCGATGCCGTTTTGCGCGGGAATCAGCGGATCCGCCGCGCCGTGATAGTAGATCAATTTGTGGCCCAGGCGGCGAAACTCGTCCAGGTTTGGATCGGTGGCATTGGTGATAGATGCCAGCGAATCTTCGGCGCGCTTCAGGTCGCGATCGAAGTCGAAAGTGCGAAATTCCCAATCGGGATTGTGGAACAGTGCGTAACGGAAGAAATCGTAGGAGCTGACGCCGGAGCTGGTGGTGCGATTGATCACCATCTGCCCTCCGGCTTTTCCCCACCCGAGCTCGCCGCCGGGATAAAGTCCGGGATACAGCTTTTCGCCGGTGCGCGGATTCACCGGCCCGCTATACAGTTTTTCTACCGCGCTCACCTGCGCCGCGGTCAGGCAATTGGGACCGTCCGCGCCTTTGCACAGCAGCTTCTTCGGATCGAAGCGGCACTGCACCGGATCGCCGATGATGCCGTCGGTGGCTCCATCCAGCGCGTCACAGGTGGAAAGCACGGCGTCCTGAATGAGCTGCAGTTTTTCCTGGGAAAGATTCGTCTCGGGCGTGCTGGTCACGACGCCATTCCAAACCTCGCTGGCCATCTGGCGCGTCCAATAATTGGCGGCATCGCCGGCGACGATCCCATCGAAATCGGCGGGATAGCGCTGGGCCTCCATCAATCCTTGTTTGCCGCCGTAGGAGCAGCCGATGTAATACGAATGTTTGGCTGGCTTCACATAATACGCGTTGACGATCGCCTTGGCGGCGACCGTCGCCAGATGCAGCCCGCGATGGCTGTAATCGATCAGACGTTCACGATTCTCCAGCCACGTGCGAGCTTCCTGCGTCGTGTGTCCAGTATCCGTGCTGGCGGTCGCATAGCCATTGCGAAGCGCGCCAGCCATCGCGGCGAAGCTGATGGTCCCGGCGAGTCCACCATTGCCGGCCACTTCCAGCGCCCCGTTCCAACTGTCCGCGGGAATCCAGACTTCAAAATGGATGACGGACACGTCGGTTGGTTTGAGCACTCCGTGGACTTCACAAAATGCAGGAAGATTTTCGATTCCGCGCCCGCCCGTCGGCGTAAATGAGCCCGCGGGGATCGCCTTGGCAATGGTGATCGTGGTATTCGGAAGGGCGAGGCTCGCGAGCCATTCGCAGTTCGCGGCGAAGGCAACTGGGGTGAGAGCGAGGATGGCTAGTAATCGCATGGCTTGGATCATTCTATCTAATGCTCCGCCGAACGTTTCATGAAATGATAGCGACTTCACCCGGCTGGATCGTCTTGAGACGACGTTCGATCGCGCTTGCCAGTCGCTGCAAGTGTTCGAGCTGATTGGTGGGCGAATGCAGTAGGATAATTGCGATCCTTCGGTCGGCAGGGCTCTGGTGGGAAATCCCGTGGTCGACGGTCAATAGCGCTTCGTAGCCTGCAAGCTCCGCAGCGCGGAGGAGTTCACCGTTCTTCTTGCTTTTCAGACCCGCCCACTCTGCCGTGTGAGCTTCGTGCCCGGGAAAGCTGAGACGGAAATCAAGCGGGAGGCATTCGTCGAGCAGAATCTTCACGCGATTCGTGCGAGCAAAGACTCCTTGGCTTCTTCAAGGGCTTGCACGGCCATTTCGTGAGTGACTGACGGGAACTGGCGGAGAAACTCTGCTAGCGGATGACCGCCTTCGAGGTAGTCGATGAGATTCTTGAATGGGACGCGAGTGCCGCGGAAGCAGGGCGTTCCGTTCATGATCTCGGGGTCGGTTACGATGACGTGTTCCGTCATGCCGAACTAATTGTACCGCGTGGAGGGCAACCAAGGATCGACGTTAAAAGGCTGCTAAGACCAGCCGTTTTAAAATGGACCCCGATACTTTTACTCGATTGCCGCTCCTGTGGATTTGTGTTCACCCGCCGCCGCGAGCCCTTTCACCGATCGCGAACTCGCTGGCAGATCTTCTAGCGCCGTACGGAATGCAGTCTGCGCTTCCGCCGTCTTTCCCGCCTTCAGTGCGATCTCGCCCAACGCTTCGTTCACTGGACGCGGATACTGCGGAGGCTCGCTGTAGCGAATCTTGCGCTGCGCATCCGACGCATGCTTCAAAGCCTTGATCGCGGCGTCGGTCTTGCCTTGTGCTGCAAGCACGTGGCCTTCGAGTTCCTGATGCGCGACCGTCAGTTCCGCCGGCGGCGCGTGCTTCACTTGCGCGTCGTAATCCTTCAGAGCCGCGTCCATCTGTTTGGATTCTTCTGCGGCAGCCGAAGCGTTGCCCTTGCCGGCCTGTGCGACGCCCATCGCCCAGTGACGCCATGCCTGTTCACGCGGACGATCGTAGACTGGAAGCGAAGTTCCATCCAGAAGTTCGTCCCAGTTTTCGGAAAGCACCATGGCCCGCATTAGGGCGAACCAGCCCTGGCGATACGCCGTGAACGCGTTGTCCACCGCAGCCTTCTCACGTGGATTCTCCTTGAACTCCATCAGCGAGCGGGCGTATTCCTTGGCCTTGCCGTATTGGCCGTCGAACGCATAAGCCGTCGAAAGATAGTGCGTGTTGTGCCCATGATGACCGGTGCCGTACAGCGAATCCGCCTTGATGTAGCCGAGCTCGTTCACGTTGGCCATGCCGAAATATTTTTCTGCCAGATCGAACTTGCCAGTCTGCGAATAAATATGACCGGGCATGTGCAGCGCGTGCGGGATGTTGGTCACCAGCTCGGCGTAGCGTTTGCAGCTCGGCCAGGCATCGCTGGCGAAGCTGGATCCTTCCCACGCATGAATGATGTAGTGATGCACGCCAGGATGATCCGGTGCGTCTTTCAAGAGCTGCCGTAGGATGGCGACCGACTCCATCGAGTCCGGACGCGCGGTGCGGTCGGGCAGCTCGAATCCGCGCATCAAGTGAAGCGATAGAAACAAGGGCGCTTCCACTTCCTTGGGATATTTCGCGTTGATCGCGCGAAGGCCCTCGATGTAGCCGTCATCGGAATTCTTGCCGTTGGGCATGCGCCGCGCAGCGATGGAGGCGATGTACAACTTCTCCAGATCGGTGGCTTTGCCGGGGACCTTGGAAAGCTCGACCGCTTTCTCGGCGGCTGCCTTGGCGCGTCCGCCGGGACGCGAATCGTTACCGTACCGGTTCGATTCGAGCTGGTGCCGCGGCCGATAGTCGCCCGCTGCAACCATCGCAACACCCCACCAGGGCATGGGCGCGTCCGGATCGAGCTGGGCGGCTTGCAGGAAGCTGCGCTCGGCCTCGAGCGCCCAGAATGAGTGCAACTGCGCTAGCCCCTGATCGAAAAACTTCTGCGCTTCGGGACTCGACGTAGTAATCGCGAAGTGGACGTATTCGGTCCCCTGTCCGGTCATCAAATGGGCAGGGAGCGCGGGAGCGGTTCCGCTTGGCGGCGGGACGCACAGATCAGCTTGCGGCTTGTTCTGCGCAAACGCCGTCACCGTGAGAAGAGCAGCTACCAGAAGCTTCATCATGGGAACAATTCTACAACGGAAGTTACAGAAAGGATACAGCCCAATGGCTTTTGATGGCGCCATTGTTTTCGCGGACTCGCATTGCTGGCAACGTTCAGACCTATGGAACGTAGGAGAGTACCAACGGAGAATAGTACTAAGTAAAGAAGAGTTTGGGAAACCAAAGTCCTACATCAGAAGTTCTAGAAAAAACACTGATTACTAAGAACTAGCCGAGACGCAACCTAAGGATTTCGAAACGTCGATAGCAGAGGCTTTACCTATTGACAAACACACAAAAGGTTTGTACAGTCATCCGAACGGAGGAACATCAGTGAGAAAATTTTTACTTCTTCTTTGCGTCTGCGGTTGTTTCGCAGGTACGCCCCTTTTGGCCGACACGTTCGGCGTCAATTTCGCCAACACCGCTGGGCTGACATTAGGTAACCCACCGTTCACAGAAGGATGGACGTTCACGGTTAACCAGACCATCACCGTTACAGATCTCGCCGTATTCGATTCCGGTGGCGCTGCTCTTATCGACAGCCATGCGGTAGGAATTTGGAATTCTGTCGGGGCTCTGCTGGTCTCTACAACGATCGATGCCGGCAATGTGGACACGTTGGAAACTGATTCACTAGGTCAAACGTGGCGTGACAAGGCGGCGTCAGTAACCCTTACACCGGGGACGTACACGATAGGCGCGGTGTGGGCCACTGGTAACGACCCGATGATTTTCCCCGGCCAACTCGGAAGCATTACCACCGGGGGAGCGATCACGTTCGGCCAGGGCGCATTTATCGCGGGAAGTACGCTTACCGACCCAACGAACCTAAACGGTGACCATGCTTCGTACTTCGGAGCCAATTTCGAGTACAACGCCGCTGCCGTGCCGGAACCGTCGTCGCTGGCTCTCATCGGGATCGGCGCGATTGGGATCGGTCTCGCCCGCTGGCGCAAATCTAAGTAAGAGAAGTTCTCGCAGATAATCTTGACGAGGGCGGCCTACCCAGGCCGCTCTCCCCCTTCCTCAGCCCCCAGCCGCACTCATCCCAAGCTAGTCCGTCACGCTCGCATGCGCGACGAATCGCAGTGAGGATTCATTGATGCAATAGCGCAGGCCCGTTGGTGCAGGACCGTCGTCGAAAACGTGGCCTAAATGGCCCAGGCACAGCGTACAGTGGACCTCGACACGATCCATCAGCATGCTGGTATCGTGCCGCGTGGCGATGTTTTCGGCGGCGATGGGGGCCCAGAAACTCGGCCAGCCAGTTCCCGAGTCGAACTTCGCATCCGAGCTGAAAACCGCGTTTCCACAGCACACGCAGCGGAACAGGCCATGTTCGTGCAACTTGTAATACGTCCCTGTAAAAGGCGTGTCCGTGCTTTCGTGGCGGGTGACGTAAAACTGATTGGACGTCAACATCTTCTTCCACTCGCGATCCGTGTGGACGACGCGCTTCATGCGAGCGGCGGAGCGAGGCTTGCCGTCGTCGCCAAAGGGAATCACCGTTACGTCTTCGGCGGGTTCAGGCGTTTTCTCTTTCCGCGTGGTCAGTGCGAATAGTCCCGCGAACGCGAATGGCGTGATGACTAACGCCCGGCGGCGGCTCAGGATTTCTTTGAAGTCCACTGACCTCATTCTGGCACGCGGAGAGTCCATGTAACACGTCGTATTAACCGCTCCCTTCGGTCACGGCTCGGGGAGCGGCTGATCACGTGCATCGCCGGCAGCGAGCCGTGACCGAAGGGAGCGGTTTAACGCGCGCGGGCAGACAGACCCGCCAGCCCGATTCACATGTGCTTCCGAATGTTATGATCGTGCAGTTTATGAAACATCAGCCGTTTGTACCCGAAAGCGTCAGCATGAAGGAGTTCACGCTGCGTGCGGTCCTGTTGGGACTGGTGATGACGGTAGTGCTCGGATCAGCCAACGCCTATCTGGGACTCCATGCGGGACAGACCATCGCGGCGACGTATCCGGCCGCAGTGATCGGGATGGCGGTGTTGAAGGCGTTCAAAGGAACGGTGCTCGAAGAAAACATCGCGCGCACGGCCGGGACCATCGGAGAAGGCGTCGCGGCTGGAGCCATCTTCACCTTGCCGGCGTTCCTGATGTCGGGCGTGTGGACCTCTTTCGATCCGGCGCACGCGTACTGGAAATCGACGGCGCTGACGGTCACCGGAAGCGTGCTGGGTGTGCTGTTCGTTTCGCTGGTGCGGCGCGCGCTGGTAGAAGACCCGACGCTTCCCTTCCCCGAATCGGTGGCTGCGGCGGAGATTCACAAAGCCGGCCAGCGCGGTGCCGATGCGGCGCGATACCTGTTCTGGAGCATCGGGCTGGGGACGCTGATCCAATCCCTGAGCGATGCCGGCCTTACGCTGTTCGCCGCGGATAAGACATTCATCGTCCGGGTGGGGGAACTCGGTAAGTCGTTTGTGCGGTTGGGAACGCCGGGGACTAGAAACGTTCTACAGACCGGTGCGGTTTCAACGGTGGCCGCGCCGACAGTGAGCCCCGCTCTGATCGGTGTCGGCTACGTGATCGGAGCCGAACTCGCCGCCCTGAACTTTTCGGGAAGTATTCTCGCGTGGGGCGTGCTGGTTCCACTGATGATGTATTTCCTGGGGCCGAATCTGCAAAGTTTCCTGCCGCCGGGATCGGGAGATGGCGGATGGACCGCGCTCGCGGCCGCCGTGTGGCGCTTCATCGTCAGGCCGATCGCAGTGGGTGGAATGATGGTCGGCGCGGCGTATACGCTGTTCCGGATGGGCAGCAAGCTGACCTCGAGCCTGGGCCGCGCCATGGGCGAAGTGCGTCACGGCGCGCCCCCCATGGAATCGGTCGCGCGGACCGAACGCTACATGAGTTCGAAAGTGGTCCTGTCGCTGATCTTTGTGGTGTTCCTGGCCATGATCGCGCTGTATTTTTACATCTCCGGGATGATGATCGCGTCAGTGGTGGCGGCGCTGGTGATGCTGGTGGTCGGGTTTTTCTTCGCCACGGTTTCAGGAAATCTGTGCGGTGTGATCGGCTCGTCGAACAACCCGGTTTCGGGGCTGACGCTTTCGACGCTGATTATCGCGGCGCTGTTGATGGTCGCACTGGGAGTCTCGGGTCCGGGGGGCGTCGCGGTGGTGTTGGGAGTCGCCGCGGTAGTGTGCGTATCGTCGTCGGTCGCGGGCGAATTGATGCAGGACTTCAAAGCCGGATACATTCTGGGCGGCACGCCGCGATATATCCAGATTGTGGAGCTGATCGCAGTGGTGGTGGCCAGCCTGGTGATGTACTTTCCGCTCTACGTTCTGCTGGTCGGCAATGTGAAGAGCGGTGGCACTGGATTCGGCGATCCGCGCCTGGCGGCTCCCCAGGCGGGATTGATGGCGGCGCTGGCGCAAGGGATCGTAGGCGGGGAGATGGCCTGGCCCCTGGTGATCGCGGGCGCGCTCTTCGGAATTTTCCTGATCATGATTAAAGTAAAGAGCCCGATGCTGGTGGCGATCGGGATGTATCTGCCGTTCCAGACCACGGCGGCGATTTTCGTCGGAGGCATGCTGCGGTGGGCGACCGATACGATGAGCCGCCGCGCCGGGAATAACGAGGCGCAGCGGACGCGGGTGGAAAACGTCGGCATTCTGATCGCGAGCGGCTTGATCGCGGGCGAGGCGCTGACCGGGTTACTGTTTGCGTACTTCAAGTTCAAAGACATCGCGGTGTGGCAAATCGCTAAAGATCCGTCGTATCTGGCCGGATTTGGATTCATGCTCGCCCTGGCGATCATCATGGTCCGGCTGCCACTATCGAAAGCGGGCCGCGCGGATGAACCCGCTCCTCCCGCGGCAATGATGTGAGCAAGAAGGAGTCAGGAGTCAGGAGTCAGAATTCAGAATGGCTTCGCGCCATGTGGGTTGGGATCGCGGCGGCAGCCGTTTTATTCTGCTGGATGTTTCTGACGGTCCGCTATAACTACGGCGGACAATGGACCGGCCTCTTCTTCATCGGACCGACCGCGCCGGAGCTTCCTGCGATCATTAGCGAACATCCTTATATCTGGCAGGGCACGCACGGCTACGACGGGCAGACGTTCCATGTCATGGCGCACGATCCGTGGCTGCGGCACGGTCCACCGGAAAACCTGGAGATCGCGCCGTTCCGGTATGTGCGAATCCTGGTTCCGATGCTGGCCTGGTTGCTGGCATTCGGGCGCGATCCGTGGGTGGATCCGGCGTATTACTGCGTCATTTTGGCGTTCGCATTTCTAGGCGCCTATTGGACAGCGCGCTGGGCTATGCGCGTGGGGTTCCGCCCGGCGTGGGGCCTGGTTTTTCTGGCGACTCCGGCGGCGATCACGTCCGCTGATCGGATGTTGTGCGACATTGTGCTGGCTGCCTTGTGTGTAGGATTCGCGGTGTATGCGGATGCGGGGCCGCGCTGGAAGATTTTCCTGGTGCTCGCCAGTGCGGCGCTAACGCGGGAAACGGGCATGATCCTGGTGGTTGGATACGGGTTCTATTCGTTGACGCGCCGGCGCTGGGCCGATGTGGCGTGCGCCGCTGCCGCAGCGATACCGTTCTTGGGATGGGAATGGTATGTCTGGGCGCATTCACTGGGATCGACACGAACTTTTCCCGTGGTCGGCTGGATTCCGTTCGAAGGTTACGCAGCTCGGCTGCTGTATGTTTTCGACTATCCGCTGCCGCCGGTGTGGCGGATGGTCGCTATCGTAGCGGATTATGTGGCGCTGGCAGCGGTAGGAGCCGTTCTTGCAATGGCCGCGCGGCTGGCGTTGCGGCGTGAATGGACTCCCCAGACCGCTGCCGTGTATGCCTTCGCGCTGGCCACGGTTTTCTTGCGTGGCGAAGGCGAATGGTTCGATGCCTATTCGTTCGGCCGCTTGTTGACGCCGCTGCTTTTGTTAGCGGGGATCGTGTATCTTCCGCGGATTGGCTGGCTGGCGTTCGCGCCGGTGGTGCTGGTCGGCGGGCGCATCACAGTCTGGCTCTTCCGGCAAATCGGCGGAATTTGGCACGGACTGTTAAGGTAGGAAATTGTCGCGAAAACCTGTCATTTTAGGGTTGGCCGCGGTGGCCGTGTTGTGGACCTGGCAATTCCTTACGGTCCACTACAACTACGGCGGAAACTGGACTGGACTCTTCTGCATCCGGCCGGGAATGCCGGTTCCGGCGTTCCTGAAATCCGAGAAGTTGTACATTTTTCAGAACAGCCAAGGCTACGACGGGCAGGTGTTCCATCTGATCGCGCACGATCCGTGGATGAGCAAAGGATCGCGCGAAGCGATTGCCGGCGCGGCGTTCCGGTATCAAAGGATTTTCGTCCCGGCGCTGGCGTGGGCACTCGCGTTAGGACAGGACCGGTGGGTGCACACGGCATACTACGCCGAAATCCTCGGATTTGTTTTTCTGGGCGTGTATTGGACCTCAAAGTTCGCCTTGCGACGGGGACTCGTACCGGCGTGGGGGCTGGCGTTCGCATTGACGCCCGCTGCGATCACGTCGATCGACCGGATGACGGCGGACGTCGCCCTAGCCGCATTCACCGCGGGGTTCGCGCTGTATTGCGAAGAGGCTCCCCGATGGCGCATGCTCGCGATCCTGACGTGCGCGGCATTGACGCGCGAGACCGCCCTGCCGGTCATCGCGGGATACGCGCTGTTCCTGTTCACGCGAAAACAGTGGCGATCCGCCACTCTGGTGGTCGCGACGGTGCTGCCGGCGGCCGCGTGGTTCGTATATGTGTCACGCGGCGAGCCTTCAGAAGTGCCGAGTTACGTGAACTGGACGCCGCTCGCGGGATTTTTCGATCGCGCGATCCATCCGTTCGTGTATTCGTTTTCGCCGTTAAAAAACGCCCTCGCCCACGGGTTCGATGGCCTGGCTCTCGCGGGCGTCGGATTGGCGCTGGTCTTCGCTTTTCGCATCGCGCTGCGCAGGGAGTGGAGCGCGACCGCAGCGGCGATCTACGGGTGCGCCCTCGCCGTGGTGTTCCTGAAAAGCCGCGCCGTGTGGGAAGACGTGTATGCGTTCGGGAGGGTGCTGACTCCGTTCCTGCTGTTGACCATGTTGCACGATCTGACGCGGCGTCCGTGGCTTGCGCTGTTGCCGATCGCGATGGTCGATAGTCGGCTGAGCCTGAATCTCGGCGGTCAGGTCCTGGGCATTCTGCGGGGCATCACTGGCGGGTGAATTTCACAGAATTTTTCAGATCGCGGCTAACGAGCGCAAAGCCGCGGCGGCACGCTGAGTGAGGGTGATGAGAAGCTCATGTGCTGCGAATTCTCCAGCCGGAAGGGGGGCGGACCCCGGATGCGCGCGATCCCCCGATCGCGCTCTCGATCAATAGGTTCAGGTCTGCGAAGACGTCGGCAGGCCGATCAGGGGATCGGCCGCGGACCAGGGGGTCCGCCCCCCAAGCGTCCGAAATTCGCGAAACACGAGTTTTTCGGCAACCTCTGAGCGCGTGCGCCAACACGCTACATTCACCAGAGCGCGATAGAGCTGAGACAGCAACTCGCATCGACCGGCTGCTAAAGTGGTTACATTGTCGCGCGTGATTTCTTCGCCGGATGCGGCCGCCCCTGCCGCCGGCACACTCCGATGGCCGCAGCTCTATACCGGGCTCGCCTTCACGACTCTGGCTACTCTGATGCTGGAGCTGTCGCTGACGCGTATTTTTTCGGTCGTCTTCTACTACCATTTCGCATTTTTAGCGATTTCGGTGGCGCTGTTCGGTCTCGGAGCGGGCGGCGTGTTCTCCTATGTGGTCGCCGGATGGCAGGGGAACCTGTTCGCAAAGCTCGGGACACTGGCCGCGGCTGACGGGCTGTGCGTCCTCGCGTCATTGTGGTTCATTCTTTCGCGTTCGAACAATTTGGGCTATGTGACGCTGGGAGCGGTTTACATCACCAGCGCGCTTCCGTTCTTCTTCGCCGGAGCGATCGTGTCGCTGGTGGTTTCAGAGGCGATCGAGCGCGTGGACCGCGCCTATTTTTTCGATCTGGCCGGCGCGGCTGCGGGTTGCCTGCTGCTGATTCCGTTCCTGGACGTGTTTGGCGGACCGAATACGGTGATCGCCGCGGGAGTCTTTTACGCCGTCGCCGCGGCCATCTGGTTTAATCTTGCGGGATCGGGGCGGAGGCGCGCGGCCGCAGTGCTGGGGGCGTTGGTACTGGTGACGCTGATCGTCCTGAATTTCAAGAGCCACATCGTCGACGTCCGGTATGCCAAGGGCCAGCGTCTGCCGCAGGAGCGATTCGTCGCGTGGAATAGTTTCTCACGAGTCGGCGTGCATTTCGAGGGCGGATGGAGCATTGTCATCGATGGCGACGCGGCCACCGGAATCGCGCCCTTCGATTGGGACCATCCGACGCCGGAGCTGCGGCATCAGCTTACGCACAGCGGTCCCGGCAGCCCCTACTTGGTGCGTCCGGGCGCAAAGACGCTGATCATCGGCGCGGGCGGCGGATACGACGTAGCGCGGGCACTCGCCTCGGGTAGCCGCGATATTACGGCGGTCGAGATCAACCCGATCATCGCGAACACCATCATGCGCGACAAATTCGTCGCTCAAAATCACGGGATTTATTTCCGCCCTGAAGTCCGCGTTTTTGTCGAAGATGGACGTTCGTTCGTGCGGCGCAGCGACGAAAAATATCAGGTCCTGCAAGCCACGTTAGTGGATACCTGGGCGTCCACGGCGGCTGGCGCATTCGCGCTTTCGGAAAACAATCTATACACCACCGACGCGTTTTATGACTATCTGACGCACCTGACCGACGACGGAATCCTGGCGTTCACGCGCTGGGGATTCGATCCACCCCGCGAATCGTTGCGGCTGATTTCGCTAGGGATCGACGCGCTCAACCGCGTGGGCGAGCGCGAACCGTGGCGTCATTTCATGGTGGTGCGCGAGGATGCGGCAAAGCTGGGCGGCTGGGGAGCGCAGGACACCGTGCTGATGTCGCGCAAGCCGTTTACGGCGGAAGATATCCAGCGGCTGCGAACCGAGCTGCCCGCGGCGCATCTGCAATCCATCTATATGCCCGGCGATCCCATCGCCAATCCCTTCGGCGAGCTGTTGCGAAGTCCAAATCCGGCGGAATTTTACACGCGCTACGCTTACGACGTATCGCCAGTGCCGGACGACCGGCCCTTCTTTTTCTATACCGTTCAGGCGCGCGATTTGAAGAAGTTTGTGATCAGCGCAAACCAGGCGAGCGCGGACTATAAGATCAATCGCGCGGTCCCGCTGCTGTTCAGCCTAATGGGTGTGAGTATTGTGGCGACCCTGCTGATCCTGGTTCTGCCGCGCGTGTGGCTGCGTCATCGCTTGCCCAAACAAAAGGGAGTGCTTCCGTTTCTGGGATATTTTCTGTGCCTGGGCGCGGGATACATTTTGATCCAGGTGGCGCTGATTCAGAAATTCGTGTTGCTGCTGGGGCATCCGACGTATGCGCTGACGGTGATCGTTTTTTCGATGCTGGTGGCGAGCGGCGCGGGCAGTTACTTCAGCGGCCGTGTGGCAGCCGGCGATTCCCGGCTTATGGTGGTGCTGGCGGCGGTCGCGGTGATGATAGTGTGCCTGGCGCTCGGCGTGGGGCCGCTGATTTCAGGCGCAGCGACCTGGCCACTGGCCGCGAAGATATCCGCGACCGCGGCTGCGATCGCTCCCGCGGCGTTCCTGATGGGTATGCCGTTCCCGAGCGGCCTGCGCCGCCTGGAACAACGGCACCCTCCATCGGTGCGATGGGCCTGGTCGCTGAATGCAGCCGCAAGCGTGCTGGGATCCGCGGGCGCGATCGTCCTGGCGATTTATCTGGGCCTGCGCGCCACGCTGCTCATTGGAGGGGCGCTGTATTTATGTGCCATGCTCGTGATATTCGCAACTCGATCCAGCGCGGAGCGCGCTCCATAGCTGTCGCGCCTCAAAGTTTGAAGCGGACCGAACCGTCCGCGCGCCGTCAGTTTAGGCGCGACGGTTATGGAGCGCGTTGATGCCAATAAAAGCGAAATCGTTCCGTGCCACGCTCGAACGCGGCGGTGGAACTCTCCATTGGGTGATCGCTCGCATTCCGTTCGATGCCGTGAAGCTGTGGGGCGTTCGCGGGAACCTGCGCGTCAAGGGCGATATCAACGGCTTCCCGTTTAAGGGCAATCTTTTCCCGACGGGGGACGGCAGACATTTCCTGCTGGTCAACAAGAAAGCTCAGGCAGGCGCCAAGGTGAAGCTGGGCAGCACGCCGCAGTTCAGGCTAGAGCCCGACCTTGAAATGCGGGTCGCGGTGATTCCAACTGAACTTCAACAGGCGTTCGCCGAAGATCGGGCACTGCGGAAGTGGTTCGACCAGTTGAGCGAGTATTTCCGACGGCAAATTTGCGCCTGGATCTGCGAAGCCAAGAGCGGCGAAGCCCGCGCGCGACGCACGGATCAGATGGTCGAGCGGATACTGTCGGTGATGGACGCAGAGCAGGAACTGCCACCCATGTTGAAGATCGCGTTCGCCAACGACCCGATCGCATACGAGGCGTGGAAGCGGATTTCTCCGTCGGCACGGCGCGGTAACTTGTTCGCAATATTTTATTACCGCGATCCGGAATCGCGGACGCGCCGCATCGCGAAAGTGCTTCAGAACATTCGGAAGAAAGGCCGAGCGACTTAGTCCTTCGACTCTTTCCGGCTCAAGTCTTCGGCCAGAATGATGGCATCCGCCAAATCCTTCATGGGACGGCGCAGTCGGCGGCTCTCGTTTCGCAAGCGAAGATAAGCTTCTTCTTCGGTGAGGTTCTGGCGGCGCTGCAGGATTCCCTTGGCGCGCTCCACCGCTTTGCGCGTTTCGAGCTGCCGCTTCATCTCTTCGGTTTCAGCAAACAGGCGCGCGTTTTCTTCTTCCAGCAAGCTCTTGGCGATCGCGCCGCCCATCTGTTCGCCGATGAAGGAGATGGTTTCAGTCTCGCTCTTGGTGTGGTCGTGCTCGTCGCGATGATGGACGTTAACCACGCCGATGGCTTTACCTCTGTTGATGACGGGAACGGAAAGAAGCGCCTCGTAGGTGTCCTCAATAATCGTCGGGAAGACCTTGAATCGCGGATCTGCTGCGGCGTTCGATGGGAGCGAGACCGGTGCCTGGTGCTCAGCCACCCAGCCGGTAAGGCCTTCGCCCATTCGCACGCGCAAACTGCCCACCTCGGCCGAGTGGGGCACCAGCGATGCGCGCAGCACGAATTCGCCGGTAGCCTCTTCCACCAGATACACCAGACAGGCATCACAACCAGTGACCTGGGCGGTCAAGCCAAGAATTTCGCCCAACATTTCCTGTAATGAAAGCTCCGAGCTGACGATGCTGCTGACGCGGCGTAAAACGGAAATGTCCGTATCTACTTCGATCGATTCCGTGTACATCATGTGTTTGAGCGTACGGCGGAACACGCTCCCGGTCCAATCAAAACTTTCTATGGGATGCATGTGCCGAATACCGGGCTCCAACTTGTTGAAAAGCGGTGCAATGAATTCTCGAAGAGTATAATGACCTCAGTATGCGAACCGAATGGGTAGCGCGGCGCTCCGGCGACCGCATCCGCACGCAGATTCATTACGCCCGCCAGGGCCGGATCACCGAAGAAATGGAGTACGTCGCCAAGCGCGAACGACTGGCGCCGGAGACCGTGCGCGACGAAGTCGCCCGCGGGCGTATGATCATCCCCGCCAACATCCATCACTCGAATCTGGAGCCAATGTGCATTGGCGTGAATTCGCTATGTAAGGTGAACGCGAATATCGGGAATTCTTCCACCACCTCGAACATCGACGAAGAGTTGGACAAACTGCGCTACGCGGTAAAGTATGGCGCGGACACGGTGATGGATCTTTCGACCGGCGGCGACATCCCGCGGATTCGCCAGGCGATCATCGACAACTCGCCGGTCCCGATCGGAACCGTGCCCATTTATGAAGCGCTCGCGCGTGTGCGACGCGTCGAGGATTTGAACATCCAAGTGATACTGGAAGTGATCGAGGAGCAGGCCGAGCAGGGCGTCGACTATATGACTATCCACGCCGGCGTCCTGGTGCAGTACGTCCCGCTGACCACTGGCCGCGTTACCGGAATCGTCAGCCGCGGCGGTGCGATTTTGGCCGAATGGATGGTCAAGAATCATCGCCAGAATTTCCTGTACGAACACTTTGAAGACATCTGCAAGATTTTCCAGAAACACGACGTGACTTTTTCGCTGGGCGACGGATTGCGGCCCGGCTCGCTGGCCGACGCGAGCGATCGCGCGCAGTTCGCGGAGCTCGAAACACTGGGCGAGCTGACCAAGATCGCCTGGAAACACGACGTGCAGGTGATGATCGAAGGTCCGGGGCATATCCCCATGGATCAGATCAAAATGCAGGTCGACAAGGAAAACGAAATCTGCCAGGAAGCGCCGTTCTATACGTTGGGTCCGCTGGTGACCGACTTTGCGCCGGGCTACGATCACATCACGTCGGCCATCGGCGCGGCCATGATCGGATGGCACGGTGCGTCCATGCTGTGTTACGTGACGCCCAAGGAGCATCTGGGATTGCCGAATCGCGAAGACGTAAAGCAGGGGCTCATTGCATACAAGATCGCAGCGCACGCCGCGGATATCGCGCGGCATCGCCCCGGCGCTCGCGATCGCGACGATGAGCTGTCGCGCGCGCGATTCGCGTTCGACTGGAACAAACAGTTCGAGTTGTCGCTCGATCCCGAGACGGCTCGCGCCTATCATGATGAAACCCTTCCGGAGGAAGGGTTCAAAGATGCGGCATTTTGTTCGATGTGCGGGCCGAAGTTCTGTTCGATGAATCATTCGGTCAAGACGCAAACTTTTACCGAAGCGGATGCCGAGGCAGTGCTGGCGCAGATCGCCAATGCGCGTTGATCAACTGATATTGTGAACGAAGTTCAAATCCTGAATGTGGCGTCGACCACAATACCAATGATGATCGTCGTACTCATCGGGATTTTCATCAATAACGTGCGGCTCACCGACGTAACGGAAAATCTGCGTGCCGAAATCAGGGCCGTAGGCACGCGAGTCGGGAGTCTTCGGGAGGTTCTTCAGGCCGAAATGGAAAAGAACCACAGCGAAATGCTGCACCGGTTCGACGCTCTCGATACTCGTCTAACGACGATCGAGAGCGGGCTAGGAATGAATCGCGGCTGATGGGCCTTCGCGGGCTGGTGTTTGAAGTCAAACCAACGATGAGTTTTCTACCGAAGTAGCGGGCCTCCTCTAAGCGCAAGCCATCGTTAATACCTCTCCTCGCTTTGGCGATATGTAGGGCAGGAGAAGCTTGTGTCGAAACTCTTTCTCGCGCTTGCGATATCGGCCGTCGTGTATGCCCAGACTACCAATGGAGTCGCCCTGACCCCTTCGGCTCTGACCATCAACTATCAGATTGGCGCCGCGGCA
>DATMOC010000040.1:0-171519 GCA_035568415.1 Bryobacteraceae bacterium | reverse complement strand
AAATCCCCCTTTCTCATTCCCCCGAGGGGGACGCCGGGGCGGGAGGGTTCCCCATGCCGCGCAAAACCGCGCGGCTCCCCACACAAGAGGGGTTTCAAACCGCTACGCTGCCCCCCTTGCGAATCCCCCTTGAAAAACCCGCGCGGCCGTCGTACCAAGCTAAAAACGCTACGCGGTCACGCCGCAAAAAAAAGAGCAAAACAATGAACGTCCCAGGATGTGATTTCTGCAACTACAGCGGCGAGGTGAACGGCAAACCCTGCCCTTCATGCAGCACCAACATCAGGGTTCCGGGTGAACCCTCCAAGGAACGGCTTGATAGGCGTCCACGGAAGCCAGCCAAAAAAGAAGACGACGCAGACTAAGACTAGGACCCCTTCCCCATTAAAACCATTTCCTTGCGATTTTGTTTTAGAGTGTGATAACGCGTGTTTATCACACTTTATCCGAATACTGGAAAGAAGCCCCCCGTTTTGAGTCACGATGCATTTTTCGACGGGGGCAACGCTGTCCACGATAAGAGCTCTTTCTGAACTTCGCAATCCACTCGGTTCTTGCTCGCTTCCAAAGGACGGGAAAGGCGAGCCCCGCGAAGGGCTCGCCTCCCAGGTTCACCAGGGTTTCGGCGTGCGGTATTTCCGCACGGCGATCTCGTCGCTGATATTCCGCAGCGAGGCTTCCGCCAGCGGCAACTCTTCGCACGCTCGGCGCAGGCGCGCGATGTCGGCCATCACCGCGTAGAACTTCGATTCCAGTTCCGGGGTGGACACATCTTTGAGATCGGCGGGAGGGATCAGAGTGTTCGACATGGGCTGTCTCCTTTTTGCTGAACAAATCCCCGAAGGGATGAGACAGCGACGCCATGCGCCAGGGCTGTGATGTCAATTCAAGTCTTCTCTGCCGTTGTTGCTTCCCCAGGAAAATGACCTTGCAAGAACGCAAGAAGCTCTGAATTGATAGCGCGGCACGCGCATGGCAAAGCGATCAGACGAACCATTCGGGAGTTGTTCGCAAAAAGGGGAAAGAACGTGCGAATGCGATGATCCAATCCGCCGGGCGAGGAGATGTGCACGCCGCGGAGCTGAAAGCGAAATTCTTTAAGGTGGGACCGATGTTGCCGCCGCGCCGCCTGGAGTGCGACGACTACCGCATGCGGCAGCGTCGCTCAAGGAACGGAAGCGATTAACGAGGCTTGCGAAATGCCGCAAGCTGAATTCGTGGTGATCCTGGGAGAAAGAGACCGTGTTGCTCGCCGTCTGCTTAGCCACCCGATCTTGGGTTAATATTCGCTTTAAGGGCAATTCGCCCGTTCGCTAACGAGAGGCATGTCGAAGCAGAGTGAAAGCGATTTTGAGGCTACACAAGACCGGGAAGACCCGGTCCTGAACGCCTTCATGGCGACCGAAGAATTCGAGGAATGGCAGGATTTCGGCGACGACGCCGACAAAATATGGGAGGACGAGAACCTTGAGAAAGTCGAAGTCCCAACGGCCTGGCTTCGCCGCGTCCTTCCAGAGATCAGGTCTTCCCCCCTCATCTTCAGCGCCATGGTTGAGGTTTGGAACCGCGAATGTGACCGCCTCGGGATGCCCGAGCGTAAGCTCAAAAGCACGCCCGAGCGGGCGGAAGAAGACGGAAACGACGGGCCGTTCTAACCCGTCGATGGTGGTAATACGTTTTTCTCAAAGCCAGTCCGGTGGTTAGCTCGCCGGGTGATCGACCACGGCGTCTCGGCGATTGCGGGCTTTGGTCCGAATAGCAGATGCCGCGCCCGCGCCCCTGCAAGAGCGGTGCGCCCATGAAGCGCATCGACATTATCGCCGCCGTCGTCATCGCACTCGCGGTGCTATGGCTCGTGCTCGCCAACGGAACCAACTTCACGGACCACCCAATTTCGACCGGGCTCGTCGCGCTTCTGATTTTCGGGTATCTCTTCGCGGCCTGGATGTCGCGCAACATGAAGGAGCCGCCGCCCCCCGAGAAGCAATTGCCGCCGCTCTCCGACAATTACGGCGTGGCCGACTTCGCTCCACAGCAGGGCATTGGCGCGAACAGTCTTTCCAACGGGATTTTCTTCGGCAAGTCCAGCTCGCCGGCATTCAACAACTCCAGCCTCTCGCAAAATCCCGGTGGCCCCGTCTGCAGCGAGCCCGCGCGCCACACCCTTATCGTGGCCTCGACCCGTTCGGGCAAAGGAACCCGCCTTGTAATCCCGACGCTACTCAGAAACCTGTCGTCGTCCTGCATCGTGATCGACCCGAAGGGGGAGCTGGCCGCCGTCACCGCGCGCGCCAGGTCTCGCCGGCAGCATATTCACATCATCAATCCCTGGGGCGAGCTGAAATCCACGTTTGAACCCCTGGGCTTTTCTCCGGCCACTTACAACCCGCTGGACATGCTGGACCCCAACGACCCCAACGCCGTCTCGCACGCGCAAGAATTCGCCAAAACGATTTGCCCGGTAGCGGAAGGAAAGGAGGACTATTGGGTGGGCTCCGCGGGCGACCTTCTCACGGCCGTTCTGTTGTATCTCGCCTACCAGCCCGGCGAGGAAAAGACGCTCGCCAGGGCGCGGCAAATCACCTCGCTCGACCGCACGAGCCTGGGCAAGATCATCGCCAACATGTGCGCGATCGAAGCACATAACGGAGCCATCCGGCAGTATGCGCAGCAGTATCTCGACATGGCCCAGGAAACCTACAGCGGCATCACGTCGAGCCTGAACCGCAAACTGGCCTTCGCGACGGATACGCAGTTTCAGCGCGCAACGGTCCGCTCGACATTTTCCATGCGCGACCTCACAGGCTTCGGGAAGGACCGCCCCACCACGGTCTACATCGTCGCCCCCACCCGCAAGCTCAAGACCCAAATGGTCTGGCTTCGGATGCTCATTCAATCAGCAATCGCCGCCTTCACGGAGCACCCAGGGGATCGGCAATACAGGTGCCTGTTTATCCTGGATGAATTCACCAATCTCGGCATGATCGAAGACATGCCAAATGACATCACTTTCGCAGCCGGGCACGGTATCGATTTCATGCTCATCATCCAAGGATTCACCCAGCTCAAGGCCACCTACCACGACCACGACGGCGCGATCAAGGGCAATTGCGCGTTCAAATACTTCTGCAACATCGACGACCTTGAGACCGCGAAATACCTGAGCGAAGCCCTTGGGCAAAGAACCGTCCGCACGATAGGGAAGAGCGAGACCACAGGACACAACATCGGCGCCAAGGGTGGGGGCGAGCGCGAAGGGGAGGGCACGGTCTACGGCGAAATGGGCAAGCATTTACTCGCCCCCAACGAAGTGATGCTGCTCGGCCCGGAGGTGGCTATTCTGTTCGCCCCGAAGTCAGCCCCGCACTATTTGCGGCCGGTGGATTACTGGCGGCTTCCCGAGGCGTTCAGCATGTACCCCGGCTTGTTGTCTGACCCGCCGTTCGAGTACGAACGCAACCCCCTGGAAAAGAAAAGCATGGCCCGGAGCGCGTTAGAACCACTCGCACCCCCGCCGCAGGACCATACGCCCGCTTCTGATCCCAGCCCTTCAGGCTGGCAGAAGCTTCGGCGATGGCTCAACTCGGAGCCGAACCCCAAACCGAAGGCACCGAAGTCGCCCTCGCCCGAAGAAACGCGGAGCGGCTCGCCCAATTACGATCCCGAGTATTACTCCCCATGGAAAATCGCGGAAAGAGAAGCCGCCGCCGCGAGGGAGCGCGAACAGAACGCCCCGCCAGCGCCCCCAACAGACAAGCGGCCGCCCATCGATTACATGCTGTACTCGGACCTCAACCCAAACCGTATCCCGTGGATGAAGCCCCCAGGGGAGGAGCCGGAGGAGAAGCCGCCAGCTCCGCCACCGTCCGAGAAGCCAGCAGTGGAGGTGCAGCCGGACCCCCAACGCAATCCGAACTCGCCGAAAAAGCCCAAACTACGGGACGGGGAATACGACGTGGACAGCGACACGTTCGAGCCGTACCGCAAGAAGCCGAATGGAGGCGACAGATAGACCGGAATCGGCTATAGTTGCCTCGCCTGTTCCTCCCTTCGGCTCCAGCAAGGGGCTGAGGTTGCGGGAATTAACCCGACGTTGGCTGGATCGGTGATAAACTCGATCCATACGCGCAAACCGACCGTTGGAACAGATTGCAAGCCATGGACGTGTCCCACGTCCTCGCACACCTTTGGTGTGCTGGCTTGCCAAAAGGGAAGGTGGCTTTCGCCCTCCCCGTTTTGGATTTCCCCTCCTGAAACAGGGCTTGACGCCCGTGTAACCCGTCCGGGGGCTCCGCCCCTGCGACCCTGCCGAAATGGGCCTTCGCGCCCCTTTGGAAACCCTGACGGGGGCCTTCGTGCCCCTGCGACCCAGACCCAGGGCTATCGCGCCCTGGGAACCACTCGTCAGGGGCTTTCGCGCCCCCGACACCCACGACCGATGTTTCGGCATCGGCTTCGAGTAAGCGGCGGCACGGGGCGCGCGTAGACGCCCTGGAAGGGAGGGCATCATGGCGGAGGACAGCCCGACGGGGCGGGACGACAGCAAGAAAATTACTCCGCCCCCGCCGCGCAAAAAGAGCCAGAAGCGGCGACGCTCCGCGCAGCTCAAAACGCCCATGACGCCGCGGGAATACGCCGAGGCCTGCGCCCTGGCCGCTGCTGCCGGAATGACCCGCGCCGCCTGGTCCCGGAGCAAGTTGCTGGGCACGCCCGGCCCCCGCTCACAGCGCCGTATGCCCGCCGACGCGAAAGCCCTGCGTGAGATTATCGGGCACCTCGGCCGCATCGGGAATAACCTCAACCAGATCGCCTACCACCTCAACTTGCGCGAAGCCCCGGATATTCCCGAGCTGCGCCAAGCCCTTGCCGATTATGCGCCCATACGAAACGCGATCTACAAAATCGTCGGCCTAGATCCCGCGCCCGCCGACAAGCCCGGAGGTGCGCGCAAGAAATGATCGCGAAAGGCGGCGCCCGAAGCGGACCCAAGCAGCTCGCGAATTACCTGATGCGCGTGGGCCGCTATGACACCGGCGAACCCGCCACGCTTCTGGAGTTGCGCTCGCCCTGGGCGGATGCGCCGAACGGCACGCAGGAGCGCACGGCGGCAAAACTTGTGGAAGCGTTCCGCGACTGGCAGACGCTCGCCGAGGGCACGCAGCAGGGCGAATTCGGCCTTTACCACGCGCAGATCAGCCCCGCGCCCGAATACGCGAAAAACATGACCGCCGAGCAGTGGATGCGCGCGGCCGACATTCTCGCGAAAGAGCTGGGGCTTGAGAACCAGGAACGCGCCCTTGTATTGCACGCCGGCAAGGACGACCGGCCCCACCTCCACGTCGTCTGGGCGCGTTGTGATCTCGACACGATGAAGCTGATTTCCGATAGCTACAACTACGTCGCCCACGAACGGGCGAGCGCGCGCATGGAGAAGGAATTCGGGCACGAATTCGTGCCGGGCAAACACGTCAAGCGGGATCGCGAGCAGCAGCCCGAGTTTCCGCAGGAGCGCATGAGCCAGGACGAGGCGCAGCAGGCCGCGCGCCTAGGCATGACCAAAGAGGAGCGCATCGCCCAGCTCGCCGAAATCCGAAAATCCTGCGATGACGGACTGGCGTTCAAGAACGCCCTCGAACAAGCAGGGTATGTGCTGGCAAAGGGGGACACGCGGGGCTTCGTTCTCGTGGACGGACAAGGCGAGATATTCAGCCTCTCGAAGCATCTGCCTGATTTGAAGGGCAAGGAATACAAGTCCTTCATGGCCTCCGTCGATCGCGCGCTCCTGCCGGGTGTCGACGAGGCGAGGGCATTGCAGGAGGCCCGTGAGCAGGCCCGTCAGGCCGCCGCCAAGGTCGAGCCCCCGGCAGAGCCCCAAAAACCAGCCCCGGAAGCGTCCAAATTCCTACCGCCCGAACTCGCACAGAAGCTTGAACAACCCTCGCTAACGCCTCCGCAACCGGAAAAACAGGCCGTTTCAGAGCAACCCACAGCGCCGCCCCCAGAGCCCCCGGCTTCCAAGTTCCTGCCATCGCTACCTGAGAATGCCCCCGAAGCGGCCCCGCTCCCCGCCGAGCAGAAGCCGCCGACGGAAGACCCGGAACTCATCGCCCTGAAAAAAGCCATCGCCGAGCGCCAGGCCGAGGACGCGCAGAAGTGGGTCGAATACGAGGCGCTGGAACACAGGCAGAAGGATTTCGAGCTGAGCAACGAAGGAGCATGGAAGCTCGAAGATTTTGACCTCCGGCAGCAGGAAGAGAGGGACGCATTTTTCGAGCGCATTAACGAACGCCGCAAGGGCGTTTGGGGCGTCATCGACGCAATCAACGCCAGGCTGAACCCGGTCGAGGCCGCCGAAAAGACCGCCGCGCGGCGGAAGGAAATCGACCAGCTCAGACGCAGGCAGGAGATCGAGCGGCGCGATTACATCCGGCTCCAGGAGCAGACGCGGCAGATGGAACTAGATGCCCTGCGGGAACGCCAGCACGAACAGCAGCGGTCGCGCGAGAAACAATACGCCGAGGACAGGGAACGCTATATCCGCGAGCACCACGCAGCGCAGCGTATCCTGGCGGAGCAGGAAGCAAAGCGGATAAAGGAAGAACTTGAAAAAACCAAGGACAAGAAGAAGGGGCCGCCACCTCCAACAATGGGAAAATAACCGGCTCGCTGGAAAAGCAGCACCCCCCGAGCCGGTTTACGAAAGTTGCAGGAACCGAGGGATTGCCCAACGCGCATCCGGCCTTCTCTCGCTTCATGGCGGCGCATCCGCGCCTCTCGCGGTTCTTTGTGGCGCTCCCGAAGGCCGCTTCTGTTGCAACCCTGGAATTGCACCACGCGCATCCGGTCTTTTCTCGATTTATGGCCGCGCATCCGCGTATTTCGCGTTTCCTTGTGGAGCACCCGAAGGCTACCGCCGTCGTACTGCGCGTCGCCCACCGCATCCCGTTCCTCGATCCATTCGTGCCGCTCGCGCCCCATATCACGGCCGAGTTTAGTCATTGCGCTAGGCCGCGGCCCCGTCGTAAATCAAAATTCCGGCTGTAGGGCGCAACATGAAACTCTCTGATCGTAGAGCCATGTTACGTCTCACCCCAAAAAAACCGCCCGGCGCTTTCGCGCGGGCGGTCCAATCAGTCTCGGTTTCGGCGCTCACGAAAGTAACCAACCTCGCACCGAGCAGGTTGAATTCTTCGCACAAACCGCCCCGGTGTTCCCCAGGGCTTTACACTCTCCTGCCAAAATTAACGATGAAAACCGTAGCTCTCTAAAGCTTGACTGATTCGCCGAAGATCATCTACTACGGACCTCCGAGGGTATCGACGAATCAGACAATGATGTACAATCCCCGCTAAACTCGCAGCTCCCAGAACCTCGCCGCATTGCACCAATCCAAGCAATTCAAAAGCATCATGGCGACCCCGCTTCCCAGCGGACCGGGCTCTACTCGGCCTCTCGCTTTGCTTCGGCGCTCACCGAGCCCCTAAAACGGGTCTCGGCCCATTCGGGTGACGATCCCTTTCGCGAAAAGAACTAGGGGCGTCGCCCCACGCGCAGCCCAAGGCACGGCTTCGCCCTCCGTGCCGGGTGTCCCCAGGCTTCCTCTGTCAAATTCTTATGTCGGAATCGTGCAGCCTGGGTGATCCCCCTCCCGGCCCTGCGACCTTGCGCTTTGCTAACCCCAACCTCGCCGGTGGCAGAGGTTCATACGCATGAACCCCTCAACCCAAGAGAAGGAAAACCAAATGACCGAGTTGTTCGCCCAGCCTTACGACATCACAGCCCAAGGCTTTTACTTCAAGACGCTCGAAGAGTATCAGGAGAAGTCAGCCAAGGCCCGGAATGCCTCCGGCTTTCCCGTGGAGGAATACGAAATCCAGTTCATCGACGGCGAGAGCATCGACGCCGCCCTGTTTGAGGCGCTGCGCGTCCATCAAGGCGATTTTCCGCAGTTCCTTGACGCCTGCGATGCGTGGGACGAAGACCAGAAGCGGAAAGCCATCATCGCCGTTGGCGAGTGCGGCTACAGTTCCGACCTCAGCTCAGGCGATCCCGACGACCTCGACGTGGACATTTACGAAGTGGACAGTTTGCGCGAGCTGGCCGAGCAATTTGTTGATGACGGCCTGTTCGGAGACATCCCCGAGCAGCTTCAACATTATCTCGACTACGACGCCATTGCGCGCGACCTTGGCATGGATTACACCGAAACCACCATCGCCGGAACGCGGCTTGTTTACCGCTGCGCATAGCAGCGCTAGAGCAGCCCCGGAAAAACGGCGGCCCGGCACAGAGCCGGGCCGCTTGCTTTTTTCAGCGTCGTCGCCGAGGCACTGGGGGAGTGTTCAACTTGCCCGAGCCGCCGTCGCCCCCAGGCTTCGCCTCTGCCTTTCCCGCCGCCGCTTTCTTGTGGTGACTTCTTTTCGATGTACCCGCCGCGGCCTTCACCTTGTAGCCGAGCTTCGCCAGCTTCGCATCGAACTCCTGTAATGCGGCTTCGCGTTGGCGCAGAAGATCGGCGATGAGCGCCTGTTTGCGTTCCTCGACCGACTTTATCTCCGACAGGACCTTTTCAACATCATCAGTCTTTTTTTCCTCTGGCATAGCGCTCCAAGTCTATCGGCCGCTCCGCGGCAGAACCCGTTCGAAGCCGCCGACCACATACGCGACGATCTTAAGCGAAAACTGCACGACCAAGCCGGCCAGGATCGCAATGATCTTCACGACCGTGGCCACCTCCAGGGCATCGGTTAAACTGCCGCCAGTGTTTCCCAGCGGTCCCAGCGACAGACCACCGTTGTAAATGAATGCGGCCATCGTGCCCAAAAAAATCACGCGCTCGACCAGCCGCGCGACGCGGCCAAGTTCGAACGGCTTTGGTAACAGCGCAACATCGGCGAACTCCGGCCAGCCTCGCCGCAGCAGCCATCCCAGCGTGAAATCACCTTGGGGCCGCTCGCACAACCACGTCAAGGCACGCGAAAGCATCATAAAACAGGCTTCCCTTGCAGCCGGGAACGCGAAACCTCATTTTAAAGGAAAACGCCAATCTCCCCTTTCCCGTTTCCCCCAGGGGAAAGCCGGGGCGGGCGGGTTCCCCCCACGCCGCGAAAACCGCGCGGCTCCCCCCGCAAGAGGGGTTTCAAAACGCTCCGCTGAAACCCCCCTTGCGCATCCCCCCACTGCAAGGCCGGCCGCAGCCGACGCTCAGGAGTGCTGCACGAAGACCGTTCCACAGTTCCCGCTTCGGATATCGCGATCCACGCAGCAATCGTACGGCAGCCGCCCAAACAACGCAGGAGGTTGAAAACCACCACCACAACCAGAGCCTTTGATTGCAATCGGCGCTGAAAACACGCGACATCTGAATTGGTCCGCGCCGTGCATCCATGCGCGGCATGAAACAAGGCGCTGACATGACGGCGAAAACGGCGACGCTGCTATGCGTACGTTCAAGGTTCAAAGCATCGACGAGCGCCGCGGCTTCCGCAACAGCGAAATTCGTAAACGTCAACCGGCCCGCCAGGAACCACCGGCGGGCACAGCAGCGCGCAGACTGTCTGAGGAGAAGCACTACACGCCAAACGAATTGGCGACCATGTGGCATCTCTCTCCCGCGACGATCCGCAAGCTCATCAGGGACGAAGCTGGCGTGGTGAGATTGCAGGGCGCCGGGATTGCCCACGGTAAGAGAAGCTATACGACCTTCTCCGTACCGGAATCAGTGGCTCTTCGCGTTCACGAGCGTCTCACTCAGGAGCCGCTCAAGGCGCAGCTTCCGCGACGCAACCCACGGAGCGTAGTATTTCTCCGTGACCGCAATGGACGCGTGTCCTAAGAGTTTGGAGACGTCTTCCAGCGGCACACCCTTCACGAGCAATCGGACGGCGAATGTATCCCGCAGTCGGTGCGGCCGGCAGTCATCGACACCGCAGGCCTTCCCCACCGCCTGGAGCCGTTCATAGACGGCCTGTCCCAGATAATCCGTTTCTCCATCCTCCGAGACCTGGCGATAGGCGAAGGGGAGCTTTTCTGACAACCAATCGCATTCGTCGATTTTCTTCTTCAGCTTCGTCGTCAAGTAGACTTCGAGCAGCTTCGGTGCGTCGTTCTTTTTTGCCTTGCGCGGATGAAACGAATAGACCCAGAGGAACTTCGATTTTTTGCACCGCGCCGGATCGAACTTTACCGCGTCGCTGACGCGCAGCCCGGTTTCCAGCATCAGCTCCACCAGAACCCGGAACGTCGCGGCCGACTTAGCATAGCCCGTCGTGCCGCCGTTAATCTTTCCGGCTGCATCCAGAATGGCCGTTACTTCCTTGCCGGAGTATGGCTGCTTCTGTTCATAGACGGCCTTGTGCCGCCGCATCTTCTCGACAAGAGATTCCGTGATCCACCCGCGGCGATACGACTCGCGCAGGAAGTGCGCGAGCTTCGCGATGCTGGTTCCCTTGGAGGTTCCTGCCAAGCCGGAAAGGCCATAGGTCTTGAAGTCCTCAAGGACATCGACCGTCAGTTCCCGGATGAAGAATTTGTTCTTCCCGTGCGCGAAGTCCTTCAGCCTGCCGAGCAGCAGCTTGTATTGCGCCAGCGTCCGCGGCTTCACATCCTCGCGGGCGTCGAGATAGCGCGCGATGCAGTCGTCGAGCTTCGGCCCGTGAACCGTCTGATCCTTAGCACTAGCGTTGAGCGAACGGAGCTTCGCTTCCGCAGCCGCCCAGTCGCGAACGCCGAGCGCCTGGCGCGGGTATTTCTCGTTGTCCGTCGTGCCCGTCAGCCAGATCGGGCACTCGCAATCCGTGAAAAATCTCTTCTGGGAAGTGGAAAGTTTGAGCTTGTGGACGCGGCAGTCCACCGAGTGACGGCGGTAGATGGAGAGCGGCACAGGCCCATTCTACACCCTGTTTTTGTACCGCCCCATGTACAACGGGTCTTTCACTCTATGTATCTTATAGATTCTTAAAAGGTTGGCTCCCCGGCATGGATTCGAACCACGATTCACGGCTCCAAAGGCCGCTGTCCTACCATTAGACGACCGGGGATCTGAGAGAAACGCCCAGATCCTCAGTTTATCATTCGCCGGTCGGAATCGTCTTGAGGAAATACTTCCACAACCGGCTTCCGTCTTGCCGCCGACCCTTAGCATCGAATATCTTCACGAACCCGTGGGCCCGACGCATACACTGATCGTTTCGCCCTTCACCTGATGGCTCAGCGAGGCGGGGCCGGGTGCCGCCACCCCACATCAATCCCACTCTGAGTAGGGAGTCCCCTCCAGACTCTTCAGATCCGATCCGCTGTGGACGTCCCAGATTCCGGGCGAGGTCTGGTCGACTGACGTCAGCGCGTCCTCCATCACGGCGCGCCAGGTTTGATCGGTGCCCGTGATCGGATCGATCGGGATTGCCCGAAGGTAGCCCTCTCCCACCAAGTCCTGCAGCGATTGAGGAGCTTTCTTCTTGTCGAAGGTGTACTCGTCGATCACCGTGCGCAAGGTGAACAGGTTGTTCTTCAGAAGACTTTCCTTGGTGCGGAGGAGAGCTTTTTGATACAGCGGAACGGCGATCGAGACCAGCACTGAGATGATGGCCATGACGATCATCAGCTCGATCAGCGTATAGCCACGTTTCAGCACGGACGCGCGCGCCGAGGCTGGTGCGATCAATTCTTTACCACTCTGAATATGACGTTCCATCGCGCGCGCGCTCCGTGCTCTTGGTATACACACTGAAAATATTCTGCCCGCCCCAACTGGTCGACTTGGGATCGTCCTGCATGCTGCGTTTACCCCAGTCATAGCTGTTGGTCATGGGATCGAGCGGAATCTTTCGCAGAAACTTGATCTTTTTCCCTTCGGCCGACTGCAGGAGTTTCACGCCCTCCACTAATTGTTCGAGCGATTCGGGATAGCCCTCGGTTCCCAGCTTGACCTCGATCTTTCCTTGCACCGTGGCATCTTTGTAATCGTCGATGGCTTTGTGAATCTGATCCAGCGCGCGGCGCAAATCGTGTTCTTTGTCGCGCCGCACCCGGTACCGCACCAGCGGGACCGACATGGACGTCAACAACGCCATGATGGTGAACGCCACGATCAACTCGACCAGCGTAAGCCCGCGTTGACCCTTCTTCCGCATACTTTTACTGTACCGTCACGGGAATCGATCCGGCGCCTGCCGGGATCGGCTGGCCTTTGGAATCTTTCAAGGCAGAATCGACCACCGAAATGGTGCTCTGTCCTTTTCCGACCGCGACGAAATTCAGCACCGCGATCGCTCCCGATCCTGAAACGCCGGGCGATCCGATCATTCGCGCCGCGGTGAGCGTTACCTCGCCCGTGTCGTTGCGGATATCTTTGATCAAATTTGCGCGAGCCCCGTCGCGCGTGAGCAAGTCGCCCGCAGCGACGTCGTTCAAACGCAGCTTGGTTGGATCGAACTTGATCTTTATGGGCGCCACGGTGAACAGGTCCGTCGCTCCGTCCACCGTGACAGTGACTGTCAGAGGATTACTCAGCGGAGTCTGGACCGAAGCCGGTGAAAATCCGATATTCACCTGTCCCGATGCCGCCGGAGCCGGTGGAGGCGGGGGAACGACTTTCGGAACTTCAGGTTGCGGCGCCGCCGTTTGGGCCGGGGCGGCCGTGTCCGCACGCGGTGTGTGTGACAACTTCACCGTCTGATCGGTACCCGCCGCGATGCCGCGCAAATTGTCGGCCGAATAATCCGGGGTCCGCACGATGTGCGGGATGATCGCGATCATCAACTCCCCGTGTTCCTTGTCGGTGTGGTTGCTCCCGAAGAACACGCTGCCCAGGACCGGCATATCGACCAGGCCCGGAATGCCGCTGACCGTCTTCGAATCCTGGAGCTGCGAAAGACCGCCCAGGATATTCACTTCACCTTCCCGCAGGCGCAGGTCCGCGGTGTTCTTGTTTTGTCCGATCACGGGTTGCGAAAGTCCGCCCAGGTTGAGATACTGAGCCACGCTCGAGATATCCACCTCGATGTGCAGCGTCACCTCGGAATTGGAATGCACCTGCGGCACGATTTTCAAGTTCACGCCGGTATCGATGTAGTTGAACTGGGTGGAAACCAGGGGGCTCACGCCCACGGTGCCGACGCCCGGTTGAAAACTACCGGTCGCATAGGGAATGCGCTGGCCGACTTTCAGCTCCGCCGTCATTCCATCGGAGACGCGCAGCGTGGGCGAGTTGAGAATCTTATTTCTGCTGTCGCTGAGCATCAGGTTGAGTAACGCTCCGGGCAGCGACGTGGAAAAATCGTTGGTCGAGATGTGCGAGAGGCCGTTCAGGGCGACGAGTTGGCCGATAGACGCTCCAGTCGCTCCGGTTGCGCCGATTACCCCAGTTGCTCCCGACGCACCCGAGGCGCCGTTGTTTCCGTTGTTACCGTTGATCACCACCGGATTCCTGGGCGAAAACACGAACGGAACGTTCAGCCCCGGAGTGCCGCTCGAATTGACGATGCTGGCGGCCAGGTCGCGCGTGCGGCTGCTGTTGGCCTGCATCACAATGACGTCGATCACCACCTCGGATTTTGGCTTGTCCAGATCGTGTACCAGTTTTTCCGCCAGATCCACCGCGTCCAGCGATCCGCGCACGATCATCGCCTTCTGTGCGTTGTAGGTAAACACGCGGCGGATGTCGGCCACGGTGCGGATGGCGGTCGCGATTTCCTGAAATTCCTGCACTGAAGTCGCGTTGGTGATGTAGAACGTCTTGACCACTTCATCGTCGTAATCGCGATGCTTGGTGGGATTGTCTTCCGCCACAAACACCGCATTGGCGGCAATCGGTTTCCAGAAGGTGTGCGTCAGCACGGCGAGATAATCGAGCGCCTGCTCCGGCGAGGTCGTACCCAGCTCGACGTTAAAGCCGCGCGTCGGCGGCGAGTATTGTGAGTCGAACAGAACGTTCACGCCCGCCAGCTTGCCCACCGTTTCATACAGCACCTTGGGTGGCTGATTGTTCATTTTGAGCGGCCCGATGGACCGCAGCACTGGCCTCAGTTCCGGTGGCGATTGAATGGATGACAAACGCGTTTCGGTTTCCCGGCGCACGCGATCCGCGGGCGTCATTCCACGCTCTTCTGGATTCGCGGAAGGCTGCTTGATCATCTGCTGCGTGCGGCGGATCTCCTGAATGGAAATTGCCGACGACGGATCGGAAATCAGCGCTTTCTGAAACTCGCCCAGCGCCTCTTCAAGTTTTCCATCGGCCCGGAGTTTTTGTCCCGCCGTTACGTGCTTGGCGCCGGCTTGCAGCCGGGCTCTCCGCATCGCGATCATGTACTGCGCGTCGCCGGGCTTGATATCCAGCGCCTGGAGGTAGAATTCCAAGGCGGCATCCCAGTCCTGGCGCTGCTCGGCAGTCTGACCCTGCTGATACAGCTTGTCGGTCTTGCTCTTGGCCTGGAGCACGACAGAAAACAGGAGAAGCATCGCGCACAGTGCCGCCAATACACGTAAGTGTTTACGATTCATTGAATTACAGCTCACTCATTAATGGACGTGCTAAACTGGGCTCGAAGCCTCTCGAAGGTATTGACGCCGTTACGGTTCCGCGCGTGGAATCCAAAATCAAAATCCTGAGCGATAACCGGTCCGCCGGCCATCATTACTCTTTGTCAGACCGCATGGAAGCTGGGCTGGTCCTGACCGGAACCGAGGTCAAGGCGGCCCGCGACGGCAAGATCCAATTAAAGGAGGCGTTCGGCGAGGTGACCGGCAACGAAGCCTGGCTGGTGAACGCCCACATTGGTCAATACTCCCACGGCAACATCATGAATCATGAGCCGATCCGCCGCCGCAAGCTTCTGCTGCATCGCGCCGAAATCGACAAACTGCTGGGCCAGACGCGCGAAAAGGGCCTGACCCTGGTGCCCACCAAGCTATACCTCAAGAACGGCCTGATCAAAGTGGAACTGGCAGTCGGAAAAGGGAAAAAGCTGCACGACAAGCGTGAATCGGAGCGCGAGCGTGAAATGGATGCAGAGGCGCGGGCCGGGATGCGGCGGCGGTCGAAAGACTGACGGATCACTCGTCGCGCAGCGCGATGACCGGGTCGATTGTCGCGGCTTTGAGGGCCGGACCAGCGCACGCTGCCAGCGCAGTGAGCGCGAGCAGGCTGCCGACTGCGGCGAACGTCAGCGGATCGTCAGGCCTCACGTCATAAAGCAGATTGGCCATGAGCCTGGTGAATCCAAACGCCGCGGAGATTCCAATTAGGATACCGGCCAGCGCGACGCCCATGCCTTCGATCACGACCATGCGAACGACTCCGCGGGTTTGTGCCCCGAGTGCAATACGGACGCCGATCTCGCGAGTCCGCTCGGCGACGGAATAAGCGATGACGCCGTAAACTCCGATCACCGCCAGGATCAGTGCGACCGACGCAAAGATACCCAAAAGAAACAGATTGAACCGGCGCGGTGCGATCGATTCAGCCAGAGCCTGATCGAGCGTTTTGACGTCATAAGCAGCCTGGGCAGGATCGAGATCCGCGATCGTCTTGCGAATCGCCGGTATGATCGCTGCGGGATTCGGAGTCGAGATCGCAATATTCGTGGATGGTACCGGGCCGCCGAATTCGGAGTAAGGAATATAGTTTTCGGCGGGAGCTGACGCGTCCAGCTTGCCGTATTTCAAGTCGGCGACGATCCCGACCACAGTTGAGCGCTCGGGGATCGCGACACCTTGTCCGAGTGGATCGGTGGCGCCGAAAGCTTCGCGAGCCATGCTTTCGTTCATCAGAATCGCGTGACGGTCGGATTCGGTGAGCCAGCGTCCTTTTAGCAACCGCATTCCGATAGCGCGGTAATAGCCGGGCGACGATGCGTTGATCCGGACGATATGAGGTGCATCGTCGTTCGGAAATCTCCCGTCGCTGAACAGCATCCAGACGGAAATTCCGGCGGAGCGGACGCCGGGAATACTTTCGAGACGCCGGATCAGCTCGGCAAGATAGAGCTTTGCAGTGCCTGGGCCGCGGACCTTAAAGGTGAGGATTTGCTCCGGCGTAAATCCGGCGGGATGCTGATTCATTCGCCAGAAGCTCTTGAGCATCAGACCGGCTCCGGTCAGCAGAATGATCGCCAGTGCGAGCTCGGCCGCGACCAGGATACGTCGAAAGCGAAGATTGGCAAAACCGTCCGATGCACGCGAACCGTCCTTCAATCGCCTGTGAAGATCGCCGCGCCAGAGCGAGAGTGCGGGTCCGATGCCGAACAGAAGCGCGGTCGCGATGGCCACGACGAAAGTAAACGCGAGCACGCGAGTATCGATGGTGGCTTCGCCAAGCCGAGGGACTGCGTCGGGCGAGATGCGAATAAGAGCGGCGATTGCCCAGCGAGCCACGAGAAGTCCCGCCGCGGCGCCTATGAAGGTCAAAACGAGATTTTCGACCATCAACTGGCGGATGATCCGCATGCGGCCCGCACCGACCGCGGCGCGTATCGCGATCTCGCGTTGCCGGGCGCTGGCTCGCGCCAGGAGCAGATTCGCCACGTTCACGGCCGCGATCAGAAGGACGAAGGCGCCTGCTGCAAGGAGAACAATCAGCGCCCGGCGTACACCGCTGACGAGTTTTTCCTGGAGCGGCTGGGCATACAGCGTCGGCGAAAACGGCCGCATCGGCGAGGATTGGATCACCTGCCGTTGAATCACTTCAATTTCGGCCAGCGCCGGTTCGATCCGCACAGAGGGTTTCAGCTCCGCGACCACGCTGCCCGCGCGGAACCGCGCCAATTCGTTTGCCGTCACGGGAAAGTAGCCGTCCATCTTCGACGATGCCCACCAGGCAGGGAGTTGAAAACGAAAGCTGCTCGGCAGCACTCCGACCACGGTAAAGGGACGCTCGTCGACCAGCACTGCCTTGCCGATGATCTGCGGATCGCCTGCGAATTCGCGCTCGAAGAAATTCGACGAAAGAACGACCACGTTCTGCTCGTCAGGCCCGAACACGCGGCCGAGCGCGGGGCGCGGGCTGATAATTCTCCAAAAATCACCCGCGACCTCAAGGCCATTCATTTGCACGACTCCGTTGGACGTCTGGATCGCCGCCTGCTGCGGGGTGAACGCCGCCATCGCCTCGAACGACCGCGCCTGTTTTCTCCATGCCGCGAAATCCGGCAGGCTGGTGAAATCGCGCTGAAGATGTGAATCGAACTCGTTCAGCCAAACCAGGCGGTCCGCGTGCGGATACACGATAGGTTTAAGTAGTACCGAATCGATAACGCTGAACACGGCCGTGTTCAACCCAAGCGCGATGGCGAGCGTCGCGACGATCACCGTGGCGAACATCGGGTCGCGGCGAAGCGTGCGCATGGCATAGCGCGCGTCCTGATAGATCTGCTCCAGCCACACACGCTTCCAGACCGCGCGCGTTTCTTCTTTTACACGGCTGACGTTGCCGAATTTGCGCAGCGCCGCGTAACGCGCTTCCTCGGGTTCCATCCCGCACTCGATGTTGTCGCGAGTCTCGCGCTCGATATGATCGCGAATGTCGTCATCCAGATGGTCGAGGTTCATCGCTTGACCTCCGCGGGCTTCAGAACCCGCGCGATGGCGCCGGCGAGTTTTTCCCATTTCGTGGTTTCTGAGCCCAGCTGCTTGCGGCCCTTAGCGGTCAGCCGGTAATACTTCGCCTTGCGGTTGTTTTCGGACGGGCCTTCTTCGACGGAAACCCAGCCGCGCTTCATCAGACGGTGCAGGGCGGGGTACAGCGAGCCCTCTTCCACTTGCAAAACGTAATCGGAATTGTGCTGGATCGCCTTGGCTATGGCGTGGCCGTGAGCCGGCCCGAACAGAAGCGTGCGGAGGATCAGCAGGTCGAGCGTGCCTTGCAGGAGCTCGATGCGCTCGTCTCGACGCATAGACATTCTAGGTGAAGAATACGCAAGCTCCAATAGAATGTCAAGGGGAAAGGACTCGGCTAACATGAATAGTTCATGGACACAAAGCTCCTGTATCAACCCCTGGACAAAATCGAAGCCGATGCGGTGGCGGTGGTTCTGTACGAAAACGACCCGGCGCCGGCGGACTTGAAATTCGCCACATCCTGGCTGGATGAAATGCGCGCGTCGGGAGAATTCGCGGGAAAAACCGACGAGCTCGCCGTGCTGCATCAGCCGCAAGGGATTCGCGCAAAGCGGCTGGTCGTGGTGGGGGGAGGGAAGCGCGACGCGTTCGATTTGCGGAAAGCCACGGCCACCACGGTTCGCGTGTTGAAGCAGAAAGGCGTGAAAACGCTGGCCTGGTGGCTAAATGGCGCCGATCCGGAAGCCGCCGTGGAAGGCGCGATCCTGGGGAATTTCGAGCCCGACTTTTATAAGACGTCCAACCAAGGTAAATCTTTAGACGCATTCCACGTGGTCGCTGCCACCAACGGCGCCGAGCTGGATAAAGCCTTCGAGCGCGGACGCATTCTGGCGGAATCGCAAAACTTCACGCGCGACCTGGTGAATGAACCGGCCAATCGCCTGACGCCCACGATTCTCGCCGATCGCGCGCGCGCCATGGCTGCCGAATCGGGACTCGAATGCGAGGTTCTCGATCAGGACCGTATGCGGCAGCTCGGCATGGGATCGCTGCTGGGCGTTTCGCAAGGCAGTGCGGAGCCACCGGCGCTGATCATTATTCGCTACAAACCCGTTGCGCCAGCTAAATCCAGCGATCATCTCGGTCTGGTCGGAAAGGGGGTGACGTTCGACACGGGAGGCGTTTCCATCAAACCCGCCGACGGTATGGAAAAGATGAAGTACGATATGGCCGGCGGCGCGGCGGTACTAGGCGCAATGAAAGCGATCGCGCAGCTGAAACCGTCCATTCCAGTCACAGCGCTGGTGCCCGCCGTGGAGAACATGGTCGGGAGCCGGGCGCAGAGGCCTGGCGACATCGTGAAATCGCTGAACGGAAAAACCATCGAAGTTCTGAATACCGACGCCGAAGGACGGCTTATCCTGATCGACGCGATCACGTATGCCAAGCGCCTGGGCGTTACGCACATGGTCGACGCGGCGACGCTGACCGGGGCGATAGTGGTGGCGTTGGGGAGCGTTAACATCGGTGCGTTCACCAACAATGAAGCGATGCTCGGAAAAGTGATGGCCGCTGCCAAAGCCGAGGGCGAAAAGATGTGGCACATGCCGCTTGACGACGAATATAAAGATCTGCTGAAGAGCGCTTTCGCCGATCTGGCCAATATCGGCGGCCGTTATGGCGGAGCGATCAGCGCGGCGTGGTTCCTTAAGGAATTCGCGGAAGACACGCCGTGGGTGCATCTGGATATCGCCGGCACTGCGTGGCTCGACGACGCGAAGCCGCATATGGCCAAGGGTCCGTCGGGCGTGTGCGTGCGGACGTTCACCAGGCTCGCGTTGAACTGGTGATTTCGTCGACCTTCTTGCGAATAGAATAGACAGATGAAAACCGCACGCTTCTGGACACGAGCCGAAGAAGGTTTTGAGGACGTTCGCGTCACGGCGCGCGGCTGGTCCGATGAAAGTATCGAATCCGCCCGTGCCAAGGCTCGCGAGATCGCCCGGCGTGTTGCCGAACGCATTGCCGGCGACTCTGGCAAATCACAGCGCTATCCCTACGGCGACCGTCCCTTGCCGGAGCCCATTCTCCGCGAGTTCAGCGGTGCGATCGTGACACGCAACGTCTACGGCGCGCTAGTGCTCAACACTGAGCGGCTGATGTTCGTCGATGTGGATCGAAAAGATACACCTAAGACCTCCGGCGGCGGACTCTTTGCGTCTCTCTTCGGAAAACCTAAACCAACCGCCCCCGCGAGCGCCAATCCGCTGATCGACGCGATGAAAGAAGTCTCAGTGCGGCATGGTCTTTCTGGCCGCCTTTATGAAACAGCCGCCGGTTACCGGTTGCTGATCACGAGTGCTGCATTTCAAGCCGGAACCGACGAAACCGAAATGCTCCTTAACGAATTCCACTCGGATCCGCTATACATCCGTTTATGCCGGATGCAGGAATCCTTCCGCGCACGGCTTACACCCAAACCATTTCGAATCGATTTCCGGAATCCTCCTGGTGAATTTCCGTTCGAAACACCCTCCGATCAGGCCGCGCAGGACCGGTGGGTTGCGGAGTACGAGGCCAAATCGCGATTGTTCGCGACTTGCCGTTTTGTTGAAAGCATCGGGGGCAGCGTTGTCGCCCCTGGCTTCGACGAACTGATTCAATACCACGACAGCGAATCCAAGGCGTCCAGCGGGCTACAACTGGCCTGAAGCGCGAATGCACACGCACCGAAGCCGTGTGCATTCGCGTGGAATCTTTATAGCGATCGTAAGAAGTTCAGAAGGTCCTGCTTCTGTGACGCGGTCAGCCCAACGAAGTTCTGGATGACCTGATGCGCTTCGCTTCCTGTGCTGTCATGCGCCGCGATGGCTTGCAGCAGATCTGAAGTCCTTCCGTCGTGCAGGAAGAACAGACGCTGTCCGAGGCCCCACAGCGGTGCGGTCCGGAATTCGTCCGCGCCCGCGGCGCCTTGCGGGACGCCATCGGCCAGCCCGGACCCCATGTGATGGATCGCGATATCGGAGTAAGGATGATACGTCACCGTGCTCATCCCCGTGAAATTGGACGAGGCCGAGGTGAGCGACGACGAGTGGCACAGCACGCATCCCGTGGAAGCGAACAGCGCCTGTCCATTCCTTTCCGAGGTAGATGCCGTATCCGCCGCCGGCGGCGCGCTCAGTCGCATGAAGATCGCGAAATTCACGGTGTCAGAGGACATTTTGGAAGCCGTCCCCACCAGCAGGTGAAAATCGGGATCCAGGATGTTGGTGGTGTCTTCCGGAGTTGCGTTGAACACGCAACCCGGCACAGCCGACCGCTCGTTCGGAAACACTTCGTTCGACACTCCCTGCTCAACGTTATACGCTTCGCCAGCGAAAATCTGCAGGGACTTGTTCTGCGCTTTCCAGCCGAAGCGCGTGATGGTGCCATCGTTGCCGGAGGTGTTGAATCTCCCGCCAATACCCAGCGCCGCTCGTGCCGACGCGGTAGCCGCGAGGTTGGCCTGAAGTGTAGCGTCCGGCGTGTTCTCCACCAATCCGAGTCCGAAGGTGGGCGTCGGGATCCGGAAGATCACGTTATGAGCGGCGAGTTGTGTGGCGAAATCCGGCTGCGCCAGCGTGCATCCGGGAGCATCTTTTCGTCCCTTGATGGTGTAAAGACCGTGTACGCCTCCGTCGTTGGCGACGAAGCGCGCCTCCCGAACCGGACCATCCACGGTGATAAACGATGGAACTGTGTTGGTCGCCCCATCGAGTGTGGCCAACGCGACCTGTGGATTCTGCACGGGATTCTGTTTGCTGGTCAACCCCGGACTGCTGCCACCCACAGCCGGCTGCGCATGACACATCGCGCAGCTATTTCCGTTGAAGGTCGGTCCAAGACCGGAACCCGCTTCACCGGCCAATCCGCCGGACACGGAGTCGACTTCTTTGAAGCGAGCCTGCGCCTGTGTGAACAGAAGCGTTTCGTTGAAATTGAGCGTCGGAAATTTGCCTCCGGCTCCTGCGCCCCCGCCCCGCGGACCGGGATCGGTTTGCGCGTTTAGATTCCCTGCGCCGGTGACGCAACACGCGGCGCAGGCGATTCTGAGAACAAGCTTGCGAATCGACATTTAGTCTCCTTGGTTTTCGTTCATTCCATCTCTGTTCAAGCTTTCCGAACAAGCCCCCCAACCCAGGAACAGCGAGTCCGGGCACACGTATCCTGCATGCGTATTTTTGTGTTCAACGCGTGATTTTCACCCGGCTCAAGCCCAGCGCGGACTCTCCGCACTTCGCCTGAAACAGGAAAAAATTAACATGGCTTAGTGGATGAGTTCAATGAGAAAACAGCCTTAGCACCAAGCTACGCCGTGGCGTTCCACCGGTGGTATGCCGTAATCGAGATTACGTGCGCACGAGAGTCTTTTCACACCATCGAAATGTCACAGACGGAACGCGCTCCATGAGTGTCGCGCCTCAAAATGACAGCTGTCCCGCAGTCCGCGCGGCCGTCAGTTGAGGCGCGACAGTGATGGAGCGCGTTGTTCGTATTAACGGACTAGGCCGTTAGGATTCGCTGATCGTCACGCTTTTCAACGTATCGCCCTGCTTTACGGCGTCCACCACATCCTGCCCCTTGGTGACTTTTCCGAACACAGTATGCTTCCCGTCCAGGTGTGGAGTCGCGACGTGCGTGATGAAAAACTGGCTGCCGTTGGTGTTGGGTCCGGCATTTGCCATGGACAGCGACCCGACCTTGTGCTTGTTCGGATTGCCGTGGGTTTCGTCCTCAAATTGGTAGCCGGGTCCGCCGCGCCCGGTGCCGGTGGGATCGCCGCCCTGAATCATGAAATCGGCGATGACGCGATGAAACACTGTGCCATCGTAAAAGTTTTCGCGCGCCAGGAACACAAAGTTGTTCACGGTCTTTGCCGCGTCCTTGGCAAAGAGCTCGCAAACGATTTCGCCGCGTGACGTGTTGAACGTCGCGGTGTATTTCTTGTTCGCATCGATCGCCATCGCGGGCGGAGTGGAGTATTGTTTTGACATGTCAGCTACCAGTTTAGCCGTTCGTCCTTAGCCATTCACAATTTCGCAGAACTTCCCAAAATCAATATTTCCGCCCGAAGCGATCGCCACAATTTTGCCCGGTCCCGCCCGGCCCGACATGGCTGCCGCGAGCGCACAAGCCGCGGCGCCTTCCAGGATCACCCGATTTCGTTCGGCAGCGACCCGGATCGCCGACGCCGCCTCGTCGAGGGTCATAACAAAAGATCCATCCAGCCATTTGCGCGCCATATCCAGCATGCCTGGAAAAACCGTCTTGCTGGCGATTCCGTCCACGAACGACGGCCGGTAATCCACGATCACCGGTTTTCCCGCGGCCAGGGACGCCGAAAGCGGAGCTCCCGTGTCGCACTCGGCGGCAAACACTTTAACCGACGGCTTCAGCGTCTTTACGACCGACGCGATCCCGCAAGCTAGTCCGCCGCCGCCCCAAGGTACTACGACCGCGTCTAGGTCCGGCAGGTCTTCGATCAGTTCCAGGCCGATGACGCCGTTGCCCGCCATCACGTCGGGATCGTCGAAGGCGTGGATAAAACTAGCGTCGACGCCAGGGAAGGAGCGTTCCTCGAACGTCCGCCACCATTGCTCGAAGGGGACTTTTATAATTCGCCCACCCAGCCGCTCGACGGCGCGAAGCTTGGTTTCAGGAGCCGTTTCGGGAGTCACGACGGTTGCCGGAATCCCCATTCGCCGGGCGCAATATGCCACTCCCTGCGCCATATTACCGGCGGATGCGGTCAGCACCCCGCGGGCGATCCGGTCTCGTCCGGCGCGAGCCATGGCGTTGGCGGCTCCGCGAATCTTGAACGATCCGATGGGCTGGAGGCTCTCCAACTTTAAAAAGACTTCATGTTCGTTGTCCGTGTTGAGGCGGATCAGCGGTGTTCGGATGGCGATTCCCGCGATGTTTCGCCGCGCTTCCTCGACGGCGGTGAGAGTGATGATCATTCACAATAAATTTACCGTAGAAGCTGCAACAACCGCGCATCCGATGGCATCTCATTAAACGTAGCAAGAGTGAAACGTAGTCCAAGCTGGAAGCACAGGTACAGTGAACGAGACGCACGAACCTGCCGATAAGGGACGCTAGAAGCAGATTTACTGGACTCCCGCGTGCATGGACAAAGGCAGGAAGAAATGGGGTCGCCAATGATTATCGGAGCCGCAATCGCAGGATTGTTGATCGTTTCTTTGTTTTTCGAGATGATTTCGTCATCTCCCAAACATGGTGACGAGCAACCCGCCCGAATCAAAACCGTGAAGTAATGTCACAGTAACTGTGTCAAAATGGCGGCATGCGCGCCGCCCTGGTACTTCTCGCTCTTCCGCTCTACGCTCAAATTAAGTACGATCTGGTGATCGCCGACGGTCGAGTTGTCGATGGTTCCGGCGATCCCTGGTTCTATGCCGACGTCGCCATCAAAGGCGACTCCATTGCAGCGATCGGCAAGTTCGACCGGGCCTCAGCTAGCCGCTGGTTGGACGCCAAAGGCCAGGTGGTTGCCCCCGGATTCATCGACATCCATACCCACGCCCGCCGGGGAATCTTTCTTGACCCGGCGGCCATGAACTACATCCATCAAGGCGTTACGACGATCATGGAAGGACCCGACGGCAGCTCGCCGCTTCCTATCGGGCCGTTTCTGGAAAAGGTAGCCGCCCTCAAGCTTGCTCCCAATTTTGGAACTTTCGCCGGGCAGGGAAGTATCCGGGATGCCGTCATGGGCCTCGTCAACCGCCCGGCAACTGCCGAAGAAATCGACAAAATGCGTCAGATTACCCGTCAAGCCATGCTGGATGGAGCCTTCGGCGTCACCACCGGACTGTTTTACGTCCCTGGAAACTTCAGTTCGACGGAAGAAGTGATCGAGCTCGAAAAAGTCGTGGGCGCGATGGGCGGGATGCACCATTCGCATATGCGCGACGAAGCCGCTCACGTCCTGGACAGCGTCCGCGAGACCATCAGGATCGGGGAAGAAGGCGGGCTGCCGACGCAGGTGACTCATCACAAGATCATCGGGAAGGGGAACTGGGGGAGGAGCGTCGACACCATTCGCCTGGTGGAGGAAGCTCGCGCCCGCGGCGTCGATGTGACCATCGATCAATATCCTTACACCGCTTCCAGCACCGGAACGGCGAGTTTGATTCCGCAGTGGGCGCAGGAGGGCGGCCAAAAATCGCTGGTCGAGCGCCTGGATGCTCCGGCGCAACGGACCAAGATCAAGGCGGCGGTGATCGAGAACATCAAGTTCGATCGCGGCGGCGGCGATCCAGCCAACGTTGTTATGGCGAATTGCAATTGGGACAAATCGCTCGCGGGGAAGAATCTGGCGCAGATCACTAAGGCTCGCGGCCGGGAAGTGACGGTCGAAAGCGCGGCTGAAACGCTGCTCGAAATCCAGCACTCGGGCGGCTGTTCCGCGGTATTCCATGCCATCGCCGAGGAAGACGTCGAGCGCATCATGAAATATCCGTTCACCATGGTTGCGAGCGATGGCGAAGTTCCCCAATTCAACGTCGCGGCTCCGCACCCGCGCAGCTACGGAACGTTCACGCGGGTTCTGGCTCGCTACGTCCGCGAACGGCACACCATCACGTTAGAAGATGCCGTTCACAAGATGTCGGGGCTGCCGGCACAGCGGCTGAAACTCTACGATCGCGGCTTGATCCGCCCCGGCATGAAGGCTGATCTCGCGGTTTTCGCTCCTGCGACCGTCGAAGACAGAGCCACGTTCGAGAAGCCGCATCAGTACGCCGTCGGATACAAGTACGTGCTGGTGAATGGCAAAGTGGTCATCGAGAATGACAAGCTGACTGCGGAGCGTCCCGGCCAAGTGTTGTACGGTCCGGCGAAAAACTAGCGAACAGTCCCGGTGATTCGGGCAGCGATTTTGCCAAGAATCCGTTTGCCGGGGCCTGGGACGCTCGCAGACGCGATGTACGAGATTTCCGCACCCTTGGTATGGCGAGTGCCTTTTGAGCCCGTCGATTTTGGTCTATCGAAGTCGCAAGAAGCTGATTCCGTGAACCTTGCCGAAAAAGACGAAAAACCGGCGCGATTCGCAAGCGACCTGGGATCCGCTGTCGAAATCAGGACACGCCACTGGAGCACTTGTAGAGCGGTCGATGTTGACGTGTCCACGCGACGACGGCTAAAGCCGTCGCTGCACTCGCGCCACGGTCTAAGGTGCGAAGCTGGACCGTCCCTGCACGCCCCAATGGCCGTTCTTCAACGTGACGATGTACAGTGACGGGAATTTTCCAATCTCTTTCCCGCTGGCATCGTAGCGAACGAAGGTCACCGCAAAATGCACTTTGTCGGGTCCGCTCTGGATCACCGTCATGGATTCCCATCGGCTGTGGTGCCAGGGCGCGAGCCGCTTGGGATAGTCTGTGTTCTCTCGCGCGAAATCTTCGGCGTTCTGGTACACGCGAACTTCATTGCTGGCGAACCGGACGTGCGGATAGTTGAGCGTCGCCGCCCAGGCCCCGGGATCGCGCGCGTTGAACGTAGTCATGAACTCGTCCATGGCTTTGCGGGCCTGCGTCTCGGATTGTCGATCTTGCGCGGAAAGTGCGATCGCGGCGAACAGCAACAACGAGAATCCTTGAGTCATGGGTTTTGTGATTATACGCCAAAGTAGCGGTTACACTGTGTGTCCTGTGGAAAACCTGTGGAACGAGCGTGGAATTCGTACCCCCGTTTACCCTATGCCCTTGACAACAACATCTTATGCTATGCTTTACAGTTTCGGGTCAAATCTATGGACCAATTGAAGTTTGTCTTTGCTTTCGTCGTAGTCGGTGTGAGAGGCTTTGCGGGCTCCAGTGCACCCTCTGTGCCTCAGTGTTTCAAAGTTCACTCGTTGATCCGAATGGATGAGGACCACTATTGGGCCAACTGGACGAACGCCTGTCCTTATACGATCGACTCTGTGTACGTCTTGGTTAAGTTCAGCGGCCGGTCTGTCTCAGGCCCGGCGAACGGAGTGTGGGCGCTCCATTTTGTCACTCCAGGCACGCATCAGGTCACTCGATTCACGGCACCAGTGAATGTGGCGGATTTCGATTCTGTCCACGTCGCCAAGATTACGACCGACGCAGACGAAGCGCTGCATCAGGAGGGGAGCGCCGAATATCGGGCTTCCAGAAACATCCCGGGGGCGGTCGTCGATCCCGGGCCCAGTGTCCAGCCAGTCCGGGAATTTAGCCCACCGGCGGAATTGCTATCCGCCCGGGAACATCATGACCGCGGACGCGAGCTGCTGAATAAAGGCAGGTACCGCGAAGCCATTGGACAGCTATCGGAAGCGATCCAGCAGCAACCCGATTTCGGACTGGCATACAACGCACGCGGTTTTGCGTACTTTATGCTGGGCCAATATCCCCGCGCGCTGGCGGATTTGGACGAAGCGATCCGCCTGAATCCGCAGTATCAGAACGCCTACCAGAATCGAAGCCATGCGCGGAAGGCGGCGGGTGACTCTGCCGGTAGCTCTGCGGACGCGCAGAAGGCGCTGGCGCTGGCTGGGTCCTCCCAGAACTAAGCTCCCTCTCCGATCAGCGCGCGAGCTGCCAGGAAAAGCGATAGAATGACCGGCGGCACGATTCGTTTAGCCGCAGGAGGCTACCTATGGCACAGGAGATCACCCGTCGAGAGACTTTACGCAAGGGATTGGCTGCAACCAGCTTGCTCGCTCTGATCCCGGATTGGGCAACGCCGGCTCTGGCGCAAGGGGAAACCGAAGTTCCCTTTACGGACATTCCCAAAACTTTCAATCCCAACAATCCGAATTCGCCGACGCGGATGCTGGATATTCGTAAGATCGACGGCCCTCTGACTCCGAAGGATCAGTTCTTCGCAGTGAATCACTTCAGCCGGCCCGCGGTGGATCCTTCAACATTTCGTTTGAAGTTCACCGGGATGGTGAACAAGCCCGCTGAGTTCTCCATCGCGGAACTGCGGGCGATGAAATCGACAGAACTGATTTGTGGATTCGAGTGCTCGGGCAATAGCCCTCGTTCGATGCAGGGCCTCTCTTCCTGTGCGCGTTTCACGGGCGTGCGTTTGGAGACGGTCCTGAAGCAGCTCGGGGTGCAGCCGCGCGCTCGTGAGGTGGTTTTTTTCGGCGCCGATCGGGGACCGCAGGACGTCGTATTCCGGCAGCAAACCTTCAAGCTGGAGCAGCAATTCGGGCGCAGCATGACGCTCGAGAATGCGATGAAGCCGGAACCGCTGCTGGCGTATGCGCTGAACGGCGATCCATTGACGCGCGAGCAGGGATTCCCGTTGCGGCTCGTCGTTCCTGGCTGGTACGGCGTCGCCAACGTCAAGTGGCTCTCGGAAGTGCATCTGCAAGAGGACCGCTATTTGGGCAACTATCAGGCACGCTGGTATCGCACGCTGCGAGGCGTGGGTGGCACCGGGGAAGAGACCGATCCGGGCACGCAATGGGTGGAAACCGAAGTCACGCGCATGCAGCTTAAGTCGGTGATCGCTCGCGTGAGCAAGGCCGGCGGGGCGCATCAGATCCTCGGATTCGTGCTGAATGATGGGACGCCGTTGAAATCGGTAGAAGTTCAGGTCGACGGCGGCTCCTGGCAGAAAGCGAAGCTCGATTCGTCGAGCGCGCAATATGCATGGAAGCTGTTCACCTACCGCTGGGAAGGCGCCACGCCGGGCGAACACACCATCGTTTCGCGGGTTACCGACATGAAGGGCGAAGTGCAGCCGGAGTCAGCCGGTCTGAGCAGGAAGAAGACATTTCTTGAGGATAATGCCCAGTTCCCGCGCAAAGTCATGATTGGTTGAGAAGGCTGTTCCTCTAAGGAGCTTTCTCCCAGGTATATGGGCGATTCATCGCGTACTTTTCGAACCAGTCCAGCTCGACGTTCATCTTGAACAGCACGTGCCGCAATTCGGCCCATCCATGCGGCTCGCGCGGAGCGATGTATAGATGCGTAGGAACGCCGTTGCTCTTCAGCGCGCGATACATTTCCACCGATTGCGGCGACGGAACGCGGACGTCGTTTTGACCGACCAGGAAAATCGTCGGTGTGGTCACTTTCGACACATCCTTCAGCGGTGAGTTGTCCCAGTACACATTAATAGGAGCGTCTTTCTGCCAGGGCGTCCCGCCAAACCAGGGAGTTCGGAACGTGCGTATGTCGCTTTGTGCGTACATCGACACCCAGTCCGCCGCGCCAGCTCCTGCCGATGCGGCCTTGAATCGACCGGTGAATGTGATGATCTTGTTGGTCATGTGGCCGCCGCCGCTCCAGCCCATTTTGATCATGTGATCCGGATCGGCGATGCCGGCTTTGATCAGCGAATCCACGCCGGCGAGAACGTCCAGATGCGCGTTCTGGAAGTAGTGCCCCACCATGTCGCGCAGAAAATCGTCGCCATAACCGGTGCTTCCGCGATAATTCGGCTGCAACACAGCGTAACCCTTGGCGGCTAGCACGGCGACGTAATTCTGTCCGCCGCCGAAGCCGAATTTATCGGAAGCCTGCGGGCCGCCGTGAGTCTGCACGGCTAACGGATAGCGCTTGCCTTCCTGATAATCGAGCGGATAATACAGCAGCCCCTCGACGGTCACACCGTCCGCGCCTTTCCATTCGACTTTTTCCTGGCGGGGAAGCTTGAACTGCTTGGGCAAGTCATCGAAGATCGCCGTCACTTTTTTAGGAGCCGATCCACCCGCGGCGATCACCCAGACTTCCCCCGGACTGGTCATCTCGCTCGAAGTGAAGACCTGCGCGTTCGCCTGGTTCGACATGGTCCACGCGTTGATCGTGTGCTTTCCACTGGTGAGCTGCTCTGGCTTTCCGGATTGCGCCCCGACCTTGAACAACTCCGTATGAACGCCCATATTGGCCAGGAAAAAAATGGATTTTCCGTCCTTCGACCACTGGGCGCGCTCGACTTCATACGGCAAATCCGGCATCAACACGCGCGCATCGCCGCCGCCCGCCGGCGCAATGAAGACTTTGCGGTTGTAGTAAGTATCGAACTTCTGATTCGCCTGCGACAGGAAGATCACTTGCGATCCGTCCGGTGAGATGGTCGCATCGGATTCCGCGACCTTGTTGTGTGTGATCTGCCGGGGATTAGTACCACTCGCGTCCATCACCCACACCTCACTCCGATCTGAGTCTTCCAATAGCGGAGATGGAGCGCGGTGCAATGCGATTTTTTTTCCGTCGTCCGAGAGCTCGTAGGAGAGCACTGAATAATCACCCTGCGTGATGCGATGTTCGGCCTTGTTGACGACTGAAACGGTCCACAGGTGCTGCTGCTGATAGTCTTCGTCGTACATGAAGACGTCGTCTTTCAACTTTTCTCGGCCCTTCTGTTCTTCCGATTTCGCGTCGGGAGCGCGGAAATAGAGCATCGATCCATCCGGCGACCACTTGATGTTCGATACGGCGGTCGCATGGGTCGTCACGGCGCGCGCTTCACCTCCGGCCGTCGAAAGGAGGAAGATCTGGCTCACGGCTTCGGGCTCCGTTCCACGCTTGGCAATGAAAGCCACGCTCTTGCCGTCGGGCGACCACCGAGGACTATTCTCGCCATCCGTGCCGCTGGTCATTTGCATTGCGCCGGAACCGTCGACGTTGATTTTCCAGATGTGGCCGATGCGGCGATTCGCTTTCCAGTTCGCTTCCGATTCTACGAACAGAACTTGCTTGCCATCGGGTGCGATCTGGGGATCGGAAACCTGGGGAACATTCATCACATCGACCAGCGTCATCGGTCGCTGGCCATAGAGGCCTAGAGCAAGAACCAGCAGTATCGTCAATTTATGCATACGTTGATCTCCCGAATTCAATGCCAACGAGGCGGTTGTCCTGGCGATTCCGTGGCATGACAACCATCGAAGTGATCTTACCGAATGCAGAGGCTGCGCGTGGCGTCACTTCTCCAGGAGTAGCTCCAAACCGATCAGGTCCTCTTGAATCTCGATGCGCCGGAAGTCGGTCTGCGCCAGGAGCTGATCGAAGTCGTTACGTGTGTAAGCTCGCTTGAGCAGCATGAATCGAAACGTAAGCTTGGTGATGATCGAGTTGGATACGCCCAGGCCCATGCCGTCCACAGCCTGGTTGATCGATTCCGGAGAGGCGTCCCGACGGAGATCGATGATCAAAGCGTGACCGCCGCTGCGAAGAACACGGCACATCTCTTGCAGCGCGCGAACTGGCTTCGCGAAATTCTTGAACGCGGCACGGCACAGGAGAAAATCGAATGAGTCATCCTCAAACGGCATTCTGGCAGCGTTGCCTTGGCGGAACTCGACATCGACGTGCGCGTCCGCGGCGTTTCTCTGAGCGATGTCGACAAAGGTCCGGCTGATGTCGAGTCCAGTAACTTTATAGTCGCCGAGTTTTGCCAGTTCGATCGCGAAGTATCCCGGCCCAGGAGCCACCTCGAGCACCCGGCTTCCTGCAGGAACCTCGCCGGCCACACGGCGGGCCAGCACCTTGAAGTCTTCGAGCGACTTGCGCGTCACCGAGGCATACCACTTGGCGGTGAAGCCCTCCATACCTAAACCCTTGTATGCTTTTTCTTGATCCATGGGGACCTTCCTTTCGTCATGGATCATAACCGTAAGTCGCGCGGCGTCTCTGCACGATTCGGCGAGCGGCGCACAGGTACCGGCGAACCGCGCTCTCATTGCGGCAACGAAAACGCGAGATACTCGCCCGAATAGCTGCCGCCGCTGATGGCGACGACCAGGAATTGTTTCCCGTTCACGCTGTAGGTCATGGGCGAGCCGGTTTGTGGCGCGGGCATCCAGACTGCGCCAAGCTCTTTGCCGGTGGCCTTGTCGTAAGCTCGCAACATGGAGCCGCGCGGATGCGCCGGCGTGGTGGTGAACTGAGGATCGCCCTGGATCACCAGCGTCTTGGTGACCAGCGTGCCCGTATCGTAACCGGCTTGTCCGGTGTTGGGGATCGTGAGGCCCTTCAGCGCCGGGTTGTCGCGAATGAAATCGGGCGTCTCGCCGTTGGGCACCTGCCAGACGATTTCGCCCTTATCCATATTGATCGCCGAGATGTGACCGTACGGTGGTTTGAGCAGCGGCAACCCGCGAACGTTGAACCCGCCTCCGCCTCCTCCACGTCCCCCAACTGGAGCCGGAGGCGGCGCGACATCCGCACCCGAGCCTTCGCTCGGCGCTCGCCCGCCGGCGCGAAATGTCTGTCCCGCTCGACCCATGATGAAGTCCATGTCGGAGAACTCCGTGTTGGGTGGACGAACCAGACCCAGCGGTGTGATGGTCTCTTGCGCGTAGGCGTAAGCGATGTGCGTCTCGGGATCGTAGGCCGCACCTGGCCAATTCGTCCCGCCGGCAGGCGACGGCAACACCAGCGTCGCGAGCGGACCGCCCGCCTTGCTTTCGGCCGGAGGCGTGTACATCGGACCCAGCCTGTATTGCGCGGCTACCTTCGCGGCTTCCGCATGAAGGTCCGGTGTAAAGTCGATCAGATCCTCGAGCGACACGCCTTGACGCGAATAGGCAGGAGGCCTGGTGGGGAATGGCTGTGTCGGCGAAGTCTGCTCGCCAGGCACGTCCGATTGCGGCACCGCGCGCTCCTCGATCGGCCAGACTGGCTGGCCGGTCACTCGATCGAACACGAATAGCCAGCATTGTTTGGTGGGCTGAATCACCGCCTTGATCGCGCGGCCGTTCACCGTCAGGTCCACCAGGATCGGCGCCGACGAAATATCGTAATCCCAGATGGGATGATGCACTAACTGGAAATGCCACTTGCGCTGGCCGGTCTTCAGATCCACACAAACCAGCGTCTCGGCGAAAAGGTTGTTGCCGGGGCGCTGGCCGCCGTAGTAATCAGATGTCGGCGTCTCGACGGGCAAATAAACCAAACCGAGCTGCTCATCGACGGCGATCTGGGTCCACACGCCTGTGTTGCCGTTGGTGGCCCACGATTCCTTCAGCCAAGTGTCATTGCCAATTTCGCCGGGCCTGGGAATGGTGTTGAACTGCCATAGCTTCTTTCCCGTACGCACGTCGAAGGCAAGGACCAGTCCCTTGGTATTGTTGTGCGTCTTGGGCGCGTTCCCCTCCCGGAACGAGGAGCCCACGATGACCACGCCACTACGTGTGACCGCCGGCGTCGAATGGAGTCCGATCTCGCCTTGCACCAAGTCGATTGGCTGACCGGTTCCGTAGACCGCGAAGGTTTTCATGTCCACCAGACCGCCGGCCCCGAACGATTTGATCGGCACGCCGGTCTTCGCGTCGAGGCACACCAAGCGGTATCCCGGAGTGACGTACAAGATGCGGTCGTCGCCTTTTCCGTCGGTCCAGTAGGACAAACCGCGGCCTGAGAGTTGACGTGCGGCGGCAGCGCCTCGCGGACCTTCGTGCTCACCGTGTACCCATAACAACTCGCCTGTCGCGGCATCCAGCGCAACCACGGACCGGCGAGTTCCGGCGGTGGCATACAGCACGCCCTTGACCATGATCGGCGTGCCTTCCAGCTTGTATTCGCGCCGGGTGCCGAGGTTGTCGGTCTTGAAACGCCAGGCCACTTCCAGCTTGCTGAAATTCTCCCCTCGGATCTGATCGAGCGGCGAATAGCGATAGTTGCTCAAGTCGCCTGCATAGGAGGGCCACTCGCCGTTGTTGGTCCCCTGCGCGGACGCCGCTATTGTGATCCATGCAAGCGATATCGCCACCCAAAAGAACCGCCTCGATCTACGCGACATGGCACTCTCCTTCCCGACCGGTCGGGACACACTGACTTAGTACAGTGTGTTGGCAAGTGCGGAGCCTGTCAACCCGCGCTGGCGCGGAGACATGTTGGACTCGGCCACTGGTTACAATTCTTCAGAGGACCCATGTCGAAATCGCGCAGAAATTTCATCGCCGGTACATCCCTTACTCTGTTGGGCGCAGCCGCCGCTTGCAGCAGCAAGAAAGCAGTGCCCGGGGAACTCCCCGCGGGCGCTCCGCCGGCATTCGGCACTGCCCCTCCTGTGGGACCCGAGGTCTCGCCATCCACTTTTGCTGAAGCGGAAAAGCTGATGCAGGTGAAGTTGCGCCCTTCAGACCGCGGGCTTGCCGCCGGTAACTGGCGCGTTTCGATGGCCGCGCTTTACGAGCGGCGAACAGGTCCCCGCAAAGTCACGTTGGAACCGGCCGCGGCGCCCTGGTCGCGGTGGAACGCCGTCCTTCCAGGGCAGACCGCGGGTCCCGAGCGCGACCGCTTCATCCGCAGCAAAGTAGACCCCGGACCGCTGCCCGAAAATGACCAGGACATTGCTTTCGCGCCGGTGACTCGGCTGTCGCGCTGGATCGAGCAACGTAAAATTACTTCGCAGCGGCTCACCCAAATCTATCTGGAACGGCTGCAGCGATTCGATCCCAAACTGCGCTGCGTGATCACGGTCACACGCGATCTGGCGGTGGAGCAAGCGCGGAAGGCCGATCAGGAAATCGCCGCCGGTAAGTATCGTGGACCGCTACATGGAATTCCCTGGGGCGCTAAGGATCTGCTCGATACGGCGGGCATCCCGACGACGTGGGGAGCGGAGCCTTACCGGAATCGTGTCCCCAATGAGGACGCTGCCGTGGTGAAGCGCCTTCACGACGCGGGCGCCGTTCTGGTCGCCAAGCTCAGTTTGGGCGCCTTGGCGCTGAACGATATCTGGTTCGGCGGTCAAACCATGAATCCGTGGGTGATCGAAGAAGGAGCCTCGGGATCGAGCGCTGGCCCGGGCGCTGCGACGGCCTCGGGATTGGTCGCGTTCGCGATCGGCAGCGAAACCGGCGGCAGCATCATCGCTCCCAGCATGCGCTGTGGAGTCACCGGACTGCGTCCCACCTATGGACGCGTTGCGCGCACGGGAGCCATGACGCTGTGCTGGTCGCTCGATAAGCTCGGCCCCATGACCCGCGGTGTCGAGGACGCCATGCTGGTCCTGCAAGCCATTTCCGGACCCGATCCCGGTGATCTATCGAGCGTGCCCAGCCGCCTGGACTTCGATGCGGGCGCGAACGTCCACGGATTGCGCGTCGGCTACTTTCCCGGCTGGATGAAAGAGAATCCTGCCACCGACGTGGACCGAGCCGCATTGGAGACGGTGAAAAAACTCGGCATGACCGCAGTCGAAGTGACGCTTCCCGACTGGCCGTACGATTCCCTGAACGTGATCCTCTTCGCGGAAGCCGCTGCCGCCTTCGAAGAGCTGACGCTCAGCGGCGGCTTGGATCAACTGAAAGTTCAGGTGCCAGACGCCTGGCCCAACTCTTTTCGCCAGGCGCGATTTCTTTCCGCTGTGGACTTCGTTCAAGCCGACCGGTTTCGCCGCAAAGTCGCCCAGGAAATGGCCCGTGTGTTTTCTCAAGTGGATCTTCTTCTGGTCCCTTCCTTGCGCGATGAAATGCTGGTCATCACGAATGCGACCGGGCACCCTTCACTCACACTGCGCGCGGGATTCGTCAACGTATCGGAGGCTCGTAGCGACTGGGCTCCGGATCCTCAGAACCCACTTCCGAAGTTCATTCCGCCGCGACGTGTCCCGCATGGTGTGACGTTGATCGGAAAGCTTTTCGAAGAAGGAGTTCTGGCAAGCGCCGGACTTGCGCTGGAGCGGAGTCTCAACGTCGTCAATGAGCGGCCACCAGGATATTAAAAGAGGATGCAGAAGAATTCGACCAAAAGGGGGGCGGACCCCCTGGTCCGCGCGCGATCCCCTGATCGCGCTTCTCGTCAATAAAATTGAGCCTATGAAAACGCGACGACGCCGATCGGGGGATCGGCTGCTGACCGGGGGGTCCGCCCCCCAAGCGATGGCAAGAGTCTGCGTATCTGCAGCCAAAGCTTGACACTCCCTCGCCCTCATGCGAGAAACGTTTATGCGCTTTCGCTCGACCCTTTTGTGGACCGCCGCTCTCATCCCCGTCATGGGACAGTCGCCGTTCGATGCCAAAACCGTGGAGCGCGGACGTGCGCAATTCAAATCCAGCTGCGGTTTCTGCCATGGCGAAGACGCGACCGGAAATCGTGGGCCGGACCTGATTCGTTCCGCCGCGTTGAGCCACGATGTAAACGGCGATCTACTTGCGCCAGTGATTCGAAATGGGCGGCCCGACAAAGGAATGCCGGGGTTCGCCACGTTGAGCGCGTCACAAATCGCGGACATGGTGGCGTTTCTGCATCAACAGGCGTATGACGCTTTGCATAGCAACCGGGTGCCGAACGACTATCCGCTGGCGAAGCTGCTCACCGGAAATGCCCAGGCAGGAAAAGCCTATTTCGAGGGGCCGGGAGGATGCTCCGGCTGCCATTCGGTGACCGGCGATCTCCACGGCATCGCTGTGAAATACAGTCCGATCGAGTTGCAACAGCGCTTTCTGTATCCGGCCAAAGGATCGGTTCGAACGGCCACGGTGAAGACCGCCGACGGCAAGACCGTGGAAGGCAAGCTAGCGCACGCCGACGAGTTTGAGATCGCGATTACCGATAAGGACGGCTGGTATCGATCCTGGCCGCGCGGTCAGGTACAAGTGGAGATTCACGATCCTCTGGCCGCTCACAAAGCGCTGATGCCGAAATATACCGATACTGACGTTCACAATCTGTTCGCGTATTTGGAGACGTTGAAATGATGAAGCGATGTGCCGCGCTGTTCTCTTTTTCGCTGACGTGTCTTGCGGCCGATGGACTGGATCCCGCGGCATTGCTGAAGCCGCCGACGGATACTTGGCCCACCTACAACGGCGACTATAGTGGGCGCCGTTACAGCACGTTGTCGCAAATCAATCAGTCCAACGTGGGACGGTTGACGTTGGCGTGGGCAGCGCAGATGCGCTCGGTCGCCATCAAATCGACGCCGCTGCTGGTCAACGGAATTCTGTATCTGACCACGCCCGATAATGTGTGGGCACTCGACGCCCGCTCGGGCCGCATCATCTGGCATTATTTCCGTGAGTCGCAAGGAGACAAGATCGGCCATCGCGGAGTCGCGATGTACAAGGATTGGCTATATTTCACCACGCCGGATTGTCATCTGGTCTCGCTCAACGCGAAAGACGGAAAGGTGCGCTGGGATATCGAAATCGCCGACCCGAAGGACGGATATTTTGCGACCATGGCGCCGCTGGTGATTCGCGACCACGTCCTGATCGGCGTTTCGGGCGACACCACCGATCTTCCTGGATTCTTGGACGGGCGCGATCCGCAGACCGGCAAGCTTCAGTGGCGCTGGTACACCGAACCGAAACCGGGCGAGCCGGGCGCTGAATCCTGGCCGCAAGGCACCGACGCTCGGGAGCACGGCGGAGGCATGACGTGGATGACCGGGACCTACGATCCCGTCCTGAACCTCACCTATTGGGGCATCGGCAATCCGCAGCCAGTGCTTAACGGCGATACGCGCGCCGGTGACAATTTATATACCTGCTCGATCGTGGCGCTCGATCCCGACACAGGAAAGTTGAAGTGGCACTTCCAGCCCTCGCCCCACGACACACACGACTGGGATGCCGTGCAGACGCCGGTGCTGTTCGACGACACGTATCGTGGAGTACGCCGCAAGCTGCTCGCGCAAGGGAATCGCAATGGATATTTCTTTGTCCTCGACCGGTCCACTGGAGAGCACGTCCTGACTAAGCCGTTTATCGAAACCAACTGGTCGTCGGGAATCGATTCGCACGGCCAGCCGCGGCCTTTGAAAGAAAAAGAACCCAAGCCCGACGGCACGCTGGTTTCGCCAGGCTCCGATGGAGCGACCAACTGGATGGCGCCCAGCTACGACCCCGATTTCGGCATGTTCTACCTAAGCGCGCGCCGCTTGTGGAGCGTTTTCTACATGACGGCGGAAGGCAAGCCGGAAGGCTGGGCTGGCCGCGATCGTAATTTGTGGGCGACTTCGGTGCTCGAAGCGATCGACACCAAGACCGGAGACATCCGCTGGAAACACGAATTGGGCGACGGCGAAGACACGGCGGGAATTCTGACTACTGCCGGAAAATTGTTATTCACCGCCGACAACTCCCAAAACCTCATCGCGCTGGATGCAGGCACTGGCAAGACGCTATGGCACGTACCGGTGGGCGGGCAAATGGTCGCGTCTCCGATGACGTATCAGATCGATGGCCGCCAATACATTCTGACTGCAGTGCAAAGTGTGATTCTCGTTTGGGCGCTGCCGGAATCGGCGCGATAGCGCGACTATCCGCAGCTCACCGCCGCCCCGCCTTCTTGATCTCTTCGGCGGCGTGAGGATCTATATCCAATCGACTCCTTGACGCTCTGGATAAATAGAGAACGCACGCCACGAGTATGGCGACACCGAGGATCAGCCAGAGCAGTTTCGATTTCAGCATCAAGCCTGGGTTTTGTGGAACACGTAGAAGAACACGGTGACGGCCAGGGCAGCGAACGAATGGATCAAGGACGACAGCATCGTCGTGAGCGGAATCAAACCCTGCGCCAGGTTGAGCGTGGCGGTTATCAAGCCGACCACGAGGAGAATCGTGAGCACCAGCATCCCGATCAATGCGAGGAGTGCTGCATTCTTGAGCGTCATGCAGGAAGTATGAACGGTCCAAGTGCCGGTCGCAAGCATCGGATTGGCGCGCCGGGCGCATGGCGCGACCACAATGCACTTGACTACATATGTATTATAAGACATACTATTTGTACGTGCTTCGACGCCGATGAAAACGGTTGAAGAAAAACTAAAGAAGTTCCCTCCTGCCAGACGGAAGAAGATCGCGGCGCGGGCAGCGGAGCTGGTAGCCGAAGAAATGACCATGCGCGATCTGCGGAAGGCGCACAAATTGACGCAGGCTTCCATCGCGAACACCTTGAAGATGACCCAAGACGGCGTCTCGCGTCTCGAAAAGCGCAGCGATACTTTGATATCGACTCTGAGTCGCTACGTTAAGGCGGTCGGTGGGAATTTGACGCTCGTGGCCGAGTTTCCGAACCGCAGACCGGTTGTAATTTCGGGTATCGGCGACATCGAGGAAGCGCATAGGGGAAACAAGAATCGTCACGTTCGGAGTGTGGTTCGCTAGAACTGGAAAGCCGCTCTCCGATTTTCTGGGTTTTCGGCGCGACTTTGCCCGCCGTTGACGACGCTGAATCTACTGTCCCACTCAAGTTCCGCTTTAGCCTCCTAGTCCGGGCTGCCATGAGGACCGCGCATCGCGAATCCCGGCGGGCTAAGGCGCCACAGAAAGAGAGAGCTCAACGGCTCTGCGCGCGCTCGGAAGAAGAAAAGTTTCAGTAGGGCAGAACCTTCATTTGGATATAAACTGTTCGCGCAGTCTATTGGCGAGGTCGACGACAGCCTACCCCCTCCTTTTGCTCAACGGGACATTAAAGGTATTCTGTTCTTTAATGAACGAGGACGCGCGACTCTTACAGACTGAGAAAAACGCGGTGTTGAGGCTAGTTCAGCAGTCCCAATATCGACCCCTTAGATTTTGAGTGGCAAACTTCGGTAGTCTCCTACGGCGGTATTCGGTACAACGTGTCTGTTCTGGATCACGTCCCCAGTGACTTCTACTTCACGTTCGGGAAGTTTAGCAAGACCTTTTCTCCTGGCCGCTTAGAGCGGATCGAACATAAAGATCACCCCGCGGCCGATCCGATTGCGGCCGAAATTGTCCGAGTTTGGCTTGCGCGGTTAAGGGATGAAATCACCGCTCCTGACCTCTGGGAAGAAGTGCGCAGGGAGAAGCGCCTGTTTGAAATAACGTCAGACCCACAACTCACCAACGAGCCATTCACACAAGGCGAAAAGGCCCTATTGTTTGAAAGGTTGGAAGCGCTTAGGTTGGAAATCGTAGCCAATCGTGGGCTGGAGGTCCGGCATGCCGAAATACTTGCACAAGGCATAGACGAGATAAAGCACGCTACCGACCGCTTAGGCAGAAAGGACTGGCTTAATAATTCCATTGGCGCACTGATTGGGTATGCCGCGGCCGCCGCGCTTCCTCCTGATCAGGTTAGATCTCTGTTACATGGATTTGTGGCTGCTATCCGACCGGTGTACGACGCCGTTCTTAGGTTGATTTCGGGCTCGGGTGATTGACAAAAGTATCACCCGTAGTATCACCCAGCCGATTCCACGCAAACGTATAACTGCTTTATTTTCAGTGGTGAGCGCGGAAGGAATCGAACCTTCAACCTACTGATTAAGAGTCAGTTGCTCTGCCAGTTGAGCTACGCGCCCTAAGGAGGTCATTCGGCACAGGGGAGAATTGCTGCCGACCGATCCATTATACCTAGAATTTATTTCGTCGCGTAGTCGAAAGGAGGTTTCGAGTCCGGGGCGATTCGCGTGGTCCACTTGCGGCCGGCCAGCCGTGTTTCGAAAGCGTCGCGTGCGGTTTTCAGTTCGTCGGGATTTTCGAACAGCTCGATTGCGCCTAGCGACAGAGTACGCGCGGCCACCACCATGCCTTTGCGGCCGATGCTCGATCCGGCGCATGCCGCCGCTTGCCAGGTGTGCGCGCCCACGCCGGGCACGAAGGTCGCCGCGGTGAATTGAGCCGTCGGGACCACCCAGCTCACGTCGCCTGCATCGGTGGACGCGGAACCGAAGCCTTCCGATTTGTCGGCCTGCACTTTTTCCGGACCCGGCGAGCGCACCGGGCCGCCCAGGCTCTTCTGCAATTCTTCGGTGAACTTTTTTTCTTCCGGTGTGACTTGATAGCCTCCGGCTTTACGCATCGCGCGGCCCAGCACGTCGTTCAGCGTGTCGTTCGGAAGCACGTTCGAATAGTTGGTGCCTTGTTCGAACTCCATGCGCGTTCCGGATGCCAGAGCGCCGGCGCGGGCGCAATCCATGATCCGTTCCCAAATCCCGTTGAGCACCTGGGCGTCGGGATTTCTGGCGACCAGGCTCGCTTCGGCGAAGGCCGGCACGATGTTGGGCGCGCTTCCGCCGTTGGTGATGATGTAGTGAATGCGCGTCTCCTGAGGAACGTGCTCGCGGAGAAACTCGATTGCGTTGAGCATGATCATGACGCCGTCAAGCGCGGAGCGGCCTCGCTCTGGCCCCGCGGCCGCGTGCGAGGCGATGCCGTAGAACTTGAACCGGCCTCCATTGTTGGCGAGCATGGAGCCGAGGCTCACGCGATTCGCATCGCCGGGATGCCATGCCAGCACGGCGTCGACATCCTTGAACAGGCCAGCGTGGAGCATATAAATTTTCCCGCCGCCGCCTTCTTCGGCGGGAGTGCCGTAATACCGGATGGTCCCTTTCAAACCGCGCGCCTGCATTTCCTCTTTTATGGCGACCGCGGCCAGCGCCGACGCCGATCCCAGAAGATTGTGGCCGCAGCCATGGCCGGGCGCGCCGGCTTGCACGGGATCGATCACGGGCGATTCCCTTTGCGACAGTCCGGGCAACGCATCGAACTCGCCCATCAGAGCGATCACCGGCTTGCCGCTGCCGAAGGACGCGGTGAATGCGGTGGGCATGCCTGCCACTCCGGCGCGGACGTCGAATCCGTTGGCTTTGAGTTCCTGCTGCAGCAGTGGCGAGCTCTTGTTCTCATGAAAACCGAGCTCGGGATTCTCCCAGATCTGCCGGGAGACTACTCCGAAGCGATCGGCGTGCGCAGAGACGCGATCGAGCACTCCATCGGCGGCATTCAATCCAGCCGCGGCAACCAGGGCGAGCAGAATACGATTCGACATAATCCCCTAGTGTAGTGAATCGCCAATCAATACAGATGGTCACACCAGCATGGTGGCGACTTCGACCGCGGAACGATGGCCTTCGATCACCACGATTCCGCTATCGGTGACGTGGTATAGCTCGCGGTCGCGCTCCAGATCGTAGCCGATGGTGCCATCCTCGGGGATCTTTACGTTCTTATCCAGGATGGCCCGGCGCACGCGGGCGCGGCGTCCGATGTCGACGTTGTCGAACAGGATCGAATCCTCCACCAGCGCTCCGGAATGGACGCGCACGCCGCGGCCCAGGACCGAGTTGCGCACCATCCCGCCGGAAAGAATCGTACCGCCGGCGACAATCGAATCGATCGCCTGTCCGCGCCGGCCTTGTTGATCGAAGATGAACTTCGCAGGTGCATCGGAATATCCGGCGGTGCGCAGCGGCCACTGGCGATTGTACAGATTCAGCGCCGGAGTCACCGCGCGCAGGTCCATATTCGCGTCGTAATACGCGTCGATGGTTCCCACGTCGCGCCAGTACGGATCCTGAGCCGGGGGATCGCCGGGGATTCGATTAGTTTGAAAATCGTAGGCGAACATTTCCGTGCGTCCCACCAGCGACGGCAGGATGTCGCGGCCAAAGTCATGCGAGCTGGTGTCGCTCTGCGCGTCAGCATACAGCTCGCGCAACAGCAGGTTGGTCGAAAAAACATAGTTGCCCATGGACGCGTACACGCGCTCCGTATCGCCGGGCATAGTGGGGGCATCGGGACGTTTTTCGTGGAACCCGACCACGTAGCCGTCGGCCGAGGTTTCGAGCACGCCGAATTCAGCCGCAAGCTCGCGGCGCACCGGGATCGAGGCGACGGTCACCTGCGCGCGCTTGTACATGTGGAATTCGATCATCTCCCGGATGTTCATGCGGTAGATGTGATCAGCCCCGAAAATGACTACGAAGTGCGGATCGGCTTGTTCGATCAGGTTGATGTTCTGGTAAATGGCGTCGGCGGTGCCGCGATACCAGTCTTCGCCCGCCGAGCGCATCTGGGCGGGAACCGGAATAATGAAATGCTGCTTCAGCAGGCTGGCCGCTTCCCAGCCGTCGCGAAGGTGTTGCAGCAGGCTCTGGCTCTTGAACTGGATCAGGACGTAGGTCGAATAAATTCCGGAATTGATCAGGTTGCTGAGAACGAAGTCGATGATTCTGTAGCGTCCGCCGAACGGGACTGCGGGCTTGGCGCGTTCCTTGGTCAGCGGGTAGAGCCGGGTGCCTTTTCCTCCGGCGAGCACAAAGGCAAGTATGCGCACTTGCATCCGCCCTATTGTGGCAAGTGATTGAGGTGCATAGCAATAGTGGTCGAGTCAGACCCACTCACTCCGTTCGTGGTTCGGTGCGTCGGGCAGGGAACCGCGCGCCTAGCAAGCGGATCTGAAACCGTTACCACACACGCTCGTCGATAATGGAAAGACGCGTGGAACGGGACGAGATACTGGCGCGGCTGCGCGAAAGGATTTTCCGCTTCGCGGCATCCAGATTATCGAGGGACGCGGCCGAGGATCTGGCTCAGGAGGTCCTGGTGGTCTTGCACGAGAAGTACGCCGCGCTCAACCGCATTGAGGATCTGCTCCCCGTTTCCCTCGAGATCGCACGGTTCAAAATCATGGGGACGCGGCGCAAGATCGTGCGCCGCGGCGAGCACACGCAAGTCTCGGTAGACGATTTGCCGCTGGCGGGCGGCGGCGAGGATCCTTTCGAGCAGGCCGCGCGGCGTGAACAGATGGAACGGCTCGAATCCGCGCTGGCAGTTTTGGGAGAGCGATGCCGCGACCTGTTTCGCTTGAAATTGGAAGGCTACACGTTTCCGGAGATTCAGAAGAAGCTCGGCGTCGCCACGCTGAACACGCTATACACTTGGGATTTCCGGTGCAGAAAGCAGTTGATGGAACGGCTGGGCGGTAGTTGGGAGACGAACAAGTGACCCCCGACGATATTCGCAAACTGATGGGCGGATATGCCACGGGCTCGCTCACCGAAGCCGAGCGGAAGCTGCTGTTCGAGGCGGCTTTAGACGATCAGGAACTATTCGACGAGTTGGCTCGCGAACAAGCGCTGAAGGAAATGCTCGACGCACCTGGAGCCAAGCAGAGGCTCATCGCCGTACTCGGAAAATCGCAGCGCGCTTGGTGGCAGAGGCCGCTGGTGTGGTCCGTCGCGGCGACTGTTGCGGTAGCGGTCGCGGCGGTGAGCTGGATTGTATTCCGGCCAGTGCCTCCGGTCGAGGTTGCGCAGGTGACCGTGGAGAAACCCGCGGCGCCGGTCGCGAGGGAACCAGAAGTCGCGACTGGAAAGCCGGACAACGCATCGAAATCGCCAAATCCCGCCGCCAAGAGATCAGCCGCGGGGGGGCCAGCGGAAGAGAAAAAAGCCGTGCGATTGGCTGATGCCCCGGTCGAGCTGAAAGAGAAAGACGAGAAGCGCGCGGATGCGTTGGACAAAGTCCAGGCCTCGACTCCACCCCCTCCGCCGCCGGCCCAGCGAGCCCAGCAGATGGAATCCCGGCAGCAGGCCGCACAATCTGCCAACCAAGTCCAGGTGCAAGCGGCTCCGTTTGTGGACTCGGGCCAGCGGACCCAATCGGTGCAGGGAGCCATCGCGCCCGCCGCTCCCTCGTCCCGCCCTTTTGCGGCCAAAACGGCGCCGAGGTTCGCATTCGACTATACGGTGGCTCCCGCGGTCAACCCTCAGGAATTGATTCTGACCTTTGCAGCGGACGGCTATATCTCGATCCATTTCTCGCCAGGGTTAGACACGATCGTCGAGTCGCGCGTCACGGCCGGGTCTTTACGTCGCGAGCGAATTCCCAACAACGCGACCGAAGCCGCCATTGTGTTTTCGGCGAATCCCCAAACCACAAGCGGCGGCGTTTCGCTGACTCAGGACACCAGGACTGGGAGCGTGGTCGATCCCGCGGGTGTACGGATCGAGCTGCTGGTGCGGTTCTATTAATTTGCCGAAAGCCAGGTCGAGGACTTGGCCCACTCTACTGAACTTTTCCGGTGGCCAACGCTTCGACGAATCCGCGCTCCAGCGGCCACATTCCCGTCACCAGCTTTTCCTGCTGCGTGAACGTGCCGGCCACCAGCACTCCACTCAGGTCGCGCGAGCTGGGCGTCATTTTCTCGCGATCCAGCATTTTCTTCAGAAGATCCGTTTTGGATGTCAAGACTTTGGCGAGCGCGACCGCGGATTCCGGCGTGGCGCACGCAACTTCCAGCCGGATGTGTAGCCGCTGGCCGTCCGGTCCGACCGCGAACACCACCTGCTGCGCCTGCGCCAGCGGACTGAGGAAGGACTGCGCGCCTGCCGGCAAATCCTTAGGATCGCTGAACACGAAGGACGGCGCGGAAATCCATACCGGCTCAGCGGGCAATTGCGGAGGCTTCTTCCACTGATTGGGCCCGATCATGGATACGCCCCTTTCTTCAGTAGTCACCGCCAGTGCGAGTACGTCCGACTTGAGGGGATAAAACGAAATATGACGGGTGGGCTCGCTTCCCGGCATGGTGCACACGGCATTGCGGCAGTCGCCGCCTTCCGCGCGCGCATAGGAATTCAGCTTTCTCCAATCGAACCGGCCGCGAACCGCGAAGTAGGACCCGCCATGGAAGAACGCCGCCGCCACGGCGTCCATATCGGTGCGGTAATCGAAGCCGGTCTGTTCGACGAAGTGGCGGTAATCGGGCTCCTCGGAAGCTTTCGATCCGGCCAGAAGATCCAGAAGTCCAGTATCGCGGAGCGCCGCGAAATCCATGTAAACGTGGGTGGCCTGATCCGGCGGAAGCGTCTGGAGCAAGGCAGCCGCGTCAAAGCGCCGTGTCGTGCGCCAGTGCGCGAACGCGACTGCTCCGGCGCAAAGAATCACAACTGCAACCGCGAGCTGCCAGGGATGGAACCGGTATCGCATCCAACGCAAGGGTACACCGCCGCGACCACGCCTGTCACGCTGCTGTATTCTGAAAGGTTTCCTATGGATATTGTCACCGGTCACATCGGCTGGATCGAAATCGTGTGCGGACCCATGTTTTCAGGGAAGAGCGAGGAACTGATCCGGCGCTTGCGGCGCGCCCGCATTGCTCGAAAACGAGTGCAGGTTTTCAAGCCCTCCATCGACGACCGCTATGCGCTGGACGAAATCGTTTCCCATGGCGAGCAGCGCATGAAGTCGGAAGTGGTGGCCAATGACCAGGAGATTCTGGCGAAGCTCGACTGGCGGACCCAGGTGGTGGGCGTCGACGAGTCGAATTTCTTCGGCATCGGGTTGGTCGACGTGGCGCAACAGCTTGCCGACACCGGCAAGCAGGTGATTATCGCGGGGCTCGATACGGACTATCTGGGGCGGCCGTTTACCCCCATGCCGGAGCTGCTATGCCTGGCCGAATCGATCACCAAGATGCTGGCGATCTGCATGCGCTGCGGGAATCCAGCCAAACATACCCAGCGGCTGGTGGAGTCCAGCGATTTGATCGTGGTGGGGGCGGCCGGGATGTATGAAGCGCGCTGCCGCCGTTGTTTCGAGCCCGGAATCCCCAAGCAGGAAGTCCTGGAGTTCGCGCAACCCAAAGCGTCAAAGTAATCTATAGAAGACCGGAAGGCTGGCCGAAATATGTTCAACATGGACTGCTTTTGTTCACGTACCGGCTCCAAAGTTCTTGTAACCAGTAGGTAGGCCGTCTACATCCTTAAGAGTAAGTGCTAGAATACGCAAGGAAGAGGTCTCGTTAAAATGTTGTTTCCACAGGAGAAAAGAAACGTGAGCGATGCCCCCGCCAGTCCTCAGGCGCCTCCGCCTCAGCAATCGCAGCCCATTTACGTGAACACCGGCTCGGGTTCCGGAGTGAAGATCGCAATCCTTTTCGGCGCGGTCATTGCGCTGATCGGGGCCTGCGTTTATCTTTTCTACCAGCTCAATCAAGTGCGCGCGGACCTGGCGGAAACGCGCGATTCGCTGTCGGCGCAGATTTCGAAGATGAATGAAGCCTCCAGCGTGACCACTCAGACCAGCCGCCGCAACATGGACAGCCTGAAAGTGGATGTGGACAAGGCTCGTAAACAGGCGGCTCAATTGAGCGGCCAAGCCAAGGCTGAAGCGACCGCGCACGCGGACGAGCTCGCGGCCCGCCTCCAGAAGATGCAAGAGGAGCAGGGCAAGAAGATCGAGGGCGTTTCCACCGAAGTGAGCGCCGTCAAGAGCGAGACGTCGGCGGCCAACGCCAAGATCGGGGAAGTTTCCACCGAAGTGGGCAGCGTGAAGACCGACGTCGCCAAGACCAAGTCCGATCTGGAAAAGACCATCGCCGACCTAAGAAGCACTCGCGGCGATCTAGGTGTGCAGAGCGGGCTGATCGCAACCAATGGCAAGGAACTGGCCGCACTCAAGGCGCTGGGCGAGCGGAACTACACCGATTTCAAGATCGGCAAGAGCAAAGCCCCGCAAAAAGTGGGCGATCTGCAGGTGCTGCTGAAGAGCGCCGATCCCAAGAAGAACAAATACACCATCGAAGTGATCGCGGATGACAAACGGGTGGAGAAGAAAGATAAATCGGTGAACGAGCCGGTCCAGTTCCTGCTGTCCCGCGCATCGCAGCCTTATGAGCTGGTGGTCAACGACGTCAAGAAAGACATGATCGTCGGCTACCTGTCCGCTCCGAAGGTGCAGCAGCCAAGAGGGCAATAATCTAGCCGCCAGTCACTGGCGTTTCTGTTTTAGCATCCACGCCACCAAGTCGGCGCGATCGTATGCCTGAGTCCAGGCGCTGTGACCGACCCCTGGAAGCTCCGTATACTGCACATCCGCACCGATGGTTTTTAAAGGCGCGAACATGCGCCTGGAACGTCCCTAGCAATTCGATAGACTTATTCTTTCATGCACAAAAAGCAAGGCCGTCAGGTGGCTCCGACGCCGCGGGAAGGCACGGATCATGCCCCTTCTTAGCTTTTGGAAGAGCGCCAAAGATGAAGTTCTAAAGATGAGCATCGAACAGATTGTTTCCAGTGCGGGTGATGGCAATCTGCTCGACAATTCGCCGTGTTGCCATGAATTCCGAGAGTTCCTCAGCGTTGCCCCAAGCGAACGCCTCTTTGACTACGCTCGACATTGCCTAGAAAGCTCGTTCAAAGACAGCGGCCTTGTTCTGCAAGATATCGTGAACGAATTTGGGCGACGGCTCGATTTTGAAGCGGAGAACGGTCTGTACAGAGGGAAGCGCACCGCGATTGGCTACGACGGCATTTGGCGTGCGACCGGCGAACCGGATCTCATCATCGAGGTGAAGACCACCGACTACGTGACCGTGCGCCTGGAAAAAATTGCGGAATACAAAGAGAAGTTGGTCGCGGAGGGCAGACTTACCAGGGAAGCCTCCATCCTCATCGTTGTGGGCCGTGAAGATACCGGGGCGCTGGAAGCGCAGGTTAGAGGCTCCCGCTACGCGTGGGATATGCGCCTCATCAGCATTGAGCGGCTCATCAAACTCGTTCAGATCAGGGAAAAGTCGGATGATGCCAGCACACTCAATCAAATTCGCCAGTTGCTTCAGCCCTTCGAGTACACCAAGATTGACAAAATCATCGACGTGATCTTCACAACGGCCGTCAATGTTGAAAGCCAGCAGGAGATTGAGCAACAAGAGGCAGCACCGCCTGGTGACGTGACAGACGAGCGCGATGTCGGCAAGCAAATTCGGACGGACCCGGATCACTTGAATGCCAAGCGTCAGGAGGCAGTCGATTGGTTTGCTCGGTTGAGGGGTAAGGAACTGGTCAAACGAAGCAAGACCTTATTTTGGAGTCCTGACAAGGAATTCCGGGTTTGCTGTGCGGTCTCGAAGCGGTACGAGGCAAAGGGCGACTACCAGCCCTACTGGTATGCCTACCATCCGTCGTGGGATGCTTTTTAGCAGATGGCAAAGAAGGATTCTTCATTCTGTGTTGTATGGACCGAGATGAAGCTTTTGCAATCCCGTACTCGTGGATTGAACAGAACAAGAAGAACCTCAACGTGACGGATCGTGGCGACCGTTCATATTGGCACGTTCCCGTCACGACCATGGAAGGCGGGAAACTGGCGATTAACATGTCCAAGATTCAGGAGAAGGCTTCGCTGGAGCCATATCGGTTCAAGTTCAGGAAGGTCCAAAGCCGTTAGGTTCCAAATGGAAACGTAAGAAAACGAGGGACAGCGACTCCTCTTCGGTTTGCGGCAGACGTTCGCCTCGGGATGCTATGCTTCCAGTGCAGGCGCTAAATTAAAAGCCATGGAGATTCAATTCACCACGCGCATGTTCAAAGAGGGACGCACTTTTGTGGCGCAGGCCCTGGAACTGGATGTCTCCTCGTGCGGCGGCAGCAAAGAGAAAGCCCTACAGAACCTCAAAGAGGCCGTGCGTCTGTTCCTGGAAGAGGCCGGGAAGATGGGAACTCTAGAACAGATTCTTGAAGAGGCGGGGTACGGTAAGCGCAAGTCGAAGCTCGCCAGCCCGAACTTCATCAGCGTGCAGCGTGTCACTCTCCCGCTTCCGCTGACGCATGCCAAAGCTTAGCCCTGTCTCCTATAAGCGACTGGTAAGAGTCTTTGAAGCCGACGGCTTCCACTGCGTTCGCACCGAAGGCGATCACATGGTTTTCACCAAGGCGGGGATCCTCAGGCCGGTGGTGATTCCGAAGTACGCCGCTGTCCCGGTATTCATCATCAAGAACAGCCTCAGGACCAGTGGCATGTCTCGCGAACGGTACTTCGAACTGCTGGGCAAATAAAATCTGAGTCTACCCACCGCGAATCAGGCGCATGGCTTCCCCGATAGCTGCAGCTTCCTTGGCCTCGCCACGGGCTCCGTTGTCAGTGACAGCGTCGCCTTCGCCGGGGGCCAGGAACATATTGGATTCGACGCCGTGCTGGCGTGTGTACAGATCCCAATAGCGGCCGTTCAGAGCATAGAGCGACTCATGAGTTCCGCGTTCGACCACGCGGCCGGCCTCGACCACCAGGATCTGATCGGCGCGGCGAATGGTGGAAAGACGATGCGCGATGACGAAGGTGGTCCGGCCGCGCATCAGGTATTTCAAGCCTTCCTGGATCATCGCTTCGGATTCGGAGTCGAGGCTCGACGTGGCTTCGTCCAGAATCAAAATACGCGGGTCGGCCAGAATCGCGCGGGCGATGGAGACGCGCTGGCGTTGCCCTCCGGATAACTTGACGCCGCGCTCGCCGACGATGGTGTCGTATTTCTTTTCGAATTTCTCGGCGAACTCGTCCACGCGCGCGATGCGGCAGGCTTCCATGATCTGTTCTTTGGTCGCCCCGGGACGGGCGAAGGCGATGTTCTCTTCAATCGAGCCGTCGAACAGGAATGAATCCTGAAGAACCACGCCAAGTTGCGTCCGGTAGCTGTCAAGACGGACCGTCGAAAGATCGATTCCATCGACGGTGATTTTTCCTTGATTGGGGGAATGGAAAGCTGCCACCAGGCTGATGATGGTTGACTTGCCAGAACCCGAAGATCCTACCAGCGCGGTCACGGTACCGGGTTCGGAGCGGAAGCTGACGTCGAACAGCACCGGCTTGCCTTCTTCGTAGGCGAATCCGACTTGATTGAATTCCACTTCACCACGAATGAGTCCGATGCTGACGGTGCGGTTCGGGTCGCGGTCTTCGGGGCGTTCTTTCAGGACTTCGCGGGTTCGATCGAGGCCAGCCAACGCTTCGGTTAACTGCGTGCCGATGGCGACGACTTGAATCACCGGCGCGATCAGGAACGCCAAAAATGCCACGAAGGTCATCAGGTCGCCGAGCTTCATCGATCCGGAAAGAATTTCGCGCGTCCCCACGTACCACACGATGGCGCCGACGATTCCCATCATCACGGTGGCCGAGAGGCTCATCAGCGACGTCGCCGTGAGCGACTTGAGTACGTTGTCGAGCAGCCGCTGCACGCCGCCGCCGAAAACTTCCGCTTCACGCGATTCGGCGTGGTAACCCTTTACGACGCGGACGCCTCCCAGCGATTCGGTGAGCCGTCCGGTGACGTCAGCGTTGATTTTGCCGCGCTCGCGGAAGATGGGGCGGATCTTGGTGAAGGCCTGCTTCATCACGAACGAAAACGAGATTACGAAAACGCCAGTAAGAGCGGTCATCAGCGGGCTGATGCGCAGCAGGAACACTAACGCGATGATCGCGGTCATGACGCCGCCCGCGAATTCCACCAAACCGGTGCCGATCAGGTTGCGGACGCCTTCGACGTCGGACATAATGCGCGCGACCAGCACGCCGCTCTTGTTCGCGTCGTAGTAGGTGACGGGAAGCAGGCCGACGTGGCGCTGAACCTTTCTGCGAAGCTCCGCGATGAGGCGTTGTCCGGTTTTCGAAAGGAGCTGCGTGAGCGAGAAAGAAGTGAGCCCCTGAATCAGGGTCGCGCCGAGGATGCCGAGAACCAGCGGCAGCAGCATGCCAGTTTGCTTCTTGCCGATGACATCGTCAATAAAGAATCGGGTTGAATACGGCAGAACCAAACCGCTCAGCCGGTTGACGATCATCAGAACGAAACTGAGCGCCAGCAATCCGCGGCGCGGCAGGATCATTTCCCGCAGATCGGGCCACAGCTCGCGCAGCCGTTCAGACTGCGACTTTTTGGGCTTGGTTGGGATTTCGGCCACTAACTCTAGTCTGGTGCCCGGAGCCGGTCCAACGCAACTGGCCGTTCTTCCGGGTTTCTTTTTTGCGACCGGCGAACGCGCTCCATCACTGTCGCGCCTCAAAGTCCGGCGAACGCGCCGAATAACTGTCGAATTTCCAGGCGGTCAGTTGAGGCGCGACAGTGATGGAGCGCGTTCGCGCGGCATCAGGGACGCCGATGGGCTGTTTGATATCCTACAAACAGAAGTGTTCCCCAAAATTATTTCGATCGGGACGTTTTACCTTCCGACCTATGGTGTCCTGGTGGCGCTGGGATTCCTGGCGGGGTTGTGGGTCACGGTAAAACTCGCGCGGCGGAGCGGGTTGAACGCCGAACTGATCACGAATCTCGCCGTGTATAGCGCGCTTGCGGGGCTGCTGGGCGCGAAAATCCTGATGCTCATTTTCGATTGGGGAGCGCCGGATAAGCCGCCGATATTTTCACTGTCGACATTGCAAGCGGCGGGAGTGTGGCAGGGCGGATTTATCCTCGCGGTGCTGGTCGCATTCCTGTACATGCGACAGAACAAGCTGCCTTTGCTCACGACGTTCGACGTATTCGCTCCAGGCGTGGCGTTAGGGCACGCGATCGGACGCGTCGGATGTTTCGCGGCGGGCTGCTGCTGGGGAAATGAATGCACCCTGCCCTGGGCCGTGACGTTTCATAATCCCGAGGCGGCCGAATTGACGGGCGTACCGCTCGGAAGGCCGCTGCATCCGTCGCAGCTTTATGAAGTGCTGTCGGAACTGGCGGTTTTCGCGTTCCTGTACTGGTGGTTCCAGAAACCGCACGCACCGGGGAAAATCATCGGCGGGTACCTGCTGCTGAGCTCGATCTCGAGGTTCGGCATCGAGTTCACGCGGTTCCACGAACAGGGGCTGCACTACGGACTCTCCTGGACTCAATGGATCTCCGTCGCGCTGGCGGTGGCGGGGATGCTGCTGCTGGCGAGGAGTTCGGTGCCTTCGGCCAAAGTAAGTCCTCCCGTAGCGGCTTAGTTCAGAAGCCAGCCTGCGGCGATCGCGGCGACAATCAATCTCGCCAACCATCCGAGCGCATGCGCCACCGCGACCAGCGGATGCAGCTTGATGTACAGCGCATTCATGATGGTGAATGGCAGAGGCGCCATGATCCAACAGATCGCGGCGAATAGAAACGCTCGCGAGTAGCCGTGGATTTCGAAGACGACGCATGCAGCCATGAAAGATGCGGCGGTAACAAATCCGAGCAGCGTCGCCCAAGCGATGGTCGATCCTTCGCTGGTCCGCTTCCGCCAGACTTCCGGATAAGCGACGTACTTATCGTGAAACAGGATACCCGTGAAAAACCAGTCGGTGAAGGAACCGGCGATTCCGGCAGCGAGCGTGGCGAGCGCGAAATGCGTCCAGTTCATCGAGTGCTCTGATACTGGTGCGCTCCACTTGACGATTGCTCGGGCCACTGCACGATTTCGATCAGATAGAGCACGTTCCCGTCCGGGTCTTCGAAATAGGCGAATTTTCCGGCGTTGGGATCCTGGGCGATCGGTCCTCGAAACTTGACGCCTTTTTGCCGCAGCGTGCTCACCGCGTCCTCGATACTGGTGGAAAGCGCGAATCCGATGGTGATCGATCCATCGCGTCCCGCCGGGTTTTGCGCGGACGCCGGATGCAGCCCGATGGTCAGCCGGCCGGCTTCCACTTGCGCCCAATGATTGCCGAACCGCTGCGTCAGGCGCAGGCCGAGCACTTCAGTGTAGAAACGCACGGACCGATCCATGTCGGTGACGAAGATGGTGGCGATTCCGGTTGTAAGCATGGAATACATCGTATGCACCTCGGTTAGGATTGTAAAGAGCCATTTTGAAGAAGCCTGCGAAAGTGCCGCGTGTCGATATACGGCTGGACTCTGGAGCCGTGTCGCCGCTCCAGCAACAGCTCTATGAGGGGCTGCGGGAGACCATCGTGCTGGGCCGATTGCCGCGCGGCATGCGGTTGCCGCCATCGCGAGCGCTGGCTCGACGGCTCGGGATTTCGCGCAACACGGTTCTGTTCGCTTACGAAGAACTAGCCGCTGACCAATGGTTGAGCGGACGAACAGGTTCCGGAACCTGTGTCGCTCGAAGCTCGCAGGCGGTACGGCTTATCGATCCGGACGGACTCACCCTCGACTGCCTCGGCCTTGTGTAAAGTTTCACGTATTTTCTGCCGTTATGAAGGAGTAGAGTGCCCCCGTCACGACAGCGAGGATTTGTCCTCATTGCGATGTCGATCAGCATGCTGCTGTTGCTGGCGGTGATCGGACTCGCGTTCGACCTGGGGCGAGTGTACATCGCCAGAAATGAAGCGCAGGTTTTCACCGACGCGGCGGCGATGACCGCAGCCCAGAAAATCGACGGTTCTGATGCAGGACTCGATCGCGCGCGCGAAGCCGTCGCGCGAGTGCCGATGCGCTGGAGTCTGGGGACCAAGGAATTTACCGGGGTAATCGTCGAATTCTCGAGCGACGGCGCGAAATGGGAAAAATCGCCCAAAGACGCCGCATCGATGACCATGGCTCGCGTCACTGCGCCGGAGAATAGCGTCGAAATTATGTTTCTGAGAGCCGTAGGCGGACCGGCGGCATTCACAGTGCCGGCTCACGCAGTGGCAGCCTCGAATCCGGTGAGGTTGATCGAATGAAAGGTCGCCAAAAGGGCCACGCCCTGATCGAGCTGGCGTTTTCCGCCATGGTCATGGTGACTTGTCTTGCCGGGACGTTCCAGTTCGGCTACACCTTCTACGTTTACAACCAACTGGTGACGGCCGTGGGCAACGGCGGACGCTATGCCGCGACTCGAACCGTTCGCGCCGAAGTCGACAAGGCTGAAAAAGCGATCCGCAACATGGTGGTCTACGGTGACGCGCAACCGTCCGCGGATGCTCAGCCCGCCGTGGCGGGATTGACGCCCGATCAGGTCGAGGTGCGCTGGGTGAAGGATGAGTCGGGCGCGCCGGCGGCGGTCGGTGTTTCGATTCGAGAATTCACTGTCAACGCTGTTTTCAGGGCATTCACGTTTACCGGACGGCCCGGCGTCGAATTCCCCTACGTTGGACGATACACTCCCACGGAGCACGAGCGATGAGAAAAGGTCAGAGCCTGGTGGAGGCAACGCTGGTGCTGATCGTCTTTTTCGCGCTGCTGCTGGGCGTCATCGACTGCGGGCAGGTGCTGTACTCGCATCAAGCGCTCGTGGAGCGCGTGCGTGAGTCCGTACGCTGGGGATCCGTGCATCCCTATGACGGAACCGGCGATCAGGTCGCCAACCTGGTCCTCTATCATCATGTGGACGAACCGCGCACCGCGACTGCAGCGTTTCTCGGACTCACGCGCGCGAACGTGCAGGTTCGCTATCAAGGTCCAACGCCCGAGCGGCCTGACGATGCAACCATTAGCGTGGCGATCGTGAACTATGAATCGCATTTCTTTTCACCGTGGATCGCGAAGACCATTGTGAGCCCGCGGCCGGTGCTGGTGAGCGCGCCGGTTACTCGTAACGCAACGCAATCATCGGATCGACCTTAATCGCGCGCCAGGCGGGGATAGCGCTGGCCAGTAGGGCAACCAACGCGAGCAGCGCCGATAGCCCCAGGAACGTCACCGGGTCGAACATCCTGACCCCATACAGAAAATCCGGACTACTGGCGAAGATCAGCGTCGCTCGCAGCAGGCTGGTGATGGCGACCGCGCCCGCAAGGCCGAAAACAGAGCCGATGAATACGGGGCGCAGGCCTTGCAGGATCACGGAACGCAGGACGTCCCGGGCAGTCGCACCGAGCGCCATCAGGATCCCGATTTCACGGGTTTGTTGGCTGACCAGATAAGACATGACGCCATAAATTCCCACCGTGGCCAGAGCAAGAGCTAGCACCGCGAGCGACATCGCCGACATCGCCCAGATTCTCGCCTGCACTTTTTCGAAATGCAAAGGCCCTTGTTCCAGGCTGATCAATTGGAGACTCGGCGGGATGTTTCTGTCGATGGATTCGAGCGTCGAACGAACCGCTGCTAACGCTATTTTCGGATCGCCTTCGGTACGCATCAGAATATTTTCCAGGGACGCGGGCCGGATGGGGAGATACAGCATCATCGGGTCGAGACGCGACAAGTTGGCGGTGCGTACGCTCTTGGCGACACCGATCACGTCGTACTGCACCCAGGGACCCGTCGTTCTTCCGACGCGGTCTTGCAGCTTGAAATGCCGGCCGAGGGGATTTTCGTCGGGCCACATTTGCCGCGCTGTCAGTTCGCTGATGATGGCGACGGGCGCACCCCGATCCATCTCCTGCGGCGTAAAATTACGGCCGTTCAGCAAAGGAATCCCGAGCGTCTCGAAATATTGAGGTGCAACTCGCGCCAGCAGCGTGTCGCTGGAAAAACTCTTGGATCGCGTATCGTCGCTTTGGACTTCCTGGCTGGTGGTTCCGGCCATGGGGATGCCGCCGGTAAGAGTAACCGAGCGAACCTGCGGAAGCTCGCGGAGGCGGTCGATCGCGCGGCGCTGAATCGCCAGGGCTTTGGCCGCATCGCTTCCATAGTTGAACGACACCAGATAAACGGAACGTGTTTCGTATCCCGGATCCACCGCTTGCGAACGGACCAGCCCCCGGACCAGGAGACCGGCAGTGATCAGCAACATGAGAGATGTCGCGATCTGGCCGGCGATCAGGAAACTCCGCAGCCGCGAACGGTCGAGCCGCTGACCGAAGGCGGTGGCTTCGTCTTTGAGGCCGCTGGTGAGGTCGACCCGCGAAAATCGCAGCGCGGGTGACAGGCCGAAGAGGATTCCGGTTGCAATCGAGATGAGCAACGTATAGGTGAAGACGCGAGAGTCCGGACTCAAGCTGACCAGGAAGGCTGCGCCCGGTCCGAAAGGCCCCTGAAGCCACTGCTGAATGGCGAGCCACAGAACTTTGCTCGCCCAGATGGAGAGAAACAGTCCGGAAATGCCTCCCAGGACCGCGATCAGCGTGCTTTCCGTGAGCAGTTGACGGATGAGACGCGAGCGGCCGGCGCCGAGCGCAAGTCTGACTGTCAGTTCCTTGCGACGAGCCGCGGATCGAGCCAGCAGCATGTTCGCAAGATTCGCGCAGGCGATGAACAACACCATCCCGACAACGATCATCATCAGGCCGACGATCACCTGAAATCGCGGGTCGTTGGTGTTCGGAAGATAGTGCGCCAGTTCCAGCGTGACGGTGAGAGTGCGATTACGGCTCGGATGAAGCTGCGTAAAACGCTGCTGGAGACCCGCGATTTCAGCCTGAGCCTGCTTGACGGAGATCCCCGGCTTAGGGCGGGCAAGAATTTGGAATCTCTGGTCGAGCGGATTGTCCAGCCAGTTTTGCCCAGGAGTCAGTTGAGCCTGCATCATGATGGGGGTCCAGAAATCCGGAACAATGGAAGGAATTCCGGTGCCGATGAATTCTTCTGGAGCGACTCCCACAATGGTGAACGAGGTGTCGTTCACCTTGATGATCTGCCCGAGCGCGTTCGGATCGCTGTGGAAACGATCGCGCCAGAGTGCGTAACTCAACATCATGACCGGGTGTGCGCCGGGGATCTGATCTTCTTCTGGAAGAAAGGTTCGGCCGAGAAAGGCCGTGACCCCAAGATCGGGGAAGTAGTTGGCGGAAACCAACCGCGCATGCAACGTCTCGGTGCTTCCGCTGGCGAGCGCCGCAAGAACAGGTTCGGGCCAACTGACGGCGGTGAGGCTGGAAAACGCCTGGTTCTGCTGATTGAAATGCACGTATTCGGGATACGAGAAGGCGTATTGGACGTCGCCATGATTTCCGTTTTCGAACCAGCGTTCGAGGCGGACGACGTTGTAGGGGTCCCTTACCGGCAGCGGCTTCAGCGCGACGGCGTTGAACGCGGTGAATAGCGTCGTGTTCACGCCAATACCGAGAGCCAGCGTGATCACGGCGACCAGCGTAAATCCGGGATTCTTAAGCAGCATCCGGACGGCGTAGCGCAGATCCTTGAAGAATGCTTCGATCACAGTGAAGCTGCGGCCTTCGCGGCGCTCTTCTTTGACGCGCGTCACTCCGCCGATCGCCAGGATCGCCGCACGGCGCGCTTCGTCAGGCGAGAACCCGCGACGGAGGTTCTCATCGGTGAGCATCGCGATGTGCGCTTCGAGTTCGGTATTGAAGTCATCGTCGAGCCGTTGTTTCGAAAAGATCGCGCGGATTTTCGAGAGGAGTGTACGCATACGTCACTTGGGGCTCGCGAGCAGCCGTCCGATCACGCCGGAGATCTTTTGCCAGCTTTCGGCCTCGCGCACCAGTTGTTTCTGTCCGGCTCGCGTGAGCGAGTAAAACTTCGCCTTGCGGTTGTTTTCCGAAACTCCCCACTTCGAGGAAATCCATCCCTTTTGTTCCAGGCGCAGGAGCGACGGATAAATCGTGCCCTGGTTGAGTTGAATGCAGTCTTCACTAACCTGCTCGATGCGGCGGGCGATCCCGTAACCGTGGAGCGTGCCCATCGTATCGAGCGTCTTCAGGACCATCAGGTCGAGCGTGCCTTGCAGAACTTCCGACATGTAGAAACTCTACACGAAAGTCCTGTAGAATGTCAACAGGTATAAAACCGCTCCCTATGGTCACGGCTCTGTGTCGGCGATGTATAGAATCAGCCGCTCCCCGAGCCGTGACCAAAGGGAGCGGTTCCACGCCAACGGCTATTCCCGCTTGGCCTTCTTGAACACCTTGTTGAGCACCGTGATCCCGCGGTCTACGTCTTGTTCGGTCAAGATATACGGCGGCAGCATTCGTAAGACGGTGTCGTGCGTGCAATTGATCAGGATGCCTTCCTCCATCGCATCCAGCACGATCTGTTTACCGGGCATGTCCAGATCGACTCCGATCATCAGGCCGAAGCCGCGGATTTCCTTGATGAACGAATAGTGCTTGGCGAGTTCCGTCAGGCGCATCCGGAAATAGCTACCGACCTCGGAAATCTGCGGCAGAAGCGGATCGAGAATATCGAAGAATTCGAGCGCCACGCGGCACGCCAGCGGTCCGCCTCCATACGTCGATCCGTGCATTCCACTTCCGATGGATGCCGCGGCGCGCTCGCTCGCCGCGATGAATCCCAGCGGCAGGCCGCAGGCAATCGGCTTCGCCGCAATCATGACATCCGGGAGAATCGCGGGTTCGAACATCTGATAGGCGAAGTGCGTTCCAGGGCGGCCCACGCCGCATTGGATCTCGTCGAAGATCAACAATGCGTTGTAGCGATCGGCCAGCTCGCGCGCCTTGCGCACGTATTCTGACGTGAGCGGAAAGATGCCGCCCTCGCCCTGCACCAGTTCGAACACGATGGCTGCAGTGCGATCGCAGGCGACTTGCTCCAGGCCGGCGATGTCGTTGCGATGCACGAAGTGGACGCCGGTCATCAACGGCTCGAAATCGCGGCGGTATTTCTCCTGTCCGGTAATGGAGAGCGCCCCAAACGTGCGGCCGTGGAACGAATTTTCGAGCGCGATCACTTCAATCTTTTGCGAATCGACCTTGCGTCCGTGCGAGCGTGCCATTTTTAGCGCGCCTTCCATCGCCTCCGTGCCGGAGTTGCAGAAGAATACCCGATCGAGTCCACTGGCGCGCGCGATCCGGGCCGCCAGCGGTCCCTGATATTCGTGATAGTAGAGATTGGAAGTGTGCAGCAGCAAGCCGGCTTGTTCGCGAATCACCTTGGTGATGCGCGGATGCGCATACCCCAGCGCGTTGACGCCAATCCCGGCGATCAGATCCAGGTAGCGTTTCCCGGATGTGTCATATACGTAGCAGCCGCGGCCGCGATGCAGCACCAGCGGATAGCGCGCGTAATTCTGAAGAAGGTACTGCTGTTCTAAGTCGATCACCGAAGCGGACGCGGACGTGGCCATGTATTCATCATAATAGGACCGTGTTCGTCACAGATTTGAAGTGCTTCCGGTGTGGCGCGGTGTATCCAATGGATCCTCGCGCGTACCTGTGTGGGCGGTGTGGAGCGAACGAAGAAGATCCCGGCATCCTCGATGTCCGCTACGATTACGGGGCAGCGCGGGGACGCCTGGAGTCGCGTCACGACGTGTTCCGGTACCTGCCGCTGTTGCCGGTTCGCGAGCCCGGCGAAGTCCTCGATGCGGGCGGAACGCCGGTGGTCGCCGCGCCCAGGCTTGCGGCGCGATTCGGGCTTCGCGCGCTGTATCTCAAAGATGAAACGCGCAACCCAACGCGATGCCTGAAGGATCGTGCTACGGCCGTCGCGATGACGCTGGCGCTGGAGATGGGTGTGCGCGACGTGTACTGCGCATCGGCGGGCAATGCCGCGATTTCGCTGGCAGGATTCGCGGCGAATACCGGAATGCGGTGCCACGTCTTCGTACCGAGCTATGCTTCGGCAGTTCGTTTGGACTGGTTGCGCCGCTTTGGAGCCGACGTGAATGTTTCGCGCGGCGACTACGATCAGGCGTTCGCGGAAGCGGAAGAGGCCGGCCAGAAACACGGATGGTACAGCCGCAACTGCGCCTTCAATCCATTTCTGGTGGAAGGCAAGAAAACCTGCGGCCTGGAGATCGCGGAGCAGACCGCGGCGGATTTCGTGGTCGCCCCGGTCGGCGATGGATGCACGCTGGGCGCGATCGGAAAAGGCTTGCGGGAGGCCCGCGAGCTGGGGATCGTCGATCGATTGCCGCGGTTGATCGGCGTGCAGGCCGCGGGAGTCCAGCCGATGGTGGCGCGGCTTCATGGAACCGTTCCGGTTGAAGGGGAGACCGCGGCGTCATCGATCGCGGTACGAAGGCCGCGCAATGCCTTGCGCCTCCTGCACGAACTACGGGAGAGCGATGGAGAGATGATCGCGGTCCCCGATTCCGCGATCGGCGAGGCGCAGCGGCGCCTGGCTGAGGAAGCGGGAATCATCGCTGAGTTCACCAGCGCAGCCACGCTCGCCGCAGTGGAAGAGATGGCTTCGAGAGCATCGATTGCAGGCCAGATTGGCGTCCTGGTCATCACCGGCGGAAGGGTAGATTAAAGCCCTATGTTAAGATGACCTTCGACACGCTAACGGTGGACTCCCAGACATCCAATTTGCCGGTTGCCCGCATAATCGATCATACGCTGCTGCGTCCGGAGGCGACTGCCGCCGAGATTCGTAAAGTGTGCCAGGAGTCCCGGTTATATGGGTTCGCCACCGTGTGTGTGAATCCGCACTGGGTTCGTTTGGTGGCACAGGAATTGGCAGGATCGGCGGTGAAAGTGTGCTCGGTCATCGGATTTCCGCTGGGTGCAAACATGATGGCGATCAAAGTTTCGGAAACGGAAGCCGCGCTTCAAGCGGGCGCGCAGGAAATCGACATGGTGTTGAATATCGGCGAGCTACGGGCGGGAAATCATGACACTGTTGGCGACGAGATTCGCGCGGTGGTGAACGCGGCGCACGCCGGAGGAGCGATCGTCAAAGTGATCCTGGAAACAGCACTGCTCGACGACCATCAAAAGGTCGCTGCGTGCAAACTCGCCAAGACAGCCGGCGCGGATTTCGTGAAAACGTCCACTGGATTCGGACCAGGCGGGGCGACCGTGCACGACGTCGAACTGATGCGGAAAACCGTGGGTCCTGAAATGGGCGTGAAGGCGTCGGGCGGCATCCGGACGCTTGAAGACTTGAAGAAGATGGTCGCTGCGGGCGCGACCCGGATCGGGGCGAGCGCCAGCGTAAAGATCGTGGAAGAGGCCGCGGGTGCATCTTCCGCTCCAGCGGCGGGCGCGTCGCGATACTGATGGGCACGCCGCGTAAATCCACTGTCTTCCGGGAACGCGCCGAGCTGCTCGACTTCCTGCTGGAGGTCTCGCGTGTTACCGCGGAGACGCTGGATCTCGACAAGCTGCTTGAAAATGTCGCGTCCATCGTGAAGACCGTGGTGCCTTACGATCTGTTCGCGATCCTTCTCTACAGCGAGCCAGCGCAAGGATTGAGAATCCGGTATTCGATCGGGCATCGCGATGAACTGGTTCGCAGCCTGGTCATCCCGCTTAATGAAGGTGTGACAGGCGCCGCGGCAGCCACGGGCATGCCGGTCCTGGTGGACGATGTGCGGGCGGACTCGCGCTACCTAAACGCGCTGGACGCCGTGCGCAGCGAATTGGCCGTGCCCATGACCGTGCGCGGAAAACTGGTGGGCGTGCTGGACGTGCAGTCGACGCGCGTGAAGGCCTATTCGGAGCAGGATCGCGCATTGCTGCGGCTGATCGCCACGCGTGTGGCCGTGTCCATCGAAAACGCGCGGCTGTATCGCAGAGTGGACCGGCAGAACCGGACTTTGCGGACGCTGGCGCATCTGTCGCAGGAATTCAGCTCGATTCTGGATCTGGACGAATTGCTGGGAAAGATCGCCGCCACCATTCGCGCGCTGATCAATTACGACGCTTTCAGTATTTTTCTTCTCGATGGCGAAAAGCGCGTACTGCGGCACCGTTTCAGCGTCCGCTACGACCAGCGCGTGGATCTGGACAACATTCCGCTGGGGAAGGGAATCACGGGAACGGCGGCGGAATCGCGCGAAGTGGTTCGTGTTTTAAACACCATGGAGGATCCGCGCTACATCGCCTCGCATCCCGACATTCGTTCCGAGCTGGCCGTTCCGCTGATCGCACAGGATCGCGTAGTGGGCGTGCTGGACGTGGAAAGCGACCGCATCGCGTACTTTACGGAGGATCACCAGCGCACGCTTTCATTGCTCGCGCCACAGATCGCCAGTTCGGTGGAAAATGCGCGTCTGTATGAAGAACTCGCCCAGCGCGAAAAGCGCATGGACCAGGATCTGACCGCGGCGCGCAAGCTGCAGCACGTCCTCCAGCCGCGGGAAGCTCCGGAACTTCGCGGTCTGGAACTGGCGCTGCGGGCTCGGCCGGCGCGCGAAATCTCCGGCGACGTGTACGATTTCTTCGACCACGGAGACGAATACGCGGTGATCGTCTTCGGCGACGTGAGCGGCAAAGGAGCGGCAGCGGCGTTGTATGGAGCGCTAGTGAGCGGACTGCTCAGGATCCTGGCGCCGCGGCGCCGCAGCCCGGCGGTCCTGATGCAGTCGCTGAACGAAACCCTGCTCGAACGCAAAGTCGACGCGCAGTACGCAACCCTCCTGGTCGCGCTGTGGGAGCATCGCGCGCGGCGGCTGACGCTGTGCAATGCCGGCGCGGAACCGCCCATGATTTTTCGCGGCGGAGAGGTTATAAAGCCCAAAGTGGAAGGCGTCCCGATCGGATTGCTGGAAGGCCGGGAGTACGAAGAAGTCGCAGTTGAAACGCAGATCGGCGATACGATTCTGTTCTATTCCGACGGCGTGGAGGATCAACTCAACGCCAAGAACGAGGATTACACTCGGGGCCGCGTGCAGCGTCTGCTCAAAAAACATGGCGCGGAATCGACCAAGGCCATCGCTGATGCGATCTTCGCGGATCTCGACGCGTTCCGCGACGACACGCCGATTACCGACGATCAATCCGTGGTCGTTATGCGGGTGTGCTAGAGGAAGCCTGCTGATGGAATATCGCGATCACACGCTGCACATCGAGGGCGTCGCGCTGGCAGAAGTCGCCGCGCGCGTGGGGACGCCTTGTTACGTCTATTCTTCGAATGAAATCCTGGGCAACTATCGGGCTTACGATGAATCCTTCGGGGATGTTCCGCACTCCGTGTGCTATGCGGTGAAGGCCAATGGAAATCTGGCGGTGTTGCGATTACTGGCGAAAGCCGGGGCCGGATTCGACATTGTTTCCGGCGGCGAACTGTTCCGCGTGTTGAAAGCCGGGGGCGATCCGAAGAAAGTTGTCTTTTCAGGAGTCGGAAAGACAGCCGCAGAGATCGACCAGGCGCTGGATGCCGGAATCTTCGTGTTCAATTGCGAGTCGGAACCGGAGCTGGCGCTCATCGACGCGCTGGCCCATCGGCGAGGCGTGAAGGCTCGCGTAGCAGTCCGCGTGAATCCGGATGTGGACGCCGCGACCCATGCTTACATTTCGACCGGACGCCTGGCGCACAAATTCGGCATCGATATCGCGGATGCAGAATGCGTTTATGAACGAGCCCGCCAGTACAAGAATCTGCTGATCGAAGGGGTGAGCTGCCACATCGGATCGCAGCTCATGGATCCGGCGCCGGTGATGGAGGCGGTGGATCGCGTGCTGACGCTGATCGAACGGCTGCGCGCTCAGGGCTTCGATATTCGGCACGTGGACTTGGGCGGCGGACTCGGGATCGGGTATAAGCCCGACGACGTCACGCCTCGGATTACGAGGTTCGCCGCGGAACTGCGCGCGCGCATCGCGGGACGCGGATTGCACGCGTTTGTCGAGCCCGGACGTTCCATCGTCGGCAATGCCGGCATCCTGCTCACCCGCGTGTTATACCGGAAAAAAACCGGCGAAAAAGATTTCGTGATCGTCGACGGCGCCATGAACGACCTGATTCGGCCCGCGTTGTACGGCGCCTATCACGAGATCGTACCGGTACGCCACAGCGATCGCCCGAAGACTCGCGTCGATGTCGTAGGACCTGTTTGCGAGACCGGCGATTTCCTGGCGCGCGATCGCGAAATAGCGGATGTTTTTCCCGGTGACCTGCTGGCAGTGTGCTCCGCCGGCGCCTATGGGTTCGCACAATCGTCGAACTATAATGCCCGGCCGCGTGCGGCGGAAGTACTAGTAGAAGGGGACCTATGGCGAATCGTTCGCACCAGAGAAAGCTTTGAGGACTTAGTGCGAAACGAATCGGGTCCGGATAGTGTCTAACACAGGCAGTGTAGCGATTGGGCAACGGGGGAATGCCATGAATGGACGCAATTTCGCTGTGCTTACAATGTCTTTGCTCACCGCCGGTTTTGCCGGCGCGGGCCCATTTTCCTTTACAACAGGAGCCCCGGATGGCTTGCTGGGGGCTGGGTCGCGACCTACCGGCTCCGGCGTTGAGATTGAAGCCGCTGACGATTTTCTGCTGACCAGTCCAACGCTGATAACGTCGGCAACGTTCACAGGCCTTCTGCCCACCGGGGCGTCGCTTTCAAGCATCATGGGCGTGACGATAGAGATTTATCGTGTATTTCCGAACGATTCGACCAACCCTCCTTCGGGGAATGTTCCGACGCGAGTCAATTCTCCGTCGGACGTCGAGTTCGATGACCGGTCCAGCGGCGCCGCGAATATGACATTTGGGGCGAGCTTGCTTAATTCAACCTTTACCACTGCTAATTCAGTGCTGAACGGAATCAACAAGAGTCCGAACCAATTCACGGGAGGAGAGGGGGCCGTGAGGGGAGAAGAGGTCCAATTCAATGTGACCTTCACGACGCCGTTCAACCTTCCGGCGGACCATTATTTCTTCGTGCCTCAGGTGCAACTGTCGAATGGGAACTTTTATTGGCTTTCGGCGCCCGACCCGAATACGGTAAACCCATTTTCACCCGATCTGCAAGCGTGGATTCGGAACGGAAATCTCGCTCCGGACTGGCTCCGCATCGGGACTGACATCACCCATCAAGGTCCCTTCAATATGAGCTTTTCATTATCCGGAACGACGCTGCCGGAGCCGTCGACATTCGTCATGCTGGGCCTGGCGCTGTCGGCCATGGGATTGCTGCGTCGCTTCCGTAGCTGAGCTCGAACGGCAGTCGCAAATTCAGCTCCGCCGCGCGATCGCGATCACGGATAGTCCTCGCCATGGCATCAGCCCGTCGATCCGCCGCCAGATCCACACTGTCTTATCGAACAGCTTCAGCGCGGCTTTGGCGATCTTCTTCCGGCCCAGTAGCTTGCCATAAACGAACCACGAAACGGCTCCGACTTTATTGAGCTGATGCACGCGCTCTAGTTGGAATCCGGAGCTGGCCAGGATTTCCGACACTTCTTTCACCGAGAAACGATGATGGTGGCCCATCGCTTGATCGAGCGATCCGTATAATCCTTTGCCCTGCGGCACCAACACGATTACGTTGCCGCCGGGCTTAAGGCAATCGTGAACGGAACGGAGCACCGCTGCCGGATCTTCCACCGATTCGAGAACGTTGACGCACAGCGCCGTATCGAACTGCCCCGACCAGCGCGAATAATCCGCCGGATTCTCCGGATCGAGCTGGCACACGGTGACGTTGGGCGTCCTCAAAAAGCGATTCCGCAGGGCATGCAAGTACAGCGGGTCTTTTTCGGCCGCCACGTAATTCAACTTACGCGCCATCAAACGGCCGGTGAGATTGCCGAGCCCGGCGCCGATTTCGAGCACCGTGTCGCCCAGGCTCGGACGCAGGACGCGCGTGATCCAGCTTAGATATTGCGGCGTGCCCGTCAGGCTGTTCAGCAGGCCGCGGCCGTAGCTGGCAACATACAAGTCGTCGACCAGCCAGAAATACAAAATGACGCCGAGCGCCTTGATCCCGTCCTTCCAGCCGATTTTTTTCCCTTCTTCGTAAGTGCGCCCGTGATAGCTGATGGGAACTTCATACACGCGCAGCTTGCGCTTGGACGTCTTCATGGTGATCTCCGGCTCGAAGCCGAAGCGATCCGACCGGATCGGGATGCTCTTCAGCAGATCCGTGCGGAACACCTTGTAGCACGTCTCCATATCGGTCACGTTCAGGTTGCTGAACATGTTGGAAACCAGCGTCAGGTATTTGTTGATCATCGAGTGCCAGAAGGGCAGCACGCGGGACTGTTCGCCGGCAAGGTAGCGCGATCCGAATACCGCGTCCGCGTGTCCATCCAGCAGTGGGCGCAGCAGCTTCACATATTCCGATGGATCGTATTCGAGATCGGCGTCCTGCACCAGGCAGAAATCGCCGGTGGCTTTGTCGATGGCAGTCCGCACCGCCGCGCCTTTGCCTTGATTTACGGGATGCCGGTAGAGCTGGATGCGCGAGTCGGAATCCGCCAGCCGCTTGAGAATTTCCGAGGTTCCATCGGTAGAGCAATCGTCCACAATCACGAGCTCTCGCTCCATATTTTCGGGCAAAGGCGCAGCCAGGACTAGAGCCAGACTGCGCTCCACTACTGTTCGCTCGTTGTAAACAGGGATCAGGATCGAAAGAAGCAACCCTTCAGTATAATTGGGTTTGGCTCCTCAACCAGAAATGACCACGACCAAGGTTGTTCTTGAAACCAGTGTGCCCGGGCTGAAGCTGCTCGCCCGCGGGAAAGTGCGCGATATTTACGAGGATGGCGACCGGTTGCTGTTCGTCGCCACCGACCGCATTTCCGCGTTCGACTACATTCTGGCCACCGGCATTCCCGACAAAGGCCGCGTTCTGACGCAGATGACGCTGTTCTGGCTCGACTTTCTGCGCGACACCGTGCCGAATCATTTCCTCAGCTCGGACGTGCCCGCCGGAATGGAAGGCCGCGCGATGTGGGTGAAACGCGCGGAGATGATCCAGGTGGAATGCGTCGCGCGCGGATACATCTCAGGCTCGGGATGGAAAGATTACCAGCGTACTGGTGCGATCTGCGGCATCACGCTGCCCCCAGGCTTGCGTGAAAGCGAAGCGTTACCTGAGCCGATTTTCACGCCGGCAACTAAAGCGCAAACCGGGCACGATGAAAACATTTCCTTCGAGACCATGGTGTCATTGATCGGCGCCGATCTCTCCACGCGCCTACGGGACCTTACGCTCGGTATTTACAAGAAGGCCGCGGATTACGCCCGATCGCGCGGGATCATCATCGCCGACACCAAGTTCGAATTCGGCCTGATCAACGGACAGATCACGCTGGCGGACGAAGTCCTAACCCCAGATTCATCGCGCTTCTGGCCGCTCGATTCCTACCAGGCCGGCGGCGCACAGCCTTCTTATGACAAGCAGTACGTCCGCGATTACCTGGAGTCGATTCACTGGAACAAGCAGCCTCCCGCGCCGGCGCTCCCCGACGACGTTGCGCAGCGGACCAGCGGGAAGTATAAAGAAGCCTACCGGGCGCTAACCGGAAAATCGTTGTGAATCTGCTCGACCTGTTGCTGGTGGTCATCGTCGGCGCGTCCATCGCCGCGGGATGGATGGCTGGATTCGCACGGGTCGGCATCGGATTCATCTCAACGGTGACCGGGATACTATTCGGATTCTGGTTTTATGGGATCCCTGCTGAATGGTTTCACCGCTACATCCATTCGACGGCGGCATCGAACGTCCTCGGGTTCTTTGCCGTCTTAATAGCGTTCAACATTGCGGGGGGACTGGTGGGAATGCTCCTGTCGAAGCTGTTCAAATGGACCGGACTCTCGTGGCTCGACCGTTTGATGGGCGGCGCATTCGGTTTGGTTCGCGGCGGTTTGATGGTGGTGGCCTTTGTGGCCGTGCTGATGGCCTTCACGCCTCGTCCGCTGCCGAACTGGATGATCGATTCCGCCGTCCTGCCCTACGCCATCGACGCTTCGAACATTTGCGCCGCGCTGGCGCCGAAGCAGATCAAGGAATCGTTTCGCGAGGCATTGAACGACATTCGAAAAGCCTGGGATGAACAGTTGAAGAAGAAAAAGAAGAAGCCGGATTTGAAGCCGGTCGACAGCTAGTTATGCTATTATGCCATTGAGGTTATGCCTGAGCGTACCACCGTCGTACTACCGCCTGGCCTGAAGCGCGAAGCCGTTGCTCGGGCGCGCCGCGAGGGAATTTCATTCGGCGAATTTGTTCGTCAGTCGCTGAGGCGGTCGCTTTCCGAGGCGCATAGGAAAACTTCCCGCAAGAAGGACCCGTTCTGGTCCGACGTCGCCGTTTACGACGGGCCGGTGCCGGCGGACATCTCCGTGAATCACGATAAGTATCTCTACGATGAAGATCGGTAATGGTCTTTGTTGACACCGGCCCGTTTGTCGCCCGCTATCTTCCGAATGATCCGTTCCGCGAGCGCGCACTGAGAGTCTGGAAACGCTTGGAGAACTCGGAATTATACACGAGTAACCACATTCTGGACGAGACCTTTACGCTGATGGCGCGGCGCGCGGGATACCCCTTCGCGGCGGAACGCGCCCAGCGCTTCTACTCTTCGGATGCATTCGAAATAATTTCCAGCACCCGTGAAGACGAGGTTGAAGCGGTTCGCTTCTTCCAGAAATTCGGCGATCAGGCCATCAGCTTTACTGACTCCGTCTCCTTCGCGATCATGCGCCGATACGGGATCTCGACCGCGTTTACCTTCGACCGGCATTTCGTTCAAGCGGGATTCGATGTCATCGGATTTCAATGAGCGGCGATCTTCTCATCTTCGACCTCGACGGCACGCTCATCGATTCCAAGCGCGATCTGACCGATTCGGTCAACGCCACGCGCGCCTGGTACGGCCTCGCTCCGCTACCCGATGACATCGTTTCTTCGTATGTGGGAAATGGAGCGCCGCTTCTCATCCGTCGTTCTTTTCCGCATGCGACTCAAGAGGAATTGTCGCACCTGCTGCGCTATTTTCTGGACTACTATCGCGAGCACATGCTGGATGCGACGACGCTATATCCAAGCGTTCGCGAGGCGCTCGATCAATTGCATGAAGCCGACGTTCCGCTGGCGGTGCTCACCAACAAGCCGGTGCGTTTTTCGATTCGCCTGATCGAAGGTCTTGGCCTCGAAACACACTTTTTTCGTGTCTACGGCGGTAATAGCTTCGAGGAGAAAAAGCCGCATCCGATCGGGATCCAGATGCTCATGGCGGAATCCGGTGCGGCGTCGGATCGCACCGTGATGGTCGGCGATAGCGCCGTTGACGTGCGCACTGCCCGCAACGCTGGAGTTCAAGCTTGCGGTGTGAACTGGGGATTCCAGCCGGAGACTTTCGCCCAGGCGCCGCCGGATTTCGTCATCGACGACATGCGCGATCTTTGTGCGCGCTTGCTGAGCCGTCAGGATTGACCGCTCCCTATGGTCGCGGCTCATTGCCGGCGCTATCTGATCTCAGCCAGACACTGAGCCGCGACCAGAGGAAGCAGTCGATGTCGACGTGTCACGACGACGACTAGAGCCGTCGCGGCAAACTCCACGTGACTCAAATTTTAACCCACGCCTGTTTCTGCGAGCTCTCCTGCACTCTTTCCAGCAACTCCATCCCCCACGCGCCATCCTCGAACGTCGGATATTCCACCGGAGCCGACGCGTCCGCCACGCGCGCATAAAATCGCCGGAACATCTGTTTGAACGTATCGTCGTAGCCTTCGCTGTGGCCGCCGGGCAGATCGGCGAACGTCGCCGCGCGCGCATCGAATAGCGAAGCATCCTTGATGATGATCTGATTGGGTGAGTTGCGATGTCCGATCCAAAGTTCGTCCGGGCGCTCCTGGTTCCAGGTCACGCCAGATTTGGTGCCGTAAATCTCGAATTGAAATCGATTCTTTCGTCCAGCCGAAACCTGGCTCACTGCGAAAGATCCGCGCGCGCGATCGCCCATGCGAACCAACACCGCGCCGAAATCGTCCGTCGTCACCGCGACCGATTCGTAGTCCGACGGATTCAATTTCTTTCCTGCGAACGTCTCCACCGATCCCTTGGGACGCTTCCGCGTCTTGTGAAATGCCGTCAGATCCGCGCACAGGGCCGTAATCTTTAAGCCGGTCAAGTGCTGGATCATGTCCATCCAATGCGAGCCGATATCGCCCATGGCGCGCAGTTCGCCACCCGCTTCGGCGGTCGCGCGCCAGTTCCAGTCCGTATCGTAGAGCAGCCAATCCTGGAAATAAGTTCCATTCACCACCAGAATTTCACCCAGCTCACCGGCAGCGATCATGCTGCGCACCTGCTGGACCACTGGATAAAACCGCAAGTTATGATTGACGCAGTTCGCCACCTTTTTGCGGGCTGCACTCGCCACCAGATCGCGAGCCTCAGCCGCAGTCATAGTGAGCGGCTTCTCACACAGGATGTGTTTCCCGGCGTCGATCGCCGCTTGCACCATCGGGTAATGGAGCACGTTGGGAGTACACACGTGCACCGCGTCGATGTGCGGATCGTCCACCAGCGCTCGCCAATCGCCGCTGGCCTTCGGAACATAATATGACGTCGCGAATTTTTCAGCGACAGCCTGTGACGATCCCGCTACTGCCGCGACTTCGACATTACCTAGCCTGCGCAGAGCTTCCGTGTGGACCTTTCCCATGAAGCCGGTCCCCAGCATTCCTACCTTGATGGTTTTCATTGGCTATAACTTGTAGATGGTCATTCCGCTGAGCAGTTTCGGATAGAAGTCGGTCGATTTTTGCGGCATCACTCCGCCCGCGAATGCGATCCGGGCCATGTCGTCGATGGGCGTCGGCTCCAGCAGAAAGGCCACCTGCGCGCCGTTGTGCACTTCGGCGGCGGCAGCATCCATTCCCCGAACATACTTGATGTATTTCTCATCGCGCACGGCTTCTTCGGTGACGCCGAGCAGCTCGCCCAAAACATCCTGATGCAGGATCGGTACATCCAGCCGGTCGTCCTTGCGCAGACGTTGCATCAATCGAATTTCGCCCGCAGCCACTACGCCGATCTGCACTCGCTTCGGATCCGCCTGCATCATCCGGTGTTTCAGTGAATCCAAGGACTCGGATGCCGCGACGGACCACCCTGCCTTCACGGCCTTCTCGAAAAAACGCACGGCGTCGAAATCCGGCAAGCTTCGCAACACGCGATGTGTTGCCAGAATCTTGAGCCCGCTCGAATGCATGTTGACGCAAGTCATCATGACGTACTGCGCAGTGGCGTCTCCTGGGTTCTCATTTCGATACGCGAGCGCGGTTTCGTAGCGATGATGACCGTCGGCGATCAGCAGCTTTTTCGCAGCCATTAGCGTTTGGATGCGGCCGATGTGCGATGAATCGGTGATCGGCCAGAGCCTATGTCTTGCGCCATCGTCATCCGGAACATCGACCACGGGAGGACCCGATGCCGCTTCGTCCAGAACATGATCGATCTCGCCGGCCGGATCGGGATACAGCATAAAAATCTGGCCGAAGTGCGCGCGCGTATGCCGCAGCAATTCCAGGCGATCCTTCTTTGGGCCGCTCAGCGTCTGCTCGTGCCGAAACACTATGTTCGCGGAGTAATCCTCGATTTTGCCGACCCCAATGAATCCTTTTCGCGTCAGCTGTTCTCCAGAGTCGGGAACCTGAAATTCCTGGAAATAGGCATACAGACCGGGCGCGGGGTCCTGCGCCAGGATGCCTTGGCGAATCCAGTCGTCCAGATGTCCGGCTGCGCGCGTGTAGACGTTGTCGGAATCGTTGTCGGACGCTTTGCGTTCGCCCAGGATCACGCGCACCAGGTTATAAGGACTGGCGGCGAGATAGCGCGCCTGCATTTGCGGACTGATTTTATCGTACGGCTGGGTCAGCAGCTTGCCGGGATCGCCCGCCTTGGAGCTGTATCGATAGGCTGGAAACGGTTTTAGGGTGGCCAAGAATTTAGCATAACCAAACGCTACCGGATCTCGCCGAGCGACTCCCGCAGCGCCGCCTCGATCCGCTCGCTCGCATGCCCGTCCCCGTAAGGATTGTGGATATGCGACCGGCGCTGGTACTCGGCAGAATCGTCGAGCAGCACGCTCGCTTCGGACACAATTCGCGCGACGTCGGTCCCCACCAGCTTTACCGTCCCTGCGGTAACCGCTTCGGGGCGTTCGGTTTTTTCGCGTAAGACCAGAATCGGTTTGCCCAGCGACGGCCCTTCTTCCTGAACCCCGCCCGAATCGGTGACGATCAGGAACGCCCGGCGCATCAGGTCGACGAAAGGCACATATTCCAGAGGTTCGATCAACGTGATATTCGAGTGCGAGCGGAGATGGCGATTTACGACGGAGAGAACGTTCGGATTCGGATGCACTGGATAGACCAGATGCACGTCGCCCCGATCGGCAAGTATGGAAAGCGCCTCGCAGATTCGCTCGAATCCTTCGCCAAAACTTTCGCGCCGGTGCGCGGTCACCAGGATCAGCCGCTTGCCGGGAAATTCGAACCGGGCGCCGTCCACAATCAGATCGCCGCGCTCGATCCGGTCACGCACATAGAGCACCGCATCGATACCGGTATTTCCGGTGATCCACACGCGCCCGGGGACGTTCTCGCGGGCGAGGTTCTCTGCGGCGCTGGAAGTCGGAGCGAAATGCAGCGCGGCGATTCGCGACACCAGCACACGATTCAGTTCCTCCGGATACGGTTGGTATAAATCGCCCGTGCGCAGTCCGGCTTCGACGTGGGCTACTGGCACCCGCGCATAAAACGCAGCCAGCGCGCCGCAAAATGCCGTGGTCGTATCGCCTTGAACCACGGCGAGGTCGGGTTTAGCCTGGGCAAAAATACGCTCCAAGCCCCCGATGATCCGCGATGTGGATTCGAATAGCGTCTGCCCGGGCGTCATCAAGTCCAGATCGAAATCGGGAGCGATCTCGAAAGCGGAAAGCACCTGGTCGAGCAGTCCACGATGCTGCGCGGTGACGCACACCTGGACCGAATATCGCTCCGGAAACCGCTGGAGATGGAGCACCAGCGGAGCCAGTTTGATGGCTTCCGGCCGCGTTCCGAAAATGAAAAGGACTCGCAAATGCAGCGCTCATGGTACCCCAGCGGGCAAAAACAAGGCAAGCTGTTTGCCGTCCTCAACGCTGCTTGCATGAGACAATGAGTTCTGGAACCGCACGGCTGGTGATCTTGCGATTGTCGCCAGTGCCATTGTTTTGAGGCAGGAGGAACGCGTTGAGTCACGCACAAAAGTTGCGCGAGAAGATCGAGTCGCGAAAGGCGCAGGTCGGCGTCGTGGGACTGGGGTATGTCGGATTGCCGCTCGCGGTGGAGTTCGCGCAGGCCGGCTTTCACGTCACAGGCATTGATGTTGACGAAACCAAGGTTGCGACGCTGAACCGCGGAAGCTCCTACATTCAAGACATTCCGACGTCGGTATTGAAGCCGCTGGTCGATTCCGGCAAGCTGCGGGCGACCGCGGATTTCGTCGCTGTCGCCGGCCTGGACACCATCAACATCGCGGTGCCGACGCCGTTGCGGAAAACCAAAGATCCGGACATGAGCTACATCGTCAACGCATGCAAGGAAATCGAAAAACATTTTCATGCAGGCATGCTGGTGATTCTGGAATCTACTACCTATCCCGGAACCACGGATGAGCTGATGTTGCCGATGCTGGAGAAGCCGAATCTAAAGGTCGGAGAAGATTTTTTTCTGTGCTTTTCCCCCGAGCGCGTCGATCCCGGCAATCCGAATTTCCAGACCAAGAACATTCCCAAAGTAGTCGGCGGAATCACGCCCGCTTGCACGGAGCTCGGCGCGCTGTTCTACGGGCAGGCGCTCGAGCACGTGGTACCGGTCAGCTCCACCCGCGTGGCGGAGATGGTCAAGCTGCTGGAAAATACGTTCCGCATGATCAACATCGGCCTGGTGAACGAAATCGCGCTGATGTGCGATCGCATGGACATCAATGTTTGGGAAGTGATCGAAGCGGCGGCGACCAAGCCCTTCGGATTTATGCCGTTCTACCCCGGACCCGGCCTCGGCGGCCACTGCATTCCCATCGATCCGTTTTATCTTTCCTGGAAGACCAAGCAGGCGGGCATCGAAGCGCGGTTCATCGAACTGGCCGGCTACATCAACGGCCAGATGCCGCATTTCGTAGTCGATAAGATTCAGAACGCGCTCAACGAGCACATCAAACCGCTCAAAGGCTCGCACGTGCACGTGCTGGGCGTCGCTTACAAACGCGACATCGACGATGTCCGCGAGTCTCCGGCGCTGGATATCATCCATCTGCTCGAAAAGCGCGGCGCGAAGGTGACCTATAGCGATCCGTTCGTGCCGAAGCTGCGCGCGGACGGTTTTCTGCAGCACACCATGGAGGCGATCGATCCGATGAAGGCCGCTGCCGCCGCGGATTGCGTCGTGATCGTGACCGACCACAAGGGGTTCGATTATCCCTGCATTATGGAGGCGTCGAAACTGATCGTGGACACCCGCAACGCGCTCAAGGGGCACACCTCGGAAAAGATCGTGCGCCTGTAGATTTAGGCTATTCTAGTCAACAGCGGTGCTTCTAACTTCGTGCAGGAATAGGGCCAAAACGATCATTGCGGGCCATAAATCCCAATTCGGATGCCGCGCATGAGCGAGAGCGCGCGGCCACCCCTGCGGGTTGGCATCATGCTGGATTCCTGGGAGGGCTCAGCCTGGATCGGAAAGATCATTCAGGATATCCGGGCTTGTGGCTTCGCAGAGCTTAGTCTGGTCATCCTCAACCAGGATGTTCCCAAGCCGAAACCTCCGCTTTGGAAACGGCTGCTGACTTTCGATATCAGTCCGCAGGCCCGCAAGGGCGCGTTGTTTTATTTCTATTCGCTGCTGGACGAGCGCCTGTTCCGGAATCGCGTGGACGCATTCCAGAACGTGGATCTTAAGGAACTGTGCCACGATGTGCCGGCGATGGGAGTGATCGCGGAAAAGAAAAAGTTTACCGACCGGTTCTCCCCATCCGATGTCGACGCCATTCGAGCCCACAACCTGGATGTGATCCTCAGGATCGGATTCCGAATCATTCGCGGCGAGATTCTCTCCACCGCCCGCTACGGGGTGTGGTCATTTCACCATGGCGATAACCAGGCGTATCGTGGCGCTCCTGCACTGTTCTGGGAAATGTACGAGCAGAATCCCGTCTCCGGAGTGGTTCTGCAGATCCTTACGGAAGAACTGGATGGAGGCAAAGTCATCTATCGATCGTTAGCGGCCACCGACTTCACATCTCTCAGCCGCCAGCGAAATCCGATCTACTGGAAGGCTTCGAATTTCATCGTCCGGCGCTTGCGCGACCTCTATTTTCGCGGATGGGACTACATCGAATCGCTAGCCACTTATCATGAACGCAAGGAGGACTTGGGCAAGATTTACTACAAGCCGAACAACTGGCAGATGCTGCCATTTCTTTGGCGGACCCTGGTGGTCAACAATTTCGGGCGCGTGTTGGGGAGCAGAATGCGAGTGGATTCCTGGTCACTCGCCTGGCGACGCCTCCCAGATCAGCACAAAATACTGAGCGGAAAATTCGATACTCGCGGATTTCAATTCATCCGGCCTCCGGCGGACCGGTATTATGCCGATCCTTGCGCGATCACCGTGGGCGGGCGCACCTTTGTGTTCTTCGAGGATTACCGGTATCGAGAACAAAAAGGAGTCGTCTCGTGCCTGGAGCTTTCCGCATCCGGAGCGGGTCCCGTCGAGACAGTGTTGACCCGGCCCTATCATCTTTCCTACCCCTTCCTGTTCGAATGCAACGGCGAGGTGTTCATGGCGCCGGAAACCGGAGAGAATCGAACTGTGGAGGTCTATCGAGCCGTCGATTTTCCGTCGCGTTGGGAACTGTGCCGCGTCCTGCTGGAGGGAGTGGAGGCGGTCGACCCCACTCTGCTCCGTCACGAGAATCGCTGGTGGCTTTTCGCGAACATCAAGACCGAAGGCGGTCAGGCTCTGGACGAGCTGCATCTCTTCTATTCGGATGCGCTCGACGGAGAATGGACGCCTCACCCCAACAATCCAGTGGTCTCCGATGTCAGAAACGCGCGGCCAGCGGGCCGCATCTTTGAGCTCGACGGCCACCTGATTCGTCCTGCCCAGGACTGTACCATTACCTACGGCCGGGCCGTTTCTTTTCAAAGGATTACGACGCTCTCTACGATCGACTACCAGGAACAGACCGTGAATCGGATCGACGCGCCTATCGAGCCCGGAAACATCGGTGTGCACACGTATACCTCTAGCGAAGGTTTTGAAATTGTCGATGTAAAAAGAGAGGTCTGGCGCAATCCGTCCAATCGGCCTGCAAGGAGAGCAGACAAGTGAAAATCCACCACGAAGAACTTTCCGATGTCGTCCGCTATCTTGAAATCCACAAGGACGTTTCGCTGGAGGAGCAGACCCCGCACTTCGAAGGGATCATGCGAGCCGTCCAGCGCTATCACCCCATCGATGCCGGAACGCAAATCATCGAGATCGGAACCGGAACCGGGTGGCTGCCGATCCTGTGCAAAATGCGCGGGTGGAACTGCAAAGGCCTGGAAATCAGTCCGCAGTTGATTGAGTTCGCCAAGCAGTGGGGCGCCAAGTATGGGATCGATCCTGCCATTGAACTCGGAAATCTGGAAGACAACGATATCGGCCGCGACCAGTACGACATCGTCATCTGCTCCAATGTTTTCGAGCACGTGGAGCACTGGCGCGAGGGTGTTCGAAAGGTTTACGACGCGCTGAAACCCGGCGGCGTGATGTTTTTTGAATCCACCAACAAATTCAGTTTCACGTCGGGCGAGTATAATTTTCCGCTGTATGGATGGCTGCCGAACTGGGCGCGCTACAAGCTCCGGATCGCGCGCCAGGGTCCGGACATCATGAAGTTGGGCATCGATTTCCACCAGTTCACGCACTCCGGGCTGCGCCGCGAGTTCAAGCGAGCAGGGTTTTCACGCATCCTGGATCGGGTTCAATTGACCGACGAGGCCTGGGTCAGCGCGGAATGGAAAAAGACCGTGGTTCGGGTCTCGAAAAGGGTCCCTCCGGCCAAGGCGGTCGCGCTGATGTTCTCGGATGCCACGCGCTTCATCTGCGTGAAATGAACTCCTAGTCAATCGCTGAAACGAAAGCGCAGCAGTGTCCACACCGCGATAAATCCGTCCGACGCTTTGATTTTCTTGCCCTCTTCACGCGAGCGCGGAAAATAGGCGATGGGCGTTTCCAGGATGCGTAGACCGCGGCGAATCAACTTGGCCGTAATCTCATGATCGGTTTCAAAGCCGCTGGTGCGTAGCGGCATGTCCTTCAAGACAGCGGCCGGATACAGCTTGTAGGCCGTGAGCGTGTCGGTGATCCAGCGTCCGTAAAGCAGCAGCGTCCAGAGTGTCAGCAGGACGCCTGCGACCCACGCACCGATGCCCTGATCGGGATGCTTGCCGGGAAGCAATTTCGATCCGGTCTTTGCGCGATACTGACCCAACGTGCGGCTGCCGTAGACCACGTCCGCGGTTTTCAAACCTTCCAGCAGCCTGAGGTAATCGTTCGGGTCGTATTCGAGATCGGCGTCCTGGATCAGAATATAGTCTCCGGCCGATTCACGAATGCCACGCTGCACCGCCTTGCCCTTCCCTTGATTAGGAACCTGAGTGAATACGCGGATCGGCGCCAGCGTGCAGGATTCCGCGAACCGGCGGGCCATCTCCTCTGTATTATCTTTCGAGCCGTCGTTCACCACGACAAGTTCCTTCTGGAATCCCAGTCGATCCACCGGCACCGCGACGATGCGCTCCAGCAGCGTGTGGATGAACGCGCTTTCGTTGTACGCGGGAATGACTATGGACAAAACTGGCATAGGTGTTTGGCGACGAACCGGCTCACAGAACACGTCATGGTGTGGAACGATCCGATTTCTCCAGCAGCGCTGCGGTTCCGGGTAGCGCCATTTCATGCCTGAGAAATTGCTCCAGCGCGCCGGGCTCGGCTGGTTCCGTTCGGACCGGCTCATAGGCTTCATATCGCGAACTCTGGCCTGCGGGCGGATACACTCGCCGCCATCGCGCGGGTGAAGCATGAATCGTCTCGGCGAGCATACGTTCGTGCGGAAGCGCGCCGGGCCCAGGGTTGGACCGCAGGATCACCACATCCACGGGCATGCGGTCGAACAACGTCTGCATCTGCTCCGCGCTCGCGTGTAGTTGCTCGTAATTGCGTCCGAGCCAGTCCATACGGGCGAGCACTTTGCCCGGCCGAACCAGGTAGCGCGCCGTGGAGCGCGGCTCGATTTGGGCTATCTCCGCGATCATCGGGCCTTCCGCATCCGCGCTCACCATCGCCGATCGATAGGGTGGCTGGGTGTGCCCGACCACAAACTCCGCAACCGGCCGCACGGTATTCTTAACCTGCACGGGAGCGCCGGCATAGATTCTAAAAGCAGCGGTGATGACCAGCAGTCCAGTCACCGCCAGCCCTACGGTTCGCTCACGGCGGCTGGATTTTGCGATGGAATAAATCCCGTAGCCGGCCAGCACCACTAACGGTGGCAGCGCCGGCGACATGTACCTCGGCTCTACGATCACCGGAGCGGTCATCAGGAAGGCCGCCAGCACCAAGGGCTGGAGCATGCAAATGGCCGCAAGCGCAGGGATGGGCCGTGCGCGCATACAGGTCCAAACTCCCCACACGACCAACGGCGCAAGCAGGCCGAGGTCGCGGACGGTATCCCAGCCCAGCACCCTCAGCGCAGTGATGAATTCCGTCCTGGCAAGGAATCCACGCGTCAGAAAGTTTTGGCTGATGATATACCAGGGAGCGCACAGCAGCGCGACGCCTAGGGGCGCCAGCCAAAATGACCAGCGCAGGAACCAGCGCCAGCGTCCGGTCACGATTAGCGCGGCCGGCAATACCCCTAGCAGATACAGTCCGCTTCCCTTGGTGAGAATTGTCAGGGCGGTCAGAATCGTGAAAATCAGCAGTGGAGTAATTCGTTCCGATTCAAGATACGAGGCGAGGGCGATGAGCGCGCCAAAGCTGAGCACTGTGACCGCCAGATCCGTCATCACCAGCAGGGACCCGGATACCACAATCGGCAGCAGCAGAAACACTACGCCCAAGCCAAATGCCGCCACAGCGCCGATCGAGGACCGCAAAACCAGAAAGATGAGCGTGGCCGAAAACGCCGCAATCAGTGCGATCAGCAATAGCGTCGCGGCCCGGCCTGGTCCGAATAGCAACATCCAGAACGCTTCAGCGATATAGAATAAGGGCGGCCAATATCCGACCGCGAAATAGGGAACGTGCAGGTAGTAATCCTGAGCGAAAGCTGTAGGAGTGCGGGAGAGTCCGCTGGTCAGATATTCCCGCACCATGAGCCCGGAAATATAGTGCGAGGGTTCATCCGGGTACCCATCGAACGACGCTGCCGGCGCTCCGCGCCAGTGCTGTAAGGCGATCACCAACAGCCAATATCCCAACAGCGCGGCAACTCCAACCACCGCCGCTCCTCGAACGGAGGGCTCCCTTTTGGACGGGTTCAACAATCCTTTCCCCCTGGTTGGTGACCGGCTCGGGAGACAAAAAGACTCTGGCCCATGTTGTACGACAGCGGCAACGCATCCACGCGGAGAAAATGGGCCAGTGCCGGCAGGGGTGCGAGCAATTTGGAATAGGGTGCGGCGCGCTGGCACACATAGCCTAACGGCAGCGTCATCCAGAATGACTGGCGCCACAACGGCGAAAAGCCGGCGCGTTCAAGCTGCCGTGACATGGTCGCAGGAGTGTAGTACAGCAGATGGACGCTCAGCCAAAAAGGCCAGCGGCTCCCCAGAACTCCCGCCGCGACGCTCGCGATGTCGGGATAATTGACCAGCAGAAGGCCGTCCGGTTTGAGCAATCCACGGATCAACGTCAGAGTCTCGTGCGGATTGGGGAGATGTTCGATGACATCCCACAACGTCACGACATCGAAGCTTTGCTCGGGAAACATTCCCGCTTCGAGAATGCCATCCTGAATGTCGAGATTGTAAGTCCGGCGCCCGAACGCGGCCATCCAGCGGCTGGGCTCGACGCCGTGAGGCTCGAAGCCGGTATCTCTGGCCGCCACCAGAAAAGCCCCACCGGCGCAGCCCACGTCTAACACGCGTTTTCCCACTGGATCGATTCGCAACCGCCGTACCACGCCTTGCAGCGTTCTCCGGAATGCCGCGACCCGGCTATCGTTTTGCGCCGCGAACACCGGATCTTCCGCGTCCGAATATCCGCTCAAGATCAAGTCCTGGCGAATGCGAGGATTTACATACACCAGCGTGCAGGAGCGGCAACGCACCACTTGGTCGAGCAGCACATGATCGCTGGATGCGCGAAACATCTTTTTGAGCTCTTCTGCGGCGATTTCAGGAGGATACTTGGACGGAAGCCTCACCTCGAAGTCGTTCGATCCACACACCGGGCAAGAGATGGCTTCAAACAGCATCGCTGGCGCGGGACCCGAACCAGACATGTTTAGGCTGCCTCATTTCCGGTCGCGGGTTGAGACCTGAGCCGGAAACGAACCAGTGCGAGTAGGGCCTTCAACCCATCCGAGGAGCGGATCTTTTTGCCGGAAGCGCGGGTCCGGGGCTTATAGTCCACGGGCATTTCGAACATATATTCCCGCCGCCGAGAGAGTTTGGCGACAATCTCGGTTTCCAGGTCGAGGCCCTCCGATTCGAGCTGAAGCGAACGCAACAGTTGCAGGTCGTAACCCTTAAGGCTGCTCAGCACGTCCGTGACGTAGCGGTTGTACAGCAGCAGCGTCGTTACGCTCAACAGCATCCCGCCGTACTTGCTGGTCAAGTACAGCTTTCGATTGTTTCCGTAAATGGCTTTCAGTTGATTGGAAAGATCGGTACACTTCGTCGCCCGCGTCCCGAAGACGGCTCGAAACCCGGAGTTCAGCAGGGTGCGAACGACGCCCTTCACATCTTCGGGGCGATACTCGTCGTCACCGGGGAAAAACACCACCAGATTCCCGCGAGCTTTCTCAACCCCGAGTCGCATCGCCGCGCCACGTCCGTGCCCCGCTGTGAGACTATAGACGCGAACGCTGCGCACTCCCTTGGCGCGCTCCAGCGTGTGATCGGTCGAGCCGCCGTCCACCAGCAGCACTTCTTTGCTGAGCCCCATGTCCTGAAAATCGAGGGCGGTAACTGCTTTCAGAACCTGCTCGACCGTGGCCTCTTCGTTGAGCACCGGCACCACGATGGAGACCATGTGATGCACCTGCGCCAGCTCGATGTCGATTCTCGACTGCACAATCTGGCGTAATTCGTCCAGCACATAACCGCCGGAGTGACGGCCCTCCTGCGCCTCCCAATCGCGGACCCGAACGGTTTCCAGCGGAAAATTGAACCGGGTCTGGTCGAAGGGAACGTACTTAGCCTGATTGAGCGTGTTCTCATCGACGCCCTGAACAAAAAAGTGGGAGACCACGTCGAGCCAACCGACCGACGCCTGTCCTTTGCGATTCATCGCATACAGAAGCTTCCGCGCCAGATCGCCGGCATCGTCCGCCTGAATATCGAAATCGCGATGGATGTTTCCGATGAAGACTTTGTCGGCCTTGGTATTGGCGGCGATCGTTTCCGCGACCCCTTCGGTCAGATACGAAGGAAGCAGCGAGGAATGTTGCGTGCCGGGCCCGTAGATGATCACGTCGGCCGCGGCGATCGCGGCCATGGCGCGCGGATTCATGTGCGGCACCCGATGCGCCGCGCGCAGCAGGGGACCCCATCCGTCCGCGGGCTCCTGTGCGTTTTCGATCCTCCCAAGATAGGTTTCCTGGTCGATGAGAAACAGCTCCTCGATTTTGGCGCTGTCCTGCAACTTCACGATATCGGCCTCGTTCAGTAGCACAGCGCCGCTTTCCTTTTCGGCAACCAGAAACAGATTCTCGCCCAAGGTGACGTTGAGCAGCACGCCGCGCGGGACTTCGTAGAACTCGCTGAAAGCGTCGATGGTGCGGTTAAAATCGCGGCTCTGTTCCAGGTAGCACCCCGCAAACAACAGGTTTCCCAGCGCGCAGTCGGTGAAATCGAAGGATCGCCCCGCCTTTTCCTGCTCGTCGAAATACGCCCGGAAGGTTTCCAGGTACGATTTCAGCTGTCCCGCCTGCCAACAGGCCAGCTTGGGAAACGCATCTGCGAGCTTGGCTGGTAATTGCGAAACATTACCTTCGACAATCCCGTCGATCTGGCGCAATGCACTCTCCCGGGCGATTCCCACAGGCAATCGATAATCCGAGATCGCTTGCAGGCTTTTTTCGCTGCGTTCGGAAACGCCCATCAGGCGATTGATGTTCTTACGAACATCGGAGGGACCCAGCATGCCGGGAATGAAACGGCGCAGGCGTCCGGTGGAGTGTCCATCGTCATAGGCGTTGATCAGGATACGCAAAGAGATTTGAGGATGCTGGCGCAACGTCTCGGTGATGCTTTGCGTCCCGCTGCCGCCCGAAAACAGGACGACCTCGATCTTCTTGCGAGGCTCGCTCGCCGGCGGCGGAGTGTCCGGCGCTGGGGCGCTCAGGACCAGATCAGTGTGCGGTGGCATGCGATCTCCGCAGGAATTCTTCAATCGCGCCCGCGTCTTGGGGCGAGTTGATTCCAACCGTTTCTTCCACCCGCATGCAACGCGGTGTGAGCACTCGGCCTTGGCGCGCGCCCATCGGAATCACAGGCAGAAGATTGAGTTCCTGCGTCCCTCGTCCGGTGGCGTCCGGAGAGCTGCGTAATTGCCCCAGCCATCCGCGCAAAGCGTCCTTACGGAAGCAGAAGAATCCTGTATCGCTTTCCCCTTCTGCTGGCATCGTGTCGCCTTCCCGCGCTTGTAAAAGCCTGGTAATCCATCCCGCAGCGTCGCGCTCGAAATGAATGTAAGGAGCCGGCCGCATCACGGTGGGAACGGTTGCGTCAGGTTGCAGGGGTCCCTGGTGCAGGCGCATACACGCCTGGATCGATTCGAATCGAAGCGCGACCTGGTCGCCCCACACCACGGCGGCGTGCGGCGTCGAAACGCGGTCGAGACCAAGAGCGACGGCGTCGCCCATTCCCGTGGGCCTTTCTTGCACCACGATTTCGTAGCGTCCGGGAATGCGCCGGTCGAGTTCGGAGGCGACGTCGGCGACTCCTTCCGGCGAGAGAACGAACACCAGCGAGCTGCAATTGGGACGCAGGAGATCCAGCAGCCAGTCCAGAATCGGACGGCCCGCCACGGGATAGAGAATTTTGGCGCGGTGGAATCCGAGACGCGATCCGCGTCCGGCGGCGGGAATCACGGCGGTCCATAAGGATGGGTCGATGGTGGGTGAACCTTCCTCGAAAAGAATCCCCGGCAACTCGCACGGGCTTGCAATAACGCATGCCGCGCCGGCATCCAGGAGTTTGCGGCTTGCATCGCCATCGGGCGCAACCCCCACTGCCACGGCTCCCGTCGCGCGAGCGGCTTCCACACCCGCGACGCTATCTTCGATCACCAGGCATTCCGCGGGCGACAGCCCGAGCTGCTCCGCCGAACGCCGGTAAATTTCGGGATCCGGCTTGGCGCGCACCACATCGGAGCCGCTTAGAATGCTCCGAAATAAGGAGGCTGAACCGGTGACCTTCAAGAAGGCGTCGATGCTGGGCCTCGATCCCGAGCTTGCCAACGCCAGCGGATACCTTGCAGCGAGCGTGGCCAGCACCCGTTCGGCTCCGGGCACGATGTGCTTGGTGTGATCGAGCATCTCCCGGGCAAGCTCGCTCTTATCCCGGGCGGCTTGGGCGATCTGCTCAGGATCGATGAGGCGTCCGTGCCGCCGTAGAACGTCCTCGACTACTTCGGCCGTCCGCCATCCTGCGTACGGGGCGTACTCGAAGTCATGGATGTCGAATCGCTCCAATACTTTACAGAATGCGGCGCGATGGCAGTCCGCGGAATGGATCAGAACGCCGTCCAAATCGAAGATGATGCCGCGGATACTCCGATGGTTTAGCATCGCATTGGGCGTAGCGTAAAAGCGATCCTCTCGTCAGTTTAACATTGAATAGATCGTCAGTTTCTGGATGGAACTGAAGCGCCGATGTTACACTAACTCGTTTGGACGCATCCCTCTATCGGCATTCCCAGGCTTCCAAACCCGCACTGAGAATAGGCCTGCTCCTGGACACTCCGGTATTGCCGAGATGTTTTGCGGAAGTGGTGGATCACATCAACCAGAGTGACTTCGCCAACTTGGAACTGCTGGTCTTCAATGCTGACGCCCAGCCGCGCGTGAGCCACGAACAAGCGAATATGGGACTGGCTCGCAAAGCGATCGAGACGCTCACCAGCCCGGAGCGGCGCGAGCATCTCCTTTACGCCTTATACCAGCGTTGGGACCGCCGCAACGTCAATCCCTCCGACGATCCCCTGGCGCCGGTGGACTGCACCGAGAGATTCGACGAAATCGAGTCTTTTTCAGTACAGCCCATCACTAAGCGCTTCGTGCACCGGTTCCCGCCGGAGGCGATCGAGCGCATCCGCGGAAAGCAACTGGACGTTCTGATCCGTTTCGGGTTCAACATTTTGCGCGGCGAAATCCTCACTTCCAGCAAATGTGGAGTCTGGTCGTACCATCATGGCGATAACGACTATTACCGCGGCGGACCGGCTTACTTTTGGGAAATGGTCGAGGGCAATCCGATCTCAGGTGCGATTCTCCAAGTCCTGACAGAACAACTGGACGCAGGCAAGGTCCTGTACCGAGGCCACTTTGCGACGTTTCCGGGGATGTCCCACGCCCGCAATCGGGTCCAGCCGTATTGGGGTGCATCCACCTTCATGATCCACAAGCTGCGCGAGCTGCATGAGCGCAGTTGGGAACATGTCGAGAAGAATGCCGTGCCGCCGGCCCCTTATCTGGGCAAAAAGAAAATCTACGTCGCGCCGAAAAACGTCGACATGTTGCGGTGGCTGGGGCCGCTGGTGATTCGCAAGATCTGGCGACGGCTGGTGCGGCGTCCTGTGATTCAACATTGGCGGCTGGCCATTCGCGAGGGAGCGCCACCGCTGGCGACTTCAGGAACGACGCCCGACTTGAGCGGTTTCCGATGGATTGAGGCGCCCAAAGGGCGTTTCTATGCGGATCCGTTTCTCACACAGGCCGACGGAAAAACGTGGGCTTTCTTCGAGGATTTCGACTACGCCACTGAACGCGGAAAAATTTCCTGCGCTGAGGTTCACGACGGCGGATTGTCCGCCGCGGTGACCGCGCTTGAAAGGCCGTATCACCTTTCCTATCCCTGCGTTTTTCGCGACGGCGACACGTGGTACATGATCCCTGAAACCGGGTCGGCCGGGACCGTCGAGTTGTACCGGTGCCAGCGCTTCCCTGCGGCGTGGCAATTCGAACGGGAGCTGTTCAAAGGCCGTGCCGTGGACACCACAATCTGGATCGAAGACGGCCTGTACTGGTTTTTCGTGACGTTGCAGGAGCCCCGCGGCTACGCTCTTCAACTGTGGCTCTTTTACGCAACTTCACTGCACGGGATTTGGACGCCGCATCCCTCTAACCCGATTTCCACGGACGCTCGGAATGCTCGGGGCGCGGGCGCGATCTTCAGACAACAGGGCAAATTATTCCGGCCCAGTCAGGAATCTGGAAGCGAGTATGGACGCAGCTTTACATTCAACGAAATCGTCGTCCTCGATCGCGACCAGTATCGGGAGGAGCCACGCGTAACGGTGGGTCCAGTGTGGGCAGCCGGTCTAACGGGAACACATACCTACGGACGGGCGGGAAATCTCGAGATCATTGACGGAAAAGCGCCGGTGCCGGCCAGGAATGTGCTCTCCAGTGGCTAAGTGAGCGACTCCAGGCGCGCGATCCCGTAGCCGTCTCCGTCATCGCGCCGTTGAGTCAGATGGAACCCCGCACTCCGGAGATGCTCGAACAGCAACTCCGGCACGTAACGGTTTTCATCGGGGCGTGGATGGAACTCCATCGAGATTCGCCGGATTCGGCGCAGCGCTTCAGCCGGGGCATTGAGGAGCACTTCGAATTCGCTGCCCTCGATGTCCAGTTTAAGAAGATCCACGGAATCCCAATTGCATTTGGCCAGGAGCGACTCAAGCGAAATGGATTCCACCGCGGTGCCGCCAGTTGCCTGTACGCGGCGGAATTGGCTGCCGATATCGGCGCCGGAATCCATGTGAGCGATTCCGTCGCGCCCGTGCAGAGCGGCCGGAAACAACATAACGCGTTCCGCGATTCCGTTTTCAGCGACCGTGCGCCGCAGGCGTTCGAACGTAGCTGGAAACGGCTCCAGGCTGGCGATGGTCGCTTGGGGTGATCGCAGCGCCGTGTACAGCGTGAACATGCCATGATTTGCGCCGGCATCGACGATGCGGCGGTCTGACGGTTTGACATGATAGGCGCCCGCAAAGAAGATCTGCCAGAAAGTGGCCAGATCTTGGAAATTCTCGAGCGTCACGGCGCTCCCCCGCCGGAATGGAACCCGATGCGGATACGTTAAGACCGACAAACCGGAATAAGCCGCCGTCAGCGCCGGCCATTCGGAGGTCGTGCCGATCACCGCCGGCACCTCCGCAATGCGGCGGGCATGTTTTAACCCTCGGACGATTCTGGACACCTTCACTGTTTCCGAAACTCCTTCAGGGATTTAGACTTAGTCTACGCGATTTGCATCCAGCACCTGCTCGCCAGTCGCACTGGACCAGAAGCGCGACGCGGGCAGGATCAAAATCGAGCTGGCGAACAAGGTCGCGAGCATCAGAATCACGAAGGTCCGCACGGGTGAGCTGAGCCGGCGGATGGATCGCGGAAGCCACGGATCGAACAGTGCCAGTCCGTAGATCAGCGCTTCGACCGCCAGCGCGGCAAAGACCCAGTATCCAGGCAGGAAAAAGCCGCTGATGGTCAGGATCAGAATGGCAAACGGCAGCAACAGCCGCGCCACTTTGTGCGACATGAAGTGGAACCACATACGGTTTCCTGGTCCGAGTAGTTGGGGAAACGCAAACAGGATCTGGTAGACGCCAGCCTGGGTGCGCACCTTGCGGCGAAATTCGGTGTCGAGCGTGGTCGAGACATCGAACGCCTTCGCGCTCTCGTCGAGCACCAGCCGGTAGCCGGCAAGGAATGCGAGCATCGGCAAGTGAACGTCGTCCAGCAAGCATCCGGCTGGAAGCGGTTCCGCAAGCGCCCGCCGCATGACGTAAATGCAGCCGGTCGCGCCCGGCAGCGAATCGATCCGGCTCAGCCGTTTGCGAATGGCTTTTTCATATTGCCAGTACAGTCCGACGTGCGCGTCTTCCTGGCCGGAGGAGTCCAGAATAACCAGTTCGCCGCTGGCGACGCCAACTTCGGGGTCGCCAAAACAACCCACCAGGTTTCGAAGTGCTTCGCGGTCCAGCTTTTGGCGGACGTCGGTGAAGAATAAGAGCTCACCGTGGGCATGCTCCATCAGAGTATTCAAGGCTGTGGCTTTGCCGCTCGGCGGGATGGAAAACACCTGCACGCCGCGGGATTCGAATTCCCGCGCGAACGTTTCAGTGCGATCGGTAGAGCCATCGGAGATCACCAGGATTTCGAGCAGCTCCGAGGGATAATTCAAATCCAGAATCGACTCCAGCTTGGCGCGAATCCAGGCTTCGCCATTGCGAACCGGAAGGAGAATCGAAACCGGCTTGGGCTCGAACTTGCGGCGTACAGGCCGTTCGCGGCGCGCCATCACGCCGAGCAGCAGCGGATAGCCGAACAGCGTGTACAGAACCAACGCAGCCGCTGCAAGAAAAAGTAGGGCCGCCAGATTCATGAACTCAATTATGGCAATTCCCTTTGAAAGAACATGAGACCGCTCTCACAGGACAAAAGTACCAGTGCCGGGGTACTTCAGCCCCTTTTGCCGTACGCGGCGCGCACGCAAAATGGAATCGTTCACCTTTGACGGGCGGACCGCGCCTGTGTCACCGTGAGTACAAGGCTGATGAAACAAGTAATCCGTAAAGGAATTAAGGACATCATCATCGATGATGTGCCTGAGCCGATGGCGAGCCCGCATCACGTGTTGATTCGTCCGGCCTTTTCGCTGATCAGTAGCGGAACCGAAACCGCCAGCATCCACCAGGAAGGATTGCTGAAGGAAGTCGCCGACAATCCTTCGCATATCACTAAAGTCCTGAACGTCATGAAGGTCAATGGCCCGGTCAGCACCATCCGCGAAGTCCTGGCCAAATTCAGCGAATACGCCGCTCTGGGATACTCCGGCGCTGGTCTTGTCGTCGAAAAACACGCTACCGTGACCGACCTGGAAATCGGAGACCGGGTCGCCTATGGCGGCGAAGGCACCGGCCACGCCGAGACGATTGTCACCGGCCGCAACCTGGTGGCGCGCGTTCCGGATGCGGTCCCGTTCGAGGACGCGTGTTTTGCCACGCTGGGCAGCATTGCGTTGAACGCTGTACGCATTGCCAACATTAGCCTGGGCGATCGCGTAGTGATCATCGGGTTGGGCCTGGTCGGACAACTGGTGACGCAATTAGTTCGACTGCAGGGCGGAGTCGCCATTGCAACCGATCTTAAACCGGAGCGAGCCACGCTTGCGGGGGAGCTCGGCGCGTCGCACGCGCTTCACGGTGGATCCATGCGCGAAGCAGTGCTGGCGATCACCGACGGACGCGGCGCGGATTGTGTGATCGTCGCTGCGGCCGCCAAATCCAAGGCTCCATGCGAGGCCGCGCTGCAGATGTGCCGCGATCGCGGACGCATTGTCGTCGTCGGTGCGGTGGAGATGAGTTTCCCCTGGAACGACATGTATCTGAAGGAAATTCAACTCTACATGGCGCGCGCCTACGGACCCGGCAGCTACGATGCCTCCTACGAAAAAAAGGGCGTGGATTATCCGTTCCCGTATGTGCGCTGGACCGAAAATCGCAACATGGAGGAATTCCTGCGGCTTCTCTCGACGGGCGAAGTGCGCGTCGCTCCGCTGGTGACGCACCGGTTTGCGCTGGACGAAGCGCCGGACGCCTATCAGACCATTCTCAATCCGGAAAAGAACAGCCTGGCAGTGCTTCTTCGCTACGACAAAACGGATGTCAGCGAACATCGTCCCGAGCGAAAGGTGTGGATCGGTCCGAAGAAAATTTCGGAGAAAGCGCAGTTGGGAGTGGCGCTGATCGGAGCAGGGAACCTGGCGCGCTGGGCGCATTTGCCAGTGCTCCAGAAAACGTCGGGCGTCGCGGTGCGCGCGATTTATTCCGCCAACGGCGTTCGCGGCAAGAGCTACGGGAGACGGTTCGGCGCAGCGTATTGCGCTACCGACTATCAACAGATTCTCGACGACAAGGACGTCGATATCGCGGTCATCACCAGCCGCAATCAGGAGCACGCTCCTCAAGCCATCGCGGCATTGAAAGCCGGCAAACACGTGTTCGTCGAAAAACCGATGGCGTTGACTGAACGTGAATGCCGCGATATTGTGCAGGCCGTCAACGAATCGGGATGCTATGTCACCGTCGGCTTCAATCGCCGCTTTGCGCCGTTTTATATTCCCTTGAAAAAGCACCTGAAGGGTCGGAGCAGTCCCGCAGTGGTGAATTGCCGCGTCAACTCGCCGGGGATCGCCGGATCGTATTGGATGGCCGATCCTGCCATCGGCGGAGCGATTCTGGGGGAAGCATGCCACTTTGTCGACCTGATGTATTGGCTGCTCGACGCCGAACCCATCAGCGTTTCCGCATACAGTTTGCCGACGGGTAAGGACGATCCGATCGGAGAGAACAATATCGCCGCCGCGTTTAAATTCGCCGACGGATCGGTGGGATCGCTGACGTATTGCACGGTGGGCAGCAAGACCTCCGGCGGGGAACGTGTGGAAGCGTTCGCGCAAGGAATCGGCGTCGCCAGCGAGGATTTCAAACACCTGATGGTGAAAGGGTCGATGGCGAGATCGAGCAAAAAGTTTTTCGCTGAAAAAGGTTACGACGTGCAGATGCAGAGCTTCATCGATGCGATCCGCAATGGTGTCGCGCCCGACGTGACCACTCGCGACGGCGTCCGCGCGACGGTCGGGTGTTTGAGAATGCTCGAATCGGCGCGCACCGGAATGCCCTGCGATTTCGATCTCGAAACCGTTCTGCATGCCTGAAGGCATTCGCGTATTATTGATCGCCCCGTCGCTGGAAATCCTGGGCGGGCAGGCGGTGCAGGCGACGCGTCTGATCCGCGGACTCTCTCAGCCCGGCATCACCATCGATTTTCAGCCCATTAATCCGCCGTTCCCGAGTCCGTTGAAGTGGGTCAAGAAGGTCCGGTTTTTGCGAACGGCGCTGACGTTCGTGCTGTACATCGGGCAAATTCTGATCCGAACCCGGCGCTACGACATTCTGCACGTGTTCTCGGCCGGGCTCTCGTCGTTCACGCTGTGGACCATCCCCGCGCTGCTGATCGGCCGCAAGCTGTACGGCGTGAAATTCATCCTGAATTATCGCGACGGACAGGTGGAGCAGCACGTGCGCGAGTGGAAAACGGCGCTGCCGGCGATTCGCGCGGCGGACGTGGTCATTTCACCGTCGGATTACGTAGTGGGAATTCTCGAGCAGTACGGAGTGAAGGCGTCGGCGATTTTCAACGTCATCGATTTTACGCCGTTCCACTACCGGCAGCGCTCGAAACTGCGGCCGGTGTTCATGACCAACCGGATTCTGGAACCGCTGTATAACGTGGACTGCATTTTGCGGGCATTTGCAATCGTCCAGCAGCGTTATCCCGAGGCCAGTCTGACCATCGCGCACGACGGAGTTTCGCGGCCGGGACTCGAAGCGCTGGCCAAGGAACTTGGCTTGAAGAACACGAAATTCGTGGGACGAGTCCCGCATCCCCAAGTGCCGAGCCTATACGACGCCGCCGACATTTATCTGACCAGTCCGGATTTCGATTGCATGCCCGGATCGCTGCTGGAATGTTATGCCTCGGGTCTGCCGATCATCGCGACGCGCACGGGCGGGATTCCATTTATTCTTCGGGATGGTGAGACAGGATTGCTGGTGGAATGCAACGATCACGCCGCCATGGCGGAGGCGTCGTTACGGTTGCTGGAAGATCCACAACTGGTGGAGCGTCTCACGAAAGCGGGATTCGAGGAGCTCTATAAGTACGATTTCGAGCGCGGCGGAATTCGTGAGAAATGGCTGGCGGTGTATCGTTCGCTCAAGCCTTCGGCGTTTCAGGCGCCGTGATACTGGTCGCTCTTTCTAAGCAATTGCTCTCTTCGATCGCTGAGGGAAAACGTTGAACTGATCGCGCGTCTGGCGGAGCTCCACTTGCGAAAAACCTTCGGGGTCCGTCTCCATCTGCGCTATTTCGAAGCCACTCTCCTTCAAGTGATTGAGTAGTTCGTCGGGCCGGTATCCTTTGGCGGTGGTGTTATTGTGCAGCTCCAATGCGATGCGCTGGATGCGTCCCAGGATCTCCGGTGGGGTGGCCAGGAGGGCCTCGAATTCGCTGCCCTCAATGTCGATTTTCGCCAGATCGACCGTTTCCAGCCGGTGTTCCGCCATAAGCGACGCCAGAGTCCGGCAGGACACTCTCGTATCCGCAGCCGTGTTGTCGTCAGGGCCGCTCAGCAGGCGCTTCTGGCCTAGCGGAACGGCCTCGCGCGCAATGAAGCGGTCGCATTCCGTTCCGGCTATGCCATAGTTCAGCGCCGTGACCCGGCCGAGCAATGCATTCCATCGAAGATGCTGCTGGAGGCGCTCAAAAGTCGATGGAATTGGCTCCGCGGTGAAGATCCTGGCCCGCGGCGCTTCACGCGCTGCGTACAGCGAAAAGAGACCGATGTTGCCGCCGAGATCGAGAACGATGGATTCATCTCCTGCCATCGGGTAGCATCGGCGGACAAAAATGTTCCACAGAATCTTGACTTCCTCGGATTCTTCCAGGCGCAGTCGAATCCCTCCGTCGAGGTGTACGTCAATGGGATACCTAATATGCTGCAGATCGAGGTATTCGACGGTCAGCTTTAGAAACGGGGAAATTTGCCCAACTGCCCTCAAGATCTCAACCGACCGGTTCAGGGAACGGAGATATCGGCCTAGAGCGTACACAGCGTGGTCTCCTTAGCAGGGACCGCCAGACATCCGTGATGCTGGTGAGTTGGCCGCGAAGTTTAAGCAAACCGCGGGCCAACTGGGCCTGAGTATATCACCTTGAATTGGACTGAGCAGCAATGCAGCGCACGGAGGCGTTACGGGTTTCGGCAAACAGCGGCTGCGCTCGCTCAAGCCTTCCGCGCGGTGACTAACCTGCGAGTCGCGATCAATGCAATTCCGAATCCGGCGAGCCACCCGGCGCCCGGTTCGGGTGTGGCGGTGATGTCCGTCCAGCCGACTTGGGATATCTGGTCCAGTTCGAGGAATGTAAACGACAGACTCGCGGATGCACTGGCTGCGTAAAAACCATCGTGGCCGTCGAGAGGCCCGTAAATATTGCCGTTGACGCCCACGACGATCGGCACTCCCAGTGTGATCGGGATTAGAAACTCCCCGGTGCACCTAAAGTTGAAGCCAGACTCACATGAGCCGTTGCGGCTCTCGCGGGCCGCGAAGTAATCGCCGAAAGTGACGCCGGTGTTGACTGCATTGAGCGGCGAGGAGCCAGTGAGCATCCACACACTTAGGTCGACGAACCCATCGCGAACGGGTCCGTCCGTAAGAATCGTCGCGGTATAGCTGGCAGTTTCAAACAGCTCTGCACCATTGGACCAAGAGAAGTCACCGTCAAAGTAAGGACCGCCTGCATACTCAGTCCCTCGGAGGTTTACGAAAAAAGGGCCGGCCGACACATTTCCGGTGGAGGATAAGGCCGTTTGTGCAGTCGGATCGACTAGGCCGCACGAACTCGTACTGGTTTGAGTCTGGCTATGCCGGTTGTGTGGATCGTTATTGGTGATGCCGCACGTGACGCTGGTGCTGATCACTCCACCGGAAGCGCTCAGGCACAGGACAAAAAGAGGGACGAATGCGATCGAGCCGGCATTCCGCATGCGATCTGGTCTCCTTAGCAGGGACCGCCAGACATCTCCGATGCTGGTGAGTTAGCCGCGAAGTTTAAGCAAACGGCGCGACCAACTGGGCCTGAGTATATCACCCTGCGGTAAACTGACTGGAAGTGAAGCTGACGGAAGCGTTACGGATTAGGCAAGGAGCGGCGGGCGTCCCGAATTCATTCAAAGTGGCGTTGGCCTGCGGGTTCACGCCGCTTCACCTGGAAACGTTTCTAGCAGCGCATCTTCAGCAGGCGTTGCCGGGCCGCCGGGTGGAGGTCGCGACCGGGCTGTACGGCGATCTTGCGGGGACGCTGGAACGGTTCGCGGAAATCGAGGCGGATGCGTTCGCCGTCGCCCTGGAATGGCCGGATCTGGATCCGCGGCTCGGGTATCGCAATCTGGGTGGTTGGGGGCCGTCTGAGGAAATAGACATGGTGAAGCACGCTCAGGCGACGCTGGCCCGGATGCGGGCGGCGATCGAACGGGCGCCGGCTTCGGTCCCCATGGCGATTTCGTTGCCAACGCTTCCCCTGCCGCCGGCATTTCACACTCCCGGCTGGCAGGCCAGCGCCGCGGCGCTCGATATCCAGCAATCGCTGGCATGCTTTGCCGCCGAGACAGCGCGGCGGCCGATTCATCGCGTCCTGAATGCGCAGTATCTCACCGGGAGATCCGCTCCGGGAGGCGCGCTCGATCTGAAAACAGAAATCCTGACCGGGTTCCCCTACACCCTGGCGCATGCTGACGCAGTGGGCGAGGCGCTGGCGCGCCTGATTCAGCCTCCCCCAGTGAAAAAAGGGCTCATCACGGATCTCGACGACACGCTGTGGAACGGACTGGTGGGCGAAGAGGGTCCGGATGGCGTGAACTGGGATCTATCCAACCATGGCGGGCTGCATGGCTTGTATCAACAATTGCTGGGCGGCCTGGCTGCTCAAGGGACCTTGCTGGCGATCGCCAGCAAGAACGATCCCGCGGTAGTGGACCGCGCTTTGAGCCGGACGGATCTTTTGGTGCGGAGGGACAGCGTCTTTCCGGTGGAAGTTGGCTGGCACGCGAAGTCGGAGTCGGTGGGGCGCATCCTGAAGACTTGGAACATCGCCGCCGATAGTATAGTGTTCGTCGATGACAGCCCCATGGAACTGGCGGAAGTGAAAGCGGCGTGGCCGGAGATCGAATGCCGGTTGTTTCCGAAAAAAGACTACGATGCCGCACATGCTTTATTCCAGGAGCTGCGCGACCTGTTCGGAAAAAGCTCGGTGGGAGCCGAGGATGCGCTCCGTCTGGCGAGCATCCGGCGTGCGGCCGAACTGGCGCAGGACGCAGTGGTTTCGGGCGCTACTCCGGATGAGTTCCTGGCGCAGGCCGGATCCGTCATGCTGGTGGAGTTCAACCCGCCGCCGGAGGATACCCGCGTATTGGAGCTGGTCAACAAGACCAACCAATTCAACCTCAACGGGCAGCGGCACACGGAATCGGAATGGCGGCGGGAGCTGGAAACTCCCGGGGCGTTCGTGATGGCGGTTTCCTACGAAGACAAGTTTGGGCCGCTGGGCAAGATCGCGGTGCTGAAAGGTGTCGCGCGGAATGGCGACGTCGACATCAACGCCTGGGTTATGAGCTGCCGGGCGTTTTCACGGCGCATTGAACATCGTTGCATGGAAATCCTGTTCGAGCGGTTTGGGGCGGAGCAACTCCGGTTTGCGTTTGCGGCGACGCCCAAGAATTCGCCGACGGCCGAAATGCTGGAGCGGTTCCTCGGTGCCCGGCCCCAGGGGGAAGTCTCACTCTCACGAGCGCGATTCGCAGAGTGCGTTCCCGCGCTTTATCATAAGGTGGAATATCGGAATGGATGAGCAGACACAGCGTTTAATGACATGTTTTCGCACCGTTTTCGGAGATCTATCGGATGCCGACCTGCTCAACGCGAGCATGTCCACGGTGGCAGGCTGGGATTCGGTAGCCTCGATCACTCTGGTGAATGTAATCGAGGAGGAGTTCCAGATGCAGTTTGACTACGATGCCATTCCGGACCTCACCTCGTTCGACGCGGTCGCCAAATACATGCAGGCAAATAACGGCGCGCATGCATGAAGGCCGGCTGCATCACGTCGGTTTTATCGTCCACTCGATCGAGCAGTCCATGCAGGGGTTCTTGCGCTCGCTCGAAGGGAGCTGGGATTCGCAGATCTTTCACGATCCGATCCAAAAAGTAAAAGTCGCCTTCCTGCAACCTGGATTGGGGGCTGGCGCACAGATCGAACTGGTGGAGCCGGCCAGTGAAGATTCGCCGGTGCGGCGTTTCCTGCAGGCGTCCAATGGCGGGATGCATCATTTGTGCTATGAGGTGAAGGATTTGGAAGCGTCGCTGTCGGGAATGCGAACTGGGGGCGCCCGGCTCGTGCGCCCCCCTAAGCCTGCGGTGGCATTCGCGAACCGGCGGATCGCCTGGGTGTTGACGCGGGAAAATCTATTGATCGAGCTTCTGGAAGAAACCGCCCGGCACTAAACGGCGGGACGCGCGGTGGCGTCGGCGGCAGGCTTGGTTTCCAGAATATTCTTCACAAAAACGCGGGCGGGATTTCCGGCCACCAGCGAAAATGGGGGCACGTCGCTAAAGACCACGCTTCCAGCGGCGACGATGGCACCTTCCCCTACCGTGACGCCCTTCAAAACATGCACGCCGTGGCCTATCCAAGCATTGCGGCAGATGCGGATCGGCTTGATTTTGTCCAGCGACGGGGGGACGCCCGCGACCCGCAAATCGGGCTCGGTAGGGTGCGAATCGGTGTCCGCAAAGTAGCAATTGTTGGCAATCATCACGCCGTCTTCGATGATGATCTCCTTGTTGATCGCGAAGGTGATCTGGTGCCCGATGTGCACGTTATCCTGAATCACCAGACGAGGAGTTTCCGAAGCCCGGCCGCTGCCCACGCCAAAAAAACCGTTCAGACGGACGTTGTCGCCGATGTGAATCTGAATGTGGCTGGCGATGTCGGGCAGTAGCGCCAGTTCGAGATTCTTTCCCACCGAGTCGCAGCGTCCGCGGAAGATCGGCTCCCAATAGAAGAACCGTAAGGCACGATAAATCAGCGTGCGGAGGAAGAAGTGGAGGTGATAGAGCCCGCGGAATACGGGCGCTATGAAGCGTGGAACCGGAATATGGGCGTGAAGGCTGGCTTTCCCGGTCCGGTACAGGAAGGCATAGAAAGGACTTTCTGCGCGTCGAACCTTGACCAGGAAAGTGCCTAAGCGAGGCATTCCCGCGTACTCTCCTCAGGGTTGCGGAATCGCGTCTTGGGGCTGCGCAGGGCGATCATGTTCGTGTTCGTGGACATGCCTTCGATAGAAAAAGTATGACATAACGAAGCTAAACGCATCCACTCCGATGCCGACGGACGCAAAGGCGGCCGCGGGAGGCATCAGCCACAGAAACGGAACCAGCAGAACGAAGTTGGCGATGGCTGTGAAAAGGATGAGCCGGGACCACTGCTTCTGGTAGCCGAAAGCCAGCATGAAATACGTGGAATAGCAGTGGGACAGCGCGAACAGGAATGGACCCGGCGCCAATATCCGCAGCAGCACTGCCGTGTAGGCGTACTTCGGTCCGAACAGAACCTTCACGATGAATGGCGCCAGAACGAAGAGGCCGATGGAGACCAGCAGAAACGGGAGACACAGCAACATCGCATATCGCTTCAGAAAGCGCATGCCGTCCTTGCCGGAACGGCTGGCGATCTGGCTGACGTGCGGGTAGACGGCGGTGACCAGCGGCGAGACCAGCGAGCGGATGGCCCCGGTGATGCGATAGGCGTTGTAGTAATAGGCCAGCGTCGCGGGCGGTGCGATCAAGCCCAGCAGCACTGCGTTGGTGGAGGTATAGGTGGTGTTTGCTGCGAGAGATAAAAAAACCGGCCAGCTCTGCCGCAACTCGCCCCAGATCTCCCGCCAAGGCGTCCATTCGAAACGAACCGGCATGACGCGCCGCAACATGATCAGGCTGACTAATCCTGAAACGACCATTCCGGCGGGTTGCAGGGCGGCGGCCAGCAGATAATCGCGATCGCTATGCACGAAGATGAAAATCGCCGCCAGGGCGAGAGCCTTCGCGCTCAGGTCGCGCACCGCGATATGCTGCATCTTCTGCATGCCCTGATAGAGCCACAGCGGGAACAGCACGTTTCCAAGAACGCCCAGATAGCAGATCACGAAAAGGATCCAGTTCGGACGCATTTTAGGGGTTGCCAGCACCACGCCGAGCATGACCACGAATCCAACCGCCATGAGGAGAACACGCGCCATCATGACCCTGCTGAAAATCCTGGAAACCGCCGCATGATCGTCGCTGTGAATGGCAATTTCGCGGGTTGCAGTCAGACCGAATCCGTAGTCGGTCAGCACCAGGAAGTAGTACATGAACGATTGCGCCAAGGCAATGACGCCGAATCTTTCCGTGCTGAGCACACGGGCCAAATACGGCAGAACGACCAGGGGCAGAATGTAGCTGCTCAACTGAACGCCGTACAACATGACGATGTTGCGGACGAGATGATGGGTCCAGAGCCGCTTAAGAAGTGACATCTCAGGTTGGAGACAACATTGTTCCTATTCTAGCCGGGACAACAAGCGGCGCGATTTGAGAAGCATGCAGGTTTCGTGGGGCGGTCAGATTCGGTTTGGCACGTAGGCTGGGCGCGTGGAGGTGCGAGTGAAATATTTTGTGCTAAGCCTGCTCGCCGCAACGGTGTTTGGACAAACCCAAGTGGATCTGCGAACCCAGACCCGGGATGTCGATTTCAGCGCGGCGATTTCGACCCGGCCGGAAAAGACAGGCACGGTGCTACCGGCTACCTGCAATGCGGGCGAATTGTTCTTCGAGACCAACGCTGCGAGCGGCTCGAATCTGTACGGCTGCGTCGCGACCAACACCTGGGCCGTGCTGAGCGGCGGAAGCGGGACGGGGGGCAGCGGCCCCGGAGTCTGCAGCGCATCGAACGCATCCGCCCCAAACACGTTGACCTGCGCGATTTCTGGATTCACGCTCGCGAGCGGATCCATGGTGAATCTGTATGTGAGCAACGCGACCACCAGCGGCACGGTAACCCTGGCCATCAACGGGGGCGCGACAGTGAACATTTTTCGTGGAACGGGCAACGCGCCGGGCGGGGGCGAGATCGCGCCCAGCGCGACGCCGATCCTGCTCAGCTTTAACGGGTCGATTTTCCAAATCGTCGACGATTCTTACGAGGCCGGAGGCACGAATTGTCTGACGTTTTCGCGGGCGGCGTTTCCCTGGACCATGGACATCAACACTTCCTGCGTCCCGGAACTGACTGGAGCGAACCCCTGGACCGGATACAATAATTTCTCGGGAGGCCAGATCCGGCTTCCCGAGAGCACCGTCGCCAGCCTTCCCTCGGCATCCAGCAACACCGGCAAGGAATTCATCGTCACGGATGGCGCGTCGGCAAGCGACTGTTCTGCGGGGGGCGGATCGGCATTCGTGAATATGTGCCGGTCCAACGGAACTGCATGGGTATTCCTGGGATCGAGCGGCGGCTCGGCGCTCACGGATGCGGGAGGCTCGGGCTACGGCTCATGGGCGCCGTTCGGAATCGCGTCGGGAGGATCTCAATTTAGCTATGGGACAGGTGGAACCACTTATTTCATCGAAATGTCCGGCCTTCCGCTCATGACCGTGAATGCGGTGGTGGTGCAAGATGCAGGTCCTGGAGGAACGCATTACTGGGCGTTCGCTATCTACAAAGCCGACGGAGCGGGTGGATGTAATCTGGTCGCGAATACCAGTGGACTTGCCTTTACCAGTGGAGGTTTCGATACCAACACTTTTCTCTCTGCCTATCAGTTGCAGCCCAGCACGACCTACTATGCGGCGTGGTCGTCCGATGTCAGCGCAGGAACTCATCAGTCGGTGATTGGAAGTGAAGCGCTGTACAATCCTGACAATGGCGGGGGAAGCAATCCGTTTCGTTTCTTTACTGGCAATTCGACTTCGTGGTCTAGTAGCACGCCGACGTTTCCGGCAACCTGCGGGACCAGGACCAAGTACACTGGCAACATACCGCAAATCATGCTGAGGCACAATTAGCCCACAGGGAATACTATGACACGCCTCATCGCATTTCTAGTTGTCTCTTACATATCTTTCGGGTTGCTATCTTTTGGACAACCCACAGTGAGTAATGTCCGCGCCGATGACATACTGTCGCCCAGCGGGGCACATCTGCATTCGGGCTTCCGTGTCCGGTGGGACCTCAACTCGCAAGCCTGTTTCCATAGAATCCAGGCAGGTAAAACTTCAAGTTACAACATCACGATCCAAATCAACTCCTGCCAGACTGTAGATCTCGGCGGACCTGTATCCGGACTCCAAGCTGGACTCACCTATCACTACGCTGTTCAATCGAGCTTCGATGGCGCGGCCTGGAGCGCGCTAACCACGGACGCCACTTACACGCTTGCGGCGCTCCCCTCGCAGCATCCCGCGCCGCCTCAGATCGCGGGGCTGTGGAACCCGACTTTACCGAACACCAGCGGATACCATCCCGTCACCATTGCAAGCGATTGTCACGACCTGCAAAGCGCCGTCAATGCGGCTGTATTGCTTCAACCGGCTAACGGAACGATCATCACAATCCCGGCTGGCACAGTGTGCACCACTCCGACGTTTCCAAACGATCCACAGATCCTCTCATTCCCCGAGGATGCGAGCCATGTGAACACCACAACCGGAGCATTCACGGCCCTTACCGTTCCGAGCGGCTGGACTCTCACCAACGGGCAGGCTGTGGTCTTAAATGGTGCGAGTTGCCTGCCAGGGTCGCGAACACGCGGCAATGACAGCAATAGCTTCAACGGTGGAACGGAGAGTTGTACGACGCAGGGTCCACTCACTATGGGAGTCGTGTATTATCTGGTCGGAGTGAGTGGCTTGACTTTCCAGCTATCAGCGACGATAGGAGGCCCGCCGATCATTCCTGCGGATACCGGACAGATCGGAGGTGCTTTCCAAATGGAACAATGGCCTCCGATGAATCAAAACTGGATCGTGATCCAGACCAGCACTCCTGATAGTTCCTTCTGTCCGCGGGGAGTGCGTTGCTATGGCTCGATCTGGGCGTCCAAAATGGCAAAGTTCCAATCTCAAGGAGGCTGTTTTAACTGCGGTCCGAACAATATGGGTCAATTTACACATCATCTCTGGTTTAGGGGGATTGACCTTACTCACACGGATGTCAGTGCACTTGCCAATACAACTCCCGACCCGAACCCCACCAACCGAATTTTTAACGCTCCGCAGACGTGGAGATCCACTTACATTGTGTGGGATCGATGTTATCTGCACGGGTTGGGTTATCCAAACCGGGTAGCCAGCTTTTTCACCGAGATGGGTGGAGCGTATATCGCTATTATCAACAGCGATCTGGAAAAGTGGGATTTCTGGAGGCCGTCGATCAGTCCCTGGCGAATGCCGACGGGCGGAGCAACTGGTCTCTCTGGAACTCTAGCCGGCCAAGTCATCACGCTGGTCGGGCCAGCGGTCGCGAGGCTCGGTCCCGTAAACACCTGCACAGCCTCCGGCAATATTACGTTCACGATCACGGGAGGATCGGTAAGCAGCCCGGCGTCGAAAGTGTACCTATTCAAAGACTGCACTGCTACGCTAGTCATGCCAACAGGGATGACTGGAACCTGCACCGGGTCGATGACGGATTCAGGATCGGTTTCACATCCTTGCTCGGTGATCGCGTCGGCTGCTCCAGCCTTTCCGCTGGACGGAGTGGGGGGCTATGCGTGCTTCCAATTGGGCACGTTCACGCTGACCTCCGGGACCGCCTCCGGTTATTCCGATTCGAGCCAATACTTCCAGTCGAACTACGGTGATTCGGAGGGGACACAGGGATGGCAGGCGGGCTTTGGACCTGGACCATTCACTTTCGCGAATAATTTCCTCGAGGGCACCGGAAATCTTTGGCACATGGACGACGGAAGCATCATCGATCCACAACAGATATGGATCAGGCAGAACAATTTCGCCTGGGACCAATCTCATCGGGAGGGTAGCGCAAACAGTGACGGTCTTCGGTACGCGCAACGGAACGGTCCCGAGTGCAAGCACTGTCGTCAGGTGAAATTGGATGGCAACATCTTTTCCGGATGGTGGGCGGATGTAAGTGGCACCGGTCCGGCCGTCCTATTCCACACCGCGTCGAATCAAGGCACGACTGGGACCGCCGGAGGACTGGGACAACCTGGATACACAGTCCAGGATATCGATATTACGAATAATACTTTCATGAACGGGTCTACCGCGGTGGAGGTTGGCGAGAATCCCTCAAACTCAACACCATATCCGCCAGCGGCACGCATCCGAATCCAGAACAATCTGTTTCAGTCAATCAACGGCTACACGCAAATCGACTATAACGCGGGGCAGGCCGGTAACGGAGGATCGACGGGAAATCCGATTGAGTTAGACGGAGCCATCGAGGACCTGATTATCGATCACAACACGATTTACGACAATCGTGGAATCAACCCCCAGCCGCTTTGGCACTCCCAGGCGCTCCCTATCGAGGGCTGCCAAATCACGAATAATTTCATTTTTTTCAATGGGAACAGTTTTGGTTTAACATCCGAAAGCGCGAACGTGTTCATGGTAACTCCTGCGATCGGCGGCACTGGCCGCGCGTTGTTCAACTCCGAATGCACCAACGATCCGAACACGCCGGGCGGCATCATGACCAACAACGTTGCCGTACCGTTCTGGTCCGACCAAACGGCTCCAAGTGGACTCGTCGATCCGCAATCGGTCTGCACCACTTTTGGTGGCGGAACGATCAGTGGTGATAACTGTCCAGGGGGTTTGCTGAACACGGTGCTGAATCACGGGAGCGCGCCGGCGAATCTAACGGCGATCGGGTTCACGTCCCCCACGCTTGCGAACTTCAAGCTGCTGTACAATTCGCCGTTTGTGAGCGGAGCGCATCGGACCACCGATGGGACCGATGTTGGCGCTGACATAAACGCGCTATTGAAGGCGCAGGGCGAGGTGACTCTCGAACGCGTCCTCGACATTGGAACTACTACCGCCACCCCAACCTGGTTTGCCTATGACGGCACGGTGGCGTGCGCGGTGGATTATGCGATCGCGCCGAACGATCCGAGCACGCAGACGGGCGGCGGACGGCTCACGGCCTCAGCCGGGAGCTCCCAGAGCGTGAACGTCACTGGGTTGACCACCAAGACGACGTACAAGTATCGGGTGCTGTGTCCCGTGAACCAGCCGACCGGGAGTTTCACTACTCAGTAGAGGAAGTCGAGCAGACCTCGGCCGCGAGGTATGATAATTCGAGGGTTCAGCCTCAGGAAGGCAGGGGCAGGAACCTGTAACTTTGCTGTTGCTATGGTCAGCGGCGCCGGTAGAAGCTTTGTCTGGAGCTCACCCGCAATGCCGAATCCGGGATTCAGTAGCGATGCCCGCGTGCCTGAGGACAGCGAAGCCCGCGCCCGCCTTATCGATTTGCGTACAAATGCCGATGTTCTAGCTGAAAGGTACAGGCAATTTTCCGCATGAACAGGATCGGAAACGGAGGGCGTCTACAGTGTTGACCAAAGGGGCCGTGCTAAAGGTGGCGCTGTTTCTGGGATTAGCCGGGACGGCAGCGGCTCAACCGGTGGTAAGCAATGTCCGCATCGATTTCATATCGCACTCCGAGGCGCGAATACGCTACGATCTGAGCGCGTCGGCCTGCTTTGAGCGAGCCCGATACGGGGTGGACACGGGTTACGAGACGGGTTCGGCCGGCGGGATCCAGGATTTTCACGCTGGTCAGGCATGGTGCGGGCAGTTGGACATCGGCGGGCAGATTTCGGGACTGGCACCCCAGACCCTATACCATGTTTGCGCGCAGGCGAGTACTGACGGGATCAACTGGAGCCGGTGCGTGGACACGACGTTCACGACCGCGCCGTTGCCGGCGGTCCATCCGGCGCCGCCAATTGTTCCCACCTGGACACCGCCTGCGTCGCCCACGACCACCGGCTATCACGTCGTGACCGTGGCCGGCGATTGTCACGATCTGCAGAGTGCGATCAATACGGCGGTGGCCAACCAGCCGACCAACGGAACCGTGATCAACGTCCCGGCGCAAACGGTTTGCCCCGGTCCGTACCAGTTTCCGAACGATCCACAAGCGGTCCAGATTCCTGCCAACAGCTCCGGCATGAATCTTACGACCGGGGTTTTCACGCCGAGCATCGTCCCGGCTGGAGTTTCGCTGTCGAATGGACAGGCGGTGCAATTCAGCACCGCAAATGGCTGCCTTCCGGGTTCCCACACACAGGGGACTTCGGGGAATTCATTTAACCCCAACACGAATTGCAACAACAACGGCCCTATTAATCCAGGGAACATTTATTACATCGTGAATCTGACCAGCAATCCGACCAAGTTTCAAGTTGCGGCGACAGCGGGAGGGACTCCGCTGGTGCCGGGCGACTTCGGTACGTCGGGACCGCTCCTGATGGGAATCTGGCCGTCCGCGAACTCGAACTGGATTGTGATCCGGACCGCGACTCCCGACAGCCAGTTTTGTCCGCCGGGCGTCCGCTGCACCGGGGCATCCTGGGCGTCGAAGATGGCCAAGCTTCAACTGCCGGGCGGGCGCAACGATTACAGCGGGGGATTCAAAACGGGCGGACTTACACATCATGTCTGGCTGATCGGATGGGAGTTCACGCCGACGCACGTGCCGCTCAGCGGCACAACGGACCCGGCGCCCACTTCGGGCTTCTTCTGGTCTGTAGGGGGCTGGGGGAGTTCGTACATCATCATTGACCGGAGCTATATTCATGGCCTGGGTTTCCCGGACCGGCTGTTCCGTCCATTTACGGAATTTTCCGGGGGTTATATGGCGATCATCAACTCGGATCTGCAGAAGTTCGACTATTGGCGTCCAGCCATTTCGCCGGCAAACGTTCCTGGGCCGCGCGGTCTTACTGCGAGCAACACTGGACAGGTGCTGACGCTGACGCCGGGAACCTATTACTTGGGGGTGACGACGTGCAGCGTTGGCGCGCCGGTCACGTGGACGATCGCGGGGGGGGCATCGAATGTGGGAGGCAAGTTATACCTGGACCTGAATTGCAATCCGACGCTGCTGGTGCCGAATGGAATTACGGCAACCTGCATCGGCCAGAATTGCAAGGTCCAAACGCAATCGGCTCCTGACTACCCAAGGGACGGCCACGGAGGCTACGCTTGCGGCGCGCTCTACGACATCCCGTTCAACAATGGGACGCTGGGTACCCCTACGGAAGGCAACTTCGCCAATTTCCCACCATCCATTTATGGGAGCGAAGGCAACGCGGGTATGATCGCGGGGTATGGGCCAGGTCCGTATGTGTTCTCGAACCTTTTCGTGGAGGGAGAAGGGCTGCTGATGCACATGGACGATTCGAGCAGCGCGAGCGACGCGACGGGCGTTACTTTTCAACGCACGACGTGGGTGCTGGATCAGTCGAAACGTCCGAATGGGCCCAACAGCGACAACTTCGAATACTTTCAGCGCAATGGCCCGGAGTTGAAGCACGGACATCAGATCTTCATGGACGGCAACACATTCACCGGTTTCTGGGCGGACGTTTCAGGGTTAGGCTGCGCGATCGTGGCGTTGAGCGCTTACAACCAAGGCAACTCCGGAACGCCTGTGAATGGAGGCATCACTGACCTCACCATCACCAACAACACGTTGAAGAACTCGAGTTGCTTCGTCGAGTTTGGCGGCGGCGTTTTCAACAATGCGCCCAAAGCTCCTTCGCAAAGGATCAGGATCGCGAACAATCTGGTGGATTCCTCAAATGGCTGGACGCAGTTCAGCAATTTCAGCCGCCCGTTTGGTGCGGCCGTTTCGATAGTTCCCGTGAGCGCAGTGGAGGATCTGGTTATCGATCACAATACGATTTACGATGTTCGGGGACCCAACAACGCTTGGATGCATGTGATCAACAGCCCCATGGAAGGCGTGCAGATCACCAACAATATTCTGTGGTTTAACGGAGACATTCCGTCGAACGGCATCGATGGAGAGGGATGGTACGGGGTTTCGGTGCCATCGTGCGGTTTTTACGCCAAACAGATGATGGATTGCGTATTCAAACAAGGACCCGGTAACCCCAGCTATACGTTCGCGAATAACTTAATTGTGCCGTATTATGCGAATTCGCAAGTTCCAAACGGAGCGGTGGATCGGCCGGCCATGGCAGCCATCTATTCAGGTTTTCCGAATGTCATCGTACAAGAGGGCGCGCAACCCAGCGATCGCTTACAAGGAGTTGGCTTCGCGAATCCAGCGTTTTCGAATTTCCGTCTTTCGTCGCATTCACCGTACCTGAGCATGGCGTCGGATCTCAAAGACCTTGGAGTTGACTTTTCGCAGTTGGAGGCGGCGCAGGGAAGGGTGAGCAACGTGCACCTGAATCCGATCACACAAAACAGCGCCAATCTTCGGTTCCTGGCACCGGACCGCGACGGCTGCGCGGCCGACCTCAGCCTGTCGGAGAAGTTCCCGGAGTTCAAGCGCGTCGCGAACACAGGAGGTGGGCGCGAGCAGGAAGTCAAGTTCCTGGGTCTGAAGAGCGGGACCAAATACTTTTACCGTGTACTCTGCGCGGTAGAGCAACCCACCGGGTCTTTCACTACGCTTCCTCGGACCAGTTCGCTTACCGGAAGTCCAAGATCGGGACGGGGTGCCGGCCTGGCCGAGTACTGAATTCTCGGGAATGTATACTGGATTTCGAAATGAGAAGGATCACTACGAATTTTTTCCGGAATCTGACCTTAATATATTGCTGGACGGCGGGTTGGCCGCAGGTCGCATCCGGCCAGCAGGCGGACCGGGTTGATCCTCTTGACTCGCGTTTTCTTCCCATCGTGGCGACCGACGACGCCAGTTTTCCACCTAATGTGTGGGTCACTGGTTCGCTGGCGAAAGTCAGTCCTAACGCGAACCCTGGCACGCAGCACAGGGCTGAAATTTCCGCCGCCCGCAACGAGTTTGAGAGCTTCCAGATCCATGTCCGCGCGACAACGAAACCAATTCAACTCAACGTCACGGTTAGCGATTTCGTAAACGCCCGGGGCGGGAGCATCCCTGCCGATGCGAATGTGCTGGTATCGCGGGAAGCCTATTTGAACGTGACCATGGTTTCCGACTTGAATGGAACCGCAGGCTTGATACCGGACCCGCTGATTCCGGCGCGCGACCCCTACTTCCGGGAGAAGAGAAATGCGTTCCCGGTGACGATCCCGGCCAACGAAACGCGCAGCGCGTGGATCGATGTATACGTCCCATTGAAAACCCCTTCGGGATATTACGTAGCGACGGTGACGGTAAATGATGGCGTCCAAGTTCTCGCGAAAATTCCGGCACGTCTGAAGGTCTGGGGTTTCGACTTGCCCTCGACTGCGACGCTTAAATCGGCGTTTGGCTCGAGCTACATCGCATTTTGCAAAGAAACCTACGGGGGGTACGACGGTTGCGGCCAGTATCCGGGCGCCAAAGGATCGCCCGATCAGGGACTGGCACTTACACACGCCGCCGTAGCGCAGTTCTTTCTCGACCACCGGGTCACTGTCTCACAAGTGGTGGTGTCGCCTACGTCGCCCAATGGCAATTGGAGTCAGTTCGATGCTACGTATGGCCCGCTGCTGGACGGGAAGGCGAAGACGATCCTGCCGGGGGCACAGCTGTCCTCGATTCAATTCCCAAACGGTTTCAACCCCAACGCTGCTGACCTGAAAGATTGGATCACGCATTTTGGGGCGAAGGGTTGGCTGCCCAGGCTATTCCACTACCGATGCGACGAACCGCCCGCAGGATGCGCCTGGGACAAGCTACTGTCCGACGCGAAGACCTTCCGAAGCATGGCCCCGAATGTACCGATTCTGGTCACCGCCAACATGGCGGAGGTCACTAAGAACGGAGTGCTGGACACGATTGATATTCTCACGCCCGTGTTGGATCATGTCGATCCCATGGGTGGCTCCAATCACAGGTCCAGCTACGATGCCTGGCTTAAGCTTCCAGGCAAGCAGCTGTGGTGGTATCAGTCCTGCGACCAGAACGGAACCTGCGAGAACGGTAAGCCGGGACCGAAGACGAGTACCTGGCCGTCCTACGTAGTGGATGCGTCTCCAGTGCGCAACCGGATTTTTCAATGGATGGCGTTCCTGTACAACATACAGGGAGAACTTTATTTCGCCACAGATAGCTGGGGTGAAGATCCCTGGGACCACATCTACATTTTTGGGGGCAACGGACATGGCGTCCTGTTTTACCCAGGAGCGCCCTCCCGCATCGGCGGAACAACGGCCGTCCCGGTGGCGAGCCTGCGGTTGAATCTGATCCGCGACGGGATGGAGGACTTCGAGTACTTGTTCGCGCTGGCGCGGGCCGGACAAGCGGGGCTTGCAGAACAAATCGCTCGAAGTTTTATCACCAATGCCTACACGTTCAAGACCGACCCGGAAGCTCTGATGGCCGCCCGCGAAAAGTTGGGGACGCAGCTCCATCAAATTGCGCTCGCAAAACAAAACTGAAGGCGGCCGCGCTGCGCCGGGGCGAGCGGGGGTTCTGCTACGATCTCCAATGACCTATGCGGAAACGTCTTTTTAATTGGTACTGGTGGCTGGAACGGCGCATCCATCCCGGACTGCGCTATTCACAAGTTCATTACCATGACCTGCTCGACGCGCGCATTCCCAAAAACTGCGATTGGCTGGACTTGGGCTGCGGGCATCAGATGTTTGCGAGCTGGATGAAAAAAGAAGAGCACGAACTGGCGGCCAGAAGCCGGCGCCTGGTGGGGATCGATCGAGACCTCGGCGGACTAAAAGAGAATGTGGTGATTCATGACGCGGTGTACGGCGATATCGGGGCGCTGCCATTCGAATCCGGCAGTTTCGACGTGGTCACGGCGAACATGGTCATCGAGCACCTGGAGGATCCAGGAACAGTTCTGGGGGAGGTGCGGCGCGTGCTCCGGCCCGGTGGCTTGTTCATCTTTCATACACCCAATTGCCGTTCTTTGGTGATGACGATGGCCAGGATGATCCCGCAATCGGCGAAGATCTGGCTGGCGCGGGTTCTCGAGGAACGTGAGGAAAAAGATGTTTTTCCAACTCACTATGCGATGAACACCGCTGGTTCGATCTCGGAGCACGCCCGTTCATCCGGTTTTGCGGTACAGGAGATTCGATCCGTGTCGACCAGCGCGACCACCGCGTTGATCACGCCGCTGTGCATTATCGAACTTGTGTATTTAAGGATGCTGGAGCGGCCTGTTTTCGCGGGATTGAGAAGCAATCTGATCGCGACGCTGGAAAGGGCGGAACCCGCGGATCATTGATCCATTGATCGCGACGATCGCGACCCGGCCCGGCGTTTGCAGGAGTGCGAACGCGGCACGCCAAGCGCGTGCGCCGGTAGTGGGTCAGTTTCCGATGCGCCGACTTTACATGCAAATGGGCACGGAGCGACTGAATTTCGCTGATTACGTCGCTTCCAACCCCGCCTCGTTTTAGCCCCATGCGTCAGCTTGGGGCTATCGCTATGCGCGCGCGTAGCCCCAAGCTGACGCATGGGGCTGTCCATGTGGCGCTTACAATGCGGCGGGACGTTGAGCGGCATATGAATGAAAAGCGCGCATCTCGGAAACTGACCCACTACCGGTGCGCCACGGCTGAGTTAAAGTACAGTAGCTTGGACCGGATTCCTTATCGCGCCACTTCGCAGGCTTCTGCTTATGAAGGCATCACCAAGCTTCCGGTGACGGTGGTGCTCGACAACGTGCGGAGCTTGTACAATGTCGGCTCTTTTTTCCGGACCGCGGATGGGGCGGGTGTTGAGAAGTTGTACCTTTGCGGGATCACGGGACGGCCGCCGAAGAATCAGATCAGCAAGACTGCGCTGGGAGCGGAGGAGATGGTCGCGTGGGATCACGCGTGGGAGGCGGCGCCGATTGTAACGAATCTTCAAGGGCAAGGGTACGAGATTGCGGCAATTGAGACCAGTGTGCGGAGTGTCGATTTATTCGACTGGCAGCCGAATTTTCCGGTTTGCCTGCTGTTTGGGCGCGAAGTGGAGGGGCTTCGGCCGGAAATCGCCGCGTTAGCCGATACGCACGTCCGAATTCCGATGTTGGGGCAGAAGCATTCACTAAACGTCGCCACGGCAGGAGGCGTGGTCATCTACGAGCTGTTGCAAAAATACCGTAGACTCGTGAGAGGATAGCATTATGACCTCATCCCGGTCGATCGCGGTTCTTGCCCTGCTTGCATACCCCGCGTGGGCGCAGGACAGAACCATGTTTCCAGTTGTTCGGTCTACGCACCACATGATCGGAGCGGGCAACAGCATGGAGGTGGAGGCGGGCTATCGCATCCTCGAAAAGGGCGGAAACGCCGTGGATGCAGGTGTGGCCGCGATCCTGGCGGCGACGGTAACCGAGCAGGACCACATCGGGCTGGGCGGCGAGGTTCCGATTCTGATCAAAATGAACGGGAAGCCGGTGATCACCATTAGCGGCGTGGGCGTCGCGCCGGCGAAGGCGACCGTCGATTATTATCAGCATCGCAAGGCGGAGCAATGGGAAGACGCGCGGAACCTGGCGCCGATTCCATCCATGGGCCCGCTGGCGGCGATCACGCCGGGAATTCCGGACGGAGTTTTGCTGGCGCTGGAAAAATTCGGGACGATGAGTTTCGCGCAAGTCGCCGAGCCGGCGATCGGATACGCGGAAACATTCCCATCGACGGAGATTTACTCGCTGACCCTGGGGCAGGGAACCAAGATTATCGCGCTGTACCCGACGTCGCAGAAATTCTTTTTACCGAACGGAGCGGTTCCCAAGCCGGGAGAATTGGTCCACATGCAGGACCTGGCGCGCACGTTGCGGGAGATGGCGGCGGCGGAAAAGAAAGCGCGTGGGAATCGTGTGGCGAAGATCCGCGCGGTCCACGATTATTTCTACAAAGGTCCGGTGGCCAAGAAAATCGCTGCGTTTAACGAGTCGGTGGGCGGGCTGATCGCGTACGACGATCTGGCCAAGTTCAATGCCGAGACCGACGAGCCGCGCTCGACTACGTATCGCGGCTACACCATCCACAAGCCGGGATTCTGGACGCAGGGGCCGGTGATGCTGGAGGCGCTGAATATCCTGGAAGGTTTCGACCTGAAGGCGATGGGTCATAACAGTGCGGAGTATCTGCACACAGTGCTGGAGGCGGTGAAGCTGGCGTTTGCGGATCGCGACCGGTATTATGGCGATCCAAAGTTCAGCAAGATTCCGGAAGAGATTCTGTTGTCGAAATCCTACGCAGCGGAACGGCGCAAGCTGATCGATCCAGCGCATGCGTCCATGGAGAGCCGTCCCGGAAGCCTGGGCGGATCGACTCCGCCGACCGGAGGGCACGGTCCCAGCGGCGGCAAGGATACCACCTGCGTCGACGTGATCGATAGCCAGGGCAACGGATTTTCGGCGACGCCGAGCGGGGCGTGGCTACCATCGGTGATTGCGGGCGATACCGGGATTCCGGAGTCCGTGCGGCTGGAATCGTTTGTGGTGACGCCGGGTCACGCGAATCAGTTGGGCGGCGGGAAACGTCCGCGGGTCACGTTGAGTCCGATGATCGTCACCAAAGACGGGCAGCTTTACATGACCATGTCGACTCCGGGTGGCGACAATCAGGATCAGGCGCTGTTGCAGGTCCTGCTGAATATTCTGGATTTCAACATGACGCCGCAGCAGGCGGTGGAAGCTCCGCGGTTCCAGACAGAGCATTTTTATGCTTCATTCGGATTCCACCAGTTTGTGCCGGGACGAGTGGCGCTGGAGGGTCGGATGCCGCTGCCGGCCTCGAAGAAGCTGGAGACGATGGGTCACAAGGTCCAGCTGGCGGGGGACTGGAGCAACGCTTCATCGCCGGTGGTGATCCTGTCCAAGGACGGCGTGCTGCACGGGGCGGCGGATCCGCGGCGCGGCCGGTTTATTTTCGGGAATTAAGAGTAATGGGGCAGGCTGCAAGCCTGCCCCACGGCTACTCATTAGTTGTAGGTGGTTTTTACCGAGACGCCGGTGAACCCGAAACCGATGCCGGTGTCCAGACCCGACGCGCTGAAGGTGGCGTAGTTGGTCCCGTTTTCAACGGTAGTGGACCCGGAACCGGACGGCAGTGAGAGGGTTGCCCATACAGGAACCGTGAACTGCAGTGCGCTCTGCGGGGCGAAGCAGGTGTAGCTGCCACTTACGCCGTTTCCGCTGGAGGATCCGGTGATAATGACGAAGGATCCCGGCGTGCCGTCGGTCCAGGTCACCAAGAGTCCCTGTGAGCGGGTGACGGTTGCCGCGGCCGGCTGGTTGGTCCAGTTCAGCAGCGGATTGGGAAGATTCACGGTCGCCTTGAAAGCGCCGACGTCGGCTCCCCCGGGTCCGGTGAAGGTGAACGCGCCGCCGGTGGAGGTGATGGCGCCATCCGGCAACTGTCCAATGTAGCTACCCTTGATACCGGGAATCGTCGACAAAGTATAGCTGCCGGCGGGTCCGGAGAGGCCGATGCTGGCCCCTGCATCCAGTGGGGTCGTGGTGCCGGGGGTGCCGGTTCCCGCGATTTCCGTGACCAGGCAACTGCCGACGGAGGTCGCACCGCCGCCGCTGTAAGAACCGCCCGTGGTGCTCGCAAAGCTCGCCACGGCGATGTTGCTGGTCTGCCCGGAACTGACGAGCTGGCCGACGATCACGGATCCGCTTCTCACGGTGCCTTGATTGCTTAACGTCGAAATCGTAGTTCCGGTGATGCCGAAGAGAGGATCGGAGCACACGCCGCCGTTGTTCATGACCGCGATGGTGGGCGTGTTGCTGACCACGGTTCCGTTGGAAACGATGACCACCGGAACGAAGCATCCGTTGGGGACGCCCTGCGGGATGCCAAACACGACGATTTGTACCCCCGGGTAAACCGAGGCTCCCACGAAGCGGACATCGGTTGCCTTGACTCCGCCAACATAAATGTCGGTTGGCGTGCTAATGGTGCTTACCGAGGTTGTGTAGGTCGTATCCGACGTCGGATCCGGATTCTTTCCAAGTCCAGTTCCCCAAACCGTCGCGAAGCCGCCCGGTTTGGCTGAATTGGTGGGGGTGTAAAGCGCTCCGGTCGCACTGGTCGAATCCTGCGCGACGGCCGTGTTGCCGCTGTAGTTGTTGATGCCGAACGCGCTCGCCACCACCTTGATGGGGATGGTAGCGCTGGTCTGACCGTTATTAGTTACCGAGATCGTTCCGGTCCCGACTGGAGTATTGGCGGGGAGCACCGCCGCGATTTGCGCCGGGCTGGTGTAGTAAATGCCTGGATGTACCGTGGTACCGTTCACGGTTACGTTGATGGTTGCGCCGTTCGATGTGGTCAGGAGCGCTTTGTTGGTGACATCCCACAACACCAGCGGAGCGTTCGGATCGGCCATATTGCTGCCGTGGATCACGATGAGTGAGCTGGGCGACACGCCGGAGTTCGAGAATCCATCCGGGATGGTGCTGGAGTTGTTCTGCACGTCTTTGACGGTAGGTGTGCCCCCGCCGCCGGCGGATGCTCCATAGGTGGTGAACTGGAAGCTGATGGAGTTGCCGCTGATGGCGGTCACCAGGAGCTTCGCACCGTTACCGCCGTTGGTTTGCAGTGCGATGATCGACCCGTTACTCGTTCCCGCCGTCAGCGAACTCGCCGGGATTGGGGAGCTTGACGCGAGATTGGCCAGAGTTTGCAGAAGCATCTGCGTCACAATGGCGTAGTTCGTGGCGCCAGTAAAACCGGGAAGCACTCCACCTTTGGCGCTGCCCTGAAAGGTGATGCTGGTCCCGGTAAACGTGATGTCGCCTGGACTGGTGGTCGTGCCGGTATCGAAATTAAAGCTGCTGCCGGCAGACAAAGTTGGGGTGCCGGTGATGTCCGCCAATGCGGCGAGTGGAATGCCAAGGGCCAGAATGGCCAGGGCAGTGTGTCGTCTCATTTCAACTCCTCCTGGTTGATGCTTTCTTTCAAACGCGATATTAAGACTGGAGTATACATTGTCTATCGCACAATCTCGGCGCTTTTCGGCTCATCTGCAAATTCTGCCGATTCTCGAAAGCGGCCAAGAAACGTTGATCGGCGGCCAAGCAGTGATGGAAGGCGTCAAGGCAGCACGCACACCGCGGAGCACTCACTTGGATCGTGCGTGCGCCACTACGACGGAGCAACCTACTTATAGCTGCTGGCTATGGTTGTACCGGTGAAGCCGAATCCCAGGCCGGAGTCGAGACCCGGCGCGGAGAAGGCTGTGTAGCTGGCGAGATTCTCGACGGTGGTAGTCCCGTTCCCCGCCGGCAGGACGAGTGTAACGTAGCTAGGGACAGTGAACGTCAAAGCGCTCTGGGGCGCGAAGCAGGTATAGCTTCCGCTCGCGCCGTTTGTGCTCGAGTTGCCCGCGATGATGACATACGATCCGGAAGCACCGCCGGTCCAGGTCACAGTGAGCCCTTGTGTCCGGTCGATGGTCGCTGCCGCGGGCTGATTCGTCCAGGTCAGCAAGGTAGGAAGATTCACGGTGGCCGAGGAGGCTCCGACGTCCGCTCCGCCGGTCCACTTAAACGTGAACGCTCCGCCGTTTGCGGGGATTGCATCGCCCGGCAGCGCAGCGAAATAAGAACCTTTCACGCCCGTAGTCGTCTGCAGCGGGTACGTCCCGGCGGGTCCCGTGAGGTTAACGCTGCCCGCATCCAGCCCGGTCACCGTGGGTAGAGCGCCGCCGCTGGAAAAGACCTGGGTGACGATGCAGCTGCCGATGGATGCCGCACCACCTGATGAACTGTAGGACGCGCCTGTGACGCTCGAAAAATTGGCGGACGCGAAATTGGTCGTTATGTTAGCGCCGACGGCTCCGGGGCCGGGGCCCACCAGCTGCCCGACGAACACGCTTCCCGACTTCACGGTGCTTTGGCCAGTTAGCGTCGAAATCTGAGTGCCATTGATGCCAAATAGGGAATCGGAACAGACTCCGCCCGCGTTCATGATCGGCAGGGTCGGGAAATTGCTGACCACGTTGCCTCCCGTGACGATAACGACGGGTACAAAGCATCCGTTGGGGACGCCCGGGGGAATGGCAAATACGACGATTTGCACGCCCGGGTAAACGGAAGCGCCCACGAAGCGGACATCGGTCGCCTTGACTCCGCCCACGTAGATATCGGTCTGCGTGTTAATGGTGCTTACCGAGGTTGTGTAGGTCGTATCGGTCGTCGAATCCGGGTTCTTTCCGAGTCCAGTTCCCCACAGCGTCGCGAAGCCGCCCGGTTTGGCTGAATTGGTGGGGGTGTAGAGCGCTCCGGTCGAACTGGTCGAATCCTGTGCGACGGCCGTGTTGCCGCTGTAGTTGTTGATGCCAAAGGCGCTCGCTACGACCTTGATGGGAGTGGTCGCGCTGGTCTGACCGCTATACGTTACCGAGATCGTTCCGATACCGACCGGAGTATTAGCGGGGAGCACAGCCGCGATCTGGGCCGGGCTGGTGTAGTAAATGCCTGGATGCACCGTGGTACCGTTGACGATCACGTTGATCGTTGCGCCGTTCTGCGTCGTTTGCAGCGCCTTGTTGGTGACATCCCACAACACCAGGGGAGCGTTCGGATCGGCCATATTGCTGCCGTGGATCACGATGAGCGAGCTGGGAGACACGCCGGAGTTCGAGAATCCATCCGGGATGGTGCTGGAGTTGTTCTGCACATTGGTGATGGTGGGCGCACCGCCGCCGCCGCTGCCCGAGGCTCCGTAAGTCGTGTATTGGAAGCTGATCGAACTGCTGCTGGCAGTGACCATGGCTTTTGTGACGTTCCCGCTGTTACCCTGAACGACGAAGACGTCCCCCACGGCGAGGGAGCTTGGCGGAATGGGCGTCACATTCGCCCCCGCGAGGAATTGCGACAAGGTCGCCTGCGTAAGGGCAGCGTAGGCTGTCGATCCAATCGAGCCCACGTTGAATCCCTTTGCATTGGTCTGATAAAAGATGCCGGTGCTTGCCCTCCATCCGATGTCCGCTCCGTTAATGTTCGTGGAGCCTGTACTCAAATTTAGGAAAGTGGTATCCGACATAGTTGCCGTGGCGGTAACGTCGGCCAAGGCGGCCCCGGCCAGACTAAGGGCCAGAATGGCTGCTGAGATCGATCTGATCATGGGATCCTCCTCCTTGATGCTTTCTTTCAAACGCTATAATAGGACCGGAGCATACATTGTCTATTGCACGATTTCTGCGCTTTTCGGCTCATCTGCAGATCCTGCCCGTTCTCGAAAGCGGCGAAGAGACGCTGATCGGCGGCCAGGCCGTGATGGAAGGCGTCATGATGCGGGCCCCGCACAGCTATTGTGTCGCAGTTCGCAAGCCGAATGGGGAAGTGGTGACCGAGGAGCATCCCGTTCACCGGATGTCCGAGAAGTATCCGATTTTCCGGCTGCCGATCCTGCGCGGACTGGGAACGCTGGGCCAGGCGATGTCGCTGGGAGCCAAGGCGCTGAAGTTTTCCGCCAATGCGGCGCTGGATGAAGGGCAGGAAAAACCAACGGAAGTGCCGGCCTGGATGATGACATTGAATGTACTGTTCTCGCTGGGCGTGATGATCGTCCTGTACAAGGTGATTCCATTGTTCGTGGCGACACGCGTGGGAGCGGTCGTACCCAGCCTTTCCAGCCGCCTGGCGACCAACGCGATCGACGGCGTCGTCCGTATTGTGATTTTCCTTGCGTTTTTGTTTCTTCTGTCCCGTTTGAAGGACATCCGGCGTGTTTTTGAGTATCACGGGGCGGAGCATAAAGTCGTCTTCAACTTCGAGGCGCGGGAGCCCGTTACCATTGAGAGAGCGCAGACGTTTCCAACGTTTCATCCACGCTGCGGGACCAATTTTTTGGCGGTAGTGCTGGGGATCTCGTTTCTGCTGTACCTGCTACTGCCGATCGATGGATTCCTGCCGCGGCTGGCGATCCGGATAGCCTTATTGCCGCTGGTGGCGGGCGTAAGCTATGAAGTCATCCGGTTCGCGGCCAAACGCCAGGGCTCGCTGATGGGGCTGTTGAGCAAGCCGGGCTTAGCGTTACAGCGGATTACAACGCAGCCGCCTGACGATTCGCAAGCCGCAGTGGCCATTCATGCCTTGAACGGCGCGATGGCTCTAGAAGAGAAGCAGGGCGGCGAGCTGATTATCGCCTGAATTTGCCCGAATGCAATACAAACAGAGACTCGACGAGATCGAGCGGCGCTTCGACGAGCTGACCGCGCAGATGGCCGATCCAGCCGTCATCAACGATTCAGCGCAGTACCGTAAAGTCGCGAAGGCGCACAACGACCTGGGTGAAATGGTCGCCAAGTATCGCGAATGGAAGCACGCCAGCCAGCATCTGGAAGAAGCGCGGGGAATGCAGCAGGATGGCGATCCGGATCTTCGCGCCATGGCGCAGGACGAGATTCTGAAGCTCGAACCTCAAATGGCGCAGCTAGAGGAAGAGCTGAAGTTTATGCTGCTTCCGAAAGATCCCAACGACGAAAGGGACGTTGTACTCGAAATCCGTGCGGGCACGGGAGGCGATGAGGCCACCTTGTTTGCGGCCGAGGTTTTCCGCATGTACGGACGCTTTGCGGAGTCGCGCGGATGGAAGGTCGAAGTGACCTCGTCAAGCGAATCGTCGGTGGGTGGATTGAAAGAAGTCACCGCGTTGGTCAGCGGGAAGCGTGTATACAGCCAGCTCAAGTATGAAGGCGGTGTGCATCGCGTGCAGCGCGTGCCGGCGACGGAGCAGCAAGGGCGAGTGCACACGTCGGCGATCACGGTGGCCGTGCTGCCGGAAGCCGACGAAGTAGAGATCAAACTCGAGGCGAAAGACATTCGGATCGACACGTTCTGCTCGTCAGGGCCGGGCGGCCAGAGCGTGAACACGACCTATTCGGCGGTTCGTATGACGCACCTGCCGACGGGTACCGTGGTGTCGTGTCAAGACGAGAAGTCGCAGATCAAGAATCGGGCCAAGGCGGAACGCGTCATGCGGTCACGGCTTTACGAGCTGGAACTTCAGAAGCAGCAGGAACAGATCGGCGCGGAGCGGCGGACCATGGTGGGAACCGGCGACCGGAGCGAGAAGATCCGCACGTACAATTTTCCACAGAACCGCGTGACGGATCATCGGATCGGATTGACTCTGCATCAGCTCGACCAGGTGATGGACGGGAAGCTGGAGCCGATCGTCGAGGCGCTGGTTAACTATTATCAGCGTAAGAAACTGGAAGACGAAGGCGAAGCCGCCGCTTGAGCCGACGCCCGGGCGTTAAACCGCTTCCTATGGTCGCGGCTCGGGGCGAGGCAGAGCGCGGGCACGGAGCCGTGACCAAAGGGAGCGGTTGCATCTCCGAGGCATTCACGTTTGAATCTCCACACGGCCCTTCTTCAGGGGCAACAACTACTCGATGACGCGAAGATCTCTGCGCCGCGGCTGACGGCGGAGGTTCTGCTTGCCCATGCCATCGGTTGCGATCGGAGCTGGCTGTTCGCGCATTCCGATGAAGAATTGCGCGAAGTCTGGTGGATCCACTACGGGCGCTATCTGCATCAGCGGATACAGGGCGTTCCGACACAATACATCACTGGTCGCCAGGAGTTTTACGGTCGCGAATTTCGAGTGACTCCGGATGTGTTGATCCCTCGACCGGAGACGGAGCACGTGATTGAAGCGGCTTTGCAATTGGTTTCTAATCACAGGCTGAAGCCTGTGCCACGTGTTCTCGACGTCGGGACGGGGTCGGGGGCGATCGCAGTGACGCTAGCACTGGAAACTGGGGCGCAGGTTTTCGCGACGGATATTTCCAGTGCGGCTCTAGGTGTTGCTCGGGAGAACGCCCGGCGATTGAGTGCGAAGGTCGAGTTTGTGAATTGCGATCTGGCGGGGGCGCTGGCTGATGGATACGATCTGGTGGTTTCCAATCCCCCCTACGTTCCGGAAACAGAATCGCTGCCAATAGAAGTTCGGGAACATGAACCGGCGGTCGCGCTGTACGGTGGCGTCGATGGATACGAGATTTATCGGCGACTGATTCCGGAGGCGGCTCGGTTGTTGAAGCCGGGCGGATGGCTAGTGATGGAGTTGGGGTATCGATCGCGGGAAGCCGTCACGACCATGCTGGGAGACTGGCGAGACGTGGAAGTGTTGACGGATCTAGCCGGTCTACCTCGCGTAGTGATGGCCGCAGATAAACGCAGATGAACGCAGATCTAGAGCTTGGTTGCGTCCACGGATAATTCGGCGAGTACTTCTTCACTATGCTTGCCCACATCGACACCGAGCCATACTTTGGCGATCTTTCCTTGCGGATCGATCAGAAAGGTATTGCGCGTCGCGATCTTGGTCACCACCAAGTTGGTGACCGATCCGTAGGCGCGCGAGACGGATTTATCGGTGTCGGCTACCAGCTTGAACGTCAAGCCTTGCTTGGCGCAGAATTCCTGATGGCTGTTGGTCGAATCGACGCTTACGCCGACCACCACCGCGTTCGCAGCTTCGTATTTAGCGATGTCGCGTTGGAAGTTGTGGGCCTCGATGGTGCAGCCGTGGGTCCCGTCTTTGGGATAGAAATACAGCACGACCCACTTGCCGCGAAAGTCTTTCAACGCGACCGGCGAGCCATCTTGTGACGGAGCGCTAAAATCCGGGGCCATTTCGCCGGCTTGCGGAGCGGCTGCGGCTGAGGGACTCTTCAAGGCAAACAAGAGGACCGCACCCGCGATCAGGACCAAGACGAGAACGATGACTTTCATTACCATCTAGTATAGTGAGAACTTTTTTCCACGTGGACATGGACGCGTTCTTTGTGTCCGTGGAAGAACTATTCGATCCCTCGCTCAAAGGAAAGCCCGTGGTGGTGGGGGGACGGGCCAACGAACGCGGTGTGGTTTCGGCGGCATCCTACGCGGCGCGGAAATTCGGGGTCCATTCCGCGATGCCGCTGCGGACCGCGTATAAACTTTGTCCGCAGGCGATCTTCGTGGAAGGACATCGCGAACGGTACAGCGAGTATTCGGGCAAGGTGTACGAAGTCCTGCAAAAGTTTTCGCCGAAGGTGGAAATGGCTTCGATCGACGAAGCATATCTCGACATGACCGGCACGGAGCGGCTGCATGGACCGCCGCTCGCGGCCGCGAACCGGCTGCATCGGCTGGTGAAAGACGCGACGGATTTGAACTGTTCGATCGGTGCGGCGTCGGCGCGGCTGGTGGCCAAGATCGCGTCGGATCAGGCCAAGCCGAACGGGATTTTGTGGATCGTGCCGGGCAGCGAGGCTTTGTTTCTGGCGCCGTTAGAAGTCAGGAAGATCCCCGGGGTCGGCAAGGTCACGGAAAAGAATCTGCACGCCTGCGGCATTCGCAAAGTGGGCGATCTGGCGGCGCTCGATGAAGAGTTTCTGGAAGAGCGCTTCGGCAAGTGGGGGCTGGCGCTGGCTGGAAAATCGCGCGGCGAAGATGCCGGCGGATGGTTTGACGGCGAAGTGGGCGACCGCGAAGATCCCAAGTCGATCAGCCACGAGAACACGTTTTCGGTCGACACGAAAGATGCCACGGCGATCGACGCGATGCTGGTGCGGCTGTCGGAAATGGTCGCGCGCAGGCTGCGGGATCATCATTTGTACGCGCGGACGCTGCAGATCAAGCTGCGCTATTCCGATTTTTCGACGTATACCCGGGCGCGGACGCTCGATCGCGCCACGCAGATCGATACGGAGCTGGCCGACGCGGCTCGCGGATTGTTTCATAAGGCGTGGTCAGGCAAAGCGATTCGCCTGCTGGGAGTGTATGCGCAGTCGCTCGAGACGGGAGAAGGCCAGACCAATCTGTTAGATGAAGAGAAGACGCAGCGGTGGCGGAAGACGTTGGAAGCCGTGGACCGGATGCGTGACAAGTACGGCGACGGATCGGTGTCCCTTGCCGCGGGGCTAAAGGCGGGATTCCGGGCGCGGGTGCATGAGAATCCGGAGAACTTGCCTGGCAAAGATCCGCGGAAGAAGGAGTGAGTTAGTTCAGATCCCAGGATTCGGCGTAGAGAATCCACTTTCCGTCGACACGATTCATATAAATCTTCGCCAGGTGCGTCATGCCGCCAGAGGTACCTCGCGCGATGAGCTTGGCGCGGTCGCCATTTTCGGTAGCTTTCAGGACCTCGATTATCTGAGGCGTGAGGCTCTGGATCATCCTAAGGGCCTCAGGAAACTTCGGCGAATCGAAAGCCGCGCGCCGCTCGGGAGGAGTCAGTTCAACGATCCGCTGCTTGTCGCCGGTGCGGATCGCAGTAATCAGAGCCAGGTAGGCTTTGGTGGATTCCTTACTGGCGGCGGCGGTGGCGTCCGCGGCGGTGGGCTCGGGGTCCTGCGGAGCAATCCGAGTGTCGAATTTCACGCTGTAGGAGACGGTCGTCTCGCCGACCTTGTCGGGCTTGGCTTCGATAGCGCCGGCCGCGCGTTGCCGCGTGAAGATGGACAGCTTCGCTGCGTCGAATGTGCCGGAAATCGTAACACTGCTGTGCAACGTGCTGCTAAGCACCATCAGCGAATACATTTTCTTGTCCTCTGCGATTTCCAGTTGCAGGCCGTGATAGCCCTGGGTTTTCAGATCCCAAATTTCGCTTTGGTCATCGAGGACGTCCTGGGGAACGGGCTTGTCGGTCAAAACAATGCGAGCCCGGAGCTTTGGCTTGGTTTTATCGAAGGAGTCGGGAACCAGCATTGCGGCCACGGAATTCAGGTCAAACCGGTCGTTGTTGATGGTCACATAGCCGGATACTGTCCCCTGGGCATGCAAAGTCCCGGCTGCGATCACGAGAACGAACACGAAGATTCGAAAGAGAATCACCACCTCACATTAGACCAACACCCGAGGACCAGAAATCCGTCAAACACCCTAAATCCAGGGTAGAGATCGCTGCACAGCGCTAACCACGTACCGAAGGAGTATACTTGGCCCGACCCAATAGGGCCCAAGGAGCATTCCATGAAGATCAGGTTTTCCCACCTCAATTTTGCCGGCACGCTCGCGCTCGCGGCCGGTCTCTCCGGTCTTTGTCTGGCGCAGACAGCGCAGAACCGTTCGCGCGTCACCATTACCCACCTCAAACCTGACATGGTCAATGAGTGGATCGATTTACAAAAGAGCGAAGTAGTTCCCGCACTGAAGAAGGGCGGCGTCAAGACGCGCACGGTGTATTCCACCGGAATCTTCGGCAACGGCGGCGAGTATCTGACCACACAACCGTTCGACAACACCGCTGAATTTGACGGCCAGAGCCCGCTGGTAAAGGCCCTCGACGCACCGGGTGCGGCGAGGCTTAACGGGAAGCTCGCCAAGTGCCTGGTCAGCACCAACAGCTATATGAGCACGCGGCTCGACGATATCAGCAATGTAATGGACACGCCGCCGACGGTGATTGTGGCGGTTCGTTACCGGATCGCTCAAGGCAAAATGCAGGAGTTCCGGGATCTTTTCAAGTCCGAACTCCTTCCGGTGTACAAGAAGGCTAAAGTAAGCGTGACCGTGAATCAGCGGGGACCTGGCGGCAACCCTGCGGACGTGAATGTGGTCACCGGGTATGCCAAGTATGCCGAGATGAACGCAGGACCATTTCTAGTGCAGCAACTCGGCCAGGCGGGAGCCGACAAGGTCAACGCGAAGTTCGCTGCGATCCGCAGCACAGTCGAAGTGGTGGTGAGAAGGCGCGTGCCTGAACTGAGTTTCTAAAACCGTAAATCCTAGCCGGACGACGGCGGACAAACTGCTATCCTGGAAGTGGTGCACCTGTCCGTCGTCATTCCGATCCACAACGAAGAGCCCTCTATTCTTCCGCTGTACGACCGGCTGACGGCGGTGATGGAGCGCATCCGCAAACCATACGAAATTATTTTTGTCGACGACGCTTCCACCGATCGCAGTTTCGATCTGCTGGCCAATCTGGTGGAAACCGATTCGCGGCTAAAGGTCATCCGGCTGCGGCGCAATTTCGGACAAACGGCGGCGCTGGCGGCGGGATTCGACGAATCCCAGGGGCATGTGATCATTTCGCTGGACGGCGATCTGCAACACGCTCCCGAAGATATTCCAGCGCTTCTGGAAAAAATCGAAGAAGGCTACGACATCGCCAGCGGCTGGCGCAAAAATCGCCTGGATAACGCGGTCACACGCAAGATTCCGTCGCGCATCGCGAACTGGCTGATGGCCAAGGCTTCCAACGTCGAACTACGCGATTTCGGGACTACGTTCAAGGCGTATCGAGCAGAGATCCTCAAAGACGTGAATCTTTACGGCGAGCTCCACCGGTTCATTCCGGCGCTGGCGTCGTTCTACGGTGCGCGCGTTGCGGAAGTGCCTATCCGCAACCTGCCACGCGCGAGCGGCGGATCGCACTACGGTTTGGGACGCACGTTCCGCGTGATGTTCGACATATTCACCATCTGGTTCCTGCTGAAATATTTCACGCGGCCGATGCATTTCTTCGGCAAGTGGGGGCTTGTGGCGATCGGTGTCGGCGGCGGCATTCTGGCGTTCGTTGGCGGAGAAAAACTCTGGACTGGACAGGACATCATCGCAAGCCACGGGCCGCTGATGGTGCTGGGAGCGCTGGCATTGGTAACCGGAATCATTCTGTTCTGTACCGGGCTGCTGGGTGAAGTCCTCACGCGCACGTATTTCGAAAGCCAGGGGCGGCGGATTTACGCGGTCCGCGAGATTCGCACGCGCCGCGAGGCGCAGCCGGCCGACGGAGCAGATCGGACACGTTGAAATTTCGAGCGGTCATCCTGGACTACGGAGGCGTGATCTGCTTCCATCCCACAGAACAACAGATCGCGGACGCGGCCACGGCCTGCGGCCTCGCTACCGCCGATTTTCTGAATGCATTCTGGAAGCACCGGATCGGTTATGACGCCGGCCAGGACCCTTACGAGTACTGGCGAGCGGTCGCCACAACCGCGGGACGCACATTCGACGACGCTCTGATCGCGCAAATGATCGAGCGCGAAATCGATTTTTGGCTGCATTTTGACGATCGGGTGCTCGCCTGGACTCGGGAACTTCGTGCGCGTGGAATTCGCATTGGGATCCTGTCGAATTTGCCGCGCCCGCTGGGCACTCGCTTGCGCGCCGACTCGAAGTTCATGGGACACTTCGATCACGCGACTTTGTCATTTGAGCTCGGTGTAGTGAAACCGCAGCGCGAAATCTACGAACACGCCGTTCGTGGTCTCAACGTCGGGCCGGGTGACTCGTTGTTCCTGGACGACCGTCCGGAAAACGTTGACGGCGCACGCTCCGCGGGATTGCAGTCAGAACTTTACACGACGTGGGAAGACTGGGTCGCACGGCGCCAGTAATCCTCGAACAGTCCTTTCATGGCCTCCGCCATTCCTTCGTGCTCAAAAACAACCGAGGTCCAGGTGGGCTTCGTGATCACCGGATCGAGCAGTGCGATCAATCCGATTCGCCCATCGAACAGGGCCATCTTCATCGGCACTTTTTCGATTTGCCGGACTTCAGCGCCGGCGGCCTGATAATCGGCTAGAAATTTTTCGTGCGCTGGATCGAGGGTGCCGTGCTCCACCAGAATCCGGCAGATCACACGGCGTTCCCGGGCCCGGATCACCAGCTCAGCCTCCAGCGGATCGACGGCGTACGGAGGACGTGAAAACTCCAGATATTCGGTTTTCGCTTCGGCCAGCATCCTGCGGAACTGCGCGGCGATCTGGCCCGGATCGCCGACGATCCGCAAATAATCGAGCGTGCCGTGCTCGCCTTGGCCTTCGGAGTAGGCGGTCATGAGCTCGCCGATCATGCCATCGGCGCTACGCGATTGGTCGGCCAATTCCTGTTCGAGGGATTGGCGGCGGCGTGCTAGGTAACTGGGAATCGCCTGGTCCGGTGGAACGGCGGAAAACAATTTGGTCTTTTCCTGGACCACCTGCGCGAATCCTTTTTCCACCAGGCTGTCGAGCACTTCGTAAATTTTCTGCCGCGGAACGTGGGCGCGTGCCGCGAGCTCCAGCGCTTTGAATCGAGGATGCCCCACCAGCACCAGGTACGATCGTGCTTCGTAGGCATTCAAGCCCATGGCTTGCAGGCGCTGCCAGAAGCGCCGGAATTCCACATCAGGTAGATCTCGCATGTTTAGCTGTTCGGCCGGTGTTCGATGGGTCGAGCATAGCAAATTGCTACAATCCCCAATAGGACGCAGTAATGAAACACTCCTCCGGCCTGCCCGAGACTCTGGGAGCTCTTCGAACTTTCAAGAATTATGAAGCCACGCTCCCGAAACGCACCGTTAAGGACGAGCTTCGCGAAAACCTGATGTGCAAACTGGAACGGCGCGAGTCGCTGTTTCCAGGCATTGTCGGCTTTGAGGATTCCGTGGTGCCGCAGATCGTCAACGCGATCCTTTCGCGTCACAACTTCATTCTGCTGGGCCTTCGCGGACAGGCGAAGACGAAGCTGATCCGGATGCTGGTGACGCTGCTCGATGAGCACACGCCTTACATCGCCGGATGCGAGATTCGCGATAATCCGTTCGCGCCCATCTGCCGGGCGTGCCGCAATCTGGTCGCGACGAAAGGCGACGATACTGCCATCGCGTGGCTAGGACGCGAGGCGCGCTATGTCGAAAAACTGGCGACACCGGACGTGACCATCGCCGACATGATTGGCGATATCGATCCGATCAAGGCGGCCCGCGCCGGGCAGAATATTTCGGATGAGCTGACGGTGCACTATGGGCTGCTGCCTCGCGCCAACCGCGGCATCTTCGCGATCAATGAATTGCCGGATCTGGCGGGGAAGATCCAGGTGGGGTTGTTCAACATCATGCAGGAAGGTGACGTACAGATTAAGGGTTATCCCGTGCGCCTGCCGCTCGATGTACTGCTGGTGTTCACGGCGAATCCGGAAGATTACACCGCGCGCGGCAAAATCATTACGCCTTTGAAGGATCGCATCGGAAGCGAGATTCGCACGCACTATCCCGCCACGCTGGAGCATGGGCTGCAGATTACGGAGCAGGAAGCGTGGACGTCGCGCCGTTCGCCGCTGGAACTGCGCGTTCCCGGCTATATTCGCGAAGTGGTCGAGCAGCTCGCGTTTTCAGCTAGGGAAGACAAGAAGGTCGACAAGCGATCCGGCGTGTCACAGCGGCTGCCAATTTCTGTGCTCGAAAATGTGGTCTCCAACGCCGAGCGCCGCGCGCTGACCACCAACGAGCCGGTCGCGGTTCCACGCGTACTCGATGTTTATGCCGCGCTGCCGTCGATCACCGGGAAGCTCGAGTTGGAATACGAAGGCGAACTGAAGGGCGGCGACACGGTGGCGCGGGAGCTGATCCGTCTGGCGGTCGGCAAAGTATTCACTGGATACTTCGATGGCGAAAATCTTTCACAAGTGGTGCAGTACTTCGAGCTGGGTGGATCACTGAAACTCGACGAGACCGTGAAATCGGCAACCATGGTGAAAGAGCTGGGGCGGATCCAGGGGCTGATGGAGAAGGTGGGAGTGCTCGGGTTGGGCGTCAGCGAGCCGGACGCAGTTCGCGCGGCAGCCGCCGAGTTCATCCTGGAAGGCCTGTACGCGCATCGCCGTATCAATAGGAATGAAGAAGTCGGATATATGGCCGAGCCGCGCCGCCGCGAGCCGCCGCCAGAGGACAAAGGGAAGAAGCGGCAGTATCAGTGAGATTTTTGCGTTGAACCGCTCCCTTTGGTCACGGCTCGGGGTCGGAGCCGTGACCAAAGGGAGCGGTTTAACACCGGGGAGTTATCCCACATGAAATCAGTTCGATATTCGCGCTACACAGGTGAGGATTTGGGCCTGAGCGCCGAAGATCTGCTTAAAGCCCTCTCCGATTTCTTCCTCGAAAGCGGTTTCCAAAACCCCTACATGCAGTTCAGCGAGATGAATCAGCACTCGCTGGAGGATCTCAAACGAGCCCTGGAACAGGCACTCCAGCGCGGCGAGCTGTTCGATCCCGAGCGCGCCGAGCAGATTCGTCAACAGCTCGAAAGCATGAGCGAGGAGCAGCTCGATCAACTGCTGAACCGTTTGGTGCAGAAGCTGGTGGATGAAGGCTACATCAATACCGAGCCCCAGTCGGGAGGCGCCGGAAACGCCGAAGGCAAAGTGGAAGTCAAGGTCACCGACAAGAGTATCGATTTCCTGGGCTTCAAGACTTTGAAGGATCTTCTCGGATCGCTGGGCCACGCGAGCTTCGGTTCGCATGACACGCGAGATCTGGCAACGGGCGTGGAATCCTCGGGTGCGGCGAAAGTGTACGAGTTCGGAGACACGCTGAATCTGGACGTCGCGCAGACGCTTTTTTCCGCCATGCAGCGCGAAGGCCTGAAGTTCCCGCTGAATCTGGAATACGAAGATCTGCACGTGCACCAATCCGAATATCAAAGTTCGTGCGCCACGGTGCTGATGCTGGATTGCAGCCATAGCATGATCCTGTATGGCGAAGATCGCTTCACGCCGGCGAAAAAGGTCGCGCTGGCGCTAGCGCACTTGATCCGTACGCAATATCCCGGCGACACGCTCCGCTGTGTGCTGTTCCACGACACGGCTGAAGAGCTTCGGATCGAGGAACTGGCTCGGGTGCAAGTGGGCCCGTATTATACGAACACGCGCGACGGCCTGATTCTTGCCCAGCGCCTTCTTGCGCAAGAGAAGAAGGACATGAAGCAGATCATCATGATCACGGACGGCAAACCGAGTGCGTTGACGCTCGAGGACGGGCGTATTTATCGCAATGCGTTCGGACTCGATCCGCTGGTAATCAGCCGGACGCTCGAAGAAGTGAGCCGCTGCAAGCGCCAGGGAATCCTGATCAATACCTTTATGCTGGCGAGCGATTACGGGCTGGTGAACTTCATCCAGAAGGTCACGGAGCTGTGTAGAGGGAAGGCGTATTTCACTACGCCTTATACGCTTGGACAGTATTTGCTCATGGATTACATGAATCGAAAAACGCGGACGATTCACTAGCCTTTATTTCATGGGATCGACGCCTTCCTGGCTTTCGCCGCGTCCGGAACTCGGATGAAGGGCATCGCGGAGCTGCCCCGAGAGGTGGCGAGTAGGATCGGGCGAACTATATCGAGTTGCGGTGTAGACTGGAACGACTGGAGCTGCTATGTCCCATCGCACATCACTTCTACTTCGTCTCTCGCTCGCGGTTCTTGTTCTCGCAGGATCCACCACCGGAGCCAACCCGACGACTCGTTTACTGCGGACGCCTACGGTCAGCGCGACGCACATTGCGTTTGCATATGCGAACAACATCTGGATCGTCGAACGTGCCGGCGGCGCAGCGCGGCGGTTGACCAGTTTCCAGGGCCAGACGACCAATCCGCATTTTTCGCCCGACGGTAAGTGGATTGCCTTCAGTGCGAGCTACGCCGGCAACGAGGACGTTTATGCCGTGCCATCGGACGGCGGCGAGCCGAAGCGTCTCACCTGGCATCCGGGTGCCGATACAGTGCAGGGTTGGACGCCGGACGGGAAAGCCGTGCTGTTCACTTCAGCTCGGGCGACCTCGGCTCCGAGCGCCGCGCCACGATTCTGGACCGTCCCCGTCGAAGGCGGCGTCGAGGAACCGCTCGCGTTGCCGCGTGGCTATCAAGGAAAACTCTCGCCCGACGGGACGCACATCGCGTACCGGATGAACAATTCGTGGGACGAAGAGCGTCGCAATTATCGCGGCGGTCAGAATCGGCCGATCTGGATTGTCGACCTGAAGAGCTACGAATTGGTCACGCCGCCGTGGACCGATTCAAAGGATATGGACCCGGCCTGGATCGGGGACGCGGTGTATTTCATCTCCGATCGCGACGGCGTCGCGAACATCTGGTCATATGACACCAAGGCGAAAAAGCTGGCGCAGGTGACTAAGTTCACTGATTTCGACGTAAAAACGCTCGATTCCGGCGCGGGCACTGTCGTGTTCGAGCAGGCCGGATTCATTCATGAGCTGGATCCGAAGACTGGAAAAACACACGTCGTAAACATCAGCGCCACAGGCGATTTTCCGTGGATGATGCCGCGCTGGGAAGACGTGACCAGCCGCATGACGAATCTTTCGCTCTCGCCTACCGGCGCGCGCGTACTGGTGGAAGCTCGTGGCGAGATTTTTACGATCCCGGCCGAAAAAGGCGATGTCCGCAATCTGAGCCACTCCAGTGGATCGGCGGAGCGCGATCCGGCATGGTCGCCCGACGGCAAGTACGTTTCGTATTTCAGCGATCGGTCCGGCGAATATAAGCTGGTGGTCGAAGCGCAGGATGGCCTGACGCCGCCGCGCGAGATCGCGCTCCCGAATCAAAAACACTACTACACGCCGTCTTGGTCTCCCGATTCGAAGAAGCTGCTGTACACAGATACGGATCTAAAGGTCTGGGTGCTTGACGTAGCCAGCGGGCAGGCGAAAACGGTCGGCAACGATCCGTGGATGGTGCCGCAACGCACGGTGAACCCAGTGTGGAGTCCCGATTCGAAGTGGGTCGCCTATGCGGCGCATCTCAACACGCTGTATCATGCGATCTTCATTGCCAACGTCGAGACCGGACAATCGAAGCAAGTCACCGATGGACTCGCGGATGCGGTGTGGCCTGTGTTCGACGCTAGCGGCAAGTATCTGTGGTTTTTCGCTTCCACCGAATACGGCTTGAAATCGCAATGGCTCGACATGACGTCGTACGATCACGACGAAAATTTCGGGCTGTATCTCGCGGTGTTGAAGAAGGGCGAGGCGAGCCCGCTCCTTCCTGAGAGCGATGAAGACAAGGGTGTCGGAAACGCGCCGGCTGGCGGCCGTGGAGGGCGCGGCGGAGCTGCTACAGACGATGCACCTGCCAGAACACCGCGCGTCCCCGTGAACGTGCAAATCGATTTCGATGGGATCCAACAGCGGATCATCAATGTCGAGAGCGTGCCCGAGCGTCAGTATTCGCAACTGCGCGCCGGCGTCGCGGGGACGGTTTACTATCTCGAGCAGACCGCTCGCAGCGGCCGCGGCGGTGGAGGAGCGCCAGGCGCACCCGAGCCGGGTAATACCATGCAGCGATTCCGTCTGAGCGATCGGCGACCCGCGACGTTCATCACCGGCGTAGTTACCTACGACGTTAGCGCCGACGGGCACAAACTGGTGTATCGCACGGCAGCGGCTGGCGGCGCCGGACGTGGGGGCCGAGGCGCCGCGACAACTCCGCAACCTCCGCAGCTCTTTCTTGTCGACGCAGATCGCACGGCTCCAACTGCGGGGCAGGGACGACTCAATGTCGCGTTGCGGATGTATCTCGAACCCAAAGAAGAGTTCAAGCAGATCTTTTACGAGGGCTGGCGCAATCAGCGGGACTACTTGTACGTTCCGAACACACACGGTGCGGACTGGCCGCGGATGAAGGAAATGTATGGTCAGTTGCTGCCGTACGTGAATCACCGCGCCGATCTGAATTATCTGCTCGACATGATGGGTTCGGAAATCGCCATCGGGCATTCGTACGTGCGCGGCGGCGACATGCCCGCGGTACCGCCGTCGCCGGGAGGATTGCTGGGCGCCGATTTCGCGATCGAGAACGGCCGCTACAAGATCGCACGCATCTATGACGACGAAAGCTGGAATCCGGATCTGCGTGCGCCGCTCGCGTCACCCGGCGTGGACGTTGCTGTTGGCGATTTCGTCCTGGCCATCAACGGCGAGGAATTGAAGGCGCCGGACAATATTTATCGATTGCTCGATGGCACGGCGAACCATCAGACGGTCCTTACCGTTAACAATCGCCCCGCTATGGATGGAGCGCGCCAGATCACCGTGGTTCCGGTGGCAAACGAACAGACTCTGCGAACGCGTGCGTGGGTGGAGGCGAATCGGCGCACGGTCGAGAAATTGTCAGGAGGCCAGCTCGCTTACGTCTATTTACCCAACACGGGGCAGCCCGGCTACACCAGTTTCAATCGGTACTACTTCGCACAGCAGGACAAGCAAGGCGCGATCGTCGATGAGCGCTACAACGGCGGCGGCTCGGCTGCCGACTACATCATTGACGTGTTGCAGCGCGACTTCGACGGCTACTTCAACAACGTGGCGGGCGACCGTGTTCCGTTCACCAGTCCCGCGGCTGGAATCTGGGGACCCAAGGTCATGATCATTAATGAAATGGCCGGTTCCGGTGGCGACTTGATGCCATGGATGTTCCGGCATCGCAAGATCGGCCTACTAGTTGGAAAACGGACCTGGGGCGGGCTGGTTCATACCGCCGATACGCCGCTGTTCATCGACGGCGGCTCGATGATCGCCCCTCGCGGCGGATTCTTCAATCGCGATGGCCAATGGGACGTGGAAAATAAAGGCATCGCACCCGATGTCGACGTCGAGAATTGGCCCAAGGATGTAATCGCCGGGCACGATCCACAGCTCGAGCGCGCGGTGCAGGAAGGGCTGCGCATGCTCAAGGAAAAACCGGTGACGCGCATGATGAAAGAGCCTCCATCGCCGACCTGGGGACAGCGCAAGGTGCCGATTTCGGCCGCGCCGTCGACGGGCGGCGGCGCCCCGCGGATCCAATAGCTTCAAGCGCCAAGACCCCTGGATGTGCCAGTGGTGCGCCGTCTGGTTATCTTCGCTCGGCGTACCCTTGACAATGTTGATGCATGTTTATATATTTCTAGCCTCTGCATCTTGCTTCGTTCCAGCGGGTCTTAGGGTCCATGTTTGATCGGTTGGTCATACTCCGAGAAAGGATTGTACCCATGCGCTTTGCCAGGATGTTCGCCGCGACAGCTTTGCTGACGATGTTCACACCGTCGTTCGCGCAGAATCTAGGATCGATTGTCGGCGTGGTGCGAGATCAGACCGGGAGCATCGTCCCGGGCGTCACTGTGGAGGCATCGAGCCCCGCACTGATTGAAGGCCGCCGCACGACAGTCACAGGCGGCAATGGCGAGTACCGGATCGTCGACCTGCGTCCCGGCGATTACACCGTTACCTTCACGCACGAAGGGTTTCGCTCGGTAAAGCGTGAAAATATCACGCTCGGCGCTTCGTTTTCGGTGACAGTCAACGCTGATTTGACGGTCGGCGCCACCGCCCAGCAGATGACTGTTTCCGACGCGCCTCCTCTGGTCGACGTGCAGAACTCCCTGTCGCAAAGGGAAATGGACCGCCGGACGATGGACACGATTCCGACCGGGCGAGATCCCTTCGCGGTCGGCCAGATCATTCCTGGAGTGTCCACGGCGACGCCCGACGTCGGCGGCACGCAGGGCATGCAGCAGCCGACCCTTCAAGTGCACGGGTCCAACGGCAACGACAACGTCTTCATGGTTGACGGCATGCAGATTCAGCACACCGGATTCTCCGGCAACCAGACAGGCTTTTACTATAACGACAGCTTGATGCAGTCGATCACGTATCTGACGAGTTCGCTTCCGGCCGAAGCGCCGGTGGGCGGAATTCAGATCAGCATGATTCCCAAAGACGGCGGCAATCAGTTCCACGGCTCGGTGTTCGGGACCGGGGCCACACAGGCGTTGCAGTCGGACAACTCGAACGCGAGTCTGACGGCACTGGGTCTGAAAGCGAGGAACAAGATCGATACCCTGTACGACTTGAACGCAGATCTGGGCGGCCCGATCCTCAAGGACCGGTTGTGGTTCCTGGCCAGTTTCCGCCGGTGGGGCGCGAACAATTTCCTGGCGAACACTTTCTTTCCGAACGGCCAGCAGGTGGTCGACGACACCCGTCTGACCGATATGACCATTCGCCTGACCTATCAGATCAACAGGAAAAACAAGGTCTCGGTGTCGTACGATCGCGGATTCAAGTTCCGCGGCCATCGGCCCAACAACCTGATCAGCGTGGCATTTTCCGATCCGCTCGCGGACGTCCAGCAGAAAAGCTGGCTGAACTACATGGCGCAGGCCCACTGGACCTCCACTGTCACCAACCGGCTGCTGGTCGACGTCGGGATGACGTATATGCCCGTGTACTACAACTTGTTCTTCGAACCCGGCGCAGTCCCGGGCACCATCGCGCAATACGATACCGTGCTCTCTACGATGACTGGCATTTCACCCCGGCAGGATCTCGACCGTGGGACTTACACGACCGTCAACGCCAGCGCTTCCTATGTCACCGGCTCGCACAATTTGAAGTCGGGCATTCAGTTCCGCAAGGGGTACTTCCAGGAAAGTTTCCAGATGAATGGCGACATGATCCAGATCCTGCAAAACAGCGTTCCTACTTCGGTGCGGATTTACAACACTCCCTTGACCCATCGCGAGGACGTCAATCCGGATCTCGCCTGGTATCTGCAAGACTCCTGGCGCCTGAACCGCCGGCTGAGCCTGAACCTGGGCATTCGCTTCGATCACATGGCGATGAACATCCCCGCGCAGGGCGCTCCGGGCGGATTCTGGCAACCCGCTCGCACCTTCCCGGCGCAGAACGGAATCGTGGATTGGAACACCTGGTCACCGCGCATCGGGTTCGCCTGGGATGTATTCGGCGATTCGAAGACTGCCGTCAAGGGTGGTATCAGCAAGTACGACGTGCTGGAAGGATCTTCGCTCGCTCAGAATGTCAATCCCAACTTCATTGCGTTTTCCACTTGCCCCTGGACCAGCGTCACGCCTCCCACGCCTGGGCAGGCGCTGACCGGCTGCACCGGATTCTCGGGCAACAACAACCACATCGATCCGAACATGAAGCGTCCCTATCAATGGGAATACACGGTGATGGTCCAGCGCCAGCTCGGGGCGAATACGTCGGTGAGCGTGGGCTATTACGGACGAAAGTTCTACAATCTGTTCGGCGTCATCAATACGGCCGTGCCGCTGACGGACTATACGCCGGTGACGATCGCCCCCGCCGCGGTCGGACAAGCGCTGACCGTTTACAATCAACTTCCCTCGACGAACGGCCAGATCAACCTCTTGCAGAAAACCCTACCCAGCCTGTACGAACACTACAACGGAGTGGAGTTCCAGGTGACCAGCCGCATTCAAAAGGCGACTGTTTTTGCCGGATTCACCATTGGCAAGGATTTCGGCACGCCTAGCGGCGGCAGCACGGATTTCAACAACCCCAACAACCTGATCCACTACGCCGGCAACGAAGGTTACGACCAGACGTATCAGCTCCGCGCGGGTTTCAGCTACCAGTTGCCAGGAAAAATCCAGTTCGCTGGATCGTTGCGCGAAAACTCGGGTCTTCCTCAGAACCGCACTTACAGCGTGTCCAACGCGGATCTGAAGAGCCAGGGCATTACGCTAACGCAGGTGACGCAAACGCTGATTGTAGCGGCGCCCGGTTCGTATCGATATCCGTGGCAGAACCTGCTCGATCTGCGCTTTTCACGTCCCTTCAGGTTCCGCGAACGGTGGACGTTCGAACCCATGGCGGATCTGTACAACACCTTCAACAGCAGCGCCGTCACTAGCGCGGTGACGGCCATCGGTCCGTCCCTGTTGAAGCCGTCCAACATCGACATGGGCCGCATACTCAGGCTCGGCGGGCGAATTACATTCTAGTCCGAAATCTTCATTGAAGGCCCAACATCGCCGCCAACGGTCCTAGCATCGAGTTGTGCTATAATAGACGTTCAATGTCGTCGCGCACCGCCAGCTCGTTTCGATTTTGGTATTGGTACTTTACTACCTGAATCGCGACGAGTGGGCTGAACGCAATCGATCGAATTTAAACGACCCACTCGAAAGAGTGGGTTTTTTGCTTTTCTGGAGGGCAAATGATCATCTCGATGAGGCTGCATGCGACTAAAGAGGAGGTCGGGAACGTGCGCGCAAGAGTGGAAGACTTCGGCTACAAGGTCCATTCGATCGAGGGAGAAGAACGAATCGTGATCGGAGTCGTCGGAGTGGGCGACGTGACCGCGTGCCTGGAATCGCTGGAGGCGATGCCGGGCGTCGAAAAAGCCGTTCGCATCTCCGCGCCCTACAAATTCGTCAGCCGCGAGTTTCGACCCGCCAAGACGGAGATCACCGTGCGCGGCGCTACTTTCGGCGCCGACGAATTCGTCGTCATGGCCGGCCCGTGCTCGGTGGAAAGCGAGCGGCAGATTCTGGAATCCGCCGAGATCGTCGCCCGCGCGGGCGCGAAATTCCTGCGCGGAGGAGCGTTCAAACCGCGGACATCCCCTTACGATTTCCAGGGTCTCGAAGTAGAAGGCCTCAAGCTGCTGGACCAGGCGCGCCGCGCAACCGGGCTGGGGATCATTACCGAAGTCATGAGCGATCGCGACGTGGAACTGGTCGCCGAATATGCCGACATCCTGCAGATCGGGGCCCGCAATATGCAGAACTTTGCGCTGCTGAAAACGTTGGGGCGCTGTGGCCGGCCGGTTCTGCTCAAGCGCGGCATGAGTTCCACGGTCAAAGAGCTGCTGATGAGCGCCGAATATGTGGTGGCTCACGGGAATCCGCAAGTGATGTTATGCGAGCGCGGAATCCGGACCTTCGAGACCGTGACGCGAAATACTTGCGACATTGCCGCCGTCGCGGCCCTCAATGAGCTGACGCACTTGCCCGTGATCCTCGACCCGAGCCACGCCACCGGGAAACGCAGCCTGGTCCCGGCGCTGTCGCGTGCCGCCGTTGCGATTGGAGCCGACGGTCTTCTGGTCGAAGTACATCCTGCGCCGGAGAAGGCCATGAGCGACGGGGCCCAATCGCTCGATCCAAAGCAATTCGCCCGGATGATGGAGGACCTGGCTCCGTATGTGGAACTGTGGCGCAGGTCCCGACAATTTGATTTGACCAATCAAAATAAATGAGGTAACATCCTGCCTATGGACCCGGTCCGGCAGGTGATGACCTTGTACCCCCGGATTTTCTTCGCCTGCCACACGCGACACGTGCGGGATCCGAAGACCAGCCGCACCGTCAGCGCACATCAGGCAAGCATCCTCGACCATCTCGACGAGATCGAACACACCGGACTCAACCAGCTTGCCCGGCACATGGGCGTGACGGCGTCCACCATGTCCCTGACGGTCGACCGGCTTGCTCGCGCAGGATACGTGGTTCGCGCTGCCGATCCGAAAGACGGCCGCCGCGTAGCGCTGCGGATTACGCGCGCCGGTGCACGCCTGCGCGATCAGATGACCGTACTCGACCCCGAACGCGTTCGCGGCATGCTCGCGTGTCTGAAGCCCGGCGAGCGGCGCGAAGCGATTCGTGGACTCGAACTGCTCGCCCGCGCGGCCGATGAATCCATCGCCGCCCGCACGGAAAGGACCCTGGTATGAAATGGCTGTGGATCGCATTAATTGGAATCGCAGTAGTCATCGCCGCGATCGTCGCTTGTGGAGCGATGCTGCCGGTGGCGCACGTGGCGTCGCGGCAGGCCCGATTTCGCTGTTCGCCAGACCAGATCTGGTCCGCGATCGCACGCGACAAAACATTTCGCGATGGCGACGTGAACTACGAAGTGGTCGAGTCTACGCCGCCGCGCCGGTTAGTGACGCGTATCGCGGACAGGAATCTTCCCTATGGCGGAAGCTGGACCTACGAAATCTCACCTAGTGCATCAGGATCGACTTTGCGCATCACAGAGAACGGCGAAGTCTATAATCCGTTTTTTCGCTTCGTTTCGCGTTTCGTGATGGGCCACACCGCAACCATCGACAAGAGCCTCCGCGAGTTGGGAAAGAAGTTCGGAGAAGAAGTCCGCATCGAGGAATAAACATAGTGGGCCTGGAAACCATTTGCGCAGCCCGTCTCGGCAACAAAAAGTCCGAGGGGAGGGCAATGCTCGAAACCGACTACGTACTCTTCCGGGGAGATTTCCGCGTGAAGATTCCGTTCCGCGAAATGAAATCCATTCAAGCCAACGATGGATGGCTGGAGATTGGGACGAGCGAAGGCGCGCTGGCGCTGCAAATCGGCGCGGCGGCAGAACGTTGGGCGCACAAGATTCTACATCCACCCTCGCGACTCGACAAACTCGGCGTCAAGCCCGGCACTCGTGTTTCTGTCGTCGCGTTGAAGGATCCCGATTTCGCTCAGGAACTTGCAGCGCGAGGCGCGGAAATCCACGCAAGGCTCGCGGCCGATTCCGACCTCATCTTCTTTGCAGCGCCGGCAAAGCCCGCGCTCACGCGGCTCGAAACGCTTGCACGCTCCATCAAAGTCGAGGGAGGAATCTGGGTGGTCTATCCGAAAGGCGTCCACCAGATCACTGAGAACGATGTGCTGTCCGCCATCCGCGCTGCCGGACTCGTGGACGTCAAGGTCGCGTCATTCTCTGCGACCCATACCGCGCTCAAAGCGGTGATTCCGAAGAGTCGAGGGCCGGGTAGAGGTTAGCGCTTGATCACCGCGGCGCGGTAGCTTCCGAGCACACGCAAAAAGTCGGCGAGTTCGGCGAGATGCCCGAGAGCGTTGCGCACCGGACGTTCTTCGCGATGGCCCAATAGATCCAGGTAGAACATGTATTCCCACGGCTTGCCGCGCCGCGGACGCGATTCGATCTTGACCAGGTTCAGATCGCGCAACGCCAGCGCGCTCAGAGCGCGGTACAACGAGCCGGGTTGATTGCTCGTCGAAAACACCAGTGATGTTTTCCATTTCCCGCCCCGTCCGCGCGGTTTTGCTCCTGCCGGCTCCAATAGAAAAAAGCGCGTGAAATTCTGCCGATCGTCCTCGATTTCCCGCTTTAAAATGCTGCCGCCGTAAATCTTGGCGGCCAGCTCGGAGGCGATCGCTGCGGCGCCATCCAGGCGTTGTTCCATGATCGTCTTCACGCTTCCCGCAGTGTCGTAGTGCGAAACCCGTTCGATGCGCTTGTGTCTGGCGAAAAAATCCAGGCACTGATTGAGCGCCACCGGATGCGAATATACCTTGCGAATCGAAGTGAATTTCGCGCCGGGCTGCGCGATCAGGTGATGTACGATTCGGACGTTGGTCTCCGCCGTGATTTCAAAATCGTATTTCAGCAGAAGATCATAGTTTTCGTGAACGGATCCGGCCAGCGTGTTCTCGATCGGGAGCACTGCAGCATCCACCTCGCCAGCGCGCAGAGCCGCGAAGACTTCGTCAAAGCGTTGGCGCGGCGATGGCTTGGCGCGCGGCCCCAGCAGCTGGCGGATCGCCTGCTGGCTGAACGCGCCCAATTCACCCTGAAACGCCGCGTTCATTTGGGCGGCCCGTCCCAGCGCCGGGCTTCGTCCGAAGGCATCCCGATTAAGTCCAGCACTCGGTCGACACTATGCTCCACGATATCCGCGACACTCTTCGGGTGATGATAGAACGCGGGCATGGGAGGCGCGAGGGTCGCTCCCATCTCGGCCAGCGCTGTCATCGATCGTAAATGCCCCAGGTGCAAGGGCGATTCCCGCACCATAAGCACCAGCCGCCGCCGCTCCTTGAGCGTCACATCAGCCGCGCGGACCATAAGATTGGAGCTGATCCCCGCAGCAATGGATGACATCGTATGAATTGAGCACGGCGCCACGATCATGCCGTCAGTGGGAAACGATCCGCTGGCGAGGCGGCAGCCGATGTCCTCGATCGGATACCAGCAATCCGCCAGAGCCCGGAAATCGGCCGCTGTTTTTCCCATTTCGAGGAAAGCGGTGCGCTCGCCGGATCGAGACAGAATGAGATGAACTTCCATTTCGCCGCTTTTTTGTGCGACGCTGCGGAGTTTCTCCAAAAGTCTCCATCCATAGACCGAGCCGCTGGCGCCGGTGACGCCCACGATGATACGCAAGCAACCTCCACGTACGTCCGTTCGCAGTCGTTTTGTCCAAATAGCGCGCCTGTGGATATTTTTGTTCTGAAATCAGAACAAGAATCGGGGACTGCACCTTGCCGATTCCTGAACCGCAACGCTATAATCCCAGTGAGACAAGAAGTTACGGAGCGTAATGGTCATTGCACGCCACGTTTCGCAATAATGGGACGCCCCTAGCCTCTATCATGGAGGAAGCAGGCCAAAAACTCAAGAGAGTGAGAGAACGGCTCGGCCTGAAGTTTCGCGATGTCGAAGAGGCGAGTGCGCGGATTGCCGCTCGTCACGGCAACGACGAGTTCACAGTCGCGCTTAGCCGCCTCGCGGATATAGAAAACAAAGGGACCGTCCCTTCTTTCTACCGCCTATACTCGTTGTGTGCCATCTATCGGCTGGACATGGTGGAAGTGCTTTCCTGGTACCAGGTTTCATTGAGCGAACTGCCCACCGACGCCGGCGCCATGCAACTCGAGCGCACACACATGATCGGGTTTCAGCCAGCCGATGGTGTAGTCCAGGCGCCCCTAGCTCTCGATCCTGGCATCGACCTCAGCCGGACCCTCTTTCTGAGCCGCATGATCCAGCGTTGGGGAACGCTCCCCTTGATGTTGTTCAATAATCTGGATCTAAAGGAGTTGCGCTACGGCCTGATCGGCACCGACGATTGGTCGATGTTCCCCCTCATTCCGCCCGGATCCCTGGTTGTCATCGACGATACCAGGCGCAGGATCGCGACGTCGGGCTGGACCACCGAGTTCGATCGTCCCGTCTACTTTCTCGAGCACCGCGAGGGTTATATGTGCGGGTGGTGCACCGTTCGGGATGGGACGCTGACAGTCCAGGCTCATCCTGTATCGTTTCGTGATCCAGTGACATACGATTATCCCGAGGAAATTGAAGTAATCGGTCAGATCACTCGCGTCGCGATGACTGTGGGTCTGACGCACCCTCGCTCAACCCGCCCGTGATCGTTTCGAGCAAAACTTCAAGGTCGCTGCAATACAGCTCCCGCTCCATCCTGCGGGCGTACGCGGGGATCTGTGTGCGGTGGATCTGTGACGTTAATAGGTGATCGACGACCACCTTCACTGGATCGTCCAGCCCAGCGAAATACTCCGTCAAATCCAGTTTTTTCTGTTTGATAGAGAGCTTGAGCCACTCAGCGAACGCTTGCTGGTGACTCTGACGAAGCGCGCGGCTGCTCTCGTCACGTCCGAACATGGCCGCCAGCCCATGATGCCGGTACATTCCAGAATTTGGATCGCGAAGCGATGCCAGATAGGTTAGCCGCCCGTACGCCGTAGGGATCTGGGATAGCGTGTTTTTCCACAGATCGGCCATCGCGTTGTGTTCCAGCGCACCGTTGCTCTTCACCCTCGGCATCCGATTGTAAACATTGTACGCCAGCCGCTGCTCTCCTTCGCAATAGAAAGACCTGTTCTGATTTCCGAAAACCTCCTGGCAAGTCGCTATGACTGTCGTAATCCCGCTTAGCCTCTGGTCGTAGGGTAATTCCCTTAACCCGGTAATAGAGGAGATTGACCATGCTGAAAAGATTGCTGCTGCTCGCCACGCTCGCTTTCTCGGTGGCTTCGACGACTCCCGTCCGCGACCTGCCAGAGCCCCCCTGCTATCCCTGCACGAGGTAGCTTCATTGCATTCGAAAAGCTCGCGGGGAGGCGGGTCTCCGGTCATGCCGATCCGAAAATCCCCGCGAGTTCTGCTCCCTTATCGGCGCTAGCCCAGCGCTTTTGGTGTTAAACTCCGTCATATGTCTGGTCTGTGGCTGTATTGGCCAACGTATCTGGATTTGGCCGTAGAGCTCGCGCTCGTTGCCAGACTGCTTCAAAACGGGCTCTACCGGGTCTACCGCTTCTTTTTTGCATATCTTGCGACCGATGCGGCTGGAACTCTTCTAGGCACACTGTTTCAAACCCACCTTCATCTGTACGGCAACATTTATTTCACGGTCCAGAGTCTGAAAATCGTGCTGGCGGCGTTCCTCGTATTGGAGGTTTATCAGTTGGCCTTGGATCATCATCCGGCGCTCGCCCAATTCACACGCAATAGCATCAGTTATGTGCTGGGGGGAGCCGCCGCCCTGGCGGCGCTAGGGATTGCGCTGGATCGCTACATTCCGCCGGGCCGTTCGGTGATCGTTCATCGTTTCAATACCTTCGAGCGCACCATGGATATTTGGGTTTTGGCGCTTCTGGTGCTGGTGGTCGTTTTCATGACTTGGTTTCCAGTGCGATTGAGGCGGAATGGGGCGCTGTATATTGGAGGAATTATCATCTACTTCGCTTCGCGGTCGGCGGGACTATTGCTGAGAAACCTGGCGCCGGAGTTCAGGCGGCCCATCGATCACGCGATTCTGATCGCCGCAATCCTGTGCCTCAGCGTCTGGCTAATCGCGCTGACACGTGAGGGCGAGACGATCACGACCGTGGTGGGTCATCGTTGGCAGCCGGCTGAAGCCACACGGCTCGCTGCGCAATTAGACGCAATTAACGCCAGACTGTTACGTCTGTCGCGGAGATAAACTTGTAATTCACGTCGATAATTGATTTGCATTGTGTGGGAATGTCTTGTATGCTGATGAGGAATTCGGGGGATGGAGGTATTGCATGAATTGGACTGCGATCCACGAACCTCTAACGGCTGCGGGCGCCGCGGCACTTTTGTTGCTTCTGTTTGCAGCGGTGGTGTTGGCGTCGCGTCTGCTCGCCTACCGCACCGTTGGCGTCGATTCGGGCGACCATGAAGTCCTTACAGGATTCTCGCTCAGCCGCTACGAACCCATGATCACGCTGCTCTCCGAAGAGGATTTTGAGTGTTTGTCCAGCCAGCCCGGCTACAGGCCCGAAATCGGAGTCCGCTTTAAAAAGGACCGGCGCCGGATTTTTCGCATGTATTTGCATGAGCTTGCAGCCGACTTTCATAGTCTTCACGCGAGCGCGCGGAGAATGGTTGCGGAATCTCCGGAAACCGATTCAGCCCGAGTGGGCGCGCTGATGCGCCAGCAGATCACATTCTGGCGGACCATGCTTGTGATCGAAGTGAGATTGCTGGTGCCAGGCTCGAGCAACGTGTTGGCGAACGTGGACGTGCGCGGGCTGGTCAACGCAATGGAAGCCATTCGGCTCGACCTTGCGAATCTCGCTGCGGCGCAATCGGCGTAGTCGCCGAAGCTCACTTCACCGGAATCAGCAAAGTTACTTCTATGTTCGGCCCGCTAGCGAATGCTATGCTGTGCATTTGACGGCACATCAGGTCGCTGAATACACAAAAGTGATCGCCACGAATACAGACGAGAAAATCCAACCTGATTCGTGTTCATTCGTGTCCACGGTACGTGCGTGCCGCATTCGTGGCCCAAACGGTGGTCAACAATGATGCAGAAAGACTCGCCCTGGGGATCACTCGCGGTGTGCGACGCGCATGTGCATTTCCTTTCGCACCGGTTCTTTTCCTGGTTGGCGTCGCAAAAACCGGGACTGGACCTGGAAACGTTGGCTGCGCAGATCGGGTTGCAGCTTCCGCCTGCCGAACCGGAGCAGCTCGCCACATTGTGGACGCGGGACCTCGATCGCCATCAGGTTGCACGCGTCGCGCTGATCGCCAGTATGCCAGGCGATGAAGAATCCGTGCTGGCGGCCGCTCAGGCGCATCCCGAGCGATTCTTTGCGTATGCCATGGCGAGTCCGCGCGCGTGGCCGTCCACGCCTCCGCTAGTCGACGCCGTATGTCTGTTCCCCGCGATGCACCGCTATTCGATACACGATGAATTTGTGGTTCCGGTATTTGAATGGGCGGCGCAGCATCAGCGCGCCGTGTTCGTGCATTGCGGAGTGCTGAGCGTAGGGATTCGTGACAAGTTCGGGTTGGAGTCGCGCTTCGACATGCGTTTTTCGAATCCTATCGATTTGCACGCGCTCGCGTTGCAATTTTCAAAGGTTCCAATTATCGTTCCGCATTTCGGCGCCGGATATTTCCGAGAAGCGCTGATGCTGGCCGATCTCTGTCCGAACGTCTATTTGGACACTTCCAGCACAAATTCGTGGATGCGCTACCAGGAATCGCATCTGGATCTGCGCCAGGTATTCCGGCGCACGCTGGATGTGATCGGTCCGCGGCGGCTGTTGTTCGGGACGGATTCTTCTCTGTTTCCGTGGGGCTGGAAGCATCAGGTCTTCGACGATCAGGCGAAGGCCCTGTATGAACTTGGCGTGAGCCACGCCGACGCGAAATTGATTTTCGGTGAAAATTTGCTGAGAATAATGGCGCGCTGAGCGAACCAAATACATGTGCGGGCGCGCTCCAACCTGGTCTATCCGATCCCGCCCGCGCCGCGCACTGCGGTGCTCTCCGCATGCTTCCGCTCCAAGGGTCCGGTAAGGGTTTTCCCGAATGGCTGGGACGATGAAGCGGCGCGTTTCGCTCCTCAATCCCTCGCTGGACGATTGGAGCAACTTGAGGCACTAGAGGGCATCGCGATTCCGACCCACGCGCTCATCGTGATCCGAAACCAATGGGAGGAGCGCGTCTCAATCCAAGCTCGCGAGCGTCTGTGGCGCGCATTCCGGGTCCCGCTATTCGAGCAGATCGTCGATGAAGACGGCACTCTGTTAGCCGCCGAATGCGAAGCTTATGAAGGTTTGCACCTTGAGTCGCGCCGATTCACGGCGGGCGATCATGAGATCGACCGTAGACTGTGCCCCTGCGGGAGATCGTCACCGCGACTGGTGGCAGTGGAGCGGACCGTAACGCTGCGTAGCGTGGCGGCCAGCGGATAAAAATCCGCTTTCTGGACCGACTCAAACTACAGCTGCGGGAAACTATTCTCCATTAGATAACTACTTCGACTTACTACTTACAAGACAGACAAGCTGAGATTGTTCTTACTGAAGCAGCTGGGGGGCGGACCCCCTGGTCCGCGGCCGATCCCCTGATCGGCCTGGTCGCGGTTTCGCAGGCTTGATTTTATTGACGACGCGCGATCGGGGGATCGCGCGCGGACCAGGGGGGTCCGCCCCCCTTTCTCGCAGACTTGAGTAACAAGGCACAGAGCTTAGCCCGTTATCGATCGGCGAAGTACGTTGACATCAGTTCCACCGCCCATTCTGGCTCCCGCACTTCGCCGCGGGGACCAAACCCGTCCATGTATGGCTTCACATCGATGACCGGCGTCCCGTCGATGGCATCCAACCCGGCGACCGTAAGGCGCAATCCGTCGATCTGAGTTAAGCGGCACGTGGATACGCCGATCCGGTTGGGCCGCCGTTTCGCGCGCTGGGCCAGAATGCCGACGCTGGGCCAGTCCGCGCGCCCCTTCGGGTGCCTGGCCCCACGCTCTACTTGTTCGGGCGCGACCAGGTGCATGTGATAGATCACCTGAATGTGGGAGAACGCGTCAAGTCCCACCACGGCGTCGGGGTCGAGGACGGACGGGTCCAGTTCGATGGTTGCTACAATCCCTCCCCAGAACTCGTCGCGCGAGGAATCGGCGATGGGGGATCGGACCATGCCGATCGGGTGCAGGATGATTGCGTCCATTGCCCAGTAGTAGCAGAAATAAAAAAGCCCCGATCCGATTCGTTCGGATCGGGGCCTGTGACTTTACTGCTAGATGGTCAGGATCACCACGACGGTCGCGGTGCTCTGGTTGCCCTTGCTATCCGTCACTGTGACGTGGAACAGATAACTTCCGGGCTGTACGCCGAGGGTCACGGTCGCCACCGCATTGTTCGCGTTGGCGATGTTGGCCCGGTCGTTGAGCGACGTCCATTCGAAGGTCAGCGGGTTGTTTCCACCCGGACTGAAGCTCTTCGACGCGTCGAGCGTGATGAAGCGGACGGTGGTGTTGATGGTATTTCCGCCCGCGATGACGATGGTCGGGTTACCGCCACCTCCACCTCCGCCGTTGCCGGACGGAACGGTCACGGTCAGCGATTGCTGATCGGTTCCGCCGCCTGTTCCGGTCGCGATGCAAGTGTAGGTTGTGGTCGCCTGCGGATTCACCGTCTGAGTGGCGGTTGTGCCGCTGGTCACCTGGCCGTTCAGCGTAATGCTGGCGGCATTGGTGGCGACGCATGAGAGCGCCACCGCGGCGCCCGCCGACGGCGACGGATTCGGTGTCGCCGTGAACGACGTGATCTTCACCGCCGGATTCACGTTCACGGTCACTTGCGCCGTGACGCTGCCCGCCGGATTGGTCGCCGTCAAAGTGTACGTCGTCGTTGCCGCCGGGGTGACGTCTTGCGACGCGCCCAGCGAAACGCTGCCGATTCCGTTGCTGATCGAAACCGAGGTCGCGTTCTCCACTACCCAGAAGAGTGTGGAGGTCTGACCCGCGATAATCGTCTGCGGAGCGGCCGAGAAGCGGATGATGCGCGGCACCGCGCCCGTGGTGACGGTTACCGCCGCACTGCAGGAGGCGGATGAGCCGTTCGGGCCGTTGGCCGTGATCGTGTACGTAGTCGACGCGGTCGGCGTCACTACGACGTTGCCGTTCGCACCCACCGTTCCGACGCCGTTGTTGATGGTCACCGAAGTGGCATTGGTGGTCTGGTAGAACAGCGTGGACGATTCGCCTAGGACGATGTTTGTCGGAGACGCGTAGCAGAACGTGACGTTGGTCGTCGATCCGTTCACTACCACCGTCGCCGTCTGGGTATCGCTACCGTTGGCGTTGGTCGCGGTCAAAGTGTAGGTAGTGGTCGCAGTCGGCGAGACTGGCGCGCTACCCTGCGCCTGCACGTTGCCGATGCCGCTGATATTCACCGTGGTCGCGTTGATCACTCTCCAGGACAGCGTCGAAGACTGGCCGGACTGGATGGTGGACGGATTCGCGATAAAGAACAGCACCTGCGGTTTGTCCGGGTTCGCCGTCGTCACATGGACGCGAGCCTGCCCTTGGCCGCCGAGGCTGTCGGTCACGACCAGGCGGAAAATATAGGCTTGGCCGCCTGCGGCCGCGAACGTCGCGATCGCGCCGTTCTGACCACTCAGGCTGACTGTCGGGCCGCCTTCCTGAATCCAGTGGAAGGTGAGTGGCAATCCATCCGGCGAGTACGAAGCCTGTCCGTTCAAAGTGATCGGACCCGAAGGCACGCCGATCTGGTCCGGACCGGCATCCGCCACCGGCGGCGAATGGCCGTGGCGCACGGTCTTGGTGATGATTTCATACCGGACGCGCGGTACGTCCACCGGAACCGCATGGTTCGCGGCCAGCATCTCTCTGGGACGAATCGTGTTGCCGAACTGCACACCGACTACGGCTCGTCCATCGTTTTGGTTGGTCAGGATCGTCGGATTCAGGTCGCCTTCGACGGTGAACGCAATCTTGTTGTTAAGGGGGAATACGAAGCGCAGCGTGCCTCCGGCGCGATCGCCGTAGACGAAGCTCTTCAGGTATCCGATGTTTCCTTCGATGTAGTTGTTGCCCCACAGACCGGCGCTAAAGCTCGCACCAGCCTGGTTAACCACTTTGAGGTAGCGCTGTTCCAGCAGATCGGGCGAGGTGACGCCGTTCGCCAGCACCAACGCCTGGCTGTTGATCTGGGCGTTGTCCATGAACGCGTAGGTTCCGAACAATCCCACCTTGCCCCACCGGAACAGATAATCGAGAGTAACGGCTGCCTGGCCGAGAGTGCCGCCGTTCTGGTTCCCGCTGAGCGACACGTGTTTGAAGCTGGTGAACAGGCTGGCCTGGAACCGCCCGATGCGGTCTACTAAGCCGAGATCGATCTGGCCTTCCTTCTGGCCCTTGAAATACAGGAATTCGCCTTGCGCCTGGAAAGCGTAGTGCTCGCCGAACGGACCGAAGAAGCGGCCCCGGCCGGAGCCGGTCAGGTCGCCGTTCTGATCCATGCCGGCGTTCAAACCCAGCAACTGGAATTTCGGCAGCTTGTCTTTGTTGAGCTCGGCGGCCACGGCCTGCGCCACCTGCTGCGTCGACGGAGGCTGCGTAACCGGCTGGTTCGCCTTCGATTCGAGCACTTGCTGAGCCTGTTTCAACGCGTCCATGTCGCGGCGCAACTGGGCGTTCTGATCGGCCAGGTTCTGGAGCAACTTGGCGATATCGTCCAGTTTGTCGAGCCGCTTGAGCACTTCGCTACAGCAATCCGTCATGCCGGCAGGTTTAGGCGCCTCGATGGATCGAATGGCCTGGCCCACGCCGGCGTCGGCACTCACGGTGCGGCCCTGATCGTCGGTGACGGTGATGATGACGCGCCGGTTCATCCAGCGTGCTTCGTCCGTCTTCGAGAAAGTATTCTTCTGGCCGGGATATTTCGGATCGGCTTTGCCGCGCGTCGAAACATCGATCTGGCCGCCGCGCGCCCCGTACTTGACCAGGAAGTCGCGCACCATGTTGGCGCGCGCGAGCCCCAGCTTGTCGTTATACGGCGCGTTCCCGATCAGGTCGGTGTGGCCTTCCACTTTCACTTTGTAGCCGGGGTTTTTCTGCAGCAGTTCCGCCAGCCGCAGAAGGCTGGGGAATCCATCCACCAGCACGGAGGAATTGTATTCGAAATTGATTTCTTCCCAGTCGTCCTTGGACGCCTTTGTGTCCAATCCCTGGGCCCGGCCGGTGGCCGTGAACGACGAGATACCGATTGCCGTCAGCCCGACAATGCACATCAGGGCGGCAAGTCTTTTCAACATTGAAGCATCCTCCCTACCACAACATTTTCGTAAAACTTGTTTTAGGCAGCTCGATTACAGTCTGAGCCGCGTGGCGGGCCTGATTTCCTCACATCGAAAATCGACCTCTGTTTTTAAACAGCTTAAATGCTACAACTTAGACCCAGCAACGGAACGGCCCATCCGACTTGCAGCCATTCCCAGTACCGCTGCTATAGAATACACCAACTGCTTGTAGATACGCCATTTCTTCTGTATGTTTCAAGTTGTTTCATCTCAAAAATCGCTTGCGATTGTGCCAGACGGTTCCGATAATGAAGTCGGGCCTGCCGGATGGGCAGTCGCCCCCCGCTTCTTAAACCAGGCGGGTGGGAGGAAAGTCCGGTCTCCATAGGGCAGCATGCCGGCTAACGGCCGGGGGGGCTCGCTCAAAGCGAGTTTTACGGAAAGTGCCACAGAAAACAATACCGCCTGCTAAGTATTTGGCAGGTAAGGGTGAAAAGGTGCGGTAAGAGCGCACCGCGGCCGCAGTAATGCGGCTGGCAGGGTAAACCCCATGTGGAGCAAGACCAAATAGGGGACGAGGAGCGGCCCGCTCCGTTACCAGTTCCGGGTAGGTCGCTGGAGCCTCGGAGTAATCCGGGGCCAAGAGGAATGGCTGCTGCCTCGCAAGAGGTACAGAAACCGGCTTATAGTCCGGCAGGCCCGTCTATAATCGAGTTAAGGAAAAGCGCGATGGCCTCCACCACAACGCGGCTCATGACGTTTGAGGAGTTCGAGAATCTTCCGGACTCCGGGGCAATGCGACAGGAATTGCATCACGGAGAACTGATTGAAGGGCCTCCTCCAAAACATGGACACAAGCTCGTTGAGCAAAGGCTGTTGCGCCTGCTGGACGTCGCCGCGCGAAGTTCCGGGGAGATCGTAACCGAAGTTGGTTTCAGGCCCGGCCCGGGCAACGAGTATTGGACCGCGGACGTGGTCTTCGTTCCGCGCGACCGCTGGGATGCAATTCCTCGCGATGGATATATGGAGGGCGCGCCGGAACTGGTCGTAGAAGTGCTTTCGCCGTCGAATACCGTCGCCGAAATGCGCGACAAGCGCAAAATATGTCTGGAAAATGGCTGCCGCGAATTTTGGGTGGTCGATTCCAAGCAGCGTGAAGTCGAGGTTTCGACTCCGGACGGGCATTCCATTACCTACAAGCCGGGCCAGCAAATCCCGTTGTTCTTCGCAGACGGATCGAATATCGCCGTTGACGCGATTTTTGAGTAGTGCCGAGCCCGTTCTTCGGCGCGCCTCAATCCGATTTCGACGGCCGTCAGTTGAGGCGCGACAGTAATGGAGCGCGTTGGCGTGCTTCCCATCAGAACCGATTGATACAATCTGACCCATGCCTCTGGCCGCTGGCGCGCGACTCGGACCTTACGAGATCGTCGCGCCAATCGGAGCCGGCGGCATGGGCGAGGTTTATCGCGCCCGCGACGCCAAACTCAAACGCGACGTCGCGCTGAAAATTCTGCCGGAGTCTTTCGCCGCCGACCCGAATCGAATGGCGCGGTTTCATCGCGAAGCGGAACTGCTCGCGTCGCTCAGTCACCCCAACATCGCCACCATTTACGGATTCGAAGAAAACGCACTGGTGATGGAGCTGATCGAGGGCGAAACTCTAAGGGGTCCGTTGCCGCTCGAAACGGCGTTGCCACTGGCGCGGCAGATCGCCGAAGCGCTGGAATACGCGCACGACCGTGGCGTCATTCATCGCGACCTGAAACCTGCCAACGTAAAGGTCACACATGATGGTGCGGCCAAGGTGCTCGACTTCGGTTTGGCGAAAGCCATCGAGGACCCGGCTCCCTCGGGCAGCCCGGCCGATTCCCCCACCATTACCCTCGCCGCCGCCACGCGGGCCGGAGTGATTCTCGGAACTGCGGCCTACATGTCGCCCGAACAGGCGCACGGAAAAAGCGCCGATCGCCGCGCGGATATATGGTCCTTCGGCGCGGTCTTCTATGAAATGCTGACCGGCGAGCAGGCGTTCAAAGGTGAGTCGGTCTCGGACACGCTGGCTTCAGTCTTGAAGCTCGAACCGGACTGGAATCGTTTGCCGGCGAATACTCCGGCTGCGATCCGCAGGCTGCTGCGCCGTTGCTTGACCAAGGATCGCAAACAGCGGTTGCAGGCGATCGGCGACGCGCGAATCGCGATTGAGGAAGCGATTCAAGGCCAGCCCGACGAAGCGTCGGCCGCTGTGACCAGGCGTCCCCCTGTCGCATGGTCGTTGGTTGCGCTGATGACCGTCATCGCGGGTGTCGCGCTGTGGGGTTGGCTCCGCCCCGCGCCGCCCGAGGCTCGCAACGTGGTGCGCCTTACCATCACGCTTCCCGTGACCACCAGCATCCCCGGCACGCTCGCGCTCTCGCGCGACGGGTCGCGCCTCGCTTACGTAAGTGGACCCCAACATCAGATCTACGTGCGCTTGATGGATCAGCTCGAATCCAGGGTGATCCCGGGCACTGACGGCGCCGGCTTCCTTTGCTTCTCCCCCGACGGCCAGTGGATTAGCTATATGGCCAGTGGAAAGTCCGGCTATAAACTCAAAAAGATCGCCGTAGCCGGAGGACCCGCTCAAGTACTCGCTGATGTTTTTGCCGTGAATGGTCCTCCGACTCAAGACTGGGGACTGGACGACAACATTCTGTTCTCCGACAACGGAGCGCTGACGCGGATACCGGCGGCGGGCGGAAAAACCGAAAGGCTCGCAACTCCGGATCCGAAGAAAGGTGAAGTCTTTTACGGCGGGGGGCAATTGCTGCCCGGTGGACACCAAGTCTTGACGGGAATCGCCCGTATAGATGTTGCCGGGCCAACCGGGGAGCTGGTGGCGCTCAATCTGCAAACCGGAGCACGGAAGATCCTGCTCGACCACGCCTTCGCCGTTCCCCGCTATTTGCCCACGGGCCCGGGCTCGTCAGCCGGATACCTCGTCTACTACGCCAATAGCACCGGAGCGCTGATGGGCGTGCCCTTCGATGCGAACCGCGTGGAGGTGAAGGGTTCTCCGGTTCCCGTTTTGGATGGAGTCCAGGGCTTTACCACCAGCCCCTTTTCCCACTTGAGTATCTCCGATTCAGGCACGTTGGCCTACGTCGCGGGAATGCCCGGGCAAGGCTCCGCAAACACATTGGTTTGGGTGGACCGCAAGGGCGTCGAGGAACCGTTGCCCGCTCCTCCGCGCCCTTATAGTTTCGTAAGATTGTCGCCAGATGGGCGGCGCATCGCGTTTGGGACCGCGGACGAAAAATCGGACGTGTGGGTCTACGACATAGCTCGCGGCACGTCGCTCAAGATCTCATCCGATCAAAACAGTAGTAATCCCATCTGGACACCGGATGGGAAACGGCTAATCTACGCGCAGAGTACCGGCACTGTTGTGTGGGCGCCTGCCGACAGCAGCGGCCTTCCCTCCGTCCTGATGAACCCGGGAAGGGGCTTTCTCAGGCCTACTTCCGAGTCGCCCGATGGCAAGCTGGTCATCGGGCATTACACCTCCGGAAAGCTCTGGGTTCTTCCGCTGCCGGCGGGCCCGTCCGTTGATGCCAAGCCCCAGTCTTTCTTGGATTCTGAGTCGCGCAAGCAGGAGCCTGCCTTCTCGCCGGATGGCCACTGGGTGGCGTACCGGTCCGATGAAACCGGCAACGGGGAGATCTACGTGACGCCGCATCCTGGGCCGGGCGGCAAAATCCTGATCTCGACCGAAGGCGGACTCGATCCACGCTGGTCGCGCGACGGGAGGGAATTGTTTTACCGGACCCGGGGCATCAGCCGGATGATGGTGGTGGATGTTCAAACCGGCCGGTCGTTTCGAGCGGGGAAGCCAAGAATGTTGTTCGAGGAACAAGCTTATTCGTACACTTATGATGTCTCACCGGACGGCAAGCGCTTTCTGATGATAAAGTCGCTTGGCTCTGCGCAGGGTCCTAGCGACCAGGTTACTGTTGTGCTGAATTGGTTCGACGAACTGCGCCGCCGCGCTCCTGTAGGAGGAAAATAATCGTTTATGACCAAATTCGCATATGCCGGTATTCTCTGCGCCGCCATCGCCGCCGCGCAGCCGCCCCAAAAACCGCTAGACCGGTTGAAAGCCAATATCGAGCGCACCACCAAATCGATCAACGCCAAGTGGGGCATTTATATGAAATGCCTCGAAACCGGTGAAGAAATCGCCATCAACGCGGACGATCAGATGGACACCATGAGCGTCATCAAGATCCCGCTCATGGTCGAGGCGTTCCGGCAGATCGAAGCCGGGAAATTTTCTCTCACTGATCGCGTCACGCTCACCGACGATGCCAAGCGGCCAGGCACCGGAGTAATAAGGTCGCTCGACGCAGGCGCGAATCTTACGATCAAAGACCTGCTTACGTTGATGATCATCGTCAGCGATAACACTGCGACCGACTACATGTACGACAAAGTCGGCGGACCCGCTGCCGTGAATAAATTGATGGACACCTACGGATACAAATCCATCCGCGCCGTGGACACCGCCAAGGTCTGGTTCGAAGCCATCGCCAAGGAGCCTTCGCGCGACAAGTTTCACTCCGACGGGAAATATCCATTCGGGCTGTCGTCGCCGCGCGAGATGGGAAAGCTTCTCGAAAAAATCAAAAAAGGCGAAGCAGTGAATCCCAAGGCGAGCGAACTTATGCTCCAGATCATGCGCGGCCAGGTCTACAGCAGCCGTATGCCGAAATACGTCACGGGATTTCGCGTCCCGCACAAGACTGGCGATTTTCTGCCGTATATCGGCAACGATGTGGGACTTCTCGAAAGCCCCAACCGCAACATCGTGCTATGTGTGTTCACGGCGCATCATTATGGGGTCGGGACCTATCTGGAAGACGCCATCGGACGCGTCGCGGAACTGGTCGCGAATTATTACGGCGATCGCGACAAATGATGGGATTTTTGATAATATTCTGGCCATGATGACCAGGCGTGCTCTCCTGGCTGCGGCGTCCAGCGCCCTCGCGTTGGGGATCGATACCCGCGAGCCAGCCCCAAAATTCAAGGCCAAGACTCTGGATGGCGAACAATTTGACAACGCGTCGATCCAAGGCAAGATTGTGTTGCTGCAGTTCTGGGCGACGTGGTGCAAGTACTGCCGGAGCGATCAGCCAGCCGTCGACGCGATCGTGCGGGAGTTCACGGATCAAGGATTGATCGTGCTCGGCGTGGACGTGGGGGAATCCAAGAAAAAAGTGAAGCAATACCTTGACGCAGCCCCGCGAGCATGCAAAATCGTCCTGACGGAAGACACGAACCTCGCAGCGATGTATGCCGCCAAGTCGTATCCCTTGTATGTGCTGATTGACCGCAACGGGAAGATCGCAGGGGAACAGAGAGGAGCGGCGGGAGAGGCCGCGCTCAGGCGGTTATTGCGGAAAGCCGGGCTCGACCAGGCCTGATTCCGAGTCCTATTTGAAGATGATCCGGATCACGTCGTCGCGCTTCCAGTTGCCGCCTCTGCACGCGATGGTCTCGTTGGTAACTACAATCCCGTCACACGCCACGGGCTTCTTGCTTCTATCCCGCATGTAAACGGTGCCCGACGGGTTCCCCGGTGCGGGCGTGGGGAGATTGGGAAAAGCGCCCGGGTTAAAAATGGTCGGGTTGAACTCAATCGCTCGCAGATAGTTCGCAGCAAACGGTAGCGTTCTGCTGCCGCCCGGGAAATTAGCCTGCAGCGTCAATACGCCGTTTTGAGTTTGGGCGCGGCCATTCCAGCTCCGTGAATCCTTGGCCGTGATGGTGTCCCCGTGAGCGACGCACGCTGCCAGAGCAACGGCGCTGGCGGCGACCAGAATCCTCTTCACCAATGTCTCCTTTGGACGCGAATCATGCGCACCTGGCTGTCCGGAATTTCAGCAGTCGCGAAACCCGCGCCGGCCGATTCGGCGCCAGGCTGACACGCTTCCAGCTCCGGGGTGGTGAAGTAGTGATACACGCTATTGGAATGCAACACCAGTTTACAACTTAGTTCGCTATCGACGACACAACTGGATGCGCCGTCGCCTGGAGTTAAGGGATGGTCGGCGCTGGTCACGAATGCGACGTCCGGAAGCCGGGAGGAACACCCGAAATCCAGGGCGCCGTCGTGACGGCCGAGATGAAATGCTCCCGCGCACATCGCAATGGCGATCAGCAACAGCATCACTCCCGTCCGCCGGTAGCCGCTTACTCGGAAATGAACGAACAGTCCAATCAGCAAAACGATGACGATGGATGCCAGGATCAAGGGCCGGGCCACGAAAGCATGGTCCGATTGCCAGTCGCGCAGCACTACTTGAATCGGCGAGACAGATAAAACCGCGGCGGAAAAATCAAGCTCCAGCGGATTCAATCCGAAGGTCGAATAATACGTTGACCAGTAAAGCCATCCGCTGATGAAGGATATGCCCGTCACAACGGTCGCGGCCTCTCCCACCGCTTTCAGGACATCGAGCGTCGAAGTTGAATCAGGCGGCGGGGGCTTCTCGGGACGGTCTTTTTTGCTGTCTTGCCGCGGCATTGGCTGAGTCATATGACTCCTTTCCGGGACCAAAGAAAGGTGCTGTCCACGGTATTGTGTGGTTCGCGAGGCAGACGTTACACAGCACGCGCGGCCGGCAGCGTGACTTCCAGGCATGCGCCGCCTTCGGCCCGGTTGCTCGCCGAAATGGTGCCGCCGTGCTGGGTGACGATCCCTTCGGCAACTGTCAGTCCCAGACCGGTGCCACGTGCGTCCAGGCGAGTGGTTACGAATGCGTCGAAAATGTCCGGGAGCACATCCGCCGGAATACCGCGGCCGTTATCTTCCACCGCGATCATCACCCAGCGCAGATTCCTCCGCGAACGGACTTCGATGCGGCCGGATTGCTCGATCGCGATCAGCGCGTTGCGCAGCAGATTCACGAACACTTGTACCAGCCGGTCCGAGTTGCCGATCACGCGGTCCTCGGCCCGCACATTGTTGACGAACTCAACCGCGGATGCTTTTTCGTCGATGGCGACCAGGCCCCACGCCTCATCGATCAGCGGCCGTACGGCCAGCGGCTCCATTTGTTGTTTGCGGACCTTCGCGAAATCGACCAGGCTCTCGCTGATCCGCTGCAGCCGTTGAGCGACGCGCTGCATGCGCTGCAGACGTTCCAGTGTGTGCGGATCCTCGGTGGTCTCCATCAGTTTTTCGATGGATCCGTTCAACACCGCCAGCGGCGTGTTCAATTCGTGCGCGACACTCGCGGACAGTAAACCGAGGCTGACCAGGCGGTCCTGCTCTTCCAGACGCCGCAACGCGGCTTCCAACTCATCTTCCTGCCGGCGCAACGTTTCCACCGTGGCATTGCGGGAACGCATGATCTGGCCGATTTCGTCGCCCAAAATGTCTTCGGGCGCGATCAGCTCGCGCTCGCGATCGCCGGATTGCGTGGCGCGGTCGGCTTCGAGCATTTTTCGCAGCGGGCTGTACACGTACAGCGGCATGATCGCGGATTCGAGCAACAGCACGGCCAGCACGTAAATGCTCCCCAGGACCAGAAACAAAACGATTTTCGCGCGGGCGACTGCGTCTTTATAGGACTGCTGCGAGATTTTGATCTCGCCCGCAGAGCGCGGAACCTGCTGCATGATGGCGACTTCGCGAGCGCGAGCGTCAGCAACCAGCTTTTCGAAAAGAGGAATCAGCGAGAAATATGCCGCGACGGTTAGCACCAGAAAAAACAGGTTGTGGAGCACCATCAGCTTCGGGCGGACCTTGAGGTTCCCGAAACTTCTCGTTAGGCTGTAGTGGTTCCTGTCAAACAAGAATGGTTGCTCCCCTTGCGGACACGTTACGGCTATGGTAGAAAATATATTGGACCAAAAACCCAGGACCGAATCCAGGAAAACACCCTAGATGGCTGCTATCTTTCCGAAGGCAACTGACCTCATTCTGAAGATTGCCGGGGCCGTTGTCGGATTGGGCGCTGTGGCCGCCGTCGCCGGCTACACGTACTATACCTATCCCACGGTGATGGACACCGGATACCAGCCGGTCCAACCGGTTCCTTATAGTCACAAGCTGCATGCGGGCCAACTCGGTATCGATTGCTTCTATTGTCACAATACCGTCTACAAAGCAGCCTACGCGGCGATTCCAGCGACGCAGACTTGCATGAACTGCCACACCAAGGTGAAGGACAAGAGTCCGCGCCTGGAGCCGGTGCGGCAAAGCTTCGCGACGGGGATGCCGATCCCGTGGGTGCAGATCCATTTCCTTCCCGATTACGTTTATTTTAACCACCAGGCGCATGTTACGGCGGGCGTGAGTTGCGTAAGCTGCCATGGACGTATCGATCAGATGATCGAAGTGCATCAAGAAAAGCCGCTGAACATGAAGTTTTGTCTGGATTGCCACAAGGACCCGGCGCCGAATGTGCGGCCCGCCGAGCTGGTGACCAAGCTCGACTGGGTGCCGGATCGCGACGCACGCGAAATCGGGAACGAGATTATCGCGCAGAAGCATTTGAATCCGCCTACTAACTGTTCGGGTTGTCATAGGTGATGCATCGATGAGTTTGATCAACATAACGGGCGTGACCGGACCCAAGTATTGGCGGAGTTTGAATCAGCTTGCCGATACGCCGGAGTTCCGCGAGTTCGTCTCGAAGGAGTTTCCAGGCGGGACAGAAATGCTCGACGGCGAATCGCGCCGCAACGTTTTGAAGTTGATGGCGGCGTCGTTTGGACTGGCGGGATTGGCTGCGTGCCGGCGTCCAGTAGAGCACGTGCTTCCGTACGCTAAAGGCGTCGAGGATTTGATCCCGGGCCAAGCGTATTTCTACAGCACCGTGATGTCGTTTGCCGGGCAGGGGACTGGGCTGCTGGTGGAAACCCATGACGGGCGTCCGACCAAGATCGAAGGGAATCCCGATCATCCACTGAGTCTGGGCGCGGCGACAGCGATGCAGCAGGCGGCGATTCTGGGATTGTACGATCCGGATCGTTCGGCGCGGTTGCTGCAGGGCAGCAACGTATCGAGTTGGGACAAGTTCGAGGCATATCGCAAGTCGATCCAGCTTGGCGACGGGTCGGGGCTGCGATTCCTGAGCGAATCCGTCATTTCGCCGTCGACCATGGCGATGCGCGCGGACGCGCTGAAGAAATATCCCAAGGCGAAGTGGATTGAGTACGAGGCTTGCACCAGGGAAAACAAGCGTGCGGGCAACACTTTAGCGTTTGGGCAGGCGCTCGATTCGCATCCTCGGTTCGATAATGCGAAGGTGGTGCTGGCGCTGGATTCCGATTTCCTGGGGCTCGATTGGACTACTGCTGTAGCGACCAAGCAGTTCGTGAAGCGCCGCAAGGTCGAGAGCGAAGCGGATCTGGAGAAAGCCAACCGGCTGTACGCGGTGGAGGCGCAATACTCGATCACGGGCGCGAATGCGGATCACCGGTTGCGAATGAAGGCCGGCGATGTGCAGGAGTTCGCGCGCGAGCTGGCGTTGTTGGTAGGAGCGATTCCGGGGCTGAATGTTCTTGATGTTGTCGGCAAGCGCGGTAAGTTTCTAGGAGCAGTTGCGAAGGATCTGAAGGCAGCAGGCGCGGAAGCGCTGGTGGTCGCCGGTCCGCGACAGCCGCCTTCGGTGCATGCGATCGTAGCGCTGATCAATCAGTCGCTGGGCAGCACCGCGATTTTCTACACGAAGGCGGACGCGTCCGGCCCGAGCCTGGCCGATTTGAAGGCCCTGACCGCTGAAATGAATTCGGGGCAGGTTTCGACGCTGGTGATTCTCGGCGGGAATCCAGCTTACACGGCACCGGCGGATCTGCAGTTCGCGTCAGCGATGGCGAAGGTCGCGAATTCTATTCATCTGGGGCTGGAAGAAGACGAGACGGCCGCTGCCGCGAAGTGGCATCTTCCCGAGGCGCATTTCCTCGAAACCTGGAATGACGCGCGCAGCTCGGATGGGACGGTCTCGATCCAGCAGCCGATGATCGACTGCATGTATGGCGGCAAGACGCCAGCCGAGCTGGTCGCGATGTTCATCGATGCCAAGGATAAGAAGGCTTACGACATCGTCAAGAATTACTGGACAGCGCAATGGCCCGCGAAAGACAAAGAGGCCACGTGGAGGAAAGCGCTGCACGATGGCGTCATCGTGGGGGTCAAGAAAGACGAGCCGGTGAAGGCTTCTGTCGACGCGAAGAAAGTCGCGGCGGCGATTGCAACCGAACCGAAGCCAGCCGGGCGTGGGATGGAAGTTTCCTTCGCGCCGAGCGCCGCGGTTTGGGATGGACGCTTCGCCAACAACGGCTGGATGCAGGAAGCGCCGGACCCGATGACCAAGCTCACTTGGGGCAACGCGGCGATGATTAGTCCGGCGACGGCCCGCGCCCAGAACCTCAAAGACGGCGACGTGGTCACGCTGTCGCGCGGCAGCTACAAGCTGGACGCCGCAGTGATGATCCAGCCGGGACAGGCCGACAGCGCGGTATCGATAGCGCTGGGTTATGGCCGCGCGAAATGCGGACGCGTGGGCAAGGACGTCGGGTTCGATGCGAATCTGATTCGCACCACTGACGGATTTTGGTTTGCCGATGGATTTTCGATGGCCGCGACTGGCGCGACGCATCGGCACGCGACCACGCAGGAACACGGTTCGGTGGGCGGGAATCCGCTCGCGCAGTATTTGGTTCCGGGCCTTGCGAAACAGAACGCCTCGCTCCAGAATGACCGGCCGGTGTATCGCGAAGTCACCATTGAGGAGTTCAAGAAGAATCCGAAATCGGTCGAAGAAATGTCCGAGATTCCGGAGCTGCACTCGATTTATCCCGAACGCGATTACAGCCAGGGCTATCAATGGGGATTGTCCATCGACCTGAATAGCTGTACGGGTTGCAATGCGTGCGTGGTAGCGTGCCAGGCCGAGAACAATATTCCTGTGGTCGGCAAGGATCAGGTGCTGCGCGGACGCGAAATGCACTGGATCCGCATGGATCGTTACTACGTGGGCGACGAGGACGATCCTCGCGCCGTCGAGCAGCCGCTTCCATGTATGCAGTGCGAGAACGCCCCGTGCGAAAACGTGTGCCCCGTGGCGGCAACCACGCATTCGCCCGAAGGGCTGAACGACATGGCGTACAATCGCTGCGTCGGCACACGGTACTGCGCCAATAACTGTCCGTTCAAGGTGCGGCACTTCAACTTCCTGAACTTCCATAAGCACGATCCGGCGATTCATGGAATGGTGTTCAATCCGGACGTGACTGCCCGCATGCGCGGCGTCATGGAAAAGTGCACTTACTGTGTGCAGCGTATTCAGGAAACCAGGATCAAGGCCAAGAACGAAGGCCGGCGCGCGATTCAGGACGGGGAAATCAAGACGGCGTGCCAGCAGACCTGTCCGGCCGACGCGATCGTGTTCGGAAACATCAACGATCCGAATAGCCGCGTGTCGAAATTGAAGAAGCAGGAGCGCAACTACGCGATGCTGGCGGAGCTCGATATCAAGCCGCGCACGACCTATCTGGCGAGGCTACGCAATCCTAATCCGGAGTTGGCATAAATGTCTGACGTAGCGATTCCGCAAAATCCGCAGCTGATGCATGTGAATCCGCCGCTCATTCGAGCCAAGGATTACCACGATTTATCCGAGCAGATCAGCGCGATCGTCGAAGGCGACGTCCTCAAGACGCCGTTGAAATACTGGATCACGCTGTCGATCACCGGCGGGATCACCGCTTTGCTGGGCGCAATGCTGACCTACCTGGTCGCGACCGGTATCGGCGTGTGGGGCAACAACCGGCCCATCGGATGGGCCTGGGACATCACCAACTTCGTGTTCTGGATCGGTATCGGTCACGCCGGAACGCTGATTTCGGCGATTCTGTTCCTGTTCCGGCAAAAATGGAGAACGTCGATCAACCGGTCGGCCGAAGCCATGACGCTGTTTGCCGTGATGTGCGCGGGTATTTTCCCGCTGTTCCATACGGGCCGTCCGTGGCGCGCTTACTGGCTGTTTCCGGTGCCTAACACGGACCTGGGGATGTGGCAGAATTTCCGGTCGCCGCTGATCTGGGACGTGTTTGCGGTGTCAACGTACCTCACGGTTTCGGCGCTGTTCTGGTACACGGGCCTGATTCCGGATCTGGCCACGTTGCGCGATCGCGCGGTGTCGAAAGTCAAACAGATCGTCTTCGGAGCTATGAGTTTCGGATGGCGCGGATCTGCCCGGCACTGGCGCAACTACGAAGCGGCGTATCTGATTCTGGCCGGCCTGTCGACGCCGCTGGTGCTTTCGGTGCACACCATCGTTTCGTTCGACTTCGCGACCTCGGTAATTCCGGGCTGGCACACCACTATCTTCCCGCCATACTTCGTCGCGGGCGCGATCTTTTCGGGATTCGCGTGTGTGATGACGCTGCTGATCATCGCCCGCTGGTCGCTGAATCTGCACAATCTGATCACGCTGAAGCACCTGGAGAACATGAACAAAATCATCATGGTTACCGGGTCGATCGTCGGCTACGCGTACGCCTGCGAGTTTTTCATCGCCTGGTACAGCGGTAACGGGTACGAGCGCTTCGCGTTTATCAATCGCGCCTTCGGTCCTTACTATTGGGCTTACTGGACCATGATCACCTGCAATGTTTTCATCCCGCAGTTGTTCTGGATCCGCGCGCTGCGGCGGTCGATTCCGGTGATGTTCATCATCAGCATCACCACCAACATCGGAATGTGGTTTGAGCGCTTCGTCATTATCGTCACCAGCCTGCATCGCGATTTCATGCCGAGTTCCTGGGGCTACTTCCGGCCGACCTGGGTGGACATGTGCACCTTCACCGGAACCATCGGGTTGTTCCTGACGCTGTTCCTGCTGTTCGCGCGGTTCCTGCCGATGATCGCGATTTCCGAAGTCAAAGGCGTGCTGTCTTACGAAAAAGAACATTTCAAGGGGCAGGAAGCCCCGGTGGAGGTGGCATGAACCTCGACCCTAACAAGATTCGCGAGAAGCTCGGCCTCGGCGACGACAAAGTCTACGGCGTGATCGGCGAGTTCGACGATCCGCACGAGCTGGTCCACGCCGGCCGCAAGATCCGCGAGATGGGCTATACCAAGCTGGATGCGATGACGCCGTTTCCGGTCCACGGAATCGACGACGCGCTTGGGATTCCGTACTCGAAGCTCGGCTGGATCGTAATCGTCATCGGGCTGTGCGGAACGGCCACGGCTCTCGGCCTGATTTATTACGTGGGTGCGATCAGCGACAAATTCGTCATCGGCGGGAAGCCGCTGTTCGATTTTACGTTCTCGATTCCAGTGACGTTCGAGCTGACGGTGCTGTTTTCGTCGTTCGCAGCCGTGATCGGCATGCTGGCCCTGAATGGTCTGCCGCGTTTGTATCATCCTTCGATGAATTATCAGGCGGCGCACCGTGCCAGCGACGACAAGTTTCTGCTGGTGATTGAGGCGGACGATCCGAAATTCAGCCCGCAGACCGCGGCGGAGCATCTGAAGAGCGTGGGCGCGTCCACCGTGGAGGTGGTTGAAGGATGAGGCGGGAAAGGATTCAGAGCATGTGGGGCGGGCTTGCAGCCCGCGGCGGGTTTACAACCCGCCCCAAGCGCCGATTACAAGTCGGCGCGCAGGCTACAAGCCTGCCCCACCAGCGAAGCAAGAGTGGACTTCTATGGGTGGGCGGCTATTGCGCGCTTCCGCTGGCTTGCATCCTCATCGCACTTGCGTTTCTGTCCGGCTGTTCGAGTGTCCAACGCGTACCTCCGCTGGAAGTTTGGGACGACATGAAGCGGCAGGGTAAATTCAAGCCGCAGATGGAAAATGACCTGTTCGCGGATCATCGCGACAGTCGTGTGCCGCCGGCCGGCGTGGTCGCGCGCGGACATCAATACGAAGATACCGTGTACTCCACGGGCATGGTCGGCGAGATGTACGTCGGCAAGAGTCCCGTGCCGATCACCATGGAGCAGCTCAAGAAGGGCCAAGCGAAATTCACGACCTACTGCACGCCATGCCACGATCGGACGGGCACGGGGCAGGGAATTGTTCCCCTACACGTCCCGACCTGGCAGCCCGCGAACCTGATGGAAGATCGCATCGTGCAGTTTGCCGACGGCGAAATCTTCACGGTGATGAGCGACGGGCGCCGGACCATGCCGGCTTACAAATATCAGGTGTCGATAGAAGACCGCTGGGCGATCATCGCTTATCTGCGGGTGCTGCAACGCGCGGCGCACGGATCGATGAACGACGTGCCTGCGGATCAAAAAAGTGCGCTGGAAAAGATGAATTAAATGAGCCAAAACGTTGACAACTATCAGATGGATACGGCGCGCTGGTCGACCGGGCGCAACGTGCTCATGTTCGCGGCACTGGTCTCCATCATCCTGTGCGTGGTGGGATATTTAAGCGATCCGACGCGATTCTTCCGCTCCTATATCGTTGCGTTTGCGTTCACCGCGGCAGTGGGTCTCGGCTCATTTTTCTTTGTGATGGTGCAGTACCTGACCGGTTCGGCGTGGAGCGTCACGGTCCGGCGCATCATGGAAAACATCATGGTCACGCTGCCATTAGGCGCGATCTTGTTCATCCCGGTGGCGTTCGGACTTAAGGACATTTATTCGTGGACCAACCCGGCAGTGGTCGCGGCGAGCGAGGCGTTGAAGGCCAAATCCGGATACCTGAGCCAGAATTTCTTCCTGATTCGAACCTACGTTTTCTTCGCGCTGTGGTCCATCTGGATTTGGGGGATCTACAGCCAGTCCACCAAGCAGGACACGGAAAAATCGGTGCGGCAGATGTACGTGGTTTCGCGCTGGTGCGCGCCGGGCCTGTTCCTGGTGGTGGTGGTCGGGACCTTCGCAGCCTTCGACTGGCTCATGTCGGTGGAGCCGGCCTGGTATTCGACGATTTTCGGTCTGTACGTTCTTTCCGGCGGCGCGCTGACGTTTTTCGCCATCGTGACGCTGGTCGCGCTGGGCTTCCGGCGCGCCGGGATTCTGACGAACTCCATCACCATGGAGCACTATCACGACTTGGGCAAATGGATGTTCGCGATGACTGCGTTTTACACCTACATCGCGTTTTCGCAATACCTGCTGATCTGGTACGCGAATCTTCCGGAAGAAACCATCTGGTATCGCCATCGTATGGCGGGCGGCTGGTTCTGGATCGCGATCGCGATGCCGTTCATCCGCTTCATCATTCCATTTTTCACCTTGCTGTGCCGGCCGGCGAAACGCAGTTTGGGTGTGATCGCGCTGATCGCCGTGTGGAGCATCGTGGTCGAGTATGTCGATCTGTACTGGGTGGTGATGCCGGCGTATTACAAGGATGGTCCGCAGATTCACTGGCTGGATTTCGCGACGCTCGCGGCGACGGTGAGCCTGTGCGGCCTGGTCTTCTGGAGCCGCTTTAAGAAACACAAAATGGTGCCGGTGGGCGACCTCCGGTTCGAGCAGTCTTTGAACTTTGAGAACGCATGAGCGCACAGCCCGTAACGGATAAACTCCGCGTTGTGCGCGTTGAGAAAATGAGATGAGCGAAGAAGAAATCAGACACGCGAGTCCGAAAGAAGGTTTCGATCACGGCGAACCGAAGGTGGGCGCCATTGCCGCGTTTGGCATCGGCAGCGTCATCCTGCTGGTGCTGACCATCGTTGCGATCGAGGTGTATTTCAACAAGATCTGGGACGAAGCGGTTTACGAAAAGATTCTGGCGCCGCCCAGCGAGCAGTTGAAGGCGCTGCGCTATCGTGAAGACTGGTTCCTGACGCACTACTCGTTCACCGATAAGAAGTCGGGCGTAGTGCGGATCCCGCTCGATCAGGCCATGGAGAAGTTCGCGCAGGAGGCTGCGCAAGGAAAGTTGTTTTACCCGGCGAAGAATACGTTACCGAAGAAGGAAGAACCTGTGGCGGCTCCCGCTGTCGCGCCGGCGAAATAGAGAAGTTGGCCGTTAATGAACGTGAATGAACGTAAATTGATTTTGCTGCTCGCGTTGGCGATCCCAATGTTTGCGCAGAAGGACCGCGTGCCGAGTGGGCAGCCTGGCGCGCTTCCGGCTGGCGTGCGTCCGCCGCAGCTCGAAGGCGTCGGTGTGGACGAGCACCTGGGCCGCACGGTGGATCTCAATCTCACGTTCGTCGCGGAGAACGGCTATCCGGTGGCGCTGAAGGAGTATTTCGGCAAGGGCAAGCCGGTGATTCTCGATCTGGTGTATTACTCGTGCCCGATGCTGTGCAACCTGATGCTCAACGGGCAGACGCAGGTGATGCGCGAAATCCCCTGGACTCCGGGCAAGGAATACGAAGTCGTCACGATCAGCATCAATCCGCAGGAATCGTTCGATCTGTCGCGCAAGAAGCGGGACGTCTATATCGGGAGCTTCGATCGCGCCGCGCCGGGCTGGCATTTTCTGGTCGACAAAGACGACAACGCGAAGAAGCTGGCGGAGCAGATCGGGTTTCATTACCGCTACGATCCTTCTCAAGACCAGTACGCGCATCCGGCGGCGATTTTCATCCTGACGCCGGAGGGCAAGATCGCGCGGTACCTGTACGGGACGCGATTCCGGCCCATGGACGTGCGCTTCGCGCTGGCGGAAGCCTCCGAAAATCGCACTTCGATGACGGTCGAAAAGATTCTTCTGTTCTGCTACCAGTACGATCCTGGCAAGCACGCCTACGTCGTTTTCGCGACCAATATCATGCGCATCGGCGGTGCGCTTACGGTTTTCATCATCGCGTTCTTCCTGTGGAGAATGTTCCGCGCGGAAAAGGCGCGCGCTCATCGATTGGAAACAGACCGATTGAAAGCTCAGCGATTGAAAGAGGGACTGGCATAAATGGAGTGGCTCCGTGCAATGATGTTGCCCGCGCAGGGCTCGGCGTTCGCCGCTGAGGTGGACTTCGTCTACATGGCGCTGTTCTGGCTGAGTGTGGTCCTGTTCATTGGCATCGCGTTCCCGGCGATCTACTTCGCCTGGCGCTATCGCTACAAGCCTGGCCGCGTCACGCCGCACCAGACGCATAATACGCTGCTCGAAATCATCTGGAGCGTGATTCCGCTGCTGCTGTGCGTCGGCATCTTTTTCTGGGGCTTGAACGGCTGGATGAAATACGCAGTCGCGCCCGGCGAGGCGATGGAGATCCAGGTCATCGCGAAGAAATGGCTGTGGCAGTTCGAGTATCCCGATGGATCGCGCACCGTCAATGAGATTCACGTGCCGGTGAATAAGCCGGTGCGGTTCGTGATGACCAGCGAAGATGTTCTCCACGATTTCTTTGTGCCGGATATGCGCGTGAAGCACGACATCGTTCCCGGCAGGTACACCGAAGTCTGGTTCACGCCGACCGTGCTGGGCGTGCATCACGTCACCTGTGCCGAATACTGCGGCAAGGGACATTCCGACATGCAAGCCAAGCTGGTGGTGGATAACGAAGTCGATTATGCGAAGTTCGTCGAAACCGGCGGCAGCGAGTGGGAAGACTACAAAATGAACCCGGCCGCGTGGGGCAAGCTTCAATATGAGCGAAAAGGCTGCTCGACGTGCCATACGCTCGATGGCACGAAAATCGCGAGCGGCGGCCCGAGTTGGAAAGGCATCTGGGGCAAGATGGAGAAGTTGAACAACGGCACCGAGGTCCTGGTCAACGCCGACTACGTCCGCGAATCGATGATGCTGCCGTCGGCCAAAGTGGTCGCAGGGTTTGAACCGATCATGCCCACATTCCAGGGTCTTTTGCGCGAACATGAGATTCAGGGTTTGATTGCATTTATCAAGTCGCTGGGTAACGATCCGAACGGCGGGCCTCCGGCGCCGACCGTTTTATCGTTGCCGCCTAAACCGGATCAGAAGAAATAGGGATCTGACACATAGGTAAAACATGGAACAATCATTAAAATTCCACTCCAAAGTCGCGGATCTCCCGCGGCCTGTGAAGAATTACCTCAATAACGATCCGGGCATCTGGAGCTGGATGACCACCATCGATCACAAGCGCATCGGCGTGATGTATCTGGTCGGGGTCATGTCGGCGTTCTTGATCGGCGGGATCTTCGCTCTGCTGGTGCGGCTCTCGCTGCTCACCACGCATCACACGATTTTCGGGATCCAGGTTACCGCCGAAGTCTACAACCGGATGTTCACACTGCATGGCGCGATCATGGTGTTCCTGTTCATCATCCCCTCAGTGCCCGCGGCGCTGGGGAATTTCGTGCTTCCATTAATGCTCGGCGCGAAGGACGTGGCATTTCCACGGCTCAATCTCGCGAGCTTTTATCTGTGGGTAACCGGCGCGGTGATGGCCGTTGCTTCGATGATTATCGGAGCGGTCGACACGGGCTGGACGTTCTACACACCTTATTCGACTACCACCAGCGGCACCGTCACTTTGATGACCATGGCCGTATTCGTTCTGGGCTTCTCTTCGATCTTCACCGGAATCAATTTCGTCGCGACGGTTCACAAACTGCGCGCCCCTGGAATGGGCTGGTTCGATATGCCGCTGTTTGTGTGGGGCATCTACTCAACTGCGATTATCCAGGTTCTTGCGACCCCGGTCCTGGGGATCACGCTAGTGCTGCTGGCTCTGGAGCGCGTCTTCAACATCGGAATTTTCGATCCGAAGATCGGCGGCGACCCGGTTCTGTTCCAACACTTCTTCTGGTTCTACTCGCATCCGGCCGTATACATCATGATTCTGCCGGGTATGGCGATCATCTCCGAGCTGATCCCGACGTTTTCGAAGAAAACGATGTTCGGGTATCGCGCGGTGGCGTACTCCAGCGTCTCGCTGGCGCTGCTGTCGTTCATCGTGTGGGGCCATCACATGTTCGTCGCCGGGCAATCCCAGCTCGCTACAGTGGTGTTCTCGGCGCTGACGTTCCTGGTCGCAATTCCTTCCGGTGTCAAGATGTTCAATTGGCTGGGCACCATGTATAAGGGCAATATTTCGCTCGAAACACCGATGCTTTACGCGATCAGTTTCCTGCTCCTGTTCGCGATCGGTGGACTCACCGGTATCTTCCTCGGCACGCTTTCCGTTGACGTCCACTTGACTGACACCTACTTCGTGGTCGCGCATTTCCATTACGTGATGATGGGCGGAACCGTGATCGCGTTTATCGGTGGCGTCCATTACTGGTGGCCCAAGATGACGGGCCGGATGTATTCGGAAAAGTGGGGAGCCATCGGTTGCGCGCTGGTCTTCTGGGGTTTCAATCAAACCTTCCTGACGCAATTTTTCCTGGGCTCGAAGGGCATGCCGCGACGCTACTACAATTACCTGGATCAGTTCCAGCCGCTGCACGCGTTTTCGACCTACGGATCGTGGATTCTCGGCGCGGGCCTGTTCCTGACCGCGATTAATCTGCTGGCGTCGCTGCGCAAGCCGATGGACGCTCCGGACAATCCCTGGGGCGGGACTACGCTGGAATGGACGACATCGTCCCCGCCGATCACGCATAATTTCGAAGATCAACCGGTGCTCGAACGGGCGCCCTACGATTATCGTCCGGAGGTGGTCGCACACCAATGAGCACATCCACCGCAGATTTACAGCACGGCCAGGGTCACAGTGACGATCCGCACCACCAGCATCATTTCGCGGACATGGAGCAGCAGTTCGATACCAGCAAGATCGGTATGTGGCTGTTCCTGGCCACGGAAGTTCTGCTGTTCGGCGGCCTGTTCGTCGGCTTCGGTCTGATGCAGGCCCGCTATCCACAGGAATTCATCGAAGCGCACGAGCATTTGCAACGGCCGCTGGGCGCGTTGAATACAGTGGTACTGCTGATTTCCAGCTTCACCATGGTCATGGGCGTTAACGCCGCCCAGCGCGGCGACAAGAAAAAGCTGGTGATGTTCCTGACGTTGACCATCATTTGCGCGTGCATCTTTCTGGGCGTCAAGTATTTCGAGTACTCGCACAAGTTTGAGGAGCATCTGCTGCCGCCGCGCTGGTATCATGCGCAGGCCACCGATACCGTACGCGATGCGCAGGGTAATGTCAGCCACGGCTACGGCACGTTCTTCGCGTTCTATTTCATGATGACTGGCTTGCACGGGATACACATTCTGGTAGGCATTTTCCTGCTCGCCTGGATCGCGGTGCGCGCGAATCGCGGGGAATTTTCGCACGCATACTATACGCCTGTCGATCTGGTCGGGCTGTATTGGCACCTGGTCGATCTGATCTGGATTTATCTGTTCCCGCTGTATTACTTAATCAAATGAGCACGCAAACCCATTCCGACAAACACGAGCACGGCGGGCCCGCCGTGTATACGAAGACACTTCTGGCGCTGCTGTTCCTTACCATCGTCACGGTGGGTGCGTCGTATGTCGACTTCGGATCGGGCAACGTTGTGATCGCGTTGTTCATCGCCACCATCAAAGCGAGCTTAGTCGCGCTGTTCTTCATGCATCTGCGCTGGGATAAGCCGGTGAACGCCGTGATCGCTCTCGCGGGATTCCTTTTCCTGGGCATCTTCCTGATGTTCGACTTCATCGATTTCGGGGCGCGCGATAATCTCAGACCAGTGAACTTTAACGGGATGCCTGTGATCCAGGGCGCCAGCGGTGCGTCCGGAGCTCCTGCGCCTGCGGCAGGGACCGAAAAGAAGGAATAGCAAATGGTCCCCAGCTCGCGTTTGGGCCGTCCCCAACACCGCACCGTTCGCACTTGAGGCCCTTCACCCGATTTTTGATTTGCTCTTGACCCGGGCTCGGTCCTGAGCCCGGGTGATTGCGGTGCGCACGTCGCGCTCAGCTTTGCCGCCGTGAAGCTTCTGGGCGGCTAAACGCTGGCGAAGCTCAGCAGGCGAGAATGCCTCAAACAGCAACGCGAGCCAGCCGCGGTTGCCCGCGCAAGATTGATTTATGAATACGTCGATCGTCCAATTCAAATCCGTGGGCTGCAGGTGAGGGAAGAGCAACTTGGCCAGCGCATGCGTTGTCGATGAACGGTCCGGCTTCGCTGCAACAGCAGCTAATAGCTCTTTGAGCGAGCGCACGGAACGAGCGTCGCCCCACTGCGATAGCGCCGTCGCGGCTGCGACTTGAACACCATCCCATTTCGAAGAAAGCCCGTCTTCGAGTTTTTGGCGGAGTGCCGGAGTTTCTGGCCGTGAGCCGACCCGGCGAAGCTCTTCACAGATCGCGCGCAAATCACTCGGCATCGAGCAGGCTCACTGCGGTTGCTTCTTGTCCGGCGGCGGGTCGGTCGGCTTGCGCAGCGTGGGAGCCTTCTTCTTTGGAGCCACAGCTTTCTTATCCTCCGCAGTCTGCGCTTCCTTCTTTTCTTCCGGCGTCATGAGCGCCTGACGTTCGGCCTTCTCTTTGTCAGCCTTCGCCGCAACGTCGGCGGTGCGCGACTTCAGATCTTCCGACGACAGGTCGTAGCTGTCCTGCGTGGTATCAAGGGCCTGCTTCAGCACGAACTCGTACCGGGCCACATCCTTGGGCTTCGATTCATCGATCTTCTGCAGCTTTTCGAGCATTTCTTTCTCGCCCGACGCAACCAACGCCATGCCTTGATCGATCGCAACTTTGCGCCGCAGCGCATCGTCCGCCACGGTGTCGATGGCTTCGATGATTTTGGAATAGTCGTCAAGCAAATCGTGGACCATCGCGCTGCGGCCCGGCTTGTCTTTCGATAAGAGCTGGCTCACCTGATCGAGCCGTTGTTTAGCGAAGTGCAGGTACAGCTTCAGGCGCTCATTCGGCTCCTGCACATTTCGTATTTGATCCACTTCATCTGGCGTCAAGTAGTCGCGGTTCGCTTGAGCCGCCAGCGGTACTACACACACAGCTAGAATTCCCAAAATCCGCATAACATCCTCTACTTCTTCTTGCTCATGATTCCTTTGAGCAGATTATCGTGCACTTCGGCGATGTGGTCGCGAAGCTTGGTGATCGAGTCGCGATCGTCCACGCCCACTGTATGAGAAAGGCCGTCGAGCCTTCGCGTCAGCTCCCTTGTCCGCAGTTCGGCGCGCTTGAAGTACTTGTTGTTGCGCGGATGCTTGCCGGTGTCCGAGAGCGCCTGGTAAGCCACGTCGACCGCTTCGCCAGCCTCCGCCAGCGCGCTCTGCAGCTTGGCTGCGTCACCGGCGTTGTAGGAATCGCGCGCCGCGTCGATCGACGCATGCGCGTAATCCAGGGCCAGCTCGCTTCGATGTTCGAGATTCGGTTCATTCTTCACCGCTGTCAAATCGGCTGCCAGCAACAGAATGAGCAACGCGTGCATGTTATCTCTTGTTCAGCTCGTTCTGAATAATGCGAGCCCTCTGGCGCGCTTTGAATTCTTCGTCCGGGCTCTTCCCTTGGCTCATCTCCAGGAATTTATTGTAATTCGCCAGCGCGTCTTTGAGTTGATGCAGGTGATCGAGCGAAATGGCGCGCAGATAGAAGTGCGCGCTGGTCTCGGCATTGTGCGCGCGAACCTGGTCGAGCGCAGCCAGCGCCTGCGGGTATTGCTCGGCCGCGATCATCACGCCGGCGATCTCGTTCCATGGTTGCGGCGCTTCCGGCTTGAGTTTCGACGCCGCCAGGAACTGCTGCGCCGCCTCGTTAAACTTGCGCTGGTCCCGAAGGATACGCGCGTAAAACATGCGCAGGTCGTAATCAGCGGGCTCGCTGGCGACTACCGCAGCCATCAGCGGCGCCGCTTTGTCGTTTTGTTTGCTCCTGACGTAAGCCTGCGCGAGCGTCACCCGGTTCGCCGAACTCGGCGATTTCGCGACCGCGGCCTCCAAAGCGGGAATCGCGTCGGCGGCTTGACCCGCTTGGATCATCAACGCTCCCATCCGCTCCTGCGCGCCCGCATTGTCGGGAAATTCACGGTAAATCGCGATAGCCTCCGCCGCCTTCTGTTTGTCTTCGTACATCTGCGCGAGCTCCAATAGTCCGCTCAGGTATGCGGAATCGATGATCGCGGCTTTTCGAAAATGCTCTTCGGCTTCCTTTAACTTGCCCTCTCGCGCGAGCGCTTGCGCTAATCCAGCCTCGGCCGGAGCCGAAGTTGCATTCAAGGAGATCGCATTCACAAACGCTGTTTCCGCTTCGCTGTTGTGGCCGCTATCCAGTAGCGCTTGCGCGTAGAAATACGCGGGGCGTGGCTCCTTAGGCTTTTGTTCAGTCGCGCCTTTCAGGTGGGTTAGCGCCGCGGCCGGATCTTTCGCGCGCAACAGGCAGATCCCGAGATTCAACTCCGCCTCGTAGAGACCCGGCTTCAGTTCGAGGACCTTGTTGTATTCGGGAATCGCCTCGGCATCGCGATTCAGCAGGCTGTACGACAGGGCCAGATGAAAATGCGCACCGTAGTCCCGCGGATCTTCCGCCACGGCTTTCTTGAAGAGCTCGGCGGCAGTGCCGTACTGCTTCGCGTCGAGCGCTTTAATGCCCTCGGCCTGATAATCGACGCTTTGCAGCAACACGGCCGCCAACGCGAGCCAGCTCATCTACATTTAATTCTACTTGGTGAGATACACCGCGAATTTGGTCACATCGCGAAAGCCCATACGCTTGTACAATTCATAACCCGCCTCGGTCGATTGCAAAACGAGCTTCGATAGGCCCGTGCGGTTATGTGCGTCCGATGCTGCGGCTCGCAGGAGAGCTTCGCCATAGCCGTGCCTCCGGAACCCGGGCAGTGTCGCCAGCGAGTATATCCCGATGGCCCCCGCCGCGTTCACGATCGCGATGATCGCGACCGGCTTTCCTTCCACCAGGCCAATGAATCCTTCATAGCCGCATTTCCAGGCCTGTTCGCGCGAATAGACCGCATGCGCCACTACATACGGAATATCGAAACAGACTGAGGTAATTTCGGCAAATGCGGCACGGGTAGTCTTGTCGGCGACTGGCCGGCACTCTATCGCCGGCAGTGCCCTTACCGGATCGATCAGCGTAGGCGCCAGCATTCCCGGCGGGTTCGAGATCGCGCGCATCCCGAACGCTCCGAATGTCTGGTGCGCGTGACGCCGTGCTTCCGAATCCAGCATGTCCTCGCACAGCCAGAACGACCAGCGCATGGTCCGCTCTCTGAAATACCTGGCGACGTCGCGCAAGCGCGCTTCCAGATCGCCGTCGATCGCCCGGCTGGTCAGCAACGCGATGTTGAATACACCGTAGTCGAGCCCCGAAAACATCGCGATCGATCCGTGCAGCGGACGGACCTCTCCCGATCCCGAAGCCTCCCCGAAGAAGCGCATCGCGGCGCGCAAATTCTCATCGATAATGCCGTACTCCCGCATTTAAATCGTGGCCCCATTATAAAAGCGTGACGGGGTCCACGTCGATCACCAGGGACGTTGGATTCCATTTTTCGGTAGCCGCAAAACGCCGTAGTTCCGATAAGACGCCGTTCAGCTGCGGACGGATCGAGGACTTAAGGAGCATCTGGTATCGAAACTCGTTCTTCAATTTTGCGACAGCCGCCACCGCCGGACCCAGCACCCGCAGTCCTTCCGGCGCTGGATCGAGCAGCCTTGCTAGCGCGGCGCTGCGCGTCAGCGCTTCTTCCTCGCGAGTGCTGCGCACGACGACGTTCGCCAGCGCCGCATAAGGAGGATACGACATGAGCCGCCTGAATTCGATTTCCTTCTTGTAAAACGCTTCGTAATCATGAGCGGCAGCGCATTGAATCGCGTAGTGATCCGGATTCATGGTCTGGATCAACACGATCCCGGGCGTTTCTCCCCGCCCTGCGCGTCCAGCAGCCTGCGTCAGAAGCTGGAAGGTCCTCTCCGCTGCGCGAAAATCCGGCAGACCGAGCCCGATGTCCGCGCTGACGATCCCCACCAGCGTCACGTTGGGAATGTCGTGGCCTTTCGCGATCATCTGCGTGCCCACCAGAATGTCGAAATCGCCGCCGCGGAACCCGGCCAGGATGGTCTCGTAATCGCGTTTTCCGCCTACCGTGTCGCGATCGAGGCGCGCAATCCGCGCTTTCGGAAAAGCCCCGTGCAGTTCGTCCTCGACGCGTTCCGAACCCAGTCCCACGAATTGTACGTAGTCGCTGTCGCATTTCGGGCAGCGCTCCGGAACGCGCGCCGAATAGTTGCAATAGTGGCACAGCATCCGGCGGTCCCGGCGATGATACGTCATGGTGACGGAGCAATTCACGCACTGCATCCGTTCGCCGCAGGCGCGACACGTAACGAAGCTAGAGAATCCGCGGCGATTGAGCAACAGCATGCTCTGCTCGCCGTTCTCCAGGCGCTCGGAAACAGCATCGATCAGTGCGCGTGAAAACGTGGCCTGCTTTCTGGTTTCGAGAAATTCCTCGCGCATGTCGATCAGCTCGACTTTGGGCATCGGCCGTCGCTCGATGCGCTCCGTCAGTTCGAT
>DATMOC010000039.1:0-26167 GCA_035568415.1 Bryobacteraceae bacterium | reverse complement strand
CCATTGTGTCCCGCGCCTACCGGCTCAGTGACGGCATGTTGGCCGCGGCGGCCAATGCGGTGTCCAGTCTGGTCGCGGTGCGTCAGCCGGGCGCGTCGCTGCTGCCGCATGTCGACAACCTGCGCAGCGTATCAACTACGGTAGCCGTGGCCGTCGCGGAGGCTGCGGGGGCCGAAGGATTGGCCCGCGTCAAATTCGACGACATCGTTCAACAGGTGCAGGACGCGATGTGGCAGCCGGAGTATCGCCGCATCCAAGCATCCTAAATGACCGGAGCGCTGCGACCGAAGCCTCGAAAGCGGGCAGTGGCGCCACGCCGTTCCCGATCGTTCTTTAGCGGCTTGGGGCCGGGCCTGATTACGGGCGCCGCCGATGACGATCCCTCGGGAATCTCTACCTACTCGGTCACCGGTGCGGCCTTCGGGTACGCCCCGCTGTGGACGGCTCTTTTCTCATTTCCGCTGATGGCCGCTGTTCAGATCATGTGCGCGCGGCTCGGAAGCGTGACCGGCCGGGGACTGGCGAGCGTAATCCGCCACCGGTATCCGAGATGGGTGCTGTGGGGCGCCTGCGCGCTGCTGATCACCGCCAACACCGTCAACATTGGCGCGGATCTAGGCGGAATGGCGAAGGTAACGGAGATGGTGACGGGCATCCAGAGCATGTACTGGACGCCGGTGTATGCAGTTGTAATCGCATCCTTCCTGATCTGGTCTTCCTACTACACCATCGCGCGAGTCTTCAAATGGTTCACGCTGGTCCTGTTCGCCTATGTTGCCGCGGCATTCCTTGCGAAACCCGACTGGGCGGCAGTACTGCACTCCACGTTCATCCCGCATTTCGAAATGTCGAGTAAGTATTGGGCCACGCTGGTGGGACTCTTCGGAACCACGATTTCGCCGTATTTGTTCTTCTGGCAGGCATCGCAAGAAGTGGAAGAGGAGCGCAAAGAGGGGCTGGTGACTCTCAAACAGCGTCGAGGGACCACTGACGCGGACCTGCGCCAGTCGCGGAACGACGTGGTCACGGGAATGCTGTTTTCGAACCTGATCATGTACTTCATCATCCTGACCACGGCGGCGACGCTGCATGCGCACGGAAAGACCTCCATCACGACCGCCCAGGATGCGGCGGAAGCATTGCGCCCTCTCGCCGGGAATGGCGCGTACTGGCTGTTTAGCCTGGGTTTGATCGGCGCGGGAATGCTGGGCGTGCCGGTACTTGCCGGATCCAGCGCGTATGCCGTGGCGGAAGGGGCGGCGTGGCGGGGGTCGCTGACCGATCGCCCCAGCGTCGCAGGCAAATTCTATGCGGTCATCGCCGCCGGTTTAGCGCTCGGGCTCGCCTTGGATTACGCCGGCTTCGACGCGGTTTCGATGCTATTCTGGTCGGCTGTGCTCAACGGCGTGTTGGCGCCTCCGCTGATCGTCATCGTGGTGCTCCTGACCGGCAGCAAAAAGGTCATGGGAGCGCGATCAAATCCAGCCTGGCTTTCCGCGCTCGGGTGGATCACTGTGGTCGTGATGACGGCGGCGAGTCTGGCGATGTTTGCGACCTGGCAATGAGCGCCGCGGCATGAAACTTGTCATTACGAACAAATCGATCCGGTGGGTTCTCCGAGGGACGCAGCGGCTGCTATTTGCTTGCGCCGCCGTACTGCTGGGTTACTGCGCGTTCGTTCTCCTGGACGCCTGGATCTTCCAGCATCGGGAGAAACAAAATCTGGAACGATTGTTGCAGCAGGAAAACCAGGCAAAGAAGGCGCATCCACAAACCGCGACGCTCACTGTCGCTCTGCCGCCTGCCATCGGACCGGATGGGTTGATCGGCCGTATTGAGATCCTGCGTGTGGGCGTCTCCGCGGTGGTGGTGGAAGGAACCACCAAGTCTATTCTCAGGCGCGCAGCGGGGCATATTGTGGGAACGGCGCTGCCGGGACAGCGTGGCAATGTAGGAATCGCCGCGCATCGCGATACGTTTTTCCGTCCCTTGCGAAATATCCAGCGCGACGACGTCATCGTTCTCACCACGTTACGCGGCGAATACCGCTACCGCGTCGTGTCGACAAAAGTGGTGAGTCCCTATGACGTCGCGGTATTGAACTCGGACGGTCATGAAATTCTGACTCTTGTTACGTGTTATCCGTTCTATTTTGTCGGCGCGGCTCCGGAGAGATTTATCGTGCGGGCGGAGCGGATCGCGTGATCTGGCGGAGAAGACCCGAAATGTTCACGCAAAGACGCCAAGACGCAAAGCATCGCAAAAAAACTCTTGGCGTCCTTTGCGACTTGGCGTCTTTGCGTGAATCCGAGAGACCGCCGGTCCGGATCACTCATAATGCAGCGCTTGGTTTGGGTCGATCGCGGCGGCGCGGCGAGCGGGGATGTAGCTGGCAAGCATGGTCACGGCGAACAGGGCCAAGGGCACGGCAATGAACGTCCACGGATCGAACATGCCGGTGTCCTGCAATCGCGAAAAGAGCGCGCGGATGGCGCGCACCAGGCCGAAGCTGCCGGCCAAACCCAGTCCCAGTCCGATGAGCGTGAGCGTCAGTCCCTGACGCAGCACCATGCGCAGAATGTCGCGATGGGCGGCGCCGATCGCCATACGGATGCCGATCTCGCGCGTACGCCGGCTCACCGTGTACGTCACCAGGCCGTAAAGCCCAACCAACGCCATGGTGAGACCCAGAATTCCCATGGCGCCCACCAGGTTGACGATCAATCGCAGAAACTGGAGTCCGCGGACTTGATAGTAATCGTGCATGGTGCGGACGTTATAAATCGGCTGATGGGCGTCGATGGAGCGCACCAGGTCGCGGAGAGGCTCCGTCAGCGCGGCTGCGTCCCCAGCGGTTTCCACCATTAAGGTCATGCGCGGCTGGGGATCCTGCGCCAGAGGCACGTAGAACAATGGCGTGCGGGGTTCGCCCATAAACGTATACGCTCCGGTTTGGGCAACTCCGACCACTTGAAGCCACGGGCCGCTGCGGCCGCCCAAACGCAAGCGTTGGCCGATCGGATCGCGATTGGGCCAGTAACGGTCGGACATCGCCTGGTTGATCACGGCTACGCGCGGTGACGTGGCGGTATCGGTTACCCGAAAAACCCTCCCGCGCAAAAGCGGGACGCCCATGGTTTCGAAATAGCGGTCGTCCACGGTGTTGTAGAGGATGGTGTCGCCGTCTTTTCCGGGCGGGAATTCAGTGCCTTCGGGGGCGATCTTGTCGCTGCCCACGGTGGTCTGTTCGAAAGGAACCATGTGCGAGAGAGCGGCGTTTTGGGCCCCCGGAAGTTGGCGCGCCCGCTCCACCAGCGTCCGGAAGAAATCATCGGTTTTCCCAGAAGAATAGTGGACCAGTGTGGGATCGAACGACATCATCAGCAGGTGGTCGGTGCGGAAACCGGGGCTTCCTAGAAGCACCAATCGAAATGTGCGTATGAACATGGTGGCGGCGCACAGCAGCATGAGCGACAGCGCGACCTGCGCGATCACTAATGCGTTCCTTCCCAGAGTTCGGCCGCGGCGGCCAGTGGATTCACCGGTCTTGAGCGCGGGCACCAGATCGGTGTTGGAACTGCGGATCGCGGGCGCGAGGCCGAATACAAGCGCGCTCAGAACAGCCGCGAGCAGGCTGAAGATCAATACCCGGTGGTCCAGTTGCACGACCAGCGAGACGGGCAGGTCGTCTGAAAGGCGGATGCTGGAAAAATAGCTGACGCCATATTCGGCCAGCAGCAGGCCGAACAAGCCTCCGGCAAGCGACAGAATCAGACTCTCTGTAAGCAACTGCCGCAGCAGACGTCCACGGCCGGCGCCAATCGCCAGTCGCACGGCCATCTCTCGCGAGCGGGATCGCGCGCGGCTGAGCAGGAGATTCGCCACATTGGCACAGGCGATGATCAGTACCAGGCCCGAAATTCCCAGGAGCATGGAAGCCAAGGCGGCGTTAGGCGGAGCTTGCGCCACGCGCGCCTGAATTTCGGTGCGCACAATCAGGCTGCGGTTTCGATTCGTGTCGGGATAAGCCTGGGCCAGGCTGCGGGCGATCGCGGTCATTTCCGCATTGGCTTGTGCCAGGCTGGTTCCGCTTTTCAGCCGGGCTTTGACGGTGAAGATCCGGCTGTCCCGGCGCTCGAGCTGGTTCGCGTTCGAATCGCCAAAGGCGGCAACCTGCGGCAGCATCATGACCGGAATGAACAGGTCCGGATGCACCAGCGGATCTACTCCGATGAAACCCTCGGGCGCCACTCCGATCACGGTGAATTCGAAATCGTTGAGCCGGACCTTGCGGCCGACGATGTTGGGATCGGCGGAAAAACGTTCTTTCCATGCAAGATGACTCAGGATCGCAACAGCATTTCTGCCGGGGACTCGATCCTCTTCGGGTGAGAAACTCCGTCCGAGAGCGGGTACCACTCCCAGCGCTTGAAAAAAGTTGCCGCTAACGGTCAGGGCGAGCCGCAACTGGGGAAGCGCCTCCCGCTGCTCGGCCATGCCGACCAACGTATAAGTGAAAGCCACCATCCCGTCAAAGGATCTGCTCTTATCTCTGAGATCCACATAATCGCGATACGAAACGCTGAAGGAACCGGTTGGCATGTCCGGCGCCATGTCGCTGATGGTGACCACACTGGTCGGACTCGGGACCGGCAGCGGGCGGAGGAGTAGCGCGTCCGCGAAGCTGAAGATCGCTGAATTGACCCCGATCCCCAGCGCGAGGGAGAGAACAGCGACCGCCGTAAACCCTGGCGTTCGGAGCATGGTCCTGAGCGCGTAACGGACGTCTCGAAACAGCATGAACACCGCCCCTCTAGTCTGCCCAAGGCATTTCAGTGCCCAACGACGGTCGGGGCTAGTTGTGCGCAAATGAACAACAATCGACGGGCGAGTTTGGCTTAAAGAGTCGCCGAGCGTCCGAAACTGGGATCGGATGGTGCCGCTCTCGGAATCACTTCGACGGCGATTTCACCTTGTCGGTAGGAAAACTATCCTCGGACGGAGCGCCGGTGCCGGTCGAGCCCAGGAACAGTTTGCGGCCGTCGGGGAAAGTCACGTTACGCGCGTTGGCACGCAGTTCGTTATGGTCGCGGGCCTGATAGCCGTCGACGACCACTTCGGTTCCAACGGGAAATGTTCCTTTGTTAGCCCCGCGACGGATCAATGTGTTGGGACTTCCACCCTCCACCATCCAAACTTCCTTGGTGCCGTCCGGCTTGGTTATCTCCACATGGATCCAGGTATGCGGATTGACCCACTCCATTTTTACGATCTTGCCTTTGAGCAGGACCGGGAAATTGGCGTCGAATTCAGCGCCAAAGGCGTGATGCGCGGAGGCGGGCTGGGAGGCCGTGAACAAGGCGGCGATCGCCGCCAAAACCGGGATCAAGAGTCTGGTTCTCATGAATGATCTCCTGGCTTACTTGGCGGCTTTGGCCGCTGCTTCCTTGTCACGTAAGCGCGCGCCCCTCAAGATATCGCCCAGAGCGTAATTGGCTTCGTGACACGCGTATTCATAAATGTTCTTATCTGTGGCCGGCCAGGTGTACTCGCCGGTCCAGGGTTTGGTCCAGGTAGCCGGATCGTCAATGGTGAAGCGATACAGCAGCGTCCGCTGATCCACGCGCGTGAAGTACTCGGTCACGTGCAGGTCTGCAGTCGATCCACGGAACCTGGTCTTATCGGTGAAATTCGTCGTATCGACCACCAGCGTGTCGCCTTCCCAGTGACCCACCGAATCGCCCAGCCACAGCCGCATGTTTTTCGGCAAGTGCTGCGCGTTCATCCGTACGATTCGGGCGTCGTGCACCATTTCGGTGAGAATCATCACCGAGTCCTTGGTCTGCACGATCTGATGGAGATTGTTGTAAAAGTAGTCGGGCAGAATGGGCGGCCCCGACGTGGACCCGAATCCCAGCAGGCAGCGCTCGCCGAGCGGACGGCGCTCTGGATCGTCGTAGGCGCCGGGAGCAGTTTCGAGACCTGGATCGTTGCTTTCCGAAGCATCCGAGGTCGGCCTCGCTCTCGCGGACCCGGCTCTTTGCCGGGCTTCCGGCGTGAGCGGAGGGACGTGGCCGTCCGGCGGATCGACAACAATCGATGACCGCTTCTCACCATTCACCACCGTGTAGGTAGAACCTGGATCGAGCCAACCCGAATTGTACCCGCCGACATTTCCAGCGGCTCCGCGCGATCCATCGCCGCCCTTGGGGGGAGCCGTGCGATTGCCGTCGATGGGCTGATCCCCGCGCTCCCTCTGTCCTGCATAGGCAGTCTCCAGCTTGAGAGCTTCCTCTTTCGTGAGGGTGGCCTTCAAACCCGGTGCGCGGTCCAACGGTGTAATCGTGGCGAGGTCGTAGATACCTTGCAGATCCGGGTGGCCGTCGGCCATGCGGGGAGGAGTGTAAGCCTTGCTGGCCGGGGCCTTCGAGACTTGAGCAGCCGCGGGGACGCTGGTCGAAAGGAGCAGGGCCGCCAGCACTGGCACGCCCATCAAGGTCACAATTCGATTCCGCATTTTACACACCTCATTACTTCTACTGGGTGAGAGGCTTCTTGCGCCACTTCCCGTATAGCAATTCTTCCACGAACTCCACGCATTTAAAATCCAGGAGCTGCACGTTCTTTTCCTGACGCCGATACAACGGCATGCTGATTTTCCAGGGCCGCGTGAACACGTTGGGATCCTCGATGGTCGCTTCGTAGGAAATCACGTCCGGGCTGATCCGTGTATAGCGCTCGACCACATGCAGCGCATCGCTGTGATAATTCCCTGCCCGGTCGAACCAGCTTTGATCGTTAAATCCGGTCACGTCGACCACTAGCGTCTCGCCTTCCCAGTGGCCCACCGATTGTCCCATCCAGGAATCGACGGGAGCCGGTCCGGGATCCTTCAAATAGATATTGCGCACCGCGCCGGCGAACTGGTAGGCGATGAAAATCTGGCTGCCGCTTTCAAAAATTCTAAACGGCTGAGGGATGTAGGTCGCTCGCGGAACGCCAGGAAGGTAGCACTTGATCTCGGGATCGCGCGCGAGCCAGTTCTCCTGGTTTTCCTTTTTCTGCTTGAGCGCATCTGGTTTGTACGGGATCTCGCCGCCTTCGACGACTCCCATGCTGGGCGGCACCGCGCCGACGGCTCCCAGGGCGAGCACCGGAGCGGTCGGGACGGGACCATACGGTCCGGGCCTGAGCGCCATGGCAGACCGCGCATTGTGCGCTTCCAGATCGAAGTTGGCTTCATTCATCGACTGCCAGATTCCATTGAGGTCGGGCTTGCCGCCTTCTGCGCGTGGGGCGCGATAGGTCTGGCCCACCATCGGGATCGCCAACAGTGCAAGCCCGGTACTCACCACAGCCAACTTCACTACGCTTTGGATCGTCATCCACATTCGAAACGGCACCTTTTCCTTAACGATATCTACCCGGATTATTGATTCTAGATCGTAATGGGGTGAACGGCAACCCTGAAGAAACGCGAAGCGTTAGGGGATCCCCGCACTAGTGGCCCATCGCAGAGATAACGTTAGTGCGCGCTCCATGACTGTCGCGCCTCAAACGATGAGGAATCTTCAAATGCTTGAGGCGCGACAGTGATGGAGCGCGCTGCTTATAGTAACGGATTCGACGCGACAGGCCACTAGGGCTGAAGTGTCAGGCTCGCTTTTCCGGCGGCACCCGAGTAAATCAGCTCGAGCGAATGGATGCTGTTAATCTTTCCGCGGTACTGGAAGAAAATGAGTCCTGCCTCGGGAAGTAAGCGCTCGCCTTCCGGCAGGGCAACCTTTTGAACACGCTGCTGCATGGCGCGCTCGACCTCGATAGGGATGTGCACTATCGGAGGCAGGGAGCCCGAGTCGCTCTGAGCCCCTCTTCCACCTCCGCCGATGCTGGTCTTCGACTTTGCGGCCGCAGGTTCGGCCGGCGCCCATTCGGGATCTTTGAGAGAGGAGAACACCATCCCGTACGGCTGGGCGGGCGAGGCGACCTTCTTCCCGTTGATGCGGAGCGAGAAGTCCTCATGAGAGAGCTTGGCGCGCGCTTCCGGCGGACCGAACAACGCCACTTCAACCACTACATAGTCTTCGGTGTTGAGGATAGCCTGCGGGGTAGCGATGGAATGTCCGGTGAATTCAGCCGCGACCGTAAACGCGCCGGCCGGAGCATTCGCCTGATAGTCGGTAGGAGCCGCCCGCGGCGGGACGCCCTTCGCTTCGCGGCCTTGCGTGTCTTGCGCGGTCCCAACCGGGCACAAGACCGAGACCAAAACCGTGGCGACTAGGATACCTGGTCTTACGAAAAGGGAATACTGCATTCCATCACAATCTATCATGATCTATCGCCGCTTCAAGGGTGTTCATCGATGCCCGGGGAAACGTCACCGGACCATGGCGTGCGGTTAGCACGGACACTTGTTGAGCAACTTCTAGGGGCTTGCTTTCGATGTTATAGCGGGTATAATTGCGTAAATTCCATGTTGGGGAGGGTGGGGCCAACCTGTCTGTGCCCATCCACAGTGTCCTTATCGTGCGAGAACGTTCAGTTTTCAAATCACAAGGGGGCAATTCGTGCAAACAGATTCGGGAAGACAATTCACGTCACGCTGCGTCACGGGCTTGGCGCTTTTCTTGGCTTTGGGATGCGTGCTGCTGGCGCAATCCACTGCGACTCTTACAGGAACCATCACGGATTCCAGCGGGGGCGTGCTGCCGGCCGCGAAGATCGTCGTTCACAACGTAAACACCGGTGAAGAGCGCAATGTCGAAAGCGACGCCGCGGGTGTGTTTCTGGTGGCATCGCTGCCGGTCGGAACATATCGCGTGAACGTGACTGCACCCGGGATGCAGACCATGGCCGCGAATAACGTCGAACTGGCAGTGGGAACCACAGTGCAGCAGAATTTTGCTCTTCGTGTCGCATCCAGCAGCGAAATTGTGGAGGTGACCGGCACTGCTCCGGTGATTGTCTCGGAGCCGATCGCGATCAACGCCGTGATCGACCAGAGAACGGTGCAGGAAATCCCACTCAATGGGCGCCATTTCCTCGACATGGGATTCCTCACTCCAGGTTCCGTAACGCCGCCGGCCAACGCCAGCCTGGCTGCTCCTTTGCGGGGGCAGGGCTTCTTTTCGTTCAACAGCGCGGGCGCCCGCGAAGACGAAGTGAATTTCATGCTCAACGGAATTAATCTGAGCGATCCCAACAACAATCAGATTACGTTTCAGCCCACCATCGCAACCGTTTCGGAATTCAAGGTCGACAACTCGACTTACAGCGCCGAATACGGCCGCAACTCGGGTGCGATCGTCAACATCGCGACACGCAGCGGCACCAATCAATGGCACGGCGAAGCTTACGAGTTTTTGAGGAACAACGATCTGGACGCGCGCAATTTTACGAATCCGAGCGGAGTTGCGGCGCAGTCGCCATTTCATCGCAATCAGTTTGGCGGCGATGGCGGCGGACCGATCAAGAAAGACAAGACGTTCTTCTATCTGAGTTATGAGGGGCTTCGTCATCTGCAGGGTGTTCCGCTTTCCACGGTGGTGTTGTCTCCCGCCCAGCGCGCCCAGGCACTGGCGACCAGCGACCCGATCATTCAGAAGCTGCTGCCGTTTATCCCCCAACCCAATTCGGCGGGCAACATTTACGTCAGCAACGCGACGGCTCCGGTGAACATCGATCAGGGGACCGCGAATGTGAGCCACAGCTTTTCGGACGCGAACCGTTTCAACGTATATTTTGCGTATCAGAACGACCTGCGCAATGAGCCGCCCACGACGCAGGGCAACAATCTCCCGGGATTTGGCGACACGCGAAACGGGCACCGCCAGATCATGACGATCAACGACACGGAAGTGTTCACCAACAATCTGGTGAATGAACTGCGGCTGGGTTACAACCGGATTCACATCACGTTTACCGCGCTGAATACGCTGAACGGGGCGGATTTCGGCATCAGCAGCGGAATCAATGCGCCGGTGGGCCTCCCGCAGATCAGTGTCACGGGAGCGTTCGCGTTTGGGGGGATCGGCGGAGAGCCATCGGGCCGCGGCGACTATTCGACCGCGCTTTCGGACACGCTGAACTGGGTGCACGGGAAGCACTCAGTGAAGTTTGGCGGAGACTATCGGCGGTTGAACAACAACAATTTCGCCTACACGCCGGGTACGTTCGGGTTCACCAGCATCGCGGCATTTCTGAACGACCAGGCCAACTCGTTTACGACGAACCCGTCGAATCGCGCCAGCCGAGTCTTTGTAAATTCCATCGGAGCGTTCGTTCAGGATAATTACAAGGCCACCCGGAACCTGACCATCGAAGCGGGACTGCGCTACGACTGGTTCGGGACGCCGACCGAAGGCGCGAATCGCTTCGTGGTATTCGATCCAAAATCGGATTCGCTGGTCCAAACACCGCAACCCTACAACCAGAGCATGAAGTTTGAGCCGAGGCTAGGTTTCGCCTGGGACGTTTTTGGAAAGGGAAAAACGCTGGTGCGCAGCGCATTCGCGATCCAGGCGGACCAGCCCATTACCGGCCTGGTGACGGGTCTTGCGTCCAATCCCCCGTTTGCGTTCCCGGTTTCGTTCTCACCGACGACGGCCGTTCCGGTGGTGAGCCTCAGCAACGCGTTCGCGTTCGCCAGCGGGTCGGTGGCGCCCGCGTCGATCGCGAAAAACTATAAGGACGGCTACGCAGAGTCCTGGAATTTCAACGTTCAGCAGGAACTGGCCGCGAACCTGAGCTTGATGGTCGGGTATTTCGGATCGAAAGGCACCGATTTGAACCTAGCGCGGAATTACAATCAATTTGTCAACGGCGCGCGGCCCTATCCGTCGCTTTCCGCGAGCAGTCCGATTTTCGCAGGCAAGCCGCTGGGCAATATTTCCGTATATGAAAGTGACGGGAACTCATCGTACAACGCACTATGGGTCACCGCCACCAAGCGGTTCACAAAAGGATTCCAGTTCCAGAGTTCTTACACTTTCTCGAAATCGATCGACTACAATTCGAGGAACGTGCAAGGCGTCGTTATCCAGGACAGCTATAACATCAAGAACGATCGCGGCCTGTCCGATTTCGACGCGCGGCATCGGCTGGTCTTCAATGGCATCTACGAGCTTCCGTTCAAAGGCAACCGGGTGAAGGACGGATGGGAACTTACCGGCATCCTGACCCTGCAAACTGGAAGCCCGCTCACCTTCTTTACCAGCAACCGCGGGCTGACTGGTGCGGGAACCGTGCGGGCCAGCGTTTCCGGGCCAGTGCAGACCGGCTTCATTCCGTCCTCGAACGGGAACCCGTCGTTCATCGGCTATATCGACAATCCCAGCGTGTTTTTCGATCAGGGCAACGCCTTCGGAAATCTGGGGCGCAACGCGATTAGCGGGCCGGGATTCTCGAATCTCGACTTCGCGCTGGTCAAGAACACGAAGATCCGGGAAAGCATCAACTGGCAGGTGCGCGCGGACTTCTTTGACGCGCTCAACCACGCCAACTTCGGGAATCCGGGTCTTACGGTTGGGTCGAGTACGTTCGGCCTGATTTCCGCTACGCGTTTCGCACCGGGCGACTCAGGATCCTCTCGCCAGGTCCAGCTCGCGATGAAAGTGGTCTTTTGAATATTTCAGCGGGCGTGGGCAATCACCGGCTCGCTAGCGTTCGCGCCTTGCCAGGTTCCTAACCGGCTATCCTGACGAGCTGCTCGATCTGTTGCGTGCGATACTACGCGCAAAGGCCGATGAAACTCGTGACGCTCATGTTCGCGGCCGTGCTCAGCGGGCAGCAGAAGCCCGACATCCGCGTGGACGTCGATCTGGTCACTGTGGCTTGTTCGGTCACCGATCGCGGAGGCGCGCCGGCTAAGGATCTCAAGGCGGAGGATTTCAATGTGCGGGACAACAGCCAACCGCGCGAAATCCGCAATTTCTGGCAGGAATCGGACTTGCCACTCACGATCGCTCTGGTCGCCGACGTCAGCGGCAGCCAGGCCGGATTCATTCGCAGCCATCGCGAGGCAGTCACTCAATTCCTCAAGCAGGTGATCGGCCCACGCGACCACGCCATGGTGGTCGAAGTGGCTCAGCAGGCGCGGCTGATTTCGGGTTTGACCGGTTCAGTCGACGATCTTGTCAGTGCAGTGCAAGAAGTCGGCACGCGTGAAGGACGGCAATCGCCTCTGCTGGGTCCTCCATGCAGAAATACCGGTTTTCATCGAAGCTGCGGTGGAACTGCCTTATGGCACGGCCTGTACTACGCGGCCAAGGAGCTGAAGCCGGTGATCGGCCGCAAAGCGATCGTGATCCTTTCCGATGGAATGGACACTGGCAGCGACATCAGCCTGACCGATCTGATCGAGACGGCGCAATCCGCCGAAGCGGTGGTGTATTCGATCAAGTACGCCAGCCCGATGCGTTTCATTTCCCTCAGCGCGACCATCGCCCAAGCGGTCAGCCGCGGCCTGGAGCGTCTTTCGCGCGAGACCGGCGGTCTGACGTTTCCGAATCCGGGTCGCAAGACTTCCGAAGTTTTCTCGCAGATCGAATTCGACCTGCGCAACATGTATCTGCTCGGGTTCACTCCTCCCGCCGACGCGCGCGACGGGAAATTCCATAAACTCGAAGTGAAAACCGTCCGGAAGGACCTGGTGGTCCGCTCCCGTTCAGGTTATTGGGCGCGCCCCAAAGAGAAGGAATAATCGTCCGGAACGCGTTACACTGAAGCCCAGGAGAATCTACCATGCGAAAATATTTCGGATCCGCTATCGGGTTGGCCTTATTGGCTTGCGGCGCGCTTGCCGCGCAGGATGTTGCGACGGCGGTGGTCGGCACTGTGAAAGTGGTCGACAAGGGGGCCAAGACGGTGGTCGTCAAGACGGCAGAGGGAACCGAGCACACTTTTCACTTCGTCGGTCGAACGGTCGCGCATGGCGCGGAGGCCACCGCCCACGGAAGCAAAGACGCGTTTGAAGGCATGAAGGAAGGCGATGAGGTCATCGTGCATTACACGGTAAAAGGCGTAGAAAAGACGGCGACTGAAATCGATCATGTCGGCAGGGATGGTCTGAAGGCGAGCGTGGTCGCCATCAAGGCCGTCGATCACGGGGCGAAAACAGTCACGGTGAAGACCGCCGAAGGCGCCGAGGAGACCTATCATCTTACCAATGAGGCGGTCCATGAAACCGGCAAAGGCTTGAAAACGGGCGGCAAGATGACGGTCTACTATACGGAAACCGCCGGTAAGAAAATCGCGCATTTCTTCAAAGAAAACTGACGCTTACGGGCGCGAACCGCAGGATAGCTGGCATAGACGATACAGTACTCGTTCGGTATTCAACCCACGGCGCATTTCTGTTACTATCGACTGGTGTAGCGTCGCTATGAAACAGCTCACAGCGTTTTTGAAGCAAGACGCCGGCCAAGATTTGACCGAGTACGCCTTGTTGCTTGCCTTTGTGTGCTTAGCGTCGGCCGGAATCTTCCTGGTCGCGGGCAGCAGCTTCGTGGGGATCTGGACCGCTTCCAACAGCAGGCTGGCGGCTGGAAACCTCGTGGCTTCGTAGGGATTTGCTTCGAATCGAGTTTAACTTTTGGCGGTGTAGGGAACCCAAGGGGCTCATGCCAGATCGCCCATCCCGAGAGGGGCCTCAAAATACCGCATCTTCGCTTTTGGGCAACACTGCAGGATGTTAGCTCGATGAAGAAATTACTTTTGGCTGCACCCTTCGTTGTTTTACCGTGCATCATTGGTGGCGTTGTCTCGCTCCGATTTGCTCAACAGAAGTCCGACTGCCCGCTTATCAATGCGATAAAGGGCGGGGATGATGCACGGATCGAGAAAGCGCTGGAGGATGCGCGCCCCGCGATGAGGAAGGTGCGCTCCGAAGGTGACATGCAGCTTTGGGAAACGCCGCACGGCTCATTCTGGATACCGCAAAGCTCTGCCGCTCGGTTCGACCAAGTGATCGGAGAACAGAAAGCCGACATCTACAATGCGTCGCAAGTCGTTCATCCCGGCGATGTGGTCCTGGACTGCGGCGCTGACGTGGGCACATTTACTCGAACGGCGCTGAACCACGGCGCATCGAAGGTGATCGCGGTCGAACCAGCACCATGGAAAATACCATGCCTGCGGCGCACGTTCACTCACGAGATCGAACAGGGTCGAGTCGTCATCTATCCAAAGGGTGTTTGGAGCAGCGAGACTACTCTGCTACTCGACGGAGATACGATCAAGTCCAATTCGGGCGTCGCGATCCCGCTTACGACGATCGATCGTATCGTAAGCGAGTTGCAATTGGAGCGGCTCGATTTGGTGAAAATGGACATCGAGGGCGCTGAAAAACCGGCCATTCAGGGAGGCCGGGAAACGATTCGAAGATTCAAGCCCCGATTTACAATCGCGACCGAGCACAACGCAGACGACCACTCCGCCATTCCCGCACTGCTGATGAGTATCGAACCATCCTATGCGGCGCACTGCGGACCTTGCGTGGTCCAATTCGGACGCCTGCAACCCTACACGATGCAATTTATCGCGCGCTGAATATCGGCGACTGTGGACCGTCTAAACCTCATACGACTCATATAGCTGCCTCTATTCCTGGAGGGCAACTTTACCCAGATGTGAAACGATCGGCGAGTTCGAGTCATCCATCAATGACGCGCTGCCAACGTGGCCGCGAATCACCTTAGGAGGAAACAAATGTTGCTCACGAGTTGGATAAACGGGCGCACTATGTTGTGCGCTGGTCTTGTATTGGGCCTGTTTGTGCCGATCGCCGTGGCCGACGATGACGGGGATAACGGGAATAGCAATAACTGTAAGAACCTCCCTGGCTTTGCGGCCCTGAAAACCGCACTGGGGACAGCGACTGCGGCGGAAACCAGCGGGCTCAATAACAATATGTGGGGCACCATCGTCGATCGCGACGGAGTGGTTTGCGCGGTCGCGTTTTCGGGAGTGAATCGAGGTGCGCAGTGGCCCGGAAGCCGTGTGATTTCGGCGCAGAAGGCGAACACCGCGAATGCGTTCAGCTTGGATTCGTCGTCGTCGAGCGGCGGATCGGGTCAAGCCAACGGGTTGGCGCTCTCGACCGCCAATCTGTATTCGGCGGTACAGCCCGGCGGGAGTCTTTTCGGTTTGCAGGAAAGTAATCCAGTGGATACGGGCGCAGCGTACAAAGGGCCGTCGGCCAACTACGGAGCCGCGAACGATCCCATGGTCGGCAGCAAAATCGGAGGCGTGAACGTGTTTGGTGGAGGACTGGCGCTGTACGGTCCAGGCAAAGTGATCCTGGGGGCCGTCGGCGTCAGCGGGGACACCTCCTGCGCGGACCATGACATCGGTTGGCGCGTGCGAAAGCTGCTGGGTCTGGATCACCTGTCAGGCGTCGGCGGAGTTTCCGGCGACGCGACGCGTCCCGACACCATCGTGTTCGACATCGTGCCGAATGTTAACGGCGGGACCGGCATCAGCGCTGGCGGTTTCGGTCATCCCAAGTGCGATGCTGGAGCGCAGGCCGCAGCGAATGCACTGCCGGCCGTGCAGCCGTAAGTCTGGCGTGGCCATTCTTCAGCCGCTCTCGTTGCGCGCCGGCTTATAGTGGCCTGTCGCACATAACGCTAGTGCGCGCTCCATAACTGTCGCGCCTCAAGCCACAAGGAAATCTTCAAATGATTGAGGCGCCACAGCCATGGAGCGCGTTGCTTATACTAACGGATTCGACGCGACAGTCTACTAGAACGCGAGTCTGAGCGCGAACTGCATGATTCGCGGATCAGCCGCCAGCGATGTGATGGCGCCAGCCGAGCCTCCGCTCACGTTCGCATTGGGTAGACCGAACGCCACGGTGTTGCTCAGGTTGAAGGCTTCGGCGCGGAACTGGAGCTTGATCCGTTCAGTGATCCCGAAGGTGCGGGAAATCGACAGATCGACATTCTTCAAACCGGGACCTCGTAGAATGTTGCGGCCAGCGTTTCCAAATACTCCTGGCCCTGGCAGACTGAACGCATTCGTGCCGGTTATTCCCTTGCATCCGGGATTAGTCGAAACGTAGAACCAGCAGGTGACTTGGTGGGGCATCACCGGCGTGCCGATCACATTCGGCAGAGCCACTTCTTCGCCGATGTCGATGGAGCTGTTGTTCGCGCTGTTGAACGCGGTGAACGGACGTCCCGCGGCGTAGGTGTACGCTCCGGCGATCTGGAAGCCACCCAGGATTTTCGAGGCCACTCCATTCGCGAGGAACGGCTTGCCTTTTCCGAACGGCAGCTCATACACCGAACTAAAGACCACGCGCTGCGGGACGTCGAAATCGCTTGGCCCGCGCCAGCCTCTCAGGTTGTTGTTGATTTGGGAGAAGGCATTGGAACCATAGACGGAAAGCTGTTCAGATGTGTCGTCAATCGACTTCGACCAGGTATAGGCCAGACGGAAACTCAGTCCGGCGGTGAAGCGGCGCTCGAGCGTGAAATCGAGTCCGTTGTAGCTGGAATTGCCGCTGTTCTGCGAATATTCGAGCAAGGCGAAGCCGGGATACGGCAGCACGGGTTGATTCTGCGCGTTGAGCAGAACTTGCTGGCCGTTGTTGACGAATTGGTTCAAATCGCCCAGCGTCAAGATATGGGTACCCTTGCCTCCCACGTAGTCGGCTTCGACAAACAGGTTGTGCATCACCTCGTGCTGGATACCGAAACTCCACTGCTGCGTATATGGCCGCGGATCCTGCGGGTTGGTGGCGCGAATGTGCAGGAATTTATAGTTGATGTTGGCGGCATCCAGGAACGACGACGGGAATCCGCTGTCGAGAGGGAACACAGGCTGAAGAGCGGTCGACGGAAGGGCGACGTTCGCGTTAATAAATGCCGGCGGATTCAGCGCAAGCTCGTTTTCGCTGCCCGCGCGATCGAACGGGACAAAGAAGATTCCATATCCGCCGCGCAGAACCGTCTTGGAGTTGAGCTGATACGCGAGGCCGAAGCGCGGCGAGAAATTCAGTTTTTGCGGCTGCACTAACGCCCGGTTTTCGAGCGATCCAGTGGAAGCTGTGATGATCGATCCTGCGCCGGCTGGATTGAAATTCGACAGGTGATTGTTGCCTTCCCACACGGGCGAGGAGAAGTCATAGCGCAACCCCAGGTTCAAGGTCAGCCGCGGCGTAACCTTGAAGTCGTCTTGTACGAAGAAATCGAACCAGTACCATTTCTGATTCGCCTCGAACTGATTCGATAGCATGGCGGTTTGCGGGTCGCCATACAGAAAGTCGGCATACGGAATGCCGGTGCCGGCGACGCACTGATTGCTCGAATTGCGCTGGCACGTGAAAATCTTGTCGAAATTAAGCGCTCCGCGCAGGCCGGGAACGTCCTGGAAGTTATCGGTCTGCGGAGCGTGAACGTCGGCGCCGAACTTGAGCTGATGTTTGCCGCGCGTCCAGGAGACTGTATCGCTGAACTGCCATTGCTGCGTCTTCTGGAATTTCGGCAGGAAGTTGGGCGATCCAATGAACGTATTGATGTTGGCGAACGTGATCATGGTGACGCCGCCGGCGAACGCGGGATTATTGGGAACACCCGGTACCAGGTTTCCCCCCGGCTGGCCGAAGGGTTCCTGTTTCGCGAAAGAGTTGTCGTGTTCATATCCGACGCGAAATTCGTTGACCAGGCTCGCCAGAATGGGCCGGGTCCAACCAAGCACGGCTTGATCCGCGGTCAGGTGGTACGCGCCTTGCGAGGAAGACTGGGTGCCATCGGCAAGGCCCGAAAAAAGTCCCGGACTATTACGGTCGCGAATGCTCCAGGTGTAGCGCGTGAACACGCTGTCCTTATCGGATGCCTGCCAATCGACGCGAGTCGAAAACCGGCTCCCGTTATCGGTAAGATTCGCGTTGCGGAAATAATTGTTCAGAAGGGCGCCGGGAACTGTCGGTTCCGGAAACAGCGCCATGATCTGGCGAGCCACCGGGGAAATGCTGTTCTTCGGAACCATGTTGAACGGAACCGGCGCGCCGTTTTGATAAATGATCGGATACCCCGCGGCGCTGAAATCGCCGATACGCTCGTTGTCGGTCGGCACCGTGCCCGCTCGCAACTGACCGGTGGTGATTCGCGTGCCCTCTCCATCGAAGAACGCGAACAGCTTGTTCTTCTTGATCGGCCCGCCCAGATTGCCGCCGAACTGATTGCGGATGTTGGCCGGCTTTGCCAGACCCTGCCGGTTGGAGAAGAAATCGTTGGCGTCCGTATCGCGATTCCGCAGATATTCGTACAGCGTTCCGTGGATCTGATTGGTGCCGCCCTTGCTGATGACGCTGATGACCGCGCCGCCGCGTCCATACTCGGCCGAATACGGATTGGTGATGATCTTGAACTCCTGCAATGCATCCACCGATGGGCGGGCGACTTGCGTGGTCAACTCCTGGACGTTTTCGGAGATCGAATTATTGTCGACTCCGTCGAGAAGGAAATTGTTTTCAAGCTGGCGCACGCCATGGACGTTGAATCCTCCAGTGCGGCCCGCGCTGGTGCTTCCACCCTGGTCCGTGTAGCGCTGGCCCTGGACTCCCGCGACGAGATTCACCAGATCGTCCCAGCTGCGCAGCAGCAGCGGATACTCGGTGACGTATTTGTTATCGACCACCGACCCAAGCGACGCGTCCTCAGGAGAAAGAAGCGGAGCCGCGGCTTCCACGGTTGCGATGGTCGAAACCGCTCCTACTACGAGTGTGAAGTCCTGACGTCCCTTTTCCGTTGCATCGAGACTGAGTGTGCTGACGGCTTTCTGAAAGCCCGTCTTTTCCACTGAAATCTCGTAATTTCCGACCGGCAGATTGGCCAGGAAATAGTAGCCTGTCGAATTAGTCTGGCTGGTTCGCTCGAGTCCGGTGGCGGTGTTTCGCGTGGTCACTTTGGCGTCGGTTACCACGGCGTCCGTAGAATCCCTGACCAGTCCGGTCAGACTGGCGGTGTTCACCTGGCAGATCGCGCTGCCAACAGACACAAGAAAGGCGCAGAGTGTGCGCTGAAAAGATCGGTTCATCTGGTTCAGTTTGTCCTCAAAAAGGAAATTTCTTTGACGGTATCAGACCAATGTCAAAACTGGATGAAAAAGAATACGACGTCTGAAGCGTCGTTGGTCGGCGCTTAGCGTTCGGAAGCGAAAATCGCGCATCCGTGCAAGATTCGACGCTCTGGGCGAAATACGAGTCCATCGCTTCGCGCCGCTCTTGACTTCCATTTCTCGTCTCTCATAATAAAGGTCCCGGTAGTGGCTGCGTCGGCATCACGCGCGGCTCAGGCGTTGTCTGAAGAATCCGGCTACGGTGGCGTTGCTGCGTCCCAAGCACTCAAAACGCAATCGAGATAGAATCTCATATTCTGACATTAGGAGCGAGCATGGCATCCACGATGGTTTTCCGCAAGACGAACGCCCACGACGGCCGGCATATTTCGGTGACGCCGGAGAACAGCACTAATCGTCATCTTTCCTACGGCCGGATCATGCTCAATAAAGATGTAAACTCAGCGTCGTTCTCGAACGCGGGCAGGGAGACCGGGCTGATCGTGCTTTCGGGCAAGGCCAGGGTAACCATTGACGGGCAGAAACTCGATCTAGGCCAGTACGACGCGGTCTACGTCCCGAGGGATGCATCGATCGAAGTCACCAGCGACGCTGTCGACATCGCCGAATTTTCGGCCGACGTTTCGGAGCGTCATCCAGTGCAGGTGGTCAAGTATGCGGATGTGACCAAGGATGGTAGCCTGAAGTTCACGGCGGGAACAGCCGCGCAGCAGCGCATCGTCAATATCGTGCTCGGCAAGAACGTGCAGGCGAACCGGCTGCTGGTAGGCTTCACCGTTTCGGATCCGGGCAACTGGACCAGTTGGCCTCCGCACGAACACGCGAAGATGCTCGAAGAAATGTACGTCTACTTCGATATGCCGGACCCGGCGTTCGGCATCCAGTTGGTCTACAACGACACGCAGTATCCGGAAATGGTGACGGTGGTCCGTGACGGCGATGCAGTCCTGATGCCGAGCGGATACCACCCCAACGTTTCTGTTCCCGGTCATCGGATCAGTTTTCTGTGGGCGATGGCGGCGCACACCGAGAGGGAAGATCGCCAGTTCGGGGTAGTAAACGTCCAGCCGGGATTCGGCGCGGGCGGATCGGGACTCGAAGCCAGCCGCAAATAAACGTGTTGGAAAACGCCCGGCAAGGAACCGCGACCGTAGCGGCGGCAACCGAAGTCATCGGCCGCTATCGCTGGCGGATTTGCGCCCTGTGTTTCTTCGCCACCACGATCAACTACGTGGATCGCCAGGTGCTGGGAGTGCTCGCGCCGGAATTGCAGCGCGTTTTCGGCTGGAATGAGCTTCAGTACAGCAATCTGGTCAATGCATTTCAGGGTGCGTATGCGATCGGTTTGCTGCTCGCAGGCAGCGTTATCGACCGCGTCGGGACGCGCATCGGCTACGCGGTCGCGATCGGCATCTGGAGCCTGGCCACTATCGGCACGGCGTTCGCCCGGAGTGTTTTCGGATTCGGCGTCGCGCGCTTCATGCTGGGGATCGGCGAGTCCGGGAATTTTCCGGCGGCGCTTAAAACCGTCGCGGAGTGGTTTCCAAAGAAAGAACGCGCGCTCGCCACTGGGATTTTCAACTGCGGTACCAACGTCGGAGCGATTGTCGCACCGATCGTGGTGCCGTGGCTCACGGTGCGATACGGATGGCAGTCGGCATTCCTGGTCACCGGGTCGCTCAGCGCGTTGTGGATCATCCCGTGGGTGATCATGTATCGCCCGCCGCAAAACCATCCCCGCGTTTCGGCGGCCGAGCTGGCCTACATCCAGAGCGATCCGCTCGAGCCCGTAACTAAGATTGCGTGGACTCGACTGCTGGGGCACCGCCAGACATGGGCGTTCCTGATCGGAAAATTCATGACCGATCCCATCTGGTGGTTCTTCATGTTCTGGCTGCCGAAATTCCTAAACTCCAAGCATGGCTTGTCGATCAGCGAACTCGGCTGGCCGCTGGTGATCGTATATAACATGGCGACGCTCGGCAGCATCGGCGGCGGGTGGCTGGCGGCGCGATTCCTGAAGCGCGGCTGGAGTGCGAATCGCGCGCGCAAGACTGCCATGCTCACGTGCGCAATCACCGTGACACCGATTATTTTCGCGGCGAATGTCGCCAACGTGTGGGTCGCGGTGGTGCTGGTCGGGCTCGCGACTGCCTCGCATCAGGGCTGGTCCGCGAACATGTTCACCCTGCCGTCGGATATGTTCCCCAAGCGTGCCGTGGCTTCAGTGGTCGGCATCGGGGGATTCGGCGGAGCGGTGGGAGGAATGGTGATCGCGACCTTCACCGGATTCGTGCTGCAATTCACGGGAAGCTATGTGCCGATGTTCGTCATCGCGGGATCTGTGTATCTGATCGCGCTGTTGATTATTCATTTACTCGCTCCGCGGCTGGAACCCGCCCACATCGACGTTTAATACACGACGCATGATTCTGGACGCATTCAATCTGCAAGGCAAGAACGCGCTGGTCACCGGTTCGCGCACCGGACTCGGCGCCGCCATGGCTATCGGTCTCGCCGAAGCCGGCGCAAACGTCGTAGTGCATGGCTCGAAAGAAACTGGCATCGACGGCGTTGTGGCCGCCATCCGCGCGACTGGAGTGAAAGCAGCGCGCATTATTGCCGATCTTGCCGACCCGAAATCGCCTGAACGCATGATCGATTTCACCCTTCATGAGTTGGGCTCGATCGACATCCTGATCAACAATGCCGGGATCATCCGGCGCAAACCGGCCGTGGACTACACCGTTGAAGACTGGAATGAAGTATTACAGATCGACCTGACCGCGGTGTTCCAGCTCGCGCAGCTTGCGGGACGGCACATGCTCGCGCAGGGTTCGGGAAAGATCATCAACATCGCGTCACTGCTTTCATTTCAGGGCGGAATTTTGGTACCGGCCTATGCGGCTGCGAAGGGTGCCGTGGCGCAGCTCACCAAGGCGTTGGCGAACGAGTGGGCGTCGAAAGGCGTAAACGTCAACGCCATCGCCCCCGGATACATGGAAACGGATGTGACCGCCGCGTTGCGTGCCGATCACGTTCGCAATCGCCAGATCCTGGAGCGGATTCCGGCGGGCCGCTGGGGATCGCCGGCGGACCTTGCGGGCACCGCGGTGTTTCTGGCCTCACGAGCCAGCGATTACCTGCACGGCGCGGTAATCGCGGTAGACGGCGGATGGTTGTCGCGATGACAATTCGCCCCAGAGTGGTTTCGGGACATCACCGGGTGGTCGCCGGGGATCGAACTTTTGAAGTACGCCAGGGCGATAGAGTGATCGACATATTCACACCATGCCGCGAAGATTACTTGTAGTGCTCGCCGGCGCGCCGCTGGTCTTTTCGCAATCGAAAGTGTTTCTGCTGGACTTGAGCACGCTCGATCGCAAAGAGGCTGTCGCCGCGGCCGATAAAATTATCGGCGACGGTCCGTTCACCGTGATGCGCAAACAGCGCACGCCTACCAGCGGCGATAAGCACGATTACATGTCCCAGGCCCCGTATTTCTGGCCCGATTCCAATTCGCCCAGCGGGTTGCCATATATCCGGCACGACGGCGTACGCAATCCGGAGATCAACCAGATTACCGACCACGCGGAGATGGACCGGGTTGCCAGGAATTCGCGCGCGCTGGCGGCCGCCTATCATCTTACGCACGACGAAACCTACGCGCAGCGCGCCGCGGGGCTTTTGCGCGCCTGGTTTCTGGATCCGGAAACGCGCATGAATCCGAACCTGCGGTACGCGCAAGCTATTCCGGGAGTCAACGACGGCCGCGGAATCGGGATCATTGAATCGCGCGGACTGACTGGGGTGGTGGACGCGGTGGGTTTGCTGGCCGGATCGAAAAGCTGGACCGCAGCCGATCAGAATGGCGTTGAGAAATGGTTCCGCGATTTTCTTGACTGGTTGCAGACCAGCAAGAACGGCCGCGACGAAGCGAAGGCCACGAACAATCACGGAACTTTCTACGACGTGCAGATCGTCGATTTCGCGCTGTTCACCGGCCAGCGCGAGCTCGCCACGCAAACGCTGGAGGCGGCGAAAACTAAACGCATCGCCGCGCAGATCGAGCCCGACGGGCGTCAGCCGAGGGAAACCGATCGCACCAAGGGCCTGAGTTATAGCGTCATGAATCTCGACGGTCTTATGCAACTCGCGCGGCTGGGCGAGCACTCGAGCGTCGATCTGTGGAATTTCGAGACACCGGACGCCCGCGGGATTCGCAAGGCGCTCGACTGGCTGGTGCCCGTCGCGAGCGGCGAAGAGAAGTGGCCTTACGAACAGATCGAGCCGTTCGACCGAGCCGCGTTCGTGCCACTGCTGCGCCGCGCGGCGGTGAAATATCACGATAATCGTTACCTCGCCGTCGCCGTTAAATTGGAGAAGAAATGACGCGAGGCGCTTTATTGTCGCTGTTCCCGGCCATCGCGATGGCGCAAGGCACCATTTCGACCAGCCAATTTACAGCCGAGGTGGATGGGTTCCTCAAAAAAGAAATCGCTGCTCACATAGTCGACATCGCCACGCTTCCGCAGGCGCGCGTGGTGGGCGCGCTCACCACCGGTGATTTCTCGTGGGGCACGTTCCTGCGCGCCGCAGCGGCCTGCTCGCAGCTGTCCGGAGAAGTGAATATCGCGGGCAGGGAGTTGCCGAACTTTCTAGGGCAAGCCGGCTTGATCGAGGCGCGCGGCGGCGGGAAGACCTTTGCGCAAATGTTCGCGGCGCTCGGATTGCGGCGCTTCGGAACAAACTTGAAAACGAACGCGATGTGGCAAAGCCTGACGCCGGCGGAACAAGCCGAGTGGCGCTCCCTGCTCGACCCGGCCCGCTTTTACGATCGCGCAGTGCGCCATGTAATCGACCTTCCCGAAAACTATTTCGGCGTGGCGTCGCGGATAGCATCGATGGACTTGCAGATGGGGATCATCACGGATCGCACCTACGTCGACGATCTGCTGGATCAGGCCGCGGGGCAATTCGTAGGAGGCGCAATTTATTCCGACGACGCGATTCCCACGGGACGCTTCGACCGTTATTCGCAGGAATATGCGCGCTATGTCTACGAAGCGGCCGAGGACGCCGGTCGTAAGGACATCCTGGCGGCGCTCGAGCCGTCGCTCAAGACGCAGTTGCGATTGTGGTGGGACATGGTCGCTCCGGATGGCTACGGGTACACGTGGGGCCGTAGTGTTGGCCTCATCGGATATATGGACACGCTGGAGATCGTGGGGTTCGTGGCGCAGCATCCACAATTCCGGCCCGCGCCGCTTCCACAGCTCGCCAGCGCGTACTACGCGGCATGGAAATCGCTGATGAGCGAATATCTTCAGAATCGTCATCTGCTGAATGTTTTCGGATTCGGCCATGGACATTTCGGCTATATCAATCCGCAGCGCGAATGGCAGCAGACCACGTCCTTTTTCGGAAAGGCCGCCAACGCCGAGATTCTGTTCACGGAAGCGATGCGCAAAGAGAACGTCGCGAATTTTCCCGCCAAGCTCGTCCCGGCGCCGGTCGAGCGATTCGAGTATTTCCGCAAGGGTGCTCGCCCGGCGGGAGTTTGGGTGGTGCGGCAAAGCAAGCTCAGTTTTGCGCTGCCCATCACGACCGGTACCAAGCCCGGTGTCGCCGATTACCTGGCGGCTCCGCATGGATTCCCGGGGTTCTCCGTTCCTGTGGAGCGCGTGGTGCCGGCGCTGGCCCCGTTCCTCGAACTCGCGGATGGACGCGTGATCGTGGCGGGCGACGGAGCGGACGAAATATATCCCAGCGCCGATGGAAAGAGCCTGCGGGCGATTTGGAGACGCTGGGTAACCATCGGCGGCAAACCCGCTGCGTTTGTCGATCCCGGCATTTCAACCGAGGTTACCTGGACACTGCGCGGCGGAGCGCTCGTACGGGAAGAAAGCATTACTGGAACCGTTCAGATCCGAAAACTGCGGGTTTTATTTCCATCGACGAGCGATCGGGTCGCGACGCGTTTTGAAAACGAGAAGCGCATCGATCGATTTACATCCGTCGAAGTCGAGTCGACAATTCCTTCGGCATCTTTGACTGCGACTGGCGATGGAGAGTTGGGGCGCGGGAATCAGGGTCCGATTCCGCTGCTGCTTGAATGGGAGCTCCGGGACGTGAAACTTCCGTTCCGATGGATAGTGACACTTCGGCCTTAGGCGTTGCGGGCGGCCGGGGCTTTCGGACTTTTCGCCGGGCGTGTTCGGCCGCCAGTAAATCGAGGGCTATCTAACCTGAGGGTCGTCATGCTGGTTGGCACGACATGTGATGCTCACGTTTTCGATGCTCCTCTCTGAAGTCGAACGGGACGGCCAAAATAGCTATCCGCACACCGCCGATCGTTACTGGATCGATCCAAAAGTCCTTCCGTCGAGCCCATGCTACGAGCTGGCCCCGCGAGCCGTTTCACGGGCTCCGGAAGTTCAGTACCACTACAATGCAACGCTCCCTGCGCAGGAAACCTTCTGCTGAGAGGATATGCGAAGGTTCCAAAAACAGAGTGTCACGCAAAGTCGCAAAGTACGCAAAGGAAACGAAAACCCGCTTCGAGCTACAAGGTGAATCGCAACCCGACCGGTGCCTGGCGCCCTTCGCGAAACTCCTTCGCGGATCGTCAGCCTGAGTTAGGCGAGCGCCATCTTGTACAATGCGACGAGCTTGCCCCAGGCTCGCTCCGCGTCCGGCTTGCTGTAGACCGGATTGCCGTTCTGAAGGGGCATATCCGGCACGCACCAGCCGTGAATGGATCCCGCATATACTTCGATTTCAGCGGAACCGTTCGCCGCAGCGAAAGCTTCCTTCAGCTTGTCTTTTGCATCCGGCTGCTGTTTGTCGTCGCTTGCCGCGACGCCGAAATACATCTGAGCCTTGATCTTGGGCGCCAGCAGGTGCGGGCTACTGGGTTGGTTGCTGACTAAGCCGCCGCCGTGGAACGACGCGCCCGCGCCAATGCGATCGGGCACGGTCGCGGCGGTCCTCATGACCAGCGCCCCGCCCATGCAGTAACCCTGGGTGCCGATTTTCTTCGACTTGTTCACTTCTTTCTGCGCGTCGAGGAAGGCGACGTAGG
>DATMOC010000038.1:0-140882 GCA_035568415.1 Bryobacteraceae bacterium | reverse complement strand
CTCAGTCTCGCCCAGATCGAGCAGCAATTGTCGAACAACAATGCCAATGGAGGCGGAAGCTTTATCGAAGCGGGCCTGCAGCAGATCAATGTGCGCGCAGTCGGTCTGCTCAAACGGGTGCCCGATATCGAGGACACGGTCATCACGACCAAGAACGGCACGCCCATCCGGGTAAGAAATATCGCCACGGTGCAGCAGGGACCGAAGATCCGTCTGGGCCAATTCGCGAAGGCCGTGCATCGTGCGGATGGAAGGATCGTCGATAACGACGACGTCGTCTCTGGAATCGTGCTGTTGAGGAAGGGGGCCAATTCCGATGAAACCCTCGATTCGATCCACCAGAAAGTGGATGAGCTGAACCATCAGATTCTTCCTCGCGGCGTGGAAATTGTTCCGTTCCTGGACCGCAGCAATCTGGTGCATCTGACCACGAAAACAGTGCTTCACAACCTGACCGAGGGCATCATCCTCGTTTCGGTGATCCTGTTCCTGTTTCTGGGCAACATCCGCGGCGCGCTGATCGTCACTCTGACCATTCCGTTCTCACTCTTGTTCGCATCCATCTGCTTGGACCTCCGGCACATTCCGGCGAACCTGCTGTCGCTGGGCGCACTGGACTTCGGAATGATCGTGGAAGGCGCGGTGGTGATGATCGAAAATATCGTGCGGATCCTTTCGCATCCGGAGAGCCATCCAGGGACTGTGTCCGAGAAGATCAGCCACGCAACCCACGAAGTGCAGCGCCCGGTGTTTTATTCCATCGCGATTATCATCGTCGCGTACTTGCCCATTTTCACGCTGCAAGCTGTGGAGGGCCGGTTGTTCAAGCCCATGGCGTGGACTGTAGCGTTCGCCCTTCTGGGCGGGCTGTTGTTTTCGATGTTAGTCAGTCCGGTGCTGGCGAGCTTCGTCTTTCCGAAAGGTACCCGTGAGTGGCACAACCCGCTCATGGGTTTTCTGACACGGAGCTATGGCTGGACCTTGGACCTCGCCATCCGCTGGCGGTGGGCCACGCTGAGTCTGGCGCTTTTGAGCTTGGCGGGCGCGTATCTGCTGGCCCGAACCCTGGGCTCAGAATTTCTACCGCATCTGGACGAAGGCGCCATCTGGGTGCGCGGCACATTGGCGACGAGCACCGGACCAAGTGAAGGGATCCGGCTGGCGAATCAGGCCCGCGTGGTCCTGGCGGCGTTCCCCGAAGTCACCGTAACCACCAGCCAGGTGGGGCGGCCCGACGACGGAACGGACACCACTGGTTTCTTCAATACTGAATACTTTGTCGATCTGAAACCGAAGGAGCAATGGCGTCCGGTATTCCACGAAGACAAAGAAGAACTCATCGGCGCGATGAGCCGCGAACTGCAAAAGATCCCCGGCGTGATCTGGAGCTTCTCCCAGCCCATCTCCGACAATATGGAAGAAGCGGTCAGCGGCGTAAAGGGCGAGCTGGCCATCAAAGTTTACGGCGACGATTTGAGGGCGCTCGAAAACACCGGCGATCAGATTGTCAACGTCATGCGCACGGTAAGCGGGATTCAGGACTTGGGACTGCTTCGCGTCCTGGGACAGCCCAATCTGAATTTTACCGTCGATCGCAAAGCGGCCGCACGCTATCAGATCAACGTCGCGGATGTACAGGATGCCATCCAGACGGCGGTCGGTGGCAACTCCCTCACCCAGGTTCTGCAAGGCGAGCAACGTTATGACCTGGTGATGCGCTATCTGCCGAACTATCGCGACACCAGGGAGGCGATCGAGAGTATTCGACTGCTGTCTCCTTCCGGAGAACGCGTCGCACTCGCACAGCTCTGTAATATCGGAGTCGCCGACGGCGCGTCGGTCGTTTCCCGCGAAGGGAATCAGCGCTACATCGCCATCAAGTACGGCGTCCGCGGTCGCGACCTGGGCAGCGCCGTTCAGGAAGCCATGCAGAGAGTGGGACAGCAGGTGAAGATGCCCACGGGGTACCACATCGATTGGGCCGGCGAGTATGCGAGCCAGCAGCGAGCGCAACGCCGTCTGGCGATCATCATTCCACTCACCTTGCTGGTGATTTTCATGATCCTTTATTCCATGTTCGGATCGATGAAGTGGGCCAGCCTGATTCTGGTTACGGTGGCCATGGCTCCGATTGGAGGCATCGTCGCACTGTTCCTGACGGGCACGAACTTCAGCGTGTCGTCGGGAGTCGGATTCCTGGCGCTGTTCGGCGTTTCGGTGCAAACCGGGGTCATCATGGTGGAATATATCAATCAACTACGGTCGCGCGGGAATTCGATATTCGACGCGGCAAAGAACGGGGCGATCCTGCGCTTTCGGCCGATTCTGATGACCATGCTGGTGGCCTCGCTGGGGCTGGTTCCGGCGGCCACCTCGCACGGAATCGGCTCCGACTCGCAGCGACCCTTTGCCATCGTGATCGTGGGCGGGCTGATGGCGGTACTGCTGATGAGTATTTTCCTGCTGCCCTGCCTGTACGTGTGGTGTGCCCGGGACAGTGACAAGTTACCCCAGGCAGACCTGGACTACGCGGAGCAGGAATAAGCCCTGATCCGGCCTTTGAGCGGGCTCTTCTTACGCTCTAGCTATTTCGACGAGGCCGGCCTACCGAACTTCGCAGCATCGATTGACACATTCGTCTGCACGTCGGTCAACTGGATCGCGTCCCGCCCGTCCAGCCACGCGAAGGTCATGTGATACGGTATCTTGATTCCGCCGACGTCGCGATAGTCGGAGTAGTCCACTTGCGTGGGAACCCGGCCGATCGGCGTCCTGGCGTAGCGCACCACCCGCAACAGCAGGCCCGACTCCTGGTCGAAGTACAAGGTTGCCAGAATGTTCCGCGGACCGGTTCCCTGAACGACATTGACCAAGCGATCTTGCACTACTCCCGCCTTCGACTCTTTCGAGGTCTGGCTGGATGGTCCGGGGAGATCGCTGATGGTGACCGGCAAACTGACTCGTAAATTAGTCAGCACTTGCTTGATCTGACCGGGAAACCCGAGTTGTGCGTCCAGCCTTTCCCCATCCAGTTCGCCTCCGGTCAGCTCGTAATCCGTCAACACAGCGAGCGGTGTCTTGATCCACCCCTCTTTGCCGTTATAGGCGCGGACTTCGTTTCCGCGGCCGGGAGCGTCCTTAAACTCAATGAGCGTGGTGCGCTGATCCGGGAATTTCGCGTAGATGTGGACCTGCCCCCCGCCGCCGAAACCGCCGAACCCCACGCTGGTGCCGGTCGCGACGTAGCTCTTCAGACCGGCCAGCTTCTGTGCTCCGCCGATCGCCTGAATATACTTGTCGAGAATCTGATCGGCGCTCGGCTGCCCGGGCATCTGGACCAGCACATCGTCCATTTCCTGGGACCCTGGGCCGTACACCGTTTCCATCGCCGGCGTGGTCGCTGGGCGGTCGCGGCCATGATGGCAGCTCCAGCAGGTCACCATCTGGCGTCCCGAAAAGTTGTCCTTATTGATCGCGGCCACCATCGTCACCATCTTGCGAGCGACGATCTTCTTCTGGCTGTCGGCGGCCCAATCGACTTTGTCGGTGCCGGCGCCGATATGGCATTCCGAACAGTCATAGCCCACTGCGGCCGACATGATTCCCATGGTTCCCATGAAATCGTCAACGGGAATCCCCTTCAGGACCTGGATGTTCTTGAAAACCTCCTCCGCCTTCTGTTTCCCCTGCTGCGCGGCAGCCCGCGGAGCCGTCAAAGTGAAGCCGACCAGCCATACCCCCGTTAGAACCGCGACCGCAAGAGTCAGTCTCGACCAAAGCCTCATATTTTTCCTTCTAAAGTTGATGTTGTGATTGACCATTGTACTCCGGCTCCGAATGGCACCGCAGCCATCGATTTCACATCCACCTGACGGTGTAACGGATCTGTAACCAGCCCAAGGATTGGTGTACGCTAGGAGCATCTTAGGGAGGCTTATGAAATCCACTATTGCGGCAGCGCTGCTTGCTCTTCCATGGGCGTGCTTAGGACAGGACATTACGGGATCGATCGTCGGTACGGTGCTCGATCCTACCGGCGCCGGTGTGCCCGGAGCGAAAATCACGATCACCAACACCGACCGGAACTCGGTGGCTCGGACTGCGGTTTCCGATAGCGACGGAAACTACGTCGCCGCGCTGCTGGACGTCGGCAAGTATGCGATCACCGTCGAGGCGCAGGGCTTCAAAAAGTCCACGCAAACCAATATCACGCTGAACGTCAACGACAAGCTGACCGTCAACGCGAAACTGGAAATCGGCGATGTACGGCAGGAGGTCACTGTCGAATCCGGGATCACGCAGCAGGTCGCGTTGCAATCGGCGGAACAAAGCACCACCATCAACGGCACGCAGATCCGCGAGCTGGCGCTGATCACACGAAATTACGAGCAGTTGGTCGGGATGATGCCCGGAGTCAGTTCCGCCTCTTCCGATCAACTCTATGTAGGCGTCTCGCTTCCCTCCGGCTCGACCGCGACTATTCCATTTTCCATCAATGGCGCCCGCAATTCGATGAACGCATGGTTGGTGGACGGCGCGGACAACGTCGATCGAGGCTCCAACCAGACCTTACTGAACACGCCCAGCATCGATGCGATTGAAGAATTCAAGGTGCTTCGCAGCGGCTACTCCGCTGAATTGGGACGTGCCGGGGGTGCCCAGATCAGCGTAGTCACGCGGTCCGGCACCAAGGATTTGCACGGCGACGTGTACGAGTTCGTTCGAAACAGCGACTTCGCCGCGAATAACTTCTTCGCGAACGCCACCAGCCAGAATCTGGGCACGGACGGCAAGTCGCGCGTCGCGCCCCTGCACTACAACAACTTCGGGTGGACCGTCGGCGGTCCGGTGGTGATTCCACACGTCTACAATTCGCGAAAACGGGACCGGAACCAGACCTTCTTCTTCGTGTCGCAGGAATTTCGCAGAGTAATCACATACGCCACGGGAACCGCCATTCTCCCTACGACGGGCGAACTGAGCGGGACCTTCCCGCACGCCGTCTGCGTCCAGTTCAGCGGAAACGCTTGCGCACAGACGGCGTCGCAGATCACCACCATCGATCCCGTGGCGCGCGAATACATCAAGGATATTTTTTCCAAACTGCCGCTCTCCGGCTCCACCAACACGGTCACTTCGCTATTTCGGAATGTGTACAACTTCGAACAGGAGCTTTACAAGGTCGATCACGTCTTCAGCCCGAAGCTCCAGATCTCCGGACGTTATCTGCGGGATAGTATCCCGACAACGGAGCCGCAGGGCTTATTTGGAAACGGCGGGCCGGTTCCCGGCGTCGGTATCACCAGTACCAACGCGCCCGGTCACAGTTGGGTGTTTCGAGGAACGTCTACCTTCAGTCCAACGTGGCTGAACGAAGGGGGCTACAATTTTTCCTACGGCGCAATTACCAGCGATCCGGTGGGTTTGATCAATCCGTCTGCCTCGCCCGATATCAAGGCGACTCTTCCATTCCCCGTCACACTGTCTTTGGTGCCGTTGCTGACCTTCGCGTCGGGAACCAGCATTTCCGGTTTCGGGCCGTATCGCGATTTCAACCGGAATCACAATATCTTCGACAACATGACGAAGGTACACGGTGCCCACACAATCAAGGCGGGATTCACGTACAACCATTATCAAAAGACAGAAAACGCGGGCAGCGGCAATCAGGGGACCTTTGCATTTACGCCCGCCTCTTTCGCCGCGCCGGCGACGCAATATGAGCAGGCATTCGCGAACTTCCTGCTGGGCAACTCGTCCACCTTCAGTCAGGCGTCCGAAGACGTAACGCCGGACATCCGCGCCCAGCAATGGGAGCTGTACGCACAAGACGACTGGCGCATCAAGTCGAATTTTACGATTAACATTGGCGTCCGCTACTCGATGTACCGACAGCCGATCGACGCCAAGAAAGAGCTGACCAATTTCGACCCGGCGACATTCAATCGCGCCAACGTTCCGCAATTGAACTCCGGCGGATTGCTCGCGACGATCGCCGCTCAATCCTACTTGAACGGGATCATCATCGGCGGTCAGAATTCGCCGTTCGGCGATAAGATCTCGAACGAGAGCCTGAACAACCTGGGGCCGCGCTTCGGATTCGCGTGGGATCCTTTCAAGAATGGCAAGACTGCAATCCGCGGCGGCTATGGAATTTTTTACGATGCCACGCTGTACGGAACTTTCGAACAGAACATTTTTGCCAATCCGCCGTTTGTAAACTCGGTTTCGATCCCCAACGTGAGCCTGGACAATCCGACCTCAGGCACCGCGACAGTGAGTAATTCGCCTAAAATCATTCGCGGCACGCCGTTCGATTTCAAAACGCCCTACACCCAGCAGTGGAGTCTTGAAGTCCAGCGCCAAGTGATGAAGGACACCATCGTCAATGTCGCCTATGTCGGGACCAAAGGAACCCATCTGCTGGGAATCGTCGACCTGAACAGCGTCTTACCGGGTCTCGCGTACACGTCCGGGCTGTTTCCGACATCCACCAACATCAGCAGCGCCAACACGCCCATTCTGAATCTGCTTCGCCCCTACACTGGATATAGCTCGATCAACCAGATCGAGCCGTGGTTCGACTCGAACTATCATTCGCTCCAGTTAAGCGGCCAGAAGCGGTTCCAGGGCGATTCGCAGGTGAATTTTTCCTACACCTGGTCGAAGAACCTGACCGACAACCAGACCGATCGTTCCAGTGCGCCGCAGAACTTGTACAACTTCCACGAAGGTGAATACGGACCGGCGCAGTTCGATCGCCGCCACATCTTCAGCGCCAACGTGATCTACGCCCTGCCATTCATGAAGTCGCAACAGGGAATCACAGGGAAAATTCTTGGCGGCTGGGCGCTTTCGGCTTTCGCGAATTACAGTACCGGTCTTCCTTTCACCGTCACTACAACTGGCGTCGATCCCGCAGCGCTGGGAATTCTCCCCGGTGCGGCCAGCGCCCGTCCCGATCTGACCTGCGATCCCTATGCCGGCGTCACCAGTTCGCGTCTGTCGTGGTTCAACACCGCGTGCTTCCCCAGCGTCGCGGCGGGTGTGCATCACCCCGGAAATGAGGGACGCGGCGTGCTGCGCGGACCTGGCTACGAAAACTGGAACATGGCCGCGTCCAAGAACCTGGTGTTCCGCGAACGGTTTCGCTTCCAGTTGCGCGGCGAAGCGTCCAATGTTTTCAATCACACCAATCCCAGCGCTTTCGGATCCACCACCAATACCAACGCTCTGTTCGGCCAGATCACGGGGTACCGCGATCCGCGTATCATTCAGTTAGGTGCGAAGCTGTACTTCTAAAACTGCCCTTGCGGCCGCGGCGCTTTTTGTGGCGACCGCGGCCGCGCAGGATTTTTCCAACATCAAAGTGGAACGGGTCGCAGTCGGCTTACGATATGCCGAGGGCCCGGCGTGGTCTACCGAAGGATTCCTGCTATTCAGTGACACGGTGACGAACAAACTCCACAAATTCTTTCCGGGCAAGGGCGAATCGGAATCGAGCGAAGTGCCTGGGGGGCCCATCGGCAATGCTTACGACGCCCAGGGTCGCCTCTACACGTGCGAATTCCGGGAGCGCCGCGTCACGCGCACGTCTCATGCCAACAAGACGAACGGCAAGGTCGATGTTTTGGCATCCAAGTTCGAGGGCAAGCGTTTCAACGCTCCCAACGACATCGCGGTGCGGCGCGACGGTCAGGTCTATTTCACGGATCCGGCATTCGGCGAACAGCAGGATCATCGCGAACTGGATTTCTACGGCGTCTTTCACATCACGCCAAAAGGCGAACTGGAAGCGCTGGCGAAAAGCAAGACGCGGCCCAACGGTGTAGCGCTTTCCCCGAACGGCCGGATTCTTTACGTCACCGACTCCGACGCCCGCTTGATTCGCGCCTACGATCTGGATCGTAACGGCGCCGGAACAGGCGAGCGTGTGGTGGTCGACAAAATCGACGGCGTGCCGGACGGGATTCGGACCGACGAAAAAGGAAATCTCTGGGTTGCTGCGAAAACCCTCGTGGTGTACTCTCCCCAGGGTCAGTTGCTGGGGCAACTCGAATTAGCGGAGACACCTTCAAACCTCGCGTTCGGAGATCCTGATCTCGAAACGCTGTTCATCACCGCACGAACCACGGTCTATCGTGTGAGAATCGGAGTGAAGGGATCCTCGCAACATCAAGCCACGCAGAATTAGCCGGCGGTATCCGAAACATCCGCTGCTGGGTGTCGGCGCTCTGATTTTCCGGCGGGATTCGATTCTCTTAGTGGAACGCGGACGCCAGCCGTTGAAGGGTTATTGGTCGCTGCCAGGGGGTCTGGTGGAAACCGGCGAGCGCCTCGAAGCAGCCGTGCAGCGCGAAATCCTGGAAGAAACGGGATTGCGCGCCACACCCGTTTCGATTTTCGAGATTTTCGAACGTATTATGCGCGACGATTCAGGTCAACCCGAATATCATTACGTGCTCATCGACTATATCTGTAAGGTGGCCGGTGGTGAGCTTCGCGCCGGCGACGACGTCAGCCGCGTTGAGTGGGTCCGCCGCCGGTCGCTGCGGGAGCGTCAACTGACGGAAGGAACCTTGGCGGTGATCGAAAAGGCGTTTCATGCACGCAGAAACCGTTCTTGAATTCGAAGCGCTTCGCGCCGTGGTCGCCCGCTTCCTGCGGAGCCCGCTGGGCCGCATGGAAATGGAGCGCGTTGCGCCATCGTCGGACCGGGCCGCGATCGAAGCCACTCTCGCCGACACCTCCGAAGCCATCGAATATCTTCGCGCGACGTCGCAGCCGCAACCGGCGGCACGCGGCGCGGCAGTTCGCGTGCGATTCGACGATGTCGCCGATCCTGGACCCGCCGTCGCCCGCCTTCGCATTGAAGGAGCGACGCTCGAATCGCAGGAAATCTACGATCTTATGCGGCTGCTCGATCTGGCGGCGGAAGCCCGATCCATTCTGTTGGGCGCGCGGGAGCGGTTTCCACGCTTGGGGCGGCTGGCTTCCGCGATCGCCGACCTGCGCGAGATTGTCAACGACCTGCGCGGAAAGATTCTTCCCGACGGCACCGTAGCCGATCACGCCAGCGTCGCCCTGGCCCGGCTGCGCCGCGACTGCGAACGGCAGCGCCATTCCATTCAGGAATCGCTCGAACGATTCCTACGCGCGCATCATAAAGACGGAACGCTCCAGGAAGATTTCGTCACCATCCGCAACGATCGGTTTGTGGTCCCCGTGGTCACCGGCCGTGAGCGGCGCGTCGACGGCGTCATCCATGGAGCCAGCGGCAGCGGCCACACCCTATTTGTCGAGCCGCTTGAAACCATCGATCTCAATAACGAGCTGGTTCGTCTTCACGAAGAAGAGCTGCGTGAGGTGCATCGCATACTGCGCGAATTCACGTCGCGTCTGCGCGCGCACGCAGTCGAGATTACGTCCACTGCCGGGGCGCTCGGCGAGCTGGAACTGCTGTTCGCCAAGGCTGCATTCGCCATCGATTTTAATTGCACGGTCCCACGGCTGAGTCCGCCCGGTCCACGCCGCCTGGTCTTGCTCGACGCGCGTCATCCGCTGCTCGAAGACATTTTACGCCGCCACCGGAGACAGGTCGTGCCGGTATCGCTCGCGCTCGACGAGAACGAACGGACCCTGCTTATCAGCGGCCCCAACACCGGCGGCAAAACGGTCGCGTTGAAAACGGTTGGACTACTCGCGCTGATGACGCTCGCCGGTTTGCCGGTTCCTGCGGCGGAGGCGGAATTTCCGCTGGTCGACGACGTCCTCGCCGACATCGGCGATCATCAATCGCTGCAGGAGAGCCTCAGTTCCTTTTCGGCGCATATTATGACGTTGCGCTCCATGCTTGAACACGCCACTTCAAACTCACTGGTGTTGATCGACGAGCTGGGACGCGCCACCGATCCGGAAGAAGGCGGCGCGCTCGGGGTCGCGGTTCTCGAAGCGTTCCAGCGCAGCGGAGCGTTTACTCTAGCCTCCACCCATTTGACGGCGATGAAGGTCTATGGCGCGTCCACTCCGGGCGTGCGCAACGGATCCATGGGATTCAATGACGAAACACTGGACCCGACTTATGTTCTGCGCCTGGGCGCGCCCGGAAAATCCGCCGGTCTCGATATCGCCAGCCGTTTGGGGCTCGATCCGTCGCTGATCGAAGCCGCCCGCGCCCGCATGACGTCCACCGAGCGCGATGTTTCCCAATTCCTGGCGAATCTGCACGCGCGTCTCGACGCCCTGGAAACCGAACGATCCGATCTCACCGATCTTCGGCAACAACTCGAAACACGCGAGCAGTCCCTGGAACTGGCTTGGGAGCGACGCCACGCCGCAAAAATCCGCGAAGTAGAACAGAAGGCCGCGCACCTTGCGGAGGAGTTCGAGCGGCGCGCCCAGGAAACCATAGGCGAGCTGAGTCAGAAGGCTCGCGCCAAAGTCGCCAAAATCAAACGCGAATATCAGGAATCTGTGGAATCTATCGCGCCTCCGCCGCCAGGCACACTGCCCAAGCTGAAACTCGAAGAAGGCGCGCGCGTGCGGCTCAAAGGAATCCGTCAGCCCGCGACCATCCGCCGTTTGCTCGCGGGCGACCTGATCGAAGTCGACGCTGGATTCCTTAAGATGCAAGTCTCTTCCTCGGACGTGGAAGAAATTCTGCCGCCTTCGGGCACGACGGCGCGACCTGCCGTTAGTTTCCAGCAAGGCCCCAGCTTCACCGGATCGTTTCGCGAAATCAACATCGTCGGCCAGCGCGCCGAAGCGGCGGTCGAGCAAGTAGACAAACTCCTCGACAGCGCCGCACTCGCTCAGGTGGAGCGCGTCCGAATCATTCACGGCCACGGGATGGGAATCCTGAAGCGAGCGATCGCGGACCTGCTCAAAGAGAATCCGCACGTCGAAAAATTTTATATCGCTCCGCCGGAAGAAGGCGGCTCCGGTTCAACCATCGTCGAACTGAAGTAGCTCCTGCTAAAATTGTATTTCCCCCATGGAAATTGATCCCAGCAGCGCTTTAGACAAAGTCTACGAGCCCCAGCGCTTCGAGCCGCATTGGGCCGAGTGGTGGGTGGAGCAGAACCTGTTCCACGCGGAAGCTCGCCCCGGCCAGCCTTATTTTTCGCTCGTGATCCCGCCTCCCAACGTCACCGGCGCGCTCCACATCGGCCACATGTTCGAGCATTCCATCATCGACGCGCAGGTGCGCTGGCAGCGTATGCGAGGCATCAACACGCTGTGGCTTCCGGGCACCGATCACGCCGGAATCTCGACTCAAATCATGGTCGAGCGGCAACTCAAAACCGAAGGCTTGACCAAGCACGACCTCGGCCGCGAAAAGTTCGAGGCGCGCGTCTGGCAATGGAAGGAGCAGTACGGCGGACGCATTCTCGAGCAGATGAAGCGAGCCGGCGACAGCGTCGATTGGCAGCGTCTCCGTTTCACGCTCGATCCTGGACTGTCGCGCGCCGTGCGCGAAACCTTCGTGCGTCTGTACGAAAAAGGTCTCATCTACCGCGGCGAGTACATGGTCAACTGGTGCCCTGGATGCCAGACCGCGCTCTCCGATCTCGAAGCGATTCCCGAGGAGAGTGACGGTCATCTCTGGTACATCCGCTATCCGGTCAACGGAAGCTCAACTCCCCTTGTCGTTGCTACGACAAGACCGGAGACTATGCTCGGCGATACCGCGGTCGCCATCAATCCGAAAGATCCGCGCGCTGTCGAACTCGCCGGCAAGACCGCGCAGTTGCCGCTGATGAATCGCGCCATTCCGATCATCCTCGACGACATGGCCGAGCTCGGCTTCGGCGCGGGCGCCGTGAAAATCACACCCGCGCACGACCTCAACGATTTCGAAGCCGGCAAGCGCCACAATCTCGCCAGCATCAAAGTGATCGACGAAAGCGCCAAGATGACCGATGCAGCCGGCCCCTTCGCCGGCCTCGATCGATTCGAAGCGCGTAAACAAGTCGTCGCGGAGCTGGAAAAGCTCGGCCTGCTCGAAAAAATCGAGCCCTACAAACTCAGCCTGCGAAAGTGCCAGCGCTGCCGGACCATCGTCGAACCACTCGTGTCTCTGCAATGGTGGGCGAAGATGAAACCGCTGGCTGAGCCGGCCATCCGCGCAGTCAAGGACACGCCCAAGAAGATCGAATTCATCCCCGAAAATTGGGAGAAGACCTATCTCAACTGGATGGAAAACATCCGCGACTGGTGCATTTCCCGTCAGCTCTGGTGGGGCCATCGCGTTCCCGCATGGCACTGCTCGACCTGCGGAAAAATCACCGTCTCGCGCCAGGATCCCGACAAATGCGCGCATTGCGGCATGTCGACCATCACGCAGGACACCGACGTTCTCGATACGTGGTTCAGCTCCGGATTGTGGCCGTTTTCGACGCTGGGCTGGCCGGATAAGACAGCCGATTTCGAGGCATTCTATCCAACCACTCTTCTGGTCACCGGCTTCGACATTATTTTCTTCTGGGCCGCTCGCATGATCATGCTTGGCATTGAGATGACCGGCGAAGTCCCGTTTCGCCAGGTTCACATCCACGGCCTGGTGCGCGACGCCGAGCGGCAGAAGATGTCGAAAACCAAGGGCAACACCATAGATCCTTTGGTGATCAACGAAAAATACGGGACCGACGCCGTCCGTTTTGCCTTACTGGTCAGCGCGGCCCCGGGCAACGACATCGCGTTGAGCGAAGATCGCATAGCCAGCACGCGCGCCTTCGCGAATAAGATCTGGAACGCTTCACGCCTGATCTTCAGCCGTGTTGACCTTACCCAGCAAACCGACGAGCAGCCCATCGCCCAGTCTCTCGAAGATCGCTGGATTCGCCATCGCCTCAACGCCGTCGCCGAAGTCGCCAATCGCGCGTTCGAGCAGCATCGCTATCACGAAGCCGCCGACGCGATGTGGCATTTCTTCTGGGACGATTTCTGCGACTGGTATCTGGAGTTGCAAAAGCTTCATGAGTTCGCCGGCAATCCTGCGCACTTGATCGACATCTACGAAACCTCGCTGCGTCTGCTTCACCCGCTGATGCCGTTTCTTACGGAAGAACTCTGGCAGCGCTTGCAACGCCCCGGAAATTCCATCGCTCTCGCGGCCTATCCGAAATTCGATGCCGCCTTCGTGGACGCGCATGCGCAACGCGATATGGCGATCCTTCAAGAAATCATCACGGCGGCGCGTTCCTTGCGCGCGGATCACAAAGTGGACAAGAAGCAAATTCTCTCCGGCGTGCTGTATTCGTCGAATCACGCCTTCGACGTGGCGCGCACCCATGCACAGGCCATCGAAAAACTTGCAAACGCGCAGCTCCAATTGCATCATCACGCCGCGCCCAAGCTGCAAGGCGCCGTGCGAACCACGCCGGATTTCGACCTTCAGCTGGAGATGCCCGCGGTCGCCGGCCAGGGGGAACGTCTGGAAAAAGAGATCGAGCAGCTCGAAAAAGTGATTGCGAATTCCAGGCGTCAACTCAATTCGGATTTCGCGACCAAAGCCCCCGCCGCAGTCGTGGAAACTATGCGCGCCAAACTCGCCGAATACGAAGCACAGCTTGCCAAAAACCGCGCGACTCTCGGCGAATGATCTTCGAAGTTACTCATCCCGACATCAAGCGCGCGGTCGAACAAGCGCTCGCCGAAGATCTTGGCTCGGGCGACCTCACCACTGCCGCCTGCATCCCCGCCGATCTCCAAGCCGAAGCCCGGTTTGTCGCGAAGCAAGACATCGTGCTTGCCGGAGTCGAACTCCTGACCATCCTCTTCGACTCTCCCGCGCTTCAGAAGCACTCCGGCGATCGGGTGCGCCCTGGTGAGCAGATTGCCCACGTCCGGGGCTCCGCCAGAACTCTGCTATCCCGCGAGCGCGTGTCCCTCAATTTCCTCCAGCGTCTTTCCGGCGTCGCGACGCTTGCCGCGAGGTTCGTCGCCGCTGTCGAAGGCACCGGCGTCCGCATTCTCGATACGCGAAAAACCACACCCGGTCTGCGCCTCCTCGAAAAGATGGCCGCCGCGGCGGGCGGCGTGGTGAATCATCGCATCGGTCTTTACGACGCAATTCTCATCAAGAACAACCATATTCGTCTCGCCGGCGACGTCCGCACCGCGATCGAGCGCGCGCGATCCACCGGCAAACCCGTCGAAATCGAAGTCCGCACGCGAGCCGAAATCGACGATGCTCTCGCCTGCGGCGTTCAGCGCCTGCTGCTGGATAACATGTCGCCCGATCAGGCCTCCGGAGAAATCGCCTTCATCGCCCGGCGTGCCGAAACTGAAATCTCGGGCGGCATCACGCTCGAAAATGTTCGCGCTTACGCCCAGGCTCGTCCAGATTTTATTTCTTCCGGCGCCATCACCCACTCCGCCCCAGCCGTCGATATAAACTGTGGCATCTATGCCCTTTGATTTGGCGTCGGTTCGTGGACGATTGCCGGATCGCCACATCGACTGGTTTCCCAGCGTCAACTCCACCATGACGCTGGCCGCCTCGCTCGCTCGCGACGGATGTGCTTCCGGGACCGTGGTCGGCGCCGACGGGCAGGTCGCTGGCATCGGCCGCCACGGCCACGTCTGGCACTCCGAGGCGGAAGCGGGCCTGTACGTCTCCATCGTCCTTCGATTCGCGGTGGGCGCGAGCCGGCTTCCGGTGATCATGCTGGTGCTGGGACTCGCCACCCAGGAAGCCATCGCCGAAGTGACCGGGCTTGCAGCGGACCTCCGCTGGCCCAACGATGTCATGATCGACGGCAGGAAATGCGCGGGCATTCTGGCGCAGCTCGAAGGCGGCGCGGTGGTTGCCGGAATCGGAATCAACGTGAACCACACGGCTTTTCCGGCCGAGATCGAGCCTCTCGCTACCTCGCTCCGGCTCGAAGGCAAACGCGGTGTTTCGCGCGAGGATCTTTTGGTCGCGTTGATCCACGCGGTCGACGCTTCCACAAAAGTGCTGATGGATCGGGGACCGTCCGCGATTCTCGACATGTTCTCCCGCGCGTCCAGCTATGCCCAAGGACGCCGCGTGCGTGTCGAACAGAACGGCGCGATCATTGAGGGAACCACCTGTGGTCTCGATCCATCGGGATTCCTGGTAGTGCGCGAAGACAGCGGAAAGGAAACGACCATCCTCGCCGGAGGAGTTCGTCCAGTCTAAATCTATGCTCCTGGCGCTCGACGCAGGCAACACCAACATCACCATCGGCGCGTTTCAAGGCGAAAAACTCATCGGCCGCTGGCGTCTCCGCACCATCCGCGAACAGACCGCCGACGAATGGGGCATCCTGATGCGGAACCTGTTTTCGTTGTCCTCGCTGGATCTCGCCGCCGTCCACGGCGTGGTCATTTCGAGCGTCGTCCCCGCTGTCGATCAGCCGCTTACGGCGATGGCCGAGAAATATTTCCAGCGACAGCCGATGTTCGTCAATTACGCGATCGATCTCGGCATCGCCGTGCGCTATGACAGCCCGCGCGAAGTGGGTGCCGATCGCTTGGTGAACAGTGTCGCGGCGTTCTACAAATACGGCGGCCCCTGCGTCTCCGTCGATCTGGGAACCACCATTAATTTCGACATCGTGTCATCCAACGCCGAATTCCTCGGAGGCATCATCTGCCCCGGGATCGGCATGTCCATCCAAGGCCTGTTCGCCCGCACCGCCCGTCTGCCCATGGTCGATTTTCGCGAGCCCGAAAAGCTGATCGGATCGAACACCGTCGGAAGCATCACCTCCGGACTGTACTACGGTTTCATCGGAATGATCGACGGAATCGTCGAGCGCGTCATCGCGGAGCTCGGCCCTCAGACCAAGGCCATCGCGACCGGCGGCCAAGGATCGCTCATCGTACAGGGATCCCGGCTGGTGAAGATCCACGACGAAGATCTGACTCTGGAAGGTCTGCGAATGATATGGGATCGAAATAAGAGTTAGTCATTCGTGGCCGATAGCTACTTCAATTACTTCACCGAAATCGAGACGCATTTCCAGCGCGCCCGGGGCACGCATCTGTTTCTGTTATCGCCCCTCGATTGGGCGCTTATCGAAACCTGGAAAAACGCCGGAATCCCGCTCGAAGCCGTGCTGCGCGGCATCGACGCCGCGTTTGAAAAATGGCGTGCCAAGCCTCTTCGCGCCAGAACTCAAGCCGTCAACTCCGTGGCGTATTGCACGCAAGCGATCGCCGCGGAGGCACAAGCGATGGCGAATGCGGCGCCGGTCTCGCCTAAAGAAGTGAAACCGCCGTTCGCGCTCGATGACGTCCGCCAGTTCGTCACCAGGAACGCTGCCACGCTGCACAAAGCAGGTCACGACGATCTTGCCGTAGCGCTCGAAGCGCTCGATCTAGCCGCCCTCTACTCGGATCTGGAACAGCTCGAACAGCGCCTCACAGCGGTCGAAGAAAAGCTGATCGCTCGTTTACGCTCCTCTGCATCGGAGCAGGCGCTCTTCGAAGCTCGCCGCGCCCTCGATCGCGACTTGAAACCATATCGCGGAAAAATGACCGCTGATCAGCTCGCCATGCTCGAAAAACAATTCCTCGAACGCCGCCTGCTCGAATCGGCCGGCCTACCGAGGCTCAGCCTCTTTTATCTTTAGGTCTTTGCGAACCCTTTGCGCGTTGGCGTGAAATGCAGTGGTACATTACTCCTATGCTCCGCAGCCGCCCGGCGCTTTGGCTCGCGATCATTCTGTTCCCGCCGCTCGGCCTTATCCTTCTATGGATGCGTAGAGACTATCGAGTCCTTGGCAAGCTCACCGCTACCGTTGCCGTCCTCGCGATCGCCGTGGTCGAACTGTTCTACGTCTACGGCATGCGCGTCATTTGGGATGGTGGCGTCACGCGCATCATGGGCGTTTCGTTCCGCGAACGCCAGCGCCACGACGCAGCCATCGAAGAAAACCGCGCGAAACAAAAGCAGGAGCCCGAGCCACCTGCGCCCGAGCCGGCTTCAGTTGCCGTAAAAGTACCCACGACCGCCGTAAAAGTGATCCCCGTCGCATACTGGACTGACTTCCGCGGCCCGCATCGCGACGGTGTTTACGCGCAAAGTGAGATCAATACACAATGGCCCTTGCCCATGTTGTGGAAACAACCCATCGGCGGTGGCTACGCATCGTTCACCTTCGGAGAAGGCCGTGCCTATACCATTGAGCAACGTCGCGACAAAGAAACGATTGCCGCTTACGACCCTCAAACCGGCCGTGAGATCTGGACCTTCGCCTATCCGGCGTCGTTCGATGAGGTGCTCGGCGGCCCCGGCCCGCGTGCGACGCCCGTGTATCACGAAGGCTTGCTTTATTCGCTCGGCGCCAACGGCGACTTCTATTGCCTTAACGCAAAGACCGGAAAATCAAAATGGTCAAAAAACATTCTGACCGACAATGGGGCGTCGAACATACATTGGGCCATGTCGGGATCGCCGCTGATTGTCGACGAGAAAGTCATCGTTACACCAGGCGGATCGGGAAAGAGTATCGTCGCCTACAACAAGCTCACCGGCGATCCGATCTGGCAATCGCTCAGCGACGAAGTCGCCTACACTTCACCGATCCTCGCCACGCTCGGCGGACGCCGCCAACTGGTCTGGATCAGCGCCCAGCGCGCCGTCGGCATCGCGCCCGAGGACGGCAAGCTTCTGTGGGAATATCCGTTCCCCGCGCAAATGGGCATGAACTGCTCCCAACCGGTATTGATCGACGATACGCATGTCTTGCTCTCCTCGAGCCAGGGGCCCGGCGCGGCGCTGCTTGAGATCACGGATGCCGGCGTGAAAGAAATCTGGAAGAACATTCGCCTCAAGAACAAATTCAACTCGTCTGTTTTGTATCAGGGCTACGTCTACGGGCTGGATGAACAGATCCTCGCCTGTATCGATCCGAAGACGGGCGATGTGAAATGGAAAGGCGGCCGCTACGGCTACGGGCAGATCCTGCTCGCCGGCGCCCACATTATTGTATTGACCGAGGATGGGGAAGTGGTTTTGGTGCGCGCCACCCCAGAAGCGCACCAGGAAATCGCGCGGTTCAAAGCCATCGAAGGCCGGACATGGAACATCCCGGCCATCGATAATGGTCTGTTGCTGGTCCGCAACGCATCTGAAATGGCTTGTTTCCGCATTGGGAGGAACATTCAATGAAGTTTCTGCTGCTTATTTTCACGCTTACCGCGTTCGCCCAGGACGATAACACCACCACGCCCGCCGGCCGCGATCAGGCGCGCTCCATGGTGATGACGAAATTCGGAATTGTGTCCACCAGCCAGACGCTGGCATCGCAAGCCGGCGCGAAAATCCTGGAGGCCGGCGGCAACGCGATCGACGCCGCCATCGCCGCCAACGCTACGCTTGGCGTCGTGGAGCCCGCGATGAACGGCATGGGCGGCGATCTCTTCGCCATCATCTATGAAGCCAAGACTGGAAAACTTTACGGGCTCAATTCCAGCGGCTGGACTCCCGCCGCGCTCACCCTGGACGTGCTCAAGCAGCGCGGCATCACCGAAGCGAGCAAACTTGGCGTCCATCGCGTCACCGTGCCCGGTGCGGTCGCTGGATGGCAGGCGCTGCACGACAAGTTCGGGACCATGAACTTCGACAAAGTGCTCGCACCGGCCATCTACTACGCCGAAAACGGCTATCCCGTCACCGAACTGATCGGCGGAGATTGGGCCGGCTCCACGCGCCGTCTGATCACACAGCCCGGATTCAAAGATACCTACATGCCCGGCGGCAAGGCTCCCGAGGTCGGCGAGATCTTCAGAAATCCCGCGCTGGCCGAGTCTCTCAAAACCGTCGTCGCCGCCAAAGGTCGCGATGGATTCTACAAAGGAGCGCTCGCACAAAAACTCATCAGCTTTCTCAAAGAGCAGGGCAACGTGATGACCCTGGCCGATCTCGCCGAATTTCAGCCCGAGTGGGTTGAGCCGATTTCGACAACTTATCGCGGCTGGAAGGTCTACGAGATTCCGCCCAACACGCAAGGCATCGCCGCGTTGGAAATGTTGAACATCATGGAAAAGTTCCCCATCGCGGAGTACGGCCACAACACCGCGAAATCGCTGCACGTGATGATCGAGGCCAAGAAACTCGCCTATAGCGACATGCTGAAGTACGTTGGCGATCCCCGCTCGAGCAAGGTTCCGGCGGACTGGCTCAAGTCGAAAGGCCTGGGCGAAGATCGAGCGAAACTCATTAACGCCGGACAGGCGAACTGCGCCCCCATCCCCGCCGAACTCAGCGACCGCACCACCCAGGGCAACGACACGATTTACATGTCGGCGATCGACAAGGACGGCAACATCGTTTCGCTAATCCAAAGTAATTACAGCGGTTTTGGGACGGGCATGGTCGCGCCGGGCACTGGTTTCGCGCTGCACAACCGCGGCGGACTTTTTACTTTACTACCAAACGAACCCAACACCATCGGCCCCCGCAAGCGTCCGCTGCACACCATCATCCCGGCGTTCATGGAGAAGGACCAGACCCATATCGGCTTCGGCATCATGGGCGGCTGGAACCAGGCGCAGGCGCACGCGCAGTTCGTGGCGAACGTCGTCGACCATGGTATGAACATCCAGGCCGCACTCGAAGCGGCTCGGTTTACCAAGGGAACTTTTTCGGGTTGCGACGTGCAGATCGAGTCGCGCGTGTCGGCGAAGGTCCGCGATGAATTGACCGCGATGGGTCACAAGATTACTCTTCGCGGCGCCTATTCCGGCTCGATGGGCCGCGGCCAGGCAGTGGAACGAATCGCGACGGGTGTAAATTTCGCGGGTTCCGATCCGAGAGCGGATGGCGAGGCGGTTCCTGAAGGTCCACCAGTGTTCGGGGTGAAGAAATGATGATGGATCGACTTGGAGATGAGATTGGCGAACGGTACCGGGTGATCTTAATCTGCGACGGCGTACCGCTTGAGGGGGGGCCGCAAGCAGCGATCGACGTAACCGAGGAATTCACCCATCGTCCATGGCACCAGAATGTCGAGTCCGCTTGGGACGGCAAGTCTCTGGTCCTCAGAGCCGAGAATGATTACGATCCAAATGGCACCGCGCTGATGGACGAGTTTTCCGATGCAATCGCCGCTAGTGTGGGCGGCGGCTTCGGGTACAACATTAGTCTTGTTTCGGCCGCGAAGATCGCTTAGGCACATCCCTACAGTGCGAGGATCATCCGCAGGCCCGCATCAACCTGTGCTTGTAAGCGCGGCGGCAGCGCGCCCGCCGGTTCGGCGAAAAAACTTTGATCGACGGTGAGCATCTGCGAAACATTAACCACGGAGTCACGCGGAAGACCGGACACGCGAGCCGGCAAGAAAACATTGCCCGGTGCTTCCGCCAGCTCAAGATTCGTGGTGATCACGGCGACAATCACCGTTCGAATGCGACTCAAGTTGAACGGATCAGCTTGCACTACGAGCACTGGCCGCCGCATCCCTGGCTCAGAACGGCGCGGCTCGGGAAGATCGGCCCACCAAATCTCACCACGACGAATGTCGGACATCCACGCTACCAGGAGTCCTTATCGAGGGATTTAAGTTGAGCTCGATGAAATGCTGGATCGAGCTTGGACGAAGCCTTTGAGTAAACTTCATTGAGACGTTCCGTCACCGCGTTGGCTTGCTGCCGGTTGAGGAACTCGGAGATCGCGGTTGCATAGAGTTGGCTGCGGGAAACTCGCAGCCGGCGCGCGGTGGCTTCCGCCTGCCGGAAGAGATCGTCGGGAACCGATACGGCGGTCTTCATGAATTTAGTATAACTCGGGTTATACCTGGCCCACGCTAAACTGATTGGAAGTGAGTCCCACCGCAGACGTGGTCATCATTGGAGGCGGCATTGTCGGGTCGAGCATTGCTTATCAGCTCACCACATCCGGATGCCGCGACGTGGTTATTCTGGAACGGGAAAGCCATCTAGGAAAGGGTTCCACCGGAAAGAGCATGGGTGGGGTGCGCGCGCAGTTTTCGACTGACGCGAGCATTCGGATGTCGCTGTTTTCGATTCCCTTTTTTCGTGATTTCGAACAGGCGCTGGGGCATCCGTCGGGGTATCGATCGCAAGGCTACCTCTTCATGGCGACCGATCCGCGCCACATGAACTATCTGCGGGCGAATTATGAGAAGCAGGTCGCGGCGGGGCTGAAGACGGTGCAGATCGTGACCACCGAGGACATCGTCAAGATGGTGCCGCAGGTTCTTGCCGACGATATTATCGGCGGAACGTTCTGCTCGACCGACGGCTTCGTCGATCCCTACAGCGTCATGACCGGATTCACGTTGCGCGCAGTCGATCAAGGCGCAACGGTGATTCGCGAGGCGGAAGTGACGGCGATCGATCACGGCTGCGGGCTGTTCACAGTGCGCTCGAGTCATGGAAGCATCGAAACGCGAACCGTGGTGTGCGCGGTAGGGGCATGGTCGGCGCAAGTCGGGAAACTGGTCGGGATCGATCTGCCCGTGGAACCGCTGCGACGGATGCTGGTGCCAACGGAGCCGTTCGACAAGATCTCGCACGCCGCGCCGATGACCATCGACATGACCACTGGCTTTCATTTCCGGCCCGAAGGGCTCGGCTTGCTGATGGCGTGGAACGATCCGGAAGAGAAATCGAGCTTCAACACCAATTTCGATCGCGCATTCATCGAAAAGATTCTGACGCGCGGAGTACATCGTTTTCCGGTGCTGGAAGAAGCGGAAGTGAATCCGTCGCGTGCGTGGGCGGGATTGTATGAGATGACGCCGGATCATCATCCGATCCTGGGCGCGGCAGCTCCTGGTTTTTTTGTCGCGACTGGATTCAGCGGACACGGAGTGATGCATTCGCCGGCGACTGGAAAGATCATGGCGGATCTGATTCTGAAGGGCACAACCGACATGATCGATGCGAAGCTGCTCGATTATGCGCGGTTCGCGGAGGGCAGGCTAATTGAGGAGACAGCGGTGCTGTAGGTGGGGCAGGCTTGTAGCCTGCGGCGGACTTGAAGTCCGCCCTGACGTTGCGCCGGTTACAAACCGGCGCGCAGGCTGCAAGCCTGCCCCACAAAAAGGAGAGAGGCTGTGAAGTTAGAAGGAGTTTATTCGGTACTGCCGACGCCGTTTCATGACGACGGGTCGCTCGATCTCGAAAGCATGCGGCGCGTGGTGGATCTGTTCATCGCGAACGGCGTCAGTGGACTTACGGCCTTGGGCGTCACGGGCGAAGTTGCGAGACTTACGGAAGCAGAGCGGCAGACGGTGCTTACAACCGTAGTCGACCACGTCAATGGACGAGTTCCTGTGGTCGCCGGAACCAGCGCGGACGGCTTGCATCTGTGCGTCGAATACACGCGCAATGCGAAGAACGCGGGCGCGTCGTCAGTCATGATCAGTCCGCCGCGGATGGCGAAGCTAAATTCCGAAGCGGTGGTGCGGCACTTCGCGGCGGTGGCCGAAGCGGTGGATATCGAGATCGTGGTGCAGGATTTTCCGCCGATTTCGGGATTCACCATGGAGCCCGCGCTGTTGGCTCGCATTGCCCGCGAAAATCCACGCGCGCGAACCATCAAGTTGGAAGATCCGCCGACTCCGTTCAAGACCTCGCGCATTCTCGAGGCGACGAAGGACGTCGAAGTGCGCATTTTTGGTGGGCTCGGTGGAGTCTTCCTACTCGAAGAACTGATGGCCGGTGCGACTGGCGCCATGACCGGCTTCGCTTTCCCGGAAATTCTGGTGGAGATCGTCAAGGCGTACCGCAGTGGCAAGGTCGATCACGCTGCGGACGTTTTTTATCGCAGCGTCCCGCTCATGCGATTCGAGTTTCAGGAAGGGATCGGACAGGCAATTCGCAAGGAAGTGCTCAAGCGCCGCGGTGCGCTAAAGAGTGCCGCGCTCCGGGCGCCCGGAGCGAAGCTGGATGCGACTACGCTGGCCGCTTTGGATCGCGTGATGAACTGGGTGAAGGAGAGCGCGGCATGCAGCTCGGTTTAGAAGGAAGAGTCGCGATGGTGGCAGGCGCGAGCCGCGGGCTGGGGTTCGCGGTGGCACGAGCGCTGGCCGCCGAAGGAGCCCTGGTGTCGATGTCTTCGCGCGACGCGGAAGCGATCTCGGTCGCAGCGCAGCGGATTCAGAAAGACACGGGTGGCACGGTGCTGGCGGTGGCGTGCGATGTGCAATCGGCCAAGGACATTGCACATTGGCATCAGGCGACTTTGGACCGGTTTGAAGGAATCGATCTGCTCTACACCAACTCCGGCGGCCCGCCTCCGGGCGCGACGCTGTCGTTCGACGACGCGGCGTGGCAGCGCGCCTTCGAACTGTTGCTGATGAGCGCGGTGCGGATGATCCGGCTCGCGGTGCCTTCGATGGCGATGCGCGGAGGCGGCGCGATCGTGCTGCCAACTTCGTCGTCCATCAAAGAACCGATCGCCAACCTGGCGCTTTCGAATATTCTGCGCGGAGCGGTCTCTTCGCTCGCCAAGACACTCGCCGTCGAGCTGGCGTCCAAGAAGGTGCGAGTGAATCAACTGGTCCCGGGGCGCGTCGATACGGATCGCCTGCGCGAGCTGGATGAAGCCAACAGCAAGCGGGCGGGCATTTCGATCGAGGAACAACAGCAGAAGATGGCGGCGACGATTCCGCTGGGCCGCTATGGCGACGCATCGGAGTTCGCCGCCGCTGCGGTGTTTCTGCTTTCCGACGCCGCGTCGTATATCACGGGTGCGACATTGCAAGTCGACGGCGGAATGATCCGCAGCGTGGTTTAGATCATTTTCCGAGCGGCGAAGTATCGAGCAAGCTTGAGAGACTGTGAATGATTCAGCATCGACCGCTCCCTGTGGTCGCGGCTCAGTGTCTGAGATTGGATAGCGCCGACCGTCGCGGCAAGCTGTCCGGGGTGCGGATCCGTTCCGGAAAGCTCGCTCCACACTTAGTGCAGGTGGATGCATTCGGCGATCTGTTCTTCCACGCGCTCGAGCGGCGACGGGCCGCTCGAATTCGGCGCTGCTCCCGAAAGCGCGACGAACGCGATCAGCGTGAAGATCAGGGCTGCGAATAGCTGCTTCATTAACCCGCTCCTGACTCTGTAACCCGGAGTGGCGCGGTTGGTTCTCGTAAGTTGAAACGAATTAATCTTCGGCGCACGCGGCTGGCCGAAAACCACCACTCGCGGTGGAGTGCGGCCATCGCATTTCCGCGCTTGCCGCGATTTTTCAATCATTTCCCTGCGGCGCGTGACTTGCATTGTGATGGCGCAGGAGGATGAAGGTCATGAAAAAGCTGATTGGGACTTTGTTACTGGCAGGTAGCTCGCTGTTCGCGGGACCACGCTTTGCATTTGGAGTCGGAATCGGAGTGCCGATCGCGCCGCCGCCGGTGGTCGTTTATGCCGCGCCCGCGCCGGGTCCTGGCTATGCCTGGGTTGGACCGCGTTATTGGGCGCGTCCGCCGTATGCCCGAGTCTGGGTGGGACCGCGGTATTATCGGGGCGCCTACTATCGCGGATACTGGCGTTAACGCTCGCCCTGGGCGGGCTCGAGGCGAACCTGCGCGCCCGCCGCGAGTGAGTCGGGCGGGTTGACCACCACGGCGTCCTGTGCGGTGATGCCGCTGGTCACCTCGACCTCGGTTCCGAAATCGCGGCCTAGAGTGACGGTAACCAGCTCGACTTTGCCGTCGCGGACGACGGCGACCTGCATGCCTTCGGAGCGGAAGATCAGCGCGGTCACGGGCAGCACCAGCGCCGCGAATCCGGATGGGAGCCGCAAGTGAACCTGGACGTACGCTCCCGGGAGCAGAGTTCCCGCTATGTTATCGATGTCGACTTCGGTAAGTAAGGTGCGCGTGGCGGCGTCGATGGATTGAGCGGTCCTGGCGATCTTTCCCGCGAAGCGCCGTCCGGGAAACTCGGTCAGCGTGAGATCCGCGATGACGCCCGGAGTAGCCGACCGCGAATAGCTCTGCGGGACACTGATGAAGACACGCAGCCTGTCCGTGGCCGCGAGATGAAACAGCTCCTGCGCCGCGCCGCCGTTGCCGGCATTCACGAGCGCGCCTGTATCCGTATTTCGCGCGGTAATTACTCCGTCGAAAGGCGCGATCACTTTTTCGAACGAGACCATTTGCTCCAGCCGGTTCACATTGGCGCGCGACGACGTGACGATGGTCTTCTTCGCTTCCAGATCGCTCACGGCCTGATCGGTTTCCTGGCGTGAGATTGACTCCAGTTTCAGGAGCGCCTGATAGCGCGACGCCGTGGTTTCGGAAAGCTTCAGGTTCGCCTCGGCGGTGGCGAGATCGGCGCGGGATTGTTGCAATTGTTGATCGATCTCAGGCGACTCGATTTCCGCCAGCAACTGGCCGGTCTTCACGTGCTGCCCGATATCGGAGTACCACTTCTTTAGATAACCGCTGGTACGCGCGTAAATCGGCGCATCGGTGAACGCCTGCATATTGCCGGGCAGCACGATTTCGTCTTTCATCCCGCCGACTTTGGCGTGAATCACGGCGACACTGGGGATCGCCAGGTCGAGCGTCTCCTGTTTTACGATCCCCGCGGCCTTGATGCGCGAGTTGATTCCGCGCACTACCACGAAGCCTGCGAGCACGATCACAAGCAAGGAGATCAGTGTCAATTTGAATGATCGCTTCATCTGAGTTATGCGTTTTGCCTCCGCCGGTGCAGAAGGCTGAACACTGTGGGTACAAAGAATAGAGTAGCAATGGTGGCGAACATCAGTCCGCCGATCACGGCCCGGCCCAGCGGAGCGTTCTGCTCGCCGCCTTCACCGAACCCAAGAGCCATGGGGACCATCCCGATGATCATAGCGAGCGCGGTCATCAGCACCGGACGGAAGCGGACGAATCCTGCCTCGGCGGCGGCATCGGACGGTGCGTCGCCTTCTGCCAGCCGCTCCTTGGCAAAGCTGACCACGAGAATGCTGTTCGCCGTGGCGACGCCGACGCTCATGATGGCTCCCATCAACGCCGGAACACTGAGCGTCGTATGGGAAACGAACAGGAACATTACGATCCCAGCGAGCGCGGCCGGTAACGCCGTGATGATGATGAACGGATCCAGCCACGACTGGTAATTGACGACGATCAGAAGGTAGACCAGGACGATGGCGAGTGCCAGTCCGCCGAGCAGGCCCTGGAAAGAACTTTGCATGGTCTCGATCTGGCCGCGGATCGTCATCTGCGATCCGCGCGGAAGCTTATTGCGATTCGCGTCGACGATGCGGCGGACGTCGGTAGCCACTGCGCCCAGATCGCGATCCTGCACTGCGCCGAAGATGTCGATCACACGCTGAATGTCGTAGTGGGAGACCACCGCCATACCGGCGCCGCGTGAGGTGCTTGCGACGTCCCCCAAAATCTCCGGCCTGGTCGATTTCGACCCGGAGATGGGGATGTTTTCCAGATCTTTGATCGAAGTCAGCGTGAATTGCGGCGCTTGCGTGACCATGCTATAGGTCACCCCATTCTTCGGATCGAGCCAGAATTCGGGCGTGGTCTGAAAACTTCCACTGAGAGAGATCAGCATATTGCTGGCAACATCGAGCTGCGTGAACCCGCTCTCTTCGGCTTTGGTTCGATCGACGAAGATGTGCAGCTTGGGCTGATCGAACACCTGATGCACGCGCAGGTCGGTGGCGCCGGGAACGGTTCTGAGCTGCTCCACCAGACTGGCGGCGAAACTATGATTGCCTTCGAAGTTCGGCCCGCTCACCTGCACGTCGATGGGCGCAGGCAGACCGAAATTAAGGATCTGACTCACCATATCGGCGGGAATGAAGTAGAACGAAACGCCGGGAAATTCGCGGGGCAATCGCGCGCGCAGCTCGCGAACGTAATCGTCGGTGGGACGATGTTCGGGCGCGAGCGTCACCTGAACGTCGGCATCCATGGTGCCGATGGGCGCGGAGTTGCTGTAAGTCATGTTGAAAGAGCTGTACGGCAACCCTATGTTGTCGATGATGCTGACCAGCTCGCGCGGCGGCACGATGCGCCGGATGGCCGCTTCCACCAGATCACCGGTGCGTGCGGTTTCTTCGATGCGCGTCGCGGTCTTGACGCGGAAATGAAGATTGAAGCGGCCCGCGTCGGTGGCCGGGAAGAAATCCTGTCCCAGCCAGGGCACCAGCAGGAACACCGCAGCACAGACACCCAGAAACACCGGAAGAAACATGCGCCGATGGCGGATGCAGGTCTCCAGCATGGTGCGGTATCCATCACGGAGTTTTTCAAAGCCGCGCTCGAAGGCGCGCTGGAATCGTGAGGCCAGGTTCCATGCGGCCGGCGCGGCGCGATGGTGCCCACCGCCCTTCAGCATGTACATGGCAAGCGTCGGAACCAGCGTTCGTGAAAGCACGTAAGAGGCGAGCATCGCGAACACCACCGCCTCGGCGAGCGGAACAAACAGATACCGCGCGACGCCCGTCAGGAAGAACATCGGCAGGAACACGATGCAGATGCACAGCGTGGAGACCAGGGCGGGGACGGCGATTTGCGCCGCGCCATCCAGAATCCCTTCATGCAGACCTTTACCCTGATCGAAATTACGGTCGATATTCTCGATGGTGACGGTAGCATCGTCCACCAGGATTCCAACCGCCAGCGCCAGGCCGCCCAGCGTCATGATATTGATGGTCTCGCCCAGAGCGCTCAGCACGCAGATGGACGTGAGAATTGACAGCGGGATGGATACCGCAATAATCAGAGTGCTGCGCCAGCTTCCCAGGAACAGGAGAATCATGGCAGCGGTCAGGCAGGCGGCGAGGATGGCTTCCCGAACTACTCCATTCACGGCCGCCCTGACGAATAGCGATTGATCTCCGATCGGGTCGATCTTCAGCTCCGGAGGAAGTGTGGCGCTGATTCGCGGGAGCGCTGCGTGCACCTGCGCCACGATATCGAGCGTGGAGGCTTGCCCGACCTTGAGAACCGACAACAAAACGCCACGCAGGCCGTCGCGGCGCACGATATTGGTTTGCGGAGAAAATCCGTCCCGCACGTGGGCCACGTCGCGGATGTAAATCGTGGTATTGCGCACCGCCTTAATGGGGAGATCGTTCATCTCCTGAACTTGCTTCGGGCTGCTGTTCATGTCCACGTCGTATTCGAACTGGCCGATTTTCGAGGTACCGGCGGGAAGAATCAGGTTCTGCTGTCCGAGCGCGGCCACCACATCCGCGGGCGCGAGTCCTTTGGCCTGAAGCTGATCCGGACGAATGTCCACCATGATCTGGCGCTGCTTGCCGCCATAAGGATAAGGAATCGCCGCGCCCTGCACGGTTGCGAGCGACGTTCGGATTTGTTGCGTGGCGAAGTCGAACAGCTGTTGCTCGTTGAGTCCCGGGCCGGAAAGCGCCAGTTGTAGAATCGGTACGCTGGATGCGTTGTACACCAGGACGTTGGGCGGGATCGTCCCCGGCGGCATTTGCCGAAGGCTCGACTGGCCGACAGCAGTCACCTGCGCGACCGCCATCTCGATTTTCACGCGCGGATGGAAGAAAATTTTGATGATCGCGCGTCCATTCACGGTCTGGGACTCGATGTGTTCCATGTCGTTGACCGACGTGGTGAGGTTCCGCTCGAATTGCGTGGTGATGCGAGCTTCCATCTCCTCCGAGCTCAATCCGGTGTAGTTAAAGAGCGCCGCGACGATCGGAATATTGACGTTCGGAAAGATGTCCGTTGGAGTACGCAGGATAACAAGGGGACTAATGAGCAGGATCAAAAGCGCGAGCACAATAAACGTATACGGCCTCTCCAGCGCAATTTTGACGATCCACACAGCCAAATACTCCTGATACTTCTATTTTAGGGACCGGGAGTAGGTCGCGTCTCTTTGCCGTTTGGCTTATTCAGGCCTTGGACGAAGCGTGCGGTCGCCGCGATGACGGCCTCCGGCTGGTCGCGATGCGGGGAATGACGGCAATTTTCGAGCTTCAGGAGCTCAGCGCCAGGAATACGGTCGAGATGCTCCATGGTTCCGTACTCGTCGTCAATTCCTTGAATCCCGAGGACGGGCGATTGGATCCTGTCGACGTAGTCCTGGATGTTCCAGGCTCGAAAATCCGGATGAAGCCAGATATCGTGCCATCCCCAAAAGGCCGAATCGGGATCGGCGTGATAGCGCGCGAGCCGAGCTTTTAGATCACCAGCTTCGTATGCGTTCCGGATGGAGCGGATGCCATCGAGCGCGATGTCTTCCACAAATAAATGCGGCGCCAGAACCGCGACCCCTGCGACCGTGTGCCGGCTCGCGTGGATCAGCGCGACAGACGCGCCGTCGCTGTGGCCGAACAAAATGGGCCGTTCAATATCCAGCTTGGCGAGCAACTCTGGAAGAGTCTTCAACGCTTCGTCGTGCATGTATTCGACGCCGCGCGGCTCGTTAATCGAATCGGACTGTCCGTACCCGTACCGCGAATAAACCAGCGCGTCGCAGCCGGCGGCTTGAGCACAACGTGCCGGAAAGTCTTTCCACATCGCAACCGAGCCGAGGCCTTCGTGAAGGAAGACCATGACGAGTGCGGGCTGCTGGCCGCGAATGAGCTCATATTCGATTCGGCGGCCTTGAATGGTCTGGAACATTAACGCGCGATGGACTTCACTTGCAGATATTCCTCCAAGCCGTAGACGCCGAGCTCGCGGCCTACGCCGGATTGTTTGTATCCGCCGAAGGGCGCCAGCGGATTGTAGCGTCCGCCGTTTACGTCCACCTGACCAGTGCGCATCTTCCGAGCCACGCGCATGGCGCGTTCGGCATCGCCCGACCAGACTCCGCCGGCCAGTCCGTAAATCGTGTCGTTGGCGATGCGAACGGCTTCGTCTTCGGTATCGTAAGGAAGAATCGAAAGCACAGGACCGAAAATTTCTTCCTGCGCGATGGTCATGGGAGATTTCACGTCGGCGAAAACTGTCGCTTCGACGTAGTAGCCTTTCGAAAATGCAGCCGGCCGCACGCCTCCGGTGACCAATCGAGCGCCTTCGGCCTTTCCTTTGGTGATATATCCTTCGACTCGCTGGCGCTGATTCGAAGAGATGAGCGGGCCCAGGCGCGTCGCGGTATCGAGCGGATCGCCGAGCGTGAGGCCGCTCACTGCTTTCATTGCCAGATCGATGGCGTCCTGCTGGCGTGCGCGTGGAACCAGCATGCGCGTCCACGCCGAACAGGTCTGTCCGGAGTTGAGCATGGCGTTGCGCGCACCGGCGGGGATCGCCTTTTCAAATGGCGCGTCGTCAAGGATCACGCAGGCGGATTTTCCGCCGAGTTCGAGCGTCACGCGTTTGATGGACTCCGCTGCGAGCGCGGCGACGCGTTTACCTGCGCGAACGGAACCGGTAAAGCTGACCATGTCGACTTGTGGATGCGACGCGATCGCTTCGCCGACTACGGGTCCATATCCGGTGACGATGTTCAGCACGCCCGGAGGCAAGCCGATCGCGATGCACGCTTCGGCCAGCAACATCGCATTCAGCGGCGCGAGTTCGCTGGGCTTCAGCACGACGGTGCATCCCGCGGCCAGCGCCGGAGCGACCTTCGCCATGATCTGATGCAGTGGATAGTTCCATGGCGTGATCGCGCCCGCGACACCCAAGGCTTCGCGAACCACTAGCGAGTTGCCGATTTCATGCTCCAGCTTGGCTTCGCGCAATAGGTTGGCATAGCCCGACGTGACGGCGACCGGTAGTCCGGCTTGAATCGACGTCGCGATCGAGATCGGCGAGCCGACCTCCATGGCGATGGTCCGGGCGATCTGCTCGGTACGTTCCTTGAGGGCGGCTGCGATCTTTTCGAGCCATTGAGCTCGTTCCTCGCGCGCCGTCTCGCTCCACTTTTCGAAAGCGCGGCGGGCGGCGTCCACGGCGCGATTCACGTCCTCCGGCGTACCTTCGGGAATGGATCCGATCACTTCTTCCGTGGAGGCTGAAAGAACGTCGATCTTTTTGGTGCCCGCCGATGCCTGCCAGCGGCCGTCAATATACAACTCTGGAAAATTCATCATGGAATTGACTATTGTCGCTCAACGGCAACCGGCATCGCGCGATGAACCGCTCCCTTTGGTCACGGCTCGGATCTTGAATTAGCGTGGAATTGCGTCTATTTGCGAATGGGGCAGATCGAACCAACCGGTCATCTGCTCCTCGGTTCGCAGCAGATCCTGAAGGGTGGTCTTTCCGAGCACTTCATCGAGCGCCCCTTGGACGCGCCGCCACAGTGTGCGGATGGAGCAATCGGAAGTGTGCGAGCAGACGTGCGCCTGGCCCGCGTGGCTTTCGCAGAAATGGGTATCGAACATTTTTCCGCCAAGAGCGTTGAGCACTTCGCCGACGACGATCCGTTCCGCCGGCCGGGCCAGTGAGTATCCGCCGGCTTTGCCGCGCGCGCTGGTGATGAATCCCGCCTGCCGCAGCGTGCGAAGAAGTTTCGCGGCGTAGGCCTGGGAAATCCCTTCGGCATCGCCGATTTCGGGAATGGTCAGCGATCCCCGCCGCCCGATCTGCACCAGGCACCGGAATCCGTATTCTTCGTGGGCGGTAAGTTTCATTTGACCAGCTTCGTCACGTTCACGACTTCGAATCCGAGGTCGAACCCCAGCTCCAGCTTCGCAGCATCGGACATCTTGTTGCGATCCCATGGCGGATCCCACACCAGTTCGAGTTTCACATCCGTGATGCCGGGGACTTCGCGCACCTTGGCTTCCACTTGTCCTGGCAAAATGCCGGCGACCGGGCAGCTGGGCGCGGTGAGCGTCATCTTGATGTGCGCCACGCCCGCGTCATTGACCTGTAACCCGTAAATAAGGCCGAGGTCGTAGATGTTGACCGGGATCTCCGGATCGTACACTGTGCGCATTGCCTTCATCACTTGGGTTTCAAGCTGGTGGGTCTCGAGGTCGTTCATTCGGTGGAGACCTTTTCCTGGTTTTGAAGGGCCGCATGCAGCGTGTGCCATGCGAGGGTCGCGCATTTTACACGCATGGGATATTCGCGAACGCCGGAGAAAACGGCAAGTTTGCCCAAATCCTCGGGTTGCGGGGCGTCTGTGGTGAGTAACTGATGGAACCGCTGGAACATCTGCTCCGCCTGTTCGCGCGTTTTGCCCTTAAGCGCCTCGGTCATCAACGATGCCGAAGCGACCGAGATCGCACAGCCTGCGCCTCGAAAGCGGGCGTCCTGGACAGTGTCGCCGTCGAGCTTCAATTCGAGCGTCAACCGGTCGCCGCACAGTGGATTGAATCCCTCGGCGTGCGCGCTGGCATTTTCAAGAGGTCCGAAGTTCCGGGGCTTCTTCGAATGATCGAGAATAATTTCCTGATACAGATCGTCGATCAATCGAAAATCTCCTTCACTTTGGCGAGCCCGCGAACCAGCGCGTCGATCTCTTCGCGCGTGTTGTAGAAAGCCAGCGATGCGCGCGTGGTAGCGGGCACGCCGAAACGGTCCATCAACGGCTGCGCGCAATGATGGCCGGTGCGGACCGCGATCCCTTGACGATCCAGAATGGTGCCGACGTCGTGGGGATGAATTCCTTGCATCACGAACGAGATGGTAGCGGCTTTGTGCTTCGCGGTGCCGATGATGCGCAAGCCTTCGACCTTGGAGAGCGCGCGCGTCGCGTAGTCCAACAGCTCCATTTCATATGCAGCGATGTTTTCGATCCCGAGTTCCTCAACGTATTCGATGGCCGCCGCCAGTCCGATCACACCCGCAATGTCGGGAGTTCCCGCCTCGAACTTGAACGGGAGCGTGTTGTAGGTGGTCTTTTCGAACGTTACCGAGGCGATCATGTCGCCGCCGCCCTGATATGGAGGCATCTTTTCGAGCAGCTCGGCTTTTCCGTACAACACACCGAGACCGGTAGGTCCGTAAAGCTTATGACTCGAGAACGCGTAAAAATCGCAGCCGAGTTCCTGCACATCCACTTTCATGTGCGGCACGGCTTGCGCTCCGTCCACCAGCACGGGCACGCCGTTGGCTCGCCGGACGATTTCGCGGACGGGAAGAATGGTCCCGAGCACGTTCGAAATATGGGCGACCGCGATGAGTTTCGTGCGATCGGTCACTTCAAAATCGCCGATGTCGCCGCGATCGTCGACGGGAATGATCCGCAGGTTCGCGCCGGTTTCTTCGCACAGCATCTGCCACGGCACGATGTTCGAATGATGCTCGAGTGCTGTAATCAGGATTTCGTCGCCGCGGCCGACGTTCTTGCGTCCAAATGTCTGCGCGACCAGATTGATCGCCTCAGTGGTTCCGCGAACGAAAATTATCTCGCGGGGACTAGGGGCGTTGATGAAGTGTTGAATTTTGATGCGCGCTTCTTCGTAGCGCCGCGTGGAACGCTCGCTAAGCGAGTGCACTCCACGATGAATGTTCGAATAATCGCTGGAATAAAACTGGCTGATCGCATCGATGACGGCGCGCGGCTTCTGGGCGCTGGCGGCGTTGTCGAGGTAGACCAAGGGATGGCCGTGCACGGTCTGATGAAGAATCGGGAAGTCTTCCCGGACCGCAGCGGCGTTGAAGGCTTTCGTGGCGGTGGTCATAATAAGCTCTCCACGTAATCGCGAAACGCTTGGGACTTGATGCCATCGGCGATCTCGCGTGTGAACGCTTCAATCAGCATGGCCCGCGCAGCTTGCTCGCCGATCCCTCGCGAGCGTAGATAGAAAATCGAATCCGAATCGAGCTGGCCGACGGTCGCGCCGTGCGTGCAACGCACGTCGTCGGCGAAGATTTCGAGCTGCGGCTTGGTGTTGATGGTCGCGTCCTCGGACAGCACAAGGTTCTTGTTGGTCTGCTTCGCGTCGGTCTTCTGGGCGTCTTTTCGGACGATGATCTTTCCGTTGAAGACAGCGCTGGAACGGTCGTTCAGGATGCCTTTATACAGCTCATGACTGGTCGCGTGCGGCTTGGCGTGATCGATCACAGTGCGTGTATCCACATGCCGGTGTCCGTCGACGGCATACAGGCCGTTCAGCGTACATTCCGAGCCCTCATCGAGGACCGCGTTGATTTCGGTTCGCGCCAGCGCCCCGCCCAACGCGAAGGATCGCGAGGTGACCACCGATCCTCGACCCTGCTCGATGTGGATGGTCGAAATGTGAAACGCGTCCAGCGATTCGCGCTGGAGCTTCACATGTTCGACGACCGCGCCTTCGCCTGCAATGATTTCGGTGACCGCGTTATTGAAGTACACATTTTCGCCCACGTAGGTTTCGATGACCGATCCCTGCGCTCCGGATTCAAAAACAAAAAGATTGCGCGGATGCGCCATGCGCGGACGGCCGCCGGGGAGCGAAATGTAGATGACGTGAACCGGCTCCGCAAGAATTCCTTTGACATGAACCGTTGCGAGGTCCGAAAGAAACGCAGTGTTCAGCGCGACGAAAGGTCGCTTCCGGAAATCGAGGCGAGTTTCGAGCGGCCGGCTTGGTTCAGCCGGGGTCAAACGCCGGCCATTCAGAAAGACGATGCGAGGACCCGGAGGAAACGCGCTCAGGATCTTGGCCGCAACCTTAGTATCGCCGGGCTCCGCGGGCTCGAACGACATGCGCGTCAACGGAGCCAGATTCGTAAACTTCCAGTCTTCCTCACGCGATGTCGGGAATCCCAGTTCGAGGAAGCGCTCCATGGCGGCTTGGTGCAATGGAGTCTTCGGCACGCGATCGAACGCCTCCAGGTAGGGCGCAAGCTGCTGCGAGATCTCTTCAACGGGCATTGGCCGTCTCCGTTTCGTAGCCCACGTAGCCGCTTTCTTCGAGCTCCAGCGCCAATTCCTTGCCGCCCGATTTGACGATCCGTCCCTCGGAAAGCACGTGGACGAAATCCGGAACGATGTAATTCAGCAACCGCTGATAGTGCGTCACGACGATCATGGATCGTTCCGGCGACCGCAGCGCGTTGACGCCGTTCGCGACGATCTTCAGCGCGTCGATATCGAGCCCGGAGTCGGTCTCATCCAGAATCGCCAGCTTCGGTTCGAGTACGGCCATCTGGAAAATTTCGTTGCGTTTTTTCTCACCACCTGAAAAACCCGCGTTGACCGCACGATTGAGCATGGCCTGGTCCATGTCCATCAGCTTCATGCGTTCCTTGACCAGCGCGAGAAAATCCATCGCGTCCAGTTCGGGAAGGTCGCGATTTTTGCGAATGGTGTTCAGCGCAGCTTTCAGGAAATAAAGATTGCTGACGCCTGGAATCTCCACCGGATACTGGAACGCCATGAAGACGCCTTCGCGCGCGCGATCCTCCGGCGACATTTCGAGCAGATCCTTGCCGTCGAAAGTCACGGTTCCTTCAGTGACCTGGTAAAGATCGCGGCCGGAAAGAACCTGGGCGAGCGTGCTCTTGCCCGATCCGTTCGGACCCATGATGGCGTGGACCTCTCCGGTGTTGATGGTGAGATCGAGGCCTTTCAGAATCTCGCGTCCCGCGACGCGTGCGTGTAAATTTCGAATTTCGAGCATTAGCCCACGCTTCCTTCCAGGCTCACGCCCAGCAATTTTTGTGCTTCCACGGCGAACTCCATCGGCAGTTCGCGAAATACTTCTTTGCAGAACCCGTTCACGATCATTGAAACGGCGTCCTCCGTCGACAGTCCTCGCTGACGGCAGTAGAAAATCTGGTCTTCGCCGATCTTTGAAGTCGACGCCTCATGTTCCACCTGCGACGAAGTGTTCTTCACTTCAAGATAGGGAAACGTGTGCGCGCCGCACTTATCGCCGAGCAACAGCGAATCGCACTGCGAATAGTTGCGCGCTCCGCTGGCGCTTTTGAGAATCTTCACGGCTCCACGATACGTGTTCTGTCCATGGCCAGCGGAAATTCCCTTCGACACGATGGTGCTGCGAGTATTCTTGCCGATGTGAATCATCTTCGTGCCAGTGTCGGCCTGCTGATAGTTGTTGGTCAGCGCGACCGAGTAAAATTCGCCCACCGAGTTGTCGCCCATCAGCAGGCAGCTTGGATACTTCCACGTGATCGCCGAGCCGGTCTCCACTTGGGTCCACGAAATTTTCGAATTGACGCCCAGGCATTTTCCGCGCTTGGTGACGAAGTTGTAAATCCCGCCCTTGCCTTCTTTGTCGCCCGGATACCAGTTCTGAACCGTCGAATATTTGATCTGCGCGTTGTCAAGTGCGACCAACTCGACCACTGCCGCGTGCAACTGATTCGTGTCGCGCATGGGAGCCGTGCAGCCTTCGAGATAACTCACATAAGCGCCTTCATCGGCGACGATCAGCGTCCGTTCGAATTGCCCCGTGTTCGCAGCGTTGATCCGGAAATACGTTGAAAGCTCCATGGGACAGCGGACGCCTTTGGGGATGTAGCAAAAAGATCCGTCGCTGAACACTGCGGAATTGAGCGTCGCGAAAAAATTGTCCGTGTAGGGGACCACCGAGCCGAGATACTTCTGGACCAATTCCGGAAATTCGCGAACCGCCTCGGAGAACGAGCAGAAGATGATTCCTTCTTCAGCCAGCTTGGCCTTGAATGTGGTCGCGACCGAAACGCTGTCGAATACCGCATCGACGGCGACGCCCGCCAGCAGTTCGCGCTCGCGCAGCGGAATCCCCAGTTTGTCGTAGGTTTTCAGCAGCTCCGGATCGACTTCGTCCAGACTCTTGGGACCGTCAGACTTCGACTTTGGCGCGGAGTAATAAACGATACTTTGATAGTCTATGGTCGGGTAGTGAACGTTCGCCCAGGTCGGCTCGGTCATCGTCTGCCAATGGCGGAATGCACGCAAGCGCCATTCGAGCATGAACGCGGGCTCCTGCTTTTTCGCCGAAATGATGCGGACGATGTCTTCGTTCAATCCGGCTGGAATGGAGTCTTCGCCAATGTTGGTGACGAATCCCCACTGGTACTCGCGCGATGCGAGCGATTCTATAGTGTCGACTTCGGTGGGCATCTCCACTCCAGAATATCGAAACTGTACTCTTCAGTCAAGATTGCGCTAAAATGGAATCGGATGGCTGACAAAAACCAGCGATGGCCCGAGAACTCCTCTGGAATCTTCTATGTGGACGAAAGCTGTATCGCCTCGGACTTTTGCGTCGGGGTGGCTCCAGAGCATTTTAGGATGGACGAAAGCGGCCATGCCTACGTTTACCGGCAGCCGGCGACTCCGGAGGAGCATCAAAAGTGCAGGGAAGCGCTTGCCGGATGTCCGGTGAACGCCATCGGCGATGACGGTGAAGAAAAGAAATGATTGACGTAACTCCCCAAGCGGCAGCGCGGATTCGCACGCTGCTCGAAAAGAATCAGTGCGAGGGCGGAATGCGCCTGGGCGTCGTCGGCGGAGGCTGTTCCGGGCTGAGCTACAAGTTCAAGCTGGAGCCGCAGCCGAAGTCGACCGACAGCGTTTACGAACATGGCGGAATCAAGGTCTTTGTCGATCCGAAGAGCCACAAATATCTAGACGGAATGACGCTCGACTACACCGAGTCCCTGATGGAAAACGCGTTTGTGTTCGTTAACCCGAACGCTAAGCGCCACTGTAGTTGCGGAAAATCCTTCCTGACCTGATCAGCGCCACCATCGTGTGGCGGTCGTTCCTGACGGCGGAACCTCCAGCAGCCGGTTCGCGCTCCGCTGCATTTCATCGATGTGTTGAACGCGGCGACGCAGTTCCATGCGGAGCGCAAACGCATCTGCCTGAGTTTTCGCCATCTCCTTGGCGAGACTCGCAGTCGATTGCGGTCCGCGGACCAGGCAACGGGCAATCTCCGTCGGTGAATGCTGCTCTAACCCGCCCAACCGGACCTCGACATCGGTGGTCTGCGCGCGATATGTAACGTTACTTAGACTCCGATGCACGAAGATGGCTGCATGTTCTGCGCCGTCAATGATCTCAAGATTTACCCCGTTGGTAGCGGCGAACCGGTTCCAAGTGATGCGCAGCAGCCCGTTTGCCTGATGGACGGTGAGCGCGAGCGGCGCGGGCTCCAGGAACATCCACCCGTAGGTCAAGGTGAGGGATACAAACATAGCTATGAAACCAAACGCGAACAAGAATGGCGACCAGTTTCGTGAATCGATTCCCTCAAGGTAATGAGGGATAAATGTAGCGGTACCCACACCGTCACCTCCTTGATACGAATGAGAATCACAGCAGTGCTAAATCAAATGGTCCGGCGGCCTTGACCATTTTCTTTGCATTCCGCAGTAATTCAAAATTCTTGGGTGGAACGGCAAACCACCCCGAGCGATCTAGTAGATCATGCGGGCGACATTCTTGTTTCCTTTTCTTGTGACGGCGGCAGCGGGACAGGCTCCGAAAGTGTACTCCGATCACGACGAAGGCGTCATGGTGCCTCGCGTTTTGGAGAAAATCGAGCCCGACTACACCGAGGAAGCCCGGCGGGCGCGCCTGGAAGGCACCGCGGAAATCGGTTTCGTCGTAGAGGCGGATGGCTCTTTGCGCGACGTTCACGTCGCTCGCTCACTGGGGCTGGGATTGGATGAAAAGGCGGTCGATGCGGTTAAGGGATGGCACTTCGCGCCTGCGACGAAGGACGGAAAGCCGGTCGCGGTACTGACCAGCGTCGAAGTGAATTTCCGGATGCTGACGGCCCGCACTGACTGGCATCTCACGCGGGCGGATTTCGATGCCGCCCAGGACGCTTCTCGGCCGGTGGTTACGAATCCGGATTTTCCGCCGCCTGCCAGCCGTGATGAAAACGCGACTGCGGTGGTTTCGTTCGACGTGGATACACACGGCGTCCCCGTCAATCTCCACGTCGAATTCATCTCGGATGATAAATGGGAGCGCGACGTGATTTCCGCGATGCGCGGTTGGAGGTTTCAGCCTGCCGCAATACCGGTCCGTGGGACGTTCCGTTTCTCCGTGGGGCAAGCGCCAGCGCGTTCCAATAAGAAGTTGTTCTAAACTTCTTCGATATGAGGAAGCTTGCCCTTATCGTATTTTTCTCCAGCGCGATTTTCGCCCAGAACCCTTCACCACCTCAAGCCACGCGGCACGAATTCGTGATCGCGAATTTCAAAACGGAAAGTGGGGCGGTTCTCCCGCAGGCGCGGATCGTGTTTGGGACCTACGGACAGCTCAACGCCGCGAAGGACAATGCAGTGCTGTTGCCTTCGCATTACATGGCAAATCTACATGGCTATGAGTGGCTGATCGGCAGCGCCGGAGACGCGGCCGGCGAGCAGCGGGCGCTAGACCCTTCGAAACTGTTCCTGGTCGCGACCGAACTTTTCGGCAACGGCAGCTCGTCCTCGCCGAGCAATACGCCGGAGCCATTCCACGGTCCGCGATTTCCCGTAACCACCATTCGCGACAACGTCGAAGCCGTCCACCGTCTGCTCACGCAGGAACTGGGGATCACGCACCTGCGGGCGGTGATCGGATTTTCGATGGGTGCGCAGCAGGCATTTCAATGGGCTGTGAGTTATCCGGATTTTGCCGACCGCATTGTGGCCACGTCGGGAACAGCCAAAACATATCCGCATGGAATCGTGCGCCTGGAAGGACAGATCAGCGCGTTGACGACGGATCCGACGTTTCACGGCGGGGATTATACGAGTCCGCCGAAGAAAGGCCTGGAGGCGTTCGGCACAGTCTGGGCGGCGTGGCTGTATTCGCAGGAATGGTGGCGGCGGGAACTCTGGAAATCCACGATGCCCGCCGGGACCACGTTCGAGCAGGCGCTGGACCGCTATCGCACGCGCTTCAAAGCCGACGCGAACGACTACATTCTGCAGGCACGCACCTGGGAGAAGCACGACGTGGGTACCACGCCCGGATTTGGTGGCGACTTAGAGCGCGCGCTGCGGTCGATCAAGGTTCCATTTCTTTACATGCCTTCGGAAACGGACCTGTATTTCCCGATCGGTGACGCGCGCTATGAAGCGGCGTTCATCCCTGGAGTATTCCTGATTCCAATTCCGTCGCTATGGGGACACACGGCGGGAGCGGCCAGCAATCCCGCCGACGCAAAATTTCTCAACGAGACCATCGGGAGGTTTCTCGCAAAATGACGAATCCGGAAAACTGGCCCGCACTGCCGCTCGAAGAATGGAAGGACACGTATCGCACGCTGCACATGTGGTCGCAGATCGTGGGCAAGATCCGCATGGAGCTGAGTCCTCCAATGAATCAGTGGTGGCATGTCACTCTGTACGTCAACGCGCGAGGTCTGACCACCGGTCCGATTCCCTATCCGCGCGGGATTTTCGAGATTCAATTCGACTTTTTAAAGCATGAACTCGAGATCGTGACCAGCGAGGGCGCGAAGGCTTCGCGTCCGCTGCGGGCGGAAACGGTCGCGTCGTTTTACAAGGGCGTGATGCGGGAGATGGAGAGCTTGGCGGTTCATTGCGAAATCAATCCGATGCCACAGGAAGTTCCCCAGCCGATTCCGTTCGATCAAGATGAAACGCCGGGTTTCTACGACGCCGAGTATGCACGACGACACTGGCAGATCCTAGTGACGAGTTCGAAGGTATTCCAGAAGTTTCGCGCTGAGTTCTGCGGCAAATGCAGCCCGGTCCACTTCTTCTGGGGGAGCTTCGATCTGGCGTGTACGCGCTTTTCCGGGCGGCGGGCGGTGCCGGCGCGCAAAGGCGTCATTTCAGGTCCAGCGTATTCTGACGAAGTGTGCAGCGCCGGATTCTGGCCAGGCGGCAGCGGCATCGACGGGCCGGCGTACTATTCGTATGCGGTTCCTGCACCGGCTGGGATCGAGAAGGAGCGCGGTTGGAACGCGCAGCTCGGAGAATTCCTTCTGATGTACGACGACGTGCGCCGGTCGGAATCGCCTGAAGATACGCTCTATGAGTTTCTGGAACGCACCTATGAAGCGGGTGCGCGTTTGGGAAATTGGGATCGGGCCGCATTGGAAATCCGTTCTGCGTAACTTTGCGCCCTCTGCGTTTCTGCGTGATTCGGGAAAAGGCTTCACGCAGAAACGCAGAGGACCGCAGAGTTACGCAGAAATGCTAGCGTAGATCTTTTGCTCTGAGATACGCGATCAACTCTGCGGGATCGTCCGAGATGATCGCATCCACCTGCGCCGCGATCATTTTGTCCCAGTCGGCCGGAGTGTTCACGGTCCACGGGACCACTTGAAGTCCAGCAGCATGCGCAGCGTGGACTTTTTCGGGCGTCACCAGCCGATACGCCGGGGACACGATGGTCGCGCCGGCATCCTGGGCGATGGACACGAAATCGCGGTCAGCGCCTTCCCACAGCGCGACCAAAGCGATCTCCGGCGCTAGCCTCTTCATCGCGCGCAGCGTCCGGAAATCGAAGGATTGCAGAAGCACGCGCTTTTCCAGGTGATGCTTGCGGATCAGCGCCAAAACCAGTTGTGCGAACTCCTCCGGCGGAGGCGTCAGCTCCGGATGATCGGCAAAAATCTTGGTTTCAATGTTGAATTGAAATTGGCCGCGCGGCGCCAGCGAGAACACCTCGTCCAGCGTCGGCATGCGCGTTCCGGGAATTGGCGTCTGCTTGGCGAAGCCAGGATTCTTCACCTTCCCGCAATCCCATTCGCGAACTTGCGCCAGAGTTAATTCGTGAATCGTGGCTTTGTCTTGCGGGCCGCTGCACACCGGCGGATGAAGATAGGGATCGTGCGAAACGACGATCACATTGTCTTTGGTCACCGCCATGTCCAGCTCGAGAACGTCTACACCCGCCGCGATCGCATATTCAAACGCGGGCAAAGTGTTTTCGGGGCGCATAGCGCGAGCGCCGCGATGGCCGTGAACCAGAATCTTAGGAGCGGCGGAAAGCATGCTGGAACTTAAGAGAAAAGATAAAAGAAAAAGAATGCGCTTCATTGACTGGTCCTGCGCAGCTCGCACTGGCAGCAATCGCTGCACCGGTGGCACTTATCGCAGAGATGATTTTCGCACGCGTCCTTGGTGCAATGCACGCAAATCTCGGTCGAGGGCTCGCCGCAGATGTTGCAGGTGAAGGTGAGTGTCTCGGTCATTGGTTCTTCTTAGCGGGAGCGGCTGGCCGCGCGGGTTGCCGGCTGATTACGCCTCGGCACCGCTGCGCTTCCTTATCGGCCACCTCGAACTCCTTCTCCTTCGTATTGGCCAGATCGGTGATGTACTGGCGCAGCTTATCGCGATTGGACGAATTTTCCGCCAGCACGCCGATCAGCAGATCGCCCACCGCCGGGTTCTGATAATTCCTGACGCCGTCGACCAGGGAATTAAGCCGCATTTCGAGCGATTGCAGACGGAAGTACGCGTCCAACGCGAGCGTCAGTTTTTCCGGTTGCTTTTCGAGCGCCTGCGCGGAATTGACCAGGTAACCGAGCTCATCCTCGGCGCCTTTCCATTGCGTGACGTAGGTTTGCGGAGCGCCCTTCGAAACCCACTCCTGCGGCGTCAGTTGATCCAGGATCGGTTTGAGCCGCTTGGCCTGGGCGGAAAGCGCGTCCAGCGTTTGCGAGATGTCCCATTCGTTGGAAACGCCTTGGCCGCGTGCAATAAGAGCGAAAAAGACCAGCGGAAGGAACTTCATACTGCTAGTTTCGCACGGCAACCGCGGAGCGGGTCTACTGGACCGGGGTAGTTTGCTGAATCGCCCGAATGACGTCACTTCCCGGCGCGGGGCCCAGCAGGTAGTTCGACATCACTTTGAGGACCGCGTGTGTGAAACGATACAGCCGTCCATGCGGCTGACGGACTACCAGAACGGTGACTGCATCGTCGTGCGCCGCTGCCGCGACCGGTTCTGCATTCCCCGATGACGCAAAGTGAGGCGGAGGTGGAGGAGGCGGTGGAGGCGGAGGCGGGGGAGGAGGAAGTTTGTGGCCCGTGTCGCCAGCCCCGCCGCCGCCCGATCCACCGATCGCGCCGCCTCGCGGAATTCTAGATTCCCAGGTGCTGACCGCGTCCACTGCCATCCGAAGCGCACGCTGCCAGATCATGCCCTTATCGAACCGGTTGTACGCCAGTGGCTCATTGCGGTAGATGCGTAGCGATTCTCCACCGGTCAGAGTTCTGGTATTTCCACCGAGCACCGCATGACGCACGTCGACAATACCCTCTTCGACTTCGACCAAGGTCGTCTCATCGTCGTCGCCAACTGAAATGTCGAAAGTAGTACCACGTACCGATATGACCGCTGTGGGGGTCAACACCCGATTCGGATTGGGCCCGTAAAGATGCTCGATGTGGACCTTTACGCGTCCCACCAGCACGTCCAGAAGGTCTTTCCAGTTGGGCGCATTCTTGCGAAACACAACCCGGGAATTCGGATACACGTCGAAAGTAGACCCATCCGAGACCAGGAAACGCGCCTGTCCGTCCGGGCCAGTGATGATAAGTTGTTTAACCTGAACCAGATCGCCGGTTTGCAGCGCCCATGCCGTGGTGTCCTTGAGAACGGAAACCTGGCCCGTCAATTCGATCACTTTAGCGGCGTAATTCGCCGAGTCGATGGGAGGTAACTGGCCCAGACACACCACGGAAACGGCTGCGAAAAGCAGCGACACCTTCGCCGTGACTGTTCGGCCTATGTCTAGCATGGCTAGACCACTCTCCTGGGATTTCAGCGTACCTGAAATCCATCCCAATCAGTCTAACACTAAAATTGCAAAAGCAAGTCTGGGCCCGGAGAAATCTTATTACCTAGGGGCCATGAAAATCAACAGTTTCTGAGACAAACCGCCGATTCAAACGTATACAATGGACTGAAGCTGTGTATCGCAAAGCCACAACCCGAGTCCTGACTGCCACAGTACTTATGGCGTCGGGTGTTTTGGCCCAGGCGCTCCCTGACTGGCGGCACCTGGGGAACGCCGCCATCGACCGTTCCCTGGCTGGTTTGGCCACCGGTCCCGTCGATCGACTGTGGTATTCGGCCACCGGTTCGCTGTTGGCACATACTGCGTCGGGACGGGTCTTCGAGACCTCGGATTTTGAAACGTGGCGGGCGTCTGCCGCTGCGATTCCTTCAGATCTTATGCCTCCGGTAGCGTCCCGGCTGCCAGAAAGCGCGGCACGCCTACGCGGGCGATCCGGAACGATTTACGCCGTCGCCAGATTCGCCTATAGATCGGATAACGCGGGAGCGAGTTGGGAGAACCTGACAGGATTCCGTGGCTCGTCGATTTTGGGCGATGGTCTGGCCGACCTGGCGGTATCGCCGACGGACGATCAGCAGATCGCGGTCGCCGGAGCCAACGGAGTTTTCCGGTCGATGGACGGCGGCAAATCCTGGAGCGGGTTGAATCAAGGCTTGCCGAATCTGCCGGTGTCGAAGCTGCTGAGTTTGCCGTCCGGGGATCGCGGCGTGCGGCTCGCCCTCCACGATGGAAGCGTGGTCGAGTGGCAGCCCGGCCAGAAGATCGCGTGGAGCCAGGCAGACAATACCGAACTGTTTGCCGACGCGCAGGAACGTCAAAATTTTGCTACGGTGCGCGGCCTAAGGGTCACGGCTATCGCGAAATCGGGGAGCTACGTTTACCTCGGAATGGGCGATGGATTGATCAGCGTCTACAACGGTCAGAGTTGGAGCCACAACGGATACACTGCCGGCTCGGTCGAAGGGTTCTGGATTGACCCAAATGACCCGCGGGTAGCCCTGGCGGTATTTGGCTCGAATCCGCGCCAACTTTCCGGCGGAGAAGCTCCCGTCTATGTGCTCCGCACCGAGAACGGCGGTATTTTCTGGGATAACTACACGTCTAACCTCCCCAACGCCGGGGCGCACGGAATCACCGCCGACTACGCCGGCAAATCCATCTACGTGGCGACCGACGCTGGCGTATTCATGGCGGCCACCGATTTCCATATCCTGGGAATGCCTCCGCGCTGGACAGCGCTCCCGGGGCTCCCCTCAGGCGCTGTGATGGACGTGAAACTCGACGCACAAGCGAATCAACTCTGGGCCGCAGTCGATGGTTTTGGCGTTTTCTCGACGCTCGCGCCGCACCGGATGCGCGATCCGAGAGTCGTCAGTGCGGCGGATCTGGTCGCGCGCGCAACAGCCCCCGGAGCGGTGGTCAGCGTACTCGGCGCCCGCGTTCATTCGGCTCGCGCGGGGGATCTCCAGGTACCCGTGCTGGATGCCACCGAAACTCAATCGCAACTCCAGATCCCGTTTGAGGCGCGCGGAAACTCGCTGTCCCTTGCGCTCGAAGGCTCGAATGGAGCCATGACGCTTGGCCCGCTTGCACTCGAAACCGCGGCGCCCGCGATCTTCACCGATCGCGACGGATCGCCGGTCATGCTCGACGCCGAAACCGGCGTCATGCTGGACGCGATGAATCCAGCGCATTCGCGGGGACGTATCCAGGTTCTGGCCACTGGCATGGGACGCGTCAAACCGGACTGGCCCACGGGATTGCCGGGCCCCACCGACAATCCACCCGAGGTCGTCGCGACTGTGCATGCGTTCCTCGATCGCCAGCCGGTAGAAGTGACGCGCGCCGTGCTTTCACCCTACATCGGGCTCTACCTGATCGAGCTGGAAGTGCCGAAGATCGTCAATTACGGCCCCGCGGAGCTGTATCTCGAAGTGAACGGACAGGCGAGCAATCGGGTTCGAGTCTACATCCAGCCGTGAGAGAATAGTCGCATGGCGAACGGAAGCAACGGACACGACCCGTCGCGGCTCGATCGCCTGGAAGGGCTCGTCGAAGTCCTGGTCAATCGACACATCGAATTTGAGGATGAGCATAAGCGCTTATTGACCGCGCAGGTCGTCCTGACCGATCGCCTGGACCGGCTAACCGTGCAAGTCGGCGAACTTCGGGAATCGCAAAAGCGGACCGACAAGCAACTGCAGCAAACCGATGAGCGGTTAAATGCACTGATCGAGGTCGTCGGCCTGGTTCGCAAACGCCTGGAATAACTCTTCCGTTGTATAGTGATCGTTGATGCGATCTCTCTTCCTCGCCGCACTGTGCGTTTCCGCTCTGGCCCAGGATAAACCTACCGAAAAACTTGCACCGTACTATCCGACGCCTGAAATCATCGTCGAAAAGATGCTCCAGTTGGGCGGTTTGAAAGCCGGCGAAAAGATGTTCGATCTTGGCTCCGGCGACGGGCGCATCCCGATCATGGCGGCGAAGAAATTCAAGGCCGACGCGACCGGTGTCGAGTTCGACGACGCCCTGTTCAAACAGAGCATGGAAAAGATCAAAAGCCTGGGCCTTTCCGCTACGGCCAGAATCATCCACGGCGACCTTCTAAAGCAGGACTACGCTTCGGCCGATCTGTTGACCGTATACCTGCTGCCTATGTCGAACGATAAACTCAGCCCGATTCTGGATAAGCAGCTTAAGAAAGGCACGCGAGTCGTCGCGCACGATTTCGAATTCTCGGCATGGACGCCGGCGAAGATCGAAGACGTCGACGACGACGGCGAAGGACGCAGCCACCGCTTGTATTTGTACAAGCGCTGAGGCGATCACGCAAATGGTGCCATACCGTGGACGGCTGGCGCTCCGCATCGCCCGAATCGCAATGGCCGTCGGGTGTCTGGCCTGGTATGCGGCTGTCGCCGATGCACGGTTCACTTCGATCCTGGCGGTATTAGCGGCGTACGCCGTCTATTCGATCGGTACCTTGTTCGAGCTTCGGCTCGATTCACCTGCGCGCGCGGGAATCGCGCTGATCGCCGACACCGTTTTTTTCGCATTCTGGAACTGGGTGGTCGCGTCAGGATGGATCGGGTGGCCGGCGGCGGGCTGGATGTCCGCAGCGTTATGTGGATACGTGGCCGCTTCGGCCGCTGTGTTGCACGACCGTTTGCGGACCATGGTGGTGGCGGCAGTTCTGATTCTGGTCGCCGCGCTGTTTGCGCCGCACAATGAAATGCCGGTGGTGTGGGTGGCCATCGCCAGCGGAGGAATCGCCGTCGGATTCTCTTACCAGAAGCGCTATCTCGACCGCCGGCTTTCAAACACATTGCGGCACAACGTCATTATCCGGAGCCAGGCGCAAGGCGCGCGGGAAGCCGAGCGCGAGCGAATTGCTGCGGATTTTCACGATGGACCGCTGCAAAGCTTCATCAGCTTTCAGATGCGCTTGGAAATTATCAAGAAGCTAATGGCGCGCGACGTCGCCGCGGCAGCCGAGGAGCTTCGCGAATTACAGGGGCTCTGCAAGAGCCAGGTCGGCGAACTGCGCGGCTTTGTGCGCAGCATGCGGCCGGCCGATGAGGGTGTGAGCCTCCCCGCCTCGCTCAGCCGCATGGTGGATCAGTTCCAGCGCGATACCGGCATCGCGGCGACATTTTCGGGCGGTGATCTTCACGATCCCGCCGAAACCGAGGTTTCGCTCGAGCTGCTCCAGATCGTCCGCGAAACCTTGAACAACATTCAGAAACATTCCGGCGCGACGCGCATGGCTCTCTCGGTCGGCATGCGCGAACATCGGATCGAGATCAACGCCGAAGACAACGGCACCGGATTTCCCTTCAGCGGTGCATTCACACTGGACGAGCTGGAGCTGCTGCGGCTCGGACCGGTCAGTATCAAGCGCCGTGTGCGAATGCTCGGTGGCGAATTGCAGCTCGAATCCCGGCCCGGGCAAGGCGCGAGCATGCAAATCCGGATACCCGTCTGATGCTCATTCGCGTTCATTCGCGTCCATTCGCGGCCATTTTGTTTTCTCTGTTGACGGGCTGCGCACGTTACGCGGATTTCGTTCTGCCCCCGCCCGATTCGTCCGGCCCGCGCGCCCCTTTCGTGTGGGAAGCGAGTCCCAAACCCATTCTCACCACGGGTGATTGGGATTCCGTCGACGTCCTCAATCCTTCGGTCGTGCGTTTTCGCGGCCAGTATCTCAATCTCTATTCGGCGTACGACGGAAAAACCTGGGTCACAGCTCTCGCCGATTCGCCGGATGGTCTGACCTGGCAAAAGCGCGGCCGCATCATCACGCCAACCGGTGCGGAGGGCAGCTACATCGCCGCCAACGGTTCCGCGCTGGCCGCCGGAGATGAGATTTTCTACTGGTATGAAACCGGCGATCCGTTTTACATCGCTTTGGCGCGCTCTAACGATGGCATCCGGTGGACCAAGCTCGGCGCCGTCCTTGGCCGCGGCCCGCTCGGCAGTTTCGACGAGCGCAGCGTTGCCGATCCTTATGTGATCCGCGCTGGCGAGCAATTCTACATGTTCTACCTCGGCATGGATCGCGCCCGCCGCCAACGCATCGGCGTGGCACGATCGAGCGATGGCACGCACTGGGAAAAACTGCGCGCCAATCCGATTCTCGAGCTTGGCGCGCCGGGCGCGTTCGACGAAATCGGCCTCGGCGAGCCCGCTGTGTGGTCCTCCGGAGGTTCGTATTGGATGCTCTACACCGGCCGCGATCGGGGCGAGCGCCGGAAAATCGTGTTGGCTTCCTCACCTGACGGCGTGCATTGGGAGCGCGATCTGAGATTCCCTCCGATTGCGGGCTCCGAACCCTGGAATCGCGAAGTGATGTGCGATCCGGCGGTCGAGGTGACTCCTCAAGGCGTTCGCGTCTGGTTCGGCGGCGGCGATGTCGCGCGTCCCGATCAGAACCTCCACGGCCAGATCGGCGTGGGAATGCTAAAAACGGCAGGCATGAAATAGACCAGTACTGCATTGCTCTGTGCTTGTGGAATCTTGAATGGCCGCAGATGAACGCGGATGAACGCCGATCACGTCAATCTCGTTTGGCGACCTGGAAATGACTTAGCGTGTCGGCATACGCCGCGACGCCTTTGTACAGCGCTTCGGCGATTTTCTGGCGGTGGTCGGATTTGCGCAGCAGTCCTTCGTCGCTGGCGTTGGTGAGGAATCCGATTTCGGCCAGCACGCTCGGCATGGACGCCCCGATCAGTACCACGAACGGAGCTTTCTTCACGCCCCGGTTTTTCGCCGTTGGGTTGCTCTTCGACGAAAGTCCGTATAGGGATGATTCAATGCGCGTCGCGAACTCACGCGATTCGTCGATCTTGTCTTTCAGAGCGATCTTCTGCAACAGGTCTTTCAAATCGAACACCGACTGCTCGGAGCTGGCATTCTCTCGCGCGGCGACGTCCAGCGCGGCTTTCGACGTGGTGAAGTTCAGATAGTATGTCTCCACGCCTGCGACCGCGCGATACGGCGACGAGTTCGCGTGAATCGATAAGAACAGATCCGCTTTGCGGTCGTTCGCGATTCTGGTCCGTTCTTCCAGCGCAACGTAGGTGTCGCTGGAGCGCGTGAACACTACTTCGCTCGCCAGCCGGTCTTCGAGGATCGCTCCCAACCGCTTCGCCACATCCAGCACCACTTCTTTTTCGTACAGCCCGGATGAGCCGTGCGTGCCTACATCGTTGCCGCCATGCCCTGGATCGAGCACCACGCGACCCAGCTTCAGTCCGAGTACGCGCGTCAGCGACCGGTCGCCATTGGAATTACGTTTGGCGGGCGCTGCTGGAGCGGCAGGATTCGCGATATGCTCCGGCGGAGGAGCGGTTGTTTTGGTCAAGTCCGTCTTCGTGAAGTCCGTCTTCGTGAAGTCCGGCTTCGCTAAGTCCGGCTTTACTGGATCCGGGGGTGGTGCGATGCCGCGCGCGATCGCCGTCGTCACAGGAGGACCCGGTGGCGCGACTTTCGACGTTCTGGTCACTAGCGCATTCGAAGGCGGTGTGAGCAATTCCGGTTTAGTATCCGGCTTCGCTGCCACTTCCCTGACTGGCGGTGGCTCGAATTTCTTCGGCTCCGGCTTAAAGGCCGCGGTTTTTGGCGCTGGCGTCGGCGCGATCAGATCCGCTTCCACAGCGCGCACCGGTGGATCGGTAAGGGTCCTGGCGCCTGTGACGCTCGGGGTCGCCGGCGGCGCCGGACGATCCTTCAAACGCAATTCGATCATCAGACGATCGGGACTGGAGAGCTGTGAAGCGGTGAAATCCGCGACCTGTTCCAGATCGAGCACCACGCGCGTCACGCCCGGCTCCTTTTCCGCCACGCGGATCTGCTTTAAAACCGTATCGCCGACCGCGATCACGTGCATCCCTTTGTTCACCATCTGCGGCTTGGCGCCCTGGATGTCGAAAAACAGACGGTCCGGATTCGACAAACGATCTGATTTGTAGCGGAATTCGGAAGAGACTTCAATGGCCACGCGGGTTACGTCGCCGAGCGACCAAAAACGCACGGCTGTGACTTTGCTCGGGGCGTCGGCGCCCAGGCACAGCACGGCGGCGATGACTCCCGCCGCCAGAACCTTACTGCGTCGTTCTGAGATACAACCTGCCATTCTCGTCTACGAACTGTTCCAGCTTCGGATGCTCCGGAGCCGATGGCGCGGGCTCAGGCGGTTTCGGCGCTGCCGCTTGCTTCGCGTCCGCCGCAGCCTTGGCGCTCGAATAACGCTTGCCCACCTGGTCAACGTAGTTCTGCGTCTCCCGATACGGTGGAACCTGTTTGTACTTCGCCACCGCACCCGGACCCGCGTTATAGGCGGCCAGCGCCAGCCGGTCGTCTTTGTAAACGCTCTGGAGATATTTCAGGTATTTCACGCCCGCTTCGATATTCTGCTGCGGATCGAAGCTGTTGCTCACGCCCAGCATCCGGGCGGTTCCCGGAGTCAATTGCATCAGGCCCTCGGCGCCCTTGGACGAAACGGCGTACGGATTATAGTTGCTCTCGACTTTGATGATGGAATGGACCAGCAACGGATCGACGTCGTGCGCCTTGGCCGATTGCTCCACCATTTCAGAGATCGGCACAGCCGGGGTCCGTGCTGTTGATGAACCCGGAGTGGACACGACGGTCCGCACCAATTTCCCCGTCCGCGGGTCTGCGCGCACCACTAGCGCCTTCCGGTCTGAGGGACCGGGATCTGCTGCTCGCGCGGGGGAGGCGGCCAGCATCATGAGCGCTATAAAACAAATATACACGATCCTGTTTGCGCCGGGGTAAAGCCTTGTCTCCACACCTGTCACTAAGGAGACATACGGTATCATCATCTCATGAGTGGGGCCGGGTTCGTCTTGGTAGGTGGACGCAGTACCCGTATGGGCCGCGACAAAGCCCTCCTGCCTATCGGCGATGCCACGCTGCTGGAGCATGTCGCCGAATGTGTCCGGCAAGCCGCGGGTAATGTCACGTTGGTCGGCCCGCCCGATCGTTACCAGCATCTGAACTATGCCGTGGTTCCCGACCAGATCGAGGACCGTGGGCCGCTGGGCGGCGTTTGGACCGCTTTGAGCGTCACTACCGCCGACTGGAACCTGATCGTCGCCTGCGATATGCCGGGCCTGACCGTCGAATTTCTCCAAAACCTGCTTCATATTGCTGAATCCAGCGATGCCGACTGCGTCGCCCCGGAGACCTCCGCGGGCGTCGAGCCGCTCTGTGCCGTCTATCATCGCAGGTGCGCTCCTAAAGCCGCGGCCGCTCTTGATCGTAACATTCTGAAAATGCAAGACTTCGTCTCCACTCTTCGGCTGAAATCGGTACCTGTTCAGGATGCTGCTCCTCTAACCAACATCAATACCCCAGAGGAATATGGCACTGCGCAGGCACACTACATCGAGTTCCGTAACGTATATAAGACGTTCGATCGTCCCGTTTTAGTCGACGTCAATTTTCATGTAAACGCTGGAGAAACCGTGGCGATCATCGGACGCAGCGGTGTTGGCAAGTCGGTCACCCTCAGCCATATCATGGGGTTTCTCAAACCCGACAAAGGCCGCATTCTGGCGGCTTACACCGACATCACCGATTTCAATGAAACGGAAATGCGCCGCATCCGCAAACGCGTGACTATGGTGTTCCAGAGCGGCGCGTTATTCGATTCTTTGACCGTGGGCGAAAATATTTTGTTCTCGCTCGAACTACGCGACGATTACGACTCGAAAAATAAAGAAGACGTAGTCAACGGGCTGCTGCAAATGGTCGATCTGGGCGAGTACAAGGACCATTACCCAACAGATCTTTCGACCGGCCATAAACGAGCGGTGGCCATCGCGCGCGCTCTTGCGGCGCAGCCGGAATGCGTCCTGTATGACGAGCCCACCACCATGGTCGATCCGATCATGTCGGATCACCTGGGCAATCTGATGCTACGACTCAAAACGCAATTGCAGCTCACCGGCGTGGTGGTCACCCACGATCTGGAACTGATGCGCAAAGTCGCCGACCGCGTCGTGTTTCTATTCGACGGCGGTGTGATCTTTTGTGGCCCTACGGCGGATCTGGAGAAATCGGATCACCCGCACATCCACGAGTTTCTGACCATGGATCGCGTCTGAACATGCGCTGGCTATTTCGATCCAGCGCCGCAGCCGTCTTGGTGGTCGCACTGGTAGTCGCAGTTCACTTCCCGTACGCGACCGATTCCGAGCCGAGCCGCGAAGAAGTTCGACGGACCATCGCCTTCTATAACCAAGCGTATGCGGCGCCGCAAGCGGGCAAAGACGAAGACATCTACGTCAAAACCGCGGAGGAAGCTGCAAAGGGCATCCGCGTCAAGGAAGACCTGCAGGATTTCATTCGCTTGCATGGACTTCAGAACAAGAAGGCGCTGGACGTGGGCGCAGGCCAAGGATATCTGCAGGACGTGGTGGACGACTACACCGCGCTCGATATCTCGCCCACCGCGAAGCGTTTCTATCACAAGCCGTTTGTGCTTGGATCGGCGACAGCGATGCCGTTTCCGGACAATCAATTCGATGTCGTCTGGTCGATTTGGGTTTTGGAGCATATCCCGAATCCCGAGCAAGCCCTCCGCGAAATGCGGCGCGTCGTGAAAAATGGCGGCATGCTGTACCTGTTCCCCGCGTGGTCGGCGGCGACGTGGGCGGGCGACGGATATCCCGCGCGTCCGTATTCGGATTTCCCGTTGCCCGGAAAACTGGTGAAAGCCTCCATCCCGATTCGATCCTCGCTGCCATTCCTGGGGATGTACACCATACCGGTACGCCTGATGAGACTCGCGGCTTATGAGGCTGCGTGGCCGACACGGCTGCGCTACCGCCGCTTGACTCCCAATTTCGAGAGATACTGGATGCCGGATAGCGACGCTGTCAGTTCTATCGACCGGTATGAAGGGCAGTTGTGGTTTGCCAGTCGCGGAGACGAATGCCTCAATTGCCGGTCTGCATGGAACAGCGCGTTTGATCGAGTCCGCGACGCGCGCTTGATGATCCGGGTCCACAAGGACTGAATGGGAGAAATAACATGCGGTTCAGCATCATTCTGTGCACGGCGATTACGCTTGCGGCACAGACGCCGACCATCGAACAATCCCTGAATTTGAAGACTGCCGGGTCGCCGCGGATCTCGCGCGACGGACGCTTCATCGCGTATACCGTATCCGAAACAAATTGGGAGGAGAACGCCTTCGACACCCAGATCTGGATGGCGATGACGGCCACAGGCGAGCGTTATCAGCTTACGCACGCCAAGAAATCGTCGAGCGATCCGCGCTGGGCTCCCGATTCAAAGCGCCTTGCGTTTCTCTCCGATCGCGATGGGAGCCAGCAGATCTACGTGATTTCACCGGCCGGCGGCGAAGCCACGCAGCTTACGCATTTTGAAGGCGGCGTCACCGCCTTCGACTGGTCGCCCGACGGACATTCCATCGCGTTCGCCTCCACCGGAGGCGAGCCCAAAGCCAAGAAGGATCGCAAGGATAAGTACGGCGACTTCGAGATCGTCACCGGCGACTACACCATGGTTCATCTGTGGACGCTCGGCGTTGAAGACGAAAAGCCGAAACCCGAAGCCCTGACCACTGGGACGCAGTTCAGCGTCGGCGGATTCGCATGGTCGCCCGATTCAAAACGCATCGCCTTCAGCGCCACGCGCGATCCGGATCTTTCCAGTTCCGACACCGCCGATATTTACGTAGTTCGTCTTTCCGATAAATATGTGAAGAAGCTGGTAGACGCTCCGGGCGCGGATCGCAATCCGATCTGGTCGCCGGACGGAACACAGATCGCCTATGAATCGGGGCGCGAGTTCTCATTTCTAAATTCGCACGTCGCCATCGTTGCGGCGGACGGCGGGAAGCCGCGTATCATTGCCGAATCCTTTGACGAGGATCCGCGGCTCATCGCGTGGTCGGCCAATGGAATATACTTCGATGCCGCGCAGCGCACGGCGTCGCATCTCTTTAAACTGAATCCTGAAAATGGATCGGTCGAGCGTGTGAGCGATCCGGCGAATCTGCAGCTCGGCGGCCCCAGTTTCACCGCGGACTATTCGCGCGCGGCCTTCACTTGCGCTACGCCGAACCAGTATCCCGAAATTTGCGTTTCGCCCCTTTCCGGATTTTCGCCGCACCCGGTGACCAACATGAAAGACCAGCTCAAAGGCTGGAAGCTTGCGACGCGTGAAGTGTTCGAGTGGAAAGCGAAAGACGGCACAGCGGTGGAAGGAATTCTGATCAAGCCGGCTGACTTCGATCCGGCGAAAAAATATCCGCTGCTGGTGGTGATTCACGGCGGGCCCACCGGCGTGGATCGGCCTTCGCTCGCCGGCGACCGCACCTATCCGATTGAGAACTTCGCGGCGAAAGGAGCTGTGATTTTGCGCCCGAACTATCGCGGTTCGGCGGGCTACGGTGAGAAATTCCGCTCCTTGAACGTAAGGAATCTCGGACTCGGCGACGCCGACGACGTCATCAGCGGCGTTGACGCGATGATCGCCAAAGGCTATATCGACAAGGATCGCGTCGGGTCCATGGGCTGGAGCCAGGGCGGCTATATTTCCGCGTTTCTGACCACCTATAGCGACCGCTTCAAGGCAGTTTCGGTCGGAGCGGGCATCTCAGATTGGATGACCTACTACGTCAACACCGACATCCATCCGTTCACTCGAAATTATCTGAAGGCAACTCCCTGGGACGATCCCGAGATTTACAGAAAGACGTCGCCCATTACCTACATCAACAAGGCCAAGACGCCGACGTTGATCCAACATGGCGAACTGGACAAGCGCGTCCCGATTCCCAATGGTTACGAGCTATACCAGGGTTTGAAGGATCGGGGCGTGCCCGCGAAGATGATCGTGTACAAAGGATTCGGCCATGGGATCAACAAGCCGAAGCAGCAACGCGCCGTGATGGAACACAACTACGAATGGTTCAGCCAGTGGATCTGGGGAGAAACCGCGCCGTCGGCCACCGGAGGGGGAGCGCCGGCTACCGGGTCAGCGCAGAAATAACTACGCGGCCTTCTGAACTTTTCCGCTTTTAATGCAGTTGGTGCACGCGCGGATGCGCTTCGACGCGCCGTTCACAACTGCGTGGACCTTTTGCAGATTCACGTTCCAGCGCCGTTTGGTCACATTATGGGCATGGCTGATACGGTTCCCGAATTGGGGACCCTTGCCACAGACATCACACACCTTCGCCATCTCGAATCACTCCTGGTTTCTTTTGAATAGTTTACCACATTCAATTCGGCGAAGTGATTTTGAACTCTCCGTCCTGAAAGTCGATTTCTCGAATCTTCCCTTTGGGACCGAGCGTTCCCAGTGGTTTCCCATCCAGCTTGACGATCAGCCCCCCGGCGTTCCCGATGCGGAGCTTAGCCGCATGATCGATATCGATGGTTCGCAGATCGCCAGGTGCCAGCGCCTTTGCCAGCAATGAGTTGCCATTGGCATCGGTCAGCGAGACCCAAGCCATTTCGGTCGCTTCCAGCTCCAGGCGCATGTTGCCGGAACGGGTTGTAGTCTTCGCGGATGGGGCCGGTAGCGCTGCGGTGACCACCGGTGCTGGCGGCACGGGCGCAGCGGTCACAGGCGCAGCGGTGACGACCCGTGGAGCGTCCGATTGTACCGAGCGCACCGGCCACAGCCAGATGGCACCGAACAGGATCGCGCCCCCCAGGATCACACCTGCCGCGATCAACCCCCATCGAGGAGTTGCTGAATGTACGGGATGTACGTCGGCGGTTGCCGCCGGAGCGGGCAGCGCCGCGGGTGTCACGCGTTCGATCTGTTGAGTGGCCTGATCGCAGAAGCTCTCCACGGCCGAAAGTAAATTCCGGAAACTGTCTTCGGCCGCGCTGGATTGAGAGCGAAGGTCGTGGATCTGCGTGGAGTGCTGTTCGACGCGCCGTTCCACGCGCGCGAGCCGCTCCTCCAGCGTCGGTTCTTCTTCGCGACCCCGCCCGAACAAACGAGCGCCCGCGTCGGTCACTGCTGGAAGATGGGATTCCTGTTCTCCGCTGGCTTTCAGCAGCAGCTTGATCTCTTCCGCAATACGAGCCGCGTCGCGGCGGGAAAGACAGCGCCATTCGGAGGGCTCCGGGCCCTGGTCCGAGTCGTACAGTCCGAAGCCGATCAATTCATCTTCGGTGAGTGCGTCGGTGATCTTGGTGAACTGGCCGATAGTGGCGCGCCGCAGCGACGTGGTGCCGTCGAACGCCGCATAAAACGCGCGCACCTGATCCGGGTCCACGGGTCCCACATATTCGGCCGTGAAGTTCAACGATTCATGATCAAAATCGAAGCCGAGCCATTCCCCTGAACCGATGTGAATGTCCTGGGCCAGCATATGCAGAAACTTCTGAGTCTCATCCACCACGCTCGCCAGCTTGCCCAGCGGCACGCCGACGCCGCCGCGGCTCAGCTCAATACGTATGCGCAACCTGGCCATGGATATCCTTCAGCCGATCCACGATTTGCCGGCTCAAGCGGTATTCGATCGCATCCCGGAAGTGTTCGTCGCGGAGCGTAAGCTTCGCAAAACAGATCGCCGCGAACTCGTAGTCGTGCCGCTCCACCGCGACTACGATCAGCCCCCGCAGCGCAATCGCCGACGTGCTGTCCAAATCCAACAGGCGCTTGGCGTAGCGCTCGACCGCCTTCAAGTCGAAGTCCTCCACGCTCATCGCGAGCAGATTCGCGAGGGTCTCCTGATGCGCCGGATCGGCGGCCAACACCGTTTCGTAGGCTTCTTCCGCCTCATCGAACCGGCCCAGCAGCTGCAGTGCGACGCCGCGCCCGAATACGGATCGCAGATCGTTGCCGGACTCGAAATGTTCGAGTGCTTCCTGGTATCGTCCCTCGTCCAGAAGCCGTTCCGCGCGAGACAGCATCACCGTACCTTGGCGATGGCGCGCTTGACGCGATCCAGCAGGGAATCGTTCAGCACCACCAAAGAGGGGACAAACGAATCCTGAACCGGGAGCGGCACGGCGGTCTTCACCGGGCGGGTCATTCGAGGAACTACCATCTCCCATTTGTCGGTTTCTCGTTGTGGCTCACCGAGAAAGCTCCAAGTGACGGGGAAGCGCAGCCTCACAGTTCCGTAGGGTATGAAACTGGAAGTGCCTATCTGACGCAAGGTCGATTGTAACCTGAGGATTCGTCTAAGGTCAACCACTGAATGCCCAAAGCTCGACCGATAACAGCAAGGTATAATCCGATCAGGTTGCAGGAGGACCAGCGCAGTGGCATCCCGCAAGAACGCCGATAGCGGAACGGAACCCAATCTCGCCCAGGCAGCCCAGCAGGCAAGCCTGGTCATTCGTGGCCTGCAATCGCGCCTCCGCCAGCGTCCAGCCGACTGGGTGGAAGAAACTCCCGAGCAACTGGAACAACAGCTTCAGCAGTATTTTGCGCGGGCACCACAGTCCGGACGCGAGAACGGCATGCTCGGCGACATTCGCAATCGAGTGGTCGAAGGAGTGGTCGACCGGATTCTTCGTGAATGGGACCACGGCAACGCGTTAGAAACGGAAGTGGTGGAACGGCTGATCCGTCGTGTGTTCGAGCGGCTCGCGGACTAAGCCGCTAGAAGTTCGTGGCGCACGCACTCGTGCGTGCCGCGTCGAGACTTTTCTCGACGCCTCTTCGAGGTGAAAAGCGGCAGGCGTCGCCAAGAGTGGCGACGCGGCACGCAAAAGTGCGTGCGCCACAGCCGATCCTCACCGTGCCGCGTAACGCCATTCCATGCTTGTCGGCTCCGGAATCTCTGCATCACCGGTCCCGTCGATTTCACGCAGACAGCGCTCCAGTTCGTGCTCGCGCGTGTGATCCTCAATCAGGCAGTGATGGCCGACGAAGCGCATCTTGCGATCGTGGACGGCAACCAGACGCACATTCAACCACACCGTGGACCCGTCGCGCCTGGCGCCGGGCGCATCGAATGACGCCATGCCGATGAGCAACATCTGACCATAGGCTTCGTGGACTCGATTGTGCTCCTCAGGCTGGAACATCTTGTACCATTCCTGGCCGGCCAGATCGCCTGGAGCGATCTTTAGTGTCTTCGCGAAGGATTGATTCGCGGACCCGAAAGTTCCATCCGCGCGCACCCAGGCCACGCCCGACTGCACATGCTCCACCGCGACTTGTTGGGAATAGAGCTCGTCATTCAGCGGTTTCTGCCGGCGCAGCACCCTCCGAAGGACGATCATTAGGATCGTCACGATTCCTAGAAAACCTAACCATAGCATCACATCTCATATCGGCCGATCGACGGTAGTATTTCGCGTAAACTCATAGGCGTATGGGCCTTTCGACAACTTCCCCGGATCCAATCGTTTATCTAATGGAGGGCGTGGTAGGCGTTTCCATCGGAGCCGTGATCGGGCTGCTGGTGATCCTGGTTACCAAGCGGCCGAGCCGCATCCTGGTGGATGCCATTCTGGGGGCCGTGGGTTTCGTCGGCGGCGCAGTGGCCACCGCGTACATACCCTGGCGCATGAACACCGTCTCGCAACGCGTAGGAGACGCCATTGTCAGTACCACCGTCCGCCACTATCAGCATCCGTACCGGGCCGCGTTCCTGGCTGCGGTCCTGCTGCCGGTGTTGAATGAAGTGTACTGGCTGAAGATTCATCCTCTGTTTCGTCGACCGGCCGCATGAACTTGACGGACTTTGCAGGAAATAAGTCAGATCTTGAAGCGCTCATCGATTTCGACCTGATATCCGCTCGCCAGTCGATTGGTCTCGTTCGCCATGCCGACCACCGCCATCAGTTCGGCGAATTGTGCATCGCTCATTCCAGCCTTTCGCGCTGCCGCGCTGTGGGAAGCGATGCAGTAGCCGCATTGGTTGGTGGTGCTGACAGCGACGTAGATCATTTCCTTGGTGAGCGGATCGAGCGCGCCCGGCGCCATGATCTGCTTCACCGATTCCCATGTCCGGCGCAAGGTGGCTGGATCACTGGCGAGCGCTTTCCAGAAATTGTTGATCCAGTCGATCTTGCGCGTCGCCATGATGTCGTCGAAGACGGCGCGAACTTCGGGGCTGGCGTCGTTGTATTCGATCAGTCCAAGGGTGGCCATGGAAACAGCCTCTCACGCAAAGACGCCAAGTCGCAAAGAACCGCAAAAAATCCTTGCCGACTTTAGTTGCGATTGCCCGGGGGCTCAGTGCGTCCGGCGAGCGGTTTCACCACCGATCCGCCGCACACGCCAACTCCGGTATTGAGCAGCGCGTTCAGGAAATTGTAGAGGACCGCATAGACCATCTGCTCGGTCACTGGAGCCTTGTTCGGAAGACGAAACGTCGCGGGTAATTCCTTGTTGATCTGCAAGCGAATCGCATTGGGCAGCGCCCGTCCCGAGCGGTCACGTTGATTGGCAAGCTGGATGGGCGTCTGCAACACCGCGCCACTCAATCCGTCGACATAGAATTGGCAGCGCGAAAACCAGCCGAGGTTGGCGGGATCGGCTGCATCGAACAGCAACAGCGGAGCTTGCCGGCCCTGCGCGTTCAGATCGAGCACCACGCGCCGCGTCTGATCGTCGAGCCGAAATTCGAATCCGGCCTGGCGGGCGATGTTCTCGATGAACTCCATATCGAGCTCCAGTAACAGGAGTTTGTGCTCGCCGGCTTTTAGCACCTGCATCCGATGCCTATTCTAGCAGCAGGCTCCATGCCGCTATAGTAAAAATATCCATGCGTCAGGCTTTGGTGCTTTTCGATATCGACGGAACACTGCTGCGCCGCGCGGGGCCGCATCATCGCGAGGCCCTAGTCGAGGCCGTCCGGAAAACCACTGGGCTGGACGCGACCACTGAAGGCGTCCCCGTTCAGGGCATGCTGGATCGCGACATCGTGACGGAGATGTTGCGAAATGCCGGTGCGTCGCCGGGATACATCCGGCGGCACATGCCCGCGATCGTGGCGCATGCGCAGCGGGTTTATGTGCGGAGTTGTCCTGATCTGCGTCGGCGGGTATGTCCGGGCGCGCGTATGCTGCTGTACCGGCTTTTCCAGCGCGGCATTGCGACCGGGCTTGTGACCGGAAACCTGACGCGCATCGGATGGAAGAAGATGGAACGCGCGGGACTGCGCCGCTACCTTCGCTATGGAGCTTTCGCCGAACTCGCCGCGGATCGTGCGGGGCTAGTGAGGATCGCGGTAAAGGAAGCCCGGCGGCGCGGATGGATCGACCGCACTAGTCCCATCGCGTTGATTGGCGATCATCCCAACGACATTCGCGCGGCGCGGGCGAATCGCGTGCGATCGATCGCTGTCGCCACCGGCGTGGTCGGCGCAGAGGAACTCGCCACGCACTCGCCCGACGTCCTGGTGCCCGATTTGCGATCCCTTTCGATGGAGATGTTGATTCCGGATGGAAACTCAACCGCTCGCCGTTAAGCGCGCCCAAGTGGAGTTCCACAACTTCGCCTCGCTGGGCGAGCCGGAACGCAACCTGCGCATCTACGCGGAAGAAAACACTCGGCGCGGAACGGTGATCCGCGCTCATCGCGAATTCATTGGCGAAATGTCGCCGTTCCTCGAAATCGGCGCGAACGCGGGACATTCCAGCTACATGCTGGCGAATGAATTTGGCGCTGAAGGATTTGCGCTGGATCTTTCCGCGGATTCGCTGCGCCACGGCCGCGCACTTCAGGATCTGTGGGGATTCGCGCGCGCTCCAGTGCGCCTCGCCGGCGACGCCGCGAATCTGCCGTTTGCCGACGGATCCCTGCGCTTCGTCTGCGCGTTCCAGATGCTCAGCCAGTTCATGGATATCGAGAGCGTGTTCCGCGAAGTCGCGAGGGTGCTCCAACCGGGCGGCGTGTTTTTATTCGCCGAAGAACCCTTGAAGCGCATGCTTTCGCTGCGGCTGTACCGCTGTCCCTATTACGAAACGATGAAGCCGTGGGAGCGGCGGCTGTACGATTGGGGACTGCTCGGCTACTTCGTCCGCGACGTGATCGGCGCACACCAGGAAGAGAGTTTCGGAATCCGCCAGAATCACACCATGGGCTTGAAGGATTGGCACGCGCTGGTCGAAAAGTATTTCGTCGCGCACGAATATGAAGTCTTCGTGCCGGAGCGCGGTTGGGGCGAGCGCGTCGTGAAAAGGCTCGCCGTACGGCTCGATCCGCATGCGTCTGAGTGGCGCGCGGCGCGCTTGCTCGGCGGGACGCTGGCGGCCATATGCAAGAAGGCCGGAACTCCGGGGGTCGCGCGGTCCATCGAACATTTCGAACAATTCCTGCGCTGCCCAAATTGTCACCGGACATTGGAACGCGATCAATCCGATACGCTGCGTTGTGATTGCGGGTATCAAGCTGCGAACGAAGGCGGCGTCTACAATCTGTTGCCTTCTAAAGAACGCGACGAGCTTTATCCCGGCGACAGGGATGACATCATCAATTTTTCGCAGCCCGACCACACCAGGCATCTGATCGAAGGCTGGTATGACCTGGAAGGCGTGTTCGGCAACAAGTATCGCTGGATCGGCGAACGGGCGGTCGCACGGCTACGGCGGGTCGACCAAGGTCCGCAGCAGCTACGCATCCGCTGTCACGCTTCGCCGCAGGGAGTGCCTGGCGAGGTGCGCGCGATTGTGAATGGGACGCTCGCCGGGACGTGGAAGCTCGACCGGACGGGACTATTTATTCTCGAAGCGAACCTGCCCGACGTCGAGGAATATATCATCGAGCTGCGCGCAACGCCCACGTGGCAGGTGCCGACCGACGATCGCACGTTCACGGTCAACGTGAGTATGATCCGGCTGGATCCGCGAACCGATGGCCGCAAATAAACGCCGATGAACGCGGATCAAAGCGGATCGTTCAATTCGTGACGTCGTGTGTATGACTCTCGTCGCGAATCGGGAGATAGATCTTGTACCACCACTGCTGCGCCGCGCTGTTGTCGTATTTCTTCAGCGCGTCTTCGCTTTCGAACTCCATCACGATCGCCTGTTTGTATCCTTCCTGAGCCTGATACTTCAGATTCTTGGTCCAGACGCGCTTGATTCCAGGGTATTTGGACGGGAGCTGGTGGGCGGCAGCCACCGCGGCTTTAATCTGCTCCGGCGTGGCATCATCTTTCCATTTCACATTGATAATGTGGATCACCGACTTCGGCGACTGGGCCCGAATGACAGTCGCAAGTGCAAAGAAACACAGAAATAGAGTGAGAATTCGTTTCATCCTCCTTATTATGACGATTTCGTGGAACCTCCCGCCGGCCGGGAGCGTAGAGTATCGCTAAGGAGCCTGATATGCGTGTCTTGAGCGGGATGTGTCTAGGCCTATCCATATTCACGCTGGCGGCGTGCGACGAAATCGATCTCGGCGGCAGTTCGGACCGGTACCGGGAGGATTTTCATTTCAACTATCCGCTGAACGCCGGGGCGAGCGTGCAAGTGGAAAACACCAACGGCTCGGTGGAAATTGTCGGCTGGGATAAGAACACCGTCGACATCGACGGCACGAAATATGCCAACACCGAAGAGCGGATGAGAGAGATCAAGATCGAGGTCACACCGTCCGCAAGCTCGATTTCGATTCGCACGGTAATGCCGGTCCCGCGTATGGGAAACTATGGCGCGCGATACGTGATTCACGTGCCCAAGCGAGCCGAACTGCAGAATATCATCAGCTCCAACGGCGCTATCCGTGTAGAGACGATCGAGGGTCACGCGCGTTTGAAGACGTCCAACGGCGCAATCCGGGCGTTTGGGATGCAGGGATCGCTGGATGCCAGAACCTCGAATGGCTCCATCGACTTGTCGGACGTCACCGGCGACACCTCGGTTCACACTTCGAATGGCACCATCAAGGCGGATGTCAAGAAAGGGAATTTCGAGGCCACCACATCCAACGGGAACATCACGGCGCGGCTGATCGAGCCTGATTCGCGCCCCGTGCGCCTGGAAAGCTCTAACGGGCATATCGATCTGACCATGGACGCTGCGCGCGAAGTTCACGCGGACACGTCGAACTCTTCCATCACGGTGCGGATGCCAAGCCAGGCCAACGCGACGGTTCGCGCGCATACGTCCAACTCATCGATCACATCGGATTTCGATGTCAGCATGCGTGGCGGGCTGATCTCCAAACATCGCCTGGAGGGGAACATCGGATCGGGCGGGCCGCTGCTGGATCTGGGGACATCCAACGGCGCGATCAGGATTCTGCGGCTGTAAGCGGCAGGGTGACGCTAAGGCGCCAGTATGCGCCGCTTATAAATAGACTCTTGCTGCCACCGAGCCCATTGATGCGCTCGTGAGCGGAAGCACTGCGTGGCTCACCAGTACCCGCGATGACGACAACCAGTGATTCCGACTGACACGCTAAGGCGATACTTGCATCCTCGCGCGGCTCGGAGCAGAGCACCAATTCCTCTACGATCCGAAACGCACCCAGCGCGATCTGTGAAGGAATCGCTTCCATCTCTTCCGGAAAATCCGCTGCGAGCTTGCAGCCGAACTCGGCCGCCAATGCTCGCAACGCCGCCGGGAGCCCCGCTTCTTCCAACAGCGGAGGATGCAGGCGATTGCTCACCGCGCGAATCTCGCGAGCACATGCCTGCGCGAGTTCGGAGCATTGTGCGAGCGCTTGCGCCGCCCGCTCGGGCAGCGTTCCGGCCGCACTCTCGATCAGCGAGAGGTCAAGTTGGAGCGCCGCGAGTTGCTGCGCCGCCGCGCCGTGCAACTGCCGCGCGAGCTGCTTGCGCTCCTCGTCGTATTGGTCAAATAAGTGCTCCGCCACCGCTAGAATGATAACGCGATTTAAAATAGAGACATGCGTTTGGCGGCTTTCCTCTTTCTCTTCCTGCCTGCGTGGGCGCAACCCCAGTCTTCGATCAAAATCACCACGTCGCAGGCGTGGACCGACACCGGTATCGAAGTGCGCGCGGGTGACTCGATCGTCATCACGGCGGACGGCACTTTGCAGCTTCCACAAGGGAAATCCTGCGGACCCGACGGCCAGCCCCGCGGCTTCCGCGACCTGCTGAAGATATACCCCGTGAACGAATCCGGACTCGGCGCTCTAATCGGACGCATCGGATCGACCGACGTCGCGCTGCCGTTCGCGGTGGGCGCCCGAAAAGAGATCCAGGTGCGGCGCGGCGGACATCTCTTTCTGGGTGTGAACTTCACCAGCGAGCCGATTGACGGCGAATATTCCGCGACGGTCGAGTTCACCAGGCGCGGCCCCGAAAATCCGGCGCCCATGAACTACAAATTGCCGAGAGTGACCCGAGAGATGATCGACCGCATTCCGCGGCGGGTCATGGATTCCGACGGAGACCCTGGCGACAATACCAATTTCGTGATCGTCGGCGTCGAACAGAATATCGTAGAGACCTTCAAATCGGCGGGCTGGGTCCAGGTCAATAAGGACACGCGCGATGCGCTCCTGAACGGCTTGATCGAAACCTTGAAGAAGCAATCCTATGTCGAAATGCCGATGAGCGTGCTCACGCTGTTTGGACGTCCGCAGGACTATGGTCTCGCGCACGCTGAACCGATTTCGGTGGTGGCGCAGCGTCACCATCTGCGGCTATGGAAGGCTCCCTTCAGAGTGGAAGGCCAGGAACTATGGGTAGGCGCCGCGACGCACGACATCGGCTTCGATCGCGACAATCGTCCGGGCAAGAAGATCACGCACAAGATCGATCCCGATGTCGATCTGGAGCGAGAATTCGTCGAACGCAGTTTGGAGGAGACGGGTTCCGTCGCGAAGACAGATTACATCACGCCAACAGATCCTTCAAAGGAAGCTCGAACGGCGACCGGCGCGAGCTTCCATTCCGACGGCCGCGTGCTGGTGATCTATCTCATTCCCCAGTCCTGAGATTTTCCTTTGCGTCTTGGCGTCTTTGCGTGAGTCATTCAGCATCCATCCGCCAGCGCATCCAGCCAGTCGAGCGTTTGCTCGATATCGTCGTCCGTGGTCCGTGGATTGATGGTGCAAAGACGAAGCGTCGTGCGGCCATTCAGCACGGTCGATGTCGCCAGTGCGAAACCGTCGCGCAGCATCGCCTCGTGAAGCCGGGGATAGAAAGAATCCTGCGCTTCGCGCCTTCGGAAACACACGATCCCCATCTGCGCGGGCGTGACCAACTCCCAATTCGCCATGTCGCGCAATTTTCGTTCGGCGATTTCCGCCAGCACGAATCCACGCTCGATTGCGGCGCGAAATGCGTCCAGACCGAAGTATTGAATCGACATCCAGACTTTGAGCGCCCGGAATCCGCGCGTGAGCTGAATGCCGTAGTCGCACGGATTTACCTCCGTCACATTGCGATGAACATCGGCGAGATATTCGGGCATGATGCGATAAGTCGCCTTCAACAAGCCCGCGTCGCGCAGCAGAACGCACCCGCATTCGATGCTTTGGAACAACCATTTGTGCGGATCGAAAGACAACGAATCGGCCAGCTCGATTCCCGCGAGCAGCGCCCGCCCGCGATCGCTGATCACCGCTGCCGCTCCGTACGCCCCGTCGACGTGCATCCACAAATCCTGGGCGCGGCAGAACTCTGCGATCTCTCCGAGCGGATCGATCGCGCCGGTGTTCGTGGTGCCGGCGTTCGCGATCACGGCGAATGGCCGGAGGCCGGCCGCGCGATCCTGCTTCACGCGCTCCGCCAGAGCGTCCAGGGGGAGACGAAACTCGTCATCGGAGGCGATGCGGCTGATCTGCTCGGGCATGAATCCGATCACGCGCAAAGCTCGATCGACGGAGGAATGCGTCTGGTCCGAATAGTAAATGACCGCGCCTCCCGTGCGATCGGAGAGCCTGGTGTGGCGCGCCGCGACCAGCGCCGTCAGGTTCGCCATGGACCCGCCGCTGACGAAAAGACCGCCGGCCTCTTCGGGAAATCCACACCAGTTGCGGAACCAGTCGATTACCGCGAGTTCTAAGGCGGCCGCCGACGATCCGCCGAGCCATGATCCATTGAACACGTTGAAGCCGGATGCAAGCGCATCCGCCATCGCGCTGACGAAATTCGACGGTCCCGGGACGAACGCAAAGAACCGTGGATGGCAGATGTTCAGTATCCGCGACAAAATCTGTTCTTCGACGCGCGCCAGAATTTCGGCGCCCGGGACGGGTTGCGCGGGAGGTGGTTCGAGGAACGCCGGCCGTAGCACTGCCGGATCGCCTTTCGCGCCCACCGGTTTCTGCGGCAAATCCGCAAAATGATCTGCGATCAGATCGACCACGCGATAGCCTAGCGCCCGCATCTCCGCGAGCGACAATTCCAATTTTGAACTCATCAATTTTCTTCCCAGCCCTGGCGTCCCACCAGCGGAACAAAACGGCAACCCGAGGCGGTACGAGTAGATATTTTTCCGTGTTCCTTGCGAACAATGCGCAGGTCTTGCTGCTCCCGCCCTCCTACCGGAATCACCAGGATGCCCGGATCGGCAAGCTGATCGATCAGCGCGGACGGCGTATGAGGCGAGCCCGCCGCGACCGAGATCGCGTCAAAGGGAGCTTCTTCAGGAACGCCCAGCGATCCGTCACCGCACAGGACAGCGATGTTGGAATCGAGCCCGGCTTGCCGAAGATTCGCGCGAGCCTGCACGCACAGCTCCGGGATTTTCTCGATCGAGATCACCTGCCGCGCCAGCGCGCCCAGCACGGCCGCGTGATAACCCGACCCGGCGCCAACCTCCAGGACTTTTTCATCGCCCTGCAGCTCTAGTAATTCCGTCATGAGCGCGGTCATGTAGGGCTGTGTGATGGTCTGCTCGAAGCCGATCGGAAGCGGCTGATCGGAATACGCCTGGTCGCGAAACTCGGCGGGCACGAAATCTTCACGCGGAATGGCGCTCATCGCGTCGATCACGCGCCGGTCGCGGATCCCGCGGCGGACCAGTTGTTCCCGCACCATTTCGACGGCTGCGGCCGTCACTTGAACCTCTTCCTGTATTGGAAATCAACTCCGAATAGTCCGTTAGCTTCACGCACCGCTACAGCCGACCATTGCTTGCTGAAATTCCATTCCACCTGCACGATCTGCTCCTGCGTACGGTTGAGATTGGTGATGTAGGTGAGCGTGATGTCTTTGGAAACCTGCTGCTCGATGGTCAGCCGCGCCTGCGGAAGATAATCGACGCCGGTCAAGGTCGGATCGATCTTCACGCGGCTCGCTCCGAAAAATCGTTGCAGCCGGCTGGAGAGCTGCGCCGTGATCGCCTGCCCGATCAGTCCGCCGCCGGCCTGCGCAAGGCTGTTCGAGCTGGCGGTGGTTTGTTCCGGATTCAGGCCTGCTGTATCCGCGGGAGCGCGGCCCACAGCCAGCAGCGCGATGATCTCGCGCGGTTGCATCGGCGGATCTGAGCTGTAGTTCACGTTGAGTTTCTGAACGTTGCCTGAAATCGCGATGTTGACGGTAACGCTGCGAGCTTTGGTTTCCAGCTCCATGTCCAGGATCGGGTCGATCTTGACGGGATTCAGGAAGCGGATATCGCCGCGGTTCACAGTGTAGCGGTTCCCGAAAACCTGGATCTCGCCCGAATTGACGGAAGCTGTTCCGAGCAGGGCCGGGCGCAGCGGAGTGCCGCGAAGGCGCAGGTCGATCTCCGCCTCCAGATTGCGCGTCAGCGAGGTTTCGAATTCGAAGTTCGGCCCGCTTTCTACACGGACGTCGAATTGCATGCCGCGAATATATTCGCTGGAGGTGGCCGGCGCGGGCGCAGGTCTGGACGCTTGAGCGAGGATCTGCGCCAGGTCGGCGCGCGGCGTGAACGACGCACGCGTTAGCGTGATCACACCCGATACCGTGCTCGCATCGGAAGTCCCGTTGAGGGCGAGCGTCGCATTAAACGTCGTACTGACGTCTTCCGGATAGCGCACTCGAACTTTTTGCGCGACGGCTTGCAGTCGATACAGCAGAGGCGAGCCGAAGCCGACGAATCCCGAGAAATCGATGGTGCCTCCACCCGTCTCCGCCGTCAGTTTTTCGATGGTCGCGCGATTCCGGTCGAACACCAGCGCGCCGTTCGCATTGTCCACACCGTTGGGAAGATCGCTCAAGTACAGAGATGCGTTCTTCAAATCCATGCGGCCGCTCAAGAGCGGATCGCGCAGAGTTCCTCGAACCGAGGCTTGAACTGTCGCGTTCCCGCGCGCCACCAGGTCGGGATTTAGAAGTTGCAGGATGATCAGGTTTACGGACCCGCGCACGGTGAGATCGGCTCCGGCGCGATCCAGCGCGATGGCGCCCGTGGCTTCCAGGCTGGTATCGCGTGCGCTCAGTTTCGCGGAACGGATGCGCGCTTCTTTTGCCGAAATACCGACGATCAACGGCGCGCTGTTCTTCACCACCAGGTCCTGGGCCTGTACGCCGAGCCGAAATGTCTGCGTCGATTTCGGATTGATCTGCACGGTTGGAACCGTCAGCTCGGCTTGAACTTCACGAGGCTTGAGCAGAGCTACATTGAACGTGGCGCTTGCGCCGTCGATGAAGCCTTCGAAAGGAAGCGAATCTTGCTCGAGTTGCCCGCCAGCCATGACGATGCTGTGCAGCGTGCCGACGTTGATGCGCGAAAATCGGATCGCGGCGGTCCCAAAGTAGTCCCCTTCGAGCTTCCACGTGCCCTGCCCATCGATGGTGATATCGCGAACCTGAGTGGAGGCGTGCAGCGCTAGTTCCGTGCCGCGCGTGGCTGCAGTGAGCGTCACGTCGCCCAGTGTTTGCGCGTCCCATGTCACACTGTGCGCCTTCGCGTCGCCGTTGATCGCTACCAGCTTAAGCTCGCCATTCGCCAGCCTCGCGGAGCCATTCGCTTTGCCTTCAAGCGTCGAATCGATCCCGCTTTGAAGCGCTGCGTACTCCTTGATCGACGTGAGCTGAAGCCCTTGAGCCGCGGCGTCGAAGCGCAAGTCGCCGTTCTTCCAGTCATTCGCGCGATGCTGAAACACGCCCTGAAACTGGAGCTTGGACGGTCCCCGATCAGTCTCCCCTGCGCTGACGTTGATCGTTTCCGGCAAGTAGTGCACGTTGGCGCGGAGACGATCGAGCTGCTGGCCGAATCCGGCGGGCTTTTCGACTTGCAGCGCGATTTCCGCTTCCGGCCGCGCAAGCGTTCCCGAAAACTTCACCGTCGCCGTTGCCATTCCGGATACGACAGGATCGAATCCCGCTTCCTTCAAAACTTCCGCGATCTGCGCGTTGCGAATCTGCACCTGACCTGAAATGGCGCCCTCGGAATTGGGAGGCGAAAGCTCGCCGGATCCCGCCACCTCCGTCGCTCCGCGATTCAACGTCGCGCCATCCAGCCGGACGGACCGGCGGCTCGCTTGAATCGTCGCTGTGAATCGATCGAAATTGTGGTTGTCGACAGAACCATTCAGCACAATTCCCTCACCGGCGATTTGCGGATCGTCTAGCGCTCCCGTTACAGTCCCGTTGAAAATCGCGCGCGCGAACTTGATCTTCACGGGAAGTTCAGGCTCACCCGCCAGCGCCAGAGCGGGCATCAGATCGTCCAGGCTGGTGGATTGTGCCCGCACCTGGAGCGTTTCGCCCAACGTGCCGGTTGCTTCCAGACTCGATGCGGGCGTGGAAAGCCTGGCGTTGTCCAGCCGCAGCTTTCCCGCTGCTTGATCGTAGAACGCGTCAATCCCACCTTCGATCGGCGCAGCGCCGGCTGCCGGTGCGATCCCGATCGCCGCCTGCACTTTCGCGCGGGATTCTCCCAGCACCGCGTCCACCGTGAATCGCCCCACCAGGTTTCCGTTCCACGGCATCTGACGATCTGTTGCGATACGTGCCGCTTCACGTACGGTCAAACCCTCGACCGTTCCATTGAGATGGAATCGGCTCCATTGGTCCAATTCCGCGGATCCGGCCAGCGTCCCGCCGAGAGCTTTCACCGCGAGGCCGGCAAGCACGAGCTTGTCCTCCGTCAGCCGAAGGTCGGCGCGCGCGTCAGCTCCCTCGATCTTCAGTCGATCGCGCGTATAGCCCAAACCGCGGGCGTTCAGACGGCCGTTCACGCCAAACGCGAACGGATCGCCGAAGGAGACGGATAGCTGTCCATCGAACGCGGCAGAGCCGCCGCGTGTGACGGGCAATTGGAACCAGTTGACGGCATCGCGAACGGAAATCGCGGCCTTCAAGGAGAGCGTGCCATGTGGCGTGCGGGGATCGTTCAACACGCCGGCAAGATCCGCGCGCGATTGACCGGCGCCAATTCGAAGCTGCGTCAGCGTGATCTTGGATTTGTCCAGAATGAACGTGGCCGATGTGTCCAGCTCGATTGGCGGAAAACCGGCGATCATCGCCCGCACGTGCCGCGACGCCAGCTCGCCTTTGTAAGACGCTGTGCGAAGGTCGTGGGTCATCGCCGCGCGCAGATTCTCGCCGCGAAGGTTCAGTGGAATCTTGCGGTCGTCGTATTCGATTACACCGTCCTCCACGGCATAATGGCGCACCGCGATTTCAAAAAGATTCTTAACCCAGTCGCTCTTGGGAGGCGGTATATTCGTCGATCCATCCGGATAAAACGTAATGTGAACCGCCGGCCTTACGATCAGGAGAGAAGACAGGTCGACTTTGCGCTCCAGCATCGAAATGACCCGTAGGCCCACCGTGACGGATTGGATCGCCAGCAGAGGCGGCTCATCCGCCTTTTCGCGGCCGTGCAGAACCAGCGGCGAGACCGTGGCGGCGAGTTGCGTCCAGTCGAACGTGAAACTGCCCAGGTCCACGCGTCCACCGGTCGCTTTTTCAATTTCGAAAGCGATCCGCTCGCGAACGCGTTCGTGGAACCAGCCGCTGCGCACCACCAGGATTCCGGCGATGACTGACGCGAGGATCACCACCATCAACGCGACGGCTACGCGCAGCGGGATATGCAGGAATCGCCTCATTTGAAAACGCGCTCCCGATATAGAATTTGCGTTTCGGTGCGCTGGTTTCCCAGCCAGCGATCCAGGGCCTGCGCCGTCCGCTCGTCCGTCAGCAACTTTTCCACCTGATCGCGGCTGGCTTCGAAGGCGGGAACATTTGCGGGGTCTTTCCGACGCCACTCCGCGGCGAGCTTGTCGTAATACTCGTGAAGGTCGTCCTCGGAAAGCTGTACCTCGGGACGAAACCGCGCATCCGTGAACCGCATGGCGCGAAGACCGGCCAGCAGTTGATTGAGGATGTCATCCTCCGTGATCCGGTATTGCGCCAGGCCCGCACTGTATTCGATCTCACTTGGGTACAGCGAGGCCTTCAACTGCTCCAGCATCTTCGCAGCATCTTCCGGAGCGGCCAGATTGACCCGGCTGAAGGATGCTTCCTGCAGGATGAGATGCTGATCCACCAGACGATCCGCCGATTTGCGTTTCTGCTCTCCACTCAAATCCACCGGCTTGTGGTCGAGAAACGCGGCAACGCGCAGATCACGGATGATGTCGCTTTCCGTGATCACCTGTTTTCCCACAGTCACCGCGATCCGGTCGAGGACCGCGGCGTGCGCCGCCATCGCAACCAGAAGTATGGTGACGCTCCGCATCAGAAGGTCTGCCCCAGCGAGAAGTGGAATTGAAACGCGTTGATCTTCTGATTTACCGCCGTTCCCTGGTTTGCAAGCAACTGGTCGAACGTGCCCTTAAATCCGAAAAATCGCGGTGCGTCGGGACTCAGGCTGAGGTCCACACGAATGGGACCGATCGGCGTCCGGTAGCGGATCCCAAATCCAACGCCTTGCACCGCGTAGTTGAAATCCTGATTATTGTGCTGGCGGAACCGGAAGCTGATATGGCGCACATCCGAATAGACGTTGCCGATATCGTGAAACAGCACGCCGCCCAGATTATCGCCGATCAGCGGGAAACGCAGCTCGGTGGAGTGCATCAGAAGCGCGCTTCCTCCCAGCGGAAACCCCGTGTCCAGGTCGCGCGGACCGGCTTGGTTGTCGGGAAACGCACGGTTCGAAGTCGCGCCGCCGGCGAAGAACCGCTCCGCCAGGGGAATCCCCGGAATACCTCCAATGCGTTGGATCCAGCCGAACTGCAGCGTCCGCGCAAGCACGATGTCTTTCCCAATCGGATGATACGTCGAATTGCGCATCAGCACACGCGTGAACTCAGTTTCGGAACCGAGGGTTCCCAGAGCAATGCCTGCGTCCACCGTGTTGTAGATGCCGCGATGCGAATTGATGGGATCGTCGCGACGGTCCTGAATGAACGTCATGGAAAGCACGCCGGCGCGCTCGGGCTGGGAAAATGTGGGAATCAATTCAGGTGAAATGACCAGATCGTTGATGTCTACGCGCCGGTACGTGAAACGATACTGCATGCTGTTGGCGCGCGTGAGCCGCTGAGCAAGCTGGATGGACCCTTCCCAACGCCGCGCCGCGAACGTGCGGACGTCGCGCGAGACATCGAATAATCCGGAAACCGTGAGGGTCAGATTCTGGTATCCACCTAGCTGCGGCGCCGTATAGCTCAGCAACGCGCGCTGCTCAATGGTCGAAAAGCGCGTCTGCAGGCTCAGCGTCCTGGCCAAACCGAACAAATTCAGACGACTGATCCCGAGCGAGATGCGGGGACTGAACCCGGTGGTCCCGGCGGGCTCGTCGAAGGTCGTGACACCTCCACCGATCCGCCCCAGCTGCGCGCCGATTCCAATGTTGAATGAATACCGGTTCGCTTCGTCCACATCGTACAGTACGAATTTGTTGTCTTCATCCCCATCCGGATTCTGTATGGCGGTCTGAACTTTGGAGAAGATGCCCAGATCATACAGTTTCTGCTGGCTCTCGGCGATCTTGTTTTGCGAAACGGGATCGCCAGGACGCAGCGGGATGCGTTTGTCCACCAGGGACGGCCGCGTGGTCCGCAGGCCGCGCACTAGCACCTCCCGCACGTACCGGCGGTTGCCGGTATGCACCTGATAGGTGAGATTCACTCTGGACTCGGATGCGCCCGGCGCTTGCGTCCAGTCGAACGACGCATCCGGATATCCGTTGTTGTAGTAGTAGCTCAGAATGCTGTCGCGATCGGCCCCGATGTTCGATTCGCTGAACGCCTGGCTGGCGGTCGATTGCAAAATCGTGCGCAGGTACGGCAGATCGGATTCCGGAACGCCTTCGATCGCCAGCGCGTCCACCAACCATTGCCGGCCTTCTTTGATGTCCATACGCACCGCAATGTCGCCGTGCTTGCCGTTATAGTCGGTCTCCGTCTTCGCGCCGATATCCACTTCGCGAAAGCCGCTGGACTGGTACAGATCCCGTATCGAGTCGAGATCGCGCTCCAGTAGTTTCTGCGAAAAACGCCCGAACCGGTTCCGCGGGAAATGGGCGGGCGCAATCACCAGCCGCTCGCGCAGAGTCGCGGTGTCGAAGAAGTGGTTCCCCGCAATCTCGACCTGTACCAGTCTTGCATGCTGATTCGGAACGATCGCGTATTCGATCACCTCGTGGCCGGGCTCCGGCGTAGCTTCGCTGAACTCGACTTGAGCGTCGAAAAAGCCTTGCGACCGCATGTACTCGAGTAAATTGCGCCGCCCTTCCACCAGCAGGCTGCGGTCCACCGTGCGTTCCTGATAGATCGGAACCAGTTGACGCAGTTTGCTGGAGGATACTTTGGCGCCCGAGGTCCGAACCTGAAGAATCGGCCCGCTCTCGATACTCAGCGCCGGCGTGACCGTGTTGGTTCTGTCGTGATAATCGAGCCGGTCCAAAGTGACCCGCGCTTGAAGATGATCGCCGTGCTGCAGATTATCGAGCACCCGGCTCACGCCCCGCTGCATGAGGCTTTCGGTGGTTTGGCGCCAGCCAGGCAACCGAAACGGTCCAAATCCCCGCCTCCAGTGGGTCTGCCTGATGATGCTGGCTGGCGATTTCGTGAAGTTTCCAAGCAGCGTAACGCCGTCCAAGCGCGCGCGATCGCCGGTTTCCAGATCGAAATGAATCTGAACCTCCTCGGTGGTCGGGTTTCGTTCCACACGCGTCTTGACCTTGGCATGGTACAGCCCGTTGGCGTGAAACCGCTCCTCGATGTTCTCCGTGGCCTGCTCCAGATCGCCGTCGGAGAAGGGTCGCCCGAGTTCGAGTTTCGCCGCTGTCAGGAGCTGACCCTTTGTAGGCGGATCCGCAATTCCAACAAAGGTGACACGGCTGACAAAATACGCCGGCTCGGTGCTGATCCGGACCGTCACTCCGCCGTTCTGATCCGCTTCACCCTCGATCGAAATGTCCATGAAACGCCCAGTCTGATACATCCGATCGATGGCGGCGCGTATATCGGCGGCATGCATTACGGAACCGGCATGAAATGGCAGGAGTTTTTCGAGCTCGACGGGAGGGAACGGCTGGTTGGGTGGATCGAAAACAATGCGGCTGATCGTGCGACCTTCCCACTTGTCTGCGGAATCATCGCTCGGCGCTTGCGCCCGCATGACGACGACGGCGCCAACCAACGTGAGTACAAGCACCGGCGAACGCACGTTTTTCAATGATAACGCACCCCTTACTGTTACCATCGTCGTTGAAGATGTCACCCGACTCCCGTTACTCGCGGCAAGTTCGCTTTGCCCCCTTGGGTGAGGAAGGACAAAGACGCATCCGTTCGGCCTCCGTTGCCATCGTGGGTTGCGGCGCGCTGGGCAGTTTCCAGGCCGAAGCGATGGCTCGCGCAGGCATCGGCCGGTTGCGTCTGATCGACCGCGATTTTGTCGAACTTAGCAATTTGCAGCGGCAGTTTTTATTCGACGAGTCCGACGCCCGGGAAGGCCTGCCCAAGGCTGTGGCCGCGGCGCGCCGCCTGGCATGCGTCAATTCCCAGGTCCAACTCGAACCGGTGGTCGCCGATTTGACCGCCGCCAATGCCGGCGAGCTGTTGGGAGGTATCGACCTGATTCTCGACGGTACCGACAACTTCGAAACCCGCTACTTAGTGAACGACGTGGCGGTGGATCGCGGCGTTCCATGGATCTACGGCGCCGCCGTGGGCAGCTACGGCCTGAAGCTCGCCATCGTTCCGGGGCGCACAGCGTGCTTCCGCTGCGTGTATCCCGATCCTCCGGAAGGCGTGCAACCCACTTGCGAAACCGTGGGCGTGCTGGGACCAATTGCGGCGGCGATCGCCGCCCTGCAAGTTGCCGATGCTTTGAAGATACTCGCGCTTGGGGCCGATTCGATCGTCGCGCGCCTGAGCACCATGGATGTCTGGTTGGGCGAGATCCGCCAGCTCGATCCGCCTGCGCGCGATCCCCACTGCCCCTGCTGCGTCGAGCGCCGGTTCCCGTACCTGGACGGATCGCGCGGCATTCCCATCAGCCTGTGTGGGCGCAACGCGATACAGGTCCACGAGCGGTCGCGGCCCATCGATTTGACCGCGTTGGCAGATCAGCTCCGTCCGGTGGGAACCGTCCGCGCCAACGAATTTGCCGTGCGCGTGGTGCTCGATTCCTACGAAATGACCGTTTTCCCCGACGGGCGTGCCATCATCAAAGGAACCACCGATATCGGAGTCGCGCGCAGTCTGTACGCCCGCTATGTCGGGGCTTGAGCGCTTTCCTGATCAGTTTGACAGCAGCTCAACGACATACTGCTTCCACAGCTTCGCCACCGAATGCGTCCCGTGCCCGCGCGTATCCGGACCGGTAGGGATCAGCACATAACGGCCATTTTTTACTCGCTGGATGGTGCGCTCCAGAATACCCAGCTCCGGCGGATTCACTTCGTCATCGGCTGAATTGACCGCGATCAGCCGCGCCTTGATTTTTTCCAGATCCGGTTCCGGATTGTAGTCGCTGGACGACGCGAACTGGTACAGCATGTCGTTGGCGTCCTTCTCCATCGCGGTCTGCATCAGCTTCTCGAACCCTTGGTCGGACTTTTCTCGCGTCGGATATTGTTTATGCATCTGAAGCGGACTCGAAGTCATCATGGTCAAGCCATATTGCGCGGCTTGGAGGCCGTGGACGGGATGATCGTAGTCCCCATGTTGGTACTCCGGGTCGGACGTGATCGCGTGCATGATCATGCCGCGCAGCAGCCGGTTGCGTCCTGCGATTTCAACGGGAGCGCTCGCCAGCGGCATCAATCCGTTCATGAAATCGGGATACATTTCGCCCCACACCCAAGTGTGCATCGCCCCCATCGAAGTGCCCATCACCAGGCGCAGATGCTTCACTCCAAAGTGCTCGGTCAGCAGGCGATAATCCGCAGTCACCATGTCGTGATAGCAGTAGTGCGGAAAATGCGCGTGCAAGCCGTCGCTCGGTTTGGAGGATTTTCCGTGCCCGATTGCATCCGGCATGATGATGAAAAACTTGGCGGCGTCCAACGGCTGTCCTTCGCCGAACAGCTCGCCGCCGAATCCCGCCGAGGAGAAGCCCTTCCCTGTGCCGCCGGTTCCGTGCATGACCAGGACGGCGTTGGCGGCGGACGGATTCCCGATCGTATAGTAGTGCAGCTTTAGTTCCGCGAGACTTTCGCCGCTGTGAAACTTGAAATCGCGAATCGCAAAATCCCCTTCGACTGCTGCGGGAAAATCCGCCGCCGAACATAGGACCGCGGCGAGCAACGCGCCAACGATTTTCATCATAGTGAAATTATAGGGCACGTCGCATTTTAGCTGGCGGGCTAGAATGAAATGAATGATCGCCAAGGTCCGCAAGGCGGTGTTTCCCGCCGCCGGCTTGGGCACGAGGTTTTTGCCCGCCACTAAAGCTCAACCCAAGGAAATGTTGCCGCTGGTCGATAAGCCGCTGATTCAATACGGCGTCGAAGAGGCCATGCAGTCCGGCGTGCGCAACATCATCATCGTCACCGGGCGCGGCAAAAGCGCGATCGAGGACCATTTCGATGTCAGCTTCGAGCTGGAACATCTGCTCGAAACGCGTCACAAAAAGGAATTGCTGGCGACCGTGCGCGCCGTCTCCGACATGATCGATATTTCTTATGTCCGGCAAAAAGAGGCGCTCGGTCTGGGCCATGCGGTTTTGCGGGCGCGGGAACTGGTGGGGGACGAACCATTCTCGGTGATCCTATCCGACGATGTCATCGACGCCGAGGTTCCGTGTTTGCGGCAGTTGTTGGACGTCTACGAATTCTACGGCGCAGCCGTGGTCGCGCTGATGGAAGTGCCCAAGGAATTTATTTCGGCTTACGGCGTCGTGGATGCGGAACCTGTCGCGCATAACGGCGGACGCGACCGGTTGTATCGAATTCGCAATATGGTGGAGAAGCCCAAGGCCAGTGAAGCCCCGTCAAACCTGGCGATTATCGGGCGCTATATCCTGACACCTGAAATTTTTTCGTCTCTCGACGCAATCGAACCTGGCACCGGCGGCGAAATCCAGTTGACCGACGGTCTCAAACACGTCCTCCGCAGCCGGCCCATTTACGGCTATCGTTTCGAGGGTAAACGCTACGATGCCGGCGACAAGCTGGGATTTCTGAAGGCCACGGTGGAGTTTGCGCTCAAACGCGACGACCTGGGCGATGAGTTTCGGGCCTATCTCAAAGGTCTTGCGCTTTAGTTGTCAAACCCCGGTCGCTACGCTCGCGGCTCGGGTGCGAGCCGATTTCGATAACTCATAATTGTTATTCTCGATGTAGAGGTTCCCGATGAGATTCTGTGCCCTGCTCGCACTCGCCACATTATCCGCCTCAGCCGGCATCATCCAGGACGTTCGGTCCGCTATCGCGAAGAACGACTTCGCGCGCGGCGAAGCTTTGATCCACGCATATCGCGCCGCGAACGGCGTCACGCCGGAAATGCTCGAGGCGTTGAGTTGGATGGGACGCGGCGAGCTGGCCGCCAAGAATCTTGATGCCGCCGATAAGTACGCGACTGAAACCTATCAGCTCTCGACTGGGGAGCTGAAGAAGCGTCCGCTCGATCGGGAAAAAAATCTTCCCATAGCGCTCGGGGCGGCGATCGAAGTGGAGGCCAACATCCTCGCGGAGCGCCACCAGCGCACTGAAGCGATCACCTACTTACAAGATCAGCTCAAAACGTATCGCGCGACCTCCGTCGGGACGCGTATTCAGAAGAACATCAATCTGCTGACCATGGAAGGCAAGGCCGCGCCCGCGCTTCAGAACGTGTCACTTCCAAAAGGTAAGCCGGTGCTGCTGTTCTTTTGGGCGCACTGGTGTGGCGACTGCAAAGCCGAAGCTCCCATTCTGGCGAAGCTGAATGAGGAATTCGGGTCAAAGGGCCTGGCCATCGTCGCTCCGACGCAGAAGTACGGATACGTGCAGGGCGGCCAGGAAGCTCCGCCGGATGTCGAGCTTCGTTACATCGAAAAGATCAGGCAAGAGCGCTACTCCGAAATCATTACGGCGCCTGCACCGGTGAGCGAAGCGAACTTCCTTCGGTACGGCGCGAGCACCACACCGACGCTGGTGCTAGTGGATCGACACGGAATCGTCCGTCTGTATCATCCAGGCCGGATGACCTATGAAGAATTGCGTCCGCTGGTGGAAGCGCTGTTTAAATCATCGGCGTCGTAAACATCGGAGCCCACTCACTAGCGTTCGCGGTTCTGTTCCGTCGCCAACCGAACCACGTGCGTCGGCGAGTGGGTGGTGACCAGTGCCGACAGACTTCTAAGTTTTCCCCTGCCGGCGGCGGACGAGTCTCTTCCACGACGTCCGCTCGACGGTCGGTGGACGAAACGCCTGCTCGATCAGCTCAGCCTGTTCCTGCGTGTGCCGCTTGAGCGAACCGGGAGCCGTGCTGGCACTTTCAGGACGCCCCGCGTATCCGATCACGCGATGCTGGGCCTCAATCATGGGCTGAATCCATCCGCGTACGAACGCCCAAGCGCCCATGTTACGGGGCTCTTCCTGAACCCAAACCACTTCGCCTGCTTGCGGATATTTTGCCAACACTTCAGCGAATTCGGCTTCGGGGAACGGATACAGTTGCTCAATACGAATGATCGCCGTGTCGGTCGCCTTGTGTTCGTCGCGGGCGGTCAAAAGATCGTAGTAGATCTTCCCGTTGCACACCAGAATCTTCTTCGCCACGGAAACCGACTGGTCGTTCAGCAGCGGACGAAATGTTCCGCTGGTCAGTTCATCCACCGTCGAGACGACCTTCGGATGCCGCAGCAGGCTCTTCGGTGTCATGACGATCAAGGGTTTTCGCAATCCGCGCCGGTCCGGACCGCCGAACATCTGGCGCCGCAGCAAATGAAAATATTGCGCTGGCGTGGTCGGATTCGCGACGCGCATGTTGTTCTCCGCGCAGAGTTGCAGGAATCGTTCCAGACGCGCGCTGGAGTGCTCCGGTCCTTGCCCTTCCTGTCCGTGCGGAAGCAGCAAGACGAGGCCGCTCGGCTGTCCCCATTTCGATTCGGCGGCGGCCAGGAACTGATCGATGATCACTTGCGCGCCGTTGGCGAAATCGCCGAACTGCGCTTCCCACAACACCAGCGTGAGCGGATCGGCCACGCTGTAGCCGAACTCGAAGCCCATCACGGCGAATTCGCTAAGAGGACTGTTGTACACCTCGAATCGCGCCTGGCCCGCCGCCAGATGTTGCAGCGGTACATAGACGCGATCGTTTTCCGCGTCGTGATATTCCACATGTCGCTGGCTAAAAGTTCCGCGGCCGCTGTCTTCGCCGCTCAACCGCACTGGAGTGCCTTCGAGCACCAGGCTGCCGAACGCGAGCACTTCGGCGAGCGCCCAATCAACGGGTCCGCCCAGCGCTTCGCGGCGTTTCTTCAGAAAACCGCTGAGCTTGGGATGGACGTGGAAATCCGCGGGAAATGTCGTGATGCGGTCGACAACGCTGTCGAGCACCTCGCGCGGAGGCGACCCGGAGGGTCGATCCATGGGCAGCGCAGCCGCCGGAATCGTGCTGAGCTCCTGCGTTTCGTATTGCTGCTTGCTCTGCTGCGCTTCATCGTAAACGCTGTACAGGCGTTGGCGCTGGGCCTCGCGTAGCTGCTGCACTTCATCGGCCGCGACCAATCCGTCCTCGGCCAACCGCGCAGCGTACAGCTCGGTTACCGGTTTCTGCGCCCGGATTTTCCGGTACATAGCCGGCTGCGTGTAACTCGGATCGTCAGCCTCATTGTGGCCGTACTTGCGATAGCACACCATATCGATCACGACGTCTTTATGGAACCGCTGGCGGTAATCGTAGACGATCTGCGTAGCGCGAACACACGCTTCGGGATCGTCGCCATTGACGTGAAACACCGGCGCGCCGAACGCCAGCGCAACGTCGGTGCAATACGTGGACGAGCGGCCGTCTTCAGGATTCGTCGTGAATCCGACCTGGTTGTTCACGACGATGTGCACCGTGCCGCCGGTCGAATAGCCGGGGACCTGCGAAAGGTTCATGGTTTCCGCCACGATCCCTTGTCCGGCCATTGCCGCATCGCCGTGGATCAGCAGCGGAATGACGCGCTCGCGATGTTCGTCGCCCAGCCGATCCTGCTTGGGCCGCGCCAATCCCTCGGCGACGGGATTCACCGCTTCAAGATGGCTCGGGTTGAATGCGACGGTCACGGTGATGTCATTGCCGCTGGACGTCTTGCGAACTCCGGTCGCGCCCAGGTGGTATTTCACGTCGCCTTGGCCTTCGAACGATTCGGGATCGACCGCGTCGCCGTCGAATTCCGAAAAAAGCTGGAGCATGCTCTTGCCGACCACGTTGACCAGCGTGCTGAGCCGTCCGCGATGCGACATTCCCACCACGCATTCGACTACTTTTTCCGCTGCGGCGCGCTCCAGCAGCTCATCGAGCATGGCAATCATCGCCTCGCCGCCCTCGAGCGAGAAACGTTTGTGGCCTTTGAAGCGATGATCCAGGAACAGCTCGAATCCTTCGGCCTCGACGATGTTTTTCAGGATGCGCTTGCGCGTCGCCGCGTCCGGCATCCACGGATTCTCGATCCGCGATTCGATCCAGCGCCGTTCCTCGGGATTGTCGATGTGCATGTACTGCACGCCCGTTGTTCCCGCGAAGATGGCACGAAGGCGGCTGGTGAGCGCCCGTAGCGTCATTACTCCGAACGATCCGGCGTGAAACGTGCGATCCAGGTCCCAGATGGTTAAGCCGTGCGCCGACGGATCCAGATCCGGATGCGCGGGACGATGAGACCCGAGCGGATCGAGATCGGCTTCCAGGTGTCCGCGTTCACGCCAGGCTTGAATGAATCGCGCCACTGCCGCCTGTTTCATCGGATCGGCGTTAATCAGCGGCGCGGTGGCCTGATCCGCCTCCCAGCGGACCGGACGCTGCGCGATCCCGAGATCGCGGAAAACTTGCTCGTAGAAACCGTCCTCGCCTTCGAGCAGCGCTTGGAGGCGTCCTAAGAATGCTCCGGATTCGGCGCCCTGAATGACGCGATGATCGTAGGTGCAGGTCACCGTCATCACCTTGCTGATGCCGAGCGAAACACGCGTGTCTTCCGGCACGCCGCGATACTCCGGCGGATAATCGATCGCGCCTGTGGCGATAATCGCGCCCTGCCCCGGCATCAGCCGCGGATTCGATCCCATGGTCCCTACGGTTCCTGGATTGGTCAGGGAGATCGTGGTGCCGTCGAAATCGGAAACTTGCAGCTTGTTCTCACGAGTCCGCGCGATCAGGTCGTCATAAGCAGTCATGAACTTCGCGAAATTCATCGACTGCGCGTTCTTGATGTTCGGAACTTTGAGCGAACGTGCGCCATCCTTGCCCGCGACGTCGACCGCGACGCCCAGATTCACGTGCTCGCGCGTGACGCGAAACGATTCCGTGCTCGACTCGGAATAGGCTTGATTGATCGCCGGCACTTTTTCGAGCGCCTTCACGATGGCCCACGCGATCAGGTGCGTGTAGGAAATCTTGCGATGTTGCGTGATCGCGCGCCGATTCTCTTCGAGCACCTTCACCGGCATCGCGCGCTGGCTGGTCGCGACCGGAATCGCGAGGCTCGCCGTCATGTTTTCGGCGATCTTCAATGCAGGCCCACGCAACGGCACCAACTGGTCGCCCGGCGCGACTGGCAGGGGCTCAGTCTTTCGAGGCTGAAGGGCTACCGGCTCTGCCGTATGTCCATTGGATTCAAAAACTTGCGTCCATCCGGAGTCCACGGTTTTCCGGTCGTGTAAGTACTGCTGATAGAGTTCGTCTTCGAGCCAGCTATTGACACTCGGGGCGGGATTTTCCGGCATTCCACTACCATGTTAGCTGATGCCTCGCCTACTGATCTTTTCGGATCTTCACAACGACACCCGCGCGCTGGAGAAGTTGATGAACGTGGACGCCGACTATTATTTTTGTGCGGGCGACCTGGTCACATTCAGGCGCGGGCTCGACAAGATGGCGGAAGGTTTGAAGATGCGCGCGGAGCGGATGTATGTGATCCCGGGCAACCACGAATCCGAAAGCGACGTCGAAGCGATGTGTAAGCGATGTGGGTTCGTCAATTTTCACGGCGCGACAATGAACATCGGCGGCGTGCATGTCGCGGGGCTAGGCTATTCGAGTCCGACGCCGTTCAATACTCCGGGCGAATATAGCGAGGAAGAACTCGCGAGCCGCTTATCGAAGTTCGCGGATTTGAATCCGCTAGTCCTGATCTGCCACGCGCCTCCATTGAACTCGAAACTCGATCGCATTCGCGAAGAATTGCATGCCGGCAGCAGCGCAGTGCGCGAGTTCATCGAAAAGCATCAGCCCCGCGATTTTTTCTGCGGGCATATTCATGAGGCGGAAGGCGTGGTGGAGAAGTTCGGCTCGACGCGGGCGCAGAACGTCGGCAAGCGCGGCTATTTGCTGGAACTGTGAGAATAATCGATGGGGCTGCGCACTAATCCGCATGTGTGCATCACCTTCGGCACCGAACCACAAGCGCCAGCGAGTGGGTTCTGCAAAATACTTGATCACCTTCATTTGTTACGGAACCCGCTTACCCGGTCAAGAGGGAGCGATCGACCGGGAGCACAACACGCCAGGCACTCCCTCCATGCGTTCGGATCGCAGGCTCGAAGCGCAGAGCGAGGGCTTGATGACCCAACCGCCCTATCAACTGGACGCGATCCGACGGGATTATGTACTCGCTGGCATCAGGCAGGCGTGCGAGCGCCGGGCTTGGGGCTTGATTGCCGCTCACGTCCGGACGAACCATGTCCACGCGATCGTTCGAGCCGACTGCTCGCCTGAAAAAGTGATGAGTGCGCTGAAGGCTTATGCGAGTCGCACGCTCAATGAAGCAGAAATAGATCAACCGGATCGGCGCCGATGGGCTCGGCATGGGAGTACTCGCTATCTTTGGACACGAGGGCAGGTTGAATCTGCCACGCGCTACGTCGTTGCCGGCCAGGGTGATGAAATGGCCGTGTTTCGCTGCGCGTCGTGAGCCCACTCGCTACGCTCGTGGTTCGGTGCTGAAGAGCGTGCCAGCATGAATGGCAATTCATCCTTGCTAAACTTAAAACAAAATGACCCTCGACGAACTGGAAAGAGAATACGTTGCGCTCCGCCAGCAAGCTGACGCTGTGCGGAGCTATCTTTGACGCGCCTGCCCGCCGAACTCAGTTAGCCAAACTCGAAGAACAAACCAACGCGCCGGATTTCTGGTCGAATCCCGAAAAAAGCCAGAAGATCATGCAGGACCGCAAGCGCCTGGAAGAGCAGATCCAGCAAGAGGCGAGCATCGCGGGCGCTACCTCGGATCTGGACACGCTATTCGAGCTCGCGCGCGAAGGCGAGAATGTCAATGGAGATATCGAGAACTCGATGCGTGCTTTCCATGACCAGCTCGATCGCCTGGAAGACAAAATGCTGCTTTCAGGCGACAACGCCGCGCGCCACGCCATTGTCACTATTCATCCCGGAGCCGGTGGAACCGAAAGCCAGGACTGGGCCGAGATGCTGCTGCGCATGTATCTGCGTTGGGCGGAACGCAATCGCTTCGAAACCGTGGTGACTGATCGCCTGGAAGGGGAAGGCGCGGGCATCAAGTCCGTGACGTTTGAAGTCAATGGTGAAAACGCCTATGGATTGTTGCAAAGCGAAGTCGGCGTACACCGGCTGGTGCGCATTTCTCCGTTCGACGCGAACGCGCGGCGGCATACTTCGTTTGCGTCGGTCTTCGTCTATCCGCAGATCGACGACGAGATCAAGATCGACATCCGGCCCGAGGACCTGCGCGTCGATACGTTTCGCGCTTCGGGCGCCGGCGGGCAGCACGTCAATCGTACCGATTCGGCGATCCGCATGACGCACCTGCCTACCAACATCGTGGTGCAGTGCCAGAACGAGCGCAGCCAGCACAAAAATCGCGCGTCGGCGATGAAACAGCTCCGCGCCAAACTGTACGAGTACGAACTGGAGAAGAAGCGCGTCGAAGAGCGGAAGCTGGAAGACACCAAGCTCGAAATCAACTTCGGCAGCCAGATCCGCAGCTACGTGCTCGCGCCGTATCGTCTGATCAAGGATCACCGCACCAAACTTTCCGTGGGCGACGTGGATCGCGTGCTGGAAGGCGATCTAGAGCCTCTGATCCACGCGTATCTGGTGTTCCGGAAAACGGGCAAGACGGCAGCCGATGGCAAAGACGATATCCCCGAATGACAATGTGGCGCACGCACTCGTGCGTGCCGCGTCGAGACTTTCTCGACGCCAGCCGAGGCATCGACGGGAGCGTCGATGCGGCACGCACAAGTGCGCGCGCCACATTGCCAATGCAGTCGCCGGGAAATGCGCATGCTGACAAGTTTGGCGCGAGCGGCGGAGCTAATTCGAAGCGGCGGCCTGGTGGCGTTTCCCACGGAGACGGTGTATGGACTCGGCGCGAACGCGCTGGATGCCGCTGCAGTCGCGAAAATCTTCGCGCTGAAGGGCCGCCCGTCGACCAGCCCGCTCATTGTCCACGTCGCCTCAATCGATATGGCGCGCCGCTATGTCACCGAATGGCGGCGTGAAGCCGGAGAACTGGCGCGGCGATACTGGCCGGGGCCGTTGACGCTGGTATTGCCGAAATCGTCGAAGATTCCCGATATCGTCACCGCGGGATTGCCTACTGTTGGTATTCGTGTGCCGGCGCACCCGATCGCCCTTCAGTTGATCGAACAATCCGGAGTTCCCATCGCCGCGCCGAGCGCGAATCGCTTCACCCATCTTTCACCGACCACGGCCGGTCACGTACGCGAAGAATTTGGCGATGCCGTGGAAATACTGGACGGCGGACCCACTCAGGTTGGAATCGAATCGACCGTTGTATCGCTCGTCGGCGGCAAGCTCACACTGCTGCGACCGGGGATGATCTCGTTGGGCGAGATCGAAAAAGCCACGAGCCCGGAAGGCCCGCATCCAGCGCCCGGAATGCATGAGCGACATTACAGCCCCCGCACGCGCCTGCTGCTGGTCGACGGACCGAAGCAACTGCCAGATCGCAACGGTGCTTACGTGTGGTGTAACGAAGCCGGCCTGAGCTCGCGATCCATTCGCATGCCGTCCGATCCCACAGGGTATGCCGCGCGTCTGTACAGCGTGCTGCGTCAACTGGACGACGAACATTGGCCGTGGATCGCGGTGGAATCTCCACCTGACAAGCCGGAGTGGGTAGCAATCCTAGATCGTTTGCGGCGCGCGCGATCGTAGATTAAGTTCGTGGACCCGGTCGCTCTCGCTCGCGGCTCGGTACCGACATTCCGAGCCGCGAGCGTAGCGACCGGGTCCTGACGGCATTCTTCAATCACAGATGCAGCGACGTCGCGCCGATGATCTTCCGTGTCGCGCGGTCCTGAACGAACAGCACCAGCTTGATATTCGGCGATCGCCACTGTGGATTCAGATTGATCTTCGCATCCGCGGTATACGCGGACGTTTTTTTTGCGTCCACATGCGCCACACTGACCAGGCTGCGAACGACACCGGTATGCTGCAAATGACGGCCAGCGTTCTCTCCGTCGCGGACGTCAGTCTCGATGAACGTATCCGTAATCGCCAGGAACATGTCTGCATTGCGCGTCCCCTGCGGAATGTTGTCGATCTTGAGCCGAACCATTTCGTCTGATAGCTTGGTCAGTTCGACGCTCGCGTGGGGAGCCAGGGCGGCTTTGCGAATCTCCTGCTCCGCGCGCGCGCGATCCGAGCCGAGAAGCTGCGCTTCGCCGTTCACTACCATCTGCGGCGTGTACACGCTGTCCAGGCGGAAGATACGGCCGTAATCCTGCTGGCGCGCGGAAAAAAGTTGAGACGAAAACGGGTCTTTCCAGCCGAGCTGATTCCAGTAATCGACATGCTCACTCAGCGGGATCACTTCAACATCGGGCATGGCGCGTGACAGCCGCATGAGCAGGCTGTCGGCAGGCGGACAGCTCGAGCAGCCTTCAGACGTAAATAATTCGACCACGACCGGCGCGCGCGATTGCGCCGGCGTGACCGTGGCCAGGATCGAAATCAGGACGAGAAGCCGCAACATATAAGACAGATCCTTCACTGCAACCATTCTATTCCTCAATACATGACGTGGAGACCGGAAAAGGCGTGGAAACCGGATAAGATGTTACTACGTCGAGCTAAGGAGGCGATATGCGGGCGATTATCGTGAGTTTCCTTTGCAGCCTGCCGGCTGCCGCGGGCGACACCGGGGTTCCGCCTCGAGCGCACGCATCCGACTACCCGGTCCATCAAGGCGCGAAAACCGCGGAGCTGGCGGCTGCAATCGTGCCGGTCGGCCAGATCGAAAAGATGTTTTCCCCCGAGATTGCCAGGCAGTATGTCGTCGTCGAAGTCGCGGTCTATCCGCATGACGGTCAGACATTCGAGATCGATTGGTTCGATTTCGCGCTGAAGAGCGGCGCGACGGTGAGTCACGTCGAAAAGCCTCGCGACGTCGCCACGCCGTGGCCCGAAAAGAGCGGCATTCCGGATAAGCCCGTGAGCGTCATCAGCGAGACCGGTGTGGTTTACAGCCGCTCCAGCGATCCGGTCAACGGACGCCGCAGCGGATGGGGCACTTATGAAGGCGTCGGGGTGACCAACGATCCGCGCGCCGCGGCTCCTCCGCCTCCGCCCAAACAGGGCCACGATCCGCAGGTGATCGAGCAGCGCGTTCGGGAAAGATCCCTGCCCCAAGGCCAGACCAGAATTCCTGTGGCGGGCTATTTGTTCTTTCCGCAGTATGGGAAAAAACACAAGAACGAGACGACGGAGCTGCAGTGGTCCAAGGACGACGCCTCGGCCGTCCTGCATCTCAAATAGCTACGGAACGATTTGCGTCAGTCCCAAAAACAGGCCACTCTTGCGGACGAACAGTGGAGAATCGTTGCCGCTGCCGCCAAAATCGCCCCAGGCGATTTGTGACGCCGTCAGATCGCGCTTCCAGTTCTTGTCCGTCGAATTGGTGAAGCATTCGTTGCAGAGATAGCGATAGCGGTCGCTGATTCTCACAGGCTGTTGGACCACCGGCGCGAAAGTGACGCCGGTCGGGACGCCGGCGATCAACACTGGACCGTTAATGTGAGCGGTCGCAAAACTATTGGAAAACTGCGCGGATCCCTGGGTATTGGCGAACTGCCCGCCCGCCGTGGAACATGGCTGCGGCTCGCCGAGCACGCCCCCGGTGTTGATCGCACATTGAACTTGCGATCCGCTGAGGATCACCAAGTCGTCCAAGCCGTCTCTGTTTAAATCGATCAACCGAACCGACGCGAGCTGGGCCTGCAACCGGGGCAGCGCCGGCGCGCGATCCGTTAGGTCCAGCGGCGGATTCAGGAATCTCACCCCATTGTTGATGTAGATCTGCGGTTCGGTCTGACCCGGCGCCCAGACCACCATGTCGGCCAGCAAATCGCGATTCATCCTTCCGAAGTGGATGAATCGCGGGTCGGGTAGCGACCCACTGAAATACAGGACCGGATCGTAGAAAGCATCGCGCCCGTTGTTGTAGGCGACGGAGAGCGTACCCGAGGCAGGAAAGATCACATCGTCGCGGCCATCTCCATTCACATCCGCCAGCCAGAACTTGGAGCCATGCTCCGCGATCCAGCTCGAATCGCGAATCAACAGCCACGGCGTCGATGGGGCGAGTTTGCCGCTTCCATCCGGCGTCTTGCAATAAATTACTCCTACGCGAGCTTTGCAAACGCCTGCCGGTTTTCCTTTCCCCCGGATCGCGCCTGCAACTACGTCGCCCTGACCGTCCGTTGAGCCAAACTCATCCGAGACATGCTGCACGGCAGCGCGCGTGTTTCCGAGCACTCCTGGAATCGCATCGAGGGGAAGGTAATCGTACTTCGGGCCAAGATGCCGGACGATGTATTTCGCCAGATTGAGCGCGTACGGGTCTCCGTCGCGACCTGTCATCGCCTCGGTGCGGACGTGCAACATGACCACAACGCCGTGCGTTGCCGCGCGGATTGCCTGGACATAGAGATCTCCGCAAGTGTTCACTGGAACTCTTTTCGCGTAGCAGTCCCAATCGCCCCCCAGGGTCGCCTCGCCGACCGCAAAATTGGCACCCACGTCCGCGTCGATTGGCCCGATCAGTTTGCCGGTGTAAGCATCCGCGTTCAGCACGCCGGCGACACGTGCATCAAAAGACAGACCGGGCGCGCGAAACAGGCGAGGGCTATTATCCTGCACCTTGTCCAACGCGGCCTGCGCGTGTCCCACTTCGTAAACGATCTTCGCCGGGTCCTGGATCGTCATCAGCGGGATATGATTCACTGAATGATTGATCAGATCGTGTCCCAACTGCGTGATTTGATGCGCCACGCTGTCCGGAACGTCGCCGTAACCCGCACACAGAGACGAATGCAAGTCTGCCTTCTCTTGTCCCGCGAAATGACAGGTGACCGTGGCGAAAGTCGCCCGAATGCTCTTCAGAACAATGCTGGAGCCGGTGATGGAGTTGTCCGCCGCCTGCGGAATCGTGATCGGACCATAGAGATACTGGGCAACCTTTTGCATTTGGGTGAGCCCGTCGGGCCCAGGTTCCCCGGGACCGTCGTCAAAGGTCAAAAAAATCGTGTGTTTTGGAGTATTCGCGCCGGTGATGGCGCCGTCGGTTTTGAACTGTGCCTGTAAGAGCGATTCTGCGACAAGGCAGAGCGCAAGGACAGCGAACGCGGCCTTCATTATGTTTTCGAGTTCCCCCGGACCTAACCGTTACGAACTTGGTGCCAGGTAGTATAGGATATTTCCGAAGCAATAGCCACACCATTTCGTTCTAGCCTTTGCAGTACTAAATGCAGGACATACAATTGGTTTTTTATGCACAAACAAAAGTTACTCGAGCACCTGCTTTACCTCCTGCGAGGTGGCGGCGCGCATGTCGACTTTGAGGCGGCAGTGAAGGGAATCCCTGTAAACGTGCGTGGCAAGCGTCCTCGCGGCATTCCCTATTCGCCTTGGGAACTGATCGAGCATATGCGGATCGCTCAGTGGGACATTCTGGAGTTCAGCCGCAATCGAGATCACCAGTCGCCCAAGTGGCCGAAAGAGTACTGGCCCGAAAAGCCAGTTCCGCACAGCGCGGCGGCGTGGACCAAGAGCCTCGGCGCTTTTCGAAAGGACCTGGAATCGATGTGCGCGCGAGTCTCGGACCCAGCCACGGACTTATCCGCCCCGATCCCCTGGGGCGACGGCCAGAGCATCCTGCGCGAAGCGCTGTTGATCGCGGATCACAACTCCTACCATTTAGGCCAATTGATCCTGGTGCGCCGTCTGTTGGGGGCGTGGAAGTGATATGATTTTCGCTGGAACCGAGACACTCATATGGAACGAAAAACCGCAGCGGATTATCCGCAAGAACTGCTCAATCTCTTTGATAAATACGTTCATGGCGACATCGACCGGCGTGCGTTTCTGGACGGCGCCCAGAAATTCGCCACCGGAGGAGTAACGGCCACGGCGATCTGGGAGAGCCTGCGCCCCAACTACGCATGGGCGCAGCAAGTGCCGAAGGACGACGCTCGGCTGAAGACGGAGTACATCAGCGTCGATTCACCGCAGGGGAACGGGAGCATCAAGGGATATTTCGTTCGTCCCGCGAAGGCGTCGGGAAAGCTGCCCGCCGTGATCGTGATCCATGAGAATCGCGGGCTGAATCCATACATCGAGGATGTGGCGCGGCGGTTGGGCACCGAAAATTTCATGGCGTTCGCGCCGGACGGACTGACCAGCGTCGGCGGATATCCTGGTGATGACGAAAAAGGCGGGGCGGCGTTCGGCAAGGTCGATCGTCCCAAGATGGCCGAGGATTTTGTGGCGGCCGCGAAATGGCTGAAAGCGCGTCCGGATTGCACCGGGAAACTCGGAGCAGTGGGGTTCTGCTTTGGCGGCGGCATCGTCAATACGTTGGCGGTGCGGCTTGGCCCGGACCTGGCCGCGGCTGCTCCGTTCTATGGCGGCCAACCTCCGGCAGCCGACGTCGCGAAGATCAAAGCGGCGATGGCGATCCATTATGCGGGGCTGGACACGCGAGTCAACGCGGGATGGCCGGCTTTCGAGGAGGCGCTGAAGGCGAATCACGTGAATTACGGCGAATACATCTACGATGGCGCGAATCACGGATTCCACAACGACACCACGCCGCGTTACGACAAAGCGGCGGCGACGCTCGCGTGGCAGCGGACGCTGGAGTTGTTCAACAAGAATCTGCGGTAGCCTGGGCTCGTTTCCAGACACGCGGGGTGACGCCGAACTCGCCGCGAAATGACCGGTTGAAATTCGACGCGTCGCCGAAGCCGGATTCGAGGGCAACATCCAGGATTCTCGTACGCGAAGTCGCCAGTCGCATGGCCGCTTCGCGCAATCGCGTGCGCAACACATACTGATGCGGCGTCACCCCGGTCAAGCGCTCGAACGTGCGGAGGAAATGATAGCGGCTCAAGCGCGCCTCCTCTGCGAGGATCCCCAAGGTCAGCGTCTCGTCCGGATGCCGCTCGATCAGCCGGATGGCTCGCGTCACCCGCGCCACTGCACTGGGCGAAGCACTGGGACTGGGCGAGCCGCCGCTGAGTTGAACCGCTTGGGCCGCAAGTTTGATACTCAGTTCCTCCCACTCAGCGTCCCCGGCGATGAGGCCCGCGCAGATTCGCGCGACCGTAGGCGAAAGCGCGTGAATCGAGGGTAGCCGGGCAATTCCGAAGTGGGGCTGGTGTCCTCCCGCATCCCGCGCGAGGCGCTCAAAATATTCAGGCGCATACCCGAACGAAATGCAGCGATCACCGGCGGCGTGCTCATGTCCACACTCGAAAAACTGGCCGGCGTTTCCGAGCAGTACTGAACCCGGGGTCATCAACTCGCATCCCAAGGCGCACCGGTACTGAAAAGTGCCGGCTGCCACGATGACCACGCGAACCAGCGAGTGCTGCTCTTCAAAGGCGCGATCCCGTGGACCCGAGGTGCACACGACATCTTCCGCCGTCCATCCGTCGCCTTGGGCAAGCAGTTGGGACGAGATGCAGCCGGCACCGCCGTATTCCGCTCGCCGCGCCAGGGCCCGCTCCAATTCGACCGCAACTTTTGCCAAGAATTCGTCTCCTCGATGCCGTACAACTGTTCTAGCACGGCTGTTAAATCGGATGCTCTGACGAGGGTTAAAGATGACGATATTAGAAGCACACAAGAATTTTCAAGCGACCCTGGCGGCTCCCAGCCGATCAGCGGGAATTCCCGAACCGGACGACGTCTACGGATGGATGACCGGAAGCTGGGAACTCGACGTCCTCCACTATGGAGTTGACGTTTCCGCCCATGGAATCAAAGGCGAGGCGCATTTCGAATGGATCCTCGAAGGTCGAGCCATCCAGGACGTTTGGATCATGCCTTCCAAGCGGAGGGCCAGCCCGGACAACCTCAACATGTTCGGGACCACGCTGCGGATTTGGGACGCGGGAATCCAAGCCTGGCGTATTACCTGGATCGATGCGGTCAGCGGGCGTCGCGACGAGTTGATCGGACGCCGCAATGGAACGGATATCGTCCAGGTGGGAACGCATGCCGACGGCACGCCGATTCGATGGATGTTCACGGACATCCAGGCCGATTCGTTTCGCTGGACCGGCGAAGTTCTGGAGCATGACGGCAAGACTTGGAATCTGGAAGGCGAGTTTCGCGCGCGCCGCAGGGAGAAGGAATGATGAAAAACGATAAGGCACTTCGACAACATGTCTTGCATCTGCTGAAAGCGGATTCGGCTCACGTGGATTTCGATGCCGCGGTGAAGAATGTGCCACGCGAATTGCCAGGCAAGAGACCGCCAGGAGCCTACCACTCGCTATGGGAAGTTCTAGAACACATGCGCATCACACAGTGGGATATTTTAGAGTTCACGCGCAATCCCAAGCACGTCTCCCCCGATTTTCCAGGAGGATATTGGCCTGGGTCGCCCACGCCGCCGGACGCCAAGGCGTGGGATAAGAGTGTCGCCGCATATCACGCCGACCTGAAAGCGATGGCGGACTTGGTGGCGGATGAATCCATCGACCTGTTCGCTCCGATTGCACATGGCGACGGGCAGACGGTATTGCGCGAAGCCCTGTTGTTGGCCGATCACAACGCCTATCATTTGGGACAACTCGTGCTGTCGCGCCGGTTGCTGGGCGCGTGGGGCTAGCGCTCTATTCGATCCCCAGCGTATTCAGAAGGAACGCGTAGTTGAACGCCGTTTCCTTGATGTGCTCATACCGGCCGGACGCGCCAAAGTGTCCACTGCCCATGTTGGTCTTGAGCAGCAGAACACGATGGTCTTTCTTGGTCGCACGGAGACGAGCCGTCCATTTCGCCGGCTCCCAATAGGACACGCGCGGATCGTTCAATCCGGCGGTGATCAGGATGTTCGGATACTGCTTTCCGTCGACGTTGTCATAGGGCGAATACGCCTTGATGTAGTCGTAGTAAGGCTTTTCGTTGGGATTGCCCCACTCCTCGTATTCGCCGACGGTCAAGGGAAGCGATGCGTCGAGCATGGTGTTCAGGGCGTCGACGAACGGGACCATGGCCACCACCACGGCGAACAGATCGGGACGCATGTTGGTCACCGCGCCCATGAGCAATCCGCCGGCGCTGCCGCCCATGATCGCCAGACGCGACGGCGACGTATACTTTTCAGCCTCAAGATACTCCGCCGCGGCGATGAAATCGGTGAAGGTGTTTTTCTTTTTCAGAATGCGGCCGTCTTCATGCCACGGCTTGCCCAGATCCGCGCCGCCGCGGATGTGCGCGATCGCGTACACGAATCCGCGATCGAGCAGGCTGAGCCGGTCCGAGGAAAACGCCGGATCCGTGCTGATCCCGTAAGCGCCGTAACCATATAGCAGCGCGGGAGCCTTGCCGTCGCGCACCAATCCTTTTTTGTAAACCAAGGAGATGGGGACTTTGACGCCGTCCGGCGCCGTGGCGTAAACGCGCTGCGATTCGTACTTCGAAGGATCGTATCCGCCCAGCACTTCCTGCTGCTTCTTCAGCTCGCGGGCGTGCGTTTCCATGTTGTAGTCGAACACCGAACCCGGCGTGACCAGCGACGTATAGCTGTACCGGACCAGATTGGTGTCGAACTCCGCGTTGCCGCCTAATCCGGCGGTATACACCGGCTCCGCAAAATCGATGTAGTGGACTTTTCCCGTGGGGAAATTCTGGATCCGAATCTTGGTGAGACCCCGATCGCGCTCGTCGATCACCAGGTAATCGCGAAACGCGTGGACGTTTTCCACGGTGACGTCGGCGCGTGCCGGCAGAATCTCCTTCCAGTTCGATTTTGATGAATCCTTCACCGGCGCTTCGACTACGCGGAACGTTTTCGCGCCGTCGTTGATACGGATGAACCAGGAATCGCCGTGGTGCGTCACATCGTATTCGGTCTCGTGAACACGTGGAAGAATCGGTTGAAAATCTCCCTTCGGATGGTCCGCGCTCACGTAGCGGACCTCGGAGGTCAAAGAGCTTCCGATGTCGATCAGAATGTAGGCGCGACTGGAAGTTTTCGAAAGCTCGACGTTGAACTTTTCATCGGTCTCGTGATATACGAGCGTGTCTTTCTTTCGGCCCAGCGTATGCCGGAAAACCTTGTAAGGACGCTTGGCGGGGTCCAGCACGGTGTAGAAGAACGTCGCGTTATCGTTTCCCCATTCGAGCGAATAGTAAGTATTCGGAATTTCATCGGCAAGCAGTTTGCCCGTGGTGAGATTCTTCACATGAATGGTGTAAGCCTCATCGCCATCGTAGTCGACCGAATACGCCAGCAGCCGGTGATTCGGACTGATCGAAAAATTCCCCACGCGGAAATACTTGTGTCCCTCCGCCATCTGGTTTTCGTCCAGTAGAATCTCTTCCGGCGCGTCCAGCGATCCTTTCTTGCGGCAGCGGATCGCATACTGCTTACCCTCAACCGTGCGGCTGTAATAAAAATAGCCGTCGCGCTTGAGTGGGACGCTCAGATCGGTCTGTTTGATCCGGCCGAGAATCTCCGAATACAGCTTGGACTGCAGCCCGTCGGTGTGCTTCATGACTGCTTCGGTGTAGCGATTCTCGCTTTCCAGGTACTTGAGCGTGTCGGGATCGTTGCGGTCGCGCAGCCAAAAATAGTTATCGATGCGCGTGTCGCCCAGGACGGTCATTGGCTTGGGCACGATTTTCGCAACGGGTGGCTGAATCGCCGTGTCGGCAGCCGTAAGTGAAATAGACATGACGGTAAAAAGGCTCGATGCTCGGGACATCTGTTTCTATTGTATTGGCTGCCAGGACCGTGGCGACCCGGTCACTGCGTTCCCGGTTCTATGCCGCCCCGGCACCGAACCACGAGCGTCAGCGAGTGGGTACTTCCCGATTGAAAAACGCCCAGGCGTCCTTCACGATGTCTCGGAGATCGCTCCGGCGAGGCTGCCAGCCTAACGTTTTGCGGAGCTTGGTCGAGTCGGCGACCAATTCCGCCGCGTCGCCTTCGCGCCTGGGAGCAATCGTATAAGGGACCTTGTGCCCGGTCACTTCTTCCACCGCTCGAAGCACTTCCATCACGCTATAGCCGCTTCCCGTCCCGACGTTAAACGCATTGGATCCGCCGCCGTTCATCAGATGTTCCAGCGCGGCGAGGTGAGCCTCGGCGAGATCACTGACATGGATGTAATCGCGAACGCAAGTCCCATCCGGCGTGGGATAGTCCGTACCGAAAATCTGGATCGGCTCGCCGGTTTTGATCGCGCGCAGAAGTAGCGGGATAAGGTGCGTTTCGGGTTCGTGCTCCTCGCCCAGGCCCGCCGATGGCTCGGCGCCGCACGCGTTGAAATAACGCAGGGCGACACTGCGCAAACCGCGAAAGAGATCCAGCTGATGAAGCATCCGCTCCACCGTTGTCTTGGATTCCCCATACGGACTGACCGGCGCAAATGGTTCCTCTTCAGGGATGGGCGTCTTTTTCGGATTCCCGTATACCGCCGCGGTGGAGGAAAAAACCATCCGGCGAACTCCAGCGTCCGCCATGGCCGCGAACAAGGCCAGCGTTCCGCCCACATTATTTGAAAAATACAACTCCGGCTCGCGCGTGGATTCACCCACGGCGATGTATCCCGCAAAATGAATCACCGCGTCGACGCCGGCCAGGTGTGGCGCAAGCTCCGCCGCGTCCTGCAAGCTGACCACGCGAAGCCGTTCCGGCGGGACGCTGTGACGGTGCCCGCGCGATAAATCGTCGACGACCACGACGTCGTATCCACGGTCGAGCAGATGCCGCGTGGTAATCGATCCGATGTACCCGGCGCCTCCGGTCACCAGGATACGGGCCATGAATTACTGCTTCAGAGCCTTTTCAATGGCGGCGTCCATCTGTTCGGGCGTTACGGCGGGCTCGAAACGCTGCAGGATCTTGCCATTGCGATCGACCAGGAACTTGGTGAAGTTCCATTTGATATCGCCACCGGACGTTTCGGTCAGAAACTTGTACAAGTCGGCTTGGTCCGCGCCCTTCACCGAGATCTTGGAAAACATCGGGAAGGACACGTTGTACTTGGTCGAGCAGAAGGTCTTGATCTCTTCGTCGGTACCCGGCTCCTGACTCAGGAAGTTATTGGCGGGGAAACCGGCGATCACCAGGCCTTGACTCTTGTATTTCTCATACAGCGCTTCCAAGCCTTTGTATTGCGGCGTAAAACCGCACTTGCTGGCGACATTGACCACCAGCAGCACGTTCCCTTTGTAACTGGAAAGTGCGACCGGTTTGCCGTCGATGGACTTCATGCTGAAGTCATAGACCGAGGAAGCGCCGAACATGGCGGAAGTCATGAGACAAAGTACTCCCATTTGTTTTTTCATTGGTTTGATTATAACCGGGCCTGGGCAGGCGGTCTATGATCATCGTCTTACAAAAAGTCTTACAGAAAATTGGCGCTTCAAACGACGCACAGGTAAAGCGATCGCGTTACAATGACAACAGTCACACTATGGATATCTTAAAAATGATCGCTGAACTGCGCGCCGAGCGGACGGCTATCGAAGATGCTGTTGCAGTTCTCGAACGTCTGGCGCACACCAGGGGAAAGCGACGGGGACGGCCGCCAGTGTGGATGTCGGTGATACGCGGCGAGAGTTCTTCGCCCAGGCGCACCCGGGCGTTCAGTGCGGAAACCAAGAAAAAAATGGCCGAAGCACAGAAGAAGCGGTGGGCCGCTTACCGTAAAGCCCAGCAAGCGGCAGCCTCAAAATAAGCATTCCGGTTACACTCCCGGAGTTATGATTGGGAGCATGTACCGGTATCTTCTCTCTGAGCGCGAAGGCGTCCTCGGCGTCGTCACGTTGAATCGCCCTGAGCGCCGCAATGCGCTTTCTCTCGACCTCATGCTGGAACTGATCGATTGTCTCTCCGGCATCGAGTCGAATCGGGAGATCCGCGCCGTGATTCTTGCCGCAGCGGGCAAGGTCTTTTCTTCCGGTCACGATCTGAACGAGCTGGTCGGCGGCACCATCGCCGACTATCGCCGGCTGTTCGATGTCTGCACCCAGCTCATGGCGAAGCTTCAGGCGATTCCGCAACCGGTGATCGCACAGGTGCAAGGGATCGCGACCGCGGCCGGATGCCAATTGGTAGCGACGTGCGATCTTGCCGTCGCAAGTTCGGAAGCGACCTTCGCGACTCCGGGCGTGAAGAACGGGCTGTTCTGTTCGACTCCAATGGTCGCGCTGACGCGGGCCGTGGGAAGGAAACGCGCCATGGAAATGCTGCTCACCGGTAAACCGGTCGACGCGGCCAGCGCGGCGTCGTGGGGACTGGTCAATCGCGTGGTGCCGGCAGCCGGGCTGGAGGCGGAGACGCGCAAGCTTGCCTGCCAGATCGCCGAGGCGAGTCCGTTCACGATCTCGGTAGGCAAACAGGCCTACTACGCCCAAATCGAGCTGGATCAGCCGCGTGCGTACGCCTACGCGAAAGAGGTCATGTCGATGAACGCAGCCGCGTACGACGCGCAGGAAGGCATCACTGCTTTCCTGGAAAAACGCGCGGCTTGTTGGCAAGGCCGCTAAAAACAGGTAGTGCGCTAAGTCTGTGTCCTTGAGTTGCTGTAGAGTGAAAGCCGATGCCGAAGACGCTCTGGGCTAGAATCAGCCTTGTAGGTCTTTTATGTTTTGGATCGGGTCTCTTGTGGATGGAGATTGCGATTCGACTACAGAAGCGGCATGACCCGCCAGGATGGATAATGGATCGGCCTTTACCGCCCGGTCCGCAAGCATTAGCATTGTTCGGAATGGCGCTGGCGATAATCGCTCTTGCGCTGGGCTTAGTCAAGATTGTTCGACGATTCTACCGGGCGTTAGTTAAGTAGTTCGCCCACGCTCCACCCGTGATCCGCGATCCAGCTGCCATAGCAGGAGTGATGCGAAACGACTTGTGGACGGCGGCAGTTGTAAAACGCGACTCAACCAGCAACAATCGGACTACCAAAATAAGGATCGCTAAACGAGGCGTGTTAACATTTGTTCAAATGTGGCGTGTTTGCGCCTTGCTCGGTGTGCTCGTAACTCTTGGGGTGGCCGCCGACGATAACCGGCCGCTCGGGGAGCGTACCAGGCAGTACCTCACCGATCTGGTTCGTCTGGACACTTCCAATCCCCCAGGCAACGAGACCCGTGTCGCCGAATATCTGAAGCAGGCGGCCGACGCGCATGGAATCCCGTGCGAAGTATTGGGCGGCGATCCGCGGCGTCAGAATTTCATCGCGAGATTGAAAGGCAGCGGCAAAGGCCGGCCGCTTCTTCTGATGGCCCACAGCGATGTGGTCCCGGTGGACCGCAGCTTGTGGACCGTGGACCCGTTCAGCGCCGAGACGCGCAACGGTGTCATCTACGGGCGCGGCACGGTAGACGACAAATCATTGCTGGCTGCGGAGCTCGCGGTGATGATCGAGATCAAGCGGAGAAACATCAAGCTTGGCCGCGATCTGATCCTGCTTTCGGAATCCGATGAAGAATCAGGATCGAGCGGCATCGAGTGGATCATTCAGCATCAGTTCGGAAAAATCGACGCCGAGTTCGCTCTGAATCGGGGCGGCTACATTCTGGAAACCAAGGACGGCCCCAAGATTTTCCAGATCGCCACCACCGAAAAAATCCCGACCCGAATGATTCTTACGGCCAAAGGAACGGCGGGCTCCGGCTCCTTGCCGCGAGGCGACAATCCAGTGCTGCACCTGGTTCGTGCGCTGGCCAAACTTTCCGAGGCGGAAGAGCCTGTGCGGCTTAACCCGGCGACACGCCGCTATTTTCGTGAGCTTTCCAGGCTGCCCGAATACGCCTGGCTGGAATCCATTCGCCGCAAGCTGGAAGATCCATCGACGGCGCAAGGGGCCGCGGGCCAGATTCGCGCACATGATCTGGATCTGGATTCGATGCTCCACACCACCACCGTTCCCACCATGTTGCGTGCGGGTCTCAAGATCAATGTAATTCCGAATTCGGCGGAAGCGCAGCTCGATGTGGAGCGCATGCCCACGGAATCGCGCGAGGAAGTGCTTACTCGTTTCCGGCAGATCGTCAACGATCCTACAATCGATATCGCCTTCGCGCCGGGCGCACAGATGCCGGCGACCGAACCGAGCTCGATCACTACGCCGCTGTACGTGGCCATCCAGCGCGCGATCGGGCGCATGTATCCTCGCGACGTGGTGACGCCCTACATGGCCCGCGTCGGCACCGATGGAAGCTTTCTGCGGTCACATGGGATGGCGGTCTACGGAGTCCCAGTGTTCCTTAAAGAAGGTGAAATCCGGGCGCACGGCAATGACGAGCGCATTTCGTCTCGGAATCTGGAAGACGGCGTCGAACTGCTATGGCAGATGGTTCTGGAAACCGCCGGCGGAAGCTAATCGCTTGTTAATCCACCACACCCTTCCAGGTGTGGCCTTTCTCGTCCCGCAACGTGACGACAACGTTGTCTGATACGCCGGTCAGCGTGCGGCCCTTCTCGTCGCGAAAACGGTAGGCGACCGAATTGTCGGGATTGCGCGTGGCGGAGCCGCGCCAGACGTTCCCATATTCGTCTTTCAGCTTGATTTGATCGCCATGGCCATAGCCTGAAACGCGCGTCTTGGTGCGCTCCTCTTCCAGATGAAAGTAGCCCCCCGGCAAGAATGAGCGTTTGCGCTGCCTGCTATAAATCATGGGTCCATACTCATTATGCTGGTCGGAGTACCGGGTATCGATAGGGCAAGGACCTTAGAACGGCAGGCGTGGAGACAGGAGACTGGATTACCAAAAATGCGGGCAGTGTTGCAGCGGGTGACGATGGCGCGGGTCGAAGTGGAGGGCGCGGTAGTGGGAGAAATCGGCGCGGGGCTCCTCATTTTGCTCGGCGTGACCAAAACCGATACGGCGCCGCAAGCCGAGCTACTAGCGGACAAGATTCTGAATCTTCGGATCTTTTCCGATGATGCCGGCAAGATGAACCGCAGCCTTCTGGACACCGGCGGCGCATTGCTGGTCGTATCGCAGTTCACGCTGTATGGCGATTGCCGGAAAGGCCGGCGTCCGAGCTTCGATCAGGCGGCTCCGGCGGAGCAAGCCAAGACGCTTTACGAACAATTCGTGGAGGCCGCGCGACGCAGCGGCGTGCGCGTCGAAACCGGCGTGTTCCAGGCGCACATGGCGGTATCTCTTCTCAACGATGGGCCGGTGACCTTAATTATTGAGGCTTAGTCTTTTGAAGTTTAGACTGATATCTCGCGAGCCTCTCCGCCGAATTCTTGCGAGCGGCTTCCGGCATCATCGCCATGGCTTTTCTCTCGAACTCGATTGCAGACCCGGGATCGTTCGCCTGGAAGAAAGCCCGCGCGAGCTGTTCTAGAGAATCTGGACCAGGCTGGCCCATCATCGTGACCGCCCGGCGCGCATACTTCAGCGCAGTTTCCGGGCTCCGAAGATCTTTCAGCGGACAGTCCATCAGATCCTCGGCATACTGCATGACGGAGTCCGCCGTCGCGCCGGGATGGTCGGCCATTTCCTTAGTGATCGCCAAGCCCCGCACGTACAGCGGGCGAGCCTCGTTTTCCTGATGCAATTCGGCGAGCACTTCACCCACGTTGACCAGCATCTCGGAATAACGGCTTTGGAGGAGCGGGTTGTTCGGCTCGGCCTGGGCCAGCGGCTGTAGCCAGGCGAGCGTTTCGCGATACAAATCCAGCGCGCCGCGATGATCGCCGGTTTTGTACAGAAGATCGGCGCGCGTTTTGAGCCCTACTGAATAATCCAGCCGCGCCTGGACATTCTTTTCATCGGCCAGCAGTAGCTGGCGGCCAATGGCGGAAGCCTTCCGATATTGTTCCAACGCGGCCTTGTTTTGGTTCAGTGCCTCGTAGGAGTTTCCGATCTTGCGCTCGATCATGGCGAGCGACCGGCGCAGCGGCCCGTTGACCGGATCGGCGTTGCTCAACGCCTCCAGCACTACTTCAGAGGCCTGATAGTCCGCCAACGCCTTAGACGGATCGAGTTCCATATCGCCGACTTTCATCCGCATCATGGCCGTCCCCCGCCGCGCACGGACGCTGGAGGGATCACGCGCCAATGCTTCCTGGTCGATGGCCAATGCTTTTTCGTACGCGGCGCGCGCCGCATTCGGGTCGCTCAGATTGGCGAGCCCCGAGTGGCCGAGCACGTCGCCCATCATTTCGTAGCAGGTGGAAAGCTCGAAGTGTGCTTCCGCGTCCTGCGGTACGGCTTGGGTCACGCGCTCCATTGCCGAGATCGATTGCCGAAAATGCGGAAGCGCTCCGGTCGCATCTCCTTGCAGCGGCAGCACCTCGCCAATGGAGCGATGTGCACGCGAGTTGTAACGCAGCGCGTCGACATTTTTCGCATCGCTCCGGAGCACCTCTTCGGAAATGGCGAGAGCCTGCCGGTAGCTGGCCAAAGCGCCGGCCGTGTCGCCGAGGTTCGAGACATACTGATTGCCCTGGACGTCGCCGACCTTCAGGTACGCATCGGCCAACTCGCACTCGAGCGGTGCGTTTCCGCGAACTTCCTGCTCCAGGCTTCGGAGGTATTCGAGCGCTCGCTGGACAATCAGTTGCCGCGCCGGTGTCGAGCCGGGCAGATTCTTGATCTTGTCGTGAAATTCGAATAGAAACGATTCAGCCAGATGACGGACATCGTCGAAGCGACGTTCGGCGCGCGCGCGCTGCTGGCGAGCAACGTGAGCTTCCCACGTGGTTGCGATCAAGCCGCCGGTCAGCGAGAGGAATACCAGAATTCCCGCCGCCACCGCTGTGCGATTACGCCGTACGAATTTCGCCGTGCGATACCTCAGCGTCGGTGCGCGCGCCAGAATCGGAATCCCTTCCAGATGACGTCGAATATCGTCACTGAATTGCTCCACCGACGCGTAGCGCCGCCGCGGATCCTTTTCGAGCGCCTTCAAAACGATCGTATCCAGATCGCCCGCCAGCCGTTTCGAATTCGCGATCCGGCTGGGCGGCGTTGGGTTCGTTTGGCAAATTACACGTTCGACTTCGGCCGGCGAGCGTGTATCGAACCGATACGGCATGCAGCCCGCAAGAAGCTCAAACAACACCACGCCAAGGGAATATATATCTGTAGCCGTGGTGATCGGCAAACCGCGGACCTGCTCCGGGCTCGCATATTCGGGCGTCATCAAGCGCATGCCTGCTTCGGTCATCGCGGTGTTTTCCGGTGCAGGATTTTCGCCCACCAATTTGGCGATCCCGAAATCGAGCAGCTTGGGCGTGCCGTCCTGGCTCACCAGGATGTTCCCCGGTTTGATATCGCGGTGCACGATCAGGTTTTGGTGCGCGTGCTGGACCGCCGAACATACCTGCTGGAATAACCTCAGCCGCCGCGCGACATTGAGCTTCACTCTGGCGCAATACGTATCGATAGGCTCGCCTTCGACGTACTCCATGACGAAGTACGGGCGACCGTCGCTGGTCGCGCCTCCATCCAATAGCCGCGCGATGTTGGGATGTTCCAAGCCCGCCAGTATCTGCCGTTCATGCCGGAATCGAGAGACCACCATGCGCGAATCCGTGCCAAGAGCCATTAGCTTGAGCGCGACCTGCTGGCGAAACTCGTCGGTTCGTTCCGCTAAATAAACCGCGCCCATCCCGCCCGCGCCGATCTCGCGGACGATCTGATACGGACCGATTTTCCTGCCAATATTAATGTCGGGCAGCTCGTCCACATAATTGACGGCGGGTTCCTCCAGAAAAGTTTCCGAGGTCTCTTCGGACGCGAGCAGCGCCTCCAATTCCTGAAGTAATTCCAAATCGCCGCCGCATTGCGAGCGGACGTAAGCGGACCGATCGCCACGCGGCAGATCGAGCGCGGATTGAAAGATCTGTTTGACCTGGGACCAGCGTGCGGGGTCCATCTCAGTTCGTGGAAAGCTCACGATGCAGCCAGCTCCGCGCCATGGCCCATTCGCGCTTCACCGTCGGAGTCGAAATTCCCATCGCCTCCGCGGTCTCTTCCACAGACAGGCCGCCGAAGAATCGCAGCTCAACCACCTTAGCCTGGCGGGGATCGAGTTGCTCCAGCCTGGTCAGCGCTGCATCGATCTGCACCAGATCCGAAGTCCGGTCTGCGGCGACGACCAGGGCTTCGTCCAGCGAGGTCTTGTGAACGTCGCCACCGCGCTTGAGGCGTCCCCGCGATTTGGCGTAATCGAGCAGGATGCGCCGCATCACCTGCGCCGCGACGCCGAAAAAGTGCGCCCGATTCTGCCACGTCACGCCGCGCTGATCCACCAGCTTGAGATACGCCTCGTGGACCAACGCCGTCGCTTGCAGCGTGTGGCCGGGACGCTCGCCGCGGAGTTGGCCGCCGGCCATCCGCTTCAGTTCCTGATAGACCAGCGGCGTCAGCTCATCCACAGCGGCACGATCGCCGCCGGAGGCCTGCAACAGCAACTGCGTCACTTTTTCTGAAGCCTTTTCTGAAGCCATGGACCAGTGGCTATTTGACCACAACGTTCAACGGAGGACTGGAAACGCCTCCAATGGTCATAATCACCTGATTCGGGCCTGAAGGCACACTGTTCGGGATCTGCGCGTTCACTTGGAAAAAGCCTTCGAACGATCCCGGCACGGCGCCATCGTACACAGAATTCGCCGTCACACCGCCGATGGTGATCGAGAATGGTGCGGCAGGCCGCGGCAGATTAGGAAGCGAATCGTTGGCGATGCGACCATCGATGCCGGGAGGATTCGTCTGTCCCTCCCCGGTTCCATAAATCGCGATGAAAGATCCGCGAGCCGCGCCATTCCCAGGTCCGTTCACGCTGTTGTCGGCATTCCGGATGGCGCCCTGGCCGCCGCCCAGCGGGAAAATGGCCGGCGCGGTTGGCACCACCAGATCCGTGACGAAATTGGAATTGACGCCGTTGTTCACCACTTGAACACTGACGCGCTGGCCCACCGACTTCGCCACTTCATACGGAACCACCGCATTGATCTGTCCCGCGCTCAAATACAGCAAGGGAGCCCGGACGTTGTTGACGAAAACTTCGACTCCCGAAATATCGTTGGTGATCCGGCCGTTGTCGTCCAGAAACGTATTCTGACCGATGGGCGAGCCGAGCCCAGTTCCTTTAATCGCGAAGATCAGGCCCGGCGAGAGACCCGAATCCACCAGGCTCGCCGCATTCAGCACTTGCGTGATGTTCGGTTTGCCGACCACGAAGTACAGATAGACGTTAGCCGATTGCGGCAGCGTGTTGTTCGACTGGAACACCAGCGTCGCCTGATACAGGCCGTCTGCCAAACCGGCGCCGGCCATCGAAATATTCAGCGTCGCCGGCCCGGTTCCGGACTGCGGATACACCGTCAGCCAACTTGTCGTGCGGTTGGACGGGAACACAGAGACGGTCCACTGCTGTGACGCCGCCAGGCTCACGCCGACCGTGGTGGTCGCATTCAGAGTGGAGTTGGCAATCGTCTGGGTAATGAATTGGGTTGTCGTCGTAAGACCACCCGATGCGGGCGGTGGTCCGAGGAACTGGCTGGAGAGCGTTGCGACGATGTTATTTCCCAATTCGTCGATGCCGTCGACCTCGTAACTGATCGTAAGCGGCAACGTGTTGATGGTCCAGCACACGCCGCCCAGAAGGGATCCGAAGGCGGGGAGATAAGTATCGCCGAAGTACGCCGCGATCTGATCGCTCAGATCCTGGCCATCGGCCAGAAATCGAGTCAGGTAGACGCCGTGTCCATTCTGCTCCTGCAAGCCGAGGTTCTGGAACCACTGGCAGGTGGGATCGCTGGACGTGACGTCTTGATGCACCACGTTGGGCAGTCCGGCGAGCTGCACAGAGGCGGAGATCTGCTGCCCGAAGAATGGAACAGTAATTTGCTGAGTCCACTGATGCCCGGCGGAATCGAGCCCGGTAAATCCAAAAACAACGTTGGTTGGAACAGTCAAATTTCGAGTACGCAGGCTCGCTGCCAGGGTACCGAACGGCGCAATACTGGAGCTGCCAAAGAAACCGGCGATCTGCGAATTGAAATTCGCGCCGTTTATCGTAAATCCCGTCAATGTGCTGGCGACGCCGGCGACGTCCGTCAACCGAATCGTGTAGAACCAGCTATATCCATCGGCATCAGCCGACTGCTGATAAACCGGGTTCGGCGAAACCGACGGAATCACCGCTGCAGTTCCGGCAGGAATGCTTATGGACAGAGTGACCGCTCCGCTGGACCCGCCGAACGTCGGAGTGCCGCTGTAACTCGCGATGATCGCGTCGTTACCCGTGGGGAGCTGGCTGGCGTACACTGTCAGCGTCGCGACTCCGTTCGATAGCGCGACCGCCCCTAGCGAAGTGCGGCCGAAGAGAAACGTCACGGTCCCGGTGGGGACGCCGCCACTGCCGATCGCGCGAACCGTAGCGGTCAACTGCGTGCTGCCGCTAAGCGGAACCGTAGTGGGACTGGCAGTCAGGCTCACTGCGGTCGAGATCAGGCTGTTGGTCCAGTTGTTGAACAGTCCGGTCGCATCCACCGACCCCCAGCCTGTGACGGCGTCGTATCCAGGACCGGCGAAATATCCGAAAGATCCTTGCGAGCAGTTCGGCGATCCAGCGGCGCAGGGAACCACATTGCTCCCACCAACGACGTCGTGAAATACATTCGGCGTGGTGGAGGCGAGGCGGTACAGATTCGGATTCAGGTTCCCCTGTCCCTTGGAATTGGTGAACTGATTGAGCAGAGTGACCAGCCCTGCGAACGCCGGCGTGGATGCGGAGGTGCCACCGATTGGCACCGGCTGGGCGTTCAGGTAGACGAGATATCCATCATGTCCCGCTGCCGTGAGGGAGATGTCCGGAACAGCGCGGGCGTTGGCGCTCGGCACACCCAAGCCGGCTTGCCACAGCGGCTTCGAATAAAAAGTACTCAATCCGCCGCCCGTGGAGCCGAGCCCGTTGGAGCCATTTTCGTTCCAGGCGACTTCAGGAATGTAGGACAAAGCCGATGATCCGGTCGCGGTGGTCGCACTGCTCCAGTAGTTTCCATTTCCCTCGGCAAACTGCGTGCCGCCCACTCCGGTTACTTCGGGAACAGAAGCCGGGAGATTAACGGCGATTCCACTGGACGCGAGCGGGCTCGCCCCCTGGCGATCGCAAGCGGCCGCCCCAGCATCGCCAGAAGAGGCGAGCCACGTGATGCCCTGCGCATTTCCCTGCTGCGCGATCGATTGGTAGGCGCTCGCGATGGTAGTACCGGAGGCCTTCTGCTCGCACAATCCGTAGCTGAAACTCACCACGGGCGCCAGGTTCTGGTCGATCGCGTAGGCAGCGGATACTGCCACGTTGGACGAATATACATAAATGAGTTGCGCGTTGCGCGCGATGGCGCCGCTCCACTCTACGTCGAGTGCGGCTTCATCCAAGTCTCCCGTGATCCCGGGATCGGTACTGCCGGGCACCAGGACCACTTGCGGATCGGTCGCCGGTAGCCCGAACGCGCTTCTGAACTGGCGCATATCCGAAATGTGAATCGCGGTCTGCCCCGCGATCACCAGCTTTTGCCCATTTCCGTTGATCCCCGCTTTGTAGATCGGAGCAATGTTGTAGATCGTCGCCAGGTCGTCGGGCGAGAGAAAATGCGCGCCGCCCGTGGTCGTGAACTGCGGAGCGCTCTTCACTCGTGGAGAGGATCTCGGCCGGAAATCGTCCAGCCCCATGAAGCCCATCACTAACGGAGCGATGGCGGCGGGGACCGATGGCTCGCTCGAATTCGCGTAGTGCAACTCACCTTCCACCTGGTAGTGGCGGATCTCGGTCTGAAACGCGTTCTGGACCTGCGCCGCGGTGCCCGTGAAGGCGATCCACATGCGGCCGCGCGCCGGTTGAATCACGGAAAGACCCTGGGATTGGAGCCATGTTTGAATCGTGGACAGGTCGGCGGGACTCACGCCGAAGCGGTCGGCGAACTGTTCGGGCTCCAGCCATTCGTGGAATTTCGGCGACAGCGGGTCCTGCTGATCTATGAGTAGTTGATCGAGTTCGCCCTGCTGCTGGTCCGTCTTGTGGAGCATCAGGGTGATGTAGTCCAGCTTCATTGATGGGTCCACCGGGCCGGCATCGAACTGCGGCCGCGCAAATGGATGGAGACTGCCTCGCAATGGGACCAGTCGACGCGAATCGACCGGTCCCGCAATCCGCTCACGCTGCCCCCAGACGGCCGAGGCAAAGACGATAACAGTCAAAAAAATCGCCCGTTTAAGTCGCATTTAGATGCAAACCTTACCACGGATGTAACGCTACAGCAAGGGATAGGAACAAGATCGCTGATTTGCGTGGAGATTGGTTGCGGTTCGCTATACTGTAGCGGTGAAAGGCATTGTCCTCGCGGGCGGAACCGGTAGCCGGCTGTTCCCGCTCACCAAGATCACCAATAAACACCTGCTGCCGATTTACGACAAGCCGATGGTGTACTATCCGATCCAGACTCTGGTGGACGCCGGTATCACCGACATTATGCTGGTCACGGGTGGGCGTAATTCCGGCGACTTTCTGCGTCTGCTCGGGAACGGCAAAGAGTTCGGGTTGAAGCACTTGAATTACGCCTACCAGGAAGGCGAGGGTGGCATCGCGGAGGCGCTGGCTTTGGCGGAGCACTTCGCCGATGGTGATCAGATCTGCGTGATCCTCGGCGACAACCTGATCGAGGGCACCATCCGCGCATCGGTTGACGAATTCAAGAACCAGAAATCCGGGGCGCGGATTTTTTTGAAAGAAGTCTCCGACGCGCAGCGGTTCGGCGTTGCAGAGCTGAGCGGCAAGCGGATCGTGGGTATCGAGGAGAAGCCGGAAAAACCCAAGAGCAACTATGCCGTCACCGGAATTTATCTGTACGATGCGTCCGTGTTCGACAAGTGCCGCGAGTTGAAGCCTTCGCATCGCGGGGAACTGGAAATCACCGACGTCAATAATGCGTACATCGCTGAAGGAACCATGACATTCTCGGTCCTGGACGGCTGGTGGACCGACGCGGGCACGTTCGAGTCGCTGTTACGCGCCGCGAATCTGGTGGCGCACCACCGCAAAGTTCCGGCGACGGCCGGCGACGACTAGGAGTACGCGCTCCATCACTGTCGCGCCTCAAACCACACGCAATGCTGAAATCATTGAGGCGCGACAGTCATGGAGCGCGTTGGTCACAGCAACGATTTCAGGTCGAAGCTCTCATCCGCCGCTTGTTCCAGCGTCAACTCCGGCGACGTATTGAGAAGCTTCCGCGCGAGAATGTGGTCCCCAGGACGATTGATCGAATCGACTGCGATCAGCCGCCCGTTGCTGAAATAAAACGCGGAAAACTTCGGCGCGGCGCCACGCAACACCACACGATCCGCCACACCGGAGAGGCCTGCCATTTGCAATTTCACGTCGAATTGATCCGTCCAGAACCAGGGGACTGCGTGATACGGCTCATTTTTTCCCGCGATGTTGGCCGCCGCGCATTTGGCCTGATCGACGGCGTTCTGTACCGATTCCAAACGGCGGCTCCGATGGCATGCGCAATCGCCGATAGCGAAGATTTTCGGGTCCGATGTGCGCAGGTGATCGTCGACCGCGATTCCGTCCGCGACTGCGAGACCGGCTTCGCGCGCGAGTTCAACATTGGGAGCAACCCCGATTCCCGCGACTACGAGATCGGCGCCGGCCGGGATCTCGCCCGATCCTAGCAGGATCCGGACACCGTACTTTATGTGCAGATCACGAAAAAAATCCGACACGATTGGCGCGACGCCACGCGCCATCAACCGCGACTGGACCTCGACCACCGTCACATCTTTTCCCAATGAGCGCGCAGAAGCGGCCACTTCCAGGCCGATAAATCCGCCGCCGATGACGACAACGCTGCCCGCCCGGTCCAAACGATCTTTCAATTCCGCGGCATCGTCGCGACCTCGCAGGTAGAGAAAACTGGGATCCGGCAATCGTCGCACGCCGGAGCCGGTTGCGAGCACCAGATGATCGTAAGGAAGTTTCGCCCCGGATTCGAGTATGACCTGGCGCGATTCACGATCGATCCGAGCGGCGCGCTCCCCGGTGAGAAGATCGATCCGCTGATCTTGAAAATATCTCGACGGCCGCAGCGTCGCGCTTTCCAGATCCTGCTTCCCGAGCAGGAATCCCTTCGAAAGCGGTGGACGTTGATACGGTAGATGTGGCTCGTCTCCGAGCAGCGTGATCGTGCCGCTGTAGCCTTCGGTGCGAAGCGCCGCAGCGGTCTGGAAGCCGCCTTGCCCGGCTCCCACGATCACGACGCTCATTTACACCTGTGCTTCCGGCGTATGGACCACCAAGCCATCCAGTTCTTTGGTCACGGGAATCTGGCAACTGAGCCGGCTATTCGGGCGGCGAGGACACAGCGTGGTGTCGAGCATCGCGTTCTCGTCGTCCTGCATCGGCGGAAGTTTACCGAGCCAGCTTTCCTCGACGTAGACGTGACAGGTCCCACACTGGGCGGCTCCGCCGCATTCGGCGACGATGCCGTCGACTCCGTTCTTGATGGCGCCTTCCATGACGGAATCGCCGATCGGGACTGCGACGGGTGTCACGGCTCCCGCGTGAGAAATGTAAGTGATCGTGGCTGTTTCTTTCTTTCCGAATAGAGGCATGGGATCACGTGATCTTCAGGAGATTTTGAGCGTTCTTGTAGTAAATCCGGTCGCGATCGAAGGAGCTCATATCCAGTCCATCGATGACGTGAATGGTTTCGCGAATGTACAACCCCGGCGTCGGCTCAAACGGTGTATCCGATGCGAACAGCACGCGGTCGACACCGAAGAAAGACAATCCGCATTCCGTGGCCGCGCGCGCGCCGAATAGAGCAGTGTCGGCGTAGAACATCTTGAAATAGTCGAGCGGACGCTTCTTCATCGACTGAAGCAGCGAGCCATAGTCTTCATCCGACGTCCGCAGCCCGAGTTGATCCCAACCATACCCGACGCGGCCTTCAAAGTACGGGATCATCGCGCCCATGTGATGCGTGATGATTTTCAAATTCGGATGACGGTCGAACAAGCCTGAAAAAACCAGCCGCGCCATGGCGACGCTGGTTTCGTAGGGCCACCCGAAGGTCCACCAGATTTCATACTGCGAGCGCTGTTCTGAAAGATAATCGGGAAAATTTCCGGCGCGCGCGGGGTGCAGCCAGATGGCGCGATCGCGGCGAGCGAGTTCGTCGAAGATGGGCTGAAACTCAGGCGAGTCGAGAGCCTTGCCGGCGGCGTTGGAATAAAGCTGCACGCCCACCGCGCCAAGTTGTGTGAGTGCTCGATCCAGTTCAAGGAGCGCCGCGTCGGGATTATTCATCGGCAGCGCGGCCACGAATGCGGGAAAGCGGTCGCGATGATGTTCCACCAGTTCCGCCATCCCATCGTTGGCCATTTGAGCGAGAACCGGAGACACGCTGGGATCCGCGAACGATTCGATGGGCGGCGAGGCCAGCGAAATCACTTGCCGGTAGTCGCCGAATTCGTCCATCATGCGAAAACGCGCGTCCAGGTCCCACATGACCGGAATGTTGCGCGAGCGCTTGCCCATGTCCTTCAAGCCGGGCGCGATGCGAAGAAATTCGGCAAAGAAAGCTTCGGGGAGAATGTGGTTGAAGATGTCGATCTTCACGCGAGACTTCATTCTAGCAGCGTGCACTTCTTCTTCGTTCGCGGATCTACAATCGAATTAGCGATGTACTTCCAACAGTTCTATCTGACATGCCTGTCGCACGCCTCGTATATGGTGGGCTCCGAAGGAGTGGCCTGCGTGGTGGACCCGCAGCGCGACGTTGCGTTGTGCATCGATGAAGCGCGTCCGCAAGGGTTACGGATTGAACACGTGATTGAAGCCCATCTCCACGCCGATTTCGTCAGTGGACATCGCGAGCTGGCGGAGCGAACCGGCGCGAAAATCTATCTGGGGCGCGAGCCGAGCCTGCGGACTCCCTGAGACTCGCGGCTCTACATTGTTATCCTGAACCTTTCCATGCCGATCACCCTGCTGGTGACTGCCGATCCGGCGTCTTCCTACCTCAAACCGCTCGAACGATTGCCGGGCGATACCAACGTCATCGTCAGCAACGATCGCGGCCGAGTCTTCAAAGCCGCGCCTGAAGCCGACGTGTTGCTCAATGGTGACTATCGCGATCCATCGCTGTTTCTCGAAACCTTTCCTCGCGCCGTGAAAATCCGATGGGCACACGTGCTTTCGGCGGGAGTCGACGCCGTTCTTTCCCGCGAAATCCGCGAGAGTCCCGTACCCGTAACCAACGGTCGAGGCGTTTTCGCGCGTCCACTTAGCGAATGGACCATCGGCGCGATGCTCCATTTTGCCTATCAGTTCCGGCGCATTCTGAAGAATCAGCAGGCGCAGCGCTGGGAACGCTACGAGCATGACCAGTTGCATGGACGCACGCTCGCCATCGTTGGATATGGATCGATCGGGCGCGCCATCGGCGAACGGGCCAGCGCGTTCGGAATGCATATTCTGACTGCCGGTAGAACTGCCTCGCACGATTTGAACGCGATACTCGCCGCCTGCGATTACCTCGCTCTAGCCGCGCCCTTGACGCCGCAGACTCGAGGAATGATCGGCGCGGCTCAGCTCGCAATGATGAAGTCTACAGCCGTGATCGTAAACGTCGGTCGCGGCGCGGTCGTCGACGAACCCGCGCTGATCGATGCCCTTGAAACGGGTAAGATTCGCGGAGCCGCCCTGGACGTGTTCACGAACGAGCCGTTGCCCGCGGGACATCCGTTTTATCGCCTCGAAAACGTCCTGCTCTCGCCGCATACCGCGGATAACGTGCCTTACTCGCGGGAAAACGCTGTAGAGTTTTTCGTCGATAATTTCGAGCGGTTTCGCAAGGGCGAGCCGCTTCAGAACGTGGTGGATAAACATGCCGGATACTGAGATCGCCTTCGAACACATACGGGCAGCCGCGGAGCGGATTCGTCCCATTGCTAAACGAACTCCCGTGATGACCTCCGCGAGCTTCGACGCCGAAGCTGGCGTCTCGGCGTTTTTCAAATGCGAGAATTTTCAAAAAGGTGGCGCGTTCAAAATCCGCGGCGCGTCGAACTTCATTCTCTCGATTCCCAAGAATGACTTGGCGAAAGGCGTGGTCGCGCATTCGTCCGGAAACCACGCGCAAGCTGTCGCAATCGCCGCGCAGTTCGTCGGCGCGCCCGCCACGCTGGTGATGCCGGAAGACGCCCCGCGCTCGAAGATGGAAGGCACCCGGGCACGCGGCGCGCGCATCGTCACCTACGACCGCTTCAAGGGAAATCGTGAAGAGATCAGCGCGCAAATTTCCGCTGAAACCGGGGCGACGATAGTGCCCCCTTACGATCATCCCTGGACCATCGCGGGACAGGGCACGGCGGCGAAAGAGCTGCTCGAAGAAGTTCCCGATCTGGACGCTCTGGTGGTCTGCATCGGCGGCGGAGGATTGCTTGCAGGATGCTCCATCGCCGCCAAACATCTGCGCCCGTCGATCAGGATTTTCGGAGTCGAACCGGAGCTCGCCAACGACACCTATCAATCTTTCGCGAAGGGCCAGCGCGTCAAGATCGAAACACCGCCAACCATCGCCGACGGGCTGCGCTCCACCAGTCCAGGCGAACTGACGTTTCCCATTCTCCGACGCAATGTGGAGCAAGTCCTGCTGGTCTCTGAAGACCAGATTCGTGCGACGCTGAAATTTCTGCTGATGCGCATGAAGATTCTGGTCGAGCCGAGCGGCGCGGTCGCCCCCGCCGCGGTCTTCAGCCAACTGCTTCCGCCGGGGCTGAAGCGCATCGGCATCGTTGTTTCCGGCGGCAACATGGATTACGATCAGCTCGCGAAGCTATGAAAACGCCATGAACTGGCTGGCATTACTTCTGCTGTTCGCGGCCCCCTTCTGGGAATCGAAAGCTCCCGCGGACTGGAGCGAAGCCGAACTCGTGCAGATGTTCACCGACTGTCCGTGGGCGCAGCCGCTTACTGGGCCCGCGAACGCTCCGGGGGTGGCAGCCTATCTCGCGACCGCTGGGCCGATGGAGATCGCGGAACGCGAGCGCGACCGCCGCTACAAACGCAAGCGGCCGCAAGCCGCGCCCGACCTGCTGGCCGAAGAATATCGCGTGTGGCTGGAAGACAACCGCGCGACGCACATCGTGCTGGCGATTCCGATTCAGGATGCGCGCGCGTTCACGGACGGTCAGGACACGCAGCGCATGGAGGACGAGAGCGTAATGCACCTGGGGCGCAAGAAGATCAAAATGACCGGCCATTTCCCTCCGTCGCCCGGCGATCCGTATCTTCGGCTGGCTTTTCCCCGTGAAGCGACCGCGTCGGAAAAGACCATTTCGTTCGAACTGTATCTGCCCGGGATCGCGATCCCGTTCCGCACTGTGGAGTTTCGAGTGAAGGACATGATCGTCAAGGGGAAGCTCGAAATGTAGCTATACTCGGCCAACGCGCTCCATAACTGTCGCGCCTCAACTGACGACCTTTGAGGCGCGACAGTAACGGAGCGCGTCGCGTTTGGTATACTGAAATCGACACCAGGATAGTCAAGAAAGCACGGGTGCGCCTCCGCTTACCCGGTCGATCACAAGATGCCCAAACGTACATTTCAACCGAACAATCGAAAGCGCGCCAAGACGCATGGATTCCGCGCGCGCATGAAATCCAAAGACGGACGCGCAGTGCTCGCCCGGCGGCGCGCCCGGGGCCGTCATAAACTGACGGTCAGCGACGAAAGAGCCGTCCGGTCTGCCAAATAGCCTGGCGTTTCCGCGAGCTTCCCGGATCCTCAAATCCGCGGACTTTCGCGTCGTCTATGACAACGGCATCCGCGTTACCTGTCCAATCTTCGCGGCGTTTTGCCTCGAAAGGCCAGACTCTTCTGGAGCGCGGATCGGCCTCACTGTCCCGCGGGCGCTGGGTGGAGCCGTCATCCGCAACCGCATCAAACGAAGGATTCGCGAAGCGTTTCGTATGCATCGCGCCGAGATCGCCCCGCGTTGGGATATCGTGGTCAATCCGCGTCGGGCGGCGCTGGAAGCTCCGTTCATCGAAATCGAACGTGGGTGGCGGAAAGTGATCGAAAAATGCGGGCACTAACGCTGGCCATGTTGCGTATCTATAAGCGATGGATCTCGCCTATGCTGCCTTCCGCCTGCCGTTTTCATCCCACCTGTTCGGAATACATGTCTGAAGCGGTCGAAAAACATGGCGTCTTGCGAGGTGTTTGGATGGGTGTAAAGCGGATCTCAAAATGCCATCCGTTTCATCACGGAGGGTTCGACCCGGTCCGCTAGGACACTATGGAAAAGAAAGAAATGTCGATGGAGGCGCGGCTGCTCATCGCCTTCCTGCTGATGGGTCTGGTGCTGTTTGGCACGCAGTATTTCTACAAGCCGACGCCCGCGCCTGCCAGTTCGGCAGCGCCCAAACCTGGGCCGGCGAGGCAGGCCGACGTAGCAAAAGAAGCGGAGCGTCCCACGCAGCCCGCTCCAGCGCCTGTCCCGAAGGAAATGCCGGGTCAGGTTCATGCCGACAAAGAAGAAACGGTTACTGTCGATACCGATCTGTATCGCGTTACTTTTTCCAATCGTGGAGCTGTCGTCCGAAGCTGGATTCTGAAGGCCTTTAAGGATCACAAGGGCCAGCCGCTGGACTTGGTGAATCAGGCGGCGCTGGCCAAAGTTCCTGCGCCTTTTTCCATCTCTGTTAAGAATCAGCAATTCGCCACCGATCCCAATACCGCGCTGTTCCAGGTCGGGCGTCCCGACGGGCTTAGCCTCGATTTCGAGTTCTCCGACGGCCGGGCGGCGACGAAAAAATCGTTCAAGTTTTCGAAGACCAGCTACCTGGTCGGCGTCACGACGCAGGTGCTCGATAACGGCGTCCTGCTTCCGCATTCGATCGAGTGGCGCGGCGGATTCGGCGATGACAGCGTGGTCAACGCGAGCGCCGAACAGAAGTCGGTGCACTACGACCTTTCCTCGTCAAAGTTAGTCGAACAGGATCCCAAAGCTGCCAAGAACGGACCCGTCTCCGTCAGCGGCCAGTTCTCCTTCGTCGGCTTGGAAGACAAGTACTTCGCGGGCGTGTTTTTGCCGGTGAACCGGTCTTCAGTGGAGTTCACCATCTTTTCGGACGGTGTGCCCGCGGCATCCGGATCGGAAGAGCAGCGCATCGGAGCCGCCGCCGGCGGAGACGGCCTCAACACTTTTTCCTACTTCATCGGACCCAAAGATACCGATCTGCTGACCCGCGTCGATCCGAAACTCACCACCCTCATCGATTGGGGATGGTTTGAAGTCGTCGCGAAACCTTTGTTCCTCGCGTTGAACTGGACCGCCGATCATGTGACGCGCAACTGGGGCTGGGCGATCGTGCTGGTGACCATCGCCATCAATTTCGTGCTGTTCCCGCTGCGCATGACCAGCCTGAAATCGTCGCGAAAGATGCAGAAGCTTCAGCCGCAGATCGCCGCCATCAACGCGAAGTATAAGAGTATTTCGATGCGCGATCCGAAGAAGGCCGAACAAAACCAGGAAATGATGGATCTGTACAAACGCGAAGGCGTCAACCCTATGGGCGGATGCATTCCGATGATCATACAGATTCCGTTCTTCTACGCCTTTTACAAAGTCTTGAGTATTTCCATCGAAATGCGCGGCGCGCCCTGGTTGTGGGTCCACGATCTTTCGCAGCCGGAAACTCTGGCCATTCGAGTCCTGCCCATCATCCTGATCGTCACGCAATTTCTGACGCAAAAGATGACTCCGCAACCCGGCGTCGATCCTGCCCAGCAGAAGATGTTTATGATCATGCCGCTGTTTCTCGGCTATATCTTTTACTTCCTGTCCTCGGGCCTGGTGTTATACTATTTAACCGGCAACCTGGTAGGCATCTTCCAGCAATGGTTGATGAACCGGGGCGGTCCGGCCGCGCTACCTGTGCCGGCTGCGGTCGAGAAACCGCCAAAAAAGAAGAGATAGGAACTTGTCCGAAAAGAAGTATACGCTGTCCGAAGCCGGCCCCCGCATCGAACAATTCCTGAACCGTGTGTTTCGACTGGCGGGATTCAAGCTGGAATACACCGTTACCGAAGGCGAAACTCCGCACCCCGATTTCGAGAATCCCGATATGCTGGTCCGGTTCAGCGGAGCCGACGTGGAACTTCTGCTGGCCAACAAAGCCGAGCTTCTTCTGGCCCTGGAGCAGTTGACCATGGAAGCGCTGGGGATGCCTCCAGAGGAACATTCGCGGGTTTGTTTCGACGCCAACGACTATCGCATCCTGCGCATCGAAGAACTGCGGATGAGCGCACTCGCCGCGGCCGAACGAGTCAAGAAATCCAAGCTGCCATTTCACTTCAGCCCGATGAACAGCCGCGAGCGGCGCATTATCCATCTGGCGTTGCGCAACGAGACCGAAATACGCAGCGAGAGCGTCGGCATGGGTCCCATCCGGCAAGTGGTGGTGGTGCCGTCCGACCTGAAGACGCTTCCCGAGCCCATCCGTCCGCCGCGTCCCAGGCCCGAAGACGATGCGCCTCGCCGGCCGTTCGGACGCGGAGGCAATCGCGACCGGGATCGCCGCCGCCGGTAAACCCTTTTAGCCGTTAATGGACGTTCATTCACGTTAATGAACGGCCTCCTATGAATTTAAGAGACACGATCTGCGCGATCTCGACGCCTGCGGGACGTGGAGGAATCGGGGTCATCCGAATTTCCGGAGTTCAGGCTCGCCCTATCGCGGAAAAAATCCTCCGGCTGAAAGCACCCCTCGAATCCTGGACCGCGACGCTCGCCGAGCTTCCCGAAGTCGATCGAGTGGTCGTCACGTACTTCGCCGCACCGCGATCGTACACCGCCGAAGACGTGGTCGAAATCTCGTGCCACGGCTCGCCCGTCATTCTCAAACACGCGCTGCAACGTTGCTGTGAAGCTGGCGCGCGGCTGGCCGAACCCGGCGAGTTCACGCTGCGCGCTTATCTCAATGGACGGATCGATCTCCCGCAAGCGGAAGCGATTCGCGATCTGATCGAATCGACCACGCTGTATCAGGCTCGCATCGCCGCGCAACAGGCGGAAGGGTCCGTTTCGCGCCGTCTCAAGCCGGTGAAGGAACAGCTTCTGGAACTGATCGCGCTGCTCGAAGCCGGCATCGATTTTGCCGAGGATGACATCAGCGTCGCGCCTCCCGAAGAGATTTTGCGCCGTTTAGATCCGGTCATATCGGCGATCGGTACTCTGATCGCGAGCTTCGCCTACGGCAAACTGGTGCATGAAGGATTCACTTTGGCAATCGTCGGACGCCCCAATGTCGGAAAGAGCAGCCTGTTCAACCGCCTGCTCGAACAGGACCGGGCGATCGTTACCGACATACCTGGCACGACCCGCGATTTGGTTTCGGAAACCACGTCGCTGGAAGGGATTCCGGTGCGATTCGTCGATACCGCGGGAATCCGCATCGGTCAGGATCTGGTCGAGAATCTGGGAATCGAGCGCAGCTATCAAGCTATGGCCGACGCGGATGTGACCTTGGTGGTCGTCGATGGCGCAGCGCCGCTGAAGCAGGAGGATCACGATCTGATCGCCCGCGCACGGGAACAGGGCAAGTCGGTCGTGGTTGGCAACAAGTCGGATCTGGGACGGCTGGACGGAATTGTGGCGGTCTCCGCACTCACGGGCGACGGCGTGCCTGAACTCAAGAAGCGCTTGATCGAGACCATTGCTCCGCGCGGGCAGATTGAACAGGAAGGCGGCTTCATCACCAGCCTGCGCCATGAACAACTGCTGAAGGAATCGCGCGAAGCTTTGGATGCCGCACGGAATGCAACTACGGTCGGAATCCCGCACGAAATGCTGCTGCTGGATCTTTACGCCGCGCTTCGTCCCATTGACGCGATCACCGGAGCCACTACCGCGGACGACATCCTGAATCGAATCTTTTCCACGTTTTGCATCGGCAAGTAATTTGCGTTCTTGGCGACGAAGTTTTGCGCCTTTGCGTGAAACGGCACTACTGCACCCAGATCGTCACCATGTCCGTAAAGCACTCGTTGGTCTGCACCGCGAGGCTCTGCGCGCCCGATCCGATGGTCACAGGAATCTGGATGTTGAGCTGATATAAGCCTGCCAGTGTAGGCGTCAGTCCCGCGAAGGGGATGCTCGAGACAAGTTGGCCGCCCACGTACACATTGACCGGACCAGTCATTCTATAGAGTGTGTCGATCGGGGTTGCCTGGCCATCGCTGACTGTGGGATTCACCGCACCGAGGCCACCGAGATACACGGCCACCGTCTCCCCACGCGTCGCGGGACTGGATGAATTCACGATGGTGCCGTCGGCATGCCGCACCGCAGCGTCGCTAATCCCGTTCGGTGGGACGCTGAACACGCCCGGCGCGGTGGCAGCCAGTGGCACGTCCACCGTATTCGACTTGGTCGTCCCATTCAGGATCACCTGGAACGTCGCGGTCGGCCCAGTTACTCCGTAAGGAACGATCGCCGTGATCAGCGGAAAACTGCCGGTGCCGACCACGCTATAGATGGGCGCGGCGGTTCCGTTCACGGTCACTTGCACCCCTGCAAGGGTCGTTTTCACCGGAAATGCCGTAGTGGTGGCGTTCTGTGTTCCGAAGCCGGTGCCGAACAAAGTCACGAAAGTTCCCGGCGCGACCGGATAACCCGGCGGCGCGAAACTGCCTGAGTTAAACACGCCCTGGGGATTCAGAAAGAGTCCCGGCCCGGATTGAGGCGGCATCAGCGCTCCAAAATACAGTTCATAGCTCAGCGAATCGGTTATATCGACTCCAGTGGTCGAAAAGACGTTTTTCGTCGCCGCCAGATCGACGTGGCCGGTGGTTGAAGGAAGCGGACCGGATCCATCGGCTCCGAGCGCATAGTTGATCAACGGCGCGACATCCAGGAGCGCGTCGGATTGACGTGTCCTGCGCGACCACGCCGAGTTCCCGTCGCCCACAGCGTGCACCGATCCGGAAACCGCCGACAGGCGCGCGGCAAATCCTTGCGATGCCACGTCGTAACGCATGCCGGCCGCGAAGTAGAATCCGTTCCAACTCGCGTTGGTCGCGCCGCTGGCGAATGCCTTCACGCCGACCACGACTCCATGCCCTCCGCCGGTTGCCGATCCGCCGATGAAGTAACTCCCGTCTTGCGCGACGTAGATATTCTTCAGTCCGGAAATGAGCTGCGTGGTCGAATCCAGTCCAGCGGCCGTGGGGAACGTGATGGTGCCAGTGCCGTCAGCCGCCAGCGTGTAGGTGATCGGTCCCACGGTCTGGTTTTGAAGTTTATTCTGAAGATTCGCCGCCTGGCCGGCGACAGTCGATTCGGCAAAGCTCCCGACTCCGTTGGCCGTCAGCTTGAAGTTCGTGTTGCGGACGTTCGCGACGCCGCCGTTGGGAAATTCCAGACTCGAGATCCAGTACGGACCATTCAAGGTCGCGGTTGACAAGGCTGTCGCGGGCGCAGGAATCGCAAGAAACAAGTCAAAGACCGTCGAACCGGCTTCGGTTGACGACCCGACCAGTGCGCCGACGCCCAACCGGGCGTTCACCGTTACACCGGACCGCAGCGGGTTGGACAGCGTGACGAATCCTCCGGGCTTGACCGCGTACGTACCAGAGCCGCTAAGACTCGCCGCCCCCGTTGTTCCTACAAGCTGCTGGCCGGAAATGGTAAAACTCCCCTTGCCATCGAAGGTCAGCGTGCCCAGTCCGGTGCGCGTATCCGTGACGTTGGCGGTCCCGTCTGTGACAAATAAGACCTGCCGGAAGTAGTATTTACCCGTTAGCGACGTGTTGTCGGAAACCTGGGCCAAGGCCGCGATCCCAAGCGCGGTGCTGAAAGCTAAGAGCTTCGACATCATAGTTCACTCTAACCCTGTGACACGCTTTCGGTCACGTCTGTGAATCCGATTTAATCAGACTGTCACCGGATTTCCCTAATTCCGGGCCCAAAATTCACCCTAGTCGCGAGCAACTCTCATTGCCATCGGGTGTTTGTTGGGTCATACTCTAACAGCGGGGATTGTACATGCCAAAGCGCCTTTTGACCGTCGGATTCCTACTGGCCGCGATCGTTCAAGCTCAAGATCAAGGGTTCGGCGATGTCGCCCATCCTGAATGCACCTTCTTCGGGCCGCAGCGCGACCGTTTCCAGCCGCGGCAAGGAAATCCGGCTGGCGAGCTGACGGCGCAGGTCACGAAAATGCTCGGCTCACGCATGGTGGCGGCGTCCATGGCAACTCCTCCAGGCGGAAGCCGCACGTTCGGCAAGGGAGGTTCGAATAACGCCTCTAACCTGATCGACGTGTTTATCTGGAAAGCGTTCCAGGCGAATGGCGTCACGCCCGCGGCGCAAACTAACGACTACGAATTTATCCGCCGCGTCACGCTGGATCTGACCGGACGGGTCCCAACAGCCGATCGCGTGACCAACTTTGTGGCTGACACCAACCCGAATAAGCGCGCAGCGCTGGTGGACGAGTTGATCGGATCTTCCCAATGGGTGGACAAGTGGACGATGTTCTACGGCGACCTGTTCAAGAACGCGTCGAACTGGCCCAGCACCGGGACCGCGCTCGCAGTGCAGGGACGCGATGCATTCAATACCTGGATCCGCAATTCGCTGGCGAACGGAGTGCCGTACAACCTGATGGCGGCGGCGCTGATCGGTTCCACCGGCAGCAACAATTTCACGCAGGGCGAGCTGAACTGGATCATCAACGGCCGCGTGACCGGCACAGCCATCCCGATTCAGGATACCTACGATCAAGTCAATGCGAACATCGCGGAAACGTTCCTTGGCATCGCACATATGAATTGCCTGGAATGCCACAACGGCCGCGGTCACCTGGATTCACTGAGCTTGTGGGGCGGCAGCACGACCAGAATGCAAGCCTGGGGTATGACGGCATTCCTGTCGCACATATCGATGCAGAGTGCGCGGTCTGACCCATCCAACAACAACAGTCCGGCTTTATGGTGGGCGGCGGACAACAACACGACCAAGACCGACTACATGTTGAACACCACCACCGGCAACCGGCCGCCACGCCAACCGGTGGGCTCGACCAAGATGATTACGCCCGCTTACATTTTCACGGGCGAGACACCGAAGTCAGGTGAAGGATACCGCCAGGCGCTGGCGCGGATGGTGACCGGCGACATGCAATTCGCCCGCGCCGCGGTGAATTATGTGTGGGCGCATTTCTATGGGATGGGTATCGTCGATCCGCCGGATCAGTTCGATCCCGCCCGGCTCGATCCGAACAATCCTCCACCCGCGCCGTGGACCTTGCAGGCTTCGAATCCTGAACTGATGAACGCGCTGGCCGAGGATTTCGTCGCCAGTAACTATGATCTCAAGCACCTGATGCGGCTGATCGCCAACTCGAATAGCTATCAGCTTGAATCGCAATACGATCCGAACAAATGGAATCCGAACTGGCAGCCTCTGTTCGCCCGGCACCTGGTGCGGCGTCTGTGGGGCGAAGAGGTGCAGGATTCGCTGACGGTTTCGAGCAATGTTCCCCTGACGTTCAACGTCAACATCGGCGGCGTGAATACTCCGATCAACTGGGCGATGCAGATTCCTGAGCCCGCGGCCGAGGGCAGCACTTTCCTCAAGGCGTTTCTGCCCGGGAATCGCGACGATCAGCAGCGCCGGCCGGATGGCGCGATCCAGCAGGCGCTGGTGGTCATGAACGATAACCTGGTGATGTCGAAACTGGTGACGTCCCCTACCTCGAACACCACGCCAAGCCTTTTGAGCAAGGCGCTGGCGCAAGCCGATAGCAGCAGCGCTGTAAGCACGCTGTACTTCAACATTCTTTCGCGCTACCCGACCGACGCGGAAAAACAGGCGGGGTTGGCGCTCATCGGATCGAGCACCGGCACCACGCGCACGCAGAAGATGCAGGAACTGATGTGGACCTTGTATAACAAGGTCGACTTCCTGTTCAACTACTGAGGAGCTTCAGCCATGACCAACGAAAAAGATCAATTCGCAAAGCTCCTGGCGGAGCATCCCGAAATCCGCAGACCAGCGTATTTCCGCCGCCCGCACTGGACCCGCCGCAACTTCTTCAAGGTCCTGGGCGCCGGCGTCACGGGCGCGTACCTCACTCGCGAAGCGAAAGCCGCCACCTGCTCGTCGCAAAGCGTCACTACTCTCAACAAAGCCCAGAATGTCATCTTCATTCTGATGGCGGGCGCACCGAGCCACGTCGACACGTTCGATTTCAAGATGACCAACGGCGTCACGCCCGCGGCGGCGAATCCTGCAACCGTCAACGGGATCTTCTGGCCCACTGGAATTTTTCCGAAGCTGGCCAATCAACTTGGCGACATTTCCATCGTCCGCTCGCTGCAGGCGCACGCGCTTGTGCATTCGCTGGGACAGACCTGGGTGCAGATCGGCAGGAACCCTGCGGCGGCGTTGGGCAACATCGCCCCCAATATCGGCAGCATCGTGGCTCTCGAAAAAGCCTCGACGCGCAAAACCAGCGATGTCTTGCCGACGTTCTTAGGACTCAACTCGGATGGCGCTGTGGGATCGGGATACCTGGACGCGTCGTTTGCGCCGTTCAAGTACAACCCGTCGCCCGGCGGCCTTCCGGACACTACCAACGGTTTCGGGCAGGCGCGTTTTCAGGAAATGCTTTCGACGCTGCACACCGAAGACGATCCGCTGCGCAACAATTCTCCGCTGGGCAAGCCCGCCGAAGACATGAACGGATTCTATGAATCGGCGCAGAGCCTGATGTACAACCCGCAAGTCCAGAGCGTCTTCACGTATTCCTCGGCCGACAGCGCACGGTATGGAAACAGCTCCTTCGGCAATTCGCTGGTGATCGCGAAGCAGGCGCTGGCGGCTAACATGGGGACGCGCTTCGTCCAGGTCACGGTAGGCGGCTGGGACATGCACGTCAACATTTACGGTCCCAACTTCCAGGTTAACCAGGGCAACAACATCTTCACGCTCGGGAACTCCTTCGACTCGGCCGTCTCGGCGCTGATCTCGGATTTAAAGGGCGCCGGCCTGCTGGACAGCACACTGGTGGTCGCCATGGGCGAGTTCGGACGCACCCCGAACTTCACGGCCGCGATGGGACGCGACCATTTTCCGGTCCAGTTCGCGATGTTCGCCGGCGGCGGCGTGACTGGCGGCAAGGTTATCGGAAAAACCAGTTCCGATGGCTCGACCATTGTCGATCCGGGCTGGTCGCAGAATCGCGCTGTTAATCCCGAAGATATCGAAGCGACCATCTACTCGGCCCTGGGAATCAACTGGACCAATATCTGCTACAACGATCCGTTCCACCGCGGTTTCGAGTACGTGCCGCAGTCCAACGGACCGAATTACTGGCTTCCGATCAACGAGCTGTTCAGCTAGGCGCGCACGTTAAACCGCTTCCTCTGGTCGCTGCTCGGTGTCGGCTATTTTCAGCTTTCCGAGCCGTGACCAAAGGGAGCGGTTAAACCTCCACGTCATCACAAATTCGCGAGTTTGAGCTGATCCCATGCCGCGCGCCAGGTGAAGCGATCCAGATACAACTGACGGCCGCCTTCGCCCAACTTGCGGCGCTCCTCCGGATCCTTCAATAGCCGTACGATCGCGTCCGCGAACTCCACGGGATCGTCGGCAATCACCAGATGCTCGCCCGATTGGCCGTCCAGCCCTTCGGCGCCGAGCGTGGTGGATACAACAGCTCGCGCGGCGGCCCACCCTTCCAGAATCTTGAACCGTGTCCCGCTGCCTGACAACAAAGGAACGACGCACACCTTTGCGCGGGCGATTGCTTCCACGGCGTCGTCCACCGGGCCGATCAGCTTGATGCGATCGTCACCGCGAACCATCCCTGCTACGGCTTCGGGATTGCGACCGATCAACCGCCATTCGGTCAAGTTGCGCACGCGCGGCCATATCGTGGAACGAAACCAGCGGACGGCTTCAATGTTGGGATGATATTCGAGATTCCCGCTGAAAACGATGCAGTCTTCTTCCTCCACCGTGGGTCGCGCGATTTCAGGGAGTGCATTGGGATACACGTAGACGTTGGGGTGCTCGATCCGTGCACGGTCTTCCTCCGACGCGACCAAAACGACGTCGTACCGCGTAAGCCATTCGTGTTCGAGCCGCCGGTAGGCCGCTGCAAATCGCGTCATGAGCACACGCTGTGGCCCGTTGATGGCGCGCGCGTGCGTCGACGCGAGCTCGCTTTCGATATTGTGCAGATCGAGCACCAGCCGGTCGCAATGCGGCCTTAGAACCGAAGCGTAGGGAGCGCACCAGAAATGCTCCACCACCCCTATTGTGTAGTGTCGCCCGCTCAAGACCGGATCGAGCTGCGCCTCGAAACCCGCGTAACGATCGACCAGCGGAGGCACGCCGCGCAGAAATCGCCAGCCGTTTCTGCACGCGCGCGCCGCGAAGGTCTTGGAATGATGCGGCAGAGTGAAGCCGGCGACCTGCACGGTGTAGCGCAGGCGCAGATATTCGAGTAGCGACGCCGATCGCAACCCGCCTCCGCCGGAACCCGCGACCGGCGCTTCAGGACTCAGAAACAATGCGCTATTTGCGGAAGACGCGGACGGCTGCGTCATACACCTCCCGCGTGATCTCGGCGGTCCGCTGCCAGGAAAAGGCGCGAGCGCGTTCCAGGCCGCGAGCACGAACCTCCGAAAAGTCGTGAGGCGCCCGCGCGATCGCCAACAGCGCTTCGGCGAGCTGGCGCACATCCGTGGCTTCGACATGCACTGCGGCTTCACACGTCACTTCGAGAATCGCTGGATCGCGCGACGCGACCACCAGCGCGCCGCACTGCATCGCCTCCAGCACCGGCAGTCCGAAGCCTTCATACAAGGACGGGTACACCACGGCAAGCGCTCCGGAATACAGCGCGGGCAGATCCGCTTCGGCGACCGGACCCGCGATGCGCAAGCCGGGCTCCGACGGAATCGGCCCAAAATCCGCCCGGGCGCGTCCGGCCAGGACCAGGTCGACGGCATGCGACTTGTAGACCTCGCGCCACGCTTCGACCAGCCGACGCAGATTTTTTCGCGGTTCCAGCGTTCCGACAAACAAGAAGTAAGGACGCGCCGGAGGCTCACACGCGACTGGACGAAAATGCTCGGACGCGGCCAGCGGAACCGCGACCACGCGATCCGAGGCCAGCCCGAAACGATCGATCGCCGCGCGACGTACAGCCTGGCTGGGCGTGATCACCATGGTGGCCAAGCCGGCGCGAAGCAGCACCGCAGTGCGGCGGCGGATACGCTGTGCATGCGGCTGCCAGGCGCCGTCGAGCCATGGCGAAAGATCGTGCACGGTCATCACGCTCGGCCGGAGGGGCAGGTAGGGGACCGAAAAATCGGTTCCATGAAACACATCGACATGGCGGCGCATCATTTCCTGTTGTAATCCCCATAACCACCATTTCCGCGTGACGAGACTGTGAGGCGGATTGCCGCGATGAAGGTTCCGCGGCGGATGTTCCGGCATGGGAAAAGGTTGATCGGAGAGCAGCCAGTGCTCATCGTCGGGAAATCGAGCGGCGAGCGCCCGCGCCAGTTCCAGCGTGTAGCGCGCCACACCTCCAGTGGAGACCGAAAGCGGAGTGGCGTCGAGAGCGATCGTCACGAAGCTAGTGTAGGATAAACATCGTGGGCACCGAGAACCAGAATCCTCTGGATGAGTTGAAGAGTCTGGATCAGCAGGTCGAACAGGTGACCGACCTGAATGCGCTGAAGCCGATTTTTGCGCGCATCGACGAGCTCGCCAAGCAGTACAGCGACGATTTCGAAGTGCAACTGGTGGCCGGCGACGTCAAGGGGCACCTGGTGAATCGCGGCACCAAGCTGAAAGCGCAGCAGGCAGCGGGTCCTCCACCGACGGTAAAGCTTACGCCGGGAACACCTCCACCTATGCCCCCGGTATCGCCTTCCGCTCCCACTGTAAAGCTTACGCCGGGGGGGCCGCCGCCGATGCCTCCACCAGGACCTCCCGCCCCCACGGGCCCGGCACCCACGGTGAAGCTGAGCCCCGCTGCGACGCCGCCGCCTCCTTTGCCCCCGCCTTCGGCTCCTCCGGTTCCGCCTCCAACCGTGAAATTGAGTCCCGCCGCAGCCAGCAGCGTGCCTCCATCCGTTCCGCCGGTGAAGCCTCCAGAGGCGAAGCCGCCAGAGGTACAGCCGCCCGTCAAGCTGATGTCGTCGGGCCAATTCACTCCACCGAAGCCGGCCGCAGGGCCGCCGGTTGTTCCACCGCCGCTGTCGACTCCTCAACCGGCTGCGCCTCCGCCAACTGCACCGCGGATCGCGACGACGCAATCCGGGCAGACTCCCGCTCCGCAAGAACCGCACACCACCGGTCAACAGCCGCCCGTGGCCGCGCCTCCCAAACAGCCGCCGCCTCCGACAAGTCCCCCCAGTCCACCGGTCAATTGGAGGCGTCCCCTGATCCTGGGAGCGATTCTCGGCGCGGTGGTCTCGGTCGCGCTGATCGCGATTCTGGTGAACCAGGCGCGCAAGCACAATCTCAACAAAGAGAAAGAAATCGCGAACAGCGTGGACGTTGAAATGGCCACCACGCCGCCCAATGCGTCGATTCGAGTGAACGGCGAGACCAAATGCAATTCGCCGTGCAAAGTGCCACTCGCGCCGGGGACCTATCAGGTGATGGCTTTCCTGGACGGCTACGATCCGGCGACCAGTTCCGTAAACGTAGCGATCGGCCAGCCGGCTGCGGTGAATTTAACCCTCGCGGCGCAGTCGCAGACCGTCCGCATCCTCACCGATCTCGACGCGGGGAAGATCGCCTTCGATGACCAGCCACCCGCCGATTTACAGGAAGGCCAATTCATTCTTGACAAGGTCGCGCCCGGTCCGCACACGGTGAAAATCACGGGGAAGAGCAACACCGATGCGGCGTTCACGTTCGAAATCGCCGAAGCGAAGCCTCCCGCCGTCACCGGCACCGTGACGACGCATAATCTGGTCGCGGTGATCGTTTCCAGCTTCGGAGGGCAGGCGCACGTCGTGACCAACTCTGGTCCCATGAAGCTCGCCGTCAACGGCCAGCCTGAAGGCGATGCCGGACCCTCGGGCGTCGATTTGAAGGCCTTCAATCCGGGTGTCGACGAATTGATCGTGGGCGAAGGCAAGGACGCGCGGAACATGAAGGAGACCTTCGGTCCACAGCCGATGCTGACTGCCTTTCTCAAATCGGACCTGAACATCGGGACGCTGATCGTTTCGACCGGCGAGGACGATGTGCGCGTGTTCATCAACAATAAGGAATACCGGCGGCGTACCCAGCGCGGGCAGTTGCGGATTCCCGCGATCGGCGCGGTTTCCGTACGCGTCACTAAAGATGGTTTCGACGGCGGCCCGGTGCAAACGGCGGAAGTGAAGAAGGGCGCGGAGATGCGGCTCGAGTTCAAACTGAACGCGCAGCCGCAGACTTCCACCTTGCAAATCAGCGGAGGCACGCCGGGCGCGGAAGTGCTGATCGATCAGAAGAGCGTCGGTACCATTGGTCCGGATGGGAATCTCGCGCATAACGGCGTTGCGCCGGGCGATCACACCATTGACATCCGCCGCGATCAGTTCACTCCCAAGCGAATCCAGCGGAGTTTCAAGGCGGGACAAGCCGTCGCCATCGCCGCGGGCGAAGCAACGCTTGCAGCGGCGGCCGTGGCGAACGGGACGGTCCGCATCGCACGCACGCCTGCGGACGTCAGAGTCACATTTCGTCGCGCCGACGAAACCCAGCCGCGCGAAGCGACCGGCAATCAAGTCGAGCTGCCCCCGGGGAGCTATGTGTTCTACGGGGCGGCTCCCGGCTACACCACGCGCACCGAGCGCGTTCTGCTTGGCGCGGGTGAAACTCGAACCGTGGAACTCGCCCTGGCGCGAGCTGCCGCGCCTGCTCCGGCGCCCAAACCCGGAGATATCACTGGATTCGAAGACGCCGGCGCGTGGAAAAAAGAAGGCGAGTTGTGGACTCATCGCGGCGGCGGATTCATTCCCTACGGCATGGGCCCCAAGGGAATCTACACATTTACGGTGGAATTGATTCGCGGCGGCAATCTCTTCAAAGGCGGCCGGATCCGCTGGGCGGTGCAGTACGTCGACGCGAAAAACTATCTCCTCTATGAGATGGACCGCAAGAATCTGTGGGCGGAGGTGGTGGAGAAAGGCAAGAAGTTGGAGCGCGCTAAGACCCAGCACGATCTGGAAAAGCAGAAAGCCTTCACCATTCAAGTGGAAGTGACGCCGGAACACGTAGTTCACAGGATCAAGAATGCGGCTGGGGAATGGGTCACGCTCGACTCGTTCGCGGAGCCGGGACGGGATTTCACGACCGGAAAGTTCGGATTCCTGGTCCAGGGCAACGACGAAATCGGAATTACCGATTTTAACTTCCAGCCGAAATAGGGCCACGAATACACACGAAATGATTCGCGGCTGCACAATGAATCGCCGCTCGTTCCTTAGCGCCGCGCTGGTCGGTCTCACCGCCAAAGGAGAGCGGCGCATAGAAGGAAGCTTCGTCAACGACGCCTTCCCCATTGGCCATCGCATTCGTGACCGCGCGCGAATCGCGGCCCCACTGCGCACCGAAAAGTTTCCGATCGTGATCGTCGGCGGAGGCATGGCCGGACTTAGCGCGGCATGGCGCCTGACGAAACGCAATTTTCACGATTTCGTGCTGCTCGAAATGGAATCGCAGCCCGGCGGAAATTCGCGCTGGGGCGAAAACGAGATCACCGCGTTTCCCTGGGCCGCTCATTATGTCCCCGTTCCCGACGCCCGCGCGACGCTGGTCCGCGAGCTGTTCGAAGAGCTTGGTGTTTTGAAAGACGGGAAATGGGATGAGCGCCAACTGTGCTTCGCTCCGCAGGAACGCTTGTATATGCACGGACGATGGCAGGACGGAATCGAGCCGGAAATTGCCGCCACTGCGCGTGATCGCGACGACTACCAACGTTTTCATGATGCGATTGCCGCGTTCCGCGAATCCGGCCAATTCACCATTCCAATGGATCGCGGCGCGCGTTCGTCCGCTCTCGATGCGCAGTCGATGCAGCAATGGCTCGCCGATAATCGATTCACTTCGCCGTATCTGAACTGGTACGTCAACTACGCGTGCCGCGACGATTACGGCGCGCTCGCCCGCGACACCTCGGCCTGGGCGGGAATCCATTATTTCGCCGCGCGCGATCCTGAGGATAAGGGTCCGCTCACCTGGCCCGAAGGAAACGGCTGGATCGCGCGGCAATTGATTGACCGGCTGAAGCCATGGTTACGTGCGTCATCTCCGGTGTATTCGATCGTGCGCGAGGGCCAGCGCCTGCGCGTGCGAACCGAGCAGGTGGATTATCTGGCCGACCGCGTGATCTTCGCCGCACCGACGTTCCTTGCCCCATACATGATCGACGGTGCGCCGCGCGCCGAAGGATTTGTGTATTCTCCCTGGCTGACGGCGAATCTCACGATCGAAAAGCCGCCGGAGGAGACCGCCTGGGACAACGTGATCTACGATTCGCCGGCACTCGGCTACGTGGTCGCCACGCATATGAGCCTGCGGTCGCACATCGAGCGATCGGTGTGGACCTTCTATTGGGCGCTTGCCGAGCAAACTCCAGCCCAGGCTCGCACCCTGCTCCTTGAAAGAGACTGGAACTATTGGCGCGAGGCGATTCTTCACGATCTGTCGCGCGCGCATCCCGACATTCGCGAGCGCGTCTCACGCATCGATGTCATGCGGATCGGCCATGCCATGGCGCGGCCGGTGCCCGGATTTCTTGCGTCCGATTCGCGCCGCCAGTTCGCCTCGGCGAAAGGGCCGGTGTTTTACGCCAACTCCGATCTCAGCGGGTTTTCGATTTTCGAAGAAGCTCAATATCGCGGTGTAACGGCCGCGGATCGCGCGTTGCACAGTTTTAGATAGACTCGAAGCGGAGGTCACGCCCGTGAAACTCATTCGCATCCTTGGGATCATCGTCGTCATATTGTTGATCGTCATCGTGGCGATCCCTTTTTTCATCAACGTGAATCAGTTCCGTCCCACGCTCGAATCCGAGCTGACCACCGCTCTCCGCCGCCCGGTCAGCGTCGGTAATCTGAAGCTCAGCCTCTGGTCCGGCAGCGTTGGTGCGGACGATCTCTCTATCGGGGACGATCCTGCGTTCGGCAAAACTCCGTTCCTCCAGGCGAAAACGCTGAGCGTGGGCGTCGAACTGATGCCGCTGATCACGTCGCGCAAGGTCAACGTGACCGCGATAACCATCGACCAGCCCCAAATCTCGCTGCTTCAAAATCCCGCGGGCAACTGGAATTACGCGACGCTCGGCAGCAAATCCGCGCCCAAGCCGGCATCGGCGAGCGCGCCTGCAACATCTGGAAGCAGCCTCGATCTCACGGTGAAACTGGTCAAGATTACAAACGGACGCCTGACCGTCGCCAAGACCAGCGGACATTCCAAGCCCCTGATTCTCGACAAGGTCAATATCGAGTTGAAGGATTTTGCGCGGGCTTCGGTCATGCCGTTTTCGCTGACCGCGACGCTCGCCGGCGGCGGCGATATCAAGCTGGATGGCAAAGTTGGACCGATCCATGAAGAAAATGTCGAGCTGACGCCCATGAATGCGTCGCTCAAAGTCAATCACCTGGATCTGGTCGCCTCCGGCGTGGTGGATCCAGCCTTGGCGATTGCAGGAATAGCCGAGATCGACGGAACCGCCGAATCGGATGGCAAGAGAGTGACGACCACAGGCACGGTTAAGGCCGAGAAATTGAAGCTGGTCAAGGGCGGTTCTCCGGCGGCGCGCGCGCTGGAATTCGATTTCAAGCTGCATCACGATCTGGTGGCGCGCACTGGAGCGCTCACGCAAGGCACTGTACACATCGGCAAGGCGCAGGCGTCGATGACCGGCACCTACGCGCCGCATGGGGAATCCTTCGCTGTGAAGGGAAACCTGAATGGAGACGCGATGGCGGTCCAGGAACTTGAAGCCATGCTGCCGGCATTGAATATTGTGCTCCCCGCCGGATCGTCGCTACAGGGCGGAACCGCGCTCGCAAAAGTGAATGTCGAAGGACCGCTCGATAACCTGGTCTCCTCCGGCACGCTCGGACTGAACAACGTCAAACTCGCCGGATTCGATCTGGGCAAAAGGATGGCGATGATCGAAAGTCTGGCGGGAATCAAAGGGAATCCGACCACCGAAATCCAGGTGTTGAGCGCGATCGTGAAAAACAGCAACGACGGGACCACCATTGAAGAGCTCAAGCTGATCGCACCCGAGATCGGCGAGCTTACCGGCAGCGGTACCGTCACTCCAGCACGAGCCCTCGATTTCAAAATGCGTGTTTCGCTGAAAAATGGAGTTCTTCCCGCGGTACTAGGCGCTCGATCCCAATCGGGGATTCCGTTCTTCGTTCGCGGCACCGCGCAGGATCCGAAGTTCGAGCCGGACCTGAAGGGCATGGCGACCGGCGAACTCAAGGATCTGAAAGGCGGCGCTGTGAAGGCGGCAACGGGGATGCTCGATCAGTTGCTGAATAAGAAGAAGAATTAGAGCGTCATTCCGAATCAAAACGAACCCGTTCTGCAACGCGTGACGGTTGCCTGCGAGTATTTACTGACCTATAATGCGGCAAGTGAAGTCTCGTGCATTACTGGGGATATCCGGCATAGCACTGCTATAGGCCGCTGTTTCCCGGAGTCAACCAGACCACCCTGGCTTCAGGATCGATTCGAGAATCTCGACTTTTCGGCAGGCACACCCGGCGAAATGCCGTTGCCGCCTTTATTCGGAGGATGGCGAATGGTTCGGTCCCAATGGAGAAGGTCCCGTACGAGGGCGGCAGGCGCCTGCAGCGATGTGGGACGGGGTACCGGGCCACGTGGAGAGAACGATCCAGTCCGTAGACTTCCCCAGCGGCAACATCGCCGTGGTTCTCGTAACCGCGCAATTTGCTGAGCCGGTCGTTCGCCGCCACGAAACCTTTATCGCCGTAAAGGAATCGGGGTCGTGGTATATCCGCGTCCACCGGCAGACAGCGGACTAACAACGCCTCCCACCGATTTCGTGGTTGATGTCGGGGCAAGGTACTGCGCACGCACTCGACTCGTGCGCCGAGACCTATCTGGACCTCCGTCGTACCACCCGATTAGCACCCCTTTGACTTCATTAACTAGTTACATTACACTCGCATCGAAGGAGCGTCCTGCATGTTACAACCTCTCAATCGCGTCGCCGAAGAAAGCCTGCTCTCCCGAGGGTTTTCACGGCGTCAGCTTGGCCGCATCGCCAGCGTTATCGCTGCTGGAGCGGCTCTTCCCTTCTACAATGAGGCCGCGTATGCCCAGCGCGCGATGCGCCGTGGAGAAGATTCTCCCGACGCCGTGCGAATCAGCTCGAATGAAAATCCGCTCGGCCCGTGCCAGGACGCACTGGAAGCGATTTATCAGGTCGCCAAGTTCGGCGGCCGCTATTCGCCCCACAACGAAGTGGGCGAAATGATCAAGATGGTTTCCGCCACGGAAAGCGTGAAGCCCGAATATGTAACTGCCTACGCGGGATCGAGCGATCCGTTGCATCACGCCGTGTGCGCGTTCTGTTCGCCCACGCGTTCCTTCGTGATGGCCGACCCTGGTTACGAATCCGGTGCTGGGACCGCGCGCTTCATCGGATCCAAACCGATCCACGTTCCCCTGCGCAAGGACCACTCGCACGACGTTCAGGCCATGGTCAAGGCCGATCCGAACGCCGGCGTGATCTACATATGCAATCCCAACAACCCGACCGGGACGCTGACCTCGCGCGAGGACATCGACTATGTCGTCGCCAATATGCCCAAGGGATGCATCCTGCTGCTGGACGAAGCCTACATTCATTTCTCGGCCAACGCCAAAATGGGTAGCGATCTGGTTGCGTCCGATAAAGACGTCGTCATTTTGCGCACCTTCTCCAAGGTGTATGGAATGGCCGGGATCCGCGCCGGTTTCGCTATGGGCCGTCCGGATCTGCTCGAAAAGATGCGGACCTTCTCGGCAACAGGTTTCGTGCCGATCACCTCAATGGCCGCGGCCACAGCGAGTCTCAAATCGAAGACCGTGGTTGTGGATCGCCGCAAGATCAACAAGGATATTCGCGAGAACGTGTTCGAGTTCCTGGACGCGAAGGGTTTCAAACACACCCGCAGTGAAGCCAATCACTTCATGGTGGATGTGAAACGCCCCGGCAACGAAGTGGTCGAAGCGCTGGCCAAAGAGAGCGTCATGATCGGCAGGCTATGGCCGGCGTGGCCGACTCATGTCCGCGTATCCGTCGGCACACAGGCCGAGATGGACAAGTTCAAAGCCGCGTTCGCGAAGGTGATGGCCTAGGCCCTTACGGCCGGCCTAGTTTGTCCGCCATCGCCCGCGCCTCGGGGAATTTTGGATCGATCCGCAAAGCCTCCTTCAAGTGTGAGGAGGCTTCTGCGGGCCGCCCCACTCGGAACAGCACATTGGCGAGTTGCACGCGCGCCTCAACGTATTCAGGGCGTAGTCGAACCGCCGTGCTGAGTTCCCCAAACGCGTCCTCGAAACGGTTACTCGACGCGAAGGCCACGCCCAGATTGTAGTGAGATTCTGGATTCTCCGGCTCCAGGCGCACCGTCGACGAAAACTCCGCGATCGCTTCATCGGTCCGCCCGAGGATGGCGTAAACCAATCCGAGGTTGTAATGTGGATCGGGATCGTCAGGCTTGATGCGAACTTGCTCCGATAGAAACGGCAAGGCTGCTTGTAAATAGGGGAGCGCTTCCTGCATCCGGCCCTGCCTTGCCAGAACGCCTCCCAGTCCGTACTGCGCATCGATGCGGCCGGGCTCAATCCGCAATGCCGCGCGATATTCCGCCGCCGCTTCCTCCACCCGCCCTCCGCGCATCCAAGCCGAGGCCAAGTCGACGTGCGCCTTCGGCGAGTCCGGACGCAGACGGGCGGCTTCCTGAAGATGTGGCATCGCTTCCGCAAGCCGTCCCGACGTAACCAGCGCTTCACCGAAATTGTCCTGTACGTTTGCATCGTCCGGGCGAATTCTCGCCGCGATCTCGAAATCGGCAATCGCTTCCGGGACTCGCCCTGCATGCCGCAGCGCGGAGCCCAGGTTGGTATAGGCGACGTAGTTCGCGTCCGTCACTTCGATGGCGTGCTGGAACAATGTCATGCTGTTCTGCCAATATTCGACGTTGACCCAGGCGAGCGCCAGCCACGCCACACACACGGCGACGCTTACAAAACGGATGGCCGGCTTGGCGCGTTCGTAAAACTCAGCGCATCCCCACGCCAGCATGATCGAAATACCGATCATGGGGATGTAGGTGTACCGATCGGCCCGCGCCTGTCCGCCGATCTGAACCAGTCCAATGACGGGCAGTAGAGTCACGACGTACCAGAACCAGCCCACCGCGAGATACGCACGCGCCGGGATTTCTCGAATCACCAGGAACGTGCCCCCCACGATCGCAAGACTGGCCAGGATCCACTGCCACGCCGGAATCGCGAAATACGGATAGAACACGGCGAGATTAATGGGGACGATCAGTTTCCAGATGTAGATCGAGTAGGACAGCAGCGCGTTTTCGATCCTGTCGAACACGGGGGCCGCGTTCAGCGCCGCCACCGCGCCGCCTTGCTTCTGGGCGACAAAAGCAATCGCCATCGCCGCACCTGACAGCGCCGCGAGCGGCACTTTTTCCAGCACCGCTCCGCGTGAAAACCGCCGTAGCGGCCAGAGATCGAGCAAGAGCAGCGTGACCGGCAGCGTCACTGCCATCGGTTTCGACATCAGCGCGCAGCAGAACAAGAGTCCGACGATTGCGTATCTTTGGACCGATCGCTGTTCGACGTAACGGACATACGCCCAGATCGTGAGCATCCAGAACAGCCCGCTCAGCACATCCTTGCGCTCCGCGATCCACGCGACGGATTCGACGTGAAGTGGATGCACGCCGAACACGAAGGCGACGAAAGCGCTGGGCCAGCGCGCTCCAGTGATTTTCCTGAGCAGCGCGAATAGCAGCAGAGAGCTGATCGCGTGGAGCACGACGTTGGTCGCGTGATGCATCCCGCTCTGCAGCCCGAAAAGCTGGCAATCGAGCATGTGCGACAGCCAGGTCAGCGGAATCCAATTCGAATCGTGCGCCGACGTGAAGGCCCACACGACGCCCTCCCGCGTGAACCCGTCGCGAACGTGCGAATTGTCCGTGACGTACGCCGGATCGTCGTAGTTGATGAACTCGTGCGTCGCGACCTGCGCATACACGGCCAGGATCGCGACGGCGAGCCCGATGTAAATCCACAGATCGTTGACCCGTGCAGCCGGCGCGGTGTTGTGGGAACCCTGTTTTTTTTCGACCCGCTTCATGTGAGAAGGGGCAGCCGGGGAACGAATCTATGCATCCAAAACACCCAGTATACTTCTTGTGCTCAATCTAATCCTGTGGGGCAGACGATCGGTTTTTGTCGTCTGCCGGGCCGAAACAGCAGAAAAGACAGACCACAGACTACGATGGTCTGCCCTACGATGCGTGATCAGTGCCCGTACGCAAAGCCTACCAGAAACTCCGCCTGGTTTTGGCCGGACTGCAACGGGAACGACGGCACCACGTTATGATCGCTTCCCCAGCGTGTGAACCGCAGCTCGGGCGCGATTCGGATCAGCAGGAGTTTCACTTCCACGCCGCCGCCCAGTGTGAATCCACGATCTGAAAGATTGTGGTCGAGCGGTGTTTCCACAAACCGGAAGCTCGGGCCTGCCTCGGCAAACGGCTTGACGATCGGCGTGTGCAGGAACCGGTAACGCAAAACCGGCGTCACTTCCCACGACGAGTAGTTCGCCGAGTTTGTTCCCGTCGCGGCGATACCCGGATTCGTGAATATCATGGTCAGCCGCAAAGGACGATACAGCCCGTCGGCGGCTATCGAAAGTCCGAACGGAAGATGCAGCTCCACCATGGGCCCCACGATGAATTTCTTCGCATCGCTGAAAGAATGAATCAATTGTCCGGTACTGAGGCCCGGACTGGTGATATCGGCGAACGAATCGGTCATCGGCACGCCCACTTTAATGCCGGCGGAGAAAAGCTGTCCGAAGGCGGCTGGAATCGCGAGCAGGAAAATAAAAATGCGCATAACCGCATTATCCCAGGCGTCTGCGGACTGCTATCGGCTGGCACGGCCTGGCTGATCGACAATCACGATCTCGACTCGACGGTTGCTCGCGCGGCCGTCGGGTGTATCGTTGGGTCCCACGGGCCGATTTGCGCCGTCGCTTGAAACCGACAAGCGCGATTCATCGATGCCGTATTCCGTCGTCAGCAGTTCCAGCAGCCGCAATCCGCGCGCTGCCGACAATTCCCAGTTATTTTTGAACTGCCGGTTGTGAATCGGCCTCGCGTCCGCGTGGCCGCATAGAATCACATGGTTCGGCATGCTTCCGATGACGTCCACCACTTGCTGGATCACTGGACGCGCATCGTTCGAAATCCGGTCGTCACCCGCACTGAACAGGATCGCCTGAGGTAGGCTGACCACCAATCCGCGATCCTCCAGGCGCGCATCTAGGCCGGCCTTGGTTAAGGATTCCTGCGCGTCGAAGAGGGCCGATTTCGCCGGCGAAGCAACGACCGGAGCCTCCACAGGCGCAACGACAGAAGCCTCCACGGGTTCCACGACAGGAACAACGACAGCGGCTGGGGCCACAGGCAGCTTGGCCACCGCCGGCAGCTTCGCCGCGGCCGCAATAAAGAAGATCAACAGAATCGTCAACACGTCCACATAGCTGACTGTCCATCGGTCGCGGCCCGTGGAATCAGCCTGGAGATACTTAGGCTTCATTTTTCCCGCGCAGGAACGAGCTCAAGCGGTCGCGCACCAGCGACGGATGCAATCCTTCGGAAACGCAGACCACGCCCTCCGTAATCATCTCGTGGATTTCGAACGTCTCCGCCACGCGAGCGCGAATGCGGTGCGCCGCCGGCAGCAGGATCAGGTTCGCCAGCCCCAATCCGTAGATGGTCGACACGAACGCCGCGCCAATGCCACCCGCAACCGAAGACAAGTCGGAAAAATTGCGCAATACCTCGATCAACCCCACGACGGTGCCGATCACTCCGATGGTTGGTGCGAATCCGCCGGCGACTTCCAACACTTTCGCATCCGTCTCCCCTTGCCGCTCCCGCAGTCGAATCTTGATTTCGAGCGCCGCGCGCAGTTGATTCTTGTCCGTCTCGTCCAGGCACAGCATCAGCGATTCCTTAAGGAACCCATTTTGCACGCGCTGGATTGCCGGCTCGATTGCGATCACTCCTCTGGAGCGCGTCAGTTTTGCAAAAGTGACGATCTCCTCCATGAGCGCCTCGCGGTTGGTTTCCGCCAGCCGGAACAGGTCCAAAAAACGTCGTGCCGTAAGCGCCAGATTCATGCGCGGAGTGGTAATGAAGATGACTCCGACCGTTCCTCCCAATACGATGCACAGTCCGGTCGGCTGTAGAAAATACGTCAGTCTGACACCGCTCGCCGCGATCCCTCCCACGGTGGCGGCCAGGGCAATGGCGATGCCCAGGAGCATCGGAACATCGATCGGTATCCGTCCCTGTTTGGGTTGCGGAATCGCTTTTAACGCGGTTGCGGCAGTAGACACAACAGGCTCTCCCAAGCCTGGATGTGCACGCCTGAGACCATACTAAGTCCATCCAATCCAGAAAGTTGGCCACCCCTCCGCGTGGCAAAAAGTTGTCTGCTGTCAAAGTCTTGGCGTAACGCGCGGCACTCCGCGACCGTCTTCCCTGTCGATGACCCGGCGTACGGCAATCCTGATCGGCTGCGGAATCCCAGTTTGGGCCGCGACCGGGAGACCATTTTGGGACGAAAAGGATCCACAGAGCTGGACCGATGACGAACGGCAGGAATTGCTGACCAAGTCCCCCTGGGCGCGCCCGGCAACGGTCCACAACGATCCCGGCTTCGGCGGGCTCACCGGACGGGGCAGCACGACGTCCAATACCAGCCGCCGGGGTGGCCGTACGCCGGCGGTGGCGGCTCCGCAAGATCCCATGATCACCGGGAAATACCAGGCGCTGGTCCGCTGGGATTCCGCGCTTCCTATCCGGGAAGCCAATCGCAATCAGTCCAAGGACGATCCCGCGGCGAACTACATCCTTTCCGTCAACGGCGATCTGCCCATGATCGGCCGGCGCTCGAATGACGAAAGCGAATCCGAATTCGCGCAGCGGCTGGAGATGCTCAAGCAGTACACCAAGCTCGAAAAGCGGGGCGATCCCATCTTCCTGAACAAGATCGCTTACTCCAATACCGGAACTCTGTTCTACTTCGAGCGCAACGATCTGATCCGCCTTGACGACCATCAGGTCACGTTCGTCACCAAACTGGGGCCCATCGACGTGAAGGCAAAGTTCCCGCTCAAAGAAATGCTGTATCGCGGAAAACTCGACCTGTGAATCGCTGGCTTTAGTTTTCAAAAGATCGCGGGACCCGGTCGCTGTCGCTTGCGGCTCTGTGCCAACACTCCGAATTCTCGCGGCAGGACCGAGCCGCGAGCGATTGCGACCGGGTGGTGACCGCAGATGAAGCGTGCTCCGCGCGATGCTAGCCTGAACTCATGTCGAAAATGCTCGACGAGATCCGCGAGCAGCCAGTGGCGCTCGAGCGAACCCTTCGCGGCGGACTCCGCGCTGCGTCGCAACTTGCCACGGTCCTGGCCACGCGGCGTCCGAAGTTGATCCTGATCGCCGCGCGCGGCACCTCCGATAACGCCGCGCAGTTCGCGCGGTATCTGCTGGAAATCACCACGGGGATTCCGGTATCGCTCGCCGCGCCGTCCATCTTCACTCTGTACGGCGCTAATGTGTACCTCAAAGACGCGCTGGTCGTGGCGATTTCGCAATCCGGCGAATCCACCGATACCAACCTGGTTCTGGAGCGCGCCAAGGATCAGGGGGCTCTCACCGTAGGGATCACCAACGAGCCGGAAAGCTCGCTTGCGCGCTCAGCCGGACATGTGTTTCTGGTGCGCGCCGGACGCGAGCGCAGTGTCGCCGCCACCAAAACCTACACCGGTCAGGTGCTGATGTGTTATTTGCTGGCGCATGCCTTGGGCGCACGCATCCGGATCGACGATCTGCGCCGGATTCCCGAATGGACCGCTGCCGCGCTGACACTTGAATCCGAAATCCAGGAGCGCGCCGGCCGCTATCGCTTCATGGAACGAGCAGTCGTGGTCGGGCGCGGCCTCAACTACGCCAACGCGTTCGAGTTCGCGCTGAAGCTGATGGAGACCTGCTACGTCCTGGCCGACCGCTTTTCCGCCGCCGATTTTCTGCATGGGCCCATCGCCATGGTGGAGCGCTCCTTTCCCATGTTCCTGTTCGCGCCTCCGGGCGCGACCTGGCCGGGCATGCGCGACATGCTGGCTCAGCTTCAAGCACTCAAAGCCGAGACTCTCATTTTCACCGGTGCAAATCATCGTGAAGCCGTGGAAGCCAATACCCGTGCGGTCGTGATTCCCGCAAAAATCGTCCGGCGCAATCCTGACGAGCTTTACACGCCCATCCCTTACATCGTTCCGGCGCAACTCTTCAGCGCATTCCTGGCCGAGCAAAAGGGCCTGGATCCGGATCGTCCGCGGACCTTAAGCAAAGTCACCCGCACGCTTTGACGTGAGTAGAACATAAGTTCCATCTTTTGTACTAGTACAAGTATTACGGTTGACCATCCCAACGAACCTTGACAGAAATTGTCAATAGACTTCATGCTTCTCGTATGAAACTTTACAAGTTCGCACTCCCCTCGCTGCTCATGCTGAGCACAGCGTCTGTGATGCTGGGGAATCAAATCGGAGTGACTGTCGGCGGTCCGTTCGGCACCGACATCAACAACTCCAGCTGGATGCTGGGTTATTCCTTTACCGCCAATTCCGCCATCCAAGTCGTCGGCCTCGGACTCTATGACGACAACGGGACTAATGGGCTGAATTCCGCACACGATGTCGGTTTGTGGGATTCACAGGGCAATCTGATTGCCTCCGCGACTGTTCCTGCGGGGCTGGGCGGAACGCTCATTTCCAATTTTATGTTTGCGTCGATCGCGCCTCTGCAGTTGACGGCTGGTCAAACCTACACGGTGGGAGCAGAGTATACGGTGGCGCAAGGTGACAACTGGGCCGCGGATCCGACGAATTTTGGCGTCGCGCCGCAGATCACCTACATTTCGCGTGAATACGACACATATTCCGGGACTCTCATCGAGCCGACCTTGGTGGGATCCAATTCGATTGGCTATTTCGGCGGTAATATTGAATTCGGTTCCGCGGTCCCCGAGCCGAGCTCGATTGCGCCGCTGGCCTTGGCTCTTCTCGCCTTAGGTTACGCCTGGCGCCGGCGAGCCGCAGCCATCGCCTAGAAGCTCATTACTAACGCGCTCCATTACTGTCGCGCCTCAAAAACCAGTTCCAATGATTGAGGCGCGACAGTCATGGAGCGCGTTGCTCGTAGATGGGGACCCATTCCCCCTCGAATTCGGTGTTCGATCTCCCCGGCTCTCAACAACTTCCAACTTCAGTGCGACCTTGATCCGCAGACTCCCCACTATCTTCAGCTCAGAACGGTTTGGCGCTCTCATCGGCTTCCAGACCTACCGCGCGGCGGCGAAGTTCTCTGAGATTCTCCCATCGCAACGTGACATGCAGCTAGCTTTTAGTGTGACGATGAGCGAGCGCCTTCTGCGTTAGTTTTGGTTA
>DATMOC010000037.1:0-3804 GCA_035568415.1 Bryobacteraceae bacterium | reverse complement strand
TACGCCTGTCTGGCCGGCCTCAGCCACATTCTCCTCGACTTCACCAACAACTACGGAGTACGCCCTTTCTGGCCGTTCTCCGAACGCTGGATTTCCTGGGACATCGTTTTCATCGTCGAGCCCGTGCTGCTCATCGTTCTCGCACTCGGCCTCATTCTCCCCAGTTTGTTTTCGCTCATCAACGAAGAGATCGGCGCCCGCAGCAAAGGCCCGGGTGCCAAGCCAGCTGGAAGACTGGCCGCGATTCTCGCTCTGCTCGCCGTCTTCGCGTGCTGGGGACTTCGCGACTATGAGCATCGCCGCGCCATCGCTGCGCTCCAGTCGCGCAATTACCAGGGTGCCGACGCGATTCGCGTTTCCGCGTACCCCTACTGGGTGAATCCGTTTCGCTGGTACGGGGTCGCAGAAACGCCCGCTTTCTTCGCCACCATGGACGTCGATTCGCTCGCGCCCGAAGTCGATCCCGACGCCCAAATGCAGATCCACTACAAGCCCGAAGAAACGCCGGTCACGATGGCCGCCAAGAGAACCTACCTCGGACGCGTGTATCTGAGTTGGGCCCAGTATCCGGTGACCGAAACCGAGCAGCTGGTGAGCGATCCGGCCGGCCTTGGCCGGGCAAACAATGGCCCGGCAAGCGACGGCCGCGCCGCCTGGGTAGTCCGTTTCCGCGATCTCCGCTACGACTCTCCCGGACGTAATGCGCGCGTCACCCTCGGCGCAATGGTCTTCCTGACGCGAGACCTGCAAGTGGTGGAGGAACGGTTCGGAATGAGAAGCACAAGTACGAACACCCGGTGAAAGCGAGCGAAAGCCTGTCCTACTGCCAGCGAACCAGCCCCTCAGGATCCTCATCGGTTCGCCCGAAGCAAGGTCCGGGAAGCCGCGCATAAGGAAAAATGGATCGGGGTCTTCGACCAACAGAAACCGCCCCAGAATTTTCATTCCGATTTCCGCGTGCGCCGGAATGGACTTGCTGCGGAAGGTCTCCACAAATCGGGATCGCATGCCGGCTTTGGCCTTGTCCGTCCGCATTTCGATGATCATCAACTCGCCTCCGGGCCTTGGCGTCTGTGTGCGGCCGAGGTGGCTCGGCACGACGGATTGGCCCGTCCACCTGCGCTTGACCGGCAGCATCCGCTCGCGCAACAATCCTAATTGACTCTTAACGAGGTGGATCATGCTGGCCTATCTATTCGTGATTTTTGCGGTCCTGGCGAGGATGCCGTTCATGCCGCATCCCTGGGGATTTACTCCGGTAGCAGCGGCGCTGCTCTATTTTGGCGCGCGCGGTTCTGGGCGGCAGCTCTGGGTTCCCTTTGGGCTGATGATCACCTCTGATGTCCTGCTCAACAAATTCGTTTATGCCTATCCTCTCGGTTGGGATCAACCGGTGGTTTGGGCCTGGTACGCGGCGATCCTGTTGCTCGGAACCCAGTTGCACGAAACGAGCGGCTGGTTACGGGTCGCTGGGGCCGCGATCGCCAGTTCGGTTTCTTTTTTCATCGTGAGCGATTTGGCTGTGTGGGCGTTCGGGACCATGTATCCGAAGACCTGGTCCGGTCTTGCAAGCTGCTACGTCGCCGCCCTGCCCTTCTTTCGCCGCGGACTGGCAGGCGATATGCTCTTCACCGCAGTCATGTTCGGATTGCCCGCCATTGCCACCATGGTCGCCCGCTCCATCCACAAGCCGCACGGAGCCGCGGCCGCGTAGATCGTGAAAATTGTCGTCCCAAATTGATTTCGGGATTGTCATCCCGACGGAAGCGAGGGATCTGCAGTTTTCCGGTACTCGAGGCCGCGCCGCCGCTTCGAACGCCGCCAGATCCACCACCCCACTAGAAGCGCTCCGGCTACTGCGAGAATCCACACGAAGCGGTGCGCGAAAAGGTTCCCCGTCATCGTCACAATTCCCGGACCGAACCAGAACGTCAGCAACGCCTCAATCAGAAAGCGCACGAACCGTCCCGCAAAAATCGCCAGCAGAAAATGCCCGAAGTTCATCTCAAACGCCGCCGCTGCCAGCACTACGATTTTGAACGGCGTTGGCGGCGGCAACATCGCGGGAAACATCAGCGCCCAGAATTGATGGTGCTCGAAAGACGCGTGAATCTTTTCAAAGCGCTCCGGCGAAAGCCGCTTGCGCAGCAGCACCTCGCCACCTGCATACCCGATAACGTAGAGAACAATGCTTCCCAGCACCGACCCGGCCGAAGCCAGCAACACATACAGCAGGAACCGCGAGCGATCGTTGTAGACATAGCTGACGAAAATCGCATCCAGCGGCAGGCCCAGGAATGAGCCATCCACCGCCGCAAAGGCAAGCATCCCCCATGGCCCCAGAGGCGCAAGAACATGCTTGATCCATTCGCCGTAAGCGCGGACAAAATGTTTGATCTTGTTCAAGCGAGTACAGTTTACGTGAGAAGCGGGAGGCGGTCGGTGGTCGTTCGTCGTTAGCAAGCCAGCGTTAGCAAGCCAGCCCAGTTCGCTTCGACAGTCTGCTCGCCATACGATTTTCCGAACGACCATCGACGATCGACCAACGACCGAGGACTTAACCACTAACGACGCTGGTGTTCCGTTTTTCCCGCAATCAACTCCAGCGCATGCGGCAGTAAATCCATCACCGCCTCCAGCGACTCGACTGCTCCCGCCGGACTGCCCGGCAGGTTCAGGATCAGGCTCGCTCCCCGGACGCCGCACACCGCGCGGCTCAGCGCCGCGAATCGCGTCTTGCGCGTCCCCTGCAAGCGCATCTGTTCCGCGATCCCTTCCACCAGCCGCTCGCACACCGCGCTCGTCGCTTCCGGCGTCACGTCGCGCGGAGAGATTCCCGTCCCACCCGTGGTCACCACCAGTCGCGCCGACCGGCACAACTCAATCAGTTTTTCTTGAATCGCGGAGCGCTCGTCGGCAACCACGCTGCGTACCACCACCTGAAATGTGCGCCGTTCCAACGCTTTCGCCACGGCGGGACCGGAGAGATCCACCTTTTCGCCGCGCGAGCACGAATCGCTAACGGTCAGGACCGCCGCTCGCGTGCCGTTACGCGTCGAAGCATCAGGTGTCGAGGAGGACATCTTCACCCTCAGCCGCTGCGTCCCGCTGCGACTCGTCCAGCAGCCGCAATCCTTCCATCAGCAGGCCCTGCGTATTCAGAGTCGTCGTCTCCTGCGCGGATTTTGCTTTGAAATCAATCTGGAAATTTCCTTCCGTCCAGCGCAGCACTTTGAAAACCGCTTCGTCTCCCGTAATCGGACCATACGCGGCGTGCTTGGCCTGCCCCTGGTTGAAATAGATCTCGCATTTGTCCTCGCCATTGGTCATCGTTAGAAGGCAACTCTTGCGCCCCATCTCCAGCGATTGCACCAGGTCAATCACGTTCATCTGCGACAGGCTGCCGCGCAACACGCCATCGGTCGACGCTGCCCTGCTCAGCTTCTCCAGCGCGATCCGGTCCACCACACGCTTGATTTTGTGGGTGGCATCTTTCAGGAAGAAGGGTTTTTCCAGATAGTCTTCGATCGGGTCGTGCATCGACAATCGTTCGCTGATGTCGGCCTTGCTGGCCATCAGGATGACCGCGATGCTGGCCGTAGCCGGCCGGCTTTTCAGTTTTTCCAGCAACTGCCGCCCGTCCATCCCCGGCATGCGGTAGTCGCATATCATCACATCCGGCAGGTCATCGACTGCCTTCAACAACGCATCGGCCGCATCGGTCGCGACCGTGACCTCTCCCATCGCCGAGAGCGCCTGCTGCAGCATCCCCAGCACCATCGGGTTGTCGTCCACCAGCAGGAT
>DATMOC010000036.1:0-4264 GCA_035568415.1 Bryobacteraceae bacterium | reverse complement strand
GAAAATGATACGCACGACCAGCTTGTCAGCGTGCTCCATTTCTTCGATCGATTCCTTACGCCACTGCTTGGCCAGATCCTTGTAACCCCAATTGTCGAGCAGCCGGTAGTGCAACCAATATTGGTTGACCGCGGTCAATTCATGCCGCAGCGCCTTATTTAGAAATTCGACGACCTTTGCGTCACCCTTCATAAATCACGCTCCTGTTCTGGCCATGGCTCAAACTTTAGAAAATTTACTCTGCACTTCCTAGCAGCACAGCGCGCGATGCCACTGGATGGCGGCACCATTGAAGCCTAGGGCTGCTTGTCCGCGGGCCCAGCGAGTACGGCGCCGCCATCCGCACGACCGACTTTCGCTCCGTCCAATACCTCGTCCATGATTTCTCGGATGGTGCGGGCGCAGCGACCGCATCGAGCTCTGCAGCCAAGACAGCTATAGACATAGCTGGTGGTTCGGCGCGTCGCAGTGTTGGCGACTGTTCGTACGTCGGTCTCGCTTAGGACGTTGCAGGAACAAACGATCATCGGAAGCCCGCTAGCTGAGATTCCTATGTACGGCCGCCAGTCCCGCTTGTCGCAACCGCCGGTTCGCCACCAGCGCGCCGACCAGGGCGGTCCAGCCGGTTTGATGTGAGGCGCCGAGGCCCTCGCCGGTATCGCCGTGAAAGTATTCGTTGAACAGGAGGTAATCGCGCCATGCCCCGTCGCGCTGGAAGCGGGGATTCGATCCCAGCGCTGGCCGACGGCCATCGGCGTCGCGCAGGAACAATCTGAGCAAGCGGCGCTCGAGTTCGTCTGCCACCTGTTCGAGGTTTGCCTGCACGCCTGATCCCGTCGGCAGTTCCACCGTGAACTCGTCGCTGAAGCTGGCGTGTAGATTTCGGAAAGATTCGATCGCCAGGAAATTGAGCGGAAGCCAGATCGGCCCGCGCCAGTTCGAGTTGCCACCGAACAGCGCGGTGCGCGACTCGCCCGGTTCGTAGTCGAGGCGGGCGGCATGGCCGTCGAGATCGATGATAAGCGGATGTTCACGGTGGTAGCGCGAAAGCGACCTGAGCCCGTATGGCGACAGGAATTCCGTCTCGTCGAGCATGCGGCCGAGCACCCGCTGCAACCGAGATTTACCCATCAGCGAGATCAACCAAGGCCGGTCGTCGGATGGCAACATATCCAGAAAGTCGGCGACACCCGGCTTATTTTCTACGTACCAACGCGCGCGGGTGCGGAACATCGGCAGCCTTTCCCAAAGCGACACATCCAACTCAACAGCCGCGAACACCGGGAGCAGCCCCACCATCGACCGCGCCCGCACCGTGAACGCCGTGCCATCGCGCTTGCGCAGCCGATCGTAGAAAAAGCCGTCCTGGTCGTCCCAGAGCCCGCCCATCGCGGTTGCGATTAGGGCGAAGTGCTCGAGGAATTTCACTGCGAGGTCTTCGTAGGTGGGGTCGTGATTGGCGAGCCGCAGCGCCATCTCCAGCATGTTGAGGCAGAATTTCGCCATCCAGGCGGTACCGTCCGACTGTTCCAGGATGTCGCCATCTGGGAGCATCTCCGAACGGTCGAACGGGCCGATGTTGTCGAGCCCGAGGAAGCCGCCCTCGAACACGTTATCGCCGCGCGCATCTTTTCGATTTACCCACCAGGTGAAGTTGATCAGAAGCTTGTGGAAGGCCCGCGCCAGGAAATCGAAATCGATGCCGCCATCGATCTGGAACACCGCGAGCGCGGCCCATGCCTGAACCGGCGGGTTGACGTCGCTGAAATTCCATTCATACGCCGGCAGTTGACCGTTCGGATGCATGAACCATTCGCGCGCCAACAGCAGCAGTTGATGCTTCGCCGCCGACGGATCGATATGCGCGAGTACTACGCAATGGAAGGCAAGGTCCCATGAGGCGTACCAGGGATATTCCCATTTGTCGGGCATCGCGATGACGTCGTGGTTGTTGAGATGGCGCCAGATCGCGTTGCGGCCGGATTTGCGCGCGGCCGGCGACGGCACCGTATCGCCGTCGAGCCAGCGTGCGACGTCGTAGTGATAGAACTGCTGGCTCCATACCATTCCCGCGAACGCCTGCCGCATCACCGCCGCCTCATCGTCACTCGCGCCGCCAGGAGTAAGCGTTGCATAATACTCCTCAGCTTCGCGGCTACGATCGGCATGGATTCGCTCGAAGCCTGCGCCGAGGTCGGAAGTTTTGCTGGGCAGGTCGCGCGCCAGGCGAAGCCGCAGTTCGACAGTCTCGCCGGCTGCGACCGTGAAGCGATACCAGCACGCCATTTTCGTCCCGCGCCCCGCCGGATTTACCGTCGTAGTGCCATGGACGACGTGGTCGTTGATGCCGTCTTTGGGGTATAGCGTCTGCTCACCGGAGCAGCCGTAGAGGTACCGGGCATTGGTTTCGTTCTCGCAGAACAGCAGCAATGGCGGCTTGCCGGCCGGATCCGGACCGGCAATAAATTGCCACCGGCCGAGCAATTCTTCTTCCGCGACCGCGCCAACAACATCGCTTCCGTCGCTGGCGGTCGCACGAACGACCGGTCGCGCGATGCCAGTCTCCCATGACCAGCGGTTGCGGAACCACAGTGTCGGCAGAACGTGAAGCTCGGCTGAGTCAGGTCCGGCGTTACGTACGCTGATGCGCATGCATATATCATCGGGTGAGGCTTTGGCGTAGTCCGCCGTGATCTGCCAGTAACGGTTGTCTTCGAAAATTCCGGTGTCGATCAGCTCGAATTCAGGCTCGTCCTTGTTGCGCTTGGCGTTCTCTTGCCGAAGCATCGCATAGGGGAATTCGGCCTGTGGGTAGTGGTAGCGCCAGCGCAGCCAAGAACCGGTCGGCGTTGCCTCGCTGTACCACCAGTACTCCTTGACGTCCTCGCCATGATTTCCCTCCGGCCCGCTGAGGCCGAAGATACGCTCCTTCAGGAATGGGTCGCGCCCATTCCAGAAGGCCAGCGCAAAACAGAGGCGTTGCGATCGGTCGCAAAGGCCGGCGAGGCCGTCCTCGTTCCAGCGGTAGGCGCGCGAGCGCGCGTGTTCGTAGGGAAAATATTTCCACGCCTGGCCGTCGGCGCTGTAGTCCTCTCTCACGGTGCCCCAGGCACGCTCGCTGACATAGGGTCCAATCGCTTTCCAGTCGCCAGGCATATCCGTAGACGAGTCGGCGAGGCGAGCTTGCTCCGCCGAAGGTGGAGGTTTTCGCTGCTCTGAGTCGTTCATGTTATGCGGCTTTCCGGTGCAGCAGCGACTTGACTGTCGCCATGACATTCTCGACCGTGAACCCGAACTCCTGCTGCAGAGCTTTCAACGGTGCCGAAACGCCGAACGTATGCATGCCGATGGACCCTACCCTGCTCTCACCATCTGCTGTTTCGGGTCTGTAAGTACTATGGCGTGTCGCCGTACATAGCCTTTAAGTGTTTCCCTTTAGCACGTTTTCGCCCAAGGGTGAGACCCCACAAAAAATTCAGTCAACGTTCGGCCAGGTACCAAAGTCTGGCTGAGGTCGCTCTTCGTCACGTTGCCTCGCTTGCGACGTCGCGGCGGCCTGGCTTTTCATTGAATTTGAAATTCGGGTCAGGAAAACTCACCGAAGGAGTTTGTAGATGGATTACATCTCCAACCACGCTTCACGCCGTATGCAAAAACGTTCGGTCCCGCCGATCGTACTGGATTGGCTTCATGATTACGGGAGCGAGCAATATGGCGGTCGCGGCGCTGTTATCCGATATTTTGATCGCGCAGCTAAGGAGCGCCTAAAACGCGTGTGCGGTCACCAATTCATTCGGGCAAACAAAAAATATCTGGCCGTCTACATCGACGAGGATGTCGGCGGGCAGTCTTTAATCACAGTTGGCTATCGCAACCGCCGGATTCCTCGCCGGTAACCTTCCGGCAGATACTCATCGTGAATAGTTTCGACCGTTACGCAGCTCATACGGTGTCAGGATTGAATGCTGCGGCCTCTCCTTCAACCGGGCTGACAAGCATGGCGCGCTCAAAGCTCCTCACCGCTTCCTCCAGCAGGCCCGCAATTCTGTAGACGTGGCCTCTGCCGAGCCATGTGTAGAACGAATTCGGGTTGAGCGCGACCGCCCGGTCAGCCATCTCGATCTCTCTTTCACTATCGCCGACCATGAACGCCGACGTTATGGAAGCCCACGCTAATGTTTCGGGATCACTATCGTCGATGCTCAATGCGAGACGAAAAAGCCGAACTCCTTCCTTCCGCACGTAAGGAAGCTTTTCCACCCAC
>DATMOC010000035.1:0-189261 GCA_035568415.1 Bryobacteraceae bacterium | reverse complement strand
ACAAAAAGTGGACGTCCAGGTGGTCACGGGACGCGGCGACAAAGGCGACACAGTGGTCCGCACGGCGCTCGAAGGACTCAAGGTCCTATCGGTAACGCCGCAGAACGAACTCAGCTCGCAAGGTGCGAGTTTGCCGGTGGTGACGCTGCTGGCGAATCCGCACGAAGCGGATGTGCTGGCGCTGGCCGATTCCGGGGCGCGCGTCCGGCTGGCGTTGCGCAATCCATTGGACGATGAAACGCGCAGCCGATCGCCATTGGGATTGCCCGGCGTGATGCGTTCCGGCGGTGCATCGGGCAGCGCGAAGACTGGATCCACGGACGACCGGCAGTAACGGAGGCCGCACATGCTCATCGTTTCCGTTGTTGCGTTTTTCATCTTCGTATTCCTTCTGGGCGTGATCGCGGCCACGGCGGCGTGGATGGGTTTTCTCAAGAAGAGCACCGAGGAATCCGAAGCAGCACGAACCGAAGCCGAAAACGCCGCTGAAGATTCAGACTTATTTCGCGACCAGCGGCTGAGCACCTTGAACGTGTGGGACAGCCTGCTGCACCGCTTCGATTTCATGGAGATCATGCGGACGCGGATCGCGCAAGCGGAACTGGACTGGTCGGTAGGCCGCGTGACGTCCGCGATGCTGCTGTCGGGAACGGTAGTGCTGCTGATCCTGCTGAAATTCGCGGTGATATGGGCCGCCATCGGCGGAGGTATCGCGGCGGCGTACGCTCCCTACGCCTACATTCTTCACAAGCGCAACAAACGCTTCTGGAAATTCCGTGAGAATTTCCCAGACGTGCTGGATTCACTGGCACGCGCGCTGCGGGCGGGGTATCCACTGTCGGCATCGATGGACATGATCGCTTCGGAAACGCAGCCGCCGGTCTCGGCGGAAATGCGCAAGACGTCGGCGGAAGCGAACCTGGGAATGGGTTGGCCGCGCGCGCTGGATAATCTGGGCCAGCGCATGCCGCTGCTGGAAGTGAATCTGTTTATCTCCGCGGTCCAGCTGCATGCGCGAACCGGAGGCAGGCTGAGCGAAGTATTGGGGGGGCTCGCCGAGAACATGCGTGAAGCGCTGGCACTGCAGGGCGAAGTCCGGTCGCTGGCCGCGCACGGCAAACTGACTGGTGTGATCCTGACCATTCTGCCTATCGGCATCGCCATCATGATGCTGGTGGTGAGCCCGGGCTACATGCAGATACTGTTCAACCATCCGATGGGCAAGACTCTGATCACGGCCGCCATCATATGCCTGGTGCTGGCGCACGTGGTGATCCGGAAACTGGTGGATATCAAAGTATGACCCCCGGAGAGCTTCTGTTCGGATTCTTCTTCTTCATACTGGCAGCGGTCAGCGTGGCCGGCTATGTGTTCGTGCTGCGCCCGTCACGCGTGGAGGGTGCGGAAATTCCGGCGCCACTGACGCATGAGAGCGAAATGCCGACGGCGCAAGCAGCCATGGTCGACGCCTTCCGGCTGATCGGCGAAGCCATGCCGGACAGCATGGTGCAATCCGACTCGATTCGCCATAACCTGGTTGCGGCGGGCTTCCGCTGGCCTTCGGGCGTCTCGATTTTCGTGGGAATCAAGTGCGCCGGAGCGCTGATGCTCGCCATGGCGGGCGTATGGTCGGCATTCACGTTCGGGAACATTTCGTCGGGAGCGTTTCTCCCCTTCATTTGTGGACTAGGATTCGGGTACATGCTTCCGGACCGGATCCTGGAGCGGCTGGCGCGCAGACGCGTGGAACGGCTGCGTCGCGGTCTGCCGGCGGCGCTCGATCTGCTGGTGCTGGCCGTGGAAGCCGGACAGGGGCTGGACGCGGCGATCCTGGATACCAGCCGCGGACTCCGCGTGGCCTATCCGGACCTGGCGGCGGAGTTCACTCAGCTTCAACTCGAGCTGAAAGCCAACACCACGCGCGCGGATGCATTGAGAAATTTCGCCGAGCGCAGCAAGGATCTGGAGCTGCGCAAATTCGTGAACCTGCTGATCGATACGGACCGGTTCGGCACCAGCCTGGGTCCGGCCTTGAAGACGCACGCGCGGTATCTGCGCATCCGTTTCCGTCAGATGGCGCAGGAGAAAGCGCGGAAAGTCGGCGTAAAGCTGATTTTCCCGGTGTTCTTCCTGATTTTCCCGTCGGTGATCCTGGTAACGTTGGGACCGGCGGTGATCCTGATCTTCACGCAGATGAAGAACATGTTGGCGCAGTAAGCGAAAAGACACGTAGCCGCGAATACACGCGAATGAACGCAAATTCGTGCCAGGAGACTGCGACGTTCTTGAGGCGGTGTGCATCCAACCGGGGTGACCGCGGTCATTGAATCCGACGTCACGCTCCGGGATGGAACTCCCGTGCATATCCGGGCGATCCGGCCCGAGGACGATCATGTCCTGGTGGACCTGTTCAAGCATCTTAGCCCGCAATCGATCTACCAACGTTTTTTCACTGCCATGCCGGATCTGACGCCGGTTATGGCGCGTTATCTGGCCAATGCGCATTACTCGAATCGGCTGGCTCTGGTCGCGGAATCGCGTGGCGAGATGATCGGCGTCGGGCGCTACGAGCGGACCAACGATCCCGGACTGGTCGAGCTGGGATTGGTCGTAGTCGACGAATGGCAAGGTCGCGGGCTCGGGAGAATCCTGCTGCGCGAGACGGTGCGCGCGGCGGAGGCCAACGGAATTCGCCGTTTCCGCGCCGATGTACTGGCCGAGAATCGCAGGATGCTGAAACTGCTCGCCGAAGAATGCGAAATCCTGAGCCGCAAAACCGAGGCCGGCATCACCAGTTTGCTCCTCACTTTGCGGTCGCAATCGACTGCCGGATCTGATCTACCGCGTCCTTGATCTTGAAGTCCACAAACATCTTTCCCAATTCGGGCGTCGCCTGCGTGGGATCGCCCGTGACGCCCATTTTTCCAGTGTCCGCGGCGAGTTTGTCTTTGCGGATCCACTTATGATCTTTATCGATGAACATCACTTCGGACGTGTCGTCGATGCCCGCGTGTTGATCGATCGCCATTTTGCGCTCCGTCAGATACGCCCTCATCTGCTCCTTTTCTTTGAAATACAGATCGGGAATGTAATAGATGTGCACTCCTTTCGATCGCCACACCGGATCGAGGTTGGCGGCGACGCGTTTCAACGCTTCCTGTCCACCGCCGCCGTGATCGCACATCAGGACGACATTCTTGAAACCTGCGGAAATAGCGGACAATGCCACATCCTGCGCGATCAGCCCGAACGCTTGTTCAGACACATTGACGCTGCCGGGAAATCGCATGTGGCCGGTCTTCTGGACCGGATCACCCGTCGGCGCGAACGGGATGGTGGGGTACACCAGCGCGTTCCCCAGTTGTTCGGCAATCCTTTGCGCGATGTAGTGAGCCAGAAATAAATGCTTGCCCAGCGCCATGCCTGGCCCATTCTGCTCGATGCTTCCCGCGTAGTAAATGGCCGTAGTTTTACCGGCGTCGATGGCGTCGCGCACCTCTGTCCAAGTCAGGTCTTCGATGAGCAGTGATTGCGATTGCGCCGGCAGCAGGCATGCCGACACGATGAGGAGTGCGGGAATTTTCATGCGCGCAGAATAACACGATGCCTGCCCAACGTGCCCTCCCAGTTGCGGGTAGTACGCTGAATCTGTGTCAATCGTCCAAACACGATTGCCGCAGCCGAAGGCGGATTAAGATTAGGCTTGCGCCAAAAGCTAAACCAAGGGCCAAGCCGAGGGTGTTGGATTGTAGTTGCTCTGACCTCCCTAATTCTGTTTGTGCCGTGGGCGGTTCTTGGCTTAAGCATTGGCTTTCAAGACTCCATGGGCACGCCGAGGAATACCACGCTCCTGGGCCATGTCCGAATCTATACAGTTTTTCTTGGGCCGCTGCTGGTTTCATCCGGATTGCTATATTTCGCATGGCGAACACCACGGCGAAAGTGACGGGAACAGAGATTTAGCGCAATACCCAGTTGCGGACTCGCTCGCGGATCACTAACCTGATCCTATGTTCAAGTTCTCTTTCGCTGCTGTCCTCATTGCAGGATGTGCGTTCGCTCAGAATAGTGTTTCGCCCGAAAAGCAGGCGGCCATGAAGGCTGATCTGACGGGTGAGATCGATCATATGAAGAAGCAGGCTCAAGTGATGGTCGATAGCGTATTCAGCTTCGGCGAGCTTGGTTTTCAGGAATTCGAGACGTCCAAGTACCTCACCGGCATTTTGGAAAAAGAAGGCTTCAAGGTCCAGCACGGTTTCGCCGGGATTCCCACCGCATGGATCGCTTCCTGGGGCGAAGGCAAGCCGGTGATCTCGCTGGGATCGGACATCGACGATATTCCGCAGGCGTCGCAAAAGCCGGGTGTGGCGTGGCATGAGCCGATGATCGAAGGCGCGCCAGGTCATGGCGAAGGGCACAACTCAGGTGTGCCGCTGAACATCATCGCGGCCATCGCGGTCAAGAAAGTGATGGAGCGCGAACACATGAAGGGCACCATCCGGCTGTGGCCCGGCGTCGCCGAGGAATTGGTCGGCACCAAGGCTTACTTCGTGCGCGAGGGGATGTTCAAGGACGTCGACATCTGCCTGTTCACGCACGTCGCGAACAACCTGGCGGTTTCGTGGGGACCGAGCGGGCAGAACGGGTTGGTCTCGCTTGAATACATGTTCAAGGGCGAGAGCGCGCACGCGGCGGGGAATCCGTGGCGCGGACGCAGCGCCCTGGATGCCGTTGAGCTGATGGACGTCGGCTACAACTTTCGCCGCGAACATCTGCGGCTTGCCACGCGCGTCCACAACGTGATCACCAATGGCGGCGATCAGCCCAACGTCGTTCCTCCCAACGCGGCGGTCTGGTATTACTTCCGCGAAGCCGATTACGACCACATCATGAACCTGTGGCGCATCGGCGACAACATGGCCAAAGCGGCCACGCTGATGACCGATACCGAGTACACGTCGCGCCTGCTGGGCAGCGCGTGGCCCGGCCACTTCAGCAAACCGATCGCCGAGGCGATGTACGAAAACATCAAGAAAGTTGGTCTGCCGGTGTGGTCGGATGACGATCAGAAACTCGCTCGCGCGTATCAGGCGGAATTGAAGCAGCCGGTTCGCGGCCTAGCGACGAAGATTTCAGAAATGCGTCCACCGCGCGAAGTCAGCGACAACGGCGGCGAAGATGGCCAGGCCCAGCAGCCGATGGGCGGCGGCTCGGACGACATCGGCGACGTTTCGTGGACCGTGCCGACCGTGACGCTGCGCTTCCCGTCGAATATTCCGGGCGGTCCCGGCCACAACTGGGCCAACGCGATTTCGATGGCGACGCCCATCGCGCACAAAGGCGTGATCGCGGGCGCAAAGGTGCAGGCGATGACCATGATCGACATCCTGACGCATCCGGAGCTGGTCAAGGCGGCGCAGGATTACTTCAATAACGTCCAAACCAAGGATGTGAAATACAAGACGTTCCTGCGTCCGGACGATAAGCCGGCAACTTGGTTGAACGAAAAGACCATGGCGCAGTATCGCGAGCGGATGAAACAGATGTACTACAATCCCGCGAAGTACGACACGTATCTGGAACAGCTCGGAATCAAGTATCCGACGGTGCGGAGCGCGCCCGCGAGTGGGACGCCAGAGAAGAACTAGCGCATCTGGGCCCGGTCGCTACGCTCGCGGCTCGGTGAGCGCACTGCGACAATTTTATTCCTAGCGTTGCGTCCATTTCCGCAGCGCGGCGGAACGCGCCGCGAACCCGCTGACGATGGCGATGGTCGCTACACCTCCGCCGATCACGCTGACGATCGGTCCGAACCACGCCGCCGTCCAGCCCGATTCCACCGCGCCCAACTGATTCGAGCAACTGATGAAGATATTCTGGACCGCCATTACGCGACCCTTTAGATAATCCGGCGTGCGCGTTTGCACCAGCGATTGACGCAGCACCACGCTTACGTTGTCGAATGCGCCGGTCAGGTACAGCATCGCGAAGGAAAGCCACAGAGACCGCGACAATCCGAACACAATGGTCGCCGCGCCGAACGCCGCGACCGATCCGAGCAGCGCGACGCCGGCGTTTTTTATGTGCAGCCGGTGCGACAGTAACAGGGCCATCGACACTGCGCCGAGCGACGGTGCTGCTCGTAACCAGCCCAAGCCGCGAGCATCGGCGTGAAGAATCTCTACCGCGAAGATCGGCAGCAGCGCGGTCGCGCCTCCGAACAGGACGGCGAACAAGTCCAGCGAAATCGCCGGGAGAATCAACGGATGTTGGCGAACGAACCCGATCCCTTCGAGTAACGATTTCCGGTCCGGCGGGATTGCATCGTGATTGACCGCGGCGCGAACCTTTAGCGACAAGAAACACGCAAACGTGAGCGTCGCGCACGCGAATTGCGTCATGTAAACGGTACGGCTGCCGGTGACCGCAAGAAGCAGTCCGGCCACCGCGGGACCGCTGACACTAGCGATCTCCTGTGCGCTGCTCTGCCAGGTGATCGCGTTGGTCAGCGCGCCTTCGCCCACAACGTGCGGCAGGATCGCGGAACGCGCCGGCCCTTGAAACGCCCGCGCCGCGGCGGTCAGGAATAATGACGTGTAGATCAACACCACCGAACGCGCACTGAAAATCAGCAGCACCGACGCAGCGATCACCGCAGCTTGAGTGATCAGCATGATCCCGCGCCGGTCACGACGGTCGGCGAAATGTCCGGCCCACAGCGCGAACAGCAGAAACGGTGCCACCTGCACGAATCCGACGTTGCCCAGCACCACCGCGGATTTCGTGACCAGGTACAGGTCCCAACTCACGGCCACCGACATCATCTGTAAGCCGAGGTTAGAGAGCGACGATCCAGCGAGCAGCAGTCGAAAATCGCGCGAACGGAAGGAAGCGTACGAGTCCAACTCCATAGCTTCGCATAGCGGATCGATCCGCATTCTCGATATGATGACCCTCATGTATTTCGAAGACTACGTCGTCGACGCAGTGGCTACGTCGCGCGGCCGCACCGTCACGGAAGCCGATATCGTCAATTTCGCGGGCCTTTCCGGCGATTTCGTCGAGCTGCATATGAACGAGGAGTACGCCAAACGCGGTCCGTTCGGACGCCGCATCGCGCACGGCGCGCTGATTTTCAGCATCTCCACTGGGATGATGGTGCAAATGACCCCGGATCACGAAGCCATCGTGGCGTTTTACGGCGTCGACAAATTGCGCTTCGTCGCTCCAGTGTTCATTGGCGACACGATCCACGTTTCGCGCAAGATCGTCGAAAAGCAGAAAAAGAACGCCGAGCGTGGCGTGATCGCGGCTGAAATTACCGTACTGAAACAGGACGGAACCACCGCGCTGGTGTACACGTCACGGCTGATGGTGAAGACAAAAGCGTGAGAGCACTCGACGGAATCACGGTTCTCGATCTGACGCGCCTGCTGCCGGGCGCGGTGGCGACGCAATGGCTCGCCGATTTTGGGGCGACCGTCGTCAAGATCGAACAGCCAGGCGTCGGCGATTATGCTCGCCATAGCTTCATCAGCGGCGACCCGAACCCGATTTTCGAGCTCACGAATCGCGGCAAAAAGAGTATTGAGCTGGATCTGAAAGACGCGCGTGGCAAGGAAGCTTTCCTGAAGCTCGCCGCGGCGGCCGATGTCGTGATTGAAGGGTTTCGTCCCGATGTGATGGATCGTCTCGGGTTGGGCTACGCGACGTTGCACGCTCTCAATTCGCGGCTGATCTACGCCGCGCTGACCGGGTATGGTCCCCAAGGAAAATACGCCGCGTTGGCTGGACACGATATCAACTATCTGGCGCTTTCGGGTGTGCTCGATTTGATGGGTCCCAAAGACGCGCCTGCGCTGGCCGGGATTCAGATTGCGGATCTTGCGGGCGGATCGATGCAAGCCGTGATCGGAATTTTGCTGGCGATCGAAGCTCGCCATCGCACGGGCCGCGGCCAGCGCGTGGACATTTCGATGTTCGCCGGCTCAGCGGCTTTGATGCCGATTCCGATCGCGCAATTCATGGCGACAAGCCGTCCACCCGAGCGCGGCAATGAACTCCTGAACGGCGGCTTTGCGTGTTACCACATCTATTCGGCCGCATCGGGAACTTTCGTTTCTGTCGGCGCTCTGGAACCGAAATTTTGGCAGAATCTGTGCCGCGAACTCGGATGCGAAGAGCTCATCTCGATCCAATATGCGGACAATCAGGCGCCGCTCAAGTCGAAACTCTCCGAAATATTCCAGAAGCGGACCGCCGAAGAATGGTTCGAACTTCTTGGAGCGAAAGACTGCTGCGTCGCTCCGGTTCGAAATTTGAAGGATGCGATTCACGATTACCCCAACGCTCCCATTCCCACGCTCAGCGAAACGCCGGGTAAATCCGCGGGCCGGGCGCCGCAGCTCGGCGAGCATAACCAGGAGCTCTTATGAACATGCTCTTCTGCCTCCGCAGGGCAAAAGACTTTTACGGCTCTAACGTCGCCTCGTATCGCGATGAGGGGTCGATGACCTGGTGCCAGTTTTACGATTGTGTGTACCGCGCCGCGGCTTTTTTACGCGATCTCGGCATCCAGAAAGGCGATCGCGTCGCGGTGTGGATGCTCAATTCCCATGAATACCTGGAACTGTATTACGCGACGGCGATGGCCGGAATCGTCATCGTGCCGCTCAATACGCGGTGGCATGAATCCGACGTGGCCTTCACGCTGACCGATTCCGATTCGGTGGCGCTGATCGTCGACCAGCGGTTCGCCCCAATGGTGGATAAGGTCCCGCGCCCGCGATATGTCATCTATGCGGGCGGCGGCGCGTGTCCGGATGGTATGGTCGAGTACCGTTATTCAGACGTCGCGCACAACTTCGAGGAACCCGATTCCGAAGATCTGGTTGGACTCTTTTATACCAGCGGCACCACGGGTGGACCCAAGGGCGTCATGCTCACGCACCGGAATTTGTGGGCGAATCTAGTGCACTCTTTGATGGTGAATTTCCGTAAAGCAACATGGTTGCACGCCGCGCCGATGTTCCATTTGGCCGACCTCGGCTCGATGTACGTGATCACGTGTAACGGCGGGTCGCATGCTTTCCTGCCCACCTACGATCCCGAACAATTCATGCAGATCGTGGAGCGGTACCGCGTCAGCGAAACCGTGCTGGTCCCGACCATGCTGAACATGCTGGTCAATCATCCGGACTTCGGCAAGTACGATCTTTCGAGCCTGCAAAATTTCCTGTACGGTGCCTCACCCATGCCGACCCCGCTGCTGAAATCCGCCATGGGGAAGCTGCCATCCACGCGTTTCCGGCAGGGCTACGGAATGACGGAGGCAAGTCCGCTGCTGACCGTCCTCGATTACGAGGATCACTTTGGAGATGCCGTTGCGTCGGCGGGGAAGCCGGTGTTCGGCACCGAAGTCCGTGTAGTGGACGAACTGGATCGCGACGTGCCCGTTGGAGAAAGCGGGGAGATTATTGCTCGCGGCGCCAACGTGATGAAGGGATATTGGAAGCGTCCCGACATCACCGCCGACGTCCTACGCGGCGGCTGGCTGCACACCGGCGACGTCGGCAAGTTCGACAAAGACGGCTTTCTGTATATTCTCGATCGAAAGAAGGACATGATCAAACCGGGCGGCGAGAACGTGTACACTCCCGAAGTCGAATCGATGATCGCCGCACATCCCGCGGTGCTGGAGGTCGCAGTGATCGGCGTCCCGGATGCGAAGTGGGGCGAAGCGATTCGAGCCGTCGTCACGCGCCGCAACGGAACCACCTTAACTGAATCGGAACTGATCGAATGGTGCCGGACGCGCATGACGCATTTTAAATGTCCGACGTCGATTGTGTTCGTCGACTCGCTCCCAAAGGGTGGAACCGGAAAAGTCCAGAAAGGCGTCCTGCGAGAGCGTTTCGGACAGACTGAGCTGCCCGCCAGCCAGGGCCGGTCCTAGCTTTCGTCCGCCGAAGGCCCGTACATGCCAGGAACGGGAATTCCGTTCAGCCGCAAGTACACTCCCAACTGCGCCCGATGGTGGACCACGTGATTGATGAAGCTGCGGATCACCTTGGGCCGCGGCTCCGTCATCGAGAACTGATCGCCGTACTTAAAGGTCCAGTTCTTCTGCATGGCTGCATCGGTCGCGCCGTCGATGGCGGCGGCTCCCTCTTTGACGGCCTTGTCGAAAATTTCCAAAAGCTCCGCCGTCGACTTCGCGATGCGCGGCTGGTAAGGCGGATCGATCTTGAGCAGCTCGCTTTCGAGCGCCATCTTGATCCATCCTGGCATCTCGGCGACGTGCGTCGCGAGTTGCTCGAAAGTCATCGATTTCTCATGCGGCTTATATGCACGATGCGCGTCGTCGATCGGCACGCGCTCCAGGAGCTTGCGCGTGTTGGCCATTTCTTCCTGATAGTCGAGAGTGATGGTTTTGCAGGTTGTCATGAGATAAAGCATAGACCGCATTGCGGACAGCTTCGGTCCTCGATCAATGCCACAATGAATCCATGCTGGAAACATCCGCGCGGCTTCTGCGGCTGCTCTCGCTGTTTCAGGGACGAAGATACTGGTCTGGAGCCGACCTCGCCGACCGGCTGGAAGTAACATCGCGCACGCTGCGCCGCGATGTGGATAAACTGCGTTCGCTCGGCTATCCGATCCATTCGACTTCAGGGGTGGAGGGCGGATATCAGCTGGGCGCCGGCTCGACCATGCCGCCGTTGCTGCTGGATGACGAAGAAGCCGTGGCGGTCGCGCTCGGCCTCCGCTCCGCCGCTGCCGGAACGGTCGAAGGGATCGAAGAAGCGTCGGTTCGAGCGCTCTCGAAAATCGAGCAGATCATTCCACCGCGTCTGGCCCGGCGTGTCGCTGCGTTGCAGGCCGCGATCGTCAACACCGGCGTCGCGAGAACGCCGGTCGATGCGCAAACTCTCTCGACCATTGCGGCCGCCTGCCGCGATCACGAAGCCCTTCGATTCCGCTATCTGAATCATGCGGGGACGGCCAGCTCGCGTTCCGTGGAGCCGCACCGGTTAGTCAACACCGGCCGCCGCTGGTACCTGGTTGCGTGGGACACGGGCCGCAACGATTGGCGGACGTTTCGCGTGGATCGAATCCAGCCGCGCGTGACCACGGGATCGCGTTTCGTCCCACGCGATCCTCCGTCGCGAGACTTGGCCGCCTATATCGCTCGCGGCATCTGGAGCGCACCGCCGTGCCGGGCGCGCGTGAAGCTGCTGGCATCGGCGGAAGTCATCGCCGAACGATGGCCGCCGGGCGCGGGACTGATCGAGCCGATCGACGAGCACAGTTGCTCGTTCGAGATGGGAGCGTCCAGCTTCGAGAATCTCGCGACGTATTTGGTTTTGTTCGGAGTCGATTTCGAAGTGAGCGAGCCGCCGGAACTCGTCGCCGAACTTTGCCGCTTGGGGAATCGACTCGCCCGGGCAACCGCTTGAGATAATTGTCTCGTGGACATCACCATCAGAGGAATCCCGCGCGACGTAGTTTTGAGGTTGAAGAACGAGGCCGCGCGATTGGGGATCAGTCTTAATGATCTTGTGATTCGAATCCTGAAGCGAGCCGCCGAGGACTCGAACGTTCTCACGTGGGCTACACGGGCGAGCGACCAGCCGGGATTCCACACATCAGAAACTCGAGAACTAGTCCGGGATGATTTTCGGCTCAGCGTGTGTGAATCGCGCTTTCTAATCTTTCTTCGGCCCGTTGTTCTGTCGTTTTCGCTGCCGAATGTAATCCTCCCAATAGGCCCGTTCTTTTACAGGGAGAATCGCAAACCCCGGATTCCAAATTTGGCCCGGCGTCTGCCAGTATCCATTCACGTTCCGCAAGAAAAAGATATTGCTTTCTTTTTCGAACAGGTCACCTAGCGTCGGCGGAGGGAAATACCGGCAGCCGATGCCTAGGCCGGAAGGACAAGGGAATTCCAACTCCACTGCATTTGGCGGTCGCTGGCCAAGGAGAACCTCATCAATTTCAAGCGTTCCTCGCAAGCGCCATCCGAAGCGCCATTTGAATAACCCCGGATAACTCGGAAGAGGGTGCAATTTGCCGATTACGATGAGGTCGGCAACATCGCAGACCCAGTGCCGTTCGGTCGCGGGCGTCGAGCGTGGCAGCAGCAGTACTAGCGAGGTCAGCGCAAATACCTGCTTCAAACGTGCTCCTATTCTGACTCCTGACTCCTGTCTCCTGACTCCTTCGGAGCCGCGCCTGCTTCCTTGCGCGCGTGCTCGAACAGAAAATTGAGGGTCTTCTCCGTCCGGATGTGTCCCGCAATTCGGCCGATGGTGCCGTCCTTTTGCAGCTTGGCGCGCGTGACGGCGACCGCTTCGCGACTCTGCCGCGCTACGCGCTGGACCTCTTTATCGACCTCTTCCTGCGTCGCACTGACCGCTTCGCGATCACCGATCTTGTCCAGCAAAAGCGATGCCTTGACGTCGCGCGTGGCTTTGACTTTCTGCGACTCGCGAACTTTGTTCCAGTCCAGTTTGATCGATCGCGGGTCGATGCCCTGCGCCGCCAAGGCTCGCAACTGGGTTTCGAGGTTCATTTCAATCTGCCGGTCGACGTACGCCGTGGGAACCGGAAAATCGTGCGCGTCCACCAGCTTGTCGATCAGCTGATGTTTGGCGTCTTCCTGTGCGCGCTGCTCCTTTTCGCGCAGCATCTGCTGGCGAACCGCGTCCTTCACTTCGTCCAGCGTTTTGTAATCGCCCAAGTCCTTGGCGAACTCGTCGTTGGCTTCAGGCAGTTCCTTGCGGCGCACCGCCTTCACCGTGGCTTTGAAGCGCACGGTCTTGCCGGCCAGCGTTTTACGCTCGTAATCCTCGGGATAGGTGACGTCGAACTCGCGCGATTCTTCAGGTGATGCGCCACGCAAGTTTTCGGTGAACGCCGCCATGGTGGCTTCGTCGCCGATCTTGATGGTTAGCTCGTCCTGCGAGACTTTTTCGGCGACGCCCGAAAGGCTTTCGAGCGAGAGCAGCGCGTAATCGCCGTCCGCCAGCGGACGCGGCTCCTCATTCACGTACTCGGCTTTTTGTTCGCGAATCTCGTCGATGCGTTTGGTAACTTCTTCGTCGGTCACTTCGGGCTCGGTATAGTTGACCACGATCCCGCGATAATCCCCGAGTTCGAACTCGGGCGCGACTTCGAATTCTGCCTTGAACTTCAGCGGCTCGCCGGCGTGGAAATGCACGTCGGAAATGTCCGGCGTACCGACGATTTTGAGATGGTCCTTGTCCGCCGCGTCACGAAACGCGCGCGGCACGATTTTTTCCAGAACATCCTGGCGGATATCGCCGGCGAAGCGCGACTTGACCAGATTCACGGGCGCATGGCCGGGACGGAATCCCGGTAGCTTCACTTTTTTCTGGATTTCGGCGACGACGCGCTCGGTTTCCTTTTCAATTTCCGTCACAGGGACGGTGATTTCCAAGGAGTGCTTACACCCTTCGACTAGAGCCATTTTTTCGAGTGGCCAGGCGCCTGTGGTTCAGGGTCGCTATTTTGACTCCTGACGACTGACTCCTGGCTCCTTGTTTGTTAGGTTCCTTCGGACCAGCCGGCCAAATACTCTTCCTGCTCCGGCGACAATCTGTCGATTGCGACGCCCATGGCATCCAGCTTCATCTTAGCCACTTGCTTGTCGAGATCTTCCGGCACCGAGTAGACCTTCTTTTCAAGGCTGGCATGATTCTTCACCATATACTCGGCCGAAAGCGCCTGGTTGGCGAAACTCATATCCATCACCGAAGCTGGATGTCCTTCGGCGGCGGCCAGATTGATCAAGCGGCCTTCGCCGAGCACGTAAATCTTGCGGCCGTCGCGCATCGCGAATTCTTCCACAAAGGGCCGGGCTTCGCGGCGGCTCGACGACATCGAAGCGAGCGCTTCCAAATCGATCTCAACGTTGAAATGTCCGCTGTTGGAGAGAATGGCTCCGCCCTTCAGGCGTCCGAAATGTTCGCGCGCGATGACGTTCTTGTTGCCGGTCACCGTGCAGAACACATCGCCGATCGCGGCCGCTTCGTGCATCGGCATGACGCGGAAACCGTCCATCAGCGCTTCGATCGCCTTGGTTGGATCGATTTCGGTCACGATCACATTCGCGCCCAACCCGCGCGCGCGCATTGCCAGGCCGCGCCCGCACCAGCCGTAGCCGGCGACCACGAAATTCAGACCGGCGAGCAATACATTCGTCGCGCGGATGATTCCGTCGATGGTGCTTTGACCAGTTCCGTACCGGTTATCAAAGAGATGCTTGGTCAGCGCGTCGTTGACGGCGATGATCGGATACGCGAGCACGCCTTCCTTAGCCATCGCGCGCAGGCGGATGACGCCGGTAGTGGTTTCTTCGGTTCCGCCCACCACGTTCTTCAGCAGATCCTTGCGTTTCGTGTGGAGCAGCGTCACCACGTCGGCTCCGTCATCCATGGTGATGTGCGGAGCAGTGTCGAGCGCGGCGTTGATGTGCTGGTAGTAGACTTCGTTCGATTCGCCCTTGATGGAGAACGTGGGGATGCCGTATTCCTTGACCAGCGCGGCAGCCGTCTCATCCTGCGTCGACAACGGATTCGACGCGCACAGCGCGATACTCGCACCGCCGTCGCGCAGCGTAATCATTAGGTTCGCGGTTTCCGTAGTGACGTGCAGACAGGCTGCCACGCGCATTCCGGCCAACGGCTGGGATTTGATGAACTGCTTGCGGATCGCCGCCAGCACCGGCATTGACTGCGCGGCCCATTCGATTCTCCGTTTGCCGCTTTCGGCCAGCGACAGATCTTTCACATCACTAGGTACAGTTGCGGTTGGACTCATAGATTATTTCTTTCCCCCGATCTTGAAAATGGTTAGCTGCGGGCGGCGGCCACCGGCTGCGCGGCTTCCTTCAATGCCGCGGCCTTGTCGGTCGCTTCCCAGGTGAATGAATCTTCGGTCCGGCCGAAGTGGCCGAACGAAGCGGTTTTGCGGTACACCGGACGGCGCAGCTTCAGATGCTCGATCATGCCTTTCGGCGTGAGCTTGAAATTTGCGCGGACCAATTCCACTAGCCGCTCCTCTTCCACGGTCCCAGTGCCGAAGGTGTTTACCATCACCGAAACCGGCTCCGCCACGCCGATAGCGTAGGCGAGCTGCACTTCGCATCGCTTGGCAAGACCCGCGGCCACAATATTCTTGGCGATATACCGCGCCATGTAGCAGGCGGAACGGTCCACCTTCGTGGGATCCTTGCCCGAGAACGCCCCGCCGCCGTGCCGGCCCATGCCGCCGTAGGTGTCGACGATAATCTTGCGGCCGGTAAGACCCGTATCGCCGTGCGGACCGCCGATCACGAACCTGCCCGTCGGGTTGATGTGGTACTTGGTCGCCGCATCGATCATGTTGGCCGGAAGTACCGGATCGATGATGTGCTTTTTCACTTCGGCGCGCAGGGTTTCTGTGGAAACTTCGTCATCGTGCTGGGTGGAAATCACCACTGCGTCGATGCGGGCGGGCCGGCCATCGATATATTCAATGCTGACCTGGCTCTTGCCATCCGGCCTGAGAAATTTGAGCTTACCCGAGCGCCGCGCCTCACTCAACTGGCGGCACAGCTTGTGCGCCAGCATGATCGGCATCGGCATCAATTCCGGGGTTTCATCGCACGCGAATCCGAACATCAACCCCTGGTCGCCCGCGCCGCCGGTGTCGACGCCCATGGCGATGTCGGCTGACTGTGACTGGATCGTGTTCAGCACGCCGCAAGTCTTGGAATCGAAACCCATTTCGGCATCGGTGTAACCAATGTCATGAATCACCGAGCGCACCAGTTTCTGTACGTCGATATACATCTTGGTGGTGATCTCTCCGGAGACCACGCAGATTCCGGTGGTTACCAGGACCTCGCAGGCGACGCGCCCGGTGGGATCCTCCGTGAGCACCGCGTCGAGAACCGCGTCCGAAATCTGGTCTGCCATCTTATCCGGGTGGCCTTCGGTCACCGATTCGGACGTGAAAATATGTCGCATTCGATCTGCCACTTGCGATGTTCCTCCAGGGGGATCTACTCTAGTCTACCGAGCGGGAAACCAAAAACTCCAGTGTAACACGGGCTATACTTGAGTGTATGGAGTGCGTCGAGCAGCGCAACGGCGGATACTACGTCGCGGGGACGCGGGTTTCGCTCGATTCGGTGGTCTACGCCTACCTGCGAGGGGAGTCGCCGGAAGGCATCGTGTATTCGTTTCCAGCTCTAAACCTCGAACAGGTCAACGGCGGCATCGACTACTATCTGACACACCGCGAAGAGATTGATGCCTATCTCGAGCAGGGTAGGATCGAGTTCGAGCGCCTACGCCGCGAACAACGCGAAAAGGACCCTGCATTTTACGCGAAGATGGACGCCGCGAGGCGCGAAATGCTCAGCCGCCGCCGCTAAGGGGCACGAAGCGCCTGACATTGATCCACTCTTCCGCGGCCGAACACGCCCAAATCATCAGCAGTTCCGCAACGGCCTCCCCGATTCCAAGATCTTGAGAGACGACGATCAAGCCGGGACTCCTCTTGTCGGCAATGAACCAATCGAAGTGCGCGGGCATCGTTTGCCGGTCATGGCTCACTAGAATCCGCCCTGCCCGGGCCGCCATCAGCAGGATCGCCGGATCCGGCAAGCGATATGTGTTGAGGCTACGCGCCTCTAGAAAATCGATGGATGGCTCCCGTCGCAGAAGTCCATCTACGATCCGGCAGTTGAAGTCCGAGTCGCCCTGGAATGTAGGCCGAGTTCCCACTCGCTTCAGTTTAGCGTCGGAAATAAGTATCTCCACGCGTTCCACTCGGCACGAGCTGCCAAATCTCTGAATGTAACCAAAGATTCGAGCGAACGGTATCGCGAATAGATCGTATAACTAAACATGCACGACCTCCGCTACGCCCTCCGCCTGATCCGCCAGAATTGGGCATTCTCCCTGACGGTGATTGTCATTCTAGCGCTGTGCATTGGCGCCAATACAGCGGTCCTATCGGTGGTGAACGCCGCCATGGTCTGCCCGCTCGATTATCCCGATCCCGGCCGCCTCGCGAGCGTCGTGTCCTATGGGAAGGACTACGTCACCGCGAAGGACTACGACAGTTCCCATGACGGCCGAACCTGGGAACTGATCAAGGAGCGTGTCCCTTCGATTGACGCTGCGGTATACGGAGGTGGATTCGGCGGCGGCGTGAATATGGGGGTCAACGGAAATGGCATCTTCGTCAAACAGCAGCGCGTCTCAGCGGGATTTTTCCACGTGCTCGGCATTGCACCGGAGATCGGCCGTGAATTCAATGACCTGGAGGATCGTCGCGGCGGACCTTCCGTGGTCCTGTTGAGCCATGCGCTATGGCAGAAGTACTTCCAGGCCGACCCCTCCATCGTCGGCCGCGGCATTCTCCTGCGAGGCGAGCCCTACACCGTCATCGGCGTGATTCCGGCCGGCGTCCATTTCGCTGGCCCCGCCGCCGATGTGTGGACGCCGGTCAGGCCGTCCAAAACCGGCGAAGGCAGCGGATCGAACTACGGAATCGTGGCTCGATTGAAGCCCGGCGTCAATTGGACGCAGGCGTCCGCGGAGTTGAATGCGCTGGTGCCAGAACTGAAGAAGCAAGGCTCCTATTCGAAAGATGCCACGGTGCATCTGGGCGTGATCAGCCTGCAGGAAGGCATCACCGGCGATCTGCGCCAGCCGCTCAAGATGTTGTGGGCCGCGGTCGCCGCAGTGTTCATCCTGGGATGCGTCAACATTGGAGGCATGCTGCTCGCGCGAGCCTCGGGCCGCGTCGGCGAAATCGCGACACGGCTCGCCCTGGGCGCTCCCATTGGACGAATCGTGCGGCAGCTACTGGTCGAAAGCACCACGCTCGGTTTGATCGGCGGTGTGGCCGGAGTCGCCGTCGGCTATGCATCGCTACAGGGGCTGAAGCTTCTGGGCGCGAACGCGTACTCGTTCCTCGATACGGTGACCCTGGACTGGCGTGTGCTTCTCGCGACGCTCGCGCTCACCATCGTCGCGGGCATCGGATTCGGACTGGTCCCGGCGTGGCAAGCCGCGCACGTCGATCTGCGATCGGCGCAAACCGGGACGCGAACCGTCGCCGGCCGGAAGCGCTTCATTTCTCTCGGTAGCCTGGTTGGTGGACAAGTCGCCCTGGCGGTCCCGTTGCTAATCGGAGCGGGACTATTGCTGCGTACATTCCTGTATCTGTGGAACCTCAATTCCGGCTTCGATCCGAATCAAGTATTGACCGCGCGGTTCTCTCTTCAGGACGCGCGCTATGCTACGTCGGCAAAGATGAACCGGCTGTTTGATCAGGTGATCGATCGCATGCACCAGATTCCCGGCATCGAGTCCGCGGCCGCCAGCCTCAGCCTTCCCTACGAGCGCGGATTGAACAACGGAATCCGGCTACCCGGACAAACGCAGTCTCAGATCACAGATTTTACCTACGTCACGCCCGAATTCTTCCCGGCGCTGCGAATTCCGCTGCGCCAAGGCCGCTTCTTCACTCCGTCCGACGGCCCTTCATCGGAACGTGTCGCGATCGTCAACCAGGCGTTCGTCAGCCGGTATTTCAAGAACGGCGATGCTCTGGGACAACCTTTGCGTTCCGGCAAAGACCAGTTGGTCATCGTCGGGATCGTCGGCAATGTACTGGAGAAGCGAGCTGGCTGGGGCGACTATGGACCAGTCGCCGAAGTGGCGACGATGTATATCCCCGCGGCTCAGGCCTCCGACGATTTTCTGTTCGTCCACGTCTGGTTTTCTCCTAACTGGATCATCCGCAGTTCCCTGCCTGAGTTTCAGGTGAAGGCCGCGGTCGAAAACGCCACTCGATCGATCGATCCGCTGCTTCCGATGGCCGAATTTCGCTCCATCAACGACATCAAATCGGAATCGCTCAGTGAGCAACGCTTCCTCGCCGCGCTGGTTGACGCGCTGGGGGCCTTGGCGATTCTGTTGACCACGCTCGGAATTTACGGACTGATCGCGAACCTGGTCGCCGAGCGCACCAAGGAACTGGGTATCCGCCTCGCACTCGGCTCCTCGACCAATCAAGCCGTGTGGACCGCCCTGCGGCCCGGCCTGTCTTGGGTGTTCGGCGGAATTGTGGTTGGCGCCGCAGCATCGTTCGCCCTGGAGCGATTCCTGAAAAGCTTCCTGTGGGGCGTCCAGTCCAGCGATCCGATGACGTTGATGGGAGTCGCCTCCGGATTGCTCGCGGCAACCGCCATCGCCAGCCTGATTCCTTCGGGAAAAATCGTACGCCTCAATCCCGCCGACACGCTGCGTAGCGAGTAAGCTGCCTTTGTAGCAGCGTTTGTTTTTGGCGTCGGCGGATTTGCGATATATTTGAAAAAGTTGCAGAAAACGCTCAGGAATTCGGAGGAAGGGGTTGCTGTCCCTGATTTCTGTCTGTCTTTTCTCAGCCGCTTTGGAGCATCCAAAGTATGGTTTCATTACGAATACGAATATTCATAGCGTTGCTGCCGATTCTATCCGCCGTGGAGGGTCAATCTGCTTCTCGCTTGGCGGGCTGTCCAGACCCGGTCTCTCTTGCGAGCGGGCTCGTCAAACTAAATAGCGCATCGTGGCCTGATGTTGATGAAAGCACGTTGCGAGCGATATGGCCGAATGAAATCGGAGGAAGCGTTTGCCATGAAGGAACTTGTACGGAGTTCGCGCACCACGGCCGAATCATAAATGATCATCCCGAGTGTGCGGAATCGTTTGACTTCAATGGGAAGTTAAAGGACGCCACAGTTGTCCCCGGCTTGAATTCGCTCACGATCAATTACTCGACACGAACTCGCGGCGAGGCTGTAGCGGTCACTAAAACTCTGGCGAAAGCGGTTGGCCTCTCAGCGCGCGATCTGGCCACGATAGGACGAGACGCAGATCAGCAGTTTAGCTGGACCGAATCCCGAAGAGAACGACATCTCGTGAGGGTCGACGTACACCTCGCCAAGCAAGGACCGCTCTGGTGGTTAATTTTCCACTTCGCCCGTGACGTTCTTCCTGCCGATTGGCCGGGAAAGTGAATGTGTCTTGCTAATGTTGTAATGATTGCAAACCAGGTACAGCAACCCCTTCACGCCGGCGATCGGGATGCCGAATACTAACCTTGAATCTTAAGATGGTCCCGCCCGTTCTGTCTGACGACCTAACGATAGGCCTCAGATCGATGGCGGACCCTGCGGACCTCAATGGCGTCCTCTTCCGAGTGGACGAAAAACAGCCGATAGTCGCCGACGCGAAGGCGCATTTCCTCAAGACCTTGCAGGCTCTTCAGATCTCCCGCGCCGGATTCGGCGAAACGGTGAAGGGCATAGAGAATCCGCATAGCGGTAGGCTTATCGAGAATGCGGACATCGGCTTTGGCTTGATCCGTCCAAAAGATCCGCTTCAAACTGGTTCACTTCGGTGGTTGTCGATCTCCGCTTGAGTGATGCCAAGCTCAGCCAGGACTTGCTCATGCGGAATACCGGGGTTATGCTTCATCCACTCGCGAGCTTCTTCGAGAGCTTTCTGATCCTCCGCAGTGAGCGGCTCGTCGTCGACGGGCGCATTTGCGATGGCGCGGGCCACCGGGTCGATCATGGCTACCAGAACACCCCGAATAGCCGTAACTTGGCTCGGCGCAAGACGGTCTATCAATTCGTGTACCTGCCGCTTTTGTTGAGCGATGTCGGTTGCCATATTCGATCTACGGCCTCAATTCATTCTACGCCGTAGATAGAATACCCCGGGACACCAAGCCGGTTCCCACACTGAATCTGCGAAAATCGAACCTGTGATCCGCATTCACGACGGCGACACCAGCGTCTCTATCGATCCAGACTTCGGCAACAACGCCCGATCCTTACTCGTTCACGGCCAGGAATTCATTTGGACCCCCCAACCGTGGACCGCGCCAGCACTCGGCGGGGTTCCGCTGCTCGCTCCGTGGGCCAACCGCCTCGATGGGGAATCGTACCTCGCCAACGGCAATCGCTATCTGTTGAATGCCGGACTTGGCAACTTGCGCTTCGACGCTCATCATTTGGCGATCCACGGCTTGCTGGCATTCGCCAGCGAATGGCACGTCGTTCGGCTGGATACGTCATCGGTGACCAGCCGGCTGGATTTTTGGCGTTCCGCGAAACGGATGGCGCAGTTTCCGTTCGCCCATGCCATCGAGATGACGCATCGCGTCACCGCGAATACGCTTCAGATCGAAACCGCGGTGGAGAATCTGTGTGACGAACCCATTCCCCTGTGCATCGGCTATCACCCCTATTTTCAGCTCACCGATTCGCCGCGGGATGAATGGAAAGTCCGCATCGCCGCTCGCCAGCAGGTCGGCCTTTCGGACAAATTTATCCCCACGGCTGAACGCAGTGCGTTCGATCCCGACAGCCCGGTGACGCTGGCAGGCACGGCGCTCGACACGGTGTTTACGGACCTCACGGGCGGCGACTTCTTCATCGAAGGACGCTCGCAGCGCATCTCTGTGCGGTTCGGCCCGAAGTTTCCCGTGGCGATCGTCTACGCGCCGCCCGAGCGGTCATTCGTGTGTATCGAACCCATGACGGCCCTCACCAACGCTTTCAATGATCCCAACAGTGCTCTACAACACGTCGCGCCCGGCGAAACCTGGCGCGAAAGCTTTTGGATCTCCGTAGACTGAGCCGCGACCACAGGAAGCGGTGGATGTTGACGAGCCGAAATCGACGGCTGAGCTTACGGCTGTTTCTTCACCGGAGTCGGAGCCGGCGTCGCCGCAGGCGGCTTCGCCGCTGAAGGCACGGCCGGTTTGGTGGCCGATGTGGACGGGTTCGCCGCAGGCATCGACGGCGCCGATTTATCGTACAGCTCGATGATGTCCTTGGTGATGTCCACCGCGTTTGAGGCGTACAGCACCGGCGTCTGCGGATTGCTTACGTCGATGATCACGGCATAGCTGTTCGACACTGCATACTTGTCGATCACCTGCATCATCTTCTGCCCCAGCTCGTCCAGCATCTTGCGCTGCTCCTGATCGGCCTCGTCCTGGGCATCCTGCATGTCGCGATTGTACACCTTGGTTTTCGCGTCGATATTGCGTTGGATGTCGTCCTTGGCGGCTTGCGCCATGGCCGCTCCGCCGCGTTGCAGCTTGTCCTGCAAGTCGCGAATCTCGACCGCTTTGCGGTCCAGTTCCTTCTTCTTCGGCTCGTACACCCGGGCCTGGAACTCCTGCATGGCCTTCTGGCCTTCCTTGGTGCTGACCAGGGCGCTTTGGATCTGAATGACGCCGATCTTGGTGGGATGCGGACCGGCGGCAGGGGCGGGCGAGGACGCCGGGGGCGTCGCAGTCTGCGCTCCAGCCAGTGCGGCCAGGGCGAGCAGCGCAAGTATTTCTTTTTTCACGACGAAACTCCTCAAGTTAATTTTATTATCCTAGCAGAGCCGGCGGAGGCGGGCGACCCCTCACACGCGCGGTTGTGATCCAAAGGAACGCGCATCAGAATGTTCGCCCGATCGTAAAGCGAAACGTGGACGCTTTCTCAAACAGCGGCAGCGGCTGGCCGAACTGCGCCAACGCTCCGGCAAACGACGCCGCGTTGGGGAAATAACTGCGGTCCGCCACGATCGGAGGCTGCAAATACTGATCCACGCGCAACGGGTTGTACGCCCAATACACACGAAATGGAGCGTTGACCACCGGCATAAGGACCTGAAGCTCGACGCCGGTGGACATGCGCGGCACCTGCGTGCCCGCAGCGATCACGGCGCGGTTTGGAAAAGCCGCTTCCGGAAACTGGCTGTTGAGCGACGCTACGCGGTCCGGATTCAATTGCAGCTGGCTGGTCCGCGACAGCTTGTTGATTCCGGCATCCGCGAATATGGCCAGTGTTACCGGTCCAAAAATAGGGATCCGGTACTCAACGTTGCCGACGCCGTACGTATCGCCGCCTGGATAGACCAGTTGATACGACGGGATGTTCTGCGTCACATTCACGAACGTCGGAACGCCATTTTGAATGACGCGCTGCTGGATCGGGCTGCCGTCGGCGTTGACCAGCGGCACGGCGGCCGACGTCGGCACATACGCGAACGGACTGATGCCGAAAATATCGAATCCGCGAATGTCGTTCTCACCGCCCATATAGAACCGGTTGAACGGCGGCGCGACTTTGCCGCCATACCCGGAAAGCCATCGCCCGGCGAGGTGCATGCCGATGATGTGTTTCGAGTTCAGCGGCGATTTCTTGAACATCTTGGCGTCAATCAAGGGCTCAATCTGATTGGTGTTGCCGCCCAAAGGTCCGCCCGCGAAAGACAGCGAGATCGACAAAGCCTTGCCCGCCGTCGGCGTGATGGGGTGATTCACCGAATTGTAGGTGAAACTCGGCGTGATGGTCGAGGAGCGGATGCCGTCCAGCTGGTTCGGTCCGTTGATGTGCAGAAAATTGATCTGCTGAAAATAGATGTCCGCCGTGGAGGTCAGCGTCTGGATGTTCTGGATGGTGTAACCGTAGCTGATTCCGAGACGCGCAAAACTGCGCCGCAGCGGATAGCTCATGAAGGTGGTGAATCCGTACGAATTGGAAACGTAGTTCAGCAGGTTGTTCGAGCCCAGCTGGTTGAACAACTGGGTCAGGTTCTGACCGGACAGGATGGACGCCTGGCGCGCCTGGTCGAAATTGAAGCGCGACGTGAACACCGTGAATCCCGCCTGCAACGGCCGGTCGAACAAGTATGGCTCGGTGAATCCCAACTGCGCGCTGCGCTGCACCGTGCCCAACTGGGTAGATAAGCTCAGCGTCTCGCCCAGACCGATGAAATTGTTGGTCGCGTAGGAAAACCCGATGAAGCTCCCCGCGATCGCCGAAACCCCGCCGTTCAACTGGATGGAGTTCTTACCGCGTTCCTTCACCTTGAGCGTGATGTCGACTGTATTGGTCTTGGTATCCCGCTTGATGTCGGCGGCTTGCTCTTCCTTCAGCACTTCGAAATATCCCAGCTGATTCAGCCGCAGGATACTGAGCTCCCACATCCTGGTATTGAAAATATCGCCTTCATCGATCAGCAGTTCGCGGCGGATGACTTTGTCGCGGGTAGTAGTGTTGCCCGAAAAATCGATGCGCCGGACAAAGAACTGCTTGCCTTCGTCGAAGGTCAGCGTCAGGTCGATTTTGTCCTGGTTGGGCAGCGGTTCGAAATTCGGCTCGGCCACAAAATCGATATAACCGAATTGCCCGTACAGCTTTTGCAGCTCGGTCATTCCCTTGCGCAGCTTGCCGGTCGAAAAAACGTCGCCCTGCTGCATCTGGAATACCGGTTTCATCAAGGAGTCCGGAGTGCGGAATAATTTCACGCCGACGAAGTTTATGTTATTGAGATGGTACAGTCGGCCTTCCTCAATACTGATGTTAATATTCGCGCCTTTACCGATCTTGGTCGATTTGACCAGCGGCAGCCGGAATTTCCCGCCGCCTACGTCCACAATCTTCACTTTCGCGTCGGTAGTGTGCGCCGTGAAGTATCCGTTGTCCTGATAGAACTGCTGGATGCGCTGCTGATCCTCTTCGAGCTTGGTCGAATCGTAGGTCTTGGCGAACAGATTTTCGAAGAAGATCGAATAGGGAATCCCGATCGGCCGCAAGTTATGCATGGCGCGGCGGACCAGACGATTGCTGAAGTGGTCGTTGCCTTCAAAACTGATCTCATTCACTTTGACCTTGGGCCCTTCGTCGACTTTGAAATCGATTTCCAGCGACGCCGGCGGCACCTGGTGAATTTCCGGATCGACTTTGGCGAATTGGCGCCCGCGCTCGGCCAGGTAATCCAGCAAGACCACCTTGGCGCGCTGGACCTTGTTCGGGTCGTATTGCGATTCCACGCTCAGTCCGACCTTGCGTTCCTTGAAGCGGTCCAGAATCTCGGACACCGTGATCGACTTCATGCCGTCGTATTTGATGGACCGGACAATGCGCCGCTCGGTCAGGACGAAGCGGACGATCCAGCCTTCTTTTCCCGCCTCGCGCTCCAGGCGGATATCGTCGAACCGGCCCGTATTCCACAGGGCCATGAAGTCGCGGTTGAGCTGCTCCGGGTCGTATTTATCTCCCTTTTTCGAAACCACCAGAGCGCGCAAAGTGTCCTGAGGGACGCGGCGGGATCCGCGAAATTCGACCAGTTCGATCACGTCCTCCGGGTTCGGGTTCGCATTCGGCTTGACCTCTTCGGCGGGCTTGGGAGCTTCGAGCTTCGGCAATTGAGGCTTGGCTGGTTGCGGCGGCTGATCGGTCGACTGCGGAATGGTCTCGAACGGATTGGCTTTTTTCTGTTGCGGGGGCTGCGGCTTAGCCGGCGGAGGTTGTTGCTGTTGCGGAGTTTGTTGCTGCTGGGAATATGCGGCTCCACACGCAAGCAGGCAAACCGCAACTATGCGCAGGCTTCCGGGCCTGGAAGACATCATCTAAACCGGGTTCCTTTCCACTCTGCGCCTAAGACAGGACGTCCGTGTCCGGTTGTTGGTTTCACCCAATACGGAAGTCCGAGGAAGCGAGACGACGCCGAAGTGAAACCGCTATCTTACCAAAACGCAGCCTCCTGATGCGTGCGCGCTTCTTGTGTTCGTGCTCCCCTTGGCGCACGTCCTGTATGATGGAGCACGTCGCCTATGAAACGCCGCGTAGTGATCACTGGAATGGGTGTCGTCAGCCCCAATGGCATCGGAACTGAGCGATTCTGGGAAGCGACGCGCGGGGGAATCAGCGGGATTGGTCCGATTACGCGCTTTGATTCCAACGACTTTGCGGTCCGCGTCGCGGGCGAGGTGAAGGGGTTCAACGAAGACGATTACGTTACTCCCAAAGATCGCCCCCATGTTTCCAGGGTCACTCCACTGGCGGTCGCGGCGGTTCAGGAAGCGCTCGAGTCCGCCGGACTCGATCCGGCCGCGATGACCCGCGACGAGCTTAGAAAGATCGGCGTGATCGTCGGATCCGGCGGCGGCTCGCACGAATTTACCGAAGAACAATATCGTCTCTATCACACCGGCAAGTGGAGGCAGTGTTCGGTTTACGTGGTGCCGACTTCGACCATCGGCACATTGGCTAGCGAAATCTCCATGCGTTTCGGGTTTCGCGGGCTGAGCCACGTGATTTCCACAGGCTGTACTTCCTCGACCGATGCCCTGGGATATGCCTGCCGGAATATTCAGTCCGGCGTTTTGGATATCTTGATTGCCGGCGGCGTGGATGCGCCCATCGCGCCTCTGATCATTCGAGGATTCATGGCCATGCGGATTCTCGCCTCCGGCTGGAATGCCGAACCGGAGCGCGCTTCCCGGCCATTTTCGAAAGACCGTGAAGGATTCGTGATCGCCGAGGGCTCCTGGTTCTTCGTTCTTGAAGAGCGCGAGCGGGCGCTGGCGCGCGGGGCACATGTGTTCGGCGAGATCGCCGGATATGGATCCACGTGCGAGGCGTATCATCGCGTGCGCCTGGAAGAATGCGGCGAAGAACCAGCCCGCGCCATCGGCCTCGCCATGGAGGAAGCCGGAATCGGTCCGGAACAAGTCGGGTATCTGAACTATCACGGCACGTCGACCGAGCTGAACGACCGGATCGAGACGCGCGCCGTGAAACTCGCTTTCGGCAAGCATGCCTTCAGGCTTCCGGGATCGTCACTCAAGAGCCTTATCGGACATCCGCAAGGCGCGTGTGGAGCGGCCGGTGTAGCCGCCACGCTGCTCGCCATGCGCGACGGCGTGCTGCCCCCTACCGCCAACGTCGACGTGCCTGATCCCGAATGCGATCTCGACTACATCCCCGAAGCGGGGCGGCACACCGAGTTCGAGTACGCCGTCGCCAACTGCATCGCGTTCGGAAGCAAGAATTCGGCGCTGGTCCTCAAGAAGCATGCCTGACCTGGGCCGAGCCATCGCGGCGCTCGTAAAGCATTACGGCAAACCGAAAGCCCCTGTCGCGCGCGATCCCTTCGAACAATTACTGCTCGAAAAGTCGGGGTACCTGGTCTCCGACGACAAGCGCGAGCGCGCCTTCCGGGAGCTAAAAAAGCGCGTCGGGACGTCGCCGCAAAAGATTCTGGCTGCGTCCATGGAAGTGCTTGAACAGATCGCCGAGATGGGCGGCATCTACGCCGATACCCGCGCTTTGCGGATGAAGCAGTGCGCCGAACTGGCCTTGGCGGAGGATCTGAAGGGCGTTTTCAAGCTCGATTTCAAGAAGGCTCGCAAGGCCTTGACGAAGTACCCGATGATCGGCGAGCCGGGCGCGGAAAAAATCCTGCTCTTCGCGGGCGCGTATCCGGTGCTGGGACTGGAATCGAATGGCTTGCGCGTGTTAGTCCGGCTCGGGTTCGGCCAGGAGCACAAAAACTACTCGACCATGTACCGCAGCGCGCGGGAAGCGCTCGCTGGCGAAATCGCCGGATGGAACTGCCCGGCGCTGATCGCCGCGCACCAGTTGTTACGGCAGCATGGACAGGAGATCTGCCGGCGCACCGATCCCGGCTGCGACGTGTGCCCCTTGAGTAAAGAGTGCGCGTATAGAGCTAATAATGCCAATCCCCTAGTCTCCAGAAAATAGTCTGTCTGCTCCTTCGGTAAACGGTAAACCGCATACCGTATTGGCTCATCATCGCCCTCAGGGTCGCTGGCGATGGTCAAGAACAACATTTCGCTTTTGTATTTGCAGATGCCTCAAAGTGGAATATCCCAATAGTCATTTCCCGGCGTTGTGGCGTACGCACTCGTGCGTGCCGCGTCGAGACTTTCTCGACGCCTAGCCACAAGCCATGCTAACCATCTCTCTGTGACACCAGTGGGCTGTCCGCGAAAACTCTTTGGTGTCAGCAGGTGTCGACATGAGGTGTCGACACGGCACGCACGAGTGCGTGCGCCACGCGAGGCCCAGATTTCCTGTCAAAGGTGAACGGCGGACAGCCCACAAGTAAGCGATTCTGATCGCTACCGGCTAGACCGGTTTCTCTTCCGCTGCTTCGACTTCCTCGGGTTCGACTCGGACTTCGTCCTTCGGCGTGTAATACGAGTGGTAGTAAGTGTACTTACTGTACAGCTCTCCGCGGCGCGCTCCGTTGACCACGATGCCCAGCACGTTGTTGTTGCACAACGACTGCATGGCGCGCGTCACCGAATCGATGGTGGTGTGGCCGATGCGGACCACCAGCAAGGTCCCGTGGCACAGCGTCGAAAGCAGGTTCGCATCGGCGGCGAACAGCAGCGGCGGGCTGTCGATGATCACCCAGTTGAACAGCGAGGGCAGGCGGTCCAGCAGCAGCTTCACTTCGCGCAGATTCAACAGCTCCAGCGGATTGATGACGGCTTCGCCGGCGGGCATGATGTACAGGTTGGTTCCCGCGATCCGGCGCAGCGCCTGATGTAGCGGGACTTTGCCCAGCAGATAGTCGGTGAGGCCGGGGCTGCGCTCGGTCTGGAACAGCGTGTGGACAATGGGGCGCCGGAAATCGAAGTCCGCCAGCAGCGTCACGTTCCCCGCCAGATGCGCTTCCGCCAGCGCCAGATTCGCGGCCGACAACGACTTCCCTTCGGCCGGCGACGGACTGGTGACCACCAGCGTGTGGATGGGCTGCAGGCTCTTCATGTGATTGAGCCGCGTGCGGAGCGTCCGGAATTCTTCCATGGGCGCTTCGTGCGGACGCGTCACGTCGATCAGCAGCGAATCCGCGGCGGTTCGAAATGGTATCTCCCGCACCTGTTCCAGCAATCCGGCCAAATTCGGCCCCGGATCGAGGACTGCAGCGCTGCGGACATCAGCAGTTCCAGACGGAGCCCCAGACTGGGCGGCCGACGGAGACGCGGGCGGGCGCGGGGCCGGGGTGGTAAGGAGCCCCGCCTGTTCGGCGCGGCGTAAAGCATCATGTACTCGACTCATCGGTTCCTCCGATCGACCTAAACTTTGGACGTGTAATAGTACACCACCGACCCCGCCATGATGACCACGGCAGCCAGGCAGGCGGTGGTCCAGCCGAGCCAGGCGAGGCGCTTACGCCGCCGCACCACAAAGTCATTTTCCAGCAACGGAACGCTGCCCAGAATCGCCATTTGTGTATAGGCGCGCACATCCTTCAGATTCTTGAGCGACGTGTCCTTCATCTCCCGCGCGCCGGCCACAACCATGCCCAGCAGCAACCCCAATCCGCACCCAATCGAAATGATCATGGGACGTTTGGGTTCCGTCGGCGTGCCCGGAAGGGATGCCGGATCCAGCAGTTCCAGCAGTTCGCCTTGCTTGCGCACTTCCATCTGCTCGGATACCTGTGCTTTTTCGAGCTTCTGTTCGAGCTCCACGTAGTTCGCTCGGGCAATCTCCCGATCCCGCATCAGTTCGGAGTATTCCTTCTCTCCCAGCGGCACGGTTTCGATGCGCGTCTGATAAATCTTGATCGAATCGGAAGTACGCTTGACTTCCTTGTTGTAGTTCTGGATTTCCAGATCTTTCGCCTCGATGGCGCTGTCCAGTTGGCGGATGGCTCCATCCAGATCGCGCTTTTCCCGGGTAAGCTGCGGATTCTCCGGACGCGGCGTCGCGCTCTTTTCCGGCTTCTTGGAAGCATCTTCCTTGGCGATGTCGTCGCGCTTTTGCTTGGCCGCCTGCAAGCGGCCCTGCACGGTTTGAACGTCCGGGAAATTGTCGCTGTACTTCTGGCGCAAATTGCGCAAGGTGTCCTCGAGCAGCGTGATGTCGCGATCCGCTTCCACCAGCTTCTCGTTTTTCTGCGCCAGCGAGGCCGCTTCGGGCGGCGGCTGCTTGTTCAACTCCACCAGCTGATCCTTGTAGATCTGCCGCCTGGCTTCTATTTGTAGCCGTTCCTGATTGGCGCGGCTGATGGCGGAATCCAGCGACGTGAGCTGGACATTCAACGCCTGCAGCGCGTTCATATTGGACTGGGCCTGGTCCGGCAGACGCCCATTGTTCGCCATTCGGAAGGTGGTCAGCTTGTTTTCCACCGCGTCCAGATCCTTCTTGGCCGCATCCAACTGGTCTTTCATAAATACCGTGGTCTGATAAGTCTGGTTGGAGCGGTTGCGTTGGTTTTCTTCAATAAAGCGCCCCACCAGGTCCGACACCACTCGCTGGGCCTTGTACTTATCGTCGTACTTGAACTGCACGGCGAACGCGGGAATAGTGCGGCTGTCCCGATTGGGGTTCGACACCGGCACCACCTGGATATTCTTGCGCATCTCCTCGATGACGTCTTCGATCGGAACGCGCGTCCGCTCGCGCGTATACAACCCCAGATTGTTGATGATGGTGGTGAGAGTTCCGCGGCTGAGAATCACCTGCTCCATCGAGTTGATACGGTCGAACATCTGCTGGTTGACCGAGGACTGCACCATGCTTTCGGGAACCTGTTGCGGCGTAACTTTGACCACCGCCTGGGACACATACGTATCGGGCCACATATAGACCCCGACCACGCTCGCGACCGCGCAGAACAAAAACGGTCCGAAAATCCAGCCCTTGTGCCGGCGCACGATGTCGATATAGTCCTCGACGTCCAGGGCCCTTCGTGGAACGCTATAACCTTCAGTTGGCTGCATGATGATTCTCCGATTTAATCTTTCACCAGAATCGTGTCACCGTTCTCCAGGACGATGTTCTTTTCGGGGTGCTTGCCCCCCACGAATTCCTTGTAGTTGAACTCCAGACGCTTACTGCCGCGCAAAACCACGATATGCTTCTGGTTGGCAAATTCCTTAAAGCCGGCGGCGTCGTTGATCGCGTCGAAAATAGTCTTCGATACCACCAGCGGATAGCGGCCCGGACGGTTCACTCCGCCGGTTATGGAATAACTCTTGCTGTTGACCTGAATGACTTCGACAGTAATATCGGGTTGCTTAATGTACTCCATCAGCGCGGTCTTCAACTGCGCCGTCAAACGGTCCGGCGTCAATCCGGCGGCCTGCAGATCGCCGATCAGCGGCATGGTGATCTTGCCGTCCGGCCGCACACCCTTGACCCCCGAAAGATCGACTTCACGCCACACCGCAATCCTGAGAATGTCCTCGGGGCCGATGACGTATGATTTCGGGTCGATTGGAAGCCCGACCGTGTCGGCAGGGACACTCTGCGGCACCTTGACGGCTTCAGGCGGCCCAGCCAGGTCAGGCTTGGACGTGGCGATGGGCTTGGTTTGCGCCAACCCCAGACCCGCTACCAGAAATAATGCAGGTAGTACGGCTATACCTTTTGCAACTAAATCTCGGGGGCGAAGCACGTCAGAACCCTCCAAATCTGCCGCGAACCACGGCAACTCACTCATTGTATAACGTTGTGGCGCTACCAGTAGCACCCGCACTGCTATGATCGATGAAACAACATTCCGCCCGATGTGTCCAGTTACCTCGGTACCGGAACCCAGGAAGAATTATGAGCTACTTTCTTGCTAAGACGGACCCAGAAACTTACTCGATCGACGACCTGGAACGCGAGCATAAAACTACTTGGGACGGAGTGACCAATCCCCAGGCAGTACGTGCAATCAAGGAGATGCAGCCGGGAGATCGGGTTTTCATCTATCACAGCGGCGCTTCGGGCGTGGTAGGACTAGCAGTAGTACGCGCGGCGGGGCGGCCCGATCCAAAAAATCCGAAATCTGCCGTGGCAGACTTCGAATTCATAGAACGCCTGGAGCCATCCACCACTTTGGCCGAGATTAAAGCATCCAAGAAGTTCGAGGACTGGGCGCTGGTGCGGCAAGGCCGTCTGTCGACCATGGCCGCTCCTGAAAAGTTCGTCGAGTGGATGCGGAAGCGATATCCCAAAGCAAAGATCTAGGAATTTCACCAGCCGCGACCCTGGATTCTTGCACCTCAAGGTATCCTGGGGTTTCCGATGGCACTCGCCACCCAGTCTGTCGCCGAACTTGCCGCGACGGCCGGCATCCGCGCGGCCTTCGACTGGTTCCGCAAGGAGCGGGCCTGGATCAACGAGCAGCACATGAAACTGTGCCGCATCCCCGCCCCGACTTTTTTCGAACAGAAGCGCGCCGAATGGATGGCGGAGCGGTTTCGATCCTTGGGCTGGGACGCGAAAATCGATCGCGCCGGGAATGTCATCGCGTCGCTGCCGGGAGCGCGCGATACGGTCTCGGTTGCCGTAACCGCGCACCTGGACACAGTGCTCGCCCCCCGATCGGAAGACGAGATCAAGGTCGCCTCCGATGGACGCATGCTTGGCCCAGGCGTATCCGATAACGGCGCAGGGCTGGCAGCCCTGCTGGCCCTGGCCGCGGCATGGAACGCTTTCCCCCCGGTCGCGGACGCCGCGGCGGTCCCGGTGCTGATCGCCAATGTCGGCGAGGAGGGCGAAGGGAACCTTAGCGGCATGCGGTACCTGTGCCGTCCCGCGAATGGCGCCAAGCTGCGGACGTTTTTGGTGCTGGATGGCCCCAGCACCGATCACATCACCTGCCAGGCTTTAGCCAGCCGCAGGTTTGACGTCGCCATCACCGGTCCTGGGGGGCATAGCTGGAGCGATTACGGGATTCCCAACCCCGTACACGCATTGAGCCGCACGGTCACCCTGTTCACTGACGAAGCACCGGCGCCCAACGGAGCCCCCCGATCTTCCTTTAACTTCGGGGTTATTGAAGGCGGATCGAGCATCAACTCGATTCCGAGCGAGGCGCACGCGAAAATCGACTTGCGATCCGAGAATCCGGAGCGTCTGGAACGTTTGGCTGCGCTGCTCGGTTCGGCCATGGAACGCGCGGTTGAAATCGAAAACCAGCGCGGGTCGGGCGGACGCGTGGTAGGGCGCGTCAAAGAGATCGGGTCCAGACCGGGTGGCGGATTGGGCGAGGACGCCCCCATGGTCGAATGCCTGCGCGCGGTGGATGCGCACCTGGGAATCCGAAGCCATCTGGATTGTTCCTCGACCGACGCAAATATTCCCTTGTCGCTGGGACTGCCGGCGGTTTCGATCGGCGCCGGAGGGCAAGGCGGCGGAGCCCACACCGCCTCGGAGTGGTTTCAACCCGAGGGGCGAGAGCTGGGACTGAGGCGAATCCTGCTGGCGCTGTGCCTGCTCCTTAGGGACTAGGGTCCGGACGAATTCACGCAAAGACGCCAAGACGCAAAGGACGCCAAGCGTTTTCAGTGTTGCTTTGCGCCTTGGCGTCTTTGCGTGACGCTTGCTTACCACACTAGTGATTCTTGACCAACCAGTCGATCTTCAGACTATAGCGACGTCCCCCAAATTCGCTCGTCTAATAGGTTTGAAACCCTGCGGCAGGTTGGGGCATCCATGCTAGAGGACATCCTATAATGGGACGGAGGATTGCCAGGTCCGGAACGAGGCAAGAAAAACTATGAAGCTGTTCGAGAGAGTGCGCCAGCAAAAGCTGCTATCCACGACGCTGCTGATGATTACGCTGACCGTGGGTATTCTGATCGGAACCCTGGTGAACACCGGAGTGAAGGCGGCCCGGGATCAGCAGGCGGCGCCGGACGCGACACCTCTCGTGATTCCGCACGCGCAGGAAGTCGGCAATGAATTTACCAAGCTCGCGATCAAATTGGATCCGAGCGTGGTGAACATCACCGCCGATTACACGCCCAAGGCCGACCAGAGCCGCGTCCACAAGCGTGGCCAGCCGCAGGATCAGGACGACGATCAGAGCGAAGACAGCCAGGATCTGTTCCGGCGTTTCTTTGGAAATCGCGCACCGGGTCAGGGCCAGGACGCGCCTCCGCAGATCCTCAAGCGCGAACAATCCGGCACCGGCTTTATCGTCGACAAGAACGGTTACATCGTGACCAATCACCACGTGGTTTCCGACGGCCAAGGCAATCCTGTGGATCACATTTTCGTCAAGATGCATGGCGACAGTACGGAATACCGGGCGCGTGTGATTGGCAGCGACATTGAAACCGACATCGCGGTGTTGAAGATCGACGCCAAGCGAGCGCTGACTCCGGTCATGATCGCCAATTCCGATGGTGTGCAGGTGGGCGATTGGGCGGTGGCGATCGGTTCGCCATTCGGCCTGGAAGCGACCGTCACGGCTGGAATCATCAGCGCGACCGGACGCGCCAACATCGCTCCGGGACAATTCCAGAAATTCATTCAAACTGACGCGGCCATCAATCCCGGCAACAGCGGCGGTCCGCTGCTGAACATCAAGGGTGAAGTGATCGGCGTGAACACCATGATCGCCACCAATAATGGCGGATCGCAGGGCGTCGGATTCGCGCTCCCCATGAACATGGTGGTGCGCGTCTATAACGACATCATCCGCGACGGGCACGTTACGCGCGGATCCATCGGCGTGACCTGGGGCCGGTTCGACAAAGCCGACACGCTGATTAAGGCCATGGGCTTCGATCACGGCGTGATCGTCGGCGATATCACCGGAGGCGGTCCCGCCGAAAAGGCCGGAATGAAGGTGGACGACATCATCCTGGGGATCAACGGGCACCCGATCAAGGATGGCGACGACCTGATTGCGCGCGTCGCCGACACACCGGTGGGCACGCCCATCGTGGTGAACACGGACCGCGACGGCAAGAAACTCGACTTCAAGCTGATCGTGCAGGATCGGATGCAGGTTTATGCGAACAACCCCAGCATCGTGGGACACAAGATCGCGCCGGAAGAGCCCGCGAAACCAGAGCCGGCGTCGACGCAGGTGAAGTTCGGCATCTATCCCCGCCCGGCGAGCGAAGAAGAGCGCGAGTTGACCCCCGAGAAGCGCGGCGTGACCGTGACCCGGGTCGAACCCGGTTCCTTCGCGGAAGAAGTAGGCATGCAGGAACGCGACATCATCGTCGCCATCAACCGCCAGCCGATCGCCTCGGTGGACGACATCCGGAAGATTCAATCCACACTCAAGCCGGGCGATCCGGTGGCTTTCCGAATTGTGCGGACACCGCCCGTCGCGGCTGGAGCTCGCAATCGTGTCGCAACGCAAACACCGATCACGCGGTTCCTGACGGGAACATTGCCACGAGAGTAACCGAAAGGAGCCAGAAATTCTGACTCCTTTCTTTTGGTATCCTGTTCACTTGCGTATTCTTACTGTTGCTTTCTCGGTGGCCCTGTTTGCCAGCCGGGGGGTCGACGCGCAAGATCCTTCGACGGCCAAGAAGTCTTCAACGACTTCCAAAAGCAAGACCACCCGCCACAAATCCACGGCCAAAAAGCAAGTGACGGCGACAGCCGCGCCTAAGCCGGGAACCCCGTCCGCCCATCGGCGCGCAACATCAAAAACTACCAAACGAACCCAAGCGGTCCACCAGACTAAACAGCAGCAGCCGACCTCGGATCGTTACAAAGAAATCCAGCAGGCTCTATCGGATAAAGGCTATTTCAAGGGTTCCGCCGACGGCAATTGGGGGCCGGAATCGGTGGACGCCCTGAAGCGCTTCCAACGGGAACAGAACCTGACCGAGGACGGCAAGATCGGGTCGCTATCCCTGATCGCCTTGGGCCTGGGACCCAAGCGCACTGTGACCTCAGAATCGATCGAGAAACCAGTTCAGAGATGATTGTCGGAGTCCCGAAAGAAGTCAAAGACCACGAAGCTCGCGTGGGGTTGTTGCCCAGCGGAGCCAAAGCACTGACCGAAGCCGGCCATAAAGTGCTCGCGCAGACCGGCGCGGGGTTGGGCAGTTCGCTGACGGACGAAGAGTATCGCCAGGCCGGGGCTGAAATCGTGGCCACGGCGGCAGAGCTCTGGTCGAAAAGCGACCTGGTGGTCAAGGTGAAAGAGCCGCAGACCTCCGAATATCCGCATTTGCGTCCGGGATTGGTTCTGTTCACCTATCTGCATCTTGCACCGCTGCCGGAGCTGACCGATAAGCTGCTCGAAACCAAGGTCAACGGCATCGCGTATGAGACCATTCGCGAATCGGACGGCTCGCTTCCGCTGCTGACGCCGATGAGCGAAGTCGCCGGACGGCTCGCCACACAGATTGGCGCGCAGTATCTGGAAGCGCCGAACGGCGGGCGCGGGATCATGCTTGGCGGGGTGCCGGGAGTGGCTCCGGCGAACGTGGTGATCATCGGCGGTGGGATCGTCGGGCACCAGGCCGCCAAGATCGCCGTGGGCATGGGCGCGCATGTCACCATCATCGACCGGAATCTCAATCGCCTGCGCGAGCTCGACGACGTCTACGCGAGCCAGGTGGTCACGCTTGCCTCCAACGACTACACCATCCGCGAATCGCTTCGTCATGCCGACCTGGTGATTGGCGCCGTGCTGATCCCCGGTGCATCGGCTCCGAAGCTGGTTCGCCGCGACATGCTGAGCGGGATGAAAAAGGGCGCGGTGATGGTCGACGTCGCCATCGATCAAGGCGGCTGCTTTGAAACCTCGCACGCGACCACGCACACTGACCCGGTGTATTTCGTCGACGGCGTGCTGCACTATTGCGTATCCAACATGCCGGCGGCGGTCCCGCACACGTCCACATTTGCGCTGAACAACGCGACGTTCCCGTATTTGATGGAGCTCGCGAATCGGGGACTGGACGCTGCCTGCCAACACAACGCTGCACTGCGCGAGGGCGTGAACACGTACAAGGGGCAAGTAGTGTATCAAGCGGTCGCAGAGAGTCAGGGGAAGAAGTGGAAAGATTTCAGCGCTGTGGTATAAGCTTGAACAGCAATGCTGCAGGCCGCCATCGATGGTCCCTTTGCCCGTCATCATTGGCTCAGTGGTTCGCGGCGGCGGGAACTGTTGCCGCGGTCATTGTTGCTCTCTCTAAGGACGGAATCATCGCATGGTGGCGTAAGCCTCGTCTTACCGCCCGCACTTCGATTGATTCACCGTGGACGGTTCGAACGCCGATAATCGTGAGTCGTGCTGGGGCAGTGGTCTCGCGGTAGAGATTGTATAACGGGCACCCCATTGGGGCGACGCGTTCCAACTCGGCTTTGGTTATGATCGGACCGCGACCTTCGTAGCGTCCGAGCGCGCCGGTGTAGCGTTTTTAGCTGACGATGATCTTCATCTTTGGCATATCATTCACCGCCTTCAGTTTAACATATCGTCCGGTTCACCAGTTCCAGGACAGGCTGTAAGTCTCTGCGATCCCGATTCTGCTGTCTACGTGACCAGCGACCGTATTCCCTTGCACAGTTGGATCATCGAGCCGATCCGCCATCGCTCCAAACATGCGCGACATCTCGCGGGTCATGCTGCAGCGATCGTTGGGAAACTCGACCGTGAAGGAGATTTTCTCGGTCTCCATCAAGACCTTGTGCTCGATGGCTTCATCTGCCGTAATGAAAGCATCGGTCCAATCAATGGTGAGAGTCACAGTCACGATTTCGCGCTTGGCGACGGGGTTCTGAAACTCGGCGTAGATGTACGTTACCCCTCCGCGTTCCCGGCGATCGAGTTTTACACCGCGGTTCGACACCAAGCTCACCACCTTGAAGTCGCCATCGCCCGCGAGTTGCGTAATGAGAGCCCGATCGCCCTGGTGATTAAAGCGCATTTTCTGAGTACGGATCCACTGCGAGTCGTGCCCCAGGCGATCTTTTAGAACCAGGCGATTTTCCGCCGTAAGGATCGTGATTGGAGATCGGCGCTTCACCCGCATCGGCAAGCCGGGGAACTTGGAATAAAAAGCCTGATACAAAACCAGACCCAGGACCAGGCCGATCGTGTAGGCAGGCTTGCTATGCGCGCCGAAGTCGCGCGCATCCAGAAACACGAGCAGCGTGCCGCCGATGGGGATTCCAAGAAGCGTAGCTAATTCGCCCACGCCGTATTTATCGAAGCGCTCCAGGAAATAGCGAACAATGAACCCGACAAACATGCCGAAAGCGCCCGCACCAGCGATTCCAAAAACGTTGTCGATCATAAGTCACTCCGGATTTCCGCCATTGTACGACAAATCCGAGTGATTTGGAAAAACCGCTACCCCTTGGCGAAATATAGGGACGCGGCGCGTTCTAGTTCGGCTTTGGTCATGATCGGACCGCGACCTTCATAGCGTCCGATGGACAAAAGAATATTGCAAATATCCGCGGGATAACACGCGCGTAATTCGGTGCGGCCTTCGCGCAGACAAAGTTTGCGGAGATATTCCGCGCTGTCGGGCTCCGCTTGAATACTCTTGCCTTGGACGACTCGCTGGAAGATCTGGTCGAAGCAGTTGGCATCCACGGCTTCCACGTAAATCTTGTTGTGAATACGGCGCAGGAACGCTTCGTCGGCCAGATCCGACGGTTCAAGATTGGTCGAAAACACCACCATGGTTTCGAACGGAATCTGGAATTTCACACCGTAACGCAGCGTCAAGTAATCCACGCGGCGATCCAGGGGCACGATCCAGCGGTTCAAAAGATCGCGAGGCGACATGAGCTGGCGGCCGAAATCGTCGATGATCAGAATGCCATTGTTGGCCTTCATCTGAAGCGGAGCCGCGTAGATGCCCGACGCTTCGTCCAGGCGCAGTTCCAGCATGCTGGGAATCAGTTCGCCGCCCACGACGATGCACGGACGTTTACAGATCAGCCAGCGTGGATCGACTTCATTTTCGTCATGATCCAGCGGCTGGTGCACTACCGGATCGTACAAGCTGATGATCTGGTTATCGATTTCCACCGCATACGGAATCAGCACCGCGTCCTGATACACGCGCAACATGCGTTCGGCGAAGCTGGTTTTTCCGTTGCCGGTGGGACCATACACGAAGATCGAGTTCTGCGAAATGATGGCCGGGCCGAGCTGATCGAGCATGCGGTCGGTCACGATGAGATCGGAGAAGGCTTGGCGAAGACTCTTGCGGTCGACGTGAACTTTCGCGGCCTGGGCCTTGGTCGCCGCGTGGTACTCCTTCAAAGAGACGGGGCAGGCGCCGGCGTATTGCGAGACCTGGAAACGCTCGCCCGCGAGCTGCTTGCCGCCCTGCGACAGCGAGAAATTGTAGTCGTTGCCGGTCATGCCCTTCACTTCGACCAGCTGTTGCGAGCGCATGTGCTTGAACGCAAGGTCGATGATGGGAATCGAGAGACGCAGGGACCGGCTCAGGCCGGCCAGGCTGCTAAAGCCCTCGATGAGCAATCTCCGCAGGACCAGGTCCAGCACTAACGATTCGGAGATCCCAAGCTCGGCAAAGCTTTGAGGAATCGCCGGGTTGAACGAGGCCCGGACCGGCGCAAAAGTAGCCATGGATTACGACCCTCCAAGGGCTTTATCGGCGGATTACTGGCAAAACCTTATGCACGGCGGGGATAGCCGCGGCGTCACTCATAATGGTGAGGTTTCTCCGATTCCTGATGGTGTGCGCGGGCGTTTGCGGAGCCGCGGATTTCGCCGATCGTCTGTACAAAGAAGGCCAAAAGGCGGAACGCGCGGGGGATATGCTGCATGCGTACCTGCTGTATGCGCGGGCGGCGGCGCTGGACCCGAAGAGCGTCGAGTTCGCCGCCCACAAGACAGCCTTGCGCGGGATTGCGGCACTTTCGGCGCGGCAGGAGCTCGATCCGGACCCCGCGGAACCGGCGCCTTCGGAAATCGCGATGCCGGAGTTAAGCGCGGCCGATGTTCTCGAAGCGCGGCAGGCGCTGGCTCCTCCGCATTTGACCGGCTCCCAGGAAAAGAAGAGTTTCGATCTCAAGGGCGATCCACGGACGGTGTTCGAAAAAGTAGCCGAAGCGTATGGAGTGCTGGTGGTGTTCGAATCGGATTACCAAGCTCCGCCGCCGTTCACCTTCCGGATGACGGACGCGGGTTTCGAAGAGGCGCTGCGAGCGCTCGAAACGGTGGGCAATTCGTTCTTTATTCCGGTGAACGACCGGCTGGCGCTGGTGGTTCGCGACACGCCGCAAAAACGCACTGAGCGCGCTCCCACCATGGCGATTGGGATTCCGATCCCGGAGCGCATGTCGGTTGTGGACGCGCAGGAACTGTTGACGGCGGTACAGCAGACCCTCGACATCCGGCGAATGACGGTGGATCCGACGCGTCATATGATCTTCGTGCGCGATCAGGTGACCAAAGTGGAAGCCGCGCGACTGATGTTCTACACGCTTTCGCAGCTCCGGCCCCAGGTAGCCGTCGACGTCGAGCTGCTATCGGTAGATAAGAATTCGTCGTTGAACTACGGGATGAATCTGCCGAATCAAATTTCGATCGTCAATTTTCAAGGCCTCGTTTCCCTGCCGACTGCATTGCGCACGATCGAGCGGCTGACGGGCGCGTCCACTCCATTCGCGCTGGGGATCACGCAGGCGTCGGCGTTCGCGACGCTAGCGCGATCGCGCTCGGACAATTTGCTTCAGGCCGAAATCGTGTCGTTGGATGGGCAGGCCGCGACGCTGCACGTCGGCACGCGGTATCCGGTCATCACCAACGGGTATTACGGCAACGCTACTGGCACGGGCCAGGTTTTTGCGCCGCCGCCCACGGTGAATTTCGAAGATCTGGGGCTGGTGCTGAAGATTACGCCGTCGATACACGCGGAAGGCGAAGTGACGCTGGACGTCGAAACCGAATTCAAAGTGCTCGGCGCGGCGAGCGCGATCAGCGGCATTCCGATCGTGAACAACCGCAAATTCACGGGCAAGGTTCGCTTGAAGGACGGCGAGTGGGCAGTGCTCGCGGGACTGGTTCAATTGAACGATTCGGAGACACGCACGGGATGGCCCGGCCTGTCGCAGCTTCCATGGATCGGCCGGTTTTTCTCGCAGAATGCGATTGAGCACGATACGTCTCAGATTCTGGTGGTTCTCAAACCGCATCTGACCACGCTGCCACAGTGGGAAAGGGTTGCGCGAGGCATTTGGATCGGCACGGAGACGCGGCCGATCACGGTGTTTTAAGCGCGGCCCAGTATTGCGCGGCGACCCTCTCGATGGCGTGCTCGGCGGCGATGTGCCGCGCGGCTCGCGCACCGACTTCGGCGGCTGTCTCACGGTCGCCCGCCAGCCAGATAATGATGTCCGTCAGAATCTCTTCTTCGGCGGGACCGAGATCCACGCGCAGGCACGCGTTTTCGGGAATGCGGGCGATCTCGTTCCCCGCGGTGAACACGACGGGTTTGCCGATGCCCATCATCCGAACGGCGATCCCGGAACTTTCTCCGGCGGTGGGGAATCGAAGATTGACACACAAGTCGATCGCCGCCGCGTATCGCCAAAAATCGGCCTCCGGAAGATAGCCGGTGCGTAAGATGCGGGGATCGTCAAGGAGCGGCATCACCGATTTTTCGAGATCGCTGGAAGCGAAATCGCCCGCGATGAGCAGGCGCGCGTCCGCTCCGCTGGTCCACGCTCGTTCCATCGCGCGCAGTAATACAGGCACACGTTTCGATTCGCGCAGGTGGCCGAACACGCCGACGAGGAGAGTTCGCGGGCGCAAGCCGAGGAGGGCTCGAAAGCGCAGGGTCTCCACGGTGTCTGGAATTTCGGGAGGCACAAAGAGATGCGGGATTTCAAAGATACGCGCGCCGGGCGCATGGCGTTCGACCGCGCATGCGGCCGCAGGATTGTGGACAATCACGGCTCGCGACCGTGTGGCGATGCGCTTGAGCATGCCGTAATCGAAATAGCGCGGATCGGCGGCGGAGCGGGCGCGGTTGCGCCACAGGTCGCGCCCCAAGTCGCGCATCCATTCTCCGTAGTTGTAGACGAATTCGTCCACGTAGGATGCTTCGTCCAGGGTTCCGAGAAAAAGATGATTCAGGACGGCGTCGTGCAGCACCGCGATGCCAGGCTTCTCGATTGCGCGCGCGTAGATTTCGCGATGCAGATGGTTATTGCCGATGTGATATAGCGCGACGTCCGCATGGGCCGCATCCACTTCTACACGTCCGTGCTTGCGAAGCTCGGCAAGCAGGGCAGCGGAGTAGTCGGCGACACCGCTGGGTGCGGGGGGCAGCGGCGAGAAAAACCCAACGGTCTGATTCTTATTAGTCAACCTTGCGGCGCGGACCGAAGAGCGCGGTGCCGACACGCACATGCGTCGCGCCTTCTTCGATCGCGGCCTCCAGATCGTGGGACATGCCCATCGAAAGCTTCGATAATCCGTGTTCGCGCGCCAACTGTGCGAGGCGGCGGAAGTACGGCCGCGTGATTTCAGGATCGTCGCTCCAGGGCGGCATGGTCATCAGGCCGGTGAGCTGCAGGTTGGGACACTCGCGTACGGCGTCGATCAGCGCTCCTAAAGACTCGGGTGCGGCGCCGGCCTTGCTCTCCTCTTCGGAAAGCTTGACTTCGATCATCACTTCGAGAGGACGGCCGACGTCGTTCAAACGCCGCGCGAGCTTCGCCGAATCCACGGTCTGGACCACGCGAAATAATTCCGCGGCCGGGCGCGCTTTATTCGATTGCAGATGACCGATCAGGTGAAACTCGGCGTCAAGAAGATCGGCGACGGCGGGATGTTTGGTCTCGAACTCCTGCACGTAGTTTTCGCCAAAGATCCGCAGGCCCAGGGCGTAGGCTTCTCGAATCGTTTCGGCGGGGAATTTCTTGGTCACAGCGATGAGCGTGATGTCGGATCGCTTCCGGCCGGCGCGTTCTGCTGCGCTGGCGATGCGCTGTTCCACTTGATCGAGCCGTTCTCGCATCAGCTTCCAAGAAACAACGGCACGATGTGGCGGTCGAAAAGATTGCTGGTCACGTTTCGCGAAATGGATGCCTCGCTGGATTCGAGAAGCGCCGTGTAGCGGTCACCCATGTGCGCGGCGATTTTGTAGCCGACGTGCAGCAACTGGCGGACATGTGGATTGAACCCCGGGTTGCTTTGATCGTGGCGGACCGCGCCGGTGAATTGCTCCGGCGTCCATCGATTCACTTCCGCGGGGGCCGGCAATCGCGCTGGATCGATATCGATCACGGCTGCGTAGGGCGCGCACAGCTCGTCACGATGATCGAAAGCCTGCGCGTAAATTTCGCGGCAGAGAGCCAGCGCGTCGCCACCAGCTTCCGCCAGGCCGATCAACTCTTCGAGCCATGTAGTTCCGGCGGTCTTCAGATGGACGCCTGCTCCCGTGCTTTCAAGGACACGGCGCATCGGTCCATACAGAGAAAACTTGTCACTTCCCGAATGCACGCTCAACTTGAGATTCGCAGGCAGGCCGTATTGCGCGACGGCTTGCGCGATCACGGCAATGTCGCCGGCGAATTCACGCTCGAACTGCTCGACGTCGCCTACGTAATCGACGCCTTTATTGAAGCGCCCCGTGAATTTCGGCGCGAGTGTCTGGATGGGAATGCCTTCGTCGGCGATCGCCGCCAGGATCACCAGTAACTCCGCGGGTGTCTGCGGCGAATCGGTCTCGTCCATGGAGACTTCCGTGACGAAGTTCCCGGCTCCCTTCGCATCTGCGATTTTGCGATAGATTCGACCGGCTTCGTGGACCGCGAACAGATACTTGTGCGCCGCGGCGAGCGCGGTTTCACGATTCAATTCCGAATGACGGTGCAGAAAATCTTCGGACGCGCCAGGCTCGGGCGGGCGTCCGATCGCATCGGCCACGTCGATCGTGAAAAAATCGCAGGGCTCGATGTAGCGGTCGACTGTCGCGAGATTGATGTGATCGGCATCGCAAAAATAGGGATCGCGCCAGTTTGCGGCTCGTACGGCAGCATCCGCGGCGACTCGCGTGCCACGCGGGTCGGAACCCACGATATTGTGTTCGCGATTCGATTTATTCCACACGGGCGCGATGCGCACGCCGCGCTGCGCGGCGCACACACACGCGGCCAGTTGGGCGTGGGCTTGATGCGCAAAACGATCGCCCACGCCCATCGAAAACCTTGGCAGTTGCATGAAACCGGTTCAATTTTAACGCAAACGCGCCGGAGGAATCGCAATAGAATTTCATTGATGGTCGGCTGCGGCTAAAGCCGCCGCTGCAGGCTGAAGCCGCGCCACAATGCATCGTTAGAATGAATCCAATGGATCCACTGCCTTTCGCCAAGCTGCTCGGAATCGAAATTGTCAGCGCCGCGCCGGAGAAGGTTATCGCGCGAATGCTGGTCCGCGAAGAATTGTGTACCCGTCCCGCAGTCCTGCACGGCGGAGCCGCCATGGCTTTTGCCGACAATCTGGGTGCGATCGCCACGATCCTCAATTTGCCCGAAGGCGCTGGAACGACCACTATCGAAAGCAAGACCAATTTCCTGGCACCCGCGCCTGTGGGATCGACGGTCGTCGGCGAATGCACTCCAATTCATCGCGGCAAGCGCACCATGGTGTGGCAAACGCGGATCTCGACCGAACAAGGCCGCCTGGTCGCGCTGGTGACGCAGACACAACTGGTGCTATAGAAACTTTGGATTGGATCGATCAAAACGTTTGAGCGGAGAAATCCGCGTTCCGGCCGTATACTGAAGTGCCGTAGGGCCCATGCGAAAAGTGTACTTAGTCATCCCGTTGCTGGCGACCTCCCTGTTTGCCGAGGATACACGGATCGCCGATCTGGAAAAGGCCGTCAAATCAGCGCAAAGCGCCGGCGACAACGCGTGGATGCTGGTCAGCGCCGCCTTGGTGCTGATGATGACCGGCCCCGGTCTGGCTCTGTTTTACGGTGGATTGGTCCGGCGCAAAAATGTGCTGAGCACGATGATGCACAGTTTCGTGTTGATGGCGGTGGTCTCGATGCTGTGGGCGGTGATCGGGTACAGTATCGCGTTCGGGGAGTGGACGCAATTTTTCGGCGGCGGGCAATATCTATTTCTGAACGGCGTGGGAAGCGCGCCTAACGAAGCTTACGCGCCGACCATCCCGCAGCAGACGTTCATGATTTATCAGCTCATGTTCGCCATCATCACTCCGGCGTTAATCTCCGGAGCGTTTGCAGAGCGCATGAAGTTTTCAGGAATGCTGCTGTTCACAGTCCTGTGGACCACGTTTGTTTATTTCCCGATGGCGCATATGGTGTGGGGCAAAGGCGGGCTGCTGAACGCGTCGCTGGGCGGCAAGATACCGTGCTTCGATTTTGCGGGCGGCACGGTGGTGCACATCACGTCGGGAGTTTCGGCGCTGGTTTGCGCGCTGTACTTGGGACCTCGTAAAGGGTATCGCTCGGATCCGATGCGTCCGCACAGTCTGGTGATCAGCACCATTGGGGCGTGTCTGTTGTGGGTGGGCTGGTTCGGATTCAACGCAGGTAGTGCGCTGGCTGCGTCGGGACTGGCCACTTCAGCCTTCGTCGCGACCCACTTCGGCGCGGCTGCGGCAGCGCTGGCGTGGCTGGCGGTGGAATGGATCGCGACCGGTAAACCGAGCGTCCTCGGAGGAATCTCGGGATCCGTAGCAGGGCTGGTCGCGATCACACCCGCCTCGGGATTCGTGAAGCCGTTTCCAGCGATCCTGATCGGCGCAGCCGCCGGCGTCGTGTGCTACTTCATGGTGAGCGCCGTCAAGCAGCGTTTCGGATACGACGATTCGCTGGACGCGTTCGGCGTTCACGGCGCGGGGGGAACTTTGGGGGCGCTTCTCACGGGAGTATTCGCGACCAAGGCCATCAACGATGTGTGGGGCGGAAAGCCGATGGGATGGGTGGACGGGAATGCATCGCAGATGCTCAATCAGCTTGCCGGGTGCGCCATCGCGTGGGTGCTGGCGGCCGTTGGGACCTGGATTCTCTTGAAAATCTGCGATGCGCTGGTGGGCGTGCGCGTGGACGAGCAGCAGGAGATTGAAGGACTGGATCTCAGCATGCATGGCGAAGAAGGGTACAATTTCGAGGCTTGAGGATTTCCATGAAGAAAATCGAAGCCATCATCCAGCCGCACAAACTTGAGGAAGTCAAGGAAGCCATCAAGGCCATCGGCATCGACGGAATGACCGTGAGCGAAGTTCGCGGCCATGGTCGCCAGAAAGGCCACAAAGAAGTTTATCGCGGCATGGAGTACCAGGTCGACCTTCTGCCGAAAATCAAGATCGAGATTGTGATTCCTGCTGCCCGACTGGACGAACTGATTCGCACGCTGGTAGCCTCCGCGCGCACCGGTAAAATCGGCGACGGAAAGATTTTCGTATACGACGTTGCCGAGGCGATCCGCATCCGCAACGACGATCGGGGAGAAGGGGCGTTGTGAACTCGATTGCAGTACCCGGCGTTCGTGAAACGCTGGCTGTGCGCGCGGCGGAAGTGGAACATCGGGTTCGCAGCGCATACACCAATACCAGATTTCCTTCCGGCGTCGCGCTCACCGCTACAGGCGGCTTCGGCCGTGGCGAGCTGTTCCCATATTCCGATGTCGATCTTCTCGTCGTGGTCGAATCGGAGCATCAGATCGCGCCCATTAAGCCTGCCCTTTCCGAATTTCTGCAAACGCTGTGGGACGGCGGGCTGCGCCCCAGCCACGCGATTCAAACGGTCAACTACTGCGTGACCGATCACGAGGATAATCTTGAGCTCACCATCAGCCTGCTCGACCGGCGCCGCATCGCGGGGGATCCGGAAATGTACCGCTGGCTCGACCAGCGTTTTCGCGCCTATCTTTCGAAGCGCGGGGCAGCGATCGCGGACCGGCTGGCGTCGCATGCCAACGCGCGCCGGGCAAAATTTCAGGACACCGTTCATCATTTGGAACCGAACCTGAAGGATGGTCCCGGCGGCCTGCGCGACCTGCAGACGATTCGTTGGCTGGCCGCTCTGAATCCTCGGGTTCCCGCGCCGGATCTGTCGGCGGCGTTCGAATTCTACGCCGGTCTGCGTGTCCGCATGCACGAATCCGCGGGAAGAGATCAAAACCTGCTTAGCTTCGATGTTCAGGAATCCCTGAGCGAACATCCTGCGGAATTGATGCGCGACTATCTGCGCCACGCCCGCGCCGTGGATCAAGCCGCCCGCCGCTCCATGGAAAGCGCAAAACCGCGCGAGGGCAATCTGGTGGAGCGCTTCCACGACTGGCGCTCGCGTATTTCGAACACCGAGTTCACCGTGCTCCGCGATCGTGTGTGGCTGCGTTCGCCTGCCAGCCTGGACCGTGGATTGAGTCTGTTCGAATTCGTGGCGCGGCATGAACTGCGCCTGGCGTTCGACACCATCGACCGGTTAAGCGGTCGCGGGCCGGAAACAGTTTGGGAGGATTGGCGCGCGCTGCTCAGTCTGCCCCACGCCGGCATGGGTCTGCGCGCCATGCAGGAATCCGGCGTTCTCGCCTCGGCGGTTCCCGAATGGAGCCACGTCGACTGCCTGGTAGTGCGCGATTTTTATCATCACTACACGGTTGACGAGCACACGCTGGTGGCGATCGATTCGCTCGAAACCATCCAGGATCGCCGCTTCGCCGATCTGTGGGCCGAGATCGACGATCCGGCCATTGTGCGATTCGCGCTCCTGATGCACGACATCGGCAAAGGCTCCGGCCACGATCACGTGGACGAATCCCGGCGCGTCGCGCACCGGGTTCTCGAAAGGTTGAGGACTCCCGAAAACGATCGCGCCACGGTTGAGTTTCTGGTGGCGCATCACCTGGATCTTTCGACCATCATGACCTCGCGCGATCTTTCCGATGAAGCTACGGCGCAAATGCTGGCTGAACGCGTCGGCACCGTCGAGCGGCTGAAGCGGCTGGCCATCATGACCTATGCGGATATCAGCGCCGTGAATCCGAACGCGATGTCGCCGTGGCGTCTGGAACAACTTTGGCGCGTCTACCTGCTGGCGCACTCCGAATTGACTAAGACGCTGTACACCGAACGGATCCACGACGCCCCAGGCGAGCGCGCCGGATTCCTGGAAGGCCTGCCAACCCGCTATCTGCGCACGCATCTCGATTCGGAAATTGCGGGGCATGTGGAGCTTGCCGGCCAGCTCGAGTCGCGAGCCGTGGCCATCGAAATCGTGCACGAGCGCGGCGTGTATCGACTGACGCTGCTCACGCGCGATCATCCGGGATTGTTCGCGGCGGTGGCCGGCGCGATCTCCAGTTTCGGGCTGAGCATTCTCAAAGCCGAAGCTTTTTCGAACGCCCACGGGATTGTGGTCGATACGTTCACGTTTTCCGATCCGCACCGGTCGCTGGAATTGAATCCGCCTGAAGTGGACCGTTTGCGCGGCATCGTGCGCAAAGTGGTCGAAGGCAAACTGGACGCCGCGCAATTGCTTCGGGGCCGGCCCAAACCGCTTCTGCCGTCACGCGGCGCGCGATTCGAGCCTCGGGTGCAGCTCAACAACTTCGCATCGGAAACCGCGACGCTGATCGAAATCGTCGCCGAGGATCGCGCGGGCCTGCTGTACGATCTGACCCGCGCCATCAGCTCCGCGGGCTGCAACATCGAGGTGGTGCTGATCGACACGGAGGCGCATCGGGCACTGGATGTGTTTTATGTAACGGTGCGCGGCGAAAAACTGGATGGTGAACTGGCAAAGAAACTGAGAGCGACCCTGCTCGCGGCATGCTCCGCCTCCTGAGCCATGTGGGGCCGGCAATCGTGCCGGCGAGCCGGCTTTCAGGCCGGCTTCAGTTTTGTCGGGCACAATGTCCAGCATCTGTCCTAACGCTTGACCGTGAAAACACAAGCCGGTCGGGGGACCGGCTCGCCGCCACGACTGGCGGCCCTACAATTACTGGCTAACTAAGTATCGATTCGTCGCAGCGGCCGCTTTACGTCCTTCGGCGATGGCCCATACGACTAGCGATTGCCCGCGCCGCGCGTCACCCGCCGCGAACACGCCTGGCAGTGAAGTCTGGTAATCCTCCGTCGCGACGTTTCCGCGTGCATCCAACGCAAGTGGTTCCAGTAATCCGCGCCTCACTGGACCGGTGAAGCCCATCGCGAGCAGCACCAGGTCCGCGTCCAGCGACAATTCGGTACCGGTCGAATCTCCTACGCGCGTGAAGTGCAGTTTTTCGACGCTGCCGTTTCCCGAGAAGCGCGTCGTCTGCACCGCCCACTCACGCGCCCCGCCTTCTTCGTGCGAACTTTCCATGCGCAACTGCATAGGCCAAAGCGGCCACGGAGTCGAATCCGCGCGATCCGTGGGCGGCATCGCCATGATTTCGAACTGATGCACCGAAGCAGCCTTCTGGCGATGCGACGTCCCCAGGCAATCCGCGCCTGTGTCGCCGCCGCCAATGATCACGACACGTTTCCCGGTCGCGAGAATCTGATCTGGGACATCGTCGCCGGCAACGCGCCGGTTCTGCTGCGGCAGGAAATCCATCGCGAAATGGATGCCTTTCAATTCGCGCCCCAGCACGGAAAGATCGCGCGGCTGTTCGGCGCCGACAGCCAGCACGACGGCATCGAAGTCGCGCCGCACGTCTTCAATGGACGTGACCTTTGCGTTAACCGCGAACTCGACGCCCTCCGCCGTCATCTGTTCGACACGGCGATCGATCAGATGCTTTTGCATCTTGAAATCGGGAATGCCGTAGCGAAGCAGTCCTCCGATGCGGTCGGACTTTTCGAAAACCGTAACCGCGTGCCCGGCGCGCGCGAGCTGCTGCGCCGCTGCTAATCCCGCCGGACCCGATCCGATCACCGCAACTCGTTTTCCGGTTTGCGAAGCCGCGGGCTCCGGACGAATCCAACCTTCGGCGAATCCTCGATCGACGATGGCGCATTCGATGGCCTTGATGGACACGGGCTTTTCGTTGATGCCGAGCACACACGCCGCTTCGCACGGCGCGGGGCAAATGCGGCCGGTGAACTCGGGGAAATTGTTGGTCGCGTGTAAAAAGCGAAGCGCGTCGCGCCATCGATCCTTGTACACCAGGTCGTTCCAATCGGGGATGACGTTGTTCAGTGGACAACCCGAATTGCAGAACGGCACGCCGCAATCCATACAGCGGGCGGCCTGGCGCTGGGCATTTTCCAGCGGGAAATCCTGATACACCTCGAACCAGTCATTGACGCGCTCGGCGACGGGGCGGCGCACTGGCGTTTCGCGCGCGAACTCCAGGAATCCCGTGCTTTTACCCATGCGACACGATCGCTTCTTCAGATTCGCCGAGCACGCGCTTGTACTCGCGCGGAAATACCTTCACGAATTGCGCGGCCGTAGCGTCCCAATTCTCGAGCATCCAATTCGCGCGCGGACTACCGGTCTCTTCGGCGTGCCGCGCGATCCAGTAGCGCAACAGCTCGATATCGCTGGAATCGGGGATTTCAAGATCCACCGCGCCGGGATTGCAGCGTACGCTTCGAAACGCGCCGTCCGCATCGAACACATACGCGATCCCGCCGTTCATACCTGCCGCGAAATTTTTCCCCGTCTCGCCCAGCACGATCACCAGGCCTTTCGTCATGTATTCGCAGCCGTGGTCGCCCACCCCTTCGACCACGGCCGTCGCGCCGGAATTGCGGACCGCGAATCGCTCCCCCGCAACGCCGCTGAAAAACGCTTCGCCTGAAGTCGCGCCATACAACGCCACATTGCCGATCAAAATGTTTTCTTCCGGCTTGAACGTGGACTCGCGCGGCGGAAAGACGATCAGCTTGCCGCCGGAAAGTCCCTTGCCGGTGTAATCGTTGACGTCGCCTTCCAGCTCCAGCGTCACGCCCGCGGCCAGGAAAGCGCCGAAACTCTGGCCGGCTGAACCAGTAAATGAAAATCGAATCGTATCCGCGGGCAGCCCGCTCGATCCGTGCTCGCGCGCGACTTCTCCCGAAAGCATCGCGCCGACGCTTCGGTGCACATTGCGGATCGGCAGAGCGCGCTCGACAGCGATCCCTTGTTCGATGGCCGGACGCGCAATCTCAATCAGCTCGCGATCGAGAATCTGGTCGAGCCCGTGATCCTGAGCGATCACGCAATGCCGCTGCACGCGTCCCGGCACCTGCGGATTGTACAGCACCTGCGAAAAATCCAGCCCACGCGCTTTCCAGTGATGATTCGCCTGGCGCATCTCGATGCGGTCGACGTGTCCGATCATGTCGACCATCTTGCGGAAACCCATCCGCGCCATCCATTGACGGACCTGCTCGGCGACGAAGAAAAAATAATTGATCACGTGTTCCGGGCTTCCCGTGAACTTTGCGCGAAGCTTCGGGTCCTGCGTCGCGATGCCTACCGGGCACGTGTTCAGATGACACTTGCGCATCATGATGCAACCCATCGCGACCAGTGGCGCCGTGGAGAATCCGAACTCTTCGGCGCCCAGCAGCGCGGCGATGGCCACGTCGCGACCGGTTTGCAATTTTCCGTCGGTCTGCACCAGAATGCGGCTGCGCAGATCGTTCATCACCAGAACCTGCTGCGTTTCGGCGAGCCCCATTTCCCACGGCACGCCGGCATGTTTGATGGAGGTGAGCGGCGCCGCTCCGGTGCCGCCGTCGTATCCGCTGATCAGCACCACGTCGGCACGCGCCTTGGCGACCCCGGCCGCTACCGTGCCCACGCCCGATTCCGCGACCAGCTTGACCGAGATACGAGCCCGCGGATTGACGTTTTTCAAATCGCTGATCAACTGCGCCAGATCTTCAATCGAATAAATATCGTGATGCGGCGGCGGGGAAATCAGAGCGACGCCGGGAATCGAATGCCGCACCCGCGCGATCACCGCGTCTACTTTGTGGCCTGGAAGCTGGCCGCCTTCGCCGGGTTTGGCTCCCTGGGCGATCTTAATCTGCAATTCGTCGGCGTTGATCAGGTAATGCGCGGTGACGCCGAATCGTCCCGATGCGACTTGTTTGATGGCGCTGCGGCGGTTGCCACCGAAGCGTTCTTCGTCTTCTCCACCTTCGCCGGTATTCGATCGGCCGCCGATGCGGTTCATCGCCATCGCCAGCGTCTCGTGGGCTTCTTTGCTGATCGAGCCGAACGACATTGCGCCAGTCGCAAAACGCTTGACGATCTCGCTCGCAGGTTCCACTTCTTCGATCGGCAGCGGCTTGCTGTCGGTGCGCAGCTCCATCAGCCCGCGCAGTGTGCACATATCGCGATTCTGTTGGTCGATCAGATCCGTGAATTCCTGAAACGTCTCGAATTTTCCAGATTGGGCGGCGTGCCGGAGCTTCGAGACGGTCTGCGGATTCAACAAATGAAATTCGCCGTTGACCCGATATTGATAGTTGCCGCCCAGGTCGAGATCGGTGGCCGAATCCGTCACGGGCTGAAATGCGTGATCGTGTTTTAGCTTCGCCTCGCGCGCCAACACGTCCAGGCCCACGCCTTCAATGCGCGACGCGGTGCCAGTGAAATAGCGGTCTACCAGCGACTTGCTCAACCCGATGGCTTCGAAGGCCTGCGCGCCGCGATAACTTTGCAGCGTCGAAATGCCCATCTTCGAAAATACCTTGAGCAGTCCTTTATTGATCGCTTTCTTGTAATTCTTCAACGCGGTTTCAAAGTCCCTGGACCAGCGATTGCAAGAATGCTCCAGCGTTTCGATGGCCAAGTACGGATTCACGGCGCTTGCGCCATAGCCGATCAGCAGCGCGAAATGCATCACCTCGCGCGGCTCGCCCGATTCGATGATCAGCGCGCATTGCGACCGCGTATGTTCCCGGACCAGATGATTGTGGACCGCGGTCAGCGCCAGCAGACTCGGAATCGGCGCGTACTCGTCGTCGACGCCGCGATCGCTCAGGATCAGCAGCGTGTATCCGTCGCGAATGGCCAGCGATGCCCGGCGGCACAGGCCATCCAGCGCGCTCTCCAATTCCTTTTCACCGCCGGATGCACGGAACAACATCGGCAGCGTGGCGCCCAGGAAATCGCCACGACTCACGCGGCGCAGTTTTTCCAAATCGCGATTGGTGACGATGGGATGCGGCAGCTTCAACGTATGGCAATGCTGCGGAGTCTCGTCGAGAATGTTGCGTTCAGTGCCGATGTAACTCGTCAGCGACATCACGAGTTCTTCGCGAATCGGGTCGATGGCAGGATTGGTCACCTGCGCGAAAAGCTGCTTGAAATAGTTGAACAGCGGTTGCGGGCGATCCGATAAACAAGCCAGCGGCGTGTCGGTTCCCATCGACCCGACCGGCTCTTCGCCATTGGTCGCCATCGGCTCCAGAATCAAGCGCAAATCTTCTTCCGTATAACCGAACGCGCGTTGCCGTGTGATCAGCGTCGCAGGATCGAAACCGTACACGCGCGGCGGATCGGCCAAGTGATCGAGCGTGATCTGATGCTCCTTGATCCATTCGCCGTAGTGCCGCCGCGTCGACAGCAGATGCTTGATCTCCTCATCCGGCACGATGCGATGCTGCTCCAGATCGACCAGCAACATCTTGCCCGGCTGCAGGCGCCCCTTATACACGACGTCTTCGGGTTTGACCGGAAGCACACCGGCTTCAGAGGCGAGAATCAACTCTCCGCCCTTGGTGATCAGATAGCGCGCGGGACGCAGCCCATTGCGATCGAGCGTTGCGCCGATCCATTTTCCATCGGTGAACGCAACGGCCGCGGGACCGTCCCAAGGCTCCATCAGCGACGCGTGGTATTCGTAAAACGCGCGCTTCTCGGCGGACATGGTCGTGTCCGCGTCCCACGCTTCTGGAATCAGCATCGCCAGGACATGCGGTAAGCTGCGGCCGGCGAGCGTGAGCAACTCGACTGCATTATCCAGCGACGCGGTATCGCTCGCGCCGGGACGAATCACTGGCAGCGCTTTCTTCAGATCGAACAAATCCGATGAGAGCACCGATTCGCGCGCATTCATCCAGTTCACATTGCCACGAACAGTGTTAATTTCGCCGTTGTGGCAGATGTAGCGATACGGATGCGCCAGCGGCCAGGTGGGAAACGTGTTGGTCGAAAAACGCTGGTGGACCAGACACATCGAGCTGCTGGTTGCCGCGTCCGACAACTCGCCATAGAACTCGGCGATCTGCGGGGCAAGCATCAAGCCTTTGTAGACGATGGTTCGCGACGACAGGGACGGCACGTAGAAAAACTCATCGCGAATTTCGCGCTCGGCGAGTCTGCGGATGACGTACAGGCGGCGCTCCAGTTCGTCCTGATCCATCGCATCGGGAGCGCCTAGAAAAATCTGCTCTATATAAGGTTGCGTCGCGCGCGCATGCCGGCCGATCGCGTCCGCATTCACCGGCGTATCGCGCCACCCTAAAACGGTCAAACCCTGTTCCTTCGCGATCCGCTCGACGATGCCCTCGCAGAGCAACCGCTGATGCGGCTCGACCGGCAGAAACATCATCCCCACGCCGTACCGTCCGGCTTCGGGCAGCTTGAACGAGCACTCGCGTGAAAAAAATTCATGCGGGATCTCGATCAGGACGCCTGCGCCATCTCCCGTTTCCGGATCGCATCCGCACGCGCCGCGATGCGTCAGGTTGATCAGGATCTCGACGCCTTTCTCGATGATCCGGTGGGACTTTTCGCCGCTCAAGTTCACGACGAAACCCATCCCGCAGGCATCGTGCTCGTTGCGAGGGTCGTAGAGTCCGCCAGCCATGATTCAGAATACGGTGACGAATACTATCATGTCAACAGAATTTATAGGCTTGCAATATTAGACATACTAATGTTATGCTAAGTCCGGTGAGTTTCGACAATCTACGTCTTTTCAGAGACATCGCGCAATCGAAGAGCTTCAGCCGTGGAGCTTCGATGAATAAAGTCAGCCAGTCCGCGGCCAGCCAGCATGTGCAGGAAATGGAGAAGACTCTGGGCGTCCCCCTGCTGGACCGGTCGACTCGGCCGCTGGCGGTTACTGACGCCGGACAACTCTATCTCGCCTTCTGCCGCGACGTGCTTCGGCGCAAAGAAGAATTCGAAGCTTCCTTCGAACAGATCAAGCATGAAGTGGAAGGCACGGTTCGCGTCGCTTCCATTTATTCTGTGGGGTTGAACGAAATGGTGCAGCTCGAACAGGAGTTCGCGCGCAGGCAGCCGTCGGCACGGCTCGAAGTGGAATATCTGCGTCCGGAAAAAGTTTATGCTTCCGTTCTCGCTGACGATGCCGACCTGGGCCTGGTCAGCTATCCCGAGCCCAGCCGCGAAATCATGGTGATCCCGTGGCGGCGCGAAGAAATGGTGCTCGCCGCGTCGCCGTATCATCCGCTGGCTGCGAAATCGCTGATCGAGCCAGCGGATCTGAATGGCGTCGATTTCATCGGATTCGACGAAGAACTTCCCATCCGCCGCGAAGTCGACCGGTTCTTCCGCGAGCAGCAGATCGAAGTCAACCAGATGTTCCACTTCGACAATTTGCAAATGATCAAAGAGGCCGTCGCGCACCGGGTGGGCGTCAGCATCATGCCGGCGCGAGCGATGCTCGAGGAAATGGGACAAGGCCGGCTGGTGGCGATTCCGATTGGGGCACAGGAATTATATCGTCCACTGGGTATCATTCATCGAAGGAAGAAGCGCTTTCAGCGTGTCGCTCAGGCGTTTCTGGATTTGCTGTGCGAGCAGCCCAGCACGGATCTGGGATTGGTCTAAACCCGATCGCAGAGTGCGAGTCAGTGGTCGATTTCCGACTTGGCGACAAACCGTCAACTTGAATGGTAGACACTGCGCCGTGACAGGATCTACTGCCTCGGGGATAGAAGTCGGACTGCCATCGCCATCGCCGGATCCTCCCTGGCGGCCACGTCTTCATCAGCGAAAAGGGGGATCTTAATATCCGGGGTAATGCCCTGAACATCGAATGCCCTTCCGTCCGCAGTTCGGTAAATGGCATTCGGCAGACTGAAGGTCCATCCGTTTGGAAGATGCCGTTCCAGCGGGTCACAGAAAAGACCTTGCGTGTTTTCGCCTATCGTGGTGACAGGCGGTATTCGCCCCATTAGTGCTTGCGTGAAGGTTTCCGCGGCGCTCATCGTTATCGGCCCAATTAATTCAACAATGGGCCCACGAAAACCGGGCCGGGAGCTCGAGTCTATATAGACGGAATTTGCGGGTGACCACTTATCGGTGTCCGTCGGATCTGAACGAGCTTGTATCGAGTAAGCTAGATATCGTCTATTCGTCAAGCGTGAAGCGATGATACGTCCCAGCCCGTCGTCTCCTCCGAACGAGAGTCTTACATCGATGACTAGAGCTTTGAGCCCTGAGTCCTCGAATATTGCGTCCAGTGCGGATTCGAGGGCTCGCGCATCATCGCCGAATCTCGCATAGTCGCCGAATCCTAGAATTCTGAGGTAGCCCGTTCCGTCGACCGAGCGCGTGTACTGAACATGCCCTTTGCAGAAGCTTCGAATTCGGCCATGAGCCCATACGCTGTCGGTCACGGCAAATAGTGCCGGCCTCGTTTTCGATGCAAAAAAGTCAATTCCATCTTTGACAACCCGATCGGTACCTGGTCGAAACCTCTCCTTAGATTCACGCTTGATTTGAGGTGCCTCGATCCCTGTATGCAGATCACCAAGTGGCCTGATCATCGAATCGAGAATTTCAAAGAGTTCACTCGGCGTCGTGAGGATTTTGACCTTTTCACGATTTGCCGCGACAACCTTGTCCCAATCCACATGCCGAAGCCCAAAGGAGATGTAATGTTCAGCAAACGTACGGGTGAACACTTCGAAATTCCCGAATGGGGTGTTCGGTGTCACAGCGCTACAGACTGCGGGTAGCCCAGAAAGGCGATTGAGCTGGACTGTGTGATTTAGGAGCCGGGAATCTGCATCTTTGCCGGCGCTGACAACGATTGGATCCCGTCCTTTGGTTCGGAAGATTTCGTCCGGTCTGGGAGTCGAAGGGGCAATTCGCGTTGCAGTGAAACCTGCTACGCAGGTTCGGGTAGTCAATTCGAACGCCCTCAAGGTAGTGCCGTGTATTTCGTAGACATTTCCATATCGCTCGCTTCTCCAAAAGCCGTCGAGCGACTGGCCTGCAACAGAATGAGCCGCCGGTAGCATTGACAACGAGACAACCAAGAGCATTTGATGCTTTCGGTGACCGGGGCGAGTTGATCGGGTCGCCATCGGCCCGATTATAACTGGTACTAACGTCGCGCTTCCGATTTCGAAAGACTCCAATGAAGTCACTATTGCTGGCCGGCTTCGGCGTGATAATTTCGCGTTTTCGTCGGAAGGATAAGTAGCGATCAGTCGCGCAACGCTTATCTTCGCGTTGACCACATGGCCGTAAAACGCCCATCTGTAGGATGATCCACAACTAAGCGCAGGGAGAAGGTATTCTTAAGACAATGATTCGGGCTCTCGCTGTCTTGATCTTCTTCACTGGAACGACACGAGCGGAGTTTCTGGAAATTCGCGTCTTTATTCGCGACATGAACTGCGAATCATGCACTGAGACGCTTACCGCGGCGTTCAAGCGCATGCGCGGCGTGGAAAGCGTAGACGTCGATTTCAAAGCCGCCACCGTGGCGCTCAAGTTCGCGCCGCAGAACCGGCTGGGCGTCGATCAGGTTTGGGACGCGATCAAGCGCGTCGGCTTTACGCCCGCTCGCACCGATGTCAAAGTTCGAGGCAGCGTCAAAGGAACGAAACTCGAGGTCCCTGAAATCAACAAGACGTTCGAGATCGACGGACCCGCGCCTGAAGGCGATTCAGTCGAGTTGAAAGGCACGACGGCGCCTCCACCCGATCCGCGAACTCCGGTAAGAATCAAGATCGTCGAGCCATGACCTGATGCGGGGCCACAATGCCAGCCAATCGCTAGACAATACGCCCACGCGGCAAGTAATCCGAATACCCCAGTAGCCCGGAGAGTCAAGTGAAAATTGTGGGGCTGGTAGTCGTACCGGCGAGCCCGCGTCCATGCGGGCTTGTCATCGCCTACTGACAAGCCGACATGAAAGTCGGCTCGCCGGTACGACTACCGGCCCCACATAAGCTCATATTAAGCAGAAAGGAAACGGAAGGCGGGGAAAAAAGAAAATGGTTCCAAGTGACCCGTCAAACAACTCGTTCCCCGACCGGCATGCACGGCCGAAACATGGCATCCGGTGACGGTGTGACGTGAGCCCTTTGCTCCCCGCCGCGGCTTTTATCCCGCTGCGGATCAATGCTCCGGTGCGCGTCCGCTTCCGTTCCGGTAGAAGCCCGCTCCTCGATGCGGCCTTTTGCTCTCCGGCAGCGACGGCTGACCTTTCGATCCGTCTCCGCGGCCGGGTTAACGCTCCTGGCCTACATCTTCAAAGCGATTCTAAAATCTCCGCTCAGCCCGTTCGGCTTCGCACTCCCGCCCTCGCCTTGGCTTTTTGTCGCCCTGCGAGGCACGTTCATCGTACGCAGCCCGTTGCCAAGTCCGATTTCAGAACTCCCTGCCTGTCTTCCGGCCTCCGCTCCCCTCCAGGATCTCTCGATCCTTCGGGATCAAAGCGCTAAACCTTCTTCCAGACAGTTAAGCTTGCCCTTGCAGGTTGCCCGATTTTCCTTCGCTCCCCGCTGCGCCCGAAATAATCTCTTATCTAGTTGCGCCTCGGATCATCGTTCCGGATCCGCTACTTCCCGCCGGGCTCCGTTGTCCTTCGAACCTCTTGGAACCACAGTCATCATGCACTGAATCCCTTTTTGGGTCAAGACAAAATGGACCATTTCAGAAAGGTTTCATCAGGAAATATCTAATGTAGAATGAATAGGTTACAGCATAGTAACGGTGAATTCATTGTGGATAAAACAGCGGTCGGCAAGTTTGTTTTTTAATAACTCACTTCACCAGATGCAGGATCATTCCGGTGTCCGTGGCCGCCCATTGATTGTCCGCATCGGGACCCGCTAGCACGATGGATCTGGCGTTCGCTTTGTAATCCACGTCCATCTCGGTCCAGTCGGTGAGATTGGAACTGGTCAGCATCTTCACTTTGCCTGGGATCGGGACGGTGTTGAGCTTTCCGAGCGGTTCCACGGCAGCCAGAAACGCGCGACCTCCGGGAAATAGGGCACAGTCGAAGACACGCCGGTCTTTGGCATGGAACGCCAGATTCGTTTTTCCGGTGGTCAAATCGATTCGATAGACCTCTGACGGCCACTCGAATGACTCGCCGAAACTGAACACCACCATCCCATCGAGCCCCGCCAGCCGCAGCGCCGCGACGTCTCCGAACAACGGAGCGGTGGAGGATCGCCACGTCGCGCCCCCATCCCGGGTTTCGAGTTGAAGTTTTAGGGTCGGGACCTGGCGTCGCTTCACGGCGCGTTCTGGTTCCATCCACGAAGGAAACCGCGGATCGTCGAGGCGTGGCGGAACCGATCCGCCGACGATCAATCCGAGTTTTGGCCCTTCAAAAGCGAGCTGCGAATAGGCGGTGTGCGCGGGATTGCTGGACGGCTTGGCAGCTTCATCCACCGGTATCCAGGTGATTCCGCCGTCGTGCGTTTCGACGACGGTTTTCTGCAACCCGACGCCAAATCCATGCTTTTCGTCGAGAAACCAAACGCGTGTGAGCAGCCCGCCGGGCGGCGTCGGGCCCACCTTCTTATTTGGTTTCTTTTGATTCCCGATCTTTTTCCAATTCCGGCCGGATTCTTCGGTGAACCAAATCCCGTTGTCAGCGACCATCCAGCCGATGGAATCGTTCAGAAAAAACAACGACCGGGGATGATCCTTGAGCGGCTCGGTCGACCAGTGCTGGCCTCCGTCGCTGGTGACGATCGCGGTATAGCGAATCTTGCTGTTCTGTTCAGCGGCGATGGTCCCCACCGCGATGCCGCGCTTGGCGGAGGGGAAGCTTAAGTCTTCGATGAAGAACGTCTCGCGGTTCTGATCGAAAAAATACTGGATGTTCCAGCGTTGCGCGAGCGCGGCCTGAGCGAGCACAAGTGTGCACCACGTCATTTTGCTCAAGAATTTCATTTGCGATTACCCTTGCCGAGCCGGCGACATGACCAGATCGAGCAGGTTCCCTTTGGCGATCGCCGCGGGATCCGCCAGAGCCACCAGGCATCCCACCTGCTCGCCCACGGTGGTCAACAGTTCCATCTCCCCGCCACTGTGGAAGTGCAAGTCGCGATGCTGGACGTTGATCACGCCGGCGACCTGGTTCCGCGCGATCACTGGCGCGGACAGGAAGGCTTCATAGGTGTCCTCGGGCAAATCGGTGAAGCGCCTGAATCGCGGGTCTAAGTAGGACTCCCGCGAAATCGAAAGCAGACGCCGTTCGCGAGCCACCCAGCCGGTCAATCCTTCGCCGGACTTCAAACGCACACGGCCGATGGTCTCGGGTTGGGGGTTGTTGGAGGCGCACAGCACTAATTCCTGGTCCTGCAACAGATACAGCAGGCAGGAGTCGCATTCCATGAACTCCACCACCAGGGAGACGACGCCGTTGAGGGCATCGGCGAGAGTCATCTCACGGACCATGAAGCGGCTGATTTTTTGAAGGAGCCGGAGCTGCTGCTCGGTGTGCTCGAGCTGCCGCTCTAATTCTTTGACGCGGGACACCGGCTACATTATCCCAGATTGCAAGCCGGTTGGGCCAAGATCCACATCCATGGTGAGTTTGGGGTGGGCTGGGGGATGGATTAGACCGTCTACTCGGGCCCTGCTATACCCGTCCTACGCAACTTTATCCTCCTGTGGAAGGTATTTAGCTGATTTAGCCATAGACCGGAATCTGTGAAAGTACTAACGATGATTATGCGGACGTCACGACGGGTCACGGGGAGAAAACGCGAGCGCGGCAACGCCATCATCGAGGGAGCCCTAGTCATTCTTCCCCTGATGGCGATGGGCTTCGCGATGCTCGATTTTCCCTTGGCGATTTTCATTCAGAACACTCTGCGCAGCGCGGTGCGCGAAGGCGTCCGCTTCGCGATCACCCAGCAGACCGGCGCGAACGGCCAGGATGCGGCCATTAAAACCGTGGTTGAGAACAACTCCATGGGGTTCCTGAACGATGCCGATATCAGCTCATCGGTTTCCAGCTTTTCGATCAATTACTACTCCACCAACGCCCTGGGAGCGCTGGTGGCGGTCAACGGAAACGGAAGCAATGCCGGCGGAAACGTAATCGTGGTGTCCGCCACCATCAACCACAAGTTCATGGCTCCGCTGTGGAGTTCCACGGGTCTCATTCCGTTCAGCGCGAGTTCCTCCGACATGATGGAAGCTCCGCCCAACAATATTCCGCCGGCGAGGTGAGCGATGCCGAGATCAACCGTCGAGAAGAACCAAAAGCGATCCTCTGAAAGCGGCAGCGCAATTCTGGAGCTTGCCATTGTGGTCCCGTTCCTGACGGTGCTGTTTTTCGGCTCCACCGGACTGGGGATCATGATGGGCCGGTATATTCAGGCGCAGCAAGTGGCTCGCGATATCGCCCATATGTACTCCGATGGCATCGATTTTTCGCAGACCGCCAACCAGAGTATCGCCGTGCAACTCACCAGCGGCACAGGCATGACGGCGACGGGCGGCAACGGCGTGGTGATTCTCTCGAAAATCCAGACGGTGTATCAGGCCGATTGCGCGGCGGCCAATATCAGCAATGGCAATTGTGTCAATGCGACCCTGCCCGTGTTCACGCAACGTGTGGTGGTAGGCAACGCCGGACTGCACGCCAGCAATTACGGCACCCCGGCGGCAGCCATTCTGGACCCGGCCGGCAACATCGCGCCCACCGTCTACATGCAGAACACCAACTCCACCGTGCGGACCAGCGGCTTCGAAGCCCAGCTCGACAGTGCGGTGTTGCGAGGAACCGGGACTGCTGCCACGCCTCCCGCGCAGGCGCAGGGCGAGGTCGCTTTCGTGTGCGAGGTTTTCTTTACTTATCCGGATATCGGATTCCTGGGTTTCTCAACGCAGGGCGGAGCGTACGCCCAATTTATTTTCCACTAGAGGTGACTCGTGAGACCTCCAAGATTAAGCAGGGAAAGCGGCATTGCGGTGTACGTCGCAGCCGCCATGCTGGTGCTGATCGTCCCCATGGTGGGGCTGGCCATCGATTCGACGCTGCTGTACATCGTGAAGACGCGCTTGCAGGGCGCGGTCGACGGTGCCGCTCTGGCGGCGTCCCGATCGCTAGCGCGCGGGGCCGACGGCACCACACAAAGGACAGCCGCGGTCGCCTCGGCCCAGACCTACGTCATGTTGAACTACCCCAGCGGCTACTTTTTCGGCAATAACATCGTCATCGACTCAACCAACGGAATCAATATCGATTTGAGCATCGCTAATCAGAGGACCATCACAGTCACGGCAAGCGTGGTCGAGCCGACGCTGTTCATGCGCTGGCTCAACTTTAGCTCGACCACGGTAGTGGCGAGCGCGCAGACGGTTCGAAAAGACGTCAACGTGGTTCTGGTCCTGGACCGTTCCGGATCGATGACCGCCAGCGGATCCTGCAATCCGATGAAAGCCGCGGCGATCAACTTCGTGCAGAATTTCGCACCAGGCCGCGACAACGTAGGGATCGTGACCTTTGCCACCAGCGTGGTGGTGCAAATGCCCCTCACACAGACGTTCAAGGCGTTCGATCACACGGGAACCGGCATCGACCCCCAGGTGGCTATCAACGGAATGCAATGCCAGGGTTCCACCAGCAGCGCCGCCGCGCTGTGGAACGCTTACAACCAGCTGGCCAATTTGAACCAGCCCGCCGCGTTGAACTATATCGTGTTTTTCACCGACGGCGAGCCGACCGGTATCGACGCCTATATGCCCATTACAGCCGCGAGCCCCTGCTCGGCGGCAACCACGGCAACCAGCACGACGCCTGGAATGATCGCGGGGTATGGCGGCAAATACATTCGCGGGATGTACGCGACCTTCACCAATAATTCCGCCTTCATCGGAAATGCATACTACAGCGGGGTTGCGAACTCCGATGGCACGCCGCCTGCCAGCACGCTGCCGTCGGTCAACGATCAGGTGGTGGCGCCCAACTCCACCGGCTGCGCCTACGCGGCGAACTTCACCAACGGGAGCCCATCGCTGACTATCAGCGACTTCCGCGGACTGCCGCTTCAGGATGTGTACGGCTCTTCCACCAACACGGGGTTTCAGGCCATCACGCTCAACGCCGCAGGTTGGATCGACATCGGGAACCACCTGAACGGAATCCCGCTGGCGCTCAATGCCGCCGACGATGCTGCCCGCCGCATCCGCAATGGCACCGTCAGCACCATGACGGCCGACCCGGTAAACAATCCGATCCCCAATCGCGGGCTGAACGGCGTGATCATCCATAGCATCGGTCTGGGCAACGCGAATCCTCCCTTGCCGAACGATGGGATCTTCCTAAACCGGGTAAGCAATACGGTGCTCAGCCAGACCTACGACAGCACTAAAGGCTCGGGACGCTTCATCTACGTCCAGGAATCTTCGGATTTGGGCAGCGCCTTCAACCAGATCGCTTCCGAAATTCTGCGTTTGGCCAAATAGCAGGCAATCCGACAGGCCCCGGCGGCTCGTAGTAGTGTTTAGAAAGATGTTTCTAAAGCTGCTCGCTGCTGGGTTGGTGTATAGCGTCCTGCAGGTGGTTTTACGCTTTAAGGACGACGCCGACCTCGCCCGTCGCCTCAAAGCGCGGGACCCCCATGCCATGGCGGACTTGTACGACCGCTATGGACGCCTAGCCTACTCCATGATCCTTCGCGTGGTCCGCAACTCCGCCGTGGCCGAGGATCTGGTGCAGGAGACGTTTCTGCGGGTGTGGAATCGCGCGCAATCCTTCGATCCGCAACGGGGGGCTCTGGGACCCTGGATTCTGACTGTCGCGCGGAACCGCGCCATTGATTACCTGCGTTCGGTGGATGGCCGCATGTCGTCGGGAGCCCTGGATCTGGACCGTTTGGAACATCCGGGGCTGTTCTCGGATTTTGAGGACAGCGCGCTGTCCATCGACCGGGCGCGGCGGCTGAAGGCCGCGTTCGAAAAGCTGAATCCCCATCAGCGCATGGTGATCGAACTGGCCTATTACGAAGGACTTTCGCAATCTGAAATGGCGGATCGCATGAAGCAGCCGCTGGGTACTGTCAAGACCTGGGTTCGAAGCGCCCTGAAGGCCTTGCGTGAAGATCTGTCGGAGGCAGTCAGCGCATGACCTGCGACGAGCTGAAAGACGTGTACGAACTGTACGCGCTCGGTCAACTGGACGGCGAGGAAAAAGAGGAAGCGGACGCTCATCTGGACCGCGGCTGCGCGGTCTGCCAGAGTAGCCTCAACCAGGCGCTGGCCTTGAACGCGGTAGTGCTGACGACGTCTCCGGATGCGAAGCCGCCTGCCCGGCTGCGCCACCGGGTGCTGGCGTCGGTGGGCATCGAACGGAGGCGCTGGGGCTGGGCCGCGGGGCTGGCCGCCGCGTGCATGCTGGTGGTCGCGCTGTGGCTGGGCGTACAGGAGCAGAATCGCAAGGCCGAGCTGGACGCCGCGCGGCAGACTTTGATGCGGGTCCAGGGCGATCGCGACCGGATGCTTGAAGCGTTCCGGTTCCTGAATCAACCGGAAACCCGGCAGGTGGGCTTTCAGAAGGGCCCGCGTGGAAACGTGTTCGTGAATTCCCGCAGCGGAGTCCTGATAATCGCAACGAATCTTCCGCCACTGACGCCGGGACGTATTTTCCAGATGTGGCTGATCCCGAAAGGCGGGGCGCCCAGACCGGCGGGATTGTTCACCGCGGGCGCATCGGGTGACGCGTTCCATATTTTGTCGGGTCCTGTAGACATCGCCGCGCTTGGAACGGTCGCGGTCACCGTGGAGCCCGAGGCCGGCTCCGCCGCGCCCACAACAACGCCGATTATCGCGGTACCGGTCGCGTTCTAAGAACCCGTTTTAGCCACGAATTCACACGAATGGACACGAATAAAGATTCGTGTGTATTCGTGTGCATTCGTGGCTAAAAGCTCAGTCACTTCGTTTCACAATCGAAAAGCCACTCGCAATCAACACATTGACGTCTCTCCCAGCGCTGCACCAGTTGTTGTCCCCCAACATGAAGCCACATGCGAATTGCGCTTCTCAGGCATCCCGGGTTCACGGCGCTCAGCATCGCGACACTCGCGGCGGGACTTGGATTGATCGCGGCTCTGGCGAGCGTGGCCGATGCGATCTTCTTTCGTCCGTTGCCCGTCGCTCGGCCGGGCGAAGTCGTGAGAATCTTCACTGCGACGCGGGAACAGCCGCTGGGCTTCGTTTCATTCCCTGACTTCGAGGATTTTCGCAGGGACTATCCCGCAGTCGCGCAAACCCAGGTATTGATCGCTGTTGGCGATCCGCCGATACGCATGGGGCTCGCAGTCACACCGGATTATTTCGACGTGCTGGGCGTCGCTCCCGGGTCAGGGCGGAATTTCAGGCCCGAGGACGCTGGCGCCCCGGTGGTCACGCTCGCGTATTCGTTCTGGCGTGCGAATCCCCAGGCGATCGGCAGCGTCATCCGGCTGGGGCGGACTTCGTTCACCGTGATCGGCGTCGCGCCAGAAGATTTCGGACTCGACCGGTTCATTCACGAGGATTATTACGTCTGCACCGGCGCTTTTGCCGCGGGCTTGCTGCCCGTTCACTTCGCGATCATGCCGCGCATCGATGCTCGCGTGGCACTGTCGATTGTTGTGGCGGCCATGGTGTGCGGAGCGGCAGCGGCTCGAAGCAAACCCATGGCCGTGCGGACTCGATGGCGCGGCGCACTGGTGACGGTCGAGATCGCTCTGGCTTCCCTGTTGATCGCTTCAGACGCCATGCTGCTCGAGAGAATCGCGAGAACGCGAAACATCGATTTGGGGTATCGAACCGAGGGTGTGTTTGTCGCCGTTATCGATCCGGCGCAGGCGGGTTACGACGAAGTCCGCGCGCGCGCTTTCTATGCCGAGCTGATTGAAAGAATCCGGCATCTGCGCGGCGTCTCCGGAGTTGCATTGGCGCAATCGGTTCCGCTGGCCTATACCGGCGCGCAGCGCGAGATTGCCATCGAAGGCGAGGCTGAAACGGTCGCCGTTTGGATGAACGTCGTCACCGAGGATTACTTCGATCTGATGCGTATGCGTCCGCTCGCGGGCCGCGTGTTCGATCGGCGCGACACGGCCGCCGGCTTGCCTGTCGCCGTGGTCAATCAGGAGCTGGCGAAGCGCTGCGGAATCGGGTGCTCGTTCCGGATGAACGGACATGCCGTCAAAGTGGTGGGCGTGACGCCGAGCGCACGCTACTTTCAGATCGGCGAGCCGCCGCGTCCCTTTTTCTATTTGCCGTTCTCGCAGAACTATGCCTCGCGAATGGCGCTGCATGTGGATGGTGGCGCGCCCAGCGAGATTCTCAACGCGATCCGTCAACAAGACCCCGGGCTACCGGTCAGCGAGGCGCGCATGCTCGCGGACTATGCCCGTCAGGGAGCTATGTTCCACGCGCGAATCGCCAGCTATACGATCGGGGCGGTCGGGATCGGCGGGCTGATTCTCGCCCTCGCGGGACTGTACGGCCTGGTTTCCTGCGATGCGGCGCGGCGCAGACGCGAAATTGGCATTCGAATGGCGCTCGGCGCACAGCGAATCGTGGTAGTCCGCGTGTTGTTCGCAAAATTCTTCTGGCGATCCCTTGCATCCGCTAGCGCGGGCTCGGCTGCGGCGATCGCATGCGCACCTTCTCTTGCGACCGTGTCGGGCGCGGACAACCTGAAGGTATGGCCAGCGGTCATCTCAGCGGGACTCGTATTGGTCCTCAGTTTGTGCGCGGGATTGATTCCAGCATGGCGCGCATCGGGCATCGATCCAGCCTTAGTCCTGCGGCAAGACTAATCGCTTCTACTTGAGGATCACGAACTTCGCGTTCCGGTAGAGGTCTGATCTCGGATTTCCCCTATACGATGCGGCTAGCAGAAGGGAGCCAATCAATGGGAGATCCAATCATCATTTTTCCGCCAGTGCCGTAGGACCTGTCTGACAAGTGGTACCGGTATACGTCCGGTACCCTTAATTCTTTCGCGCTAGGAGGGAAATTCTGTTACTATCCTAGCGCCTGAGTTCGACGTGGATTTGCAATGGGTACCTTTATCCGGTGCCTTTGTATGATCCTCACGCTATCGATGGCCGGCTCGCGTCCGACGGCCGCCATCCGGAACGGTACGTTTGAGTCCGATCCGTGGTGGGGCACAAGGGAAGCACAGGAAATCCGGCGAGCGTTCGACGAATCGCGCAAGTCTGGAGATTTCGTTTCTCTGGAGCGTGCCGCGCAGCGCGCGTCGGATCTCGCTTTGCGCCGTCAAGCACTGATTCCCGCAGCGCGCTACCTAATCTACTTAGGCGGCGCCCGCATGGCGCTGTTTCACTATCGGGCTGCGCTGGATGCGTTTCTGAAGGCCCGCGACCTGGCGGATCGAGCGGGAGACCGCTTCGATTCCGCGGCCATTGCCGGGAATCTTTCCACCCTTTTCCTGGAAATGTCGGACATGGATTCCGCGCTGCGGCTCGCTCAACAGGCGTATCTGCAAACGCAGCCGCTGCGTCATCCGCCTTTCGAGCAGCATGTAGTGCTGCAACTCGGGAAGCTGTACGCGCTCTCGGGAGATGGCCGTGCCGAGGCAATGTTTCGCGAAGGCATCGAGGCGGCGCGTATTCACGGCGACTCCGGGCAGGAAGCTCGTGGGTGGGATCTGCTGGGCGAGCAGTGGCTCCGGCATGGCCAGTTGAATGATGCCGAACGCGCGTTCACGGAAGGCTTTCGCATCCGCAAACTTTCTTATAGGGCCGATTTGCCTTTCTCCTATGGACGATTGGGAGCGTTGCGTCTGGCGCAGGAGCGACTGGACGAGGCTGAGCGGTTTACAGACGAGGCGATCCTGGCCGGCCAGCACGTCGATTCCGCATTCCCCAGCTTCCGGTTGAAACATCAGCGAGGTGAAATCCACGTTGCGCGCGGGGAAATCGACCGAGCGCTGGTGGACTTCGAGAGCGCGGCGGATCTCGCCACACAATGGCGCCGGGAAACGTTACCGGCGAACTCGACGCTGACGGCGACCAATATCGAGCTCGAAAAAAGGGTATTTGATTCCCTAGTGGAAACCGCGGCGCACCTGGCGGTGGAGCGCAGCGACCGGCGTCTTGCGGCGGAATCCTTTCAAGCGCTTGAAGAGAATCGTGCAGCGAGTCTGCGTCAGGCTCTGGCACGGGGCGGAACCTGGAAAGAACGGCTTCCGGTGAGGTATTGGGACGTATTGGGCGAGCTTCGCGCCGAACAGGCTCGGTTGATGCGCGTGGGGCTGGGCAATAGCGTCGCGCTGCAGGATGCCAAAGTGAAACTCAGCGAAATGGAGTCCAAAACAGAACAGCATATTTTTGTGAACAAAAACGAGAATATCCACACTCAGAGTTCACTTATACATATTCAACAGGTATTAAGGGGATCCGACCTGCTTCTCAGCTTCCACCTGGGAGAGAAGGAATCCTACCTCTGGGCGGTAACGAGCGGGACTCTGGCGCTGTACAGACTGGCGCCCGCCGGTGAGCTTCGGAGGATGATCCGGAGCTTTCGCGAGGCAGTTCGCGAAGGCCGGCCCGAGGCGGCGGAATCCGGCGAGCGGTTGTGCAGAGAGCTGTTCGGCGGATTAAGCCCGGCGGAAGTTGGTAAACACGCGTGGCTGCTGTCAGTGGACGACGAGTTGTTTGAGGCCCCACTCGCCGCGTTGGTGACGGAGCAGAAGGGTAGTCAAGTGACGTATTTAATGGAGCAGCATTCGCTCCAACTTGTGCCAGGCGCGCTGTCGCTGGCGCGGGAGCAGGCGCCGCGTGCAGGCGGCGGACTGCTAGGGGTAGGAGATCCGATTTACAACGTTGCCGACCCGCGCTGGCGGCGGCCCTTTTTCCAAGGTTGGTTCGCGGCGACGACGGCCCCAGAGTTGAGCCGGTTGGTCGCCAGCGGCGATGAAGTGCGTGCGATCGCACGAAGCTGGGGGCGGCAAGCGGTGGTGCTGGCAGGCTCCAATGCGACGCGGGAGCGGTTCCAGCAGGAGCTGGAGCGCCATCCGTCGGTGATGCATCTGGCGACGCATGTGGTCACTCCGCCGGAACGGCCGGGGCAGGCGATGATCGCGTTCGGACTGGATCCGCATGGAACACAGCAGTTCCTGACCACGGCAGATGTCGCCATGCTACAGGTTCCCGGGGCGGTGGTCACGATGACGGGTTGCAGCACCGGAACGGGCGAGATCCGCCCGGGTGCGGGGTTGCTCGGCCTGGCGCGGGCCTGGCAGATGGCCGGAGCCAGCACCGTGGTCACCACAAGTTGGCCCGTTCGCGATACGGAGGGCGAACTATTCGCCGCCTTCTACGGCCATCTTCATCAACTTCCGGGATCGGTTCCCGCGTCCGAAGCGCTGCGGCAAAGCCAGGTGGAGATGTTGCGTTCGGGGACCTGGCGCGGCTCGCCGGGGTACTGGGGGGCTTATCAGGTCACGGGAGGCGGGCGATGATCCAGTTTAAAGTACGGACTCGCGAAGATCACGCCTATCCCATGGAGCCCTACGAAACGTGGGCCACGCTGGTGGAGCGTATCCGAACCGGCGAGACCGACGGCATGGAGGAGTTGTATCAACTTTTTTCCAAAGGGATCCGTTTCTATTTGTGCCGGCAATTGGGATCGCAGGAACTGGATGACAAGGTCCACGACACGTTCGTGGTGGTTGTGCAGGCGATCCGGCGGGGAGAGCTGCGCGAACCTGAACGGCTGATGGGATTTGTCCGCACCATTGTCCGGCGGCAAGTGGCCGCCCATATCGACCGGGTGGTGCACTTGCGACGCGAGCAACTCGACATGGAATCGACCGCGCGGATCGCCGATCCGACCACGAACCCTGAAGAAACGGCCATCTTCCGCGAGCGATTGGCGCTGATAAAACGCGTCTTATCAGAGCTTTGCGACCGGGATCGGGAGATCCTGACGCGCTTCTATCTGAGGGAGCAGGGGCACCACCAGATCTGTTCGGAAATGGAGCTGACCGAGACCCAATTCAGGTTGCTGAAGTCGCGCGCGAAGTCCCGCTTTGGAGAGTTGGGCAAAAAAAGACTGTCTCAACGGACCTTGAGTCCAGTTTTTGTGAGAACTTCGCCGAGGCTTTCCCACTAAGGAACTGAAGTTCCTGATTCGGAACGGCGGCCCTGTTCGGGCATGTGGGGATTAGGCACCGGTGCAAGCAGGTCTCCAGTTCGGCGCACACATTTCGGAAGAAGTGCTGGAGAACTACGCCTTCCGCCGGCTTCCCGAAATCGACGTCGAAGCGATTGAGGAGCACCTGCTGGTTTGCTCCCGCTGCCAGGAAGCGTTGGGTCAGATCGACGAATATATTGCACTGATGAAAGAAGCGGTTGTCGCGCCGGATGTGCCGGTGGTCGCCGAGCCGGTACGGATCCCAAGACGTTACGTCGTGGCCGCGGCGGCAGCGGCGGTGCTGGCATTGGGGCTCTTTTTTCCGAGAGGCACGCCGCTTCCGGCCGAAAGCGTGAGGCTGGCGGCGTTTCGGGGCGTCGAGATGGCCCACATCCACGCGGGCCGGCCCGCGGATTTTCGCATTGAGGTTCCCGATCTTGAGCCGGGTCTGTATCGCATCGACGTGGTGAACGAAACCGGGCGAGTCCTATGGACCGGAACCGCTAGAGCGGCGAACGGACAAATATCCGTACATGAGCCGAAGGCGTTGAATCAGGGCGTGTATTGGGTGCGGCTGTATTCTCCGGAAGGGCGAATACTGCGGGAGTTCGGGCTGCAAGGCGACTGAATTGAGAACTAGAACGCGATCAGGGGATCGCGTGCGGACCAGGGGGTCCGCCCCCCGCGAGCCACGCACGGAACCAGGTGCGAAATTCTTCCAGGCGCTGGCATTCGTCGCGGCCTAAGGGCGAGGCGTGGGGACCGGTCCTGATGCCACGGACGGCGGCGGCCTCCCGCAAGGCGATAGGGAACGGAAACGCCATCGCGCGATCGATGAAATCGGCTAGACGAGCATCGAGCGCCGAAGTGTCATTTCCTGCGCGCGCCGCGCGGTCGATGGCGACCAGCAGCTCAGGAACGACGCTCGCAACACCGGAAATCGCGCCCATGGCTCCGGCGCGCGCTGCGCGGCTATACATGGTATCCGCACCGACGAAGACTTTCGCCGAAGCGCGCTGAAGCTCGACGAAGTCCTCCCATCGTCCGGAGGAATCCTTGATGCCGTCAAAGGCGTGGCGGGCGAGCAGATCGAGAGAAGTGGAGATTTTCAAGTCGCTGGTAAAGGGAGGGATGTTATAGAGGTACAGCGGTCCTTTCACTTGCGCGGCGAACTCCAGCATGTAAGCGCGAATGGAATCCTGGCTGTAGCGGTAATAATACGGCGGCATGATGAGCACGCCGGCGGCTCCAGCGTCCAGGGCCTGCTGGGCGATGGCGATGGAACCGTCGAGAGTGGAATGCGATGCGTTGACCAGAACGGGCACACGGCATCGTTTCGCCACCATGGCGGCCAGGCGCGTACGATCCTCAGGAGTGAAGTGGAGAAATTCTCCAGTTGAGCCGAAGAGCGCGATTCCATCCACGCCGTGGGATTCCAGAAAATCCATCAACTCGAGCGCGGCGGCGATGTCGATGGCGACTTCATCGGCGCGCCGCGGAGTAATAGCGGCGGGATAAATCATATTCGGACGCGAAGGGACGCGAAGGAACCCGAATTCTTATCGGGCCGCAGTGTTGCCTTCCTTAGCGTAGACCTTGGTTACGGGCAGCATGATTTTCGAACGGCCGTCGAGCACTACGGTATTGGTCGCTTTGACGGCCTGATCGTAGCTCTTCACAGGGTCCCAGGTATTCGAATGCCGCTCGAAACGAGGGGAGTTGCTGCTCTGCACGTGGACCGCGATCTTATGGCCTGTGTTGAAGACGAGAGCGGTCGACCAAAGGTCGACTGTAATGGGATAGACCTTGTTCTTTTCGACGTGCTCGGGCTGGAGCGTGCTTTTCCAGTAGCGCAAGCGGAAAGCGCCGTCGAGCACCAGGGCTTCGTAACCGTTCGGATAGACGTCGACGAGCTTGACCATGAAATCAGTATCTTCGGCGTCGGTGGAGACGGCGAGCTCCGCCTTGATAGGTCCGGTAATTTCGAGTGGCTGTTTGAGGGCTTCGGTTTCAAACTTCAGAACGTCGGCGCGGGTGCCGATTTTGCGTTGATCCATGGGGCCGCGATCCATCATCAGATTGTTGCCACCGATCGCTGGCACGGGATCCTTCGGGTCGTACACGTAGGAAAGCTTGGATTCACCGGACGGCTTTGCAGCGGCGAGAGTGTGCGCGGAGGTCAGGTAATATGCGGTCGCTGTGGATGCCGGAGGCCAGGAGGCGGCAGTGCGCCACTGATTGCCGGGCGCGGATTTGTCGAATGTGTCGCCCATGACGAAATAGCGAACCGGGGGTTCCTTCATGATGCCGTTGTCGACGCCCTTGAGCCAGCGGTCGAACCAGCGCATCGTGTCGCCCGCATTGAGATTGCCGGCTTCGGCGGGGTACTTCAGATCGCCCTTCAGTACCCCGTGCCCGAAAGCTCCCATCATGAGCTTCTGATTGCCGCGCGCGCCGGCGCCGCCGTGCTCCTGCAATCCGACGAATGCGTCGATGTTGCCTTGCAGGAAAATGTCGTACCAGCCGCCGACGTTGTACATGGGGATGTTGATTTTTTCGTAGTAATTCCGCATATCCTGGCGGCGGGCTTCATCGTCGTAGATGCGAATGATGGGACGCGGGACATCGGCCGGGGCTACACCCTGGCCACGCAGCCATTCTTCGTTGAGGTTCAGCAGGAACACGCCACCCGGATAATTGGAGTGGATGAAACGCGATCCGGTGGCCACGTTGACGAATCCAGTGACCAGATGCGGCGGGGCGGCCATGGCGGCGAGATCGGTGGCGATACCCATCGCCGAAGGTCCCACCATGCCGACTTTCCCGTTCGACCATGGCTGTTTCGCGATCCACTCGACGGTGTCGTAGCCATCTTCCATGTCAGTGACGAAGGCCGCGTATTTGCCCTCCGATTTGAATTTTCCACGGGAGTCCTGAACCACGCGCACATATCCGTTTTGCAGGAATTCCTTGTGGGTGGCGGGTCCATACATCATGTCCTTACCGTACGGGGTACGGGTGAGCACAACGGGCCATGGACCTTGACCCTCCGGAAGGTAAATGCTGGTGGCGAGACGAACGCCATCGCGCATGGGGACCATTTCTTCACGAGTATTCTGCGCCAACGCGGGCAGAAAAACGATCAGGGGCATCGCCAGAGTGAAACGCCGCATGAGGATATGATACTCGAGCTTCGCGTCCGGGTGAGGATTACCTGGTCCACACCCCCTAAACATTTCCAAAGATTGCGTCGAATAACCAACTAAGATGAAACACCTATTGATTTGGGCTCTTCTGGCGCCAGGAATTGTCCGCGCGGCTGATCCCAAAGTCGCGGAGTGTTTCAAGGTGAACGCGCTGCTCAAAATGGATGGCGATTATTACTGGGCGGATTGGAGAAACAGCTGCCCGTATACCATCGACTCGGTGTATGTGGCGGTGGAGTTCGCGGATCATCTGGGAAAGCGCGTGGGAGAGGGGCTGATGGCGCTGCATCTGGTGATGCCTGGTTTGCAACGGGTGATCCGATTGAGTGCGCCGCCGACTTCGGCTAGCTTCGAACGGATCGTCGTGAGAAAAATCACGACGGATCTGGAACAGGCGATGCATTTGTCCGCGAGTGCAGCTCCGCCGAAAGAGATTCCGATGGTAAGTGCTCAGCATTAGTAAACTGCCGTAGCGGCACGCAAAAGTGCGTGCGCCACAGCGTGATCATCAATCGGCGCTGACAGCGATTACGTTCTTAATTCCCGGCGATTTCCCTGCCAGCGGGTCGGCCGCCTGATCGAGAGGAAAGCGCCTGGTGATGAGGGCACGGATCGCATCCGGCCAGCGTTCGACAAACACGCCGATATCGGAGATTGCGTGCTCGAAATGGACGGGCGCAGCATTGATGGTCCCGAAAATGATTTGATTTTTCAAGACGTGATTGCGCATCAGAGCGTCCGTATCCACCGGGATGGGTCCTCTTCCTCCGGGGAATCCGGTAAAAATGAATACGCCGTTCAAGCCCAGATAACGGATCACTTCGAAAGCCAACGCCGACGCTCCGGCGGCCTCATAGACCACGTCGATATTGCCCATCTGACCGGCGAGCGTCGGCACATCGGTGGTTTCCGCATGCACGAACTTGGCGCCAATGCTGGTGACCAGTTGTTCTACGTTGGCGGCGCCCCACGTTCGCGAATACACCGTGGTATTGAAGCCTTCGAGCACCAGCTTCATCGCGCCCAGCAGACCGACCGGTCCCGCGCCGAGAACCAGGGCGTTGCGTCCCTGCGCGGGCGGTTCGCCGGGCTCAGGAGCAAGAACCCAGGGCAGGCGCCGCTGGACTTGCCACAACTGCGTGACCGCTTTTTCGGCAATGGTCAGCGGCTCGACAAGAACCGCGACGTCGCGAATCGCGCGCGGCACCGGATTCAGGTACTGTTCCTCTTCCACCACGAATTCGGTCATGTAGCCGTGGCGGCGAATGATGCCGCGCTCGGAGTAGAGACCGGTATAACAGAAATCCTGGCGGCCGGCGCGGCAGGCGATGCAGTGCGGGTCGGGACAAGGGCGGCGCACGGTGGCGACAGCGAGATCCCCGCGCTTCAGGTGCGTGACTTTCGGTCCGGTTTCGATGACTTCGCCGAGCGATTCATGGCCGATCACCAGGTACGGAGAACCATCCGGCGGCGTGCCGAATTGAAAGGTCACGATTTCTTTGTCGGTGCCGCAGATGCCGACGTCCAGCATGCGCAGTTTGACTTCGGTGGGCGAAGACAGACCTGGCTCGGGATGATCGATGAGGTCGACGCGGCGGTCTGCGGGAAAAACGGCGACGGCTTTCATTGTACAGGCGGTTTAGGCTCGATTCTAACCACATAATATGGCGTTGTGGTGAACGGGTCAGGCTCGAACCATCCGCCGCTTTCGCGATTGAGAATTTCGAAATAGTAAATGAGATCGGAATCCGTTGGAGGAATGGTGAAGCTGACCGACGCGGCGGCGGGTTTTTCGATGGTCTTGGTCGCGGTTGAGGTCAATGGACGGTAGTGCAGCCGAACGCTGATCGCGCTTCGTGAATTGATTTGAAGCGTGACTTCGATGGGCTCATCGATCTTCGCCGACTTGACGGGTGTGTGCGTAATCTGCGGGCGCGGCTGCACGTTGGGTAGAGGCGCGGGGCGGCCGGAGAGTTCGGCATCGTAGGAGGCTTGCAGTTTTTCCGCGCGATCGCGCGCCATCCTGCCGAGCAACTGAAAATCGGATATCTTCGAAGGCTCGAGTTGAGAAGCGACCGTGTGGAGCAATGCGATGGTTTCAGCGGGGCTGCGTTTAGCGGACGCTCTTCCCGCCACGACGTTATCGACGGCCTCTGCAATGGAGGCGATCCAGTCATTTGCGCGTATTTCCGAGGACGCGATCTCTAGGGCGGCATGCGCGGCGGCCTTAAATTCCGGAAGATCTTCATCATGCGGCGGTCTGGTCAGCGGATCGTAGGCGGTGCGGCCGAAGATGAAATAGAAAAGCGTGTGCTGCTCGAAGTCGCGCGGAAGATCGATATCGAATCCGGGCGGCCACGATGGCGGATCGAAACGCACAGCGATCCCGGCCTCCTGCGCGGCTTTGACCAATTCAGGTTCCGGATCCAGCGCGACGCGGCGGCCGGCGGAGAGCAGCGGTTTGAACACCAGGCCTTGGTACGCGTCGAGATCGTGCGAGGTATTGCGGATCTGCACGGTCCGGATGAGCGGGCATGCGGCAAGAATCTTATCGAGCGCGGCGTCGGGCTGGTGAGCCCAGAGCGCCAGTGTGAAATCGACGGCATAATCGGCTGCGGCCTGGGAAATCGCACGCAGCTTCTGGAGGTCGCGCGGCGGTTCGATGAAAATGAGCGTGAAGCGGTTGAAGCGGTCCCGCGCCAGAGTTTGAAAATAGGCGCGCCAGCGTTCGTCATCGAAATCGGCGGCGTGGGCGAACAGGCGGACGCCACGGATGGGGGTCGCGGGTGCGGCATGGACCTGTTTCAAGCGGCCGGTTGCGCGGATTTCCTCGGCGGCTTCGAGCAGACCGTACATCAAGCCTCGCAGATCGCCGCCGGTGACGTGCGCGCCGCCGTACTTATAGGGTTCGATGCGATAACTTTCGGGAGGATCGAGCGTGACTTCGTACTTGACCTTCCACTTGAGATTGCGGGCGGCGACCGCGGACTTGAATTCGGCGACACCGAAATCGATGGGACCGGCGCAAGCCAGCACGGCAAAACAAGTAAGGATGAAGAAAAGGGGGGCGGACCCCCTGGTCCGCGGCCGATCCCCCGATCGGCCTTTTCGACCCGCGACCGGCGCGATCAGGGGATCGCGCGCGGACCAGGGGGTCCGCCCCCCATTGGCATACACGGTTCTAGTCAACGACGGCACTCCAGCCTCTTCTTGATAGATCCCAATAGATGATGGCACCGCCGGCCAGGCCCGCGGCGAGAAGCGCGAGACCGATCCCGGTTTCGTGTAGAAGAAGTTTGCCGGTGCCGAACAGGACGCCGTAGATCAGGACGCATCCCGCGATCCAGTCGAGCAGGTTCGACAAGCCGTCGCGCGCGGGTTTAACGTCAGGTCTGAGCCGCGCGACGGGACCCCAGCCCATCGACGAGGGGCGCGTGCGTGCGTAGAACGCGGTCAGTACGTTCTCAGGCTCGGGCTTGGTGAGAAACGTCGCGGCGAGCCAGACCACCGTGGTGATCGCGACCGTGATGATCATGATCCAGGCGAAATCGACGGGCTTGTCGGTATCCAGGCCAAAACCTTTTTGTAGGGTGGCGGAGACGACGAACGCAGAGATCATCGCGGTAACTTCGCTCCAGGCATTGATCCGCCACCAATACCAGCGCAGCAGCAGCACGCTGCCGGTCCCGGCTCCGGTGACCACCAGCAGTTTCCATGCGCCCGCGATCGAATCCATGTAAAACGTGACGACGGCAGAGATCAGCGTCAGGAGTACGGTAGCGATCTGCGAAGCCGTAACGTAGTGATGGTCCGTGGCATCCGGTTTCAGAAAGCGGCGATAGAAATCGTTGACCAGATAGCTTGCGCCCCAGTTGAGCTGAGTGGCGATGGTCGACATGTATGCTGCTGCGAAGGCCGCGATCATCAGGCCGCGGAGTGAGGGCGGAAGATACGTGATCATTACGCGAATGTAGCCCGTCTCCGGTTTTTCAAGACCAGGGAAAAGAATCAGGGAGGTGAGAGCGACCAGAATCCAGGGCCACGGGCGCAGCGCGTAGTGCGCGATGTTGAACCATAGCGTGGCGAGCAGCGAGTTTTTTTCGTCCTTCGCGCTGAACATGCGTTGGGCGATATAGCCTCCGCCGCCAGGTTCGGCTCCGGGGTACCAGGTCGCCCACCAGTTCAAGGAAATGTAGACCAGGAAGGTGATCAGCGGCATCCAGGCGGAGTTCATATCGGGCACGAAATTCAGCACGCTACCCTGATTGCCGCGCGTTGCGTCGAGCAGCAGGAGCTTCGCTTTCATTGCATCGATTCCGCCGACGGCTTGGACGGCGAACACGGCGAGCGCGATGACCATGCTCATTTTGATCACGAACTGGAACATGTCGGTGACCAGTACGCCCCACAGGCCGCTGAGTGCGGAAATGAACGAGGTCAACACGATCATGCCGATCACGATGGTGAGCGCCTGGAGTTTCGTTACTCCGAGAACGAGCATCAGAATGTCGACCATGGCTTTGTTCACCCATCCGAGGATGATGCAGTTGATGGGAATGCCGAGGTACAGCGCGCGGAATCCGCGCAGGAATGCCGCGGGTTTTCCGGAGTAGCGAATTTCGGAGAACTCGATGTCGGTCATGACTCCGGATCGGCGCCACAGACGCGCATAAAAAAAGACGGTGAGCATGCCGCTAGCGACGAAACACCACCACAGCCAGTTCCCTGCGATTCCCCCGACTGCGACCATTCCGGTCACGGCCAGGGGCGTATCGGCGGCGAACGTGGTTGCGACCATCGAGGTTCCGGCGAGCCACCAGGGAATATTGCGGCCGCCCAGGAAGAATTCGCTGACATTTTTGCCGGCGCGGGCCTTGTAGTAGAAACCGATGGCGAGGTTGAACAGGAAGTAAAGCGCGACAACGGCCCAATCGAGGGAGGTGAGTTGCACTGAATGGGCATTATACCGTGAGGCTTCCACTGGGCTTCAGATCGTGGTCTGGACTCAACTATGTGGGGCCGCTCGTCGGCCTCTTTTCGAGCGAAGACTAGCCCGCCTGAAAGCGGGATCGCCGGCACGACTGCCGGCCCCAAACCTACGTGATTTCGGGTGTGTATGTAGCTTTCACGGGGGATGGTAAGGGCGGCGCGCAATCCTTATTATGAAGAGCAGATGGGCAGCCGGTTGAGGATTGTTGTGTACTGCGTGTTGGCGGGCGGCGCCGGGGTGCTGGTCGGCTCACGGGCCTGGACCTCCTATTTCCGCGCACCAGCCGTGGTGGCGGCGCCGGCGACGACGGCCACCAATGCCACCACGCGAGCGATTCAGACCAGCTTCGCTCCGATCGTAGACAAAGATCTTCCCGCGGTGGTCAATGTGTCCTCCTCGAAGGTCGTGCGATCGAACGGCAACGACATGCCGTTCATGATGGACCCGTTCTTCCGCCAGTTTTTCGGCGATGATTTCGGACGTCAGTTGCGCACGCCGCGGAAACAATATGAACGGGGACTTGGATCAGGCGTCATCGTTCGCGGCGACGGCTATATCCTGACCAACAATCATGTGATCGATGGTGCGACCGATATCACCGTCACGCTGCTCGATAAGCGTGAATTCAAGGCCAAAGTGGTCGGTGCAGATTCGAAAACCGACATCGGTGTGCTGAAAGTGGACGCGAAGGATTTGCCAACGCTGGCGTTCGCGGATTCGTCGAAGGTCCGGGTCGGCGATATCGCGCTGGCCATGGGGCAGCCGTTCGGGCTGGGCCATAGCGTCACCATGGGAATCATCAGCGCGAAAGGCCGCAACGGTCTGAACATCGAAGGGTATCAGGATTTCATCCAGACCGACGCGGCGATTAATCCCGGCAATTCGGGTGGCGCGCTAGTGGACTTGCAGGGTAATCTGATCGGCATCAACACAGCGATCCTGACGCGCGGCGGAGGCGGAAATCAAGGGATCGGCTTCGCGGTGCCCATCAACATGGCACGGTCGGTGATGGACCAGGTGATCGAACATGGCAAGGTCATCCGCGGTTATATGGGCGTGATTCCGGAAGACATTTCGCCGGCGATGGCGAAATCGTTCCGCCTTACGGACACGCGCGGCGTGCTGATGGGCGACGTCAGTGCGGGATCGCCTGCGACGCAAGCAGGTATTCAACGCGGCGACGTGATCACGGAAATGAACGGCGAACGGATGGACGATAGCAACCAGCTTCGCCTGAAAATTTCGATGACCGCGCCTGGAACCACGGTGCATTTCAAGCTGCTGCGCGACGGTGTCGAAAAAACTGTCGCCGTGAAGCTGACGGAGTTGACCTCGGATCAGGCTCGGGGACGATCGCCGGCACGGCGCGATAACGGGTCCAATGCGCTCGACGGAGTTTCCGTGCAGGATCTCGATTATCGGATCTTGCGCGAACTCAATTTGCCGGCGTCGACCAAGGGCGTGGTGGTGACCAACGTCGCGGATGGGAGCCCTGCTGCGGAAGCGGGGATTCGTCCTGGGGATGTGATCCAGGAAATGGATCGCGCACGGATCGCGAACCTGAGCGACTTCGAACGGGCGATGCGGCGCGCGCCGGGACACACGGTGCTGCTGCTGATCAATCGCGGCGGGAGCACCAGCTACGTCGCGGTGGAGCCGCAGTAGCAGCCGTTTGACCTCTCAAACACGATCAATCGTGTGGCCGGACTGAAGCAGAGCCGCGCTGGCACGATCGACCTGAGCGCGCGGAACCAGGATGTAATCCGTGTCGAACGTGGAGATCACGAATATCGGCACGCCCGCCTCGGCCAGCGGTACGGCGAGCGACGCCAGCACTCCGGTTAGTGAGAAATCGAGTGGACCGCGGACCCTCAAGCATCGCCAATCGCGTTGGCACGGGATTCCTTCGGGAACGTTGCCGCAAACGATCGACAGCTCCGCAGGCGTACGGGTGATCGAGAGCAGATCGCTTCCGTGTGCCCACTCCGGGATCGCGGCGGTTGGCGGCAATCGCGCGATCGAATAAGCGCCGGCGAGAAGGTCCAGATGCATGCGCCCATTATGTATATTTGCAACCTGCCTTCACACCGTCCAGACGTCCGGCCTTCTTTCGTTCGGTATAATGTCCGATTCCTACCAGGATGTCTCGCAAGTTCACGATTGGGCGCGAACGCGGCTGCGACGTGCTGATTCACGACGAATCGGTGAGTCGTGTGCATGCGGAGATCTGGTTGGGCGACGACGGGAAAATCATGATCGCGGATCGGGGATCGAGCAACGGAACGGCATTGCTGCGTGGCAGCGGATCAGCGCCGCTCACCTACGGGAGCGTGCAGCATGGCGACCAGGTGCGCTTCGGATCGGTCACGTTGGATGTGAAGGATTTGATTGAATCGGTGGAATTGAAGAATCCAGGCGCGCTGACGCCGCGGGCGGGTCCGCCGCCGTTGCCTCCTCCTCCGCCGGTGCCCAAGGCAGGACCCCCGCCGCTGCCACCACCGCCTGCTCTGCCGCGCCAGGGTGCAGCGCTGGTTCGCTGCGAATGCGGGGCGATTAAGACCGTGGGACAAGTTTGTCCGGGGTGTCATCGATGACTCCAGCTACTTTGCTGAAAGACGCGACGTATCGCCAGCCGTATTGGGTTCTGCCGGACCGGCGAATCACGATGTTTTCCGCGGTGGCTCTGGGGGTATTGTTTATCGCCATGTTGACGGCGATCCTCACGCCGGGCAGCCGCGCTGCGACTTTGGTCCTCGACCGGACCTCGCCGCATTTTCCGTATCCCTTCACGATTCAGAATTTCGAGCACATCTTCTTTTTCCTGGCGTTGGGCGAGTTATTCGTCCGCTGGCGCGTGGGAGCCCGCGAAATCGGATTTTCGAAAATCGGACTGCTGCCGGAGGATCAACACACGGTCCTGCAAGCGCAGGACCTCAGCTTGCTGCGCCACCGCGTGGCGAATCAGTTCGACGGCGAACACGGATTCCTGCCATCGCTGATCGACACCTGTATTTTGCAGTTCCAGAGCGGGCGATCCGTGGATCAGACCGTAGCGGTGATGGACAGTTCGCTGGAATTGATCGAGCATCGCGTGGACATGCGTTACGGGCTGGTGCGCTACATCGCCTGGCTGGTGCCGACGCTGGGGTTCATCGGGACAGTGATCGGGCTCGGATCGTCGCTCGCGTCCGTGCCTAAGGATTCCTCCCAGATCAACATGTCCGAGATCGCGCACAATCTTGCCGTGGGATTCGATTGCACCATGATTGCGCTGGCGGAGAGCGCGATTGTCGTGTACATCTTGCAAGTGGTAAATGAGCAGGAGGAGAAAGCCGTCAATCTGGCGGGAACCTACACGCTTCGCAACCTGATCAACCGGTTGTACGCAGGCTAAGTTTCCCATGAAAACCCGAGTCTTTCTCCTATGAAAGCCAGAAACAGGGAAATCAACATCTTCAACATGTCGCTGCTGGACATTCTATGCGGCGCATTGGGGGCGTTCTGTTTCATGATGCTGGTGCTGTTTCCGTTCTACAGCCAGGACAAGGGTCAGGGGAAACGTCCCGACATTCAGGCGGGCGTGGATCCGAAGACCTTCGAAGATGCAAAAGCGCGGATCGACGAACTGCAAAGGAACCTGAAGAAATTCCAGGATTACGCCGACCAACTCGAAGCGAAGAATAAACAGCTGGAGGCGCAGGCGCGGCAGCGTCAGGGCGACATGCATCAGATCCAGGATCGGGCCGAGCGGGCCGAGATGAGGAATCCGATCCTGGCAATCGGCACGTTCGGGCTGCAGGCGGACGAATACGTCCAGGTCTATATCGACAGCGATCGCGCCCACGTCGACAAATCGCCAGTAGAGAAGATCGACCCCACCAAGATGCAGCCGCCACAATTCCGAGGCGACAATGCTGCGTCCGGCGCGGGCAATTCACTCTCCTATTTTCTAGTGCGAGATACGCCTGCTGGGGACTACCGCATCTACGCTAAGATCATCAAACGCAACGAGGGGCACACGCTGCATGGTTCGGTTGTAGTCAGCGCCAACGGCGTATTCCAATCCATCGGCGTGCAGTCGGATAAGGACAAGATAGCGGTTCCAGTGGCGGTAGTGACCGTCGACGGCGAGTACAACAATAAGGCGAAAGTGGTCATTCCAGCGGAGAATGCGACTAAGCAATAGGGAAAGGAAGTCATGGCTGACAAAATGACTCGCTGCCCGGAAGGACATTTTTTCGATCCTGGCAAACACAACTCGTGTCCGTGGTGCGCGCTTCCGCAGGATTCGGGCGCGGGCGAACAGAAGACGCGTCCGATTTCGCCGCCGCCTATGCCGCCACCGGGTGTGCCGCCGCCGGGTGGACCTCCTCCAGCGGGTCCGAAACCGGGAGCGACGGTACGAGTCGGCGCGGGAGCCTCGGTGGGCGTCCGCAACGATCCGGTGGTCGGGTGGCTGGTGTGTCTTTCCGGACCGGATCGCGGCAAGGACTACCGGCTGCATGCGGAAAAGAATTTCGTTGGACGGGCTCCGCAAATGGACGTGGTGATCGAAAGCGACCCGACGGTGTCCCGCGAAAAGCACGGCGTGGTGGTGTTCGATCCGAAGAAGAAGACCTTCTGGGTGCTGCCCGGGGAAGCGTCGGGACTGGTCTATCTGAATGGCGAGATGGTGAACTCGCCCGCGCAGATGAAGGGCGACGACGTGCTTGAAGTCGGCCAGACCAAGCTGGTGCTAGTACCGTTCTGCGGAGACAAATACACCTGGACCGAATCGTAATGCGCTTTCTGCCCGGCAACGCGCAGCACATCGGAGCACGCCACTCCCAGCAGGATTCGTTCGGATTCGCGGACCCGGAGGACCGCGAGTTCATCGAGCACTCGGGATTTCTGGCAATCGTGTGCGACGGCATGGGCGGCATGGAGTACGGCGACGCAGCCAGCCGCACCGCGGTGCGCGCATTTCTCGACGCGTACCAGCGCAAGACTCCTGAAGAGACTATTCCCGACGCGCTGGTGCGCAGCGTCCATGAGGCCAACGATCAGGTGCTGACGCTGGCAGCCAGCTTGGGGTTGGTGGAAGGAATCGGCACCACGCTGGTGGCGATTGCTCTCCACGCAGTGGATCCAGCCAACACGTCGCTGTATTTCGTTTCGGTGGGCGATAGCGGTCTGTTTCATATAAGCAATGGAGAGATGCGGGCGATCAACCGGCCGCATGTTTTCGCCAATGTGCTGGATGCGGCCGTGGCGCGCGGAACGATGTCGCACGAGGACGCGATGAATCACCCGGAGCGTGAATCGCTCACCAGTTACATCGGCGCGCAGCGTTTGGAGGAGATCGACCGGAATGTCGATCCCTTGCCCCTCGGCGAAGATGACGTGATTTTGCTGGCAAGCGACGGGTTGTTCAAGACACTCGACGCCGAGGAGATGCGCGCCAGTTGCACCGGGCATCCGCAGAAGTGGCCGGAGGCGCTGGTCGAGCGCACGATCGCCAAGAAACGCGAGTATCAGGACAACGTGACGGTTCTTTCGGTCGCCATGGAATCGGCGCAAACCCTGGCGCAATCGCCGACACGGGCGGAGGAGACGCTCGCCGTGCCGCGAACGGTACGCATTCCCGCCGGGCAACCCCTTTCTCAGCCCCTATCTCAGCCTCCATCGCAACCTCCGCCGCCCGCTGCTCAGACCGAGGCTTCGGCGTGGACGCCGCCCGTGCAGGCTCCGCCTTCGCCGCTACCAGCAGCGCAAAAGAGGCCGCGAATCTTGGTTCCCCTGATCGTCATCGTGCTGCTGATTCTTGCGGGTGCAGGATGGTGGTACATGCGCCAACATCGCGGTCTTCAGCAGGAAGTTACGGATCCGGGGACTGCCGTGCAGGCGCCGCACCGGGATCGCCTTCCGGAGTTTCATCCAGACGGGAAAGATGTGCAAGCTCCGCCGCTCAAGGAACCCAAATGAGGATGCGGGTCCTGCTGGCGCTCGCCGTCGGCGCGATCGTCGTCGCGCAGCCATCGGCACAAATAGGGATCAGAGGAATCAGTTCGAAGCGGCGCTGGACTAGAATCCGTCGATCAGGAGACCCTGCTCCTCCAGCGCCGCGATCGGTTTCCCGTCATGGCCGGCGAGCATGTGGAGTTTGGGTTCGGCTAACTGGAGCCGGTGCAGCTCGGCCAATTCACGCATCACTGCATCGCGATCTTCTCTCAACATGAACGTGCTGAGGAAGCGCGGCCGCTCGCGGACGTTTTCGACGTTACGGATCTGCCACGCGACATCGCCCAGCATCAGGAATTCCGCGCCGTCGTCTTTTTGGACGAACACCATCTGACTGCCGGGACTGTGGCCAGGAGCTTTGACGAGAACGATGCCGGGCGCGGCGGCGTAGTATCGATCGTAGTCGACCACTTTAAACTGGTCCAACACTCCCGCTGGAAACACGGCGGGAGCCATTCGATCAGGGTGATCCGCCTGCTCGCGGGTGAGACGCACGGCGGGAATCAGGCTCGCCGGATCAGGATAGGCGGTCAAGCCGCCGATGTGATCGGGATGTTCGTGGGTGATCACGATGAGCGAAGCCGCGGCCATGGCTCGCGTCATGCGTGCGTAGGGTTCGGGATGAAACGTGGCGCGGCCCAGCGCCGTGGTGATCTTTTCGTCCATGGCGGTGTCGACGATCACCGTGCGGCCGGGATACACGATCTGATAGGAAACCGCCGGGGCCGTCTCGTTGTTCCATGATTCCCCGGCCATGATCGCGGCGGCGGGAAACGTGAAGGTAGCCACCTGCTCCACGTGGATCGAGTGGGGTTTCGTACCGGGAATGGAATTCGCCAGCCGTCGAATTTCGCCGATATCGAGCGAATAGGAGCCACTGGCCGGTACGTGACTCTCGACGAAGAACCAATAGTACGCCGCCGCGATGATCACGATCACCAGCGCGGCCCAACGCATCCACCTGGGCATGATGGTTCGATTGTAACGATTCCTTGTAACTCAATTCGCTCCGTAGGGAGATAATAGGTGATCCAGTTGTATGGATCCGAATAAGCTGTGCGTCGGCTGTATGGATGACGACTCCGGGGAGCCCGTGTGCCCGAAGTGCGGAGCCCCGTTCGAACTCCCGGCGAAGAACACGCTGCAGCTCAAGCCGCGGACTATCTTGCGCGAGCAATATCTGATCGGCCGCGCGCTGGGGCACGGCGGATTCGGAATCACCTATCTCGCCTGGGACATCGGCCTGGAAACCAGGCTCGCCGTAAAAGAGTACATGCCTAACGGCGTGGCCGGACGATCGTCGGGTGAAACGAAGGTGATCGCGTATTCGGACGCGACTAAACAAGAGTTCGAATGGGGACTCGACCGCTTCCTGGAAGAGGCGCGCACGGTGAAGAAGTTCAGCAAGTATCCGGGGATCGTTTCGGTCGACACGATTTTCCGCGAGAACGGAACCGCCTACCTGGTGATGGAGCACCTGGACGGGTGGACCTTCGAGGATTTCCTGAAAAAACGCGGCGGCAAGGTGGGAGTGGAGACGGCGCTGCGGATTCTGCTGCCGGTGATCGACGCGCTGGTGCCGGTTCATGCCGAGGGAATTCTGCATCGCGATATCAGTCCCGACAACATTTATCTGACGCGAGCAGGCAAGGTGAAACTGATCGATTTCGGCGCTGCACGCAACGCGCTGGGCCAAAAGAGCCGCAATCTGTCGATCATTCTCAAAGAAGGCTACGCGCCGGAAGAGCAGTATCGCGCGAGCGGTATTCAGGGTCCCTGGACCGATGTGTACGCGACCGCCGCGACGCTGTATCACGCCGTGACCGGCAAGATTCCGCAGCCGGCGCTGGATCGCATGGCCGAAGATAAAGTGGAGCGCCCCAGCGCAATGGGAGTGGAAATCGAGGCGGCTACGGAAGCGGCCTTGATGAAGGCGCTCGCGGTCAAAGCGGCCGACCGCTTCCAGTCGATGGAGGATTTCAAGGACGCGCTCGGCGGAGAGGTCCCAGCGGTTCCAATCCCGCCTCCGCCGCCGCGTCCGGTTCCGTGCGATCTGCCACGACCCATTCCGCCGCCCGCGCCTCCGCCTGCCCCTGCACACGCAGTGGTGAGCGGCCCCCCGCGATGGATATGGCCAGCTGGGTTGGGAGCCGCCGCGCTGGTCGCGATCGTAGTCGCATTGACGCGGCAGCCGACTCCTCCCGAACCGGGTCCAACTGGTTCTACGGGGTCGACACCGACGGGCGCAACTGGATCGCTACCAACTGGAGCCACGGGGTCCGCGCCCGCCGGGCCTACGGGCCGGGCGATCGAGCCGACGGGTCCGACGGGCGCGACAGGCGGGCATCGAAATCCCACCGGGGCAATTGGCGGTCGTCCGCGGCCGACCGGAGCTACGGGAGCGCCATACCTAGAACCGACCGGCCCGACCGGCTCACCCTACGTGCCGCAGCCTACAGGTCCAACGGGCGCGCCGCCGGGTCCCGTCCGCGGCGATTACGACACCTTGATCAATCAGGCGAAAACGGCGTGGAGCCAGAAGCAATTCCCGCAGGTCCAGCAGTCGTTGATGCAGGCGATCCGCTCGGATCCCACCAAGCCGCGCGCCTACAGCGGGCTCGCCGAGTTACAGCTTTACATCCTCGGAAATCTGAGTGGCGCGATGCAGAACTATCAGTCCACGCTCGCGCGCGGCGGGGAAGCGGTGTTTCATGTGCTGCACGATCACTCGGCGGAGACCTTTGTGAAGCACTGTTCCGGATTTTTGTACGTGTCCGCGAAAGGCGTACGTTTCACCACGACGGAATCGGACCACGGTTTCACCGCACAACGGAGCGACGTCCGCGAAGCAAGACCGAATCGCAAACTGAATCTCAACTTTGGACGCCAGAACCGGCCGTCGATCGACCCGCACGCATTTCACATCAGGCTGGGCAATGGCCAGAACTACAATTTCGCTCCAACGAGCCGATTCACCGAGGAGGAGCGCAACCTGATTCTGAATACGCTCGGGTCGAACTGATTATTTTTCCTCCCGTGCGTCGCCTCGTTTCACCTGAGCGCGGCGGCGTCCAGTTTCCAGGTTATCGCTCGCCTTCTGTTTGGCCGCGTCGCTGACTTTGATGTTGTTGACGACGGATTTGGCCCCGCCCGTCTTGGCCATCCGGGTCGCGGCCCCTTTGTGTTGAACCACGTCGGTGTTTCCTTCCCAGGTGGCCACGCCGCCCTGGACCCGAACCTTGAACCCGTCTTTCCCGATCTTCGATTTCGCCAGCTTCGCACGGATAAGCGCCTCGATTTCCTTGTCCTGCTGGGCTGTCGTGCCCTGGGCAGCGGGGGGTTTCTTTGTAGCTGTTTTGATGTCGGCGGCGATTGCGGCCATCGCAAATAGGATCAGAAAAATAAGTCTCACAAAACTGTAGTTGCAATCCACGCGTGATAATCTCAGAGAATCGTGAAGATCTTGCTTCTGGTTTGCTCGGTTTTTTTGCAAGCGCAGGACGATGTGGCGCGCGGCAAAAAGTTGTATGAAGGATTCTGCTCGCTGTGCCATGGTCAAACCGGGACCGGCGGCAAGGGGCCGAGTCTGGCGCAACCCACGCTCGCGCGCGCTCCCGACGATCCGCGCTTGATCCAAGTGATCCAGCAAGGAATCCAGGGGACCGAAATGCCCGGATTCTGGCAGCTTACCGATCACGAGGCCGGCCAAGTCGCGGCCTACGTCCGTTCGCTCGGGCGGACCGCAGTGGAGGTCCTTCCCGGCGATCCCGCGCGGGGACGGGCGCTATATGAAGGGAAGGGCGGATGCACAGGGTGCCACATCATTCGCGGCGCCGGATCGAGCCTGGGACCAGAATTATCTGAAATCGGAGCGCGTCGAAGTTCGCCATATCTTCGCGAGTCGCTGGTGAAACCCGGCGCCGCGGTGCCGGAAAACTTCAAGGTCGTAACAGTGGTCACCACCGGCGGCCGGACGGTCCGCGGAATGCGTGTCAACGAGGATACATTTAGCATCCAGTTGCGGGACGCGGGCGGCCGCTTCCATTCTTTTCGAAAATCGGAACTGTCTAAAATCGATCGCGAGAACAACGCAAGCCTCATGCCGTCTTACGAATCGAAATTCACGCCGGCCGAGCTCGACGATCTAATCGCGTACCTGGCCAGCTTACGAGGTGCGTCGTGAAACAGTTTGCGCTGATGATCATGATCGCGGCGGCGAACGCGCAGGTTCCTTATCAGCGCATCGTCAAAGCGGCATCGGAGCCGGGCAGTTGGCTGACCTATTCGGGCAACTACGAAGCACATCGCTTTTCGCCGCTCGCGCAATTGACTCCGGCTAACGTCGCGGGGCTGAAGCCGGTCTGGGTGTACCAGGTCCGCGACAACGGAGGCGTGGAGACAACTCCGCTGGTGTTCGATGGCGTGATGTATGTAACCGAGCCGCCGACCGTCGTCACCGCGCTCGATTTGAAAACTGGACGTCGATTGTGGCGCTGGGAGCGAACGCTGCCGAAGAATCTGGATACCATCGGCTTTGGGCGCGTGAATCGGGGCGTCGCCGCGCTCGGCGACATGATTTACGTCGGGACGCTCGACGCCCACATGGTGGCGCTGGATGCGAAATCGGGCGCGGTGCGCTGGGATGTCGAGGTCGCCGATTACAAGTCTGGCCACTGCATCACGGTGGCTCCACTGGCCATCGACGGGAAAATCATCACAGGAATCAGCGGCGGCGAAGCCGGTATCCGCGGGTTCATCGACGCTTACGATGCCAAGACCGGGAAACGTTTGTGGCGATTCTGGACCATTCCCGGCGAGGGTGAGCCTGGAAACGAATCCTGGCACGCGCCGGATTCATGGAAGACCGGCGGAGGTTCCACCTGGGTGACCGGTTCGTACGATGCCGAGCAGAAGCTGATTTATTGGGGTGTGGGGAATCCGGGGCCGGATTGGAACGGCGATCCGCGGCCCGGTGACAATCTGTACACCTGTTCGCTCGTCGCGCTGGACGCAGAAACGGGGAAACTCCGCTGGCATTTCCAATTCACGCCGCACGACACGCACGACTGGGACGCGACCGAGATCCCGGTGCTACTGGACACGGTGATTCGGGGCAGGCCGCGTAAAGTGGTCGCAATGGCGAATCGCAACGGGTTTTATTACGTGCTCGATCGCGGCACGGGGGAATTCCTTGCAGGCACGCCCTACGCGAAGCAGACCTGGGCCAAAGGACTCGACGATAGCGGGCGTCCCATGGTGCTGCCCAACACCGAGCCCAGCGACGCGGGCACGCTGGTGTGGCCGAGCCTGCAAGGATCGACCAACTGGTTCAGCCCGTCTTACGACGCCAGCCGCAAACAGTTTTACGTCGCCGTTCGCGAGATGAGCTCGTATTACTACAAGGGAGAAGCCGAGTACAAACCAGGCACATTCTTCGCCGGTGGCGGCGAGCGCGCGCTGAATGGCGACGACGCCTGGGGAGCCATCCGCGCGCTGGATGTGTCCACGGGAAAAAAGAAGTGGGAATTCCGCTTGCAGTCGCCGCCCTGGGTCGGTGTGATGGGCACGGCGGGCGGCCTGGTATTCGGCGGATCGGAAGAAGGAAATTTCTACGCGCTGGACGCGATGACGGGCAAGCCGTTGTGGGATTTCGAAACGGGAGGTCGTATGGCCTCGAATCCGGTTTCTTTTCTGATCGACGGAAAGCAGCGCGTCGCAATCGCGGCCGGGCACGCGATTTTTGTGTTCGGATTATGAATGGACCATCCAAGTGGCGTTCGGGCTGGCGGCCCTTCTGGATCATTCTCTTGTTGCTGATTCCAATGCCGATTGCGCCGTGGTATGTGACCGTCTCTCTCGCCTTGATGCTCGGAGTTGTCGCCGGCTCGCTGGTCCGTAGCGAGACGCTCGAGCGTCAGCGTGACAAGCCAACCTGATCCTTACTTAACTGCTAGGCTGTAGTTTCGTGACTGGATCACTTTTCCGCCGCCTTCTGTTGATGGCGCTGGTCCTGCTCGGGGTGACGCTGTTTGCTGTGGACTACACACTGACGCGGCCAGCCGCCGAGCTTGGTCCAACCCAGGTTCGCGAACGAATCCTGATCATTTCATTTGGCGCCGCGCTGCTGGCGCTGTTCACCGCGATTCTGGTTTCCCGCTCGCTCAGTCTCAGAGTTCGCAGGTTGAAACTCCTGGCAGAAAATTTCCCTGGCGGAGCGACCAAGGACCGGCCTATCGAGGAATCCACTGACGAATTGGGAACGCTCGAGCGCTCGCTTGCCGGCGTGGCGATCGAGCTGCAACGCTTGCTCGACAGCCTGCGCTACGAATCGGCGCGCCGCGAAGCGATTCTGTCGGGAATGGCCGAAGGCGTACTAGCGGTGGATCACGAACTGCGCGTCACGTTCTGCAACAAGGCGTTTCTTAAAGCCATTGATTTTAGAGGCGCGCATTTCGAGGACAGATTCCTGCTGGAGCTGGTCCGCGATCCCGGACTGCATGAAGTGCTGCGGAGCGTGCTTAGCACGGGGGATACGCAAAAGCTTCGCTTCAAGCTTTCCGCCGCCAACGCGCGCACGTTCGAAGTGCAGGCGACGCCGCTGGAGATGCCGTCCGGGCGCGGAGCGATCGCGATTCTGCACGACATTGCCGACCTCGAGCGGCTGGAGCAGGTCCGCAAGGACTTCGTCGCCAACGTTTCGCACGAGCTGCGCACACCGCTGGCGGGCATCATCGGGTATGCCGACACCCTGCTCGACGGCGCTCTGGAGGATCTGCAGAACAACCGCAATTTCGTCGAAATCATTCGCTCTAACGCGGTCCGGCTCAGCAACATCGCGGCGGATCTGCTGATTCTTTCCGAACTTGAATCGGGAAGCGACGCACGCGAGCCGGACGTCATCTCAGTTCGCGGCGTGCTCGATTCGGCTGTGGCCACAGTCGATTCCGAAGCGCGCGCGCGCGATGTGCAGTTGATTCGCGAGAATGTCGAGAACGTGTTCGTCAGCGGTAGCCGGCTGCGCCTGGAACAAGCCCTGCTGAATCTCATGGCAAATGCGATCAAATTCAACCGCACCGGCGGCGAGGTTCGCGTCAGCGCCAGGGAATCGGACAGTCAGGTGGCCATCCAGATCGCCGATACCGGCGTAGGAATTCCTTCGCAAGACCTGCCGCGAATTTTTGAACGGTTTTACCGCGTCGACAAAGCCCGGTCGCGCGAGGTGGGCGGCACCGGGCTGGGCCTTTCTATCGTCAAACACGTGGTCGAGCGGATGAACGGGCAGGTAAAAGTCGAGAGCCAGTTGGGGAGAGGCTCGACTTTTACGGTGCTCCTGCCGTCGGTCCCGCGAGTTGTAACCGAACTCTAACTCAATATTCATCGATGGCTCACAAACGGATCGTGACAACTTCGATATCATTAGTCTCGTGACCCCAGGTAGATCTGAAGACCTAAAGATCGAGATGCTCGATTCGCCCAAAGGCGCACGGATCATCAAGCTGAGCGGACCGCTCGTATTGCGGTCGCTATTCGAGTTTCAGGATAGTGCGCGCAAGGAAGCAGACAAATCGGTGATCATCGATCTCACCGAGATGCCCTACATGGATTCGGCAGGGCTCGGGGCGGTGATCAGCATCTTCGCTTCCTGCCAGCGGACCAATCGGGGCTTTGCGATTACGGGCGTGTCCCCTCGTATCCGTACTCTGTTCCAAGTGACCCACTGCGACGGACTGCTTCCGTGTTTCGATTCGATCGACGCTGCGGACGCCGCGATTACTTCCGCTGCGTGATCCTGCAAGCCGCACGCGAAAATCGCAGTGGTACCTTCGTACTTATGCGCAAACTGTCCTTCCTGTTGCCGTGCCTGTTTCCTTTCTTACTGGCCGCGCAAGTGGTCCGCACTGCCGATCCGATCAAACGCGGTCTAAAGGAATCGGACTTTCCGCGCACGATCAAGATCAGTGAGAGCGTATACACGTACGAGGACTTTCATTCCGGCGCGGAAAAGTTCACGACCACGGATATGTTTGTCGTCACCAATGACGGCGTGCTCCTGGCCGACGCGCAAGGCAGCGCCGAAGCGACCAAGGGACTGGTTGACGCGATCCGCAAAGTGACGTCGAAACCGATCAGGTACGTCATCATTTGTTCCGATCACGGAGATCACACGGCAGGGAACGCCATGCTTCCGCCTGGAATCACCTACCTTATCCATCCGACGTCGAAGGCAATTCTCGAGCGCCAAACCAACGGATGGAAACCTCCGGCCGACGCTCAACTCGTCTCCGACAAGAAAACCATCACGATGGCCGGCGAAGAGTTTCAGGTGCTGTTCCTCGGCCGCGCGCATACCGGTGGCGATCTCAGCGTCTATCTTCCGAAACAAAAAATCCTATTCCTAAGCGAGACTTTTCTGAACCGGGTTTTTCCGGCGATGCGATCGGCTTATCCGAGCGACTGGCTACGATCGCTGGACCGCGCCGAAAAGATGGACGTCAACCTATATATCCCGGGTCATGGATTCACGGAGGATGCAGCGGTGTCCAAAGAGGAATTGCGAGCCTATCATCGCGCGCTCCAGTTCGTGATCGACGAGGCGACCCGGCTCTACAAATCCGGCGTCCCCGTGGACCAGGCGGTGAAGCAAGCCAACTGGGGCGAATACGCGTCGTGGACCCTGGCGGGATCGCAGGGTCTGATCGCCATCAGGAAGGTCTACGAAGAGTTGAGCGGCAAGCTCAACTGAGCTACTGACTGCCTACCTCCGCGACACGTTGAATGTGCCATTCGGCAGCTTGCGGCAGTTATCCTTTTGTAATACACTTAACCCCAAACTGTTGAGTTCTAACCGAATTTTAGATCCAAGCCGATCAGGGGGTGTTTGCCATGATGCGATTGAGAAACCTGTTCATCTTTGTATGCATTGTCCTATCCAGCCTTGCCTATGGGCAACAGATTAATAGCGGCGCCGTCAACGGCACCGTGACTGATAGCTCAGGCGCGGCGGTTCCCGGCGTGAAAGTCACGGCCGCCAGCGCGGCGCTGCAGGGCGAGGAGATCTTCACCACCAATGAGCAGGGTGCCTACCGATTCCCAGCGCTGCCGCTAGGCGTTTACAAATTCACTTTCGAAGCGCAAGGTTTCGCGACTCAGATCCGCGATCAGGTGAACGTGACGCTCAATTTCGCGGCCACGATTAACGTCCAACTCGGCCTGTCGACACAACAACAAACCGTGGTGGTCACCGGGGAGACGCCCCTGGTTGACACGCTGAACACCAACGTCCTGGCGGGTTTCACGACGCAGCAGTTGAAGGATATTCCCAACGGCCGCGACATGTGGTCGATCATTGGACTGACTCCCGGAATGACCAATGCGACACTCGACGTCGGCGGATCGGCTGTGGGCAATCAAGTGGCGTATACGTCGTTCGGATACGGCGGGCAGAACCGCGTAATGGTCGACGGGATCAACACCAGTGAAGGCACCAGCGGCGCGGGATTCTACTTCGACTACGGCTCGTTCACCGAGTTCAACGTCGGAACGGCGGCCAACGACGCGTCCATGCCGGTTCCGGGCAATCAGATCAACGCGGTGATCAAGACCGGAAGCAACCAGTTCCATGGCGAGGCGTACTTCGACTACGAAAATCCGGATTTTCAGAGCACCAACATCAACCAGGCCCAGATCCTGCAGGGAGCGGGATTGGGGCAGCGGCTGGCCAACTACTACGACATCAACGGCAATGTCGGAGGACCGATCATGCACGACCGCATCTGGTTTTTCACGTCGATTCGCGATCAAGCCAATGGCAAAACGGTAACCGGCTTTCCAGTCACAAACCCAGGTTCCGTCAACTCATACGCCTACGATCGGAACGCAACGTACAAATTGACCGGCAACCTGAACAAGAATCACCGCCTCTCGCATTACATCCAGTGGAATCCGATCCTGAAGCCGCAACGGAACTCGGCGGCCGGGTTATACGAGGATGCGATGCAGTATCAAAAGGCCGTCGCCTGGGTCGGAAACGTTCAGTACAGCGGCACCATCACTCCGAAGCTGTTCATCACGACGCTGGTGGGCACATGGGGATACAATTTCCCGCTTCTGGCCTACGGCGTATTCCCCGGCGATCCGGGAACACCGGGATGTACTACCTGCGCGAAGACTCTACCGTCATTTGCCGTTGGATCGTTTGCTCCGCGCATGGTGGATAACGCGTCAAATAACACCGCCGGGGCATTTGCCTCCAACCGTTCCGATCCGCGCCGCTATCAGCTCGAGCCAACCGGCAGCTACTTCCTGGACAACTTCCTTCACTCGAATCATCAGCTCAAGTTCGGGTACGTTTACGAGAAAGAGGTCGAAAACGATCAAACTTACGGCTCCCCGAACAATCTAACCGAGACATACAACAGTGTCGGTCTCCCGGATTTCTCGACGCCGTTTCAGGTGAAAATCGCGAACACCCCCAACGTCGTGAATGATGTCATCCTGCATCACGGCCTCTACCTGACCGACCAAGTGAAAATCAAACAGCGTCTCACGCTCAATATCGGTCTGCGTTGGGATTATTACAGTTCGGCCTACACCGACGTGCACCTCCGCTCGGACTGCCAGTGGTGCGGCTATTTTTATCTGGGTCAGACGCTTTCCAACAGCACGCTTCCGGTGAATACCAGCCTGGTCAATGGCGGATTTCCCGGCAAGACAGTTTCCTCACTTCCGGTGCAGGTAGCGCCGCGGATCGGTATCGCATACGATCTCACGGGCAAGGGTAGAACCGTACTAAAGCTGTATTGGGGCCAATACTACAGCTACCCCTCCACGAACATCGCCAACAACGTCGACCCGCTCCAATCAGCATCCGCAACGTTTAATTGGATCAACCCAAACAATCTGCCGTTCAATATTAACCAATTGGGGACGATTGTCGGCTCGCCGAGCATTGCGCAGGGCTCGAGTGTTCAGCCAGGGTTACAGGATCCCCGATTCGACGACATGGGGGGCTTTATTCAGCATCAGTTGAGCAATACCCTCTCGATCGAAGGCGGCTTCATCTTCCGCGAGCTTCATCACGATTTCCAGACGATCAATTTGGCTTTGCCCGCCAGCCTGTTCACGCTGCCAGTTCAGAAAGCGGTTCCTTCTACATGGGACGCCAACGGAAATGTGACCGCTACTCAGAACATCACATTGTGGGATGTGCCGAAGAATCTAATTGGTGCGTCGCAGAATCAGTATTCGAGCCCGGCTGGAAACAACTCGATCTTCCGGAATTTCGAATTCACGATCAATAAACGGCTCTCCCATCGATTTACGGCAGTGAGCAACTTCTATTGGACGCGCACCACTAGCAACATTGGGTCAATTTCGACGAGTACCGGCGCCGTCACGGTAGGCGTGGCCACCACTCCGAACCAGTTGATTAACGGCCGCCAGAGCTACAACAACTGGACCGCCCATGTAGATGGGAGCTATGAAGGTCCATGGGGGGTCCGCATTTCCCCGGTGTTGCGAATGCAGTCCGGGGCACCGCTTCCAGAGAGTTACAATGTGACCGGTCTTAATATCGGCACGATTGCGGTTCCGTTAACGCCCATCGGCACGTATCGCAACCCCGACCTGTATCTTTTCGACACGCGACTCCAAAAAGATCTGAAGTTCGGGGAGCGATACCGTTTGTCGGTTATGTTCGATGCATTCAATATCTTTAACAGCAATTCGGCGAACGCCGAGAGCGCGCTGATCAGCCAAAAGCCGGCCACCATCAATATACCGGGTAATCCTCTGAACGGGCAGACCGTGAAGTATGAGGGCTTCGGGTCTCCGACCACGATCCTGCCGCCGCGAGTTTTTCGCATCGGCGCGCGGTTCTCGTTCTAAATCGAATTGCGGATGGCCGCGACGATTGCACTAAGCGCGTCGCGGCATAGCTCCGGATACATCGGCAAGCTGAGGATTTCGCGCGCTGCCGCTTCTGTGCGTTCTAGCGGCTGGTGATCGATTCTCCCGCGATAAGCAGGCTGCAAATGGATCGGTACCGGATAGTGGATCAGGGTCCCGATTCCGCGTTCGCGCAATACTTGGCGGAGCGCGTCGCGGGTCGCGCTACGAATCACGTATTGATGGTACACGTGCACTACGTCCGGATTGCATCGCGGCAAATCTATCGAAGTTCCCGAAAGAGCGCCGCTATAAGCATCGGCAATCTCGCGACGCCGGGCATTCGCAGAGTCAAGGTAGCGTAGCTTAACGCGCAGGATCGCTGCCTGCAATTCGTCCAGACGGCTGTTGGTCCCCGCTGTTTCGCTGACGTAACGGTCCTTCCATCCGTATTCACGATAAGCGCGCGCGCGGCCGGCTATGTCCGGATCGTTGGTAGCCACCGCCCCGCCATCGCCGATCGCGCCCAAGTTCTTGGTGGGATAAAAACTGAATGCCGACGCATCGCCCCCGGCTCCAGTCTTGCGATTGCCGATCGCCGCGCCGTGCGACTGTGCGCAATCCTCGATAACTTTCGCGCCGTGCCGCCGCGCCAGCTCCATTACGGCCGGCATGTTCGCGGGATGCCCGTAAAGATGCACTGGAACAATCGCGCGGATATCGCGTCGCCGTCGCAGCAGGGCTTCTAGAGAATCGCAGTCGATGGTGAACGTCGCTGGATCGATATCGGCGAGCACGGGAACGGCGCCCGCGAGTTCAATGGCGGCGACCGTCGCTACCGCCGTGTGCGAAACCGTCGCCACCGCATCGCCTGGACCAATACCGCAGGCGCGCAACGCGATGGTCAGGGCGTCCGTTCCGTTCCCGACGCCAACCACCTGCGCGACTCCAAGATAGCCGGCGAATTCGCGTTCGAAAGCATCGACTTCAGGACCGAGAATGTACCGCCCCCCTTCAAGTACCCGCGCGATTGCCGCATCGATTTCGGCTCGATGCGCGAGATAGCTGGCTTGGGGATCACTCTGCGGAATCTGCATGTCACACGTAATGCCGCAGATGCTCGCGGTAGTAGGCGAGCGTTCGCGCCAGCCCATCCCGCAACGTGACGCGCGGCTCCCAACCGAGAGCAGCGCGGATGCGGCTGAAATCGGCATGGTAATCGCCGATATCGATACGCTTCCGGTCGGCTGGATAGGAGCAGACGGTGTACTCGCCGCCTTCATTCACCTGGACCAGCATCTGCGCTAATTCTTTTAGACTGACCACCGATTCGCCGCCGAGGTTGAACGTCTTTCCGTTCGCCTGACGGCACGCTGCCGCGAGTAACATCGCTTCGACGGCGTCATCGACATACGTGAAGTCGCGTAGTTGCCGGCCTTCCCAGACGTCGAACGGACGCTTCTCGACCAGAGCTCGAATCCACGTTCCGAGGAATGTCTGGCGCGCGTCTTTGATACGCATCCGCGGGCCGTACGTATTGGTCAGCCGCAGCGCGCAGGACGTGATCCCGAACACGTTGTTGTACAGGATGTGATACGCCTCGCCCGCCATCTTGTTTATTCCGTTCACGTCCACCGGGCGCAACAGGTGATCTTCATTAACCGGCAGCGAATCCGGTTTCCCGTAAATCTGTCGCGTACTGGCGAAAACAATCTTGATCCCGGGGTTGTGCTTGCGGCACGATTCCAGAATGGAGATCTGCGCCCTGCAATTGATTTCGAGATCTATGTAAGGATCGTCCATCGAATCCATGTGGCTGGTCTGGCCCGCCAGATTGAACAGGTAATCCTGATCCTGCACCAGGTAGCGCATGCTGTGCGCATCGCGCACATCGGAAATGTTGACAAGAACCTGGTCCTCGCCTCCCGCGATGTTGAAGAGATTCCCGCCGTATTCAGGAATCAGGCTGTCGAGCAGAACAACCCGCGCGCCCAACTCGATCAGCCGCCGCGCCAGATTCGAGCCGATGAAGCCGAGTCCGCCCGTAATGAGAACGCGCTTGTCGCGAAAGTCCGCTGGATTCACGCCTTGACCGTCTTGATCGATTCAACGTCACGCTCGATCGACTTCATAATATGGAGCATTGTATCCGCTTCTTGGCGGCGAATGCACACGAATGAACGCAACTGGGGCCAAGTTGATTATCGTGCGCATTTGTGACCATTGCGTTTCCCCTTTTTGTGAATGACAATAGCTCGAATGAAACTGCATCTGGCGATTTCTCTTCTGATCCTGCCCGCGGCGCTCTTCGCGCAGTCCGACGTCCCCATGGCGAAACCGGAAGACGTGGGCATGTCGTCCAAACGCCTGGAACGGATCCATGCGTTCATCCAGGACTATATCGACACGAATCAGATCGCCGGCGCCGTCACGCTGGTGGCGCGCAAGGGGAAAGTGGTGCATTTCGAAGCGCAAGGCTGGCGCTATAAAGAGGAGAATCTTCCCATGCCAAAGGACGCGATCTTTTCGCTCGCGTCAATGACCAAGCCGATCGTATCTTCCGCGCTGATGATGCTGTGGGAAGACGGCAAGTTCATGCTGGACGATCCCATTTCGAAGTGGCTGCCGTCCTATGCCAAGAAAGATGTGCTCGATCCTCAGACCAGCCAGCGTACGCCGGCCCGCGCGATTACTGTTCGCCACGTGCTGACGCACACCTCAGGACTCTCGCTCGAGACTGGTGGACAACGGCCGAAAACGCTGCTCGAAGAGATCGAGCGGTCGGCGAATCGTCCGCTTGCGTTCCAGCCCGGTGACCGTTGGCAGTATGGCGCGTCCACTGATTTCGTCGCCGCGCTGGTCGAAAAAATCTCCGGCATGACGGTGGATGAGTTTCTGAAGCAGCGGATCTTTGAGCCGCTAGGGATTCGCGACACGCACTACAACGTCCCCAAAGAGAAGGTGGATCGTGTGGCCGCCATCTATCGCCCGGACAAAGACGGCAAGATCACGTTGATGCGCAAGCCCGAGTATCACGAACCGACGGCTTATTTTCCGGGCGTCGCTGGATTGAACGGCACCGCGGCGGATTATTTCCGGTTCTCGCAAATGCTACTGAACGGCGGCGAGTACGCCGGCCACCGGCTGCTGGGGCGCATGACCGTCGACATGATGATCTCGAACCAGATCGGGACCGGAAAACCGGTGTACATTCGCGGAAATGGCTACGGCTTCGGCCTCGGTTTCGGGATCCTAACCGATCCCTCGAAATCGCCGGACGCGCTTTCGATTGGAACTTTCACCTGGGGCGGCGCTAACGGGACGTTGTTCTGGATCGATCCGCTGGAGGACCTGATCGGCATTATGATGATCCAGATCAATCCCTACAGTCACTTCAACATCCGCCCGCTGTATTCGGTGGTGGTCTCGCAAGCGATCACCGATAGTCTCGCGGGCCAGAAGCCTCGCATCATGGGCTACGATACTCCAAGATAACCATGCCTGCCGCCAATTTCGGACCGACCTTCGAGACGCTCAAGGGCGTGTTCGCAAAACATACCAAGCGCCTTGCGGTGAAGACGGACACCTCGAAGGAATACACCCTGGTTACAAAGTCGCCGTCTCCGTTTCCACAACACAAAGGGCAGCCGATGTTTTTCGCCTCCGTCAAACTTGGCAAAGCTTACGTGAGCTTTCACCTGGTGCCCCTGTACATGAACGACTCGCTTGCAAAAACCGTTTCTCCTGCGCTGAAAAAAAGGATGCAGGGCAAGGCATGTTTCAACTTCAAGAACGACCCCGAACCGGAGACGCTGGCCGAACTGAAACGGCTGACCGCGACAGGCCTCGATCAGTGGGCCGAAAAGAAGTGGCTGTAGATACCCGTTGACACCTACCTAACCTGCAGTTAAACTTGCCGGAGACGTTTCGCTGAAAGTGAGGCTCCAATGGGTAAGTTCCAGGTTGCACTGCTCCTATGTCTGCTTGTTTTGGGCTCTTTTGCATATGCTCAAACCGACGCCGCAGTATCGGGTACGGTGACAGATCCATCTGGCGCACACGTGGTGAACGCTATCGTGGTCGCCCTCAATGTCAGTACTGGCGTCCGAGCTCCGGTCCAAACCAATGAAGCCGGCGTCTACACGATGCCTTCCCTGCAGCCGGGTAAGTACACGTTCACCGCGGAACACGCGGGCTTTCGCAAAGCCGTGCTCAGTGACGTAGAACTTCAGGTGGGAACGGTCCTCACGCTGAACATGACGCTCGAGATCGGGTCGACCACGGAAACCGTGGAAGTTCATGCGGCGGCGATCGAGGTGAACGCGACCAGTTCCTCGGTCGGCGAAGTCGTTGAGGGTAAGCGGCTGCTGGATCTGCCGCTGGCAGGACGTAGCGCTTACGATCTTCTGATCACCCAACCTGGCGTTCAGGGCAGCACCGGCACCAACTTTTATCTCAACGGTAACCAGGGTGGCTCGATCAACTTTACGATGGATGGCATCAATGCTCAGAACAATTTGTTGACTGGCTCGTTTTATCTCTACAGCAACGTGGTCAGTACGGACCGCGCGGAAGAGTTTCGCGTGGTGACGTCGGCGGCCGACGCAGAATACGGACGAGGATCGGGACAGGTCCAGATGGTGACGCGCGGTGGAGGCAACACGTTTCATGGGGCCGGGTTTTCCGAGGTGCGGAATGGCATATTCAACGCGAATACCTTCATTAACAACGCCCTCGGCGTGGACGCCGCCGGGCATGAACGCGCCAAGCGCGACCAGTTGAAGCAGAACAATTATGGCGTTCGCGTGGGCGGGCCGGTGAAGAGGAACAAGACCTTCTTCAACGGGATTTGGGAGCCATACAAACAGCGCAACAACGGCGCGTTTACTGCCACCGTCCTGACGCCGGCCGCAAGACAGGGTATTTTTCGATTCTTCCCGGGCGTGCAGAACGGGAATACGACGGCGGGAACCCCCACTGTCGATCCGTCAGGGAATCCGCTCGCGCCGGCCGGCGCGACGCTGCAGAGCGTCCCCTTGTTCGGGCGCGATCCGAACCGCATGGTCATCGATCCCACCGGGAATATCGGCCACATCCTGAGTCTCATGCCGAGCCCCAACAATTACCAGTTTGGAGATGGATTGAACACGGCAGGCTTCACCTGGAACCGTCCAGTCCCGGTCAATTTCGAGCTGTACGAAGGACGCGTCGATCATATCTTCAACGAAAAGCATCGAATCGCGATTACCGCGAATCACCAGTCCTACCACAGCTTCAACGTCGCCGCGAATCCGCCCTGGCCGTCGATTCCTGGACAAGCGGACCCCACCGAAACCACGCAATACAGTCTGGCGCTAACGAGTGTGCTCCGTCCGAATCTTCTGAACGACCTGCGCGTTGGCGCGTTCCGTCCACGGACCGTCGTCCAGACGCCCTGGGAAGTCGGCCAAAACGCGCTGACCGGTTCGGACGACGCACGGAAAGCGCTGCTTCCGACGGTCGGTGGCCTCGGATTCGTCCCGCAATTCGCGTCTGGAATTACGAATCCGATCGCCGGACAGCCGAGCAACTACATCGCACCGGTGTATCAGTGGGGCGACAGCCTGACGTGGATTAAGGGCAAGCATTCCTTCAAGGGCGGATTCGAGATTCGCTTCATCTCGGACTCTGGGTACGACGCGAACAACACCACCGCTCGGGTTTTCTTCGGCGCCAATACCACGGCACCGGCCACCAATATCACCAGCGGAAACGCGATTGCCGGAATCGGTGCGAACGGAACGCTCGCCACCAACATCCTTTACGACCTGACCGGTACCGTCGGCAACGGTTCCACGCAGGGCGTCTTTCAGACTAATTATTCTCCAGGCGGCGCGAATCCGAGGTTCCTGCCCGGTGAGACTCGTTTCCGCGAATGGCACCAGAACGAATTTAGCTGGTTCTTCAAGGATGATTGGAAAATCACGCCAAGCCTTACGCTGAATCTGGGCATTCGCTGGGAATTCTACCAGCCGCCGACGGAAGGACAGGGGAAGATGGTCGCGCCCGTGGGGGGCGGAGCCGGCCTGTTCGGCGTTTCCGGTACCAACATCGCCAATGGAGAATTCCAGCCCGGTGTTTTCAACGGAAGTCCGACGCAGGTTCAGATCATAGGTCCGGGAACTGGGCACGACATTGCGATCTACCAGTCCGACAAGAACAATTTCGCTCCTGCGGTTGGGTTAGCCTACACAGTCCCCGGAACTGGATTCTGGAAGTGGCTGAGCGGCGGTCCCAACCAGATGACCATCCGCGCCGGCTACGGGATTGGTTATCAGCGTCTGCCTATCTACTTAACTCACAACAACGCTGGCCTGGAGCCAGGACTTTCCGAAGACGATCGTTCCTTCCCGGTCAATCTGGGTGCGGCAACGCTTCCAGTGCCGCCGGCAGGGGTACCGCTCGCTGTGGTCCCGCAAGTCGGTGGCTTGGCGCGGCAGCAGACGCTGTACGCGTTCGACGAGGGCCTCCGCACGCCTTACGCACAGAACTACAACTTCACTATCTCCCGCGCCCTGCATGGCGGGGTGGTGATGAATCTCGCCTTCGTCGGCAGCAAAGGGAGCAAGCTCGCCCGATCTATCAACATCAACGAGTTCAATATTTTTGAGAACGGGATTCTAGCTGGTTTCAAGACAGTGCAGGCTGGCGGCGATTCTCCGCTTCTCGACCAGCTTCTCGCGCCACTTGGCGCCAGCGGCGTGGCCAGCGGCAAAACCATCGGCAGTACTGTCCAGAGCTTCTTTGCGAACAACAACCCGGGTGGACTGGCTGGGCTTCTCGATACGACCCTTGCTGGGGCGCTTCTGGCCGCAAGTGGCAAGCCAACCAATTTCATCGCGGCGAATCCTCAGTACCTCGCCGCGTTCCTGGTGGGCAACTATGGAAACTCCACCTATAATTCGCTCCAGGTCGAAGTCAACAAACGGTTCGCGAAGGGCTTCACGGCTCAGGGCAGCTATGTCTGGTCGCACACGCTGGGCGATAGCGAAGGCGACTCCTCGGTTCTGGTCGATTCCTTCCGCACCATCCGCAACGAGAGCATCGACAAGCGCTCGCTGAGTTATGACTTCCAGAGTGTGCTTAAGATGAACGGGCTGTACGAGCTTCCTTTCGGCAAAGGCAAGCTGCTCGGCCGCAACTCGAACGGATTCCTCGATCGCATCATCGGCGGCTGGCAGCTCGGGGCGGTCGCGATCATGTATTCGGGTGCGCCGCTTGCGATCACCGGCCAGAACACGTTTAACGCGACGCCCAATGTAGGCGCCGCCGGAGGAACTTCCTACGGCTTCACACCGAATCTGGTGGGAACGCTTCCCGGGGCTTCGGTGACCAAGACAGGGAAGAATGTGGTCCTGATCCCTGGAATTACCTCCATCGTCGATCCTGCGTCGAACGTGAATCCCGCCGTGCAGGCGTTCTCGACGCTTCGGGCAATCGTGGATGCCAGCGGCAAGCCGATCCTGGTGAATGCAGCCCCGGGCCAGCTCGGGAATCTTCCGTTCGGTTATATCCGTGGACCTGGAGCGAAGAGCCTCAACCTGAACCTGATCAAACGCATCAAGATCAATGAACGGTTCACGGCTCAGATTGGGGCGACGGCGCAGAACGCGACCAACACACCGATCTTCGCCAATCCGACTTCGGGGAATCTAAACATCAACAGCACCACTTTCGGTGTCATCACATCGGCGACGGGTGCTCGACTGATTGTGTTGCAGGGCCGTCTGACGTTCTAGTGATTTTCGGCCCGTGCGGATCTTTCGCCGAATGTGAGTTGAAGGGGGCGGAGGCGCGTCCAGGGTAAGGATGTCCAACCGCTGGCCTTACAGCCACGGAGCTCTCGGAGGAAGAGGCTCGCCCCCAATTGGTTAGATGGATCGTGCCGAGGCTGGGTTGCAGCGCGATTCGCTTTGCCTTCACCAATCGTGCCTGCCCGGGACACACAATCGACAAGGCTCAAGCTTGAGCGACACTGTCAGAAATGGACCGGTTGATTGAAGCCTTAAGGTCGGGGAATCTGCCGAGCGTGCGGGCTGCGGTGAAGGCAGACCCAAAAGCTGCGCGAAGCGGACGGGCAATGGTGGAAGCGGGCAGGCTCGCCTTTAAGGCTTCGCTCGAACTGCTCCTCAAGTCCGGAGGCGATCTCAACGCGATCCATCGGGGATATCGGGCATTGCATTCCTTGATTCAGGAGCGGCCGCATGGGGAAACAAAAGCTTCCCTGGAACGGCTGACTTGTTTGGAATGGATGCTCGCACGAGGCGCCGATCCGGATTTGCCAGCCGCGTGGCCCCCGGCACGGGCGATTCTGGTGGCCGCGTTCATGGGTGAGCCCGAGTTCGTGAAGCGTCTGAAGAGAGCGAAGACGGACGGTTTTGTGTATGCGGCGCTAGGGGATCTGAAAAGTGTGCGGAAGGTCCTGGCGGCCCGTCCGGGGTTTGCCAACGAACGCGACATCGGTGGCCTGACGGCGTTACAGTGTGCCGCCGCGTCGAAAATGCCGGGCGCGGATGCAGTGGGTGTCGCCAGGGCTCTGTTGGAGGCCGGCGCCGATCCCGCCGCCACCACCGAATCCTGGAAAGACGATGTGGACGCAATTTATTTCGCGGCGTCGGCAAAGAATCGGGATGTGTTCGCGTTGCTGCTGGATCGAGGAGTGGATGCGACGCATGCGCTCACCCCCGCGCTGTGGAACGGAACCGAGGAACTCGCGGAATTGGCGATGGCTCGAGGCGCAGAGCCCGATCGGGCCTTAGCGGACGGGCAGCCGCTGCTGAATCATTTGATCCGGTGGGGCCAGATGAAGCCCGCGCTGTGGCTGCTCCACCGGGGCGCGAGCCCCAATATCGCCGATAGGCGAGGCTGGACTGCAGTGCATCAGGCGGCCTCGCGGGGAAATGAAAAGATGATGATAGCCGCGTTGGGCGCGGGTGGGGATCGCAAGAGAAAGGACCGCGCAGGGAAGATGCCGCACGACGTGGCGACCCGGGAAAAGATAGCCGCAATCCTGAGATCCTGAAACTATGCCGGAGACAACCCTTTCCCGACGTACGATCCTGCTTTCGATGGGAGCTTCGCTTTTCGCCAAAACCGGCGGAGTCGAGTTCGGCGTGTGTGGAAACGCCGATTCTTTCGCCAAGGCCGAACAGTGGGGATTCGACTACTATGAGCCGGGCGCAGCGGCGATCGCGGCGATGAGCGAAACAGTGTTTGCGAGCTTTCGGGATCAGGTCCTGGCAGCGCGTATACGCTGCCGGAGCTTCAATAGCCTGATTCGCACCATGCGGGTGGTGGGCGCGGATGTGGACCTGGATGCGGTGTCGGCGTACCTGGACTCCACGCTGGATCGTTGCCGTCAACTTGGTGGCCGCGTCGCGGTGTGGGGGAGCGCGAGTTCGCGGGCTGTTCCTCCCGGCTATTCCCGCGACGAGGCATGGAAACAGATCAAGGCGTTCTTGGGCCGCGCGGGGGATATCGCCAAAACCAAGCAAATGACGATCGGTATCGAGCCGCTTCGAAAACAGGAAAGCAACATCATCAACACCGGCGCGGAAGCACTACGGCTGGTGCGCGAGGTGAATCATCCACAGGTGAAGATGATCATCGACTACTATCATTTGCGCGTGGAGCAAGAGGATCCTGAAATCGTGCGCCAGGCGCGGGAGCACATCGTCCACCTGCATTTTGCGAACCCCAGCGGTCGCCGCTGGCCCAGGCTGCCGGACGAAGATGCAGAATACCAGCGGTTCTTCCAGATTCTGAAGGAAGTCAATTATGCCGGCGGTCTATCCATTGAAGGAACCGGGACTTTCGAGAACGATGCTGCGGCGAGCCTTTCGTTCTTCCGCCGCGAATTGACCTAAGGCAGGGCGAAGGCGACTACGGAATCGCCCATTTTGCTGCCCGCTTTCCCGTGTCCGCCCGCGCAAATCACCACGTATTGTTTGCCGTTAATCGAATAACTCATTGGAGTCGCCTGTGCCGAAGCCGGTAGTGTGGCGCTCCACAATTCCTGACCCGATTCGATATCGTACGCTCGCAATTTCTGTTCCGTAATGGTCGCCCCAATGAACACGAGGCCCCCCGCCGTGATCATCGGGCCGCCCATCGCCAACGCCCCCGGAATCGATTTGCCATTTTCCACGGGAACTTCGCCCAGCGGCACCTGCCACTTCTTCTTGCCGGTCGAAAGATCCACGGCGATCAGTTCACCCCATGGCGGCGCGTTGCAGGGCAGGCCGCTCGGCGCGCGCAAATGTTCGCGAATCACGGCGTAGGGCGCGCCCTCCTGCCGGCCATACTCGGCATCGAAGCGATTATCGCGCCACTTCTGCACTTCGGCTTTCACGTTGTCGCGCGGGATCAGCTTGACAATCGTCGACAGCCGGTTTGAGGCCGCTACCAGCAATCCGCGCTCGGGATCGTAGGCCCCGCTTCCCCAATTCACTCCGCCGACATTGCCGGGGAAGATGATGGTCCCCTCAATACTCGGCGGTGTGAACAGGCCTTGCGATTCGAAATCCTTCAAGCGCGACTGGCACCACGATTTATCTTCCGGCGTGATTCCCCAGGCGTCGTTCGCGCTGAATTTCGACGGAGCTAAGACATCGTATTTGGGAAATGGCTGGGTCGGTGAGGATTCTTCGCCCGGCACGCGCGACTTAGGCACTGGACGCTCTTCGATCGGCAATAACGACTTGCCCGTCTCCCGATCCAGCACGAAAAAGTGCCCGATCTTGGTGGTCACTGCCACCGCCGGTATATTCTCCGAGCCGCGCCGGAATGTCATCAGCGTGGGTTGCGACGCGACATCGTAATCCCACAAATCGTGATGCACCACCTGGAAGCTCCACACTACTTGGCCGCTCGAGGCGCGCAGCGCGACTACTGAATTCGCGTACCCGTTGTTGCCGGGCCGCATGCCACCGTAGAAATCGGGACTCGCGCTTCCAGTCGGCACGAACACCATGTCGCGTTCCGGATCGGCTGAGAAAACGCCCCAAGCATTCGCGGCGCCGGCTGTCTTCAGTCCCTCCGGCAGCGGATCGAAACTCCACTCGAGTTTGCCTGTTCGCGCATCGAAAGCTCGCACGATCCCCCGCTCCGCCGCCGCAATGCGATTGTCGCCGATGGACGACCCGACGATGACCCTATCGCCCACGACGGCCGGTGGCGAGGTGACCTGATAGTTGTGCCAGTCGCCTTCATTGAAATGGGCCACAGCCTTGGTAAGATCGATCTCGCCGAAATCGGAGCAGACCTTGCCGCTCGCCGCATCGATGGCGATCAAGCGCGCATCAATGGTCCCGATGAAAATCCGCCGCCGGCACGGATCGCCCTCCTTGCGGGTCGAATCCAGCCACGTAGAAACACCGCGCGAGGACACTTCCGAATAGTTCGCTTTGCGGTTCACCTTGGGATCGAAGACCCAGCGTTCTTTGCCCGTCGTGGGATCGAGCGCGATCACCTGATCGAAAGGAGTGCTGAGATACAGCGTTCCGTCGACCAGGATCGGTGTCGCCTCGAACGCCGCGCTGCTTTTTAAATGCGTATCGGGCTTGAGCGCACTGGTGTGAAATTCCCACGCCTGCTTGAGCTGCATTACATTCTGACGCGTAATTTGCGCGGCTGGGGAAAATCGGGTCCCGCCCGCATCACGGCCGTAGGCGCTCCAGTCAATGTCGGCGGCAGTCGTAAGGGACAACAGCAGAAACAAAGCGTGCATGTCCCCATTGTCCACGGATCTGCGGGAACCACCATGCCTTCGGGACGACCGGGCCGAAAATAGGGACGGGAACACGACCATCGTGTGCGACGTGTGGCCCGCTAGTTGAACGATCCAACGCTCGCACGCAACGCATTCAAGAATCGGCACGTTAGCGCGCCAACACACTTTTTAGAATCCTGGGCGGGCGGATTAGCGTCTGTTTTAGTGTAGTTTCCAAAGACGGGCTCCTGACGATGAGCGGCATTGCTTCACCGTGATTCGTCAAAACCAATCGTCGGATCAGGAGCTGGAAGTGTGTCTATAGGAAACAAGAAAAGGAGCTTCAGGAAAATCATGAAAACAGGATCATTACTCTTAGGGACGCTGTTTCTTTCTGGAATGCTGGCAAGCGCGCAGGAGAGTGTGGAAACACCGAAGGTGGAAGTGGGATTGAACTATTCCTACACCCGCATCAATCCAGGCGGAAACTTCTCCGGCTACAACGCGAATGGCGGCTTCGCCGACATCGCATATAACTTCAACAAGTATCTCGGCGTGGTGGCGGATCTGGGTGGAAGCTACACCGGAACGCAGAACGGGACCGCGTACAACAACACGACCTTCGAGTATCTATTCGGCCCGCGCGTCAACTGGCGGCATTCGCGATTCAACCCATATGTGCAGGCGCTGTTCGGTGGTGAAAGATTCTCGAACGGGCTAAACCCCGGGGCAACCGATCCACGGCTGGGCACCAGCCAGAATAATTTCGCCGCTGCGTTCGGTGGCGGACTCGACGTCACGGTCTCAAATCATCTGGCCGTCCGGCCATTCCAGGTGGAGTACCTGATGACACAGTTCTCCCCTGGTTCGACCAATCTCAACTACACGCAGAACAACTTCCGCTATTCGGCGGGCGTGGTGCTGCGCTTCGGATCGAAGTAATCGATTGTTTGGTGGAGCCCTGATCCGTCAGGGCTCCTTTTGTTTCTGGATTTCGGTGTTATTTTACGGGTGTTCCGTAGGGGATCAGCGTCTTGACCCGCTCCTCTCCATCCGTTCGAGAGATCTTCCACCCGGTGCTCGCCTTGTCGAGAAAAAACATCTGGGCTTGGTTGCGATCCCGGTAGATGTACTCTACGCGGATCGCGGCCTGGAAGGCGGAAATGATCTGGGGATCGGAGACGGCAACTCCCTGAATCTCTGAATTCGACTCGCGCAGGTATTTTGAGAATCCGCCCTCGCTGGTCTCAGCGAGTGTCTGGCGGAGCGATGCCTCCAGAGGACCAGTAAAGTTTCCGACGTAGCGTTTCACGTCTCCGGTCCGCGCCGCTTCCAACATTGAGTAGATCGCGTCCTGAGGATTCTGCTCCGGCGCTCTTCGCGTTGCGGCAAAACTCTGCAACTTCCATCCCGCGGTCCGCACAAGACCGATTCCGAGCCCGGCGGCCAGCACGAAGACAGTCGCGAGTTGCGCGGTTCCTTTCTTGGTCACTTTGCCGGATCGCCTTTTCGGAGAATCGTCAGATCCAGGTTGCCGTTTTTATCCACAATCACCTTTTTGATTTTAGGAAGAACCTGCTCCATGGTTTCCAGGTACAGCCTTTGCCCGCTCACCGCCGCGGCCTTGCCGTATTCCGCGGCCATCTGCTGGAAGCGCGACGCATCGCCGCTCGCCTGGTTGATCTTGGTTTGCTTGTAAGCTTCCGCCTCCTCCAGCATCTGGCGCGCCTGGCCGCGAGCCTTGGGAATCACGTCATTGGCGTATCCCTGGGCGTCGTTCACGATACGCGACGTGTCGGCGCGGGCGCTGGCGACGTCGCGGAATGCGGCCGCAGCTTCGGCAGGAGGCGTGGCGCTTTCAATGTTGATGGAGGAAAGCACTACACCCGCGCCATAGCTATTCAGGAGTCTCTGTGCCGCCGCCCGAGCCTCCTCTTGTACGGCGGCTTTTTCGGTGGTGAGCACTTCGTCCACCGCCCGGTGAGCGACGCGGCGCGCCAGTTCCGCTTCCACCGTTGCGCCGATCACCTGAGCTGGATTTTCGGCGTGGAACAAATAATCCACCGGCACACCCACCGAATACTGCACTACGGCGCGAATTTGAATCATGTTCTGGTCGCCGGTCAGGAATTGCGCGAGTGCCGCCGGCGATCGCCCGAGTTCGCGATCCGCCAGGCCGCCGCCAATCGAAAGACGCTGCGACTGCCGCACCTTCAGCTTGGTGACGGATTCGATCGGCCAGGGGAGCGCGTAGTGCAGACCGGGCATGACTCGGGGTACAACCACTCTTCCGAACATCGTCTCCACCGCCTGCTGATCCGCCGCGACCAGGTACACTCCGGAAAACGCCCACACGAGCGCGAGTCCCAGTGCGACGCGTTTCCCAGTCCAACCCTTGGGAGGCGGCAAAAGCCGCTGCACCTCGGTCTCGAGTCTCAGCGCAAGCGTGCTCATTTCGTGCCGGATTCGCCTTTCATTAGGACTCTCAACAGTTCCGAATCCGAATTGAGGATCACCGTGGTCTTGTCGTCCAAAACTTTCTTGTACGATTCCAAGGTGCGTTGTAGCTTGTAAAATGAGGGGTTTTTGGAGTATGCCTGCCCGTAGATGCGCGTCGATTCCGCGTCTCCCTGGCCTCGAATGGTTTCAGCCTGCTTGTACGCGGTCGACACGATTTCTTCCCGCTGGCGATCGGCGCCGGCGCGGATGCTCAAGGCTTGTTCTTCGCCCTCGGCACGGTATTGGCGCGCGATGCGCTCGCGCTCGGCGCGCATCCTGGCATACACGCTTTGCTTATTCTGCTCGGGCAGATTCAACCGCTTCATGCGGACGTCGACCACATCGATCCCGTATTGCTCCAGCGCTGCGCGATCGCTCAACGCAGTGAGCTGATCGAACATGCTGGAGGTCTGCACTTTTTCTGCGTCGGTTCCGACGATCGAATCCAAGTCGTGGGAGCCCAGCGCGGCCGAAATCCCCGACCAGATGATGTCGTGAAGCCGCATCTCGGCTGCCGCGGAATCGCCCACAGTCTGCACGAAACGATCCGGATCCTGGATCTTCCACACGACGTAATTCTCGATCACCAAATTCTTTTTGTCGCGGGTCAGGAATTCCGAGGGGCGCGGATTGTAGACGCGTAGCCGGCGATCGAAATAGATCGCGGTTTGGAACGGCCACTTGGCATGCAACCCGGCTTCGCCAGTGGTGCGGATTGGACGTCCGAACTGCGTCACCAGAACAAACTCGGTTTCGCGCACTGAAAAGAATGTCAGATATCCCAACACGAAAACCGCGGCGATCACAGCAGCCGTATAAATCTTTCTGTCATGTTTCCGCATAGTTACTCCTTGCGCGGCGCCGCAAGGGCCGCTCCCGCCGGGGCGAGTTCCACTCCATCTTCAAGCAGCAGCAAATGCCGCCGGCCTTGACTCGAATCGACGATCATCTTCTTCCTCCCCGGCAGGACCTGTTCCATGGTTTCCAGATACATCCTGATCCCGGTGAGACCGGGTGCGGCGCGATAGGCCTGTTCGGATTGCGTGAACCGGCTCGCGTCTCCCTGGGCGCGATTGGCGCGGCCCAGCGTGTACGCGTCGGCGTTGTGCAGTTCGGCTTGAGCACTGCCGCGTGCGAGCGCCACCCGCTCGTTGCGATACCCTTCGGCCTCATTGATCATTTGATTTTTTTCCTCGAATGCGGCCGACACTGAACGAAATGCGTCCACCACTTCAAGCGATGGATGCACGTCCTCCAGCTTGACCCGCAGCACTCGGATCCCGGTGTCGTACCGGTTCATCCTCCGCTGAATCTCCGTTTGAGCGCTCTGCTCCACCCTCTGCCTCCCCGTGGTGAGAACCTCGTCGAGGTTGGTGATGTTCATGATTCCCTGAAGCGCAGACTCCGCCGCCGCTCGGACCGCCGCGTCGCCGTCCATCTGGCGGAATAGAAATGCATCCGGGCGATCGATATCGTAGTGCACTACCGCATTCAGCTCAATCATGTTCTGATCGCCGGTCAGCATCAGCGATTCTTCCGGCCGGCTTTGAAAACGCCCGTCGCGATGTTGCACGTTCCACTCATAGGAGGCCGGCTCCGAATCCGGAGCTTTGGACTGGGAACGGAAGCCGATCTCGACCACGCGAACTTTGTGGGCGCGGATGCGCGTCAGGCGCTCGACGGGCCAGGGCAGTTTGTAATGCATGCCCGGCGCGCTGAACGGCACGATCTTCTTGCCGAAGCGCTCCACCACGCCAATCTCATCTGGCTCGATGGCGTAAAACCCGCCAGGGACAAGGATCATGCCCGCGCCGATCCACGCGAGCCTTACCAATTGCGCTCGGCGGGTGAACATCCAGGACGAAACCGCACCCAGGTCGAAAGCGCGCAAACGATCGCGCCATCCCCGGAGCCACGAAGTCGCGATCAGGCGCCATGGGGACGGAGACGATCTAGCCGCGCGCAGCAGCCGCAGCGAGTTCATCATCACGCAAAACGACGCAGCCTGATGGGTGAAGGCCGCTCCGATCGGCCCCAGTCTTCCGGTCGCGCACGCCAGCACCGCGACGGCATTCAGCGCACCGGCGAAAAGTACGATGTTCAGCCACGCGGTCTGCATGGCTCGCCGGCTCACCTCGAACAGCTCCGGTAGTTTTTCGAGGGAATGTGGCATGTAGACCACGCCGGCGGCTTCGGCCGTAATGTCGCTGGCGCCTGCGACCGCGACACCCACGCTCGCGGAAGCCAGCGCCGGCGCGTCGTTGATTCCGTCTCCGAGCATGGCCACAGTGTGACCATCGGAAACGAACTGGCGTACGCGATCCAGCTTCTGTTCGGGGAGCAACTCGGCCTCGACGTTTGGAATCCCGATCTCCCGTGCCATCACCTCGGCTGCGCGGCGGCGGTCGCCGGTCAGCATCACTTGATGGGTGATCCCTATCCTCTGAAGCGCGCGGACCGCTTCATGAGCGCCTTCGCGCGCCCGATCGCGCAGGAAAATAGCACCGGCGAGTTCGTCCCCATCGGCGACCAACACGGCCGTGGATCCCGAACGGTCGGCTTCTTCAGTGAGAGCCTCCGCCTGACCTGCGACCTCTGCCAGGAACGCCGCATTGCCGGCGCGGATCCTTCTGCCATTGACGATGCATTCCGCGCCGCGTCCCGGCACAACGCGAGCGTCTTCCGCTTCGGGTTCGAACAATCCGCGCCGCCGCGCTTCGCCCACGATTACGCGCGCCAGAGGATGTGGCGAACCTCGCTCAGCGGCCGAAGCCAATGCTAGCAGGTCGTCCTCAGCGCGATCGAGAGCGACAATCTTGATAATTTCGAACTGACCCTCGGTGACCGTTCCAGTCTTGTCGAATACGACGACGTCCACTTTGGCGGCGTTTTGCAGAACGTCCCCGCCGCGCACCAGGATTCCTCTGCGCGCCAGACCGCCGATAGCAGCGACCATCGCGGTGGGAGTCGCCAGGATGAGCGCACACGGACAGGCCACAATCAGGACTGCGACAGTGCGCAGCCAATTTCCAGTGAAATAGAAAGTCAGCGCGCCGGCCAGCAGCAGGGCGGGCAGAAAATACTTTGCATAACGATCGGCCAGGCGTTCCACCGGCGCGCGATGCTCTTTGGCTTCCTCGACTAGTTGAATGACGCGCGCGATGGTGGTCTCTCCTCCGGCGCGCGCCACGTGGACGCGCAACAGGCCGTTGCCGTTCAAGCTTCCGGAGAAGACTTCATCGCCTGCCTGTTTGTCTTTAGGAAGCGGCTCGCCGGTGATGGAACTCTCGTCGATGCTCGAAAGCCCTTGTTCGATCACGCCGTCCGCCGCGATTCGTTCGCCAGCACGCACGACGATGCGATCGCCACTTTGGAGCGTCATCGCGTCCACCACTTCCTCGACTCCGTCGCGCAGCAATCGCGCGACGCGTGGAAGCTGCGCCACAAAGCGCTGGATGGCGGCTTCCGTCCGGCCGGCCGCATACGATTCCAGCGTCTCGCCCACCATGACGATAAACATCGCTTCGGCGGCCGCCAGATATTCGCCCACCGCAAGGGCAGCGATGACCGCGACGCACAGCGCGACGTCAGCTGAAATGGTTTTCTCGAGCAAGGCGGATATGGAGTTGTAGAAGGTCTTGTAACCTGCCAGCACCGTGACGATGATCGCGGTGTCCACTCCGAAGACGCTCTTGAAGAGTCCCGTGAGATTCAACACGAGCAGAAGGCCCAGGAACGCGGCCAAGCCGTATTCGGCTGCGTGCTCGAAAACGAATGCCAGAATCGACGATTGGTTTTCCTGTTTCAAGGTTGTATCGCGATCATTGCTCCCGGTTGCGTGGCCAAACCATTGTATGTTGCCGTGACGGCCGCGTCATCGTCCGGTAGCGAGGACGGCAAACTGCACGTCCCCGCTTCTCACTATCACCGCTGGATCGTGATCAGAGCCCCTGTCTGCGTGGTCGATCCGCCATAGCTCGCCTGAATCGGTTGGTCTCCGTTGGCAACCGATGTGGGAATCACGACGTTGAACTGATAATCGCCCGGCGAGACCAATCCAGCGAACTGAACGTTTGCGGTCGCGCCGCCGATGCTGATTACCGGCAGTACGGGTAAGGTGCCCGTTTGCACGACAGAGCCGCTGGCGACTGGAACCGAGGTGACGCCGAAACCATTGCCGGCGAGCACGATCGTTTCTCCCGGCTTGGCGGGCGTGGTGAGCCCTGGAAACAGGCTCGTCGGACCGATCAGCGTTCCGTCCAGGTGCCTTCCGAAGACGTACTGGTTCCCGTTCGTCGCCACGAACACGAAGAAAGATAGCGACAGTGGCTGAGAGGCCACGCTCATGGTATTGCCAGCGACGCCGGCGTTAGTGAGCTGCACCTGAACCGGACCGTGGATCGCATCTGGCGGCGTCAGGATATTCACTTGCGTGGGGCTGACGTAGTACACGAACGCGGTCTTGCCGTTTACCTTGACGCTCACGCCGTCAAGTTGATCCGGCATCAGGCCGGTAAAAAAGTCGTAGCCCTGCCAAATCCGCGTGTCGCTGACGGGAGCGAGATTGGTTCCCTTAATCTCCACCCAAGTGTTCGGCGCGATCAAGGGCGTATCGCCGAACGCGTTCGCGACCAGCGTCATGTTCGGTCCTGGCGTCGACGCCGCCAGCGCGGTGTACGCCTGCGCGACTTTCAAGCCGGTCGTGGTCAATTGAAATGCGCCTGCCGACGATGTGAGCAGATTGGTGCTGTCAAAGTAAGCCAGCGCGATCGAGTGTATCTTCGAGTAGGACGTGATATTGGTGTGGTACTGGTCAGCGTCGTTGCAGCCGCCCCATTCCGTGATGGCGACCGCATGGCCGTTCTGCTGCGCGTAACTCACCAGCGGGTCGAAATTCTGAGGCCAGCTCGCGTAGCGCGGCGAGGACGGTTCGGTGCAGCCTGCTATGGATGCGTTATACAAGTGAAAATTCCAAACCAGGTTGGCGAAGGCTAAATCCGGGATCGTCCCCGCGAGGATCGCTTCAAATGCGGTTCCCGTGTCGTCGAGAAAAATCAGCGCTTGCGGACTGTAGGTTCGAATCGCGGCGATCAACTGGTTCTCATTGTTGCTCCACGTGTTGGCGTCGATGCCGTGCATGTTTTCCCACGTGTCATAGAGAAGGGCCGGATCCGTGGCGTACTTTTTCGCGAACGCGATCCAGAACGAAAAGGCCGCATCGATGTTGTTGCCCGTGGTATCTTGCGCCGAGCAGACCGCCGAGTTGCTCTGACAATTGAGATCACCCTGGTTGGGAGCAGGACAGTTTTTGCCATCCGCGCCGCAGGGCGAATCGGGGAACTGCCCGGCTTTGAGGATCAGTACGTAATTGCCGTACTTCTTGGCGCGCTGAATGAGCGCATCGATGTAGTCCTGATACTTCTGATTGGCGATGGGAACCTGGACATTGTTGTTCCACCAGGTAGCGTTGACGAAAATCCGGACCAGGTTCGCGGAGAGCAACTGAGTCTGCGCGGCGTATTCCGCATCGCTCACCGTCGCTTCTGCGTTGCCGGATCCCGTGCCGCTGCGATTGACACCGCGCAGCGCCACGGGCTTCCCGGTGTCATCCTCAATGATTCCTCCGGTCGAAACGTGCAGTGGATGAAATGTTTGTGCTTGCGCTATGGCCGCAAGCGAGACGGTCAATACAGCGAACCCGACCCTCATTGCTGCGTCACCCACATCGGGCTGACCCACACGATATTTCCGTCGGTCTGAACGCCGCGCACGTAGTAGTAGCTGGTCTGGCCCTTTTGCGCGGCCGTGTCCTGAAAGCTGAAAGACATCACGCGATCGCCCGAGGTGGAATAGATCACGTTGTTATTTTTTACCAGCACCACGCTCTGGAACGGAGCCGTACCGAACAAGCGCACGCTGAACACCGGCGCTGACGTGGTCGAAAAGGTTTCTCCCATGAAGTGGCTTCCGCTGCGGAAATCGGACACGATGTTGTCCGTGGAACCGTACATGCGGCGGTTGTGCATCGCGTCCATGATCCCGGCGCGAGTGGGCGACGTCACCCACAGATTGGTGAAAGAAATGTGCGTCGACACATGATCGCTGGACGCCTCGAATCCAAGCTGGATTCCTTTGCCGAGCGCGTTTGAAACGTAGCCCGAGGATTCGAATCCCGAAATGGAGTCCGCCGACGTATTGGCCCTGGGCGCCCCCGGCATTTCATAATCCTGACGATCGCCCTGATAAATTTCGACGAAGGGTTCCACTTGCGCATCGCTGTTGCGCCAGTCCGTTCCCTGATCCGTCGCGCTGGTGTGCGGTGCGCTGATTCCCTTGAAGGCATGCAGGTAGGAGTACAGCATGTTCGTGTCGGGAGCCGGCGCAGACGTGGTAGCGGACGAGGTAGGCAGTCGCGGCAACGGTCGAACGCCGCGCTGGGCGAACACTACGTTGCGGTGGCCCTCAGGATAGTTGACGCTTCGCTCGTAGTAATACATGGGGATGTATTTCGACCCGAGCAGATAGGCATCGGTGAATTTCTGGATCAGCCACCAGGTGTATTCGCGACCCTCGCCGTTGTCGTGATCGCAGCAGCCTGCCCAACCGAGCGCGGCGGCGTCGATGTAGTAACGATAGGCGTCCATCAGCGGACCATCGCCGCGGCCGTCAAAAGAAATCTCGGTGTGACGATGAAAATCGCCGCGAACTAATTGCAGAGTTTGTCCGTTTACCGTCGGCCGGTAGCTGCGGCTCAACGTGGCTTGTGAAGCCTCGACGGCTGCGGCGGAGTCCGGCGGATCCGGTGTGATCTGCCCGATGCGCTGCAACTGCGGGGTCTGCTGCGTCCGCGCGACGCTCACCTCGGACTGGAAAATATCCGAGCTGATGCCGTCGTTCTGTGGCGAGCTATCGGGTTGTATGGGGCTCAGGCGGTGGTCGGAGGAATGCGCCATCAACAAGCGCCCAGGTCCCAGCGCGATCATCGACGGACGATTGTCGCTCACCGCGTCAGTGAAGCCCAGTACACCCGGACCGTGCCAGGTACTTCCGTCGAAATACACCATCTGGCCCACCCAAATCGAGCCGACGCTGAGGCCCCCAGTCGCGTGGCTGGACGACAGGCCAGTGCCTGCCAGTTCCCGGAACGCAAGGTACACGGTTCCCTCCGGATCGACCGCCAGACGCGGAAAACTGTTCTTCGGTCCGGCTGGAGGTCCCAGGTTGACATTCGCCGGACGGTTCCCGGCCAAGGTCGGATCCGGCTGGCTGGAAAACGTCCCTTGCGCGCCGGTCAGGAACAGGTGAGTCGCGGTCGCCCCCGGCATGACCCGTCCCACGTCATCGACAGTGGCGTACAAATCGTTGCCAATCAGGCAGCGCACCTGGATCGTGTGGCCCGAATACAGCGGCAATCCGGTGGTATCGAACGCACCGAAGTCTTTCCCCCAGCGGTTACCGGCGACTTCGTAAGCGATCCATAGGCGATTCTGCGCGTCATAGACGAGCGAGCTGCGCGCTTCGAAATTGACAGTCGCGGCGATCGGAATGGGCGCGTCCAACGTGACTTGATTGCTGAAATGCACACGGCGCAGGTAGACGTCGTAGTCGCCTTTGTCGTAGGTGTCCCAGGAAATCGCAACGTCTCCATTGGGCGCTGTGGCGATCGCCGGCTCCCAATCGCTCGCGGGCGACGTGGAGACGATCGTTTCCGGCCAGAACGCATCGCCGTTCTGCACGCTGGTCAGGATTTCAAGATTGTTGTTGCGGAACCCCTGCCATGCCACCCACACGCGGCCGGCCGCATCGGTGGCCGCGACCGGGAACAGATCCGTGCCGGCGTCGCTGGTCAGGCGAATTTCGGACGACATGGTCCCGTCAGCGCGCGAGTTGCGAGCGTAAATATCGAAATTTCCCGAGCGCTGGTCGGAATAGATAATCCACGCTCTGCCCTGTCCATCGATCGCCACAGTGGAGCGCATAACGTCCTCGCCCGGATTCGTCACCGCGAATGGCCCTGTCCAGGTGCGCTGCGAAATCGAATAGTGCATTAGCAGAACCTGATCGCCACCCGCGGGACGCGCGAGGAAACTGAAATCGGTAATGGGCGTCTGCGTTCCCTGGTTCTGAGCGAGAGAGCGGTCGCCGTGAACGAATTCCGTGTAGGTGAGGTAAACGTCGTCCCCGGACTGGGCCATCGCCGGGAAGTCTTCTTCTTCCAAAGACGAGCTCAGTTGAAACTGCGCGCCCGTCTGTGCGACCAGCGCTTTGCCGTTCAGAAATGTCTTGCTCGATCCAAAAGAAAGGTCCTGTGTCGAGAAAGTGAAATTCCCTTGCGTGGTGGCAATGGCGAACGTTGCCGCAGTTGCGGGAACCGAAATCTTCACGATCAGGCCGTTTTCCTGGACGGGTCCGGGCGGCGTGAGCGACGGAGTGATTCGCGTGCTGATTTTCCAGCTGGTGGTCCCGGTGATCGAGTCGGCGGCAGTGAACCGCCATCCGCGCAGGATCTGGATGTTGGCGCCCGTCACGGCGATCGATCCGTCCCAATTCGTGGCGGCGGTATCGCCGACACCGAGAATCACCAGGTAAGACTGCCCCGGTACAACCGTGGTCGACGCAGCATGAATAGCCGCCGAAGGAAACACAAACCACTTCACGGCAACAGCGGCCAATAGGAGCGGAATTGAGAGATACAGCGCCCACAACCTCATGGGAACGACCCTCCGATCGCGAACTTATTTCTTGTTGCGATTGGCGGCTTCGGCCGCCGGCTTCAGTTCGTTACTTGCCTGGTCCAGCAGTGCCTTCGCCTTTTGGGCGCGACCCTGCATGTCCCATTCATTCGCTGGCTGTGCATCCACAACCTTTTGCCATGCCTGCCGGCTCAAGCGCTGCGCGGTGGCAAGATTCGTATGGCGTCCGCCGGAAACATTCTGTTTGGGCTGGGCCAGAGCCAGACCTGCCGTCAACACCACGAAACTTCCCGCCAGGTGAAGACTTTTCGACTTGATCAAGAACACCTCCTGAGCACACATGCGAATCGTTAAACACGGCGGCCGGAAGTTTGTCTCTCAATATTACTAGTTTTATTTGACCATCCGTCGCCGTAGCGCTTTGGCGACCGCTCCGATTTTGAGTGGCACTCATTTAGCCCGGGACAATCTACTAGGTCCCCAGCGTCAGCCGCAAAGCCAGGCTCTCAGGGAGCCCGGCCGCTCGTATCTTCTTCGCAGCCGTGGGTACGTCGTACTCCACCCGGCAGTATTCGATGAAGCGTTCCTGCGGCCAATACAAGGCATAAGCCGCACGCGGATCTCCGTCGCGCGGCTGACCGGCAGCGCCAGGATTCAACAAATACAGATGATCCGGCTCCAGTTCGAGCGCCCGCGACGGGACAATCCGCCGCACCCCGCCACGCGCGAGAAGGAATCCGCCCTGAATGTGCGTGTGGCCGAAGAAGGTCGCCTGGGCGCCAATGTGTTCCCGGGCAGGTATTACATCCGCTAGGTCCAGCAGATACTCGTCCTCATCGCCGGGCGATCCGTGGACCAGGTCGAAGTCTTCGTAGCGTAGCGGCCCGCGCGGAAGGGAACGCAGATATTCGGCATTTTCGGGAGTGAGCTGGGTGCGCGTCCACATTGTGGACGCGATTGCCAAAGGACGGTAATGCTCCAGCGAGTCCGTGCCGCAGCAATCCTTGTCATGGTTGCCGCGAACAGTCACGTCCGCGTTGGACCGCGCCCATTCCGCAACGGCGTTGGGATCGGCGCCATAACCGACCACATCGCCCAGGCATAGAATGCGGTCGTAACGGCCCGCGGCATCGTCGAGAACGGCATGAAGCGCTTCCAGATTTCCGTGAATATCGCTGAGGATCAGGTGCGGCACAGGCGTAAGAGAGCCACCTCCGGAGGGGCGCCGAGCCGCGCCGGCACTCCGATGGTGCCGATTCCGCGCGACACAAAAATCGAAGCAGGTCCTTCACGGTAGAGCCCGTCCACGTAATGCGTGAAGAATCGTGCCACGCTCAGATTCTGGTGCAGGATCTCCACCCGTACCTGCCCTCCATGCGTATGCCCGGCGATGGTACATTGCCAGCCCTGCCGCGCCGCCACCGGAAAAACGTCCGGATTATGCGAAAGCAAGACGTTCAGAGCGCCTGGACGCACCAGCTTCCCGGTACCCACCAGATACGGAGCGCGAAGATGCTGATAATCGACTCCAGCCAGGTTGAGCGTTGCGTCGCCGAATCGCAGCGGGGCAGCGGCGTCACGAAGAAATCGCATTCCCAGGCGTGCGCCCGCTTCGGTAGTGTAGTCCTCGGTTCCGGCGTAAATCTCATGATTTCCAAGGCAGCCGAAAATGCCGGCTTCGGCGGTCAACCGCGCTAACCGGTTGAGACACGCGTCTAGCGGATCACCCTGGAAGGAGATCAGATCTCCTGTGACCAGCGCGATGTGGGCGCGCGTTTCGTTGGCTATCGCCACGGCGCGCTCCACTTGGCGTTCCGCGAGGAACGCACCCAAATGAATGTCGGTCAACTGGACAATGCGAAGTCCGTTCAGGTCCGGATGGAGTCCCGGAATCGCAATCGACTGTTCACGCAGCCTCAAGTCCAGGCGTTCGATAAACACGCCGTAGCCCACGGCCGCAGCGGGCGCAGTGAACAATGCGATATGCGCCGCTCGCAGAAAATTCCGGCGTGCCGGGCTATGTTCGGGCCGCGCTTTCGGAAGCGCCTCCGCAGCGCCGAAGGCGAGCACCAGGAGCACGGAAATCAAAGCCCACGCGATGATCGAACCGCGTCCCCAGGCGTTCAACCAAAGAGGGAGATGCCGTGATACACGCATGAAGTGCAGCAGAAATCCAAAACTCAAGACGGCGAACGATGCGATCGCCAAACTGACGATCGTGGTGCGGACCCGGCGCGATGCGTTTGCAGCCGGACGCCGGAGAATCCACCAAACTCCCACTGCCTGAATCGTCACAACGCCCAAAAAGAGAATCAAATCCGGGATGTTTCGGAGAATCCATTTCGACAGCCACACAAAGTCCACTGTATTCATCTTATCGGGATCTGCACGGGCGGCGGCGGCGGCCGATCTTTTACAATCAGGAAATGTCTCTTGTCGTGGTTGGAAGCGTTGCGTATGACGGCGTCGAAACGCCGCACGGGCGCGTGGATCGGATGCTCGGCGGCGCGGCCACTTACATTTCCCTCGCGGCTAGCTTTTTCACTAAGCCCCGGTTGGTCGGAGTAGTCGGCGACGATTTCGCCGCAGAGGACACCCGGTTGCTCGCCGATCGCGGCATCGATCTGGAGGGATTGGAACGGGTCCCCGGCAAAACCTTCTTTTGGGCAGGTAAATACTCCGAGGACATGAACGATCGGGAAACGCTGGTTACCGATCTCAACGTCTTCGCCGAATTCAATCCGAAACTGCCCGCCAGCTATCGTTCGGAGAAATATCTGCTGCTGGGCAACATTCAGCCTGCCCTGCAGCGCAGCGTACGCGACCAAATGAAGGGGCTCCGGCTGGCCGGCGGCGACACCATGAATTTCTGGATCAAGGATTTTCGCGACGAGCTGCTGGCCACCATTCGCGAATGGGATTTTCTGCTGATTAACGACAGCGAGGCGCGCATGCTTTCCGGCGAATCGAACCTGCGTAAAGCCGCCGTCCGAATCCTCGACATGGGACCGCACACGCTGGTGATTAAGCGTGGAGAGTACGGCGCAATGCTGTTCCGCCGCGATACTTTTTTCATCGTTCCCGGCTACCTGCTGGAGGACGTCTTCGATCCGACGGGCGCCGGCGATTGTTTTGCCGGAGGCTTCATCGGTTATCTGGCCGCGCAGGGATTCGATCTCGAAGCCGGCCACATCGGTCGCGGGGATTTGAGCCGCGCGGTTATTTACGGGTCCGTCATGGGCAGCTTCTGTTGTGAAAAATTCGGCGTCGATCGGTTCCGCACTTTGACACGACCGGAGATCGATGCTCGATTCGAAGAGTTCCGCAAATTCACCTCGTTCTAAGGTTGTGCCGATCACAGGCTGAAGCCTGCTGCCACGTGGCACAGACTTCAGTCTGTGGGGCCTTTTTCAGCAGCCGTCGCGCCTGATAGCTTATAAAGGATCGACAGGAGGACCAGCGACATGTCTTGGTATTACGCCGACGGCGGGCGGCAGGTAGGCCCAGTAGAGGAATCCGCGCTAGACGAACTGGTCAAAGCAGGCGCCGTCCGCGACGACACGCTGGTCTGGCGCGAAGGAATGCCTAACTGGCAGCCGCACGCAGCCGTGCGCGGTGTGAAAGTCGAAGCGCCGCCCATGCCCGCGGTTCAGGCCGGCCCCGGTACCGGATTCTGTTCAGAATGCGGGCGGCCGTTCGCTACCGATCAATTGTTGAATCTGGGAACCGCGTCCGTGTGCGCACAATGTAAGCCGATTTACTTGCAGCGTGTGCGGGAAGGCGGCCAGGCGATCGGCCTGCGGCGCTATGCAGGATTCTGGATCCGTTTTGTGGCGGCCGTAATCGATGGAATCATTCTTAGCGTCGTCGGATTTGTCATTACAATACCGCTCCGCGCGATGGCGATATTCCGCATCGTGAACGATCCCGCCGCGGCTCTGGGAGCCGGACTGGGCATTTTCGGGATCCTTGTTCTGATCAACATGGGCCTCTCGCTCGCCTATAACGCTTACTTCGTTTCGACGCGCGGCGCGACGCTCGGCAAGCAGGTGTTGGGTCTCAAGATCATCCGCTCCGACGGATCGGCCGTTTCGCCAGGACGGGCCGTGGGCCGGTACTTTGCCTGGCTGCTGAGCAATTTCACGTTCCTGATCGGATTCATCATCGCCGGCTTCGACAGCGAAAAGCGCGCTTTGCACGACCATATTGTCGACACGCGCGTCATCTACACGCGATAATGAAGCCACGAATGCGCGCAGATTTCGCGTGATTCGTCCTGGTCACTATGGGGATCGTCTGCGGCGCGTGTTCCTTCCCGATTGCGCCTGAAAACTGGAATCACGAGGGCGCGCGATGTCCCGCGTGCGCGCAGCGTGTTCAAGTTCTAGCCTTTCCCGCCATCAAGAAAGCGCACACAGGCGCCGCTCCGGAAGCGCTCGCTGAAGATACCGAAGCGAGCTGCTTTTATCATGCGGAGAGCCGCGCCGTGGTGCCCTGCAGCGAATGCGGCCGCTTTCTGTGCCATCTTTGCGATATCGAGCTCGAAGGCCGCCATCTCTGTCCCACATGCTTTCAATCCGGGATTTCGTCTAACCGGCTCGAAGCAATGGAAACGCGCCGGACCCTGTACGATACCATCGCCTTGATCATTTCGACGCTCCCGGTTCTGCTGTTCTGGCCGGCGCTCATTGGAGCTCCCACCGCGCTCTACTACGTGATCCGGCGCTGGCGCACGCCATTGAGCATTCTGCCGCGGACGCGCATTCGATTCGTCCTGGCCGCGCTTTTTGCCCTGGCCGAAATCGCCGGCATCGTCTTCGTGATCTGGACCCTGTTCCAGTTGCCCAGGCCCCGGGTGGTGTCCCGATAAGCGTCGATGGCGAAGCCCAAATCCATCTACACGCGCCTGACCGGACGGAAGCGGACGCCTCTGGGATACACTCAACTGTGGCTCGGCCCGGATCATCTTCTGCTGGTTCGTAACCGCCGTGTTTCCGAGCAATACCAGCGCTTCTCGCTGGCCGATATTCAGGCGATTGTCGTCACCCATCTGCCCGACCAAATGCTGCTGCAAATCGCGGTGCTGGCCGCGATCGGAGTGGGCGCGGGTGGATTCTTTGCCGTGTCGTCGATCTTCGTCAAGATTCTTTTCGTAGCCATGGCAGCTTTCGGGCTGATTGTGATGATCTCGAACATCGCGCTGGGTCCGCGATGCCTGTGCCATCTTCAAACCGCGGTCAGCCGCGAGCTGCTGCCTCCGGTGGCCCGAGTTCGCACCACGCGCGCTTTCCTCGAACGAATCAGTCCTGCCATCGAAGCCGTCCAGGGGAGTCTGACGCCTGAGCAGGCGGCGACGGTCGAATTTCCCGCAACCCCGTATGAAAAACCGCCCGACGTCCCGCATCCGCCCGGGTATCTGCCGGAAGCCCTGTTCGTTCTTTTTTTGGTCGATGCGGCGCTGGTTTTGGGAAGCGTCCGATTCCCCCAGGCGCAGCTTTCGAGCATTCTGCTCACCACCATCTCGGGCGAAATTGTGATCCTGACCGTCGCACTCATACGCCGCGCGGGACGCGATCCGCGGCGCGTGATCTATGCGGTGATGATCCTGGCGATCCTCGGCCTCGGCTGGGACGCGTACCATCTGGGCGGCAGTTTTTTCGCTTGGGCGAACGGCGTGGTGGAAGCGGGCAAACAGAAAACCACGCCGCCGTCGATGATCGCGTGGGTCGGGTTTACTCAGCCTGTCGCGATTTTCGCTGCCACGTGGAGGATCGCCGCCGGCGTCGCCGGGTTGGCAGCCGCATGGCTGGAACGTCCCAAATGAACGCGCTGATTCATCAACGCTGTTGGAATCATGCTTCTCGCGAAGCTGTGGTCCGGTGTCCTTCGTGCCAGCGCTACTTCTGCCGCGAATGCGTCACCGAACATCGCGGCCGGATGATGTGCTCGGCATGTGTCACTGCATCCGTGAGCGCCCCGGCGCCGGGCGCGCGCTCTCGCGGGATCGCCTGGGCCGCGTTCGCCGCCGCAGGATTGCTGCTCGCCTGGATGTTTTTCTATTACCTGGGTGCAATGCTCGCGCGGATTCCGTCCAATTTCTTCGAGAAGCCCGCATGAACGCCATCGAATTATTAGAAGAAGCGGTGGTCCTGCTTCGAGGCGCGCCGGCCAGCGCCGTGGTCGCATACTTATTTGGCGCCGTTCCGTTCGTGCTTGCACTCCTGTTTTTCTTGAATGAAATGACGCGCAGTCCGTTTGCCTCGGAACGCGTGGTCACTTGGTCGCTCGGCCTGGCGGTGTTGTATGTCTGGAAAAACGTGTGGCAGGCGCTGTTTGCGGCTGCGCTGTATGAAACGCTCTCGCCGGGCTCCCGGCTCAAATCGAATCCGCTGCGCCTGGTCGCGATACAGGCCGCGCTACAGCCTATCGGACTCGCGCTCATGCTGCCCTTTCCGTGGCTGGTCGCATTCTTTCGCAACGTCGCGTTGTTTGCCGCCCTGGGATCGCCCGATCCAGTCCGAACCGCGCGCAAACAAGCCGGGTTATGGCCGGGCCAGAACTGGGGCGTGCTCGGCATCATGACGCTCGCGAGCTTGGTGTTGTTCCTGAACATCGCGCTCGTGATCGCCTTTTTGCCGCAGCTCGCCCGAAGCTTTTTAGGGATCGAAGGCGACCTGGCACGGCTCGGCTCGAAAATCGTGAATGCGAGTACCCTGGGCGTCGCCGCGGCCATCACCTGGATGGCGATCGATCCACTGCTCGACGCGGTTTACGCGTTGCGCTGCTATTACGGCGAATCGATCGCCACCGGAGAAGATCTGCTCGCCGCCTTGCGCCGAGCCATCGCGGCCACGGTTCTGGTCGCGATCTTTTTCGGCTCGGCGCCCGCCGCTTCGGCGCAGGTGGATACCGTCCAACTCGACCGTTCCATCGATCAGGTGATCCACAGCCGCGAATTCACCTGGCGCGCCCCGCGGCCGGAAGGACCGGAACCTCAAGGCAAATGGGTCGGTTGGATTCGCGCCTTTCAAAACGCGGTTAAACGATTCTGGAACTGGGTGGGCGAACTGTTCCGGCGCTTGTTCGAGCAGAACCAGAATTCCGGACCGGAAGGAAATGCCGCATCCGTTTCCCGCCGGACTCTGGAGCTGTTGATCGCCGTCGCGATCGCATTGATCGTCGGTGCAGGCGTGCTTATCTTTCTTCGGAGGCGGACGCCAGTGATTGCCGCCCAGTCCGTGACCATCGCCGCCGCCGTGAATCTCGCGGACGAATCCCTGACCGCGGATCAGTTGCCGGAAAGTTCCTGGCTGCAGCTCGCCGAGGAGTTGATGGCAAGAGGCGACGCGCGGCTCGCATTGCGGGCGTTGTATCTGGCTGGGCTGAATTATTTGAATGGACGCGGCCTGGTTTCCATCCGCCGCTGGAAAAGCAGCCTCGACTATCAACGCGAGTTGGAGCGCCGCGTGCGCGCGACGCCTGAGGTCGGGCAGGAATTCTCGAGAATCAGCGTGATCTTCGAGTACGGTTGGTATGGGACGCATGCCGTGGATCGCGCCATGCTGGATTCGTTCGCCTCCGGACTGAGCGCCATCAGGAACCTATGCGGCTGAATCACACTTCACTCGTGTTCACGGGAATCGCACTGCTGGCCGTACTGGTCTGGGGCCTCGAACAGGCCGCCGTCGCCCCGCTCGAAACCGGCGATGTGTATCCTCCGTATTCGTCGCTGCGGACGGATCCGCTGGGCGCGAAAGCTCTGTACGAAAGTCTGGCTGCGCTCCCAGGGCTGGATGTCGATCGGCTATACAAACAACGCACGGTTCTCGAAAATCGCGATGCGATGCTGGTGCTCGGCGTCCAGCCAGTGGGGTGGTCCGCGCTGCATGACGAAACTCTCGAGGAATACGAGAGGCTGGTCGCGAGCGGTGGCCGGCTGGTGATTGCATTTCTTCCGGTGCGAACCCCCGAGAAGATTCCTGAACGGCGCGACGTCGAGAAACGTTGGGATATCCGGCTGAAGTACGGAATTCGCGACGATCATGAAGGCGGTGACATGCCGCGCGAAACAGCTCTATTTTTCGATGCAGGTCCGAAGTGGCGATCGCTTCGCGGGACCGCCGTGGAATGCTGGTTTGGCAAGGGAAGCATCGTGCTGGTGGCGGACACATACGGGTTGAGTAACCAGGGCTTGCGCGACGCGCGCGACGCCGGATTCATCGCAGCTCTGGTGGGTCCGGCGACGCGCGTCATCTTCGATGAAAACCATTTCGGCGTGGTCGAGACGGGAAGCGTAACCAAGCTGATGCGCAAGTACCGGCTGGAGGGCGCCATAGCCATGCTCGCACTGGCCGCCGTGCTGTTTTTATGGCGTAGCGCGTCGAGCTTTCTACCTCCGCGCACGGCTGCCACGGCGGATGCGGTCGCCGGGCGCGACTCCATCGAAGGCATGACGGCGCTGCTGCATCGCGGCGTTCCGGAAAAAGAACTTCTCGATACGTGTTTCGCCGAATGGAGCAAGTCCGTTCCGCGTGGAACCCGGCCCGCACGGGTCGAAGAAGAGATCCGGCGGTGGAAACAGAATCCAGTGGAGGCCTATCGCGCGGCATCGAAAGCGCTCACGGAGAAAACATGACAGAGAGACTGGAACAACTGCAGCGGACGCTGGCCGCCACGCGCGAGGAAGTTGGCAAGGTAATTCTGGGTCAAGAGGACGCGATTGATGCGGCCCTTATCGTGATCCTGACGCGCCAGCATGCGCTGATCGAGGGCGTCCCGGGCGTCGCGAAGACGCTTCTCGCGCGTACCCTGGCGCACGTGCTTGGATGCGAGTTCGCCCGCATTCAGTTCACCCCGGATCTGATGCCCGCCGATATCACCGGTACCAACGTTTTCAACCTGGCGCGCAATGAGTTTACGCTGGTGCGCGGTCCGGTGTTCACCTCGTTTCTGCTGGCTGACGAAATCAATCGCGCGCCGGCCAAGACGCAATCGGCGTTGTTGCAGGCGATGCAGGAACGCACCGTCACCATCGATCGCGAAACGCACGTGCTGCCCGAAAACTTCACGGTCTTCGCGACGCAGAATCCCATCGAGCATGAAGGCACCTATCCCCTGCCCGAGGCGCAAAAAGACCGTTTTCTGATGAAAATCCCCATGGCTGCGCCGGATCGCGAACACGAGCTCGTGCTCGCCGAAAGAATGCTGGGAAACAATGCACCGGAAATCACGTTGGGGCGCGGCGACGTTCAGGCTGTTCTTGGCGAAGGCGAGTTGGCGAAGGCGCGGGAAGCGCTGGCCGATGTTTCGATGCGCCAAGAAATTGCCGGATACATTGTCGACATCGCGCGAAACACGCGGACGCACGAGAGTGTTCTGGTCGGAGCCGGACCGCGCGCGACGCAGGCGCTGGTGATTTCGAGCCGCGCTCACGCCGCGCTGGCCAATCGCGATTTCGTCACGCCCGATGACGTGAAGGCCATGGCGGTGCGAGTCCTGGAACATCGCTTGATCCTGCGGCCGGAATTCGAAATCGAAGGAATGACGCCCGCTGAGGCGGTCCAGAAAATCCTGGAAAGCGTGGCGGTGCCGGTGTGATGCAAGAAAAGGGTCAGGAGTCAGTCCGGCACGGACGCCAAAAACGCGGAGTCAGGAGTCAGAATATTGTTCCGGCTCCGCTGCTGATAGGGCTGGTCGTTGCGATTGGATTTCCCGCCGGAATAGCCGCGGGCCTCGCGCCGGCGGCGCGGGCGATCGCATTCATTGCGATCGGCCTTGTTGCGATCTCTGCGATCTTGGACGCACTCATACGCTCCCGGGCGCTGGCGGGGATCCGCGTCGAGTTGCCTGCTCTCGTGCGGTTTTTCAAGGATCGCGACGCTGAGATTCGCGTCAGAGTATGGAACCCTGCACGCAACGCGAGGCGCGTCCGGATCGGCATGGTGGCGCCGGTGGGAATCGAGGCGCCTAACGAGGACCAACAGGTGGATCTGCCGCAAGGGGCCGAAGCAGCCGAGTTTCTGTGGCGCGCGACCCCACGGCGCCGCGGACGGTATCTGTTCGATTCGATCTATCTCGAGGCTCCCTCGCCGCTGGGCCTGTGGTCGGTGCGCGCCCGTCAAACCGTCGCGATGGAGGTTCGCGTGTATCCGAACCTCCGCCGCAATCAGGATCTGAAAGCGCTGCGTCGAGGAGTCTCGGGCGTTCATGCCATGCGCCAGATAGGGCGCGGGCGCGAATTTGAAAAGCTGCGCGAATATGCCCCCGGCGACGGTTTCGACGAGATTCACTGGAAAGCCACGGCGCGCAGAGGCCACCCCATCACCAAGGTTTTTCAAGTCGAGCGGACTCAGGAAATCTACGTCATCATTGACGCGTCGCGGCTCTCGGCTCGGCCCGCGGGAGACGAGACCGCATTGGAGCGTGCGATCTCGGCCGGACTCATTGTGGGCGCGGCCGCCGAACGGCGGGGAGATCTGTTCGGAATCGCGGCATTCTCCCATCAAGTGGAAGCATTCACTCGCGCCCGCAACGGAAAGACGCACTACGCCGCCTGCCGCGACGCGATCTATCAGCTCCAGCCGCGCGCCGAATCGCCGGATTTCGAAGAAATCGCGACGTTTCTACGCCTGCGACTGCGACGCCGCGCACTGCTTCTGTTTCTCACTTCGCTGGACGATCCGGTGCTCGCCGAAAGCTTCCTCCGTGCCACAAAGTTGCTCGCGCGCAAACACCTGGTAGTCGCGGGCATGCTGCGGCCCGGCTCGATCGGCCCACTGTTTCGCGATGCCAATGTCGAAACGCCGGACGACATTTATCACCACCTTGCCGGCCATCTTGCATGGAAACGGCTGCGCGAAGTCGAGGTGGCGCTCGGACATCAGGGTATCCGTCTCGCGCTGCTCGATCCGGAAACATTCGGCGGCGCCCTCATCGGCCTCTACGATGAGATCAAGCAGAGGCAGTTGTTATGATCCTCGACCTGTCCCGATTCGTCGAGACGGAGCGGCCGCACTGGACCGCGCTCGAAAAGACGCTGGACTGGTTGGATCGCGACCCGGAGCGCAGCATGTCGATGCAGGATTTGGAACGTTTCCACGACCTGTACCAGCGCGCCTCCGCCGATCTGGCGAAAGTCTCAACGCTCGCGTCCGAAGGCGAGTGGCGTACCTATCTCGAATGGTTGGTGGGCCGCGCCTACGCGGAAATTCACGAAGCTCGCGAAAAACGGCGGTTCCGGCCGTGGCGCTGGATCACGGTCGAGTTTCCGCGAGCGTTTCGCCGTCACCTGCGCGCATTTGAGCTGGCCGTCGCGTTGACGCTGGTGGGCGCGTTCTTCGGCTCGCTCGCCCTGCGCATCGACGCAGAAGCGAAAAACGTGCTGATGCCTTTTGAAGGGCTGCAAGTGTCGCCGGCCAAACGCGTCGCGCGCGAGCAGGAGGACCAAGGAAAACATCTCGCCGGGCAAAAAGGACGCTTCTCGGCGGAGCTGATGACGCACAACACCCAGGTCGCGCTGATGACCGCCGCGTTCGGAATGACCTTCGGCTTCGGGACGCTGGTGCTGCTGTTTTATAACGGCGTGATTCTGGGCGCCGTGGCCTTCGACTACGTGCACGGCGGCCAGACGATCTTCCTTCTCGGATGGCTCCTGCCGCACGGCGTGATCGAGATCCCAGCGATCCTGGTGGGCGGACAGACCGGGTTCGTGCTGGCTCACGCTCTGATCGGATGGGGCAGCCGTATTTCGCGCGCCGATCGCCTGCGCGCCGTCTCCCGCGACGTTGTGACGCTTTCCGGCGGGCTCGCCGTGATGCTGGTCTGGGCCGGAATCATGGAGGCGTTCCTTTCGCAATATCACGAACCCGTGATCTCCTACGGGATGAAAATCACCATCGGCGTGGTGGAAGCTTCGCTGCTGACGCTGTTTCTGGCCCGGGCGGGCGCTTCGAAATGATGCGGCGCGACTCCCTCCTGATCCGCACGCCTGAAGGGATCGAATTCTCTCTGCCGCTGGCCGGTCCGGTGGCCCGCATGCTCGCCTTGATGGTCGACCTCGCCGTCGGCAGTCTGCTCGCCGAGCTGCTCGAAAAGCTGGTGGCCCCCGTACTCACATTGACCGATGCGACCAAGGCCGCTCTGGCGATTCTCCTGTTGGTGATTTACACCGCCGCCGCGGAGTGGATGTGGCGTGGCCAGACCGTCGGAAAACGCCTGTTCGGTCTGCGCGTGGTGGACGCCCGCGGCCTTCGCCTGGAGCCCAGCCAGGTGATCGTCCGCAACCTGATCCGGTTCATCGACGGCCTGCCGGCTCTATACCTGGTGGGCGGAATCGCATGTTTCCTGCACCGCCATCGCCGGCGCTTGGGCGACGTGGCAGCCGGAACAGTGGTGGTCAGGACGTCGAATATCGCGCCCCCCCTCGACCAGGTGCTCGGGAGCAAATATAATTCGCTGGCAGAAAGCCGCCATCTGGCGGCGCGGCTGAGGCAGAAGATCCCCCCAGAGGCTGCTAAACTTGCGCTTGAAACATTAATCCGGCGCGACCGGCTCGATCCCGAGGCTCGGTTAGCCGTATTTGCTGCGCTTGCCTCGTTTTACCGCGAGCTGGTTCCGTATCCGCCGGAGGTCGTCGAGCAGTTGTCGGATGAGCAGTACGTCCGCAATGTGGCCGCGATCCTGTACGTTCGTTCTATTCGAAATGGCGTGAATCCACCTTCAGAACCAGTACGTTAGACCCTTTCGGACTGCGTTCGTTTGTGGTCTACTAAGAGGGATGCTAAGCCGTAAACTCCTGCTATTCGTGCCTCTTTTGCTGTTTATGGCGTCCTGCAGCCGAGACCCGAAGGCGCAGGCGCAACGGTATGTCGACACCGGAAACAATTTTTACAACAAGACCAAGTACAAGGAGGCCGCGATCATGTATCGCCGCGCCCTCCAGAAGGATCTTCGCTTCGGCGAAGCCCATTACCGGCTCGGACTGACCGAAATGAAGCTTGGCTCTTATGGAGCCGCCGTCGCGGCGTTCAGGCGCGCAGTGGAGTTGCAGCCCAACAACAACGACGCGGTCACCAAGCTGGCCGACATCTACCTGATGGCCTCCACCCAGGACGTCGCCCACCAGGCGCAGCTTTTAGACGATGTGAAGGATCTGGTGGGAAAGCTGTTGCAGCGCGATCCCAATTCGTATGAAGGCCATCGGATCCAGGGGCAGATGGCGCTGCTGACAAAGAACTATCCGGATGCGGTGAAGGAGTTCCAAAAGGCCAACAGCATCAAACCGGACCAAATCGACCTGTCGCTGGCCTATTTCCAGGCATTGGTGTCAAACGGCCAGGTGGCGGAGGCGGAAAAGCTGGGTCGCGACGTCATCGGCCGGCAGAAGAATTTCTCGCCCATGTACGACATGATGTACATCCAGTACATGCGGGCGAATAAGCCCGCCGATGCCGAGCAAATTCTGAAGCAGAAACTGGAAAGCAATCCCAAGCAGGCGAATTTCGTGCTGCAACTCCTCCAGCATTATTTTCTGCTGAACCGCCGCCCGGAGATGGATGCAATGGTCGCGCGGCTGACGGATGAAAAGACATTTCCCGAAGGGCACCTCCTCGCTGGCGACTTTTTCTACTTCCGCGCCCGCGAGTACGACCGCGCTCAGCGCGAATACGAAGCGGGCATGAAGGCCTTTCCCAAGGAAAAGGCCACGTATCAGAAGCGCATGGTGGAGCTATTCGCCACCACTGGCAAGAATCCGGAAGCCAACCAGCTTCTGGCCACCATCCTGAAGGACAACCCGAAGGACAACGACGCGATTGCGATGCACGCCGCCCTCATGCTGACCACCGGCAATCGCGAACAGATCAATGCGGCCGCCAACGATTTGCAGGCCCTGGTTACCAAGAATCCGCAAAATCACCTGCTGCGGTTTAATCTGGCGCGCGCCATGCTCGCCAAGGGCGACGTCGAAGCTGCGCGGCTGCAGCTGGAGGACGCCATCAAGATCCGGACGGACTTCGTGCTGGCGCGGGAATTGCTGGCGCGAATTTACATGTCCAAAGGCGATGCCGCCAAGGCGCTCAAGGGTGCCGATGATATCATCGCCCTGGATCGCAACAACCTCCAGGCCCACCTGATTCGTTCGAGTGCGCTGTTGGGGATCGGCGATCGAGACAAGGCCCGCGAAGAACTGGACTTCATCACCAAAACCTATCCGCAAAGCGCGGATGCCCGTTATCAGGTGGGGTTCCTCGCCTTCCAGGAAAAGGATTACAAGAGAGCGGAACAAATCTGGGGCGACCTGTACAAGGACAATCCGACCGACCGCCGCGGCTTGATCGGGATCACCGAGACTTTGGCCGCGCAGAATCGGATTGGCGATGCCATCAAGGAAATGCAGAAAGCGGTGGACCGCGAGCCCCAGCGCCGCGACCTCAAGCTGGTTCTCGCGAATTTCGAAGTGCGGGCGGAGCGTTATGACGACGCCATCGCGATTTTCAAAGGTCTGCTCGAAAAAGAGCCCAAGTCGCCCGATCTCCTGTTCAAACTCGGGGAGACTCAACGCCGCAAGGGCGACTTGAACGCCGCCATGGAGAATTTCCGCCGCTGCAGCCAGGAAGCCCCCAACGATACCGCCAGCCTGCTGCAACTCGGTCTGCTTCTGGAAGGAACCGGCAAGCGCGACCAGGCCAAGCCGATCTGGGAACAAATCCTCAAAATCCAACCCGATCATCCGGTGGCGCTGAACAATCTCGCCTTCATCAAGGCGGAAGAAGGCGTCGATCTGGACCAGGCGCTGACCATGGCTCAGCGTGCGCGCCAGAAAGCGCCAGCATCCGATGACATCGCCGATACGCTGGGATGGATCTACATCAAGAAAAGCCTCAGCGAGGATGCAGTGCGCATATTCAAGGACCTGGTGGTGAAGGATCCGACCAACTACAGCTTCCATTACCATTACGCCATGGCCTTGAGGCAGAAAGGCGACAACCTCGGGGCAAAAAAGGAACTGGAAGCGGCCCTGCAGAATAAGCCGTCGAAGGATGACGAAGCCAAGATTCGTCAATTGCTCCAGAAAATCTGACGCGTGACCCGGTACCCCTCGTTTCCATACATCGCACCGTTTGCGGTGTTCGTGGGCTTTCTCGCGCTCCATTCGGTGGCTCCCATGCCGGAGTTTGCCGATCAGCTGGTCCGCCTGATCGTCCTGACCGCGGTATTGGTGTTCTTCGCGCGCCCCGCCCTCGACCTCCGCGTAACGAGCCTTTTCGCGAGCATCGGAATCGGTATTGCGGTTTTCGCGATCTGGATCGCTCCCGACCTGCTCTCGCCCGCCTACCGGCATTCCTGGCTGTTTGAAAATGCGATCACCGGTACGGCGCGCTCCTCGCTTTCGGACGCTTCACGAACCAAAGTTGCCGTGCTCGTGATGCGTTCCTTGCGGGCGATCGCCATTGTCCCCATCGTGGAGGAGTTGTTCTGGCGCGCCTGGCTGATGCGCTGGCTGATCGCGCCCGATTTTCAGAAAGTGCCGCTGGGCGCCTACGCCGCGATGTCATTCTGGGGCGTCGCAGTGCTGTTCGCCTCGGAGCATGGAGCTTACTGGGACGTTGGTCTGGCGGCCGGCATCGTGTACAACTGGTGGATGTTGCGGACAAAAAGCGTTGGTGACTTGATATTGGCGCATGCCGTGACCAACGGCTGCTTATGCGCTTACGTGATCGCCACCGGAAAGTGGGAATATTGGCTGTAATGGAAATTATCACGCCCGGCGCCTCCGCCGCGCGCGCCCGACTGGCTCTATTCGATTTTGACGGCACGCTTTCGCTGATCCGCTCCGGCTGGGTCGAGGTGATGGTGCCCATGATGGTGGAGATCCTGGCAGATCTCAAGACTGGGGAAAGCGAAGCGGATCTGCGCGCCATCGTGGAGGATTTTGTCTGGCGCCTGACCGGTAAGGAAACCATCTACCAGATGATGGAGTTCGCCGACCACGTGCAACGGCGGGGAGGGCGCGCCCTCGATCCGCTCGAATACAAGAAAATGTACCTGGACCGGCTGTGGGTTCGCATCCACGGCCGCATCGAGGACTTACACAGAGGCCACAGCTCGCCCGAAGAGTACATGGTTCCAGGCGCCCGCGCGCTGCTCGAGTCGCTCCAATCGCGTGGCCTTAAAATGTATCTGGCCAGCGGCACCGACGAGATCTACATGAAAGAAGAGGCCCGGCTGCTGGACGTGGCGCGCTATTTCGACGGCGGCGTCTACGGCGCCCAGGACGATTACAAGAGCTTCTCCAAGAAAATCCTGATCCAGCGAATCCTCGCGACCACCGACGTTCAAGGCGAGCAGATCCTCGGCTTCGGCGATGGCTACGTCGAGATCGAAGAAGTAAAACAGGTGGGCGGCGTGACCGTCGGCGTCGCGACCACCGAGCCCGAATGCCAGGTGGTCGACGACTGGAAGCGGCTGCGCCTGATCGGCGTGGGCGCGGACTTCATCGTCCCCAACTACCTTGGTCATGAAGAACTGGTCGCGACGCTATTCCGCAATGGGAAAGTATGAGCAGTTCGACCGGTCGCGGCTGAAGCTGAAGCCGCTGGCCGAGCGCCAGCACGGCCTGACCATCGAGCACTGGCTGCAGCTCGGCGATCCAACTCCTCCGTTTGAACATCCCGATCTGCCGGCGCTCGCCCAGCGGATTCGCGAGACTCGTCTCGAAAAACGACCCTGCATTCTGATGATGGGTGCGCACGTCTTGCGGGCCGGCGTGAACCGCCACCTCATCGACCTGATCAAGCGTGGAGTGCTCACGCATATCGCCGTCAACGGCGCCTGCGTGATCCACGACTACGAATTGGCGCGCATCGGCGCCACCACCGAAAGCGTCGAGCGCTATATTCAAACCGGTGAGTTCGGCTTGTGGAACGAGCTGGCGGAACTGAACGCATGGATCGCCGAGGCGGCGCGCGACGGAGCCGGATTGGGAGAGAACGTCGGCAGACGTATTGCCGAAAGCGACTATCCGCATTGCGACTTGAGTGTGTTCGCGGCAGCGTGGCGCTGTTCCGTTCCGATGACCGTGCACGTCGGTATCGGATACGACATTTTGCACGAGCATCCGTCCTGCGACGGAGGCGCCCTCGGCGAGGCGAGTTATCGTGATTTCCTGATTTTCGCGCGCGCCATTGAAAAGCTGGACGGCGGCGTGCTGCTGAATTTCGGATCGGCGATTATGGGACCGGAGGTTTTTCTGAAGGCGCTGGCGATGGCCCGCAATGTGGGCAAGGTCCAGCGGTTCACCACCGCGGTTTTCGATATCGTGCCGATCGCCGGCGATCATCGGCGCGAGCTTCAGCGCTCCGATCCGGGTTATTATTTCCGTCCGCACAAGACCATTCTCGTGCGAACGGTAAAAGACGGCGGCGAAAGCTTTTATTTTTGCGGCCCGCACCGGGCCACGGTACCCGCGTTGTGGAAAGCTCTAAAATAGAACGTATTTCACGTACAGAAATTCTGGCCGGTTTTCCGAAACTGCGCGCGCTGGTGGTTGGCGACGTGTGCCTGGACCGCTGGTCGCGTTACGATCCCCAGCAATCGGAGCCGTCGCGGGAAACTGGAATCCCACGCATTGGCGTGGTCTCGACGGACAGCACACCAGGCGCCGCGGGAACCGTGGCCAACAACTTGGCGGCACTCGGCAGCGGGCATGTCGCGGTCCTGGGCGTCGCGGGAGAGGATGGATTCGCGTGGGAGCTCGATTGCGCGCTGCGCGCGCGCGGGATCGATACTGCGTCGCTGCTGCGCTCGCCGGCTCTCGCGACCTTCACCTATACCAAGCTACTCAACATTGAAACCGGAATCGAGGATCTTCCGCGCGTCGATTTCATCAACACGCAACCGCTGCCTGACGAACTGGATGAAAAGCTGGTGAGCACATTGCGCCGGATCGCAGGCGATTTCGACGTGATCCTGGTCTCGGATCAGGCCGAAACCGGCGGTGGCGTGGTCACGTCACGGATGCGCGATGCGCTCAGTGGCCTCGAAAAGCTGGTTTGGGTGGACTCCCGAAAACGCTGCGAACTGTTTCGTAACGTCATACTCAAACCGAACCGCGAAGAAGCCGCTGCAGCCAGTCTTCGCGTCTGTGGGCGCGTCGACTATTCCGCGCTACGCCAACATACCCGCGCGAAACTGCTGATGATTACGCACGGACCGGAAGGCGCGCAAGTCGTCGACGATTCGGGAGAGACCTGGGTCCCCACGCGCACGAATGAGAATCCCGTGGATATCTGCGGCGCAGGCGATAGTTTCTCAGCGGGGGCCGCACTCGCCCTGGCCGTCACCGGATCGGCGGTGGAAGCGGCACGATTCGGGAATCTGGTGGCCTCGGTCACCATCATGAAAAAGGGCACCGGCACGGCGTCGCCGGATGAACTGATATGAGGACGCTCGCCATCGACATCGGCGGTACCAAGTTTTCGCTCGCCCTGTTTGACGGCGAAGTAATGACCCACCGCGAATCGCGCGTCACCGATCGCGCCGGTGGGCCGGAATGGATGCTCGCGCAGATCGAAGCCATCGCGCGGGGCTGGCTGCCGGTCGACGCGTCCGGTATCGGATTTGGCGGTCCCGTTGATTTTACGTTTCAACGCATCGCGCTCTCCACGCACGTCGGCGGATGGAACGATTTTCCGCTGGTCGAACGAATTAGTGCGATCGTGAATGCGCCCGTCATGATAGATAACGATGCCAACGTTGGAGCGCTGGGTGAAGCGGTGTACGGCGCGGGCCGTGCGCATCGTCCCCTGCTATACGTGACGCTATCCACTGGAATCGGCGGAGGGATCGTTCTCGACGACGGCTCCGTATACCGCGGCGCCGATTCGTGGGCGGGCGAGATCGGACACATCACCATCCGGCCCGACGGTCCCGAATGCCTGTGCGGTGCACGCGGTTGTTTCGAAAGAATGTGCTGCGGCCTGTGGCTGGAGCGCGATCACGGAACACCCACATCGGAGCTGTTGCGCGACCCCGAATTTGTGGACCGCTACGTGGTCGACCTGGCACTGGGGCTGAAATCGGCGATCATGCTGTTGAATCCGGCACGCATCGTGATCGGCGGCGGGATCGCCAAAGCCGGCGATGAACTTTTCATTCCGCTGCGGAAGGAATTGAGGCGTCAGGTCACTCATTGGTCGCGGGCGCGGCTGGACGTGGTTCCGGCGCAGTTGGGCGACGACAGTGTGTTGTGGGGCGCGCTGGCCCTTACCCGCGGAGCAAGCTTCGGAGGCGCCGGAAAAACTCGCCGTTGACCGATCCCTGTTGGCCGCGGCTCATGCTCGGCGATCTGCGATGTCGGCCAGACACTGAGCCGCGACCAAAGGAAGCCGTCGATGTTGACGTGTCACCTCGAGTCAAGCCGAGGTGCAACCCGAAGCTTGCTTCACGCGGCGTTGCACCGGCTAAAGCGGTGAACTATTCCGGCTTCTTGAAGAGGCTGTCGAAAATCGCGCGCGCGTCAGTCGCGCTCTTGGGCACGGGAACATTGGACGAGGAGCCTGCTCCATTCCCATTGACAGGCGCCGCGTCGCGCGCGACCGTCACGCGAGGGTTGAACAGTTCGCACTCATTGGCCGTGTCCTTGGGCGAAATTCGCGCCGGCACAGGCTTCAAACATTGGAAGCGAGTGGACGGCTCGAAATGCGCGCATTGCTTGCAGCAGTGCAGCGCCACTCCGCACTTGGGACAATTTCCGCGCCAATCGACATCGGATAGTGCGGTGGAGCAGTTGTAGCACCGCGCCGCCGTTACCGATTGCACCATCCGCGGCAGACGCGGACCAGTGATGTCTATGGGTGGTCGTGGACCCTGGGGGCGTGGGCGCTCATCGCGCTTGGGCCCGCCGTTTCCGGAATAATCGCGGCCTGAGTCCATATAGCCGTTTTGCCGGTACTTGCGGTCGCCTTCCATAAATAAGCTGGTTGGCTCACTCCTTTGTCGAAACGATTACAAAAAGAACAGGGCCCATGGAACCACCTGGGGCATGTGAATACAACGAGACTCGAGGAAGCTTTTCGGGAGACAACAGGTTAACCTGCTGGGAGCCATCGTGGCTGCCCGCTAACCGTCTAAACCACTATGTACCACGAACTGAGCGCAGAATCCAGTGAAATCTTCGCTCATGGGCCTAATCGGCCGATTTATTCTGAATCTTTAGCCGTGGCTAGTACCAAGGCTACTCACCGGCCCACTTCATCAGCGCATGACAGGGCCGGTTCAACGGATCGTCATAATGGTTCGGCGTCACCCGCAAGGAGTAACCCAGCCGGCCGGTGGTGAACGGCGAAAAATCGCGCCCAAACGTAAACACCGTTCCATGTTGTTCCAGGGGAGCCAGCGTCAGCACGTGCGTTTCCTCCAGCTCACCGCTGGCCGCCACGCGCCCCACCACGGCTTCCACCCGGACATCCTGCGGGCTCAGCCCCGCCAGGTCGATGGATGTCCGGAGCGGAACGGACGCTCCGCTCTGCACCGCCAAGTCCAGCCCCTGGCCTCCGTCGACGAAGTTAACGTACGGCCATTTCTCGTTGACGATCTTGGTCCACTCCGCGCGTTCCCGGACCGGACCGAAGTGATCGCCCGCCACGGCTTCGTAACCGGCATGCGCCGGCTCATACAACTGCGTCCGGTATTCGCCAACCATTCGCAGCGAGTTGAAGTTCATGCTGACGAACCGCAGCGACTGTTTGACGCGGCGCATCCACTCCCGGGGTACGCCCTGCTCGCGGTTCTCGTAGAACAGCGGGACGATTTCATTTTCGAGCAACGAAAAGATTCCCGCGGCATGCGCGTCGTCGCGATCCGGCGAGTATGCTTCACGATCGCCGATGGGCCATCCGCCCGACTGCTCGGCAGCCTCGTCGAACCAGCCGTCCAGAATGCTCATATTGAGCACGCCATTGATACCAGCCTTCATGCCGCTGGTTCCGCAGGCTTCTTCGCCGCGCTGGGGCGTGTTCAGCCACACATCCACGCCTCCCACTAGCTCGCGGGCCACATGAATTCCGTAGTCCTCGACGAACACGATGTGCCCGGCCAGATCCTCGGCGCGGGAATACTGTACGATTTCGCGGATCAGAGTTTTTCCGGGAATATCCAGAGGGTGCGCTTTTCCCGAAACCAGGATCTGCACCGGCATCTGCGGGTTAGTCAGGATTTTTCGCAGCCGGTCCAGATCGCGGAAAATCAGCGTCGCCCGCTTGTACGTCGCAAAACGGCGCGCGAAGCCGATGGTCAGGGCATCCGGATCGAGCACATCCTGCAACCGCCGGATCTCGGGATGCGGTGCGTTGCGCGCCGCCGCGGTCGCCGCCCCATGCTCGCGCACGAACGTGATCAGCCGCCGTTTGCGCCGCCGGTGCGCTTCCCACAGTTCCGCATCCGGAATCTCGGCGATCTGGTCCCACACTTTCGGATCGTTGTGTCCTTCACGCCAGTCCGGCTGAAGATACTGATCGTAGATTCCGGCCAGGTCTCCGTTGATCCAGCTGCTGAGATGTACGCCGTTGGTGATGGAGGTGATCGGCACTTCCCACACCGGAAGTTTGGGCCATAGGCCTTCCCACATTTGCTGCGAAACGCGCCGGTGCAGGCGGCTCACCGCGTTGCGGTACGACGCGGTCTTGATGGCGGCAATGGCCATGGAGAAAGGCTCTTGCGAGTCGCTGGATTCGCGCCGCCCCAGCGCCAGCAGCTGATCGAAGGAAATTCCAAGTTCGCTGCAGTAATCCTGAAAATACGCGTACATCATGCCGGTGTCGAACAAATCGATTCCGGCGGGGACGCTGGTATGCGTGGTGAACACATGCGTCGCGCGCGCAGCCTCCAGCGCTTCGTCAAAGCTGAGGTTCTGGTCGGTCATCAACACGCGGATGCGTTCCAGCGACAGGAACGCCGAGTGCCCTTCGTTCATGTGATACACCGTCGGCTGCAAACCGAGTTCCTTCAATGCGCGAATGCCGCCGATTCCCAGAACAATCTCTTGTTGAATACGCGTGTGGCGATCGCCACCGTAGAGTTGATTCGTGATCTCGCGATGCTCCGGCCCGTTCTGCGCGATGTTGGTGTCCAGGAGATACAGCTTTACGCGCCCCACGTCGATCCGCCATATCTTCACGAAAACCGGTTTCCCGGCGAGCTTCACGGAAACCAGCAGTTCGCTCCCGTCCGCACGCGTTTCCGGCGTCACCGGCAGCGAATAGAAATCGTTCACGGGTGTGCGTTCGTGCTGCCATCCGTCGGCTCCCAGCGCCTGTTGAAGATATCCCTTCTGGTACAACAGTCCGATGCCCACCAGCGGCAACATCGCATCACTCGAAGCTTTCAAATGATCGCCTGAAAGCACGCCCAGGCCGCCCGAGTAGATCGGCATGCAGTCCAGCAGGCCATACTCCATCGAAAAATAGGCCACCAACATATTGGACTGCGGTCGCGCAGCGAGGTATGCGTCCAGCGCTTCGCAGGCGCGCCGGTACAGCGCCAGAAAGCGGGGATCGCTGGCCGCCCGCTCCAGCGTCGTCTGCGGCATGCGCCCCAGCATCACCACCGGGTTATGATTGGATTCTTTCCAAATTACCGGATCCAGACGCCGGAACAAAGATCGCAGGTTATGATCCCAACTCCACAGCAGGTTCACACCCAGTTCGGAGAGGCGTTGGAGTGCGGGTGGCAAAGCCGGGCGCACCAGGAATTCCTTGAGAGGACGTATCTGGAAGGACATCAGAATTGCGTAGGCATATAGGATACCACCCGAAGATTGAGCAAATTTCATGGAGGTGCACCAATCCCCCGTCAGCGGTGCGATATGATTCGACTGGCGAAGCTAGTGCAGGAGGAGAACGCCTGATGAGCCGGCCGTCATTGCAATTTGACGCGGCGCGCGCCCGAACTGACGCGCTCTTTGAATTGCTTGATCCCGTGGCATTGTACGACCGTCCCGTTCCCGAACGCCACAGGTTGATCTTCTATCTGGGTCACCTGGAGGCTTTCGACTGGAACCTTTTTTCGCAGCACGCGCTGGATCGAGGACCGCTCCATCCGTCCTTTGACCGGTTGTTCGCCTTCGGCATCGATCCCGAGCCCGGCCGCGCGCCTTCGGACCAGCCATCCGACTGGCCTTTGGATAAGGAAGTGCGCGCGTACGTGGCGCGCATCCGCAGCGAGCTGGATGCCGCCATCTCCCGCCTGCCCGATCGACTGACCCACGTCGCGATCGAACACCGGCTGATGCACGCGGAGACGCTCGCGTATCTGTTCCATAACTTGCCGTACGCGTCGAAGCGCGGCCCCGCCCCGGCCCCGGTGGAGCAGGTCCCGGCACCGCCGAAAAATGACTGGGTCGACGTTCCCGCCGGCATCGCCGTCCTGGGACGTCCGCGTGACGACGGCTTCGGATGGGACAACGAGTTCGACCAACACTCGGTGTCGGTGCCCGAATTTCGAATCTCGCGCTACAAGATCAGCAACGCTGAATACCTGGAATACGTTCGCGCCGGAGCGCCTGCTCCACACTTTTGGGTGGACCGCAACGGCGCGTGGTTTCTTCGTGCCATGTTTGGAGAGATTCCGTTGCCCCTGGATTGGCCCGTATACGTCACGCATTCGGAAGCGTCGGCATATGCCCAGTGGCGTCATGCGGCTCTTCCCTCCGAAGCGCAATACCATCGGGCCGCAGAGGGATCGAAGGCCGTGAACGCGGATTTCGTCCGCTGGGATCCGGTTCCCGTTCACGCAGGCGGAGCCAGCCACCACGGGGCCGTCCAGATGATCGGAAATGGATGGGAATGGACCTCCACCGTTTTTGGCCCCTTCGCCGGATTTGAGAGATTCCCGTTCTATCCTGGATATTCGGCGGACTTCTTCGACGGAAAACACTATGTGATGAAGGGCGCATCGCCGCGCACCGCCGCCTGTTTTCTGCGGCGCAGCTTTAGAAACTGGTTCCGGCCGGATTATCCGCATGCGTATGCCGGATTCCGCCTAGTTGACGACACCTGACCACCGTAGGGCAGGCGATCGTTTTGTGTCGCCTGCCGGTGTTAGCGCGTTAGCCTAAACCGTGAAATCGGAAAGGACCAACCCATGAACGAATTCGCCTGCGAAGTGCGCGCCGGATTGAGCAAGCCTCAAAAAGAGTTGCCCTCCAAGTATCTCTATGACGAACTCGGCAGCGCTCTGTTCGACGCGATCACCGTGCTGCCCGAATACGGCCTGACCCGCGCCGATCAGCGCCTTCTGGAACGTCATGCGGTCGACCTTCCGCGCGAATTCTCCTCCATCGTGGAATTCGGCAGTGGATCGGGACGCAAGACCCGAACCCTCCTCGAAGTACTCTCCCCCGAAGCTTACTTTCCCATCGACCTTTCTTCGAGCGCGCTGGAAAACTGCCGCCAGGCGTTGGCAGGTCTTACCAGTGTCGAGCCGGTGGAGGCTACCTACCTTAACGGTCTCGATCGCGTCCCGCGCAACGGCGATCCGCTGCTGGTGTTGTTCCTGGGCAGCACCATCGGCAATTTCGATTCGCGCTGCCGCGCCGATTTTCTGCGCCAAGTGCGCGCCCGCCTGCGCCAAGGCGACGCCATGCTGATCGGATTCGATCTGGTGAAGCCACTCGAAACCTTGCTCGACGCCTACGACGATCCTTCCGGCGTAACTGCGTCGTTCGATCTCAACCTGCTCGGCCGGATCAATCGCGAGCTGGGCGGCGATTTCAATCTGCGGGCATTCGCGCACGAAGCTCGCTACCATTCCGATGAGCGCAGGATCGAGATGCACCTGCGTTCCCGCATCGACCAGACCGTCACCGTTCGCGAGGCTAAAATCGAGTCCCGTTTCCGCGCAGATGAAACCATCTGGACCGAGTCGTCACACAAGTTCCATGCGGAAGAAATCCCCGAAATCGCGCACGAAAGCGGCTTCGAATCCCAATCCCAATGGATCGACGAAGAATGGCCCTTCGCCGAGAACCTCTGGCGCGCCGTCTGAGCGGATTCGCGTGTATTCGCGTGCATTCGCGGCCCGCAGTCTTTGCGCCCCGCTTGTCCCAAATGCGTTAACCTTGCGGCTATGCTTCGATTCTCGAACGTCGGCTACCGCGCCGGCGGACGCGATATTCTGCGCGGCCTGACGTTCGACCTGGCCGAAGGCCAGACCCTGGTGCTGCTGGGACGCAGCGGATCCGGCAAGACCACGGCGTTGAAAATGGTCAACGCGCTGATCCTTCCGACCGCGGGAGAAGTGCTGGTGGAAGGCCGCGCAACCACCGCCTGGAATCCCATCGAACTGCGCCGCCGCATCGGCTACGTCATTCAGGAAACCGGCCTATTTCCCCACTACACCGTAGCCGCGAACGTCGCCGTAGTCCCGCGCCTTAACGGTTGGCAACCAGAGCGGATCGAGACGCGCGTCCATGAGCTGCTCATGCGCGTCGGACTGCCGCCGAAGGAGTACGCAAGCCGCTATCCGCGCGAGCTATCCGGCGGCCAGCGCCAGCGCGTCGGCGTGGCGCGAGCCCTCGCGGCGGATCCCCCCATTCTCCTGTTCGACGAACCATTCGGCGCGCTCGATCCGGTCACCCGGCGTGAGGTGCGGGTTGAGTTCAATGCGCTGGCGCGCGGTCTGGGCAAGACCACGCTGTTCGTCACCCACGACGTCAGTGAAGCCCTGAAGTTAGGCGACCAGATCGGCTTACTCGCGGACGGCCGTCTGGAGGAATTGCTCCCCGCCTCGCAATTTAAGCACGCCCAATCCGCAGAAGCTCGCGCATTCCTGGCAGTGTTGGAAGATTAGTGGGGCGGGCTTTTCTTGAACCCGCAAGCGGAGCAGCCCGCGCGCCGGTTTTCAACCGGCGCACCTACCGCTTAACTGTCACCTTGACCTGCGCCGTAGTCCAGCAGCACTGAAACCCGTTCCCGCCGACACCCGAAATATCGTTCGCGACCACTTCCAATAAATAGTCGCCCGGCTCGCTGAACGTCGCTGTAGTGGACGATTTTCCGGTATACACTGCGCCAGCCGGAGCCTTGAACTCGATCTTATCCACCTTGGGCTTTTCGCTCGCGAACTTCACTTCGCCCGGTCCGCGAAACTTGGTCCAGGTGACGCTCACCATCGGGATCATTTTCGCGTACGCCTCGAACGGCGGCGGAATTTTCGCGTCGTCAGCGACCCACACGTTCAAAGCGACCGGCGCTTGCGGAGCGGCCTCCAGTGAATTTACGGTCCCCCGCGGCGGCCCCTGTACGAACGGCCCGCCCTCCGAAAATCCGATAAACGGCGGAGTGTTTCCACCCGCTTCTGTAAACGGTGAGATCACCCACAACGGATTCAAGCTCACCGGTACCGACGTGGACTTGCCGTTCGCGATCAGGGTCCAGGTCAGTTTCTTGTCGCCAAAATCCTTCGGAACCGTAATCGTGAACACGCCCCACTGGTGGCCTGGCAGAAAATGCGTCGGCTGGCCGCGATCGGGACCTCCCGGCTCGATCCGATTACTCGGCCCCACCGGAATGTCCAGCGCCTCTTTCATGTTCCGGTTGTAGTAACCGATCAGGATGTTCGCGGTTCCGTCAGGGTTCGAATACCAGCCATCGAACGCAGCGGTGACGCCTTGTCCCGAGTTGTGCGGAGGCTCCACCGCAGCCTGTGTATTGGTCTGGGCAAAGCTGTTGCTAAGGAACGCCGCGCCCGCCAGCAGCATCGAACCGGCAGCGCGCATCTACTGATTGTTCCCGGAAAACAGTCCGAATCCCATCGGTTTCTTCGGCTTGTTCTTCGCGGCCCACTCTTTATAGTCGTCATCGCTGATGTAGGTGACGTTGACCCAGGCGTGAGCCATCTCATCCACAGTGCGATCGCCCCAACCGACCCATTGATTCGGATCGGGATTCGAAGCCTTTGCGGTCGTGTTGTCGTGCCACGCCTTCACGTGAATGATGGTGCCCTTGGGCAGCACCGGCGCGGCATCTTCCGCGTAGATGTAGTTGTTCATCCAGTTGAAGTTGAAATTATTGACGTAGCTCAGCGTTTCTGTGGTGCCATCTGGCAAGATCGCTTCCGTCAGCATCGCCTTGCCGCGCCAATGCATGTGCGGCTGGAAATTCTCGAGCCGCGCGGCCTGTTTCAACACATGGAAGTTGTCCGTCTCCGCCACCGTATTCGGCTGAATATCCAGCGGGCTGCCGCTGTTCGACGCCGCTGCGTTGAACATGGTTAGATACGTCCGGTACTTCGGCTTTTCACCTTTGGGATACAGATAAACCGCCAGTTCGACGTGATCGCGAATCGGCTCGCCCACCGCGTGGACGTGGATATCCCACCATACCTTCGCGCCGGGCACCAACAGCTTCCCGGTGTTGGGACGATACACATCGTATTGCTTGCCGACCGCCCATTCCATCAAAATTCCGCCGCCAGCCAGTGCCGCGAACGGATCCACCGCGGCGGCCGTCTCCGTCTTGGGCTCCTGCTGCAACAGGTACGCGATCGCATGATGCGTGATTCTGCGTCCGGCCATCGTCCCCGTGCGCATTTCGACTGCGCGCACCCAGCGCGGCTCGGTGATCGGGATCTCCGTCGTCGGCTTCCACCATTGGTCCTGGCTCACCGCGGGCATGTTGTAGGCGTCGGACTTGATGATCAGTTCCGGCTCGCCATACTGCTTGGCAAGCTGCCAGGCTTGCTCATCGCCCCACTGCTTGGGAGCAGGCATGTCCTTGGGATTCCCCATCGGCGCGCCAGCATCCACCCAGCGAACCACGGTCGCAATTTGCTCATCGCTCAGCGACCGGTCGTTCTGAAATTTCTGAATTCCAACGGTCTTATCCAGATGCCACGGCGGCATCTGATGCGTCACCACGCGCTCTTTGATCGACTTGGCCCACGGCCGCGATTCCTGATACGTCACCAGCGACATCGGCGCCATGGAATCCTTGCGATGGCAGGATTCGCACTTTTCTTGGAAGATCGGGGCAATATCCTTGGTGAACGTAACCGTGTCAGCAGCCACAGCAGCCGCGGAAATCGATAGAAACAGGCACAATCGGTGGGTCGTCATCGTTCCCCTCATGTAAGAAGATACTGCCACGATTATAACATGCGCAACCTCTGCGACCCTTTGTGTGTATTGGGTAAACACGCGCCCGACGGTTTCGCCCGGGGGAAGGCCGCGCCCGAATCACTCGTAGACTACGACGACTAGAGCGACCGCAGGAAGTTGAGGATGTCTTGCCGCTCCGCAGCCTTCAGCCTGTTGAAACGGTCGATGACCTTAGTTGCCTCGCTACCTTGACTCTTGTGGTCCTCGATCGCTTCCACCAGATTGCTGGTCCGACCGTCATGCAGGAAAAACACGCGTTGCCCGGCACCCCAGAGAGGAGCGGTTCGGAACTCATCAGGGCCCGCGCCACCTTGCGTGATGCCGTCCGCAAGACCTTTACCCATGTGATGGACCAGGAGGTCGGAGAACAGATTCGCAGTCTGGTTGGAAAGCGCCGCACTCGGGCTGGTCGAGGAGCCGCTCGCAATCATCTTGCCGGTGGTCAGCGAAGGAGTGTGACAGTGAGCACACCCTACCTTCGCGAAGTTGGCCCGTCCGTTGGCGATCGACGGCGTGTCGGGCGCCGGAGTGGGCGGGGCCAGCATCCGCATGAAATCGGCAAACGCCTCGATATCGGAGAGAACGGCCGTATTGACGCTCGCCGAGGGCGTGGGTGTAGTTGTGAAGTTGACCGTGTCCTCGGGCGTGGCGTTGAAAAGACAGCCAGGAGTCTCGTCGCGCTCCTGGGAGAAGAGTTGATTCGTCACTCCCATCTCGACGTTATAAGCTTCGCCCGCGAATATGAGCAGGGATTTGTTTTGTGCTTTCCATCCGAAGCGGGTAATGGTCCCGTCGTTGGCACTGCGGTTCGCATTGCCGCTCAGGTGCGCGTTGGGGTGACCCGAGATGCCCATCCCCGCCTTCAGGGACGCGTCGGCCCGCATGTTCGCGAGGATCGCCGAGTCGGGGATCGCCTCGATGAGCCCGGCGCCAAACACCGGCGTCGGAATGCGGAAAATGATGTTCGGGTTCCCGCCCTGGCCGGAGAGGGGGTTTCCGGCAGGCAGGAAGTCAGGTTGCGCGATGTTGCAACCCGCGGCGTCGCTCCGGCCGGTGATCACGAAGAGGTTGTGCACGCCGCCGTCGTTAGTTTTGTCCGGATTCCGCTGAAAGCGTGCTTCTCGAATGGGACCATTGGATGCGATGAACCACGGCACCGTGTTCTTTGCCCCATTTAGAGCGGCAATTCCGATCAGGGGATTCCGTGCGGGGCTCGATCCGCCTGGAGCCGGCTGCGCGTGGCAAGACAAGCACTGGTTTGAGTTGAAGCGAGGCCCCAGTCCATTGTTCTTGCCTCCGGTCACGCCCTCGATATCCGCGAACCGGGAGAGCCCATCTTGAAAAAACGCGGCTTCGTCCGCAGTCAGCCCCCGCAGAGGACCACCGGCACCGGCCGCGCCGCCGCGCACGCCGGGATCTACGGGCGTTTTCGCCGATTGAGCCGGCATGCGACCGATTGACGCTGCCAAAATCGCGGCAACGAATGCGCCGAAAGCTTTCGAAGCAACTTTCTGCTGCGTGGTCATGACCCTCCTTAGCTTCCGAAGGGCAAATGCACCGAGTCCTGTTTTAGTCTAGCAGTTCTGGTACGTCCATTTCGGGCATTACTCAAGATGAAAATGGAGGTCGTGCGGCTGCCATGTACAGTCGCCCGTGCAATCCGGTTTCGAACCGGATCGTGCCGCAGTTTGGCAAGCGTACGCCACAAGGAGATTTGAGTACTTGGTTCTAGCTACCTCGTGCAGTCGCATGTCGGAAACTGACCGGCAACCCGTTCGGCGTGCTCTTGCGTGATTCCCCCGCACCCTCGCGACGCCTCCTGTATCCTTAAAGCATGCCCGCCGCCGGTATCCCCTCGTCAGGCATCAAGGATTCTCTTCGCGAAAGCGGCGTCCGCCTCACGCGCCAGCGGAGGATTCTGCTCGACCTGATCGACACTTCCGGCCGCCATCTCGACGCTGAAAGCCTCTACCAGATGGCCAAAGAGAAGGACCCCAAGCTCAATCGCGTCACGGTCTACCGGACCCTGAAGCTCCTGAAGGCCAGCGGCCTGGTCGACGAACTCGACTTGATGCACTACGGCGGCGATCAGCATTATTACGAAACCCGCCTTAAACAGGAGCACGCCCACATCATCTGCCTGCGCTGCGGAAAAGTCGAAGAATTTTTCGGCGAGCCGCTCCAAAAACTCCGCCGCCAGGTGGAATCGCACTTCGGATTTCAAATCATTCTGGCGCGCACCGAAATCGGCGGCTACTGTTCCCATTGCCAGGCGCTCCGCGCGCAGGAAATCGCAGAGGCTGCCTCCAAACCAGTCCAAGGGACCGCGAGCTAGATGTCCGTCCCCGCCGAACACACCGGGCGTCCGCCCGCTGCCCTCCTGGTCCTGAACCCTTCCGGCCAGCGCTCGCGCGTCGTGCTGGAGCCGGTTCCGTTCACCATCGGCCGCCATGCCGATAACAACCTGGTGCTGCGCGATAATCGCGTTTCGCGCAACCACGCGCGAATCAGCGCCGCCAACGGCGCCTACGTCCTGGAGGACCTCAACAGCCGCCACGGCACCTGGATCAATGGCGAACGCGTTGCGCGCCACGTCCTCCGCAACTCCGATCGCATCGATTTCGGCGTTCGCGAATCGTATCAGCTCACCTTCACCCTGGAACATGGCGAGATCAACCGCATCATCGACCAGATCTCGTCCACTTCGCGGTCGGAGGGAACAGGTCCGACCAACCTGTCCAAGCTCCGGTCGCTGGTCGAAGTCGCGCGCGCCCTCCAGAATTCTCTTTCGACGCATGAAGTTCTTACGGCCGTGATCGACGCAGCGCTCGCCGTCACCGGCTGCGAGCGAGGATTCCTGCTGCTTCGCAAGGACCCCGATCTCGAAGTTTCCGTCGCGCGCGATCGCGACGGCCGCGGGCTCGACGCAGGCGATCTGCGAGTTCCGAGGTCATTAATTAAGCGAGCGCTGCAATCCCGCCGCGATCTGCTCTCCATGCAGTTCGATCCGCTGGCCGCCCAAGGAGCCCAGCCGGAAATGAGTGTCGCCGCCTTGGAACTGCGCAGCGTGGTGTGCGTCCCTCTGATTCACGTTCGCTCCGGATCGTCCGAAGAGACCCGCGTCGCCGCCAGCATTGAGGACACCATCGGTTTGCTGTATATGGATTCTCGCCTGTCGGCGGCCGACCTCTCCTCGGGGAATCGCGAGCTGCTGCAAACCCTGGCGATCGAAGCGTCGACAATTCTCGAAAACGCCCGTCTGCTCGAAGAAGAGCGCATCAAGCTTCGCATCGAGGACGAGCTGAAAATCGCCCGCGACATTCAGCAGGGCCTGTTGCCGGCGTCGCTACCATCCGTGGGCTGGTTCCGCGCCGCCGGATCGAGCATGCCTTCGACGCAGGTCGGCGGTGATTATTTCGATGTGCGCCACATCGCCCCCGATCTGTGGGGCTCCGTAGTAGCCGACGTTTCCGGAAAAGGCGTCAGCTCAGCCCTGCTCGCGAGCCTGCTGCAAGGCAGCTTCCTGATGGCGACAGGCGACATCGAATCGATCCTACGGCGTCTCAACGATTTTCTGCTGGAACGCACGCGCGGGGAAAAGTACGCCACCATTTTTTGCTCCACGCTCGATTCATCCGGCGCGCTGAAATACGTCAACGCCGGCCACCCCGCGCCCTTTCTGGTGACCCTCGACGGCCGCCTGCGCAAGCTGCATACTTCGGGAATGCCGGTTGGCATGATCGAAGGCGCGCCGTTTCAAATGATGGAAGCGCAGCTCGTCGCGGGAGACAAAATCGTCATCTACAGCGACGGACTCACCGAAGCGGAAAACGCCGAGGGCGTGTTTTTCGATACCGAGCGCCTGCGCGTCGCGCTGCGCGAAAACGCCGCTTTAGACGCCCCAGGATTGCATGCCGCGCTGCTCGCAGCTGTGGATCGTTTCACCGAAGGCGGCGTGATTCGCGACGATATCACCGCGCTGGTGATCGAATATTCTCCCGCGTGATCCTCTACGTTGCCGCACACGGCGGTCCCGCCCGCGAATCGGTTCCGCTTGGCGGCGGCGCTGCCATCTTCGATCGTCTGGTCGCGGAATGGACTCGCACCAATGTCGAATTCCGCAGAATCGTTCCGTCCATCGAAGGCCGCGAACTGGTGCGCTTCAGCGAGCGCGAGTACGCCCGCTTCTGCCGTTCTTCCGAAAAAACCGCGACCGACGAGATTCTGCGTCACGATCCCGCAACAACGGTCGTGTTGAGCAACGACGTTTCCGAAGGCCCCGATTTCGAGCGTCTCGCCGCGCGCGGATTTCGCGTCTACACCATCTATCACGTCGATGTGGTTGCGTATGTTTCCGCCATCTATCTGCACGGCTGGATCGCGCCCGAAACGACGGTCCGCTGGCACCGCCGCCTGCGCTGGGCTCTGCCTGCGATCACCAACCTCGTCTGGGAAAAACAAGCGGCGAGCGTGCATTGTTCGAGCGGTCTGATCGTCCCCTCCGAAGGCATGCGCGACGTTCTGGTTCGCTGCTACCCCGGATGTGCCGAAAAGATCCACGTGCTTCCGTGGGGAATTTGCGACGCGGGTCCGCCCGTCTCCGCCGATCCCCTGCGCGCCGAATATGGAATCCCGCCCGATGCCCGCGTGCTGCTGACCCTTAGCCGCATCTCGCCGGAAAAAGGACAGGACCTCTTACTTGAAGCACTGCTCGAATGGGACCCGCCGCTATGGCTGTTCATCTGCGGCGCGCCGGCCTACATGCAAGGCGAGCGCTTCCTCGCGAAACTCCAGCGCCTCGCGTCGCGCTTCCGCAACACCCGCGTGATCTTCCCCGGCCACGTCACCGGCGATCGCAAACGAGCCTTCTTCTCCCTCGCCGACCTCTACGTCTTCCCGAGCCGCCACGAAAGCTACGGCCTGACTCTTCTCGAAGCTCTGGCCGCAGGCTTGCCCGCCGTGTGCCTGGATACTGTGGGCGCAAGGAGTGTGATGCGTCCTGAATTCGGAGCGCTGGTGCAAAAATCCGGCCTTCGCCCCGCAATAGAAAGATTACTCTCAACCGACCGCATCCCTATGTCCACCGCCGCCCGAGCCTTCGCGCAAACCCAACAATTCTCCCAACGCGCCGCCGACCTCGCGAGTCTTCTGCGGCCCTCCGCGTCCTCTGCGTCTCTGCGTGATTCCTCGATCACTCCCTGAGTCCGTTCACCACTCTCGTAATTCCATCCTTGATCCGCGCCACGTTGAAGTTGATCAGCAGCCCGAGCTGTTTGTCCGCAAGCCGCAGATGGGTCAAGAGTTGCATCTTGTGCACCGGCGCGACGGCCTCGACCGACTTAATCTCAACAATCACCTCACCCTCGACAATCAGGTCCGCACGGAAGCCGACGCCCAGTTCGACCCCCTCATATACGACCGGAATCGCCTGCTGCTGGACGACTCTAAAGCCGCGTTTCCTAAGCTCCGCTGCTAACACCGCCTCGTAGACCGACTCCAATAGTCCCGGCCCAAGAGCTCGGTGGATATGATACGCGGCATCGATGATTTGACCGGAGATTGCATTTAGGCTCACGAAACATAGTTCACGCAGAGACGCAAAATTCGCAGAGAAAAACGCAGAAAAATGCTATCGCCCCGCGATTCTAAGGTTCGCCAGCTCCGCGCACTTCGCGCAGCACGCGCTCATCTGGATGGTGATGTCCCGCAGCGTCGCCCCCACGAACCGCACCCGCGGAGGCTGTTTGTGATCCGGACAGCGGACGTCACGCACTTTGCGAAGCGTCTGCTCTTTGAATTCTTCCACCGCGACCACGAAAGCATTCTAGCACGGAAATGTTTTTATTCCCCGTGCCACAATTTCGGATATGGCTGGACGACTGCTCATCCCTGAAAATATCTACGACTATCTTGCCTCCGTCTCTCTGCGCGAACCCGCGATTCTGGGCCGTCTGCGCGAGGAAACCACGTCTCATCCGCGCGCCACCATGCAGATCACCCCCGATCAAGGCCAGTTCATGGCGCTGCTCATTCAATTGATCGGCGCGCGCCTCACCCTCGAAGTCGGCGTGTTCACCGGCTATAGCTCGCTCGCGGTCGCGCTCGCGCTGCCGGCCGATGGACGCATTGTCGCCTGCGACGTCAACGAAGAATACACTGCCGTCGCCCGCCGCTATTGGAAGGAAGCCGGCGTCGAACACAAAATCGATCTGCATCTTCGCCCCGCGCTCGAAACTCTTCGCGAGCTTCTCGCGGAAGGCCGCCAAAGCAGCTTCGACTTCGCCTTCATCGACGCCGACAAATCCAATTACGAGCACTACTACGAATCCGCGCTCGAACTGCTCCGCCCCGGCGGCCTCGTCATGATTGACAACGTCCTCTGGTCGGGCCGCGTCGCTGATCCTCAGGAGAACGATCCCGACACCCTCGCCATTCGCGCCTTGAATAAAAAACTTCACGCCGATTCGCGCGTGACTCTCTCCATGCTTTCCATCGGCGACGGTGTTACCCTCGCTCTTAAGCGCTAGCTGTAATGGACCCCTTCGTCGAACACCTGAAATCTTCCATCGACATCGTCAAGGTGATTGGCGATTACGTGCGCCTCAAACGCGTCGGCGCGACCGGGCGCTACGTCGGCCTGTGTCCCTTTCATCAGGAAAAAACGCCGTCCTTCTCCGTGAACCAGACCCGCCAGTTCTTCAAATGCTTCGGCTGCGGCGTCGGCGGCGACTCGCTGAAATTCGTGATGGACATCGACGGCCTCACCTTTCCCGAAGCGCTCAAACTGCTCGCCGAGAGCAACGGCATCCCCATGCCGAAGAAGACCGAGTACGCCGACGCCGAATCCAAACAACGCGCCGCGCTGCTTGAGATTCACGAAATCGCCGCGAATCTTTTTCAATCCAATTTGCGCGGCCCGCACGGCGCCGACGCCCGCTCCTACTTAAATCAGCGCGCCGTTTCACCCGAGCTGATCGATACCTTCATGCTCGGCTATTCCGATTCCTCGGGACAGTCCCTGGTCCGCCGGCTTTCGCAGGAGCGCTTCACCGCCGAACAGTTGGACGCTTCGGGTCTGGTGCGCAGACGCGAGGATGGAAGCCTCTACGACTATTTCCGCGGGCGCCTGATGTTTCCCATCCACAACGAATCCGGCCGCGTCATCGCCTTCGGCGGCCGCGCCATGCGCGAAGAGGATCAGCCGAAATATTTGAATTCCCCTGAAACGCCGATCTACAAGAAAACATCAGTTCTATACAACCTGCATCGCGCCCGTGACGGGATGCGCCGCAGCGAGCGCGTAATTCTGGTGGAAGGATACATGGACGTCATCGGCGTGTGCGCCGCGGGAGTCAAGGAAGTCGTCGCAAGCTGCGGCACGTCGCTCACTAACCCGCAGGTGCGAACCATGCAGCGCCTCACCGCCGGTGGAACCGTGATCGTGAATTTCGATCCCGATAACGCCGGCGCCGCCGCAGCCGAACGAGCCATCCAACTGCTGCTTGATGAAGGCCTGCACGTGCGCGTGCTCTCGCTCGATGGCGGCCTCGATCCCGATGAGTACGTCAAGCAAAAAGGAGCCGACGCCTACCGCGCGAAACTCGATTCCGCCAGCGGCTATTTTCATTGGCTTGCCGACCGCGCCCGCGCCCGCTTCGATATGCGCTCCTCCGACGGCCGCATGGACGCTTTCAAGTTCCTGCTCCCTTCGGTCCAGAAGCTTTCCGATAAACTGGAGCGCGCCGCCATCGCCAACGATCTCGCCGGATACATCGGCGTCGACCCGGGACTGGTGCTCGACCAATTCAAGAAGGCCGCAGCCGAGCGCCGCACGCCCCCGCCGAAGCCTGACGCCAAGCCCGCGGTTCCAGCCAACGAGGCCCTGCTGCTGCAGGCCATTCTTTCCAATGAAGACGTCCGGACCCAGATCCTTCCTCGCATCCCGCCCGATACCACCAGCCACTTCATCACGCGCGAGATTTTCGAGGCTCTCCGCCACCAGTCCGAATCCGGATCGCCCGTAACGTTCTCATCCATCGAGGACCGCCTGAATCCGGCCGCCCGGGACCTATTGCATGAGGTGGCCGCTGCCGATGAGATTAGTGAGGGCGCTCTTGCCCTCGAACAGGCGCAAGCCTGCCTCCGGCGCCTGGAGCTGGACTTCCGCAGGAAGCAGCTCGATGAATTACGCGCTAGAGTAAAAACGGCCGAACGGGAGGGACGGCTGAATGAAGCGCTCGACATTATCGCAGAATTGGAGCGACTGCGGAAGGAAATCAATGCCGCCGGCCGGGACTGAGCCCTGCTTGCGCTGTTGTACACTGAACGTATTCGGATGGAGGCGCCTGGACGGGGATTCAAAGCGCCAAAGTTCATTGGGGTAGCGTGGCACTTGAAGAAAAATTAGGCCGCCTGAAGCAGCTCATGGATACCGGCAAGGAAAAAGGCTACGTCCTGTACGACGAAGTCAATGAGCTTCTGACCGAGGAGTATCCCGGCGGACGTGAACTCGACGACCTTCTCACGGAGCTCGACAGCGCCGGCGTCGAAATCCTGGAAGAACCCAAAATCGAGTTCGACAAAAAGCTGGAAGATGGCGAAGAGCCCATCGACCTGGACCTCGCTCAGGATTTCAGCGACAAGACCAACGATCCCGTCCGCATGTACCTGCGCGAGATGGGTACCGTTCCGCTGCTCACCCGCGAAGGCGAAATCGAGTTGGCCAAACGCATCGAGCGCGGCCAGTTCGCGGTCCGCAAAGCCCTCTCGCGCTCCCCCCTGGTGATCCGCGAAATTCTGTCGCTCTCCGAGATCGTCCATAAGGACCCAGCCTCGGTGCGCGACCTCCTGATCATGCCGGATCTGGTGGTGACCGATGAAAATATCACCGACCAGGCGCGCGATCTGGTCCTGGCCATCGCGGAAATCGAGAAACACTACAAAAAAGCGCAGCAGTGCCGCCAGAAACTGCAAGCTATCTCGCGCGGGATGAAACCCAAGATGCACCGCACCCTGCGCTGGAGCCTGGCGCGCACGATGGTCAATATTTCGCGGCTCATCCGCGGAATCCATTTCAGTTCCGCCACGCGTCGTGCTCTCGCCGGACGCTTGCGGCGCGCTGTCGACGATCTCAAACCCATCGAGCGTGAAATCGCCCGCGTCCAGCGCAAACTCGAATCGCCGCAAAACGGAGCCCATGGAGGCGCGGCGGCCATGCGCAAGGAAATGCGCCAGCACAGCCAGCGTATCTCGCAACTGGAAGAAGAATCCGGCGCCAGCGCCACGGAGCTTCGCCGCACGCTGCAAATCGTCGAACGCGGCGAGTTCGAAGCCGAAGTCGCGAAGAAACAACTGATCGAAGCCAACCTTCGACTGGTGGTCTCCATCGCCAAGCGTTACACCAATCGCGGCCTGCAGTTCCTGGACCTGATTCAGGAAGGCAATATCGGCCTGATGAAGGCCGTCGACAAATTCGATTATCTGCGCGGCTACAAATTTTCGACCTACGCGACGTGGTGGGTCCGCCAGGCCATTACTCGCGCCATCGCCGATCAGGCCCGCACCATCCGCATCCCGGTCCACATGATCGAGACGATCAACAAGCTGGTCCGCATGCAGCGCCAGTTGCAGCAGGAAATGGGACGAGAGCCCACCACCGAAGAGCTTTCCGTGAAAATGGAGCTCCCGGTCGGCAAGGTGCGCAAAGTGTTGCGCATCGCGCAGGAGCCGATTTCCTTAGAAACTCCGGTGGGTGAAGAAGAGGAATCGCACCTGGGCGATTTCATTATCGACCGCCGGGTAGTTTCGCCCTCGGAAGCCGTCATCAATCTAAATCTTCGCGAGCAAACCGCCGAAGTCTTAAAAACTCTCAGCCCGCGCGAAGAAAAAATCATCAAGATGCGCTTCGGCCTGCAAGACGGCAGCGAGCACACCTTGGAAGAAGTCGGCCAGCACTTCGCAGTAACCCGCGAACGCATCCGTCAGATCGAAGCCAAAGCTCTCCGCAAACTCCGCCACCCCAGCCGCAGCCACCGCCTGCGCGCATTCCTCGATACCACGCTGCGCGATTAAGTAGAGCAGCGCAGCATTGGCCAACCACGGGTGTTAAGATGTCGACAGATTGGATTCACGATTTCGTCAGATCGCCCGCTATTGACTTTGGATAGCTCTCGTGTGCTCGCTCATGCTTGATGCCATGCTCGGAGAGTTCGCGATCTCTGGAAGTTGCGGGATAGACTGCGTGGATCTTCATGGACGGCCGACTTGGCAAGGTCCCGAACCGGAACTTTGGCCGTTGATCGCTGGATTCATCATTCTCCAAGGCGTCATGGTCTTTGCGCTGATCCGACTAAGACCTATAGCCAATCGGATATCTATCCTTCGATAGCTTGTGGGGCAGGCTTGCAGCCTGCGCGCCGGTTTGCAACCGGCGCTAACTCTCATTCACCCAGCTCGCACTCGACCACGGATACTCCTCCGGAGTCTTCACAAGTCCGGCTCGCACCGGATTCCACTCAATATACTTCCGTATTCGCTCAAACTCGGCCGGATTCCGCACCAGCCGATCATAGCTCTCATCCTGCCAAAATGGTCCTTTCAAGCCGAGCACTTTGTTCGCCTCCCTAGCCGTAAACCATTTCAGCGACTTGGTGATCTTCGCGACCTCCACCGTCGGGGTGATCAAAATGTGCACATGATTCGCCATCACCACCCATGCGTGCAGCGCGTACCGATCTCTCCAATGTTCGATCGCGTCGCTCACGATACATGCAATCTCAGCGCGACGCATGTACGAGGGCCCGGTCCGAGCTTCATCAAGCAATCGATCCATCGCCACAAACGCCTGCCCTGAAGTCAGATCGAACGAGAATGCTCGCCCCTGTGGCAAGGTCCCGTAGAGTCGCCAGGTGATAAAGATTGGACGGCTGACCACATGAAGATGAGGCAGCTTCCGTCGATAAAACGTCGTCACTTAACGGTAGTGTGGCCAACCAGCCGAATTTCTCACCAGCGTAGAGGGCGGATTTCAAGTCCGCCCGCAGGCTGCAAGCCTGCCCCACCTCGCCGCTAAAATGGTCTAACTAGAAGATGCCCCTCATCTCCCGGCGCCCACTCCTGCTCGTCGGGATCATTTGGCTCGCATTCCTGCTGAAAGCGCTCTTCTACGCGAGCTTCATCCCTCTCTGGGAGGGTTACGACGAGTACTCGCACTTCGCCTTCGTACAATACCTCGACCAAAACGCGAAGCTCCCTACCGCCGCTTCGAACAGCTCACGCGAGGTAGCTGAATCTCTCGATCTAGCTCCAGTCCCCTGGTTGCTCCGGAGCGCCCAGCCAGGCTGGATGACTCACGACGACTTTTGGAAACTTCCGCCGGACGTCCGCCAGCAGCGTGAATCCCGGCTCCGATCGATCCCGCCGCAGTGGGCGCGCGAACCGGCAATCCCGCCCCTTCCGCTGTATGAAGCACAGCAGCCTCCGCTCCCCTATTTGATTCTCTGGCTCCCCTATCGCGCGCTCGAGCATGCTTCACTCCTCACGCGAATATGGGCGCTCCGCCTGACCTGTTCCTTCCTGGCATCTTTCGCAATCCCCCTCGGTTTCTTGCTCGCCCGCCGCGTCTTCGCGAACGACGCCTGGAGCCTCGGCGTGATCGCCATCGCAGCGTCGATGCCCGAACTCATGATTACGACCGCGCGCGTCAGCAATGAAGGACTTGCGATCGCCATCGGATGTGCATGCATCCTGGCTTTTTTGCCGATCGCGATTCAACCTATTTGCAAAATCTCTACCTCCGCGTGTTTCGGATTATCGCTGGCTGCCGCATTGCTCACCAAAGCATACTTCCTGGCATTTTTCGGCGCGATCGCCGTCGTTTTCGCCTGGATGATGTTTCGCCACCGGAAGCTGCGCGACCCGCTTCTCTTTCGCTTCTCGATCGTCGTGGCCCTGCCGATCGCAGTGGCCGGGTGGTGGTATCTGCGAAATCTTGGGCTGACCGGTACCGTCACTGGTCTAGCGGAAGACGTTCGTTCCCGGAGCTCCGAGATATCCGGCTTACAGGGGTTCGTCGCCGCGCCGTGGTGGAAGATTGTAGATTTCGCCGCGCTCTCTCACATATGGCTCGGCGGCTGGAGTTTCCTGGTCCTGCGTTCCTGGATGTATCACGGCGTAGAATTGATTTTTCTGGCCGCGGTTGCCGGGATCGGTTGGAGTATCCTTCATCGCTTAAACCCCGGTCGCCGTGTCCTCCTCGTCTTGCTGCTCCCACAATTCTTTCTTTGGCTCGGGCTCGCCTATAACGCGCTCGCGTCTTTCCGCGGCCACGGTGGTATGACCGTGGGTTACTACGCGTACTGTTTCGTGATACCCGAAGGGATCTGCCTGCTCATCGGCCTGCGCGCGCTATTTCCGGCCTCTCTTGAACGACTCGTGATTCCTGCATTGGTCGCCTGTTTTACCGCGCTCGAATTCTTCGCGGTGAACTTTGTCCTCATTCCGTACTACACAGGATTGACCGCGTATACGCCTCGTGGCAGCGTACCCGCGTTGCACGTTTCGCAACTCGCCCACGGCGGATTCGCCGAAATTTTCCAGCGTCTGGCAATGGGCAAGACTGCATTTCTTTCACCCGAGGTTTTATTCATACTTTGGACGCTGTTCGTGATCTCGTCACTTGGCCTGGTGGCGATCAGTTTCCTGCTTGCATCCCGATGCCGTCGCCCGAATGATTCTGCGCCCCTCTGCGTCCTCCGCGTCTCTGCGTGAATCCGTTTCGCGTTCTTTGCGGCTTCACTCTGCGCCTTGGCGTGAACTCCGTTCACACCCCCGCCGTCACCACACTCCCCGCCACCACTTGCCCCTCCAACCCTTCGCGAAACCGCAAATGCCTCCTCCGCGACAACTCCACCACCGGCCTCCACACCGCCGCGACCAACTCATGCTTAATCAACACATGCCAGAACCGGTTCGACCGTTTATATAAATACGACATCGCCAGATACGACGGTACAGCCCGCCAGTCCGAAGGCCGCCGTCTCCATATGGACGCGTGTGAAAACAGCCGCCGGTAGATCCACGCATACCCCTCCTCCAACTCGCGAGCCGTCATGTGCCGCGGACGAAACACCGCATGCGCCGTGTCGTACAGCGACCAATCCCGATGCAGCAATCGCCCCTCCGCCTCCATCTGACGAAACAGCGGAGTCCCCGGATACGGCGTCAGTATATGGAACGTCGAGCACTCCAGCCGATTCTCCTCCACCCACTCCGCAGTTCTCCTAAACACGTCTTTCCGGTCGTGATCGAACCCCAGCACGAACGAGCTGTTTACTTGGATCCCGTTGTCATGCAGCATCCGCACACGCCGCGCATAATCCGCCGTCCGTGGCGTCTTCTTCCGCGCGTCTAATAAATTCTCATCGCTCAGCGATTCGAACCCGACAAATACACCCGTGCACCCCGCCAGCGCCATGTCGCGAATCAGCCCTGGATCGTCCGTAATGTCGATCGACACCGCCGCACTCCAAATCTTTTCGAGCGGTCTCAATGCCCGGCACAGGGAACGCAAATAATCCCGCCGCGACCCCAGATTGTTGTCGATGAAAACTCCGTACGGCTGATCGTCGGCCGCAAACTCCGCCGCGACATCTCTGGGATCGCGCACCCGATACGGCATCCGCAACCCGTCAGTCGAGAGATAACAAAACCCGCAGCGATTGTGACACCCCCGCGTCGCAATCAGACTCGACGTGGTCAGAAAACTTCGCCGCGGTAAAATGGCCCGCCGCGGCGCCGGATCTTCACGATACTCGTTGTCATATTGTGCCGTGTAGCGCGCTTGCAGCCGCCCCGCTTCGACGTCTTCTAAGATGCGGCACCCCGTCCCCCAGCGCCAGCGCATCCGCGTGCGGCGCACACTCCTCCGGGCACGACAAAACGTGCAACCCGCCCAGAATCACTTTGCTTCCGCGGCTGCGATACCAATACGCGAGCTCGAACGCGCGGCGCGCAAATGTCAGATGCACCGTGATCCCCACCACCTCCGGCAGCGGATCGTACGGCGGCCGCCCCAGCAACAGATTCTCATCCCAATAGCGAACCTCCCAATGCTCCGGCGTCGTCGCCGCGAAACTGGTCAGCGCCAGCGTCGGCGTCAACACGTGTTTTCCAAAACTCGCGTTCGGATCCTTGGGATAAAACGGATTGATCAGCAGCGCATACCTCGACTTCCGTTCTGCAAATCCGCTTCCCAGCAGCGGCGGCTGGCTCATCTCGATCGGCGTCATATATAGACTTTGTATCACAAAGTACTCTACATTGCAAGATTAGTTCTGCGGCCCTCTGCGCCCTCCGCGTTTCTGCGTGAGTCTTTGTTTTTTCTGCTTTCCTTTGCGATCTTTGCGACTTTGCGTGAACCTCTTTCTTTTCGCCCGTCCGCTATCCTGCCATCAGAAATCTTCCTGCGCAGGAAACGTCGTGTTGAGGTGGTACTGGACTCCCGGAGCCCTAAAAAGTTTGCGGCGGCAGCTCGTAGCATGTTGCCGACGGGAGAAATTTCGAACTGGTTCGATAGTGTCGGGCGGTGAATGGATAGCAATGATCGCCATCCCGCGGCCGGCTTCAGAGTGGATACATCGAAAGGGGAGCAAACTAAAACGATCCTCGCCCTAGAGGTTTCACAAATCATGCGGCGGCCGGTAACGCCCGTGCAGAAGCCGGAAACCCCGGCCGCCAACGATGCCACGCCATACGTGTATTCTGAAATTCTGCTTTTTCTACTGCAAATCTGCGTCATCGCTCTCTCCGCGCAACTCTTCGGCCGCATTTTTCAAAAATTCGGCCAGCCGAAAGTTGTTGGTGAAATGACGGCGGGCATCGCGCTCGGTCCGTCGCTGCTGGGGTGGATCGCGCCGCATCTCTCGCAATCGCTTTTCCCCGAAGCGAGCCTCGGATTACTCAATCTGATCGGCCAGCTCGGTCTGATCTTCTACATGTTCCTGGTCGGGATGACGCTCAACGTCGAGCATCTTCGGGAACAAAGTCGAATCGCTCTCATATCCAGCATCGCGAGCATCGCCGTCCCCTTCATCTCCGGATTCGCATTGGCGATGGCCCTGTATCACCAAGTGCCGCTCGCGCTGTTCCTCGCTGTATGCATGAGCGTGACCGCGTTCCCGGTGCTCGCGCGGATTCTGGATGAAACCGGATTACGAGACACGCGTCTCGGCTCGGTCGCCATCGCCTGTGCTGCGTTCGGCGACGTGATCGCGTGGCTTCTGCTGGCCGCGATCCTGGCCTTTTCATCCGCCTTGAACACGCTAGGATTGCTCGCGGCTTACGTCGTCGTGATGCTGATCGTTCGCTACCTCTGGAAATCGCACGACCTCGCGAGCGCACTCATCTTCGCCATCGCATCGGCGCTTGCGACCGACTGGATCGGCGTCCATGCACTCTTCGGGGCGTTCTTCGCCGGCGTGGTAATCCGCAAAACTCCAGAGTTCGTCGAAGAAACCCGGCGCGTAGTCGAGCCGCTGACCATGATCCTGTTCCTGCCTGTGTTTTTCGCCTTCACCGGATTGCGAACGCACCTGCAACTCGCCTGGGGATTCCAAGCCGTGTTGATCCTCGCGGTCGCCGTCGCCGGAAAATGGTTGGGAGCGATGCTCGCCGCCCGCTCCGCCGGCATGCCCACGCGCGAAGCCAGCGCGCTCGGCATTCTGATGAACTCCCGCGGCCTGGTCGAGCTGGTGATTCTCTCCATCGGCTACGACCTGGGAATTCTGTCGCCCACCATCTTTTCGATGATGGTGATGATGGCCCTGGTGACGACGCTGATGACGGCTCCGCTAGTCCGCCGCGTTTACTCGCCGACGAACGCGTCCGCTTCAATCTCCACCAACATGTCCTGATCGATCAACCGGCTCACCTCGACCATCGTCGTCGCAGGCCGGATCGCCGCGAAAAACTCGGCATGCGCACGACCTACTTCCTGCCATCGGGAAATATCGGTGACAAACATACGCGTTCGAACCACGTGCTCCGCCGACGCACCGGCCTTCTCGAGCGCCGTCAAAATATTGCGAATCGCCTGCACTGCCTGCGCATACATGTCACCCTTACCCACGATCGTTCCATCGGGCCCCGTAGCCGTAGTTCCGGTGACGTAAACATGCGCCCCAACCCGTACCGCCCGCGAATAGCCGACGATGGGTTCCCACTTGGCGCCGGAGGAGATATTGAGTCGAGTCATAAAACCATTTGTCACGCAAAGACGCAAAGATCGCAAAGGTTTTCTTGGCGACTTTGCGTCTTTGCGTGAACCTGTCTTTACTTCCTCGGTCCGAAATTCCCGAACAGATAGTCCAAAAACTTGTCGCGATCCTCGGCCTTCACCTGCGCCCCCCACCCCGTCATCTTGTTAATCTCGCGATCCCACTGCGCCCGAGTGAGCTTCTGTTGCTGGATCACGTCTTCTCCATGACACGTCAGGCAGGCGTTCTTAAATTCGGCCGATGGTTGGCGTGGAGCGATAACCATATCGTCGCCCGACACTCTGCGTTTCGTTGACACTTCAACAGAGGTCCTCGAGGTGACACTCCAGAGATAGCCTGAGGGATTCCATTCCTGTTCCGGCGGCTGAACATCGGTGGCGCTGCGGGCACGGGCCATCAAGGTGTAATCAGCTTCTTTCTGCGGAGTCCAGGTCGACTCCCATTGCCTCCATCCGAACTGAGTCTGCTGGCCCAAACGCATTTTGGTTGGCTTCCATGAGGTTCCCCCGTCAGTAGAAATATCCACTGCTTCCACTGGCCCGCTGTCGCCGCTCCACGCAACGCCGCGAATCGTCACTGGCTTGCCTGGACGAAGCCATGCATTGCTTGCAGGCGAGGCGATCACGCTCTTCACTCGAAGACTCGTTACCGGCTGCATCTGCTCCGGCGGAACCGCCGTCCCTGGAGGCACGCCATGACCGGGATGTCGATATGCGTTCTTCATCCAGAACCCGTCCCACTCCTTATCGAGCACCGTGACCGACGTCAGCCATTTCACCCATGAATCGCTGGCCCATCCCGGCGCGATCGCGCGCAGCGGGAACCCGTGCTTCTGCGGCAGCGTGACGCCGTTCATCTCATACGCGAGCAGCGTATTTTCGTCCAGCGCTTTCTTGATGGTGATCGACCGCCGGAAATCCTGCATCGTCCCGATCGGTTCATCCGCGCCGTCGAAAAGCACTTCAACTCCCGTCGACTTCACACCCGCACGCTTTAAAACATCCGCCAGCCGCACTCCCCGCCAGCGGGCGTTTCCGACGCTGCCGTTCTGCCATTGCAGCCCTGGAACCGTCGGCTCATAGAACGATCTCCCATTTCCCGCGCACTCCGTTACCGCGATCAGTTCGACCGACGGCATCTTGCGCAGATCGTCCATGGTCAGCGTCAACGGCGTTCCCACCGATCCTTCGACTTTCAGCCGCCATGACGCCAGCTCGACCTTCGGTTCATACACGTGCGTCCGCACGAAAAAATGGTCGATCGGCGTGATGTAATCCGAGAACCCGGAAAGCGGCATCTCCAGATCCTCCGGCCGCGTCGACCGGACGATCATGTCGCGTTTCTGTTGGGCGAATACCAATCCGCCGAATGCAGTTCCAAAAAATGTTCGTCGTCTCATTGGCTTAACTCGATGGTCCTTTCGACCAGCGCTCCATCTCGAATATCCACCGTGAACTGTTTGTTGCGAGCCCCCTGGCTCACTTGAATCTGATGCTTCCCTTCCGCCAGCACCAGCCGCGCAGGAGTTTTCTGCGTTTGCTCCTGACCATCCACGGAAATCGTCAAACCTGATGGATCGGAAAGGATGGTCAACATTCCTGTGGCGCGCTCCATGTCGACGATCAGACCCGCATCCCGCGGAATTTCGATGATCCTTCGCGAGTCTCGATAGCCGGCGTGCCGCGCTACGAACGTGTGACGCCCGGCGCTAAGCACTATCTTGCAGGGCGTGACGCAGCGCCGGTCACTATCAAACACCGCCTCGGCCCCCGCGGGTGAAGTGGTGAGCTGAAAAACTGTGTCGGCCGCCGGCGACGGATTCTTTGCAGCCGCGTCTTCCGCAGCCGTGTCCCTCGGAACTTCCTTCGGAGCTTCCTTCGCGGTATCGGAGGGCGCCGGCGGCGGAGGGTCTGGAGCTGGTTTCTGAACTTCCGTGGGCACCGGCGCAACCACGGCCGGCTGCTCCACCGCCGCGACCGGCTTTTGCGGCGTGGTCAGCTTCCATACGATCGCGAACGCCCCCACGCACACCGCTGCAACCGCCAACGCCGACAGCACGACGTTGCGGAAGGTGTGACTCGGCTCCGGCGGCGGCACCAGCCTTCCCACCGGCTCAATTGCGATTACGGGTGTGATTAGAGGTGCGGCAACCGTCTCCGCCGACTGCTTCGCCGTAATCTCATCGATGGTCTCGGCCATCCCGTCGCCCGATCCTGCGGTGGGCATGTTCTGATGCGTGCCGCGTGGCAGCGGAGTCCATTCCTTGGTCGCGTTGCAGGCCACCGCCAACACGTTTACGAACTCGACGCAGGTGTCAAAGCGATCCAGGGGATTCTTCGCCAGCGCCTTTCGCAGCGCGTCTCCGGCGTGCGGCCCTAGCGTCGGATTCAAGCGCTGCGGCGCGATGGGCTCCTCCCGCACAATCTTGTACAGCAAGGTCGGCATGTACTCCGCCATGAACGGCTTTTCGCCAGTGAGCACTTCATAGGCAATCACCGCCAGCGAAAACTGGTCGGTACGCCCGCTGATTTCCCCGCCCTGGATCTGCTCGGGAGACATGTAGCTGGGCGTACCCATCATGGTTCCAGCCACGGTCATCGATTGCGAAAGAATCTTGGCGACGCCGAAATCAGTGACTTTCGCGGACCCATCTTCGTGGATCATGATGTTCGCGGGCTTGATGTCGCGATGCACAATGCCTTTTTTGTGCGCGTAATCGAGCGCCGCGGCCACTTGCCTGAAAATACTGAGCAGCGTTTCCTTGTCCGGCGTCTGCTCGTGCTTGAGCATTTTTTCGAGCGGCGGGCCGTTGACGAACTCCATGAAGATGTACGCCATGCCGTCCGATTCGGCGATGTCGTAGATGGTGACGATGCCAGGGTGCGAAAGGATTCCCGCAGACTGCGCCTCGCGAAACAGGCGCTCCCGCAGGCGTTCGCGCTCGGATTCGTCGGTTAGCTCGGTGAGCCGGATGCTTTTAATCGCGACGGTGCGATTGATCGCTGGGTCCTGGGCTTTGTACACAATTCCCATGGCCCCGCGCCCCAATTCCCCGAGAATCTGGTAGCGCCCGATCTGTTCCACGCGTGACTGCTATTTTAGCGTACTGACCCAGTGGAGCTTCGAAATGGAGACTGGCGACCTACCACGCGTCGCGGCCCGCGATCACGCGCGGCACGGTGGACCCGAGGATCCGCAAATACAGCAGCAGGCAATAGTGACGAGCCAGGAAGACATCCAGCCGGCGGCGTTGATGGTAGGTCAGCCGGTTTCTCCCGCGCGTCTGCCACAGGCCACTGAGGCCCGGCCTGAGGTTGAGGACCTCCGCCGCGGATGCTCCGTAGTGCGCGTCCCATTCCGCCGCCGTCACCGGGCGCGGACCTACCAGCGACATCTCACCGGTGACAACGTGCCATAGCTGTGGCAGCTCGTCAATGGAATGCGTACGGCAAAACGCGGCGAAGCGGCTGGTCACGCGCGGATCGTTGCCGACTTTCATTGCGGGGACTCGTGGATCGCCGAGGCGCTCGATCAGTCCACGCTTGCCGGGATCGGTGCCCCACATGCTGCGGAACTTCAGCATCCAGAAGGGGACGCCATGACGCCCCACGCGGCGATGCGCGACCAGAGGAGCGCTCTTGGACAACACGAAAACCATCGCACCTACCACGATCATCAGGGGGAGCAGAAGAATTCCTACGGCCAACGCGACCAAACGCTCCATCGCCGACATCAACTTGTACATCCTACTCGGAGTATACGAGTGGCCGTCCAGGTTCCGATAGACGATCCAAAGCAGGCGTTGAGACGCGCTTAGCGGGCCGTAAACTGCACAAAATAGGACGCTAAATGCATCGCGACCTTGGGCGGCAGCCCGTGCGGGGCGCCCTGGACGATCTCCAGTTCCGATCGCGCCGGAATCAAGGGCAACGCCGCACGCATTTCTTCCGGCGATCCAAACGGATCGCGCGATCCATGGGCGAACAACACCGGCGTGCGCAATTGACCGAAGTGTTGCGTTCGCGGCTGGTCCGGCTTGCCTGGTGCATGGAGCGGATAAGAAAGCAACAACAGCGCATCCGCGAGCGACGCATCGTCAGCGGCCGCCATGGAGGTTTGCCGTCCGCCATAGGAACTACCGCTTAGATACACGTGTCGCGTCCCAAATTCGCGGACCGCGGCGGCTGCTGCGACTATGCCTGCGCGATCGCGCGCGGCCTGCGCTGGAAACGGCGGACCGTGGGGCCGCAACTGGCGATACGGCAAATCGTAGCGAAGCACCCACAGGCCCGCATCGCAGAAAGCTTCGGCGAGCGCGCGGAGCAGTGGAGCCTCGCAGTTCGATCCGGCGCCGTGCGTGATCGCCAGGGCGTCTCCATTGGCTGATACCGGCTCATGTGGCTCATGGAGCCAGCCTTTCACCAATTCGCGTTCAAAAAGTTTCGCAGGCAATTTCGCCTTTCCCCCAAACGGTCTGACGCCCTACACCGGTCCAGCGGGCGATCTCCAGGTACGAAAGAAATTCTCCCAGATCGCCGGTGTATTCGGCGACTCCGGTGAATCCACCCAGCGAGTGAGTTTGACCGGTCGCCCGGCTGGTTCGCTGTGAATCGATATGTTGAATCTCGCAGCGGGTCATCCGCACATGTGTAGCGCGTTCACCCATGGCTTTGAAATCGACGTCGATCGGACCGTCTTGATACCGCGCTCGCAGCGTACTTACGCGATCGCGAATTCGAGCGAAGAGCGCGCCGAACTCGGGTCGATCTGCGCCCTTCAGTTCGGTGGGTGTGAGAAATGAGACGCGGACTTTCGACGCCGCGCGGGTAGATTCGAGCGGCAACCGCTTCACGTCGCCACCTTCGAAGCGCTCTGCTTCGAATGCGCGGACCAGCAGATCGATGGACTCGCGCGGATCGAACAGATTGCATCCGAATTCGAATTCGTCACCCGCCGCGACCTTCCGATCGGTCACGCGAATCACAAATGGACGCGGAGCATCACGCAACCCACTGGGACCTTCTATCCGCGATGGCGCGAACAACCGATCATAGGCGGCGCGGTCGAGATGGCGCAAAGCTTTTCCAAATCCACCGCGCAGAAAATTCGCATCTACCGAGACGTCGCGCCGGGCTCGGATGTGGAACCGCAGTGGGATGACTTCGAAGGTCTGCGCCATAGCAATCGAAGTTAAACCGCTCCCTTTGGTCACGGCTCAGTGTCGGCGCTTCACGTAATCAGCCGCTCACAGAGCCGTGACCAAAGGGAGCGGTTTAACGCCCGGGTTTGACAAAACTATTTCGGAGCCATGCGAAGCGCGCCGTCCAGCCGGATCACTTCGCCATTCAAGTAGACGTTCTGAACCATGTGGGCGACAAGTTCCGCGAACTCCGGCGGATTGCCTAGCCTCTTTGGAAACGGGATGGCTGCACCGAGGCTCGCCTGCACGTCGCCCGGCAATTTTCCCAGCAGCGGCGTCAGAAACACGCCCGGCGCGATCGCGAGCACGCGAATGCCGAACTGCGCTAGCTCACGAGCCGCGGGCATGGTCAGCGAAACAATTCCGCCCTTCGACGCGGTGTACGCCGCTTGTCCGATCTGTCCTTCATAGGCGGCAATCGACGCGGTAGAGATGATCACGCCGCGTTCACCCTCGTCCAGCGGTTCGAGCGTGGTCATGTCCGCCGCCGCCAACCGCATCATATTGAATGTGCCGATCAGGTTTACGTGAATCACGCGCGAGAAGTCCTCGAGCGGCATGGGACCATCTTTGCCGACGATCCGCTTGCCCAGTCCGATTCCAGCGCAATTGACCAGAATACGCGCGGGCCCGTGTTTCGCGCGAGCTTCCGCGACCGCCGCCGCACCGGCCGCTCCATCGGAAACGTCGCAACGAATGGCGACCCCTCCGGTCTTTCCCGCAACTTCCTGCGCGGCGTCCATATTCACATCGAGAATCGCGACCTTCACTCCAGCGGCAGACAACCGCAACGCTGTCGCTGCTCCGAGACCCGATCCGCCACCCGTGATGATTGCTGCCTTGCCGTCAAGTTTCATTGGGTTGAGTCTAGCAAGACTATCCGATCTGAATTTCGGGCGGCACTTCCGGCGACATGAGCGATGCCCCGCCATCGGCATAGATCACTTGCCCGTTGATCCACGCCGCCTGCTCGGAACAAAACAGCGAGACGACGTTGCCGATGTCCTCCGGCGTTCCCAGGCGCCGCATGGGCGTCCAGCCGCCCTGATGCCACTTCCGGATCAGATCCTGCACCGCGTCCGGAAAGCTGTTCAGCACGCTGTCGTCGGTCCATCCGGGACTGATCGCGTTGACCGTGATGCCGCGCTTGGCCAGCGCCACGGCGAAATAACGCACCATCGATTCCATGGCTGCTTTCGCCGAGCCCATTCCCACCCAGGGCTGCAGACCGCCTGTACGGCTTCCCTGCGCATACGTGAGAGCGATGATGCGTCCGCCATCCGGCATCATGGCGGAAGCTTCGCGAGCGGCGACGAGAAATGCTTTGCCTTGCGAATCGAAGGCGGCATCCCACTGCTGCAACGTGATGTCCATCGGCCCATGGAAAAATTCGCCGGCCTCCGGACGCGCGTTGCACACCAGAACATCCATCTTGCCGAATTGTTTTTTCACGTCGCCCAGCATGCGGGTGATTTCGTCCATCTTGCAGATATTCGCCTGGACCAGAAATCCGTCTGAACCGCGTTTGCGGATTTCTTCCAAGGTGTGTTGCGCGGCGCTTTGGTTCTGAAAATAATGAACGGCGATTTTAAAACCATCTTCGGCAAGTTTTAGCGCGATGCCCCGGCCGATGCCGCGCGATCCTCCGGTGATCAGCGCGTGGCGTTCCTTTTTTGACATAGTCGCCTCCGTGTTCGGCGTTTGGATGACGATGATACCTCAAAAAGGTTTGCCTATCGCTCCGGCAGATAAATCTCGATCCACTGGCCGTGCCGGGTCCACTTCAGCACCGGGACGAATCCGAATCCCGCGCGAATCTGTTCCGGGCCCGCCTGGACTTGGCTACCCCAATTCATCAGGATGTATTTTCGGAGCCATCCAATGTCGAGGCCGCCACCGTCCAGTGCCCATGTCCGGCTGAAGACGACCAGCACATCGATCTGGTTACGATCGAGATCGGCGAGGCTAGTCAATCGAAAATCCTCGGCGCGGCCGGCGACTTTCAAAGGTCGCTCGACGTAGCCGAATTCGGGCCGTGCGATCGCGTCGACAAAGGGCCATGCGCTGGCGATTCGTTTGTCGGGCGCATAGGCTTGCAGATAGCCGGCGGCGTCCTTCTGCAACCCGACGAAATCCGCCATCGCCAGATTGTTTTCGAAAGAAAACGGATACGGCGGGTTGAAGAACAACCCCATGACCAGCGCGAAGGTCATGGCGAACTGAGTGGTCCAGCGCCAGCTTGCGGGCAACGCGGAACCGGCGGCGGCCATGGCGGCGAAAACCACGGGATACAGGGGCATCGCATAGCGGTCGAGCGACGCGCCGCCGAACACGCTGACCAGAAGAATCTGCGCGCCGGCGACGACGAACGCGACATTCCATTCACGCCCTTTGAGTAGCCGCCAGCCGATGAACAGCACGATTGCGCCGATCCACAAGCCGTCGGAGATGAACAGAAAGTAGAAGCGCCGCTCCAGCGTCATGGCGATATGCGCGGGCTGCAGGGAATCGGAGACGTTGTATTTGGCGAACTCGGCGTTGCCGAGCCAATGCCCCGTGGCATGGTGCAGCGCGACAAGCCACAGCGCGAGCGTGATTGCAGGGGCCAGGAAATATAATGATTCACGAATTCGTTTTTCGCGAATCCACAGCCAGACCGCCAGAACGAACGGCGTCGAAATGCCGGTTTCCTTCACCAGCACCAGCAGCGTGCAAGCCACCGCGCACCACGCGAGGCGATCCTCCAAGAATAAGAGCAGCGCGAGCGCGGTGAGGGTCATGGACGGCATATCGAGCTGCGCCATCATCGATTGCGTGTAGAACATGGGAGTCGCCATCAGAAAGATCGCGGCGGCGAACGCGGGCGCTCCGGCTACATTTCGCGAGAGCCGGATGGCGAGCAGGAACGAAAACAACAGCCCCGCAGAGGCGACCAGCAGCATCGCGACGCGCGTCGCCGGAATCGAGTAGCCGAAGATTCTCCACACCAGCGCGAGATACGCCATCACCGCCGGCGGATGCACGTTGGGCAAAGTGGACTGCGGAATCCACGCGCCTTTTTGGTAGATGTCGAGCGCAGCGGGGATGAACTGGCCCAGCTCGTCCCAGTGATACGGGAGGGTGAGGTAGGGCACATGCAATGCGATCATCGCCACGGTGAAGATCAGAAAAAAGAGCAGCGTGGATCGCGATGTGGAGGACACGCGTTACTGAATGACCGGACCGGACGCGTGCGGCTCGAGTTTGATTTCGCCGAACGCGGATTCATACTGCTGCACGTTCTGGGCGAGTACGTTGGAAAGCGCCTTGGCCTGCTGCGGGCTCAGAAAAAGGCCCTGGAAATTCTGGATGGAAACGCTATCGGGCGAGTTCTGGTTGATGGTGCCGAACATGAGGAAGAAATCCCACAGGCTCACACGCACCTGGACGCTATTGGCATAGTTTTCGCGATAGTCGTTCGTCGTCGAAAGCTGGATCTTGGGTGCCGGCTGTTGGGGATGCATTCCCATTCAGAATAGCAACACGAGTGTCGGAGCGAGCTTCGGAGATCACGGAAACCCCGGTATCGACCGCTCCCTGTGGTCGCGGCTCATGGCCAAAGAAAAGCGCGCGGCCCCTGAGGGAACCGCGCGCGATTGACTTGCGGGTTGATCTTATTCTTCGGGCGCTTCGCCGTCTTCTTTGCCCTGGCGCATCGCCTGCAAACGCTCTTCCTTGCGCTTGGCGCGATCCGCGGCGCGCTTCACCAGCTCGGATCCGACCAGTTCCAGCATGGCCTGCTCCGCTCCGTCGCCCTTACGATTCCCAAGACGAACGATGCGTGTGTAGCCGCCATTGCGCTGGCCGAACCGCGTGCCGAGTTTGTCGAACAGCTTCTTCACTGCCGCCGGAGTTTCCAAAAATGCTGCCGCCTGACGACGCGTGTGAAGGCTGTCGCGCTTGGCCAGCGTGATCATCTTCTCCACCAGCGGACGGACCGCCTTGGCTTTAGGAACCGTGGTGACGATGCGCTCGTGCTCGATGACGCTGGTCACCATGCCCTTGAACAGCGCTTTTCGAGAAGCGATGTTCCGCTTGAGTTTGTAGCCCGCTACCTTATGCCTCATGGATGATCACTCAGCCGACGGGCTGACCTCCTCATCTTCGTCTTCGAGCGGCTCATCTTCCTCGGGGCCCAGGTCGGATGCGCCCAACATGGCGGGCTGTCCCGCCGGCGAAACCAGGCGTCCCTGCGCATCGAACTTCATGCCGAAGCCCAAGCCGAGACCGGAAAGAATCTCTTTGATCTCATTCAGCGACTTGCGACCGAAATTCTTGGTGCGCAGCATCTCGGCTTCGGTCTTCTGCACCAGGTCGCCGATGGTCTGAATGTTGGCGTTCTTCAGGCAGTTGTAGGAACGGACGCTGAGCTCGAGCTCTTCCACGGAGCGGTTCAGCACCTCGTTCATCTGGCTGAGTGCGCGCTCGGCCGGCTCTTCCGCCGATTCCGGAAGTTCTTCGAAGTTGATGAAGATGGCCATGTGGTCTTTCAGCAACTTGGCGGCCTGCCCGATCGCGTCGGCAGGAGAAATGGCGCCGTTGGTCCAGACTTCGATGGTCAGCTTGTCGTAATCGGTCATCTGGCCGAGGCGCGCGGCTTCGACCGAGAAATTCACTTTGCGAACCGGCGAGTGAACCGAATCGATGGGGATGTGCCCCACCGGCAGGTCTTCGTCGTTGTTGCGATCAGCCGAGACATAACCGCGGCCCGATTTCAGCCGCATCTCGATCGACAATTTTCCACCGGGCCCGATGGTGGCGATGTGCATGTTGCGGTCGAGCACTTCGATGTCCTGATCGGTTTCGATCTGCCCGCTCATCACTTCACCTGCGGAGTCCGCGCGAAGCCGAACGGTGCGCGTGCCCTCGCCCATCATCTTGAAGGGGACCTGCTTCAGGTTGAGGATGATATCGGTGGCGTCTTCGACCACGCCGGGAATCGGACTGAATTCGTGAGCCACGCCTTCGATCCGGACGGCGGTGATGGCCGCGCCTTCAATCGAGCTGAGCAGCACGCGGCGCAGGCCGGTGCCGATGGTGGAGCCGAACCCTCTTTCGAAGGGTTGGGCGGTGAACTGACCGTAACGGTCGTTCAGTGTTTCGGTGTTGGCGACAAGTCGCTTTGGTTTCTGGAATCCCTTGAACATAGTTTTTTTGACTCCTTACTTCGAGTACAGTTCGACGATCAGCTGCTCGTTCAACTGGATCTGCACCAAGTCGTCGCGCTTGGGCTGGCCAAGCACGCGGGCGCTGAGTTTTTCGCGATCCACTTCCAGCCAGTTGGGACTGGGAGCGTGAGCCGTGGCGTCGCGCGCATGCAGAATGGTCGGGTTATTCTTGCTGTTCTCCCGCACTTCGATGACGTCGTTAGGCTTCACCTGGAACGATGGAATGTCGACGCGCCGTCCGTTCACGTTGATGTGCCCGTGGCGGACCAACTGGCGCGACTGCGCGCGCGACGTTCCGAATCCCATCCGGTACAGCGTATTATCCAGACGGCGTTCCAGCATGTTCAGCATGTTGTCGCCAGTGATGCCCTTCATGGAACTGGCTTTTTCGAACAGATTGCGGAACTGCCCTTCGAGCAACTGGTAATAGCGGCGCGCTTTTTGCTTTTCGCGAAGCTGCAGGCCGTAGCCCACCAGTTTCGGTTTACGATCCTTGCCGTGCTGGCCTGGAGCGAAGTTGCGCTTTTCGATGGCGCACTTCTCGGTGTGGCAGCGCTCGCCTTTCAGAAATAGTTTCATGCCCTCCCGCCGGCATTGCCGGCAGACGGGGCCGATGTATCTAGCCAAATCGAACCTCCCTTTTTGCTACTTCAAAGTAGGTGCAGTTTACGGCAAATTGCGCCTTCGTCCTGCTTCCTCAAAATACTTCGCGGTTCAACAACGCGCTCCATTACTGTCGCGCCTCAAAGCCGCCAGACAGTAATGGAGCGCGTAAACCGCATATCTTCAAACTCGGCGCTTTTTCGGCGGCCGGCATCCGTTGTGCGGAATCGGCGTTTTATCCTTGATCGTGCGCACTTCCAGACCGGCGGTAGACAGCGCGCGAACCGCCGATTCGCGGCCCGCGCCAGGACCGCTCACGTTCACGTCCACCGATCGAAGGCCGGATTCCTTGGCCTTATTGGCCGCCGTCAACGACGCCTGCTGAGCGGCGAACGGAGTGCCTTTGCGCGATCCGCGGAACCCCAGCGAACCGGAACTGGACCAGGCGATCACGTTCCCGATGGGATCGGTAATGGTGACAATCGTGTTGTTGAAGGACGCCTGCACGTGCACCAGGCCGGTGGGCACCACGCGCTTCTCTTTTTTCTTGAATGTCTTCTTCTTGCCTGCGGCTTTCGCTGGAGCCTTCGCCATTACGTTTTACCCGTCGCTTTCTTCTTATTCGCCACCGTGCCGCGCCGTGGACCTTTGCGGGTACGGGCATTGGTGTGGGTCCGCTGTCCGCGAACCGGCAACCCGCGCCGATGCCGCAGGCCGCGATAGGAGCCCATCTCGATCAGGCGCTTGATGTTCATCGAGACTTCTTTGCGCAAGTCGCCTTCGACCGCGCCTTCCGCTTCGAGGATCTGGCGGATGCGGTTCACTTCGTCTTCGGTGAGGTCGGCCACCTTCTTGTTGGGATCGACGCCGGCGCGGTAGCACAGCGAATTCGATCGCGTGCGGCCGATGCCGTAGATGTAAGTGAGCCCGATTTCGGTCCGCTTCTTTACCGGTAAATCAACGCCTGCTAAACGAGCCATATTCCTTTACCCCTGCCTCTGTTTATGCTTCGGATTGGTGCAGATCACGCGCACCACGCCGGCGCGATTCACGATCTTGCACTTGTCGCACATTTTCTTGACTGATGCCCTGACCTTCATCTTTTCCCTTACCGCGCACGACGCTTCGCTGTGCGCTCGATCAACCTTTCAGCAACTCCACGATCCTGCCACGCGTCCGGTCGTGCGGGGAAAGCTCCACTCGCACCCGGTCGCCGGGACGCAACCTTACAAAATTCGCGGCGTCGGCCCCGGCCGCATGCGCCATCACCAAATCCTCGTTCTCCAGCTTCACGCGATACGCCGCGCTGGGCAACAACTCGATCACCGTTCCGGTTACGGCCTGGTCAGCACCCATGGACCGTTCGACGTAATCGCCACCGTATGCTCGAAATGCGCCGAGTTTCTTCCGTCCTCGGTCACCGCCGTCCACCGGTCCGGTCGCACGCGGCTTCCGGGCTTGCCGGCGTTCACCATGGGCTCGATCGCGAGCACCATGCCTTCTTTCAGCCGCGGATTTTCGTTCTTCCGGTCGACGTAATTGGGAACCTGCGGCTCTTCATGCATGTGCGTTCCGATGCCGTGGCCCACAAATTCCCGTACCACCGTAAACCCGTTGGCGGTCACATGCCGCTCCACAGTGCCGCAAATATCGAACAGACGGTTGCCCGCCCGCGCCTTTTCAATCGCCAGCTCCAGCGATTCCCGCGTCACTTCCAGCAGACGCTTGGTCTCTTCCGAAATCTCGCCGACGGGGACCGTCACCGCCGAATCGCCGTAGTATCCGTTCAACTGCACGCCGGTATCGATGGAAACGATATCGCCGCTCTTCAGGACGCGTTTCTGCGACGGCATGCCATGCACGATCTCATCGTTCACCGAGGTGCACAGCACGAACGGAAATTTCGTGCCGGCCGCGGGCGTCGAATAACCCTTGAACGCCGGGCGCGCGCCCGCCTCGTTCATCATCTTTTCCGCTTCGACCTCGAGTTCGTATGTCGTGACACCCTCGCGAACCATGCTTTTCAGTTTGTCCAGGACCTTCCACACCAGCAGTCCCGCGGCGCGCATCTTTTCCAACTCCGCGGTATTCTTTCGCACGATCATGCTCTGATTTTCTAGGACGCCGCCCGGAACTCCCGCTGAACCAATTCCTCAATCTCACGCGCGATCGCCTGCGGCGCGCGCGATTCCCCTTGCACGTCGAAAATCCGGCGTCCGACGCTCTTAAGATACTCGAGCACCGGCGCCGTCTGCGACTCGTACGCTTTCAATCTCCGGACCACCACTTCTTCCCGGTCATCATCCCGCACCATCAGCCGCGATCCGTCGTAATCGCAAACCTCCGACACAACCGGAGAATTTGCCGAGACACTATACAGCACACCGCATGTCGGACACTGCCGGCGGCCGGAAAGGCGGGCGATAATTACATTATAGTCAACTTTTAGATGCACCACCACTGCCCCAATCCGCTTAGCTTTCAACACGCAATCGAGCAACTGCGCCTGGGCCACGGTCCGGGGATACCCGTCGAGCATGAACCCGCCGGCTGCATCCGGCTGCTCGATCCGGTCCTCCACCATCTTATTGACCATCTCATCGGGAACCAGGCCGCCGGATTGCATGATTCCGGCCACCGCCTTCCCCAATTCATCTCCCGAATCTTGAGCTAACGCCACCCGCTCGCGAAGCATATCGCCGGTCGAAATATGAGCCCATCCCAACCTGTCACGCAGCAACTTGGCTTGCGTGCCCTTCCCGGAACCGGGCGGTCCGAACAAGATGAGACACGGCCTGGTGATCATCAAAGAATCGGTTCGATGAAGGTCTCCCTCACTCGACATCGCGCACAATGCAGCGAGCCGCGACGACCGTCCTTTCTGAGAGAGCGTGCCCCGCGCTGCGCGATCTCATACGCTGCTACGGCGTCCGCGGATACGGCCGGCGCGCGGCGTGAAGCCTTCATAATGGCGCATGATCAACTGCGCCTCGATCTGGTTCACGGTATCCATGGCGACGCCCACCACGATCAGCAGCGAGGTTCCTCCGAAATAAAAACTGACTCCCAGGCCATCCAGCAGCCAGCGCGGAAAATGCGAGTCGATCCAGTTGCCCATCAGCGGCAGACGCTGCAGCTTGATCCCGGAAATCATGATCATCGGAATCAGCGACAGAATCGAAAGATACAAGCCGCCCACCACGGTGATCTTGGTCAGGATCTTGTTCATGTACTCGGCTGTATTTTTTCCAGGCCGGATTCCCGGAATAAAGCCGCCGTACTTGCGCATGTTGTCGGCCGCTTCGTTGGGATTAAAAATGATCGATACGTAGAAGAAACAGAAGAAAATGATCAGCGCGACGTACAGCAGGTAATACAACGGCTGCGCTCCGCTGATCGCGCCCAGCATGCCCGAAAGCACCGGGCTGTTCTTGACGTAGTCGACGTTAATCAGCGTCTGCGGGAAGGTAAGCAGCGAACTGGCGAAGATCACCGGAATCACGCCGCCCGCATTGACTTTCAGCGGAAGATGCGTCGACTGCCCGCCCATCATCCGGCGTCCGATGACGCGCTTGGCGTATTGCACTGGAATCCTGCGCTCACCGCGTTCGACCAGCACGATGAAGCCGACCACGGCGATCATCATCAACAGAATGATCAAGACCTGGAAAAAGTTCCAGTCGCCGGTCTGCACTTTCGTGACAATATCGCGAGCCGCGTTGGGCAGGCCGACCACGATTCCGGTAAAGATCAGCAGCGACATGCCGTTGCCGATGCCGCGTTCCGTGATCTGTTCACCCAACCACATAATGAAGGCTGTTCCGGTGGTCAGGCTGAGCATGGTCATCAGCACGAATCCGATGCCCGGATTAACCACCAGGCCGGATTGACTCTGCAGCGCCGCCGCGATTCCGAAGGATTGCATCAACGCCAGGCCGACGGTCAGATAGCGGGTCCACTGCGTGATCTTGCGGCGTCCCAGCTCGCCTTCCTTTTGAAGTTTTTCGAGGGTGGGGACTACTACGGTGAGCAATTGCAGAATGATGGATGCCGTGATATACGGCATGATGCCCAGCGCAAAGATGGTGAGCTTGCGCAGTTGCCCGCCGCTGAACAGATCGAACATGCCGAACACGCTGCCGGCATTGCGTTGGAAAAAGTTCTCTAATGCGTTCGGATTGACTCCCGGCGTGGGGATATGGCCGCCCAGGCGGTAGACCGCGAGCAGCCCCAGCGCGAACAGGAGCCGCTTACGCAGATCCGGAATCCGAAATACGTTGGCTACGGCTTCGAAAAACTTCATAATCCAACTCCAAATCGCGCACAACGCTGGGGCTGTGCGCTCATTTCCGGGCCTGCTTTGCCATCACCACCCACTCGCTGCAGCTTGTGGTTCTGTGCCCCATCGGCACCGAACCGCGACCGCAGGAAGCGGGTGCTTCGATCGTTCACTCTACTTCTCCGCTCCGATCACTTCCGCCGTCCCGCCGGCGGCCTGGATTTTTTCCAGCGCCGACTTGGAAAACATATGCGCCTTGACCGTGATTTTACGCTTCAAATCGCCGGTGCCGAGGATCTTCAGGCCGTGATGCAATTTCTTGATCAGGCCGAGTTCCAGCAGTGTGCCGGGATCGAACGTCGACTTCTCCAGCGCGTTCAACGAGCCCACGTTCACGATGGCGTATTCTTTGTGAAAAATGTTGGTGAACCCGCGTTTCGGCAGGCGCCGATGTAGCGGCATCTGGCCGCCTTCGAATCCGCGCATCCGCGAGTAACCCGAGATCGACTTGGCGCCTTTGGCACCACGTCCTGAAAATTTTCCGCGACCGGAGCCCATGCCCTGCCCGATACGCTGCTTTTTATGTTTCTGGCCCTTCGGAGGCCGCAATTGGGATAAATTCATGGGTCCTTTACTCCTACTCCACTATAGCCAGCAGATGCGGAATCTTCTTGACCATGCCGCGGAACGCCGGAGTGTCCGGCCGCTCCACGATGCGGTTCATCTTTTTCAAGCCGAGCGCCCGCACGATCACCTTATGTTTTTCGGGACAGCAGATCGTGCTGCGAATGAGTTTGATCTTGATCTTGTCTGCCATGGCCTGTTAAACCTTGTCCAGTGCGAGCCCGCGAAGGTCCGCGACCTCTTGCTTATCGCGCAACTGTTCCAGCGCGTCGATGGTTGCCTTCACTACGTTGTGCGGATTGTGCGATCCGATCGACTTGGTGAGCACATTGGGAATCCCCACGGCGGTGATGACCGCGCGCACCGGTCCGCCGGCAATGACGCCGGTCCCTTCCGGAGCCGGCTTGAGAAGAACGCGTCCGCTGCCGAATTCGCCAACCACAGTATGTTGAATGGTGGTAGCCAGCACGTGGACCTTGCGGAGATTCTTCTTCGCCGCTTCGATGCCCTTCTTGATCGCCGCGGGAACTTCCTTGGCTTTGCCGGTTCCGTACCCGACGATCCTCGCCCCTGGATCGCCGACGACCACCAGAGCCGAAAAGCTCAGGTTCTTGCCGCCCTTGACGACCTTGGTGACGCGGTTGATGGAGACCACCTGCTCTTTGAGATTCAGGCTGCCGGCATCGATTCGCTTTGCTGCAGTTATCGACATGTACTTAGAACTCCAATCCCGCTTCGCGGGCCGCATCGGCCAGCGCCTTGACGCGGCCGTGATACAGATAGCCGCCGCGATCGAACACCACGGCTTTGATCCCTTTGTCCTTGGCGCGCTGTGCCACCAGTTTGCCGACGCTCTTGGCTCCGGCGACGTTGCCGCCGTTGGCGCCGGCCTTTTCCACCGACGAGGCCGCCACCACGGTGTGGCCTTTCGCGTCGTCGATGACCTGCGCGTAAATATGCTTCACGCTGCGAAACACGGCCAGCCGCGGACGCTGTTCCGTCCCCTGAACGCGGCTGCGAATGCGCTTGTGGATGCGCAGGCGAATATCGTTCTTGGAATCGCGTGCCATTTACTTCCCTCCCGCCGCGCCCGTCTTGCCGACTTTCTTGCGCAGCGCTTCGCCAGTGTAGCGGACACCCTTGTTCTTGTACGGATCCGGCGGACGCAGAGAGCGCATGTTCGCGGCCACCTGGCCGAGCAGTTGCCGGTCAGCTCCCGTCAATACCAGGTGCGTCTGCTTGTCGACTTTCATGTCGATCCCGTCGGGCAGATAAAACTCGATGGGGTGCGAATAACCCAGCGTAAAACTCGCCACGCGGCCCTTCACATCGCAACGGTATCCGATGCCGACGATGTCGAGTTCGCGCGTGAATCCGGTCGACACGCCCTGCACCGCATTCGCCGTGAGCGCCCGCGTCAACCCGTGCAGTGCGGCTTTGTCGTCACCGTCGCGCTGAAGCTCCAGGATTCCGTTCTCCTGCCGGAACGTGATGCCGGCGGGCACCGGAACGCTTTGCTTGCCTTTCGGTCCTTCAACCAGCAATTGATCGCCGACCGTGATCTTCACGCCCTTCGGCAGCGGAATCGGTTTTTTTCCAACTCTAGACATATCTTTGTCCCTTAACGTTATACTTCCGAACCGGGCCACTCACTCTCAAATCGTTCGCTCACTTCGCGGCACCCAAAGGGGCCAGAGGCCCTAGTACACGTGACACAGAACTTCGCCGCCGACGCCTTCCTTGCGCGCTGTCGAACCGGTCATCACGCCGCGCGGAGTGGTGAGAATATTGATCCCCAACCCGCCCAGGATGCGCGGAACCCGTTTCGATCCGACGTACACCCGGCAGCCGGGACGCGACACGCGTTCGATGCGCGAGATCACCGGGACGTTGCCTGGCGTGTACTTGAGATACACGCGGATGGACTTCTTGGTCCCATCCTCGGTCAGCTTGTAATTGGCGATGTAGCCTTCGTCCTTCAAAATTTTCGCGATATCCATTTTCAGCCGCGATGCCGGCACGTCCACCTTGGGGTGGCGCGCTTGCAATCCATTACGGATGCGCGTCAGCATGTCGGCGATAGGATCGGTTGTCGTCATTCTTGGTCCTCCAGCAACTGCAACTCCTTATGCACTTCCCGCACCGGCCCGGTTACTCTCAAATCGTCCGCAACGTTCGCGGCGCCCAAGAGGGCCGGAGGCCCCTACCATGAAGCCTTGATCACGCCTGGAACTTCACCGGCCAGAGCGAGCTTCCGGAAACAGATCCGGCACAATTTGAACTTGCGCAGAAATCCGCGCGGACGTCCGCAACGGAAACAGCGGTTCCGATGGCGGCACGCGAACTTCGGCGTCCGGTTGGCTGCCTTGGCGGCCGCGGTGGCGGCAGCGATTTTTTCGTCTCTTGCAATTTTGGCGGTAGTGGCCATATATTCTGCTGTACTCCTGCTTACTGCGTACGGAACGGCATACCGAGATGTTTCAACAGCGCCAGACCCTCGGCATCGGTTTTGGCGGTGGTGGTAATGCAAATATTCATTCCCTTGGTTTTCTCGACTTTGTTGTAGTCGATTTCCGGGAAAATCAACTGATCCTTCATGCCCAGCGTATAGTTGCCGCGTCCATCGAAGGATTTCGACGACACGCCGCGGAAATCGCGAACGCGCGCCAGCGCGACGTTGACCAGCCGGTCGAAAAACTCGTACATGCGGTCGCCCCGCAGCGTCACCGCGCAGCCGATCGGCATGCCTTCGCGCAGCTTGAACGCCGCAATCGACTTGCGCGCCTTGGTGATCACCGGTTTCTGTCCGGCAATCTGCGTCAGCTCGTGCATGGCGCCATCGATGAGCTTGGCGTTCTGCGTGGCTTCACCCATGCCCACGTTCAGCGAAATCTTTTCGATCTTCGGCACAGCCATGGGGTTCTTGTAGCCGAACTCCTTGGTCAGGGCCGGGATCACTTTCTTTTGATAATGCTCTTTCAAACGTGCAGCCATACGTTATGCCTTTTTATCCAGAATCTCGCCGCCTTTTTTGGCGATCCGCACACGCCGCGTCACCGCACCGGTCTGTTCCATGCGATATCCCACGCGAGTGGCTACGCCGCCTGAAGTCACGATCATGATGTTGGAGATCGCGATGGGGCTTTCGCGTTCGGCGATACCGCCTTTGATCTGCTTCGCCGGATTCGGACGCGTGTGCCGCTTGACCATGCCGACGTGCTCGATCAGCACTTTTCCGGTTTTGCGATTGACGTCCAGCACGCGCCCGGTCTTGCCCTTATCGCGTCCGGCGATGACCTTGACGGTGTCGTCTTTTTTGATCTTGACCTTCGCGAAATGTTTGGGCGCGTTGATATCGCGCCGGCGAACTTTGAACATAAGTTAAATGACCTCCGGAGCCATGTTTTTAAATCACCTCCGGTGCTAACGAAACAATCTTCATGAATTTCTTGTCGCGCAGCTCGCGGGCCACCGGACCGAACACGCGCGTCCCGATAGGCTCGCCGATTTCACTGATCAAAACGGCCGCATTCGAATCGAAGCGGATGTAAGTGCCATCCTTGCGCCGGGTTTCTTTGCGCATCCGGACGATCACGCAGCGCACGACTTTGCCTTTTTTGATGGCCGACTCGGGCGAGGCTTCTTTCACCGCCGCCGTAATCACGTCGCCCAACCCGGCGCGCAATCCCAGATCTCCGCCGCGCGGCAGAATACAACTTAACTTGCGCGCGCCGCTGTTATCGGCCACTTCGAGAATCGTGCGCATCCCGATCATGATTGTGCTCCCCTACCTTTTCCCTTTTTTCGTTTTGCCTTTTTTGTGGGAAACGCGTTCTTCCCGGCCCAGCTGAATGCCGATAGCGCTCAGGTCGGTGGTGACCTGCACGGCTTTGCGCAGCACTTCGCCCAGCGTCCAGCGCTTGAGCTTACTCATCGGGCGGCATTCGATAATGCGGACGACGTCGCCGGGTTTGGCCTGCCCCTGCTCGTCATGCGCGTAGAATTTCTTGCGCTTGGTGACGATTCGCTTGTACACCGGATGCGGCACACGCCGGGTCACTTCGACCACAATGGTTTTGGCCATCTTGTTCGCGACCACGTTGCCGATTTTCTCGTTTTTGACGTGCTTTTTCGCCTCAGCCATGCCTATCCTTTACTCTTCTTCGCCGCTTTTTTCGGCGCCGCCTTCTTCGCGGGAGCTTTTGCAGCCTTAGGCTTCGCAACCGCCTTGGTCTTCTTCGGCGCTGCGCTTTTCGCCGGCGCCGCCTTTTTAGCCGCTGCGACCGGCTTGGCGGCCTTCTTCACCGGAGCTTTGACTTCCGGTTTGGGCCTAGCGGCTTTCGGGGCTCTCGGCGCCGGCGCCACGCCCGACGGATTCAACTCGCGCTCACGCAATACGGTCAACATCCGCGCGCGGTCTCTCTTCAATGACCGGTATTTCTTGAGACCTTCCATCTGCCCCATGGACATCTGGAATTTCAGCCGGAACATCTGCTCGGCGGATTCCCGGAAGTTCTTTTGCAGCTCGGTGGTGTCGAGCGCCCGATGCTTGTCGGCGTTCTCTTTCATTTCTCCACGTGCTCCCGCATGACCAGCTTGGTGGGCAAAGGCAGCTTGGCCGCGGCCAGCTTCATCGCCGCCGCTGCAATGTCCTTGCTCACGCCTTCCATCTCAAACAGAATTTTCCCCGGACGGATGACGCACACCCACTGCTCCGGCGCGCCCTTGCCTTTTCCCATACGGGTTTCGGCCGGCTTCTTGGTAATGGGCTTGTCGGGGAACAGCCGGATCCAGACCTTCCCACCGCGTTTGATGGAACGAGTCATAGCGACGCGCGCCGCTTCAATCTGGCGGTCGGTGATCCAGCCGCATTCCATGGCCTTCAAACCGTAGTCGCCGAAAGCCAGCGACGATCCGCGCCAGGCCTTGCCGGTCATGCGTCCGCGCTGTTGCTTCCGGTACTTAACTTTCTTCGGCATCAACATAGCGTTGTTAGTCCTTCTTCTCCGGCTCGCCTTCAGGCTTGAAGGCGGGTTGCGGAGCCGCCATGGGCGGAAGAATCGGCGCGGCAACCGGAGCAGCCTGTACCGGTCCACCTTCTGAATGTGGACCAGTTTGATGCGAAACGGCCGGAGCTGCAGCCACGGGACGCGGTCCCCGGTCGCGGTCTCTATCTCTGTCGCGATCCCGATCCCGGTCGCGACGTTCGCGTGCGGGCGCACGGCGCGGCTCCGGATCGTTACGCAATCCGCGGCGCTGCCCGCCTGGAAGAATTTCGCCCTTGTAGACCCAGCACTTGATCCCGATCACACCGTAAGTGGTAAACGCTTCGCTGAATCCGTAATCGATGTCGGCGCGCAGCGTGTGCAGCGGCAACTGGCCTTGCAGATACCACTCGGTCCGCGCGATTTCGGCGCCGTTCAACCGGCCGGACACGCGAACTTTGATTCCCTTGCATCCGAAGCGCAGCGCTGAATCGACCGATTTGCGCATGGCCCGGCGGAACGCCACGCGTTTTTCGAGCTGCAGACCGATGGTTTCCGAAACCAGTTGCGCGTCCAGCTCGGGTTTATGAACTTCCTGAATATCGATGAAAACTTCGCGCTTGGTTTTCTTGGCCAAGTCGGCTTTGAGCTTCTCGATCTCCGCGCCTTTGCGTCCGATGATGATTCCGGGACGCGAGGTGTGAATGGTGATGCGCAGCTTGTTGCCCGGCCGGTCGACTTCAATCGAGCTGACGCCCGCGCTCTTCAGCCGGTCGCGCAGCGAGCCTTTCAGCTCCAGGTCTTCGCGCAAAAGCTTGGCGTAGTCCTGTTTGGCGAACCATCGCGACCGCCAGGTCTTGGTGACCCCCAGCCGGAATCCATACGGATGTACTTTCTGCCCCATTGGTCTTTCCTTACCAGCGCACAACGCCACGTACAGGCTGTGCGCTCATTCCTTATCTCCGACGTTGTCTCCGACTTCCACCACGATGTGTGCCATTCTTCTCTGGTAACGATACGCCCGGCCCATCGGCGCAGGCCGTACGCGCTTCATGCGCGGACCTTCGTTCACGTAGGCTCCGGTCACGAACAGCTTGTCCACGTCGACGTCGTTGGAACGGCTTTCGGCATTGGCGATCGCCGACCGCAACACTTTTTCGACCGACGGCGCGATGCGCTTGTTCACCGTGCGCAGAATGTTGATGGCCTCGCCCGCCTTCTGGCCGCGGATCAGGTCCACCACCAGCCGGATTTTCTGCGGCGACGTCCGAATGTATCTTGCTTCAGCCCTGGCTTGCATAATGATTCCTTACGACGCCGGCTTCGCCGTCTTTTCGGCGGCCGCTTTCGCAGCGTGTCCCTTGAAGTGCCGCGTGGGCGAAAATTCGCCCAGCTTGTGTCCCACCATGTTTTCGGTGATGTATACCGGAATGAACTTCCGGCCGTTGTGCACAGCCAGTGTGTGTCCGATGAACTCCGGCAGAATGGTCGACCGGCGCGACCAGGTGCGGACGACCTTTTTCTCGTTCTTGTCGTTCATGGCGGTGACCTTGACCATCAGGTGACCGTCGACGAATGGTCCTTTTGCTAATGAACGTCCCATGTGCTATCTCTTTTTCGCCTTCCGCGTGACGATCCATTTATTGGTGCGCTTGTTGTTGCGCGTCTTGAATCCGCGCGTCGGCTGGCCCCACGGCGTCACCGGATGCCGTCCGCCCGACGTTTTTCCTTCACCGCCGCCATGCGGATGATCCACCGGATTCATCGAAACGCCGCGATTGTGCGGACGCTTGCCCATCCAAACCTTGCGGCCGGCCTTGCCCAGGCTCACGTTTTCGTGCTCGACGTTGCCGACTTGCCCGATGGTCGCAGTGCATTCGACTTGAACTTTGCGAATTTCGCCCGAGGGGAGTTTCAACAGCGCGTAGTCGCCTTCCTTGGAAACCAACTGCGCCTGCGCGCCCGCCGACCGCGCCATTTGCCCGCCCTTGCCGGGCTTCAGCTCGATGTTGTGAACCACTGTGCCGGCTGGAATATTCTTGATGGGCAGCGAATTGCCGATCAGAATGTCGGCTTCCGGACCGGAGGTGACGGTGCGTCCCACTTCCAGGCCGACCGGCGCGATGATATAGCGCTTTTCGCCGTCGACGTAATGCAATAGCGCGATGCGCGCGCTGCGGTTGGGATCGTACTCGATGGCGGCAACCTTTGCCGCGATGCCGACTTTATCGCGCTTGAAATCGATAATCCGGTAGGCTTTCTTGTGTCCGCCGCCCTTGAAGCGCGACGAGATACGGCCGGTGCTCGACCGCCCGCCGGTCCGCTGCTTTCCAGTGACCAGACTCTTTTCGGGCGTCTGCTTAGTAATGTCTTCGCGCGAGACGACGGTCTGAAAGCGCCGCGTGGGTGTTGTGGGCCGGTAGCTTTTTACTGGCATATTAAATCTCCGCGTACTCCGGTATCTTCTCGCCGGCTCTCAATCTCACGTAGGCTTTCTTCCAATCGCCACGATATCCCGCAAAGCGCCCGCGCCGCCGCAGTTTTCCCGCGGTAGTGGAGGTCCGGACATCTTCCACCTTGACCTTGAACAAGGTCTCGACAGCCTGCCGGATTTGGGTTTTGTTCGCGCCCACGGCGACTTCGAAACACAGGGTCCGCTCGTCGTCCTTTTTCGTGACGCCCTTTTCGGTCACCAGCGGCTTTTTGATTACGTCGTACAAGCCGATCATGCGAGTGCCTCCGACAATTTCAGCGCCGCTGCCTGAGACAACAAAACCTGCTGATGTTTCAGCAGGTCGTAAACACTCACGTCGCGGCTGGAAACCAGCTTGACGCCTTCCAGATTGCGGCTGGAAAGCTCCAGATTGCGATTCTCTGCGTTATCCACCAGGAGAACGGTTTTGGCTGCCTCGATGGTATCGAGCGCTTTCCGCATCACTTTGGTCTTGGCTTCGGAGACCGCGAATTCGTTGATCACTTTGAGCTCGCCGTCGCGCAATTTCGCCGAAAGCGCGCTACGAAGCGCGCCCAACTGCATCTTGCGAGGCAGTTTGTACGCGTAGCTGTGCGGTTGCGGACCGTGCACCGTTCCGCCATGCCGCCACAGGGGGCTGCGGATGGAACCCACTCGGGCGCGGCCGGTGCCTTTCTGCTTCCACAATTTCTTGCCCGAGCCGGCCACTTCATGACGAGTCTTGGTGGACGCGGTTCCGCGCCGCACGCCGGCTTGGGAATGCCGAACCGCTTCATACAGCAGGTCCTTATTCACGGGCGCGCCGAACACGACGTCGGACAGCTCCATCGTGCCGACTTTTTTATTGTTGAGATCGATGATGTCTACGCTCGGCATGGCTACTTCCTGGCCCTCCGCACGACGACGTATCCGCCGGTGGGTCCGGGCACTGCGCCCTTGACCAGCAATACGTTCTCTTCCGAGTCGACCTCGATGATTTCCAGATTGCGCACGGTGACGCGAGCCGTTCCCATCTGCCCGCCCATCTTCATGCCCGGAAAAACGCGCGACGGAAAGCTGGAGGCTCCGATCGATCCCGGGGCGCGATGGAACATCGAACCGTGTCCGCCTGGACCGCCCTTAAAGCCGTGGCGCCGAATGACACCCGCGAATCCGCGTCCCTTACTCACGCCGATCACGTCGACTTTTTCGCTGGGCTTGAACTCGTCCACCAAGACGCGATCGCCGGCTTTGAGGTCGCCATTGGTTCCTTCTTCGAGCCGAAACTCGCGCAGAAACTTCACGCCCTCGGCTCCGGATTTCTTCAGGTGTCCGGTATCCGGCTTGTTGACGCTGGTTTTCTTGGCGTATTCCATGAACCCCAACTGCACGGCGTCATACCCGTCGCTGGCAGGCGTCTTGCGCTGCACCACGACGCAGGGGCCGGCCTTCAGAACGGTGACAGGAACTACCTGCCCGTCGGCGCGGAACACCTGCGTCATCCCGATTTTTTTCCCTAATATTCCTGGACTCATCGTCAAACTCCAGTCGCCCCTAGCGGCGCCTTCAAACTCCAGTCGCCAAAACTCCCATCGAACCGGCCCACGCTCTTTCAAATCGCCAGCACATTTCGCGGCGCCTAAAAGAGGCGGAGCCTCCTCTATTTGCCTTTGCCGAACGCCTTGATTTCCACATCCACGCCCGCCGGCAGATCCAGCTTCATCAGCGCGTCCACGGTGTCCTGGGTCGGCTCCAAAATATCCAGCAGACGCTTGTGCGTGCGGATCTGAAACTGCTCCCGGCTTTTCTTGTCCACGTGCGGCGAGCGCAATACCGTGTACAGATTTTTCACCGTCGGCAGCGGAATCGGACCAGCCACGGTCGCGCCGGTCCGCTTGGCCGTATCGACAATTTCAGTGGTCGACTGGTCCAGGATCCGGTGATCGTAGGCTTTGAGGCGGATGCGAATGCGTTCTCTTAAACTCATTGTTCCCTATTCAACGATTTCGCTAACGGTTCCTGCGCCGACGGTGCGACCGCCTTCGCGGATCGCGAACCGCAATCCTTTATCCATGGCGACCGGCGTAATCAACTCGACAACCAGCTGCACGTTGTCGCCCGGCATCACCATTTCCATTCCTTCCGGCAGCGTCGCGACTCCGGTCACGTCCGTGGTCCGGAAATAAAACTGCGGCCGGTATCCCTTGAAGAACGGGGTGTGCCGTCCGCCTTCGTCCTTCGAAAGCACATACACTTCGCCCTTGAATTTCTTGTGCGGCGTGATCGACCCCGGTTTCGCGATCACCTGTCCGCGCTCCACGTCGTCTTTTTCAATGCCGCGCAACAGCAACCCCACGTTGTCTCCGGCACGCGCTTCGTCCAGCAGCTTCTTGAACATTTCGACGCCGGTGACCACGGTCTTGCGCGTATCGCGGAACCCGACGATTTCCATTTCCTCGCCGACCTTCGCAATGCCTTTTTCGACGCGCCCCGTCACCACCGTGCCGCGTCCCTGAATCGAGAAAATGTCTTCGATCGGCATCAGGAACGGCTTGTCGACAATGCGCTCC
>DATMOC010000034.1:0-16769 GCA_035568415.1 Bryobacteraceae bacterium | reverse complement strand
CGATCCGGCCAGTTCGATCACTTCAGGATCGATTTCATAAAACCGAAATTCGTCGCCGGCGCGGCCGTACGCCGCCAGGGTACCCGCTCCCAGTCCGACCACTCCGACGCGCTTAGGCCCATCGCAGCAATTCCGTAAGGCAAGTCCGGCGCCGGACGGCGGCCCGTAATAAGTGGTCGGCAACCTGCGCCGGGATAGGAGCTGCGATCCATGCTGAATGGTTCCGTGATACAGCGTCCGCGTGGAGCCGGATTCGACCACGCGCAGCGCGCCGTAGAAATCGCGAGTGACAACTAGGGCGTTGAGGTGATACGCGCGAAACTGCGCGCCGACCACGATCGCCATGGTGAGCGCGACTGCGCTCCACAAAAGGCGCTGCGACCAGCCGGTCGTCCAGTTCAACCAGCCAGCAACCACCGCTACAAACAGCAGCGAAACCGGAAGTTCGTAGACTCCAGAAAAGACTGCGGGAGCGATCAATCCGACGAACACGGCTCCGGCGGCTCCACCCGCGGCGATCATCAGGTAAAACGCGGTCAGGTTTTCCTTCGACGGCTTCAACGCGCTCAATTCGCCGTGGCAGAACATGCACCCGGCGAACAAGCCGAACAGTAAGACCGGTAGCGAGACGAAAATCGCGGCGGTCAACTGGATGTCGTAGATGGTGTACGCGACGGCTGCGAGCCCCATCGCCAGTAGCCGGAGGTAAAGCCCACGCCGGTACCAGCGCGAGCTTTCGAAGCACAGAATAAACGTCACCAGATAGACGATCAGGGGGCCGATCCACAGGAATGGCACAGCCGCGATATTTTGCGTGATCTGATTCGTGGTGGAAAGCAGCAGCATCGATCCACCGGCGGCGAGCGCAAACCAGGTCAGCAGAGAGCCTCCCGGCGGTCGCGCCGCTCGCCGCGTGACCATTTCACCTCTGCGGCTGATCCACGCAGTAGCGGCGCACAGAATCGCGAATCCGGCGAACCCGAACGACCATACGACATCCTGCATTCGAGTGGCAACGTGGGGCTCGATCAGGATCGGATAGGCCAGCAGCGCGAGCAATGCCGCTGCGTTCGATACCGCGAACAATCGATACGTGTCGGCCTCGGGCCACTTGTGCGCGAACCAGGCTTGCAAGAGCGGCCCGGTGGTCGACAACAGGAAAAACGGCAGCCCCAGTACGACGGTGAGCAGCGAAAGAAGGCGCCACAGCGGATTGGATCCTGGCGCCGGCTGCCAATGCGAGGCGGGAATCGCCGGCAGAGTGAACAGCGCGCATGCGAGCAGCGCAACATGGAAGGCCGCTTGCCGCGAAGGCTTCATCCAGCGAACCAGGGCATACGCGTAGAGATACCCGCCGAGCAGCGCGAGCTGAAAGAAAACCAGACACGTGGTCCATACCGCGGCGGATCCGCCGAACCAGGGGAGAATCAGTTTGGCGAAGACCGGCTGGATCAGGAACAACAGGAAGGCACTCAGAAAAATGGTGCACCCATACAGTAGGGCCGCGAGGAATCCGGGGCGTCGCATCCGTGAATCCTCCATGGTACCTTCGGGTGCATGGAAGTAAATGACGAACTCAGCGAGCAAAGCGGGGAGGCCAAGGCGCCTTTCGACAAGAAAGTGGCTGCTTCCATGGCGGCGATTGCTGCGAGCCTTGCAATCGTGTCCGTAATGGGCCAGCTTCTGGCCAACGAGGAATTGCTGGCGCAGCAGAAGGCTTCCGATCAGTGGTCGTACTATCAGGCCAAGTCGATCCGGCGTTACGATTCCGAGATTGCGCGGGATCTTTTCAAGGCACAGGCGGGCGCTGCGTCCGCCGAGGCATCGGAAAAATACGCGGCCGCTGCGGAGAAGTATCGGAAAGACGACGAGGAGATTCAGGCTGAAGCGAAGAAGCTCGAAACGGAGAGCGCATCCAAAGGGCGGCAGGCGCTCAGGCTGCACTTTGGCGAGATTTTCCTCGAAATCGGAATCGTGTTTGCCTCTCTGGCGATTCTCACCAAGAGGAGCGCGATCTGGATGGCGTCGCTCGGCAGCTCCCTGATCGGAGTCGCGATCGCGCTGACTGCACTCACGATTTCCGGCTAATTCATCTCAAAGTCGGGTAGCGGCGGCCGTTAAGGAAAGTAAGGATTCCGTGACGACTACCCCCACTCACCCTTCATGGGATGCGGTTTTGGCTTTAGTTTCACCAGGCGTCAGGGGACGACTACGAGCGCTGGCGGATGGACTCGACTCCGTCCCTTTTCTACCGTTTGTTGTGGGGGCGCTCGACGCTGACGCCGCGGCGGGAAAGGCCGGCGCAGTCTCCACAACTCTGCTGGACAGCGACGTTGTCGTTGTGGTGATTTCCAGGCCGGAAGTCAGTTCGTGGGAGGAAGCGCTGCGCATCGCCACCGCGGCGGCGCAACTGGACCGGAGGCTGGACAGCCGAATCCTCAATGCCCTTACGTCAGCGTCCAGTGACTGGCCCAGGGACGTCTCGCTCGTTCACGTCGAGCGCGCACTGGAACTGATCGACCGGATATCCGACTGCCGGCGTCTATTGCCGTCGCTCATGAAGTTCGTCAGCGTCGGCGACCCCAAAGTGCGATCGAAAGCCGTGAAATTGATCGCCCGCGCCAGTCAGAATCACGGGTGGATCGAGTCGATTCTCAGCGATCCCGATCGGCGCGTGCGCTCCAATCTGATCGAGGGACTGGTTGTTCAAATAGGCCGCCGCGCGGAGCCGCTGCTGCGTCGCGCTGCATTGGACAGCGACCATCGAGTTGCGGTCACGGCGCTGGAGGCTCTTGCCAGCTTCGGCGACGCGGAAAGTCTGGATCGGATTCAGGCGCTGGCGAAGGATGACCGGGAGATGTGGCGTCGTGCCGCACACTGGGCTCTTGGCAAGTTGGAGAAAACCAAGTTGGAAGTCACGCCGGACCAGGTTAGTCCTTCCACAACAGTTCCGCATCCGGACGCCTGACGTAGTTCGCGTCGATCACGGCCGGATCTCGGGCTGATTCTATGTTCGCCGCCGCGATCCGTCCGATCGCCCCCGCCAGCGCGCGTGGAGCCTGAATCGACGGACCAGGAAACACGGCATTGAATCCGCCCGTGACGAATTCGAGGTCCCCTGGCGGCAGTGTCGCGAGCCAGGATTCGAAGGGCAAAACCATTTCGCCGCATACGATATGGAGCCGATTGTCGTAGACCGCTCCGAAGATTTCTCCGCGGCGAGCGTCCAGAACCACAGCGCGAAGCGGGCGCGTCCCGAACCAGGCCAAGGCTTGAAGGTTGGACACCGCGATCACTTTGCGTCCGGTCGCCTCCGCCAGTCCCTTCACTGCCGTAAGTCCGATGCGCACACCGGTGAACGATCCGGGACCGGAAGCGGAGGCGAACAAGTCGATGTCGCGCAACTTCAAGGTATGTTTCGCGAGCAATTGCTCGATTGCGCCAAACAAAACGTGTGCGAATCCGTCGGGCGACGCGAGTTCTACCTCCTCGACAACGCGTCCGTCGTCAACCAACGCGATGCTGCCCGATTCGCCGGTGGTATCCAGCGCAAGGATGCGGCCGCTCACGGCACCAGCCTGTAGACTTTGTCGACGAAGTACGCCTTGCCGTTCGCATTGAGCACGGCCACGCGCAGGCTCATCACGGCAGGATAATTCCTGGCGATAGTTTTCGGAATCTGCATGGTTCCTTCGCGCCCTACGCCTACGACTCTATAGCCCTCGCCGTCGATCGGCACCTCGCCCATCCATTCCACCAGAAGCGAGCGTGTGCCGCGCGTTTCGCGCTTCACCTTGAGCGCATAGTACGGCGGATGCGAAATCGAAATGTCGCCGTCCTTGGGCACGTCCACTTCAAACGGCGTCTTCGCCGGATTCTGTTCGATCTCCTGTACCGGGACGTGGCGCGATTCGAATTTCCACGACTTCAACATTCCTTCCTTGGTCCCTTCACGCGAAATGTGAAGAACCCAGGCGTGCGATTTATCTGGAGGCTCGCCGGTGAAGTGTTCTCCGTTGTAGCCTTTCTGCTTGGTGCTCTCGCCGTTCAGTGGATTGATCCAGGCGACGTCGTAGCCGTGCTTTTCAAGGGTCACTTCGACCAGGCCGGGCTTTTCCACGTAAACGATATACTCGACGCCTTCGAGCGCCAAGGCGCGTCCGCCATCGACGTCGAAGTACGGCTCCAGCTCCCAGTAGCGATTCCCGGACATGAAATCGAACCACGCCGTCATGTACGTCCCGGTGCCGGAGGCCGGATATTGGCCGTTCATGGTCGCGGTCCACAAATCGTTGACGTTCTGAATGCCGGTGTTGATGGCGGGTAATTGGTAGAGTTGATGCTCCACTGCGCCGATATTCGGATCGGGCGTCCCGTAAGCGATCAGGTTCATCCAGTCGTCGCCCAACAGCGGAGCGGACGTGATCGACGCGAGTGTGGTGCGTGGATGATTGTACGCGTCGAGTTTCTTTAACAGCGCGCCGGCCTCCTTCAGCGCGACCCTGCCGCGCGCGTTTTCGAACGACGGCAATCCCACCCAGGTGATGTTCATGCCCGAGAATCTCGCTGCGACGTCGGTGACGTACTGCTCCCGTTCTTTCCAATCTTCAGGAATCGAGCTGAGCACAATATCAACCACTAGCCCTTTCGCATTAATGGCGCGGATGCGCTCGGCGGCTTCCCGCAGATCGATCCCGCGATCGAGCGTCACCCGCAGGTGCGTGAATTCCTCCTTTACGCGCTGTTCCAGCGTACGATCGAAATCCGCGCGCGGTATGGTGACGAATTGGTCGATCGCGGTGGCCATCCACAGGTGCGCTTTATTGGTCCCTTCCCATGCAAAATGGTGTACATTGGCGACGCGCACGAATCCTGGCGATTCCGATTCCGCGACGTTGAACTGCACTTCTTTTCCATCCAGGCGCGGAAGATTGCTGGTGATGCGATAAATCCACAGCCCGGTTTCGGTGGGGGAGAATCGCATCACGAAGCGCCGGTCGCCATCGCGAAAGGCGTGCATCATGTAGGTCCGGTGGCGCGGCGAGCGAAATTCAGCGCGCAATTCCACGCGCGCAGGGTCCTCGTTCGGTTCCAGATCGAAGGCGAAATCGCAAGACGCCCATGCGGCCGCGGAAGGACACGCCGGCTGCGCGAACAGCGAAACCGCACTTAAGGCCAACCAGCACACGACCCACAGCCGAGCGAGCATCTCTGCTATCACTATAGACGATCGACCCGAAAATGATCGACGATTACACACCCAAAGAACTCCCGTGCGCCACCACGATTCCGGCGCGATGGTATCTCGATCCGCAGTTGCTCGAACTGGAGCGCGAAGCGATTTTCGCACGCACCTGGCAGCCGGTTGGATTCGCGAAAGCGGTCGCGGAGCAAGGGGCATATCTTGCCTGCGAAATCGTAGGCGAACCGGTAGTAGTGACGCGAGCCAAGGACGGCGTATTGCGCGCGTTTTCCAATGTATGCCGTCATCGCGCGTCGGTTATCGCACAAGGGAATGGTACCGCGGCATCGCTGCGCTGCCCATATCATGCATGGACGTACGGGCTCGACGGGCGGTTGCTGAGCTGTCCTGAATTCGAGGGCGTGCTGGACTTCGATAAAGCCTCGGTATGTCTGCCGCAATTTCGAGTGGAAACGTGGGGACCGTACGTTTTCGTGAATCAGGACGCGAACGCGTCTCCACTGGTGGAAGTCTTCGGCGATATTCCGTTGGAGGTGGAGAAGATCGGATGCGCCATCGATCAGCTCGAATTCTCCGAGCGGCGGGACTACGTGATCGATTGCAACTGGAAGGTCTACGTCGACAATTATCTGGAGGGCTACCATCTTCCCGCGGCGCATCCCGGGCTTTTTCGTGAACTGGATTACGCACAATACCGGGTCGAGCCGCATCGTTACTATTCATCGCAAATCGCGCCGATTCGTCCTCCGCGCGGAAATCAGGAAAATCGCCGGTACGAATCCGACGGACTAAGCGCGTTGTACTATTGGATTTTTCCGAACTTCATGCTCAACGTTTATCCGGACAATTTGAGCAGCAACATCATCGTTCCGCTCGGACCAGACAAGACGCTGACCATTTTCGAATGGTTCTCTTATCCGGGAGCCCGTGTGAAACCGGAAACGATCGCGTTCAGCGACGAGATCCAGCAGGAAGACATCAAGATCTGCGAATGGGTCCAGAAGGGCCTGCATTCGCGAACCTACAACACCGGACGCTTTTCGGTAAAGCGCGAAAACGGCGTCCACCACTTCCATCTTTTATTGAACGAGTTTCTTAAACATGAAAATCACTGATCAGGAAAGGCAAGCTGCGATCGATCGCCTGGAATCTTCACGAGACAAACTGCGCGCCGCGATCGCCGGAGTTTCAGATGAGCAAGCCGTATTCAAGCCGTCGCCAGACCGCTGGTGCATTTTGCAACTGGTGGAGCATCTCGCCACCAGCGACCCGGGGTTGATGGCGCTGATCCAACGCGCGCTTGCGTCGCCGGCTCAGCCGGAGCTGATGGAGCAGGCGCGGAAACATGACCATCGTTTTCAGGGCGAATTGAAGCCGCTGCCGCGAGGCGTCAATAAAGCTCCAGAATTCCTTCAACCAAAAGCGGTGTATTCAACTCTCGACGATGCAATGGCGGCGTTCGAAAAGTCCCGCGCAGAGACCATTGCCTACGCTCGATCCACCGATGAAGAATTGCGAAGCCACTTCGCTCCACACACGCTGCTCGGACCGATGGACGGCTACCAATGGCTGGTCGCCTGCGCGATCCACGTCGAGAGCCACACGCTGCAAATCGAGGAACTGAAGACCTTGTACCGCGTTTAGACCGGGGGCGGACCCCCTGGTCCGCGGCCGATCCCCTGATCGGCCTGGTCGCGTGCCAGCAAACCTGATTTGATCGGTGAGGAGCGCGATCAGGGGATCGCGCGCGGACCTGGGGTCCGCCCCCCTCTCTATCCGTGCATTTCAGGAAGCGGAAATCGGTACTTTCCCGCGAAGATTTCCGCGAACAATGCAAGAATCTCCGGATGCAATATGCCATTGTCGGCCAGGATGTTGGGACCGCGGAGATTCAGTGGAGCCCCGTGCATGTCCGAACACACCCCACCCGCTTCATTAATGAGCAGAACCCCTGCCGCGATGTCCCACGGATTCAGTGCAAACTCCCAAAACGCGTCCAGCCGGCCGCACGCGACGTAAGCCAGGTCCAGCGCGGCGGATCCGGCACGCCGCACGCCGTGCGACAACATCGCCAACTGATAGTAGAAATGTACGTTCACGTTTTCATGGCGTTTACGCGACGGAAAGCCTGTGGCGACCAGGCTCGTCTCAATGCGCGGCGTCTTCGAAACGTGGATTCGGCGGTTGTTGAGAAATGCGCCGGCACCGCGCTCCGCACTGAACATCTCGTTACGGAGAGGATCGAAAATCACTCCCGCGATCAGTTCGCCGGAGCGCTCCAGCGCCATGGTCACGTTGAAGGCTGGGAATCCGTGCGCGAAATTCGTGGTGCCATCCAGCGGATCCACGTACCAGCGATATTCGGATGCGGTCTCCTGCCCTCCGCCCTCCTCGGCGACGATCGCGTGATCGGGAAAATGCTTGAGCAGACGCTGCACAATGAGCCGTTCGCTGGCGCGGTCCGCCTCCGTCACCAGGTCGAATTCGCCCTTCAGTTCGAATCCGATGCGGCGTTCTAGATATTCACGGATCAACGCACCCGCTTCACGGGCGATCTCGGCTGCGGTTTCAACGTAGGAGGGCACGTAGGTTCAACGCCGATCAGAGCTCGAAGAGGTACTTGATGTCGTGTTTGAACAGGAACAGGTTCGGCTCGCCCTTACGCGTCAGGCGAATGAAGTTGGCGTCGTAGAATTCGATGATTCCGTCCACTTCCTGGTTGTCGCTCAGGCGCACGCGCACCGTTTTTTGCTCTTCGATCAGCCGCTTCAGATATTTGATTTCCTCGAAGGTCTGTTCGGGAGCTTTGGTGTTGCTGATTTTTCCGGCCATTAGGGGAATGCGTCTCCATAATAGCCAGTCCGTGTCTGCGCCCGCAAATCCTTGCGCGCCAGATCGACGCGGACGGGATGGAATCCCTTGGATTGCTCCTTGGGGTAATAACCGAGCATGTACTGTGCGCGCAAGTCGCGCAGGATCTCTTCGAAGGTGCGATCCAGCTCCGCGAGGGTCGGATCGAACCAGCGTCCACCGGTATCCGAAGCGAGTATCTGCAGGGCGTGCTCGCCGCCGATGTTGCGGCCCGCGTCGTTGCTGATGGGAACGATGACGATGGGATAGATCACCGCGTCGGCCCGCTGGGCGGCTTCGCGGGCGTCCTTGAATGTCTTGGAACTCGTCGTATTTCCGCCATCGCTCACGATCACCATGACGTGACGCCCGTCGCGAGGTTGGAGATCGCGCGCGGAATGAAATATCGCGTCGTACAGCGAAGTGCCGCCCTCGGGTTTTATCGCGCGCAACATGCCTTCCAGCGACTTCGAGTTGCGCGTGAAATCGTGCTGCAAAGTGGTGTCGTAGTTGAAGGTGTAGAGCGCCGCGGTGTCGTGTTCGTTGCCGCTGCCAAACAGCGCCCGCAGGAACCGGCTGAGCGATTTCACTTCCAACGGCCAATCCTTGGCCGTCGATCCGCTGGTATCCACCATCACGGAAACGGAGAGCGGCTTGGTGGTGTAGTGTTCGAAAACCGCCACGTCCTGCTTCACGCCGTTGTCGAAGACGGTGAACTCGTCCTTATTCAGAGTCCCGATCAGTTCTCCGGCTTGATTTTTTACGTTGACCAGCAGCCGTACCAGGCGCACTTCGGTGCTGAAATTGGGTTGCTTCGGAGGTTGTGCGTGCGCGGCGGCGAAGGCGATGAGAGCGATGCTGAGTCTCATGTTTTCGCCGCGGCCTTGACCACTGAATCGTCCCACTCACCGTCGACCCATACTTCGCCGTCGACGAAGAATTCTTTCTTCCAGACCGGCACCAGCCGTTTGAGCCGGTTGATCCCTTCGAGCGCGGCGTCGAACGCGGGCTTGCGATGCGGCGCTGTTACGACCACTGCTACACTGGTCTCGCCAATATTGATCCGTCCCAGCCGATGCACCATGGCGATGCGCCCAATGGGAAGGGAGCGCGCGATTTCGCTGCCGATCTCGGCCATAACTTTCACGGCCATGGGCTCATAGCATTCATATTCGAGGTAAATCGTCGATCGTCCTTTGGAATTGTTGCGCGTCACGCCTTCGAAATTCACGAACGCTCCATCTTCGCCGCGCAGTAGCCGCCGCGCAATCGCTGCGCCATCAATGGGATCGCGAGTCAGGCCAAAAAAATGACCGGCCGTGTCGGCGATTTCGTGCGTGAACGATCCAGACCCCCCGCTTACGGGTGGAAGAACCGCGACTTCGTCACCATCGGCAATCGCCGCTGTAGGCGACGCAAACTGTTGATTCAGTGCCAGAACTACGCTCCCTGCCATCTCGCGAAGCCGCGGAAACCGGGCCCCGTAGTTTTCCAGCACGATCCCTAAACGAGCGCCATCCGGAACTTCGATGTGGTCCTCCTTCAGGCCCACAATTTCGCGAACCACGCCGAAAAAAAGTACACGAATCCGCACACGCTCATACTAACAGACTTGTTTTCCACGCCTTCGGTTTCAACAGGTTGCTATAATCCCGGTGCATGCCGAAGGTGGAGACTCGTGTGCGCGTACGCTACGCCGAAACCGACCAGATGGGCGTCGTCTATCACGCCAATTACCTGGTCTGGATGGAAGTCGGCCGCGTCGAGTATTGCCGCGCGGCCGGCATCCGCTACCGCGATATGGAGCGCGAAGACGGAATCCTGCTCGCCGTGGTGGAAGTGAATTGCCGTTATCTTGCTCCTGCGTTGTACGACGAAGAAGTGATCGTCCGCACCTGGATCGAGCAGGCTCATCCCCGCCTGCTTCGCTTCGCCTACGAGATGATGGATGCGGCCACCCAGCGCGTGCTGGCTACCGGCGAGACCAAGCACATTTTCTGCGATCGCGAGCGGCGGCCGATGAAGCTTCCCGAAAAATATCGAACGGCGTTCGGGATCAGTTAGTGTGTTGGACGGTTAAGTACGCGCCTGGCGAACTCAAAATCCCGCCGACAGTGAGGACCAGCGATAGATCGCCATCCGGAGTGTCGTCCGGCAACTGGATATTTACTTGATACAGCCCAGGACTACCGGGCGTGAGTCCGACGTATTGTACGTTGGACGCCGGAAGGTCCCGCCCGCCAAGTGTCACCGTGAAGTTCGCAGTGACCTGCGCCAGCGTGGACCCGAAGGCTCCAGGCGCCACGGAAGGATTGGTCGCACCGAACGCGGTTCCGTAGATGGTCACAAACTGACTGGGATGCGCGGGGACGAATCCGGCTCCGGGATAGAGGGTCGCGGAGACGAGTAGGGCCCCTGTCAGCGAATCGGTTGCGGCCACCGGGTTGTGTCCGTCCGGATTGTTGGCAGCATAGAAAAATTCCGGCGTGGCGCTCTGCACGGGAACCGTCATCTTATTGCTTTCGAGCACGTTGGCAGTGTCGCAACCGGCGATGACGGAGACCGCAGCGCTGGTTGACGTGAACACTGGCGATTGAAAATTCACTTGCGTATCGGAAGCTCCAAAGATCGGCGCGCGCGTTCCGCCCGCCACTACGCAGATCCCGTGGAAGTTCACTGGAACGTTGCCATTCACCAGATCGCCCTGTGCAACGCTAACGAACGTCGATCCGCCGCCGAAATTCTTGCCCTTGACGGTTGCGATTCCTCCGGTGGATAAAGCCACCACAGCCGGAGTGCTGAATCCGGAGCCTTGCACCGTATCGATCTGCGGTGTGGGCGTCTGAACCTGTTGAGGGATCACCGTCAAGCTGAACACTATGGACGAGAGCTTCGAAGCGCTGACCGCAATCGTGACGGCGCCCACTGTCTGACCGAGGGTCACCTGGTTCCCCGCCGCGCCATTTCCATCCGTGAGCACGGTCGAGGCTGCCAAGGTCGCCGTTCCTGCGGTGACGGAAAAGCTCACCTGAACATTGCCCACCGGGGTTCCCGACGCATCGAGCACCTTCACGACCACGGGCAGAACTTTCCCCGGAACTCCGGATTGATTGTTCCCGGACAGGATGTTCAGCGTCGCGCCTGTCTGAGGGACCAGCTTCCGGATGCGATCGTTGTTGCGATCGGCAATGTAGACCGTGCCGTCTTTGTCGATTGCCACGCGCGTCGGATCGATCGAGACACCCAGGGCTGTGCCCGTCTCGAGGTTGAATGCGGGCAGCCCGTTGCCGGCGATGGTAGTGATTTTGCTTCCGCTAACCACTCGTATCACCGAATTGCCGTTATCGGCGATATACATATTTCCTGCCGCATCCATTGCGATGCTCGATGGGAAATTCAGTTGCGCGCTAAATGCCGGGCCACCATCGCCGGTATAACCGGGCGTCCCGATTCCCACGACGGTCGTGATGATCTTGGTCGAAAGATCGATCTTGCGGATACGGTGATTGAGCTGATCGGCGAAGTACAGGCTTCCGCCGGCGATGGCAAGATCGTTTACCGACAGCCCCGCGGTCTTGGCCGCGTTGTTGTCGCCAGTAGCGCGGGGGTTTCCGGTGCCGGCGAAAGTCGAGATGTTTTGGTTCCCGTCCACCATGCGGATCACGAAATTGAGCGAATCCGCGATATAGACGTTTCCGGCGCCATCCACGGCGACTCCCGTGGGATGATCGAGCAAGGCGCGCGGCGCGAAACTGCCATCGCCTGCGTATCCCGTGCCGCTGCCGCCCGCCAGAACGCTCGGCGAACCGCCGGGGCTAAGCTTCAACACGCGGTCGTTGCGGGTATCGCAGATATACAGGGTTCCCTGCGCGTCCATGGTCATTCCCGACGGAAAGAAGAGTTCCCCAGGATCGCTGCCCCGAACGCCGTTTCCGAGAAAACTATTGATGGTGCCGCCCTGCGAGACGGTGCGCACCCGGCTGTCGCCGGTATCGGCAACGATCAAGCCGCCCTTTCCATCGGGAAGGACGCCGTCCGGGAAGCTGAGGAACGCGGTGCTCGCTGGGATATTGTCGAGAATCGTGGTCCCGGCGGCAGTATTGAGGATCCCATTGTGAATCCGCCGCACCCGCTGGTTCCCCACGTCGCACAAGAGAACATCCCCGTTGGGCGCGGACCCCACGTAAATCGGAACGGCGAACTTGGCGTTGATCGGCGCTCCGCCATCGCCGCTGAACCCGAGCGAATCGCTGCCGGCAATGAAGTGGATTTTCCCATCGCTCACGGTCAGTCTCCAGACCTCCAACACGCAAGTCAGCACAACGTTCCCGTTGGCTTCGACCGCCGTTGAAAATGGAATTGCCAGCAGCGCCTTAGTAGCCAGGCCACCGTCGCCGTCGAGGGCAGGCTCACCGTACCCAAAACCTCCAGCGCCAATCGCGGTCGTAATCTTGTTATTCGCCTGATCGATCCGTTTTACCCGATTATTGCCTTCATCGACGAAGTACACGAAGCCGTTTGCGTCGACGGATATCCCCCGCGGGTTAGATAAGGCCGCGAGATTGGCGGGTCCATTGTCGCCGTCGCCGGGAATGCCAGTACCGGCAATGCTGGAAATTGTGCCGTCGCTCGCCGAAACTTTGCGGACTCGATTGTTCAGATAATCGGCGATATAAATATTTCCTGCGCCATCCACTGCTACATCGTACGGATCGATGCCGACAGCTGTTCCGCTCTGGCCGTCGCCGGAATACTGATAGTTCCCGTTCCCCGCTGCGGTTGTGATGACTCCCGTGGAAAGGTTCACTTTGCGAACGCGATTGTTAAGGTAATCGGCGATGTAGAGGTTCCCCTTCCCGTCGATCTTAATCCCTTGAGGACCGTTTAGCTGGGCTTTGGTGGCTGGTCCCCCGTCTCCGGTGAATCCGGCTTGACCCGTGCCGGCGACGGTAGAAATTACGCCATTGGTGTCGACTTTTCGAACGCGATTATCGTCACGGTCAGCAAAATAGAGGTTTCCCGCCGAATCCTGCGCCGCGCCGTCCGGATACCGCAGCGGCACCGTTTTTGCGGGATTTCCGTCGAGGAGCCGGTTCCCGCCAGCGGCCGTTGTCATCAAATAAGATTGCGAAAAACAACACGGAGCCAGTACGATAGTGAACAATCGCAGATGAAAAGTAGTCATTGTAGGATGTTCTGAGTACTATACACAAAAACACTGTATTAAGACAAGATCTCTCTTGGGTTAGTTCCCGAAAGCGCACGGTGGATTAGCTTCGAAGGAGTGAATTGTTCGATTGATTCGCGTCCGGCGTGGGCGATGGCCCCTAAGGTAGGATTGAGCGAGCAACACGAAGCGGCCTAGGGATCATGAGCACACTTTCTATTCGCGATCTGGATCTGAACGGACAATGCGTTTTCATGCGCGTCGATTTCAATGTTCCTCTGGCCAACGGCGGGAAAGAAATTACCAGCGATAAGCGCATCAAGGCGTCGCTGCCCAGTATTCAATTCGCGTTGTCGCACGGAGCGGCTTTGATCTTGGCCAGTCATCTGGGCAGGCCGAAGGGAAAACCGAACCCCGAAATGAGTCTCGCGCCCATTGCTGTGCGCCTTTCCGAGCTGCTGGGGAAGCCGGTCGCGATGGCTCCCGATTGCGTCGGACCCGCGGTCGAGGCGATGTTGCCGAAACCAGGCGACGTCCTGCTGCTCGAGAATCTGCGATTTCATCCGGAAGAGGAAGCCAACGACCCCGGGTTTTCGCGCAAGCTGGCAGCGCTGTGCGATGTGTACGTGAACGATGCGTTTGGATCCTCGCATCGCGCCCATGCGTCCACCGTAGGGATGATCGCCTACGTCAAACAGGCCGCTGCTGGACTGCTCATGGAAAAGGAACTGGAATACCTGACCAGGGCGACCAAGAATCCCGCGCGGCCCTGCATCGCGATCCTGGGCGGAGCCAAAGTGTCCGACAAAATTGAGGTGATCCAGAACCTGATAACGATCGTCGATCGCATCCTGATCGGTGGGGCCATGGCGTATACATTCCTGCGCGCCCGCGGCGAATCGACCGGCAAATCCCTAGTGGAAGAAGACAAGCTCGAGCTTGCGCGCAATTTGATGGCGCAAGCGGGCGACAAGCTTCTGCTGCCGGTGGATCACGTGATCGCCGCGGAGATCAAGCCGGGCGTTCCGGTAGTGGTTGCCGATCGCGTGCCGGATGGAATGATGGGCCTCGACATTGGTCCGCGCACCGTCGAAGCCTATGAGAAAGTGATCGCCGGGGCCAAAACGATTATCTGGAATGGACCGATGGGTGTCTTCGAAACCCCTCCCTTCCACTGTGGGACGGTGGCGCTGGCGAAGGCCGTAGCCGCGTCCGGCGCGGTGAGCGTTGTGGGCGGAGGCGATTCGGAAAAAGCGATCAAGTCCGCGGGCGTGGCCGACAAGATTTCTCATATCTCCACTGGCGGCGGCGCGTCGCTGGAATTCCTGGCAGGAATCGAATTGCCGGGCGTCGCTGTGCTAGCCCAAATCCGCTGATCAGCGTGCGGGCTGGGCCGCGATCAGCTCACGAACGCGCGCCGAAGAAAGAATGAACAGAAACGGAACCTCCGAGGACTTTAGCTCACTTGATCGACATGGTCAATCCGGCCTGACTCGGAATGCCGCCCACGGTCACGATCAGCGGAATCGCCGGTCCTGCCCGTGCAGTCGCGGGAACCGTCACGTTGAGCTGAATCAAGCCTGGAATCGATCCCGGTGGAGCTTGTGCCGCGAGGACGGTCGCGCCCAGCCCACCGATCGACACCGTCGGCGTCAACACCGGCGTGATCGCGGGAGATAAGGGGATCAGTTGGTTGTCGACACTCGACGTCGTGGTCCCGGCGCCCGTCATGTAGATCACCACGATGGAACCTTTCGCTGCGGGATTCGCCGCGGAATTGATGGAAAAATCGCCCGTGGACGCGTTGAAGTTGAGAATCGCGCCCTGGCCTTGTCCCGACGATGCGAGGGAGAATACCCCTGGATCCGCCGCGGCCACGGCGACTGTGAACGCCTGTGACGCAAGGCCCGTATTGGTGACGATCACCTGGGCGGTTGGGCCGACGATCGTGTAGGGTACGATGATGCCGGCGCTGGTTGCGCTGGTATACAGAATCGGCGCCGCGGTTCCGTTGATGGTCACCGAGGTGCCGGCGAGCGATGTTGCAATCGGCGGCGTGCTCGGATCGAAGATGGTGAGCGCCACCGGGCCGAGTCCCACGCCGAAGATGGAAGTAACATCGCCTGGGGCCAGCGTCCCTTGCTGATAGCTGGCTGAATTCACTACCGCGGTGATCTGTGGATTCGGTCCATATACCTGGAACGCGACTTCGTTGGACGTGCCGCCTCCCGGTCCGGGCGTGGTCGCGGCCATCCGGATTAGGCCTGCGGTCGTTAGATCGGCGGCCGGCAGAGTGACAAGGGCCGCCCTATCGCTCACGATCGCCACGGTAAGGGGCCCTGCGGCGCCGTCGGTGGTCGCAGTCCCGGTCAGCACGCCCGAGGCGCTGAGCGTCATGCCTGCCGGTAGATTCGACACGGACCACGTATAGGGTCCACCAGTGCCGCCGGCCGCAGCCAGGGTGACCGGTCCATAGAGGGCGCCAACGGTGCCGATAGGAAGCGGAGCTGCGTTAACCCGGATGCGGAGCGCGCTCGCTCCCGCCGGATCGATGGTCAGTTCGACTTGTGAGAAGGCTAGCGCCGGCGGGGTTGCGCTATCGGTGACGAGAATCGTGAAGAGATATGTTCCAGCGGTGGTCGGAGTCCCGGAGACTCTTCCAGCCGCGATCGCCAGCCCACCAGGCAGCAAACCCGAAAGGAAAGCATAATTGTACGGCCCGGTTCCACCCGCGGCGGCGAGCGGCTGCGAATACGCGACGGTCGCGGCTCCCGAGGGCAGCGGCGAACCGACGGCCAGCCGGAGCGCGGTCGCCGTTGCCTGATACACGGGTACCAGGAAGGTACGGCTCACTGTGCTGGCGCCATCCGTTACGGTGACGGTTGCGGCGGGAGTGAACCCCGTGGACGCGAAGTTCGAGTTGGAAAAGAACCAACTGCCGTCGACCGTGCCGATGGTCTGCGGCGACCCCTCAATCACCCCTGGAGGCCAGGTATTCGCAGCCACTGGCACGGCCGCGTTCACAGTCAGCGTCACTACCATTGAAACCGTCTTGTTGGTCGCTGACGGAGCGCTGATCTTGATCGTCCCGGTATATACCTTCGGTGCGAGCCCGGTCGGATCGACCGTCACAGCAGTGGTGTTCAAGAGCCCGATCACCGAAATGTTTCCGCTGGGCGCCACCTTGAGCCACGTGGCGGCGGACACTGTGACTGTGGCCGACAGCGCCGAGCCGCTGCTGGAGACGATAAATGCGCTGGCAAGTGACGGGCTTGGGACGGGGCCGCCGGTGGTGTAGCTGAAGCTTAACGACGTCGGATTCACGCTGACCGACGCTGCCGCGCTCTGGACCACCAGCGTTACCGCGGCCGTCTGCGTGTAGACAGTCACGCCCGAAGTCGCGGAGACGGTAATGGTCCCGGCGTAGGTGCCTGCGGCGAGGCCAGTGGGGTTCGCTTCCACTTTCAGCGTCGCGGGACTGACGCCGGTCGATTGCGATACCAACAGCCACGCCGCGTTGAACGGCGCGCCCGAGATCGCCACCGAAAA
>DATMOC010000033.1:0-55127 GCA_035568415.1 Bryobacteraceae bacterium | reverse complement strand
AGATGCTCGCCGCGCGGAATCGGCCTCCGGATCAGAGTGTTCAAAGTGCCCCAGGCGCCCAGAGCGGTCCTGGTGGACGCGGCGGCCGGTCTCCGGAAGGACGAGGCGGCATGGGTGGCCGCAGCGGAGGCGGCGATCTGACCCAGATGCTCGATCGCGCTCCCAAAACGGCGTTGACGGATTTGAAAACAGGCGACGCGATCATCGTGCTCAGCACGGTAGGAAACGCGCCGGATCAATTGACCGCGATCATGCTGCTCGCCGGGGTGGAGCCGATCCTCACCAAGCCGGGCACGCGGGAAATGCAACTGGGCGATTGGAGCCTGGGTGGCGGGTTAGGCGGAGGCGAGCCATAGAGCCCGCGCGGCAGCGAAATTTATTTAAGGAAATTTTGGAATGATCTTTACAACGCGAGCGGTTCTGGTGCTCTTCTTCCTGGCGCTGCTGATTCCGGTGGCTTTCGCGCAGCCGACGGCGAGCGTCAGGGGCACCATCCTCGATCCGTCCGGCGCCGCGGTTCCCAAGGCGTCGGTGACCCTGACAGGTCCCGGCAACGTGGTCAAAGTTGCCCAAACCGACGACAACGGGGCCTTCACCATAGTCGGTGTCCCGGGTGGAACCTATACGGTTCGCGTGGCCGCCACCGGATTCAATCTGCTCGAAAGGACCGCCGTCGAAGTGCAGACCGGACGTCCGTTGACGTTCGAAGGCAGACTCACCGTCGCCAGCGAGAAGCAGGAAGTCACCGTAGCGGACACGCAGCAAGTGGAACTCGATCCAGCCAAGAACGCCGGCGCGCTCATCCTGAAGGAAGCCGATCTGGATATGCTTTCGGACGATCCGGACGATCTGCAAAACGATCTGTTGGCGCTGGCCGGACCCGCGGCTGGGCCGAACGGCGGACAGATTTTCGTCGATGGCTTTTCCAACGGGCAGCTTCCGCCCAAGGAATCTATCCGCGAGATTCGCATCAATTCGAATCCGTTTTCAGCCGAGTTCGACACTCAGGGCCATGGGCGCATCGAGATCTTCACCAAGCCTGGAACCGACAAATTTCACGGGGCGGTGAATATCAATTACAGCGACTGGTTGTTCAACGCGCGCAATCCGTTCGACACTTCGGGCAAGCCGTTTTCCGATACGAAGAACCTGCAGGCGAATGTAAACGGTCCGCTCACGAAGAAGGCATCGTTCTTTGTCGAGTTTTCGCGGCGTCAGCAAAGAGAAGCCGCGCTGGTGAACGCCGAGATTCTGGACTCGAATTTCCAGCCGGTTCCGCAAGCCTTCGGAATCGTCGCCCCTAACACGTTCACCAACATCAGTCCGCGCGTCGATTATCAACTGACCACGAATATCACGTTGCAGGCGCGGTATAACCTGCGCAAGAGCGATTCTGAAGAGAATGGCGTGGGCCAGTTCAATCTGCCCTCCACCGCCAGCACCAACAAGGGGACCAATCAGCAGGTGCAATTGACGGAAACGTGGATCGTGAATCCCAAAACAATCAACGAGACGCGCTATCAATATGCCAGGAATCGCAGCAATTCCCTGGGTGTCGATCCGGAGCTGAATATTTCGGTCAACTCCGCGTTTACCACCGGCAGCAACTACGCGCAGCAGTACAGCCACACCGACAATCACGAGCTGCAAAACTACACGTCGATCACGCATGGGACGCAGTTCATCAAGTTCGGCGGCCGTATTCGAGGCAACCAGTACACCAGCTTTTCCGAAAACAATTTCCCGGGACAATTCGATTTTCTGTCGCTGACGTCTTACGCGCTCATGCAGCAGGGCATTGCGCAGCACCTGCCGCTTTCGCAGATCGTCGCCAGCGGTGGCGGACCCAGCCAGTACACCGTGGCTGCGGGGAACCCGCTGCTGGGAGTCAGCCAGGTGGATGCAGGTCTGTTCTTTCAGGACGACTGGCGCGTCAAGCCGAGCATCACTTTGAGCCTCGGCCTGCGCTACGAAATTCAGAACAACATCGGCGACAAGGGCGATTTGGCTCCGCGTATCGGATTAGCGTGGGGCATCGGGCCGTCGCAAGGCCGGCTGCGTACGCCCAAGACCGTGCTGCGCGCCGGAGCCGGATATTTCTTCGACCGGTTCTCGGTTCAGAATGTGCTCAACGCGGAGCGGTTCAACGGCGCTAACGAACTGACCTATACGGTGACCAATCCGCAGTTTTTCCCGGCCGCCGGCGTCCCGATTCCGGCGCTGGCGCAACTGCCGGTGCTGTCCTCGGCGACGTATCACATTGACGACAATTTGAAGGCTCCCAGGATTCTGCAAACCGCGATCGGAATCGATCGCCAGTTGCCTAAGAACATTACTGTTTCGCTCATGTATCTACATACGCGCGGTCTGAATCAGTTGCGCACATACAATCTGAACACGCCCTTCATCGGCAGCTACTCCGGACCGGGGACGGGAGTGTATCCACTGGGCTCCACTGCCGGCATTTTCGACCTGTATTCGACCAGCGGCAATTATTCCCAGCACCAGTTGATGTTCAACGCCAATGCACGAATCAATTCGAGGATCTCCGTGTTCGGGTTCTATGTGTACGGTCATGCGAACACCGACGTGATCGGCCAGCCGTCCAATCCGTACAACTTCGCGGCCGACTGGGGACGCGCGAATTACGACCAGCGGCACCGGATCAACATTAATGGATCGATGCTGATGCCGTTTGGTTTGCGGATGTCGCCGAACGTCACGTACAACTCGGCCGGACCCTTCAACATCACGCAGGGCGTCGATCAGTTTGGCGATACGCAGTACAACACGCGTCCAGCGTTTGCGCCGGCGGGTTTCACTGGCCCGGCGTGCACTCCGCAAACGGCTCGTTTGCTGACGCCGTGCCTGGTTTCGAGCGCATACGGGAATTTCGTGGTGAATCCGACGCCGGGAATGAAGGTGATTCCGGCGAACTTCGGGAACGCCTTCGGCCAGTTTAATTTCAATGTCCGGTTCAGCCGTTCGTGGGGTTGGGGTGAGCGCGCCGGCGCCGCCAACCAGCGGCAGGGCGGTGGCGGACGCGGTGGAGCGGGCGCTGGCGGATTCGGTCCTATGGCGGGCGGCCGCGGTGGTGGCGGTCCTCGAGGCGGCGGACCTGGAGGTCCCGGTGGACCCGGAGGCATGTTCGGCGGCGGCGACGTGAGCGGCAAGAAGTACACCGTAACGGCCGGGATCTTTTTCCATAACCTGTTCAATACGGTCAATCCGGGCACGCCGGACGGAAACCTGCTCTCGTCGCGATTCGGGCAGTCGCTGGGCTTGGCTGGCGGCGGATTCGGTGGATTCGGTGGTGGCGGTGGCGCTGCGCAGGCGTTCAACCGGCGCATCGATCTGTCGCTACGTTTCAGTTTCTAGTAACGCCTGCCGGCGAATCGTCATACAACTGTAAACGCTGCGCGGCTCACATCGAGTAGAATAGGTGGGTGGCGATGTCCACCTTAGTCAAGGCTCCGGTGCTGGAACCGGCAGCCGATTTAAACGATCCCAGCCTGTATATCGATCGCGAGCTCAGTCTGCTGGCTTTTCAGCGGCGCGTGCTCGAAGAGGCGCAGGATCCCGCCAATGCAATTCTTGAGCGGGTCAAATTCCTCTCCATCCTGTTTTCGAACCTGGACGAGTTTTACATGGTCCGGTTCGCCGTGCTCAAGCAAAAGGTCAACGGCAGCGTGGTTGACGGCGTAATCAACGAGCAACTGGACCAGATCCGCGTGTGCGTGAAAGATTTGATGGCGGACGCCTACGCCACCTGGCGCGATCTTTCCACTGCTCTTGCAGCCGGCGGAATCGAGATCCGCGACTACGCACAACTTAACTCGCGCGAGCGAAGCGCGATGGAGGCGTACTTCCGCCAGGTAGTGTATCCGGTGCTCACGCCTCTGGCGTTCGATCCGGGCCGTCCTTTTCCGCACATTTCGAACCTGAGCCTGAATCTTGCGGTCGCCGTGAGGGACGCGAAAGGTGTCGAACGATTCGCGCGAGTCAAAGTTCCCGACACTCTCCCGCAGCTGGTTCCGGTGGAACAAGGTTCGGGTGGACGTCCGGTGTTGATCTGGCTGGAGCAGCTGATCATCGAAAATCTGCAGATGCTGTTTCCGGGGCTCGACATTATTGAGGCGTATCCGTTCCGCGTGACACGCGACGCCGAGGTCGAGATCCAGGAGCTTGAAAGCGACGATCTGCTGGAAACCATCGAGGAAGCGGTGTGGCAGCGGCGTTTCCGCGCCGTGGTGCGGCTGCAGGTTTCGAGCGAAATCCCGGAACACATTGTGGATACGTTGATCGCGAATCTGGAGATCGACCGGCGCGATTTGTATCCTGTCGACGGCCCACTCGATCTGGGGAGAGTGCGGCAGATCCTTTCGCTGGACCGCCCGGACTTGAAGGATGCCCCGTTTCTGCCCTACACGCCGGCGGAGTTGAATCCCAAACGCGAGGACGATATTTTTGCGGTGTTGCGGCGCGAGGATATCCTGCTGCATCACCCCTATGAATCCTTCCAGCCGGTGGTGGAATTTTTGCGGCGCGCGGCCGTAGACCCCGACGTCCTGGCGATCAAGATTACGTTGTATCGCGTGGGGCGAAATTCACCGGTCGTCGAAAGCTTGTTGAGTGCGATCGAAAATGGCAAGCAGGTGGCCGTGCTGGTGGAATTGAAGGCGCGTTTCGACGAAGAGAGCAACATTGAATGGGCCAGGGCGCTGGAAGCAGCGGGGGTCCACGTGGTGTATGGACTGGTCGGATTGAAGGTGCATTCAAAGGTCGCGCTGGTGGTGCGGCGCGAAGGCGAAACCATCCGTCGCTATGTCCACCTGGGGACCGGGAACTACAACCCCACGACGGCGCGGCTGTACACGGACCTGAGTTTGTTCACCGCCGATGAGCAGATCGGCGCGGACGTGACGGATCTTTTCAACTACGTCACGGGATATTCGGCGAAGGCGCATTTTCACAAGCTGTTGGTGGCGCCGGTCACGATGCATCAGCGTTTGGAGGAACTGATACGCCGCGAGATCGATCACGCCGAGCATGGCCGGGAAGCGCGGCTGATTTTCAAAATGAACGCGCTGGAAGACGCGGAAATCATGCGGCTGCTGTATCGGGCCTCGCAGGCGGGCGTCAAGGTCGACCTGCTGGTGCGTGGGATCTGCTCGTTGCGTCCAGGCATCCCCGGCGTCAGCGATAACATTCGCGTGACCAGCATCGTGGGACGGTTTCTGGAGCACAGCCGCATCTACTATTTCCAGAATGCGGGCCGCGAGCAGGTGTATCTGGGCAGCGCCGATCTGATGGGACGAAACCTGCATCATCGCGTCGAACTGTTGTTCCCGGTGGAGAGCAAGCGTCTGCTGAAACGGCTTCGTGAAGATATTTTGGAAACCTACCTCAAGGACAATCGCAACGCCCGGCACATGCAGCCGGACGGGACGTTCGTCTGGGACAAATCGGGAGAACCGTCAGTAGACAGCCAAGCGCAGTTCCTGGTCGCGCCGGTGGCGAGGACCGAAGTCCGCAAGAAAAAACCCAAGTAAGTCGAGTTTTTCAAGAGATGCGTCCGCTGCCAGGAAAACCTGGGTAGTGGGCCAGCGCCCTCGCGATTTCTACCTTTGCGCATCGGCGCAAGTCGGGCGTTCAGAACCTGCCTCGTGTAAAGTATCGGATCACGGGAGCTGCACGATGATCGCAGGGAAAATGCCCAAGTGGCAACAGTACGGTCACAGAACCCCACTAGTCATAGTGGCTCTGTTGGGAGCGTTGATGTGGTGGGGCTTCCATACGGCTCCTTCGCACCAGTCTCAGGGGCGCAACGCTTTCGCGATCATTTGCCTGATCGTCCTGGGTCTCAGTTTGATTGGGGGTGTTGTATGGTTTTGGAAAAGGCTCATCAAAGAATTCAACTATGACGGAAGGACCTTCACGTTCAACACACTTTCAATCCCGGACATGCAAGCGCGGGATCTGTCTGCAATTGAAGAAGTGGGCGAATGGACAGGACGGGGAGGCCCGCTGGGATTTCGCATAAAGTTCCGCGACGGAGAGAGGCTGTACCTGAGCTACGGTGTATCAAACGCGGCGGTGTTGGCGGAGCGCATGCGTTACGATCTTGGATCCACCGCCGCTGACAGGATCACGGCGAAGAGGCGTCGTCCAGCTCGTCTTGCGCTCGCGTTGTTTATCGCTATCTGCGCGGGATTGTTGGCGGCGGTTGCAACGAGCAGGTTCTTGCAGCGCCTTCCGCCAGTAATCTCCCGGACTGAGTTTCTCTTGGAAGTGGATGAGCGGCACGTGGATAAGGTGGTGATCCGAGATCGAGTTCTGATTAGCGGGACAAGTTCCACTCGTGGGGCCTTTCGGGTGAGGATGCCCGTGGACGACGGTATGGTGAACGACTTGCGCTCACGAGGAGTGGTGGTTGAGTTCGAAACTGGCTCCGACTTGATCCCATGACCGCGTTGGCTTGCGCACTGAATGGGTGACCTTCGAACCAACATCGCCGCACTGCTGCTCGTCGATTTCAAGGCGGAGGCCGAGGCCGGCTTCCCGACGGTCAGACGGATTCCGAGCACGGACGCCGTGAAGTTTCTCGATTATTTCGCCACGTTGAACTCCGCTGAGGCCGCTGCGTTGCTCGATGCCCTTGCGCGCGGCCACGCAATGCAGTTTTTCCCGCCCTCCACAGTTCACCGGGAGGGTTTAGAACTCAGTGAGAGCAACTCCGCGCTGGTTCAGTTCCGCGACGCCACGCGGAGGGGTCAATTCGCTTATGGGTTGCGTTACCAGGACGTTCGCCATGTCAGAACCGCTCTTAGGGACCCGGTGAGCATGCGGTATATGGCCGAGACGCGATCGAAGCTCGACTTCGTGCCTCGCGACGATCCGCCCAGCGAGTTGATGCCCGAGCCAGACCGCCTTAAGGTGCAGACGGCCAACGCGCCTCTCCTCCGCAAATTGATCGACAAGGCCTTCGCCCGGTTGTTCGCTCCGCGGAAGGTGAAGCAGCACGGCGCGCTGAACTACACGGGTTCGATCGGATCGACGGAACTCACGGTCTCCGTCATATTTTCCAACATGTACGGCCAGTTGCATTGGTGGGTCAACCTGCCCATGTTGAACCCGAACCTGAAAGCCGCCCGCGTCCAGGATTTTTGGGGAGCTTACGCGTGGAACTATCTCACCGAGGAAAACGCCCCCCGCTCGATTGATCTGCTGTGTGAAAGAATCGTCTACTTCGCGAACTTGCGGGAACAAATCGACGCGCTGCCTGAATAAGGCGCAAAATCCGCCCTAATGGAATATACTCTGAGATCGTCCCATCGAAAACCCAAGGAGGTTCCCATGTTGCCACGAGCAGGACTATTGAGATTGACGTTCGCCGCCGGAGTCGTCGCGATCGCCGCGCTGTCGGGTTGGAAGGCGGTGCATGCCGCAGATGTTGCGCCGAACTCGCAACCGAATCCGTATCGCACGATCGAGAAGTGGTATCAGATGCCCGAAGGCAGAACCATGGGATCCACCAGCGCCGTCGACGTCGATTCGAAGAATCACATCTGGGTTGCGGAACGCTGTGGCGGGAATAGCTGTGCGGGAAAAGACGACCTCGATCCGATTCTGGAATTCGATCAGTCCGGTAAACTGCTGCGGTCCTTCGGAAAGGGCATGTTCATTTTCCCCCACGGGATCTGCATCGACAAGGACGACAACGTGTGGATCACCGACGGTCAGGGCCGCGACGGCAAAGGTCACGTCGCGATCAAGTTCAGCCCGGACGGCAAAGTCCTGATGACCATCGGCAAGCCGGGTGTCGCCGGTGATGGCGAGGACACCTTGAACCAGCCTAACGACGTCGCCATCGCTCCGAACGGCGACATTTTTGTCTCGGACGGCCACAGCGTGGGTACCGGCAACGCGCGGGTGATCAAGTACGACAAGAACGGCAAGTTCATCAAGTGGTGGGGTGGGCATGGATCGGGCCCAGGGCAGTTCGAGATGCCGCATTCGCTCGCATTCGATTCCAAGGGCCGCCTGTTCGTGGCCGATCGCGGGAACAATCGTATCCAGATCTTCGATCAGGATGGAAAATTCATCGCGGATTGGAAACAGTTCGGCCGCCCGAGCGGCATTTTCATCGACAAGAAAGACAACTTGTACTCTGCCGATTCCGAATCGCAGCCGGTGAAGACGGAAGGCAAGCAGGCGGGGTACGGCTTCAATCCAGGCTACAATCGCGGCCTGCGCGTGGGCAGCGCGAAAGATGGAACCGTGGTCGCGTTCATTTCCGATCCGCCGACCGACGGCGTTCTGGACAAGGCGCGTGCGATCACCAGTAACGCCGAAGGCGTCGCAGCGGATGCGCAGGGAAACCTGTACGGCGCTGAAGTCGGACCGCGAGACGTGAAGAGATACGTCAAGAAGTGAGGTTATTTCTTGCGTGGACTGGCGGGTTCGGGTTTCTCGGACGGCTCGTCGAAACTGATTTTCGCTTCGCCGGCAAACTTCTTATATTCGCGGAACGTAATCTCGTTGCGGTTCTGAACGCCGGGCGCGGACATGCGGAGTTCCGCCCGCGACGGCAGCAGATATTGGCGTCCGCCCACGTCGCTGAAGTCGTAGTCGAGCGTCATGATCGAGCTGCGAATCGGAAAGTCGTCGGGAATGTCGGCGATCTGCACTACTCGCAGAACACCGCCGCTGTGCGGATCGATATAAACAAAGCCGTGCTGCGCCATGGTTTTCGACTCCAATAGCGCAAGACCCGGACTGTAGGCGAGTTGCAGTTGCGAGTTTGGCAGCGCGATTTTGTAGAAATACACCTGCGCGGCGCGCTTGCGCAGCGTGGTCCAATGGTCGAACACGAACTGGGCCATTTTGGGCTCGAAAATTCCCACCAGCATACTGCCGAACTCGCCCTTATAGATCGCGCCTCCCACGGATTCGTAGGTGGCATTGGTGGGCTTGCGGTTTATGGATACCGGTTTATAGTGCTCGTTGCCATCGAAATAGCTGAGTTGGATTTCGATGACGTCTTTCTGCTTCCATCCGTTTTCGTTGTGATTTTCCAAGCGCCGGGCCTGTTGGGTGCAGATGAAATCGGGAAGCCCCGCCTGATAACCGGAGGCAGCGTGGGCTGCGTCGTTCACTACTTTGCGTTGCTCTTCGATGGTGGGCCGTGGCGGCGAGGAAAACGGAAGTCTCGATGCCGGCGGCAATCCTGCGGACGCGTCGCGCAGTTCGAGCATCGCGGCGACACTCCTGGGGCCGGCTCCTTCGCTTTCCAGTTCTTCCACCGTGCGATCCTCCAGGCTCTCGGCCAGCTTTAATTTCGAGAGCGCTTTCGCTGTCTGGTCGTCGGATTGCCGGCCCGCAATCGCTCCCCGGACCATCGTGATCAGCTCTTTGATGGTGTCCGAGCCGGTCGGGACGGGACGCTCGGCCGGCCCCAGGGAGACTTCATCAATCCACACTCTGCCTTCGCCAATCAAAGTGATGCCGAACTCGATCGATTCAGCCTCAGGGCCGATCTTGCTAACGATTTCGCAGTGGGTCCAATCCTTAGATTTCACATCGCGGTAGTCGAAAGCGTCGGAGTGGCCAAGGGTGCGGACGCGCAACCAGAACCGCGCCTCGTCTTCGACGGCGGACGCGTGGGTGCGTACCCAAGCGTTCAGGTGAACGGTTGTGCCGCGAAACGCGGCGGCCCCGATGGCTTGCTGCAAACTGGCCGACCGGCCGCGAACTCGATTCGCCGGCGACATGAGCACGGCGCAAGCGACGCCGCTCTTGCATCCTGATTTTACGGACTCGGCCTGATATCCGGCCGCCTGGGGCATCGTAACCGGGTTTACGTACCATGCCGGCGGCGTCTTGCCCGCTGGGCCTTCACGGAAATCCAGATTGCGCGGCTCCAGCGGAGCGACCCAGGTGAGTGAGGTGGTGACTTCAAAAGAAACCTCGTCAATCCACACGTTCACAGTGCCGGAGGCAAGCACACCGATGCTCATCGACGTGGCATCTGAGGGGACCTCATAAACCAGCTCGCGCCGCCTCCATTCCGTGCTGCGAAGCTCTTGAGCGGCGATGTTCGCGAGGTCGTTGACGGGGCGATTGGGCCGGTCCACACGCAGCCACAGCTGGGCGAAGCTGAACGGGTCGCCGGATGCAGGAGATGCAGGAGATACAGGAGATGCAGGAGATTCGAGCCGTAGCGATGCGCCCAGCCGGATCATTTTTCCGCGATAGGTGTCCACGTTGAAGGTTTGCATCAAAGTACCCGAATCGCGGGATTGTACGTTCGCCGGACTCACCAGGACCACGCAGCCTGCCGAACTCTTGCAATTCTTTCGCCGCAATTCTGCCGAATAGCCCGCGTTGCGCGCAGCCTGTGGCACAAACCAGCCCGACGGAATCTGTCCTGTGGCGCCGTCGCGAAAGTCAAGATTTCGGGGCTCGGATGTAAGGGCCTGGCCCCAGGCGGCCGCAGCGACTAAGGACGCGACCAGAATGTAGCGGGTCAGCATCGAATTCAGAATACCTGTTCGCTAGGTTGGATATTCTGGGCATATGAAAATCGGTTTCATTGGACTCGGACGAATGGGCTCGGGAATGGCGCGCAATCTCCTGCGAGCCGGTCATGAAGTGACCGTCTACAACCGTACGCCCGAAAAAGCGCAAGCGATCGTAGCGGAAGGCGCGCGCGTCGCCGATTCGCCAGCCGATGCGGCGGCCGTGGCAGACGCGGTATTGAGCATGCTGGCCGACGATCGTGCGGTCGAGGAAGTGACTTTCGGCGATCGCGGAATCGTGACGGGATTGAAGCGTGGAAACGTCCATATTTCGAGCAGTACCGTAAGCACCGCGCTTGCGCGCAGGCTCGCAGCCGTGCATGCCGGACGCGGGCAGCAATACCTGAGCGCTCCGGTCTTCGGACGCCCGGATGCCGCCGAAGCGAAACGACTGGTGGTGGTTCCCGCCGGCGCAGCCGAGCTGATCGAACGCTGCCGGCCGGTGTTCGAAGCGATCGGACGCGCGACCTTTATCGCCGGCGACGAACCGTGGCGCGCGAATGCAGTGAAGCTATGCGGCAATTTCATGATCGCGAGTATGCTTGAAGCCTTCGGCGAGGCATTCGCCGTCCTGCGAAAAGCGGGAGTCGACCCGCACACATTTCTGGAGATCATCAATTCGCTGTTCGCTTCGCCGGTGTACGCCAACTACGGCCGCATCATGGCCGACGAAACCTTCGAGCCCGCGGGATTCGCATTGAAGCTCGGATTGAAGGATGTTCGTCTGGCGCTTGCGACAGCGGAAGAGTGTGCCGCGCCCATGCCGTTCGCCAGCGTCATTCGCGATCAGTTCCTGGCCGCGATCGCGCACGGGCAGAGTGAACTGGATTGGTCCAGCATTGGACGGGTTTCCGCACGGCAGGCGGGGCTGTAGAGACAGAGCGGACGCCCGGGCGTTCAACCGTTCCCTATGGTCACGGCTCGGTGTCCGCGTGTAAGTCAACCTCTCCGTTGCTTGTGATAGGCGCCGCCGCCGACTCCGCCGACGTCGATCACCACGGCGACGATCAAGATCAGCAGGTTGATTCCCTCCAGCGGCATGTGCGAATTCATCATCCAGGCGTATGCCAGCGTGGTGAACGGAAGGAAAAAGAAACCCAGAATCGGGATCAGGATTCCGTGAAAGGCGCGATCCAGATAGGTGCTGAAGAAGAACAGCAGCGCCAGGACCAGCCGTGGGAACCCAAGGACCAGCAGCACAACCAGGCAACACATACCATCATTCTCCCGTAAATCGAGGCCCGGATTACGGGTATCATAAGACCTCAGGCATGGGCACCAATTTTCGCGGACCCGGCGCAGCAGCAACGCGCGGCGCCGACCGGATGTTCGAGTTCAAGAGCGAGATCCATCGCAAACTGATCGGCGTTCTCAACCTCGACCGCGTTTCCTCCATTCCCAAAGACCGCATGCGCGCCGAAATCGGCCGCGTAGTGGAGCGGCTTTTGGTCGATGAGCACGTTCCCATGACCACAGGGGAACAGGACAAGATCATCGAGGAAGTGCTCGACGAAGTGCTGGGGCTGGGCCCGCTCGAGCCGCTGCTGAAAGAAGCTTCTATCTCCGATATTCTGGTGAACCGCTTCGATAAAGTCTACATCGAACGCGCCGGAAAATTGTCGTTGTCCCCAGTGCGTTTCAAGGACAACGCGCACCTGATGCATATCATCGAAAAGATCGTCTCGCAGGTGGGACGGCGGATCGATGAAGCGCAGCCCATCGTGGACGCGCGGCTGCTGGACGGATCGCGCGTGAATGCGATCATTCCGCCCTTGGCTCTGGATGGACCATCGCTGTCCATCCGCCGTTTCGGCCGGCACGTCATCACGTCGGAAGAGATGCTGGCGAACGAAACCATCACCTCGGGAATGCTGCGATTCCTCGCCGCGTGCGTGCAGGCCAAGACGACCATCTTGATTTCCGGCGGAACGGGTTCCGGAAAAACGACGACGTTGAATGCGCTGTCGCGGTTCATTCCGGAAGAGGAACGGGTGATCACCATTGAAGACACGGCGGAATTGCAATTGCAGCAGCGCCATGTGGTGAAGTTCGAGACGCGTTTTCCGAATCTGAACAAAGAAGGCGGCATCAATCAGCGCCAACTAGTGCACACGGCTTTGCGCATGCGGCCGGACCGGATCATCGTGGGCGAGTGCCGCGGCGCCGAAGCTCTGGACATGCTGCAGGCGATGAACACCGGCATCGATGGGTCCATGAGCACCATCCACGCGAATTCGCCGCGTGACGCGTTTTCGCGGCTGGAAGCCATGGTGCTCATGTCGGACATCAAGATGCCTTCGCGCGTGATCCTGCAGCAATTGGCCAGCGCGATCAAGCTGGTGGTGCAGGTTAGCCGCTTACAGGACGGGTCGCGCAAGGTGGTCAGCATCGCCGAAGTGCGCGGCGTCAGGGGCGACCGGATCGACGTACACGACATTTTTTTGTTCGAGCGAATGGGCATCACCAGCGCCAGAAAGGTGCAGGGGCGATTCCGGAGTTCAGGCGAACAACCCGAGGTGCTGGAGCGGATGAAGGTACACGGAATCTCCGTTCCCCTGTCCATCTTCGATGAAGTGATGCAGGTCAACTAGGAGGAAAGCATTGGATAAAAATACACTCGATTTGATACTCGGAGGCGCGGCGGTGCTGTTACTGGTGCTCTATATGATGCGCCGCAACAGGCGCAAGAAGAACCAGAGGGAAGAAGACGACGAGGCTTTCCGCTGACGCGCGGTCAGCTACTGACTTGCCCATTACGATCAAGGAGATAATATCCCGATCTGCCGCAATCGACCCGCATTCGCCGGTAGGGCGCTTCTAGCGCTCGGCGATTTGGAAGAAAGTGAGGATATCATCCATGACCTTAAGTAACGATTGGGCCGAATCCTTGACGATGTTCAGATCAACTTGTTGCTCAGGCGTCAGCTCCGTACCGAGTACTGCGTCCGTTATGCCGATGATGTTATTCACCGTAGTGCGGATTTGATGGCTTGTGTTCGCCAGGAACTCGCTCTTGGCGCGGCTGGCGGCCTGGACCGCTTCCTCTGCTTGCAGCAACTCTATGTGCAAATCACCGGTAACCGCGTCCTTGCACATCGAGCAATCTTAGCTGTTACGCGGACCGAATACTGTCAACAGAAAGAAATCTTCGTGTAGGTTTACGTGTGGCGCGCAAGTCACCGTTTGCACGACACATGTTGCGCAGAGGTCGTAATGAGAGGATTCAAGGCCGTTTTTCTACCTTCTTTAGTCGACAAGATGATTGCGAAACGCATACCGCATAAGGTCCGCGGTAGTATCCATCTTCATTTTTTCCAGCATGCGCGCACGATACGTGCTGACAGTCGTCACGCTCAAATGAAGTTCCTCGGCGATCCGGCTCACTGTTTTCCCGGAAGCGATCATCCGCAAAACCTCAAATTCCCGATCGGACAAAGTCTCGTGCAGAGTGTGTCCGCGATCCTCGCCTAAATCGACTGCCAGCTTCTCGGCCAACGTCGGGCTTACATAACGGCCGCCGGCCAGCACCTTTCGGATGGCGCGGATCAAGTCCTCGGGCGCATTTTCTTTCTCCAGATAACCAGAGGCGCCGGCCCGGAGCATTCGCTTCCCATACTGGTCTTCCGGATGCATACTCAAAATCAACACGGGAAGTTTGGGCCGCGCAGCCTTGAGGTCCCTAAGCACGTCGAGACCACTGCGACCCGGCATGGTTACGTCCAGGATCACTAAGTCCCAGGGGTGGTTCTGGACTTGGACAAACACCTGCTGTGCGTCGTTGGCTTCCCCACAAACGGCGCCATGAAGTTCCCGAGCTAAGATCTCTTTTAATCCACCGCGCAGGATGGCATGATCATCCGCAATCAGGACCCTAATCACACTTCCTCACTCCGCGACCTGCCTGGAGTCCGGAATTACAACTCGAACAGTTGTTCCATTTCCCAGACTACCATTGATCGTGAGCGTGCCTCCGAGCAATAAAACTCTCTCCCGCATTCCCAAAATCCCCAACGAACCTCCGGCCGAGATCTGCCCTTCGCCGATGCCTTTGCCATTATCGCGAACTTCCAGTGTCAGATTGTCATCCTCTTCAGCGAGCCGGACGCTCACGTGAGTTGCGTTGGCGTGCCTTGCGACATTGGTTAGTGTCTCCTGAAGGATACGAAAGAGCGCCGTGGCACGCTCCCGATCCAGGGCCAGGTCGACGCCCGGGAGGCTGACGTCGACCTGGGTTCCCGTGCGGGCCTGAAACTCTTCGGCAACCCACTCCACAGCGGCTGCAAGACCCAAGTCATCCAGAATTGCGGGTCGAAGTTCTGTTCCGATCCTGCGGACAGATTGAAACGCCTGGTTCAAGAGTCGCAAGATAGATTGACTTCGCTGGCCTATCGGCCCTTCATCCGCGGGCAGATTTCCAAGCAACGCCGTGAACTCCAGCTTGATGGCCGTCAAAACCTGCCCCAGCTCATCGTGAATTTCACGGGCGGCTCTGGTTCTTTCCTCTTCCCGCACCGTTTGGAGCCGCGCAGCGAGCGCGCGCAACTGAGCGTGCGATTGCTCCCATTTCAGAATGTTGTTCAAGAGTCGCTCGACCTCCCGCGAAGCTTGATTGGGCTGAAGAAACTCGTCGGGAGGCACGTAGTAGGGATTCCTGGAGATCATGTCGCCGTAAACAACAATCGGGTGAGTACGAATGACACCCAGCATGAGCTCCGGCGAAAAGCGCTGGCGGTGGTATTGGCACAAGATTCTGATCTCGTGATCGCTGACAAAGCGGTTGAGCTTCGCTTCGTACTCGATCAGACTCTCGGGTGTTGTTTCCTGCCCCAGCGCCCAGGTCATCTCTCCCAGGAGTGTTCTCAGTCCAGAAAACTTGTTGTCGCGTGCCTCATGTACTGCTTGGGACACGAAACCGATCCACCAATCTGGATCAAAGCGTCCGGGCCTAAGAACGGTCTCTTGTTTGCCGGCCAGGATCAGGGCGCCGTCTCGAACGGAGCGGTCGACGTCCGTCCCAGCATTGCGAAGAGCATCCAGAACGGCGCTGCCGCTGTTTTCGTCCGCGATGTAAAGACATCTTTCATTTCGGTCAAGACCGGCTCTCAGATACGGCACAGCCGCCGCAAACTGCTCTTCTGGGGTGTCATAGATAAGGCAGAGGTGCTGGTGCAGACCCAGCCCGGCTGCCAGCTCAGCCAGACGCGAAAGGTCGGGTTTAGCGTCGCTCACTTTGCCGTCCAAACAGGCAGCGCAAGATCCTCAGGAGCCGCTCGCGCAGGTAGTGTAGTACAAATCACTACACGGCACAACCGGCAAGTCGTACGGAACAATCCAGCTTTACTCTATAGCGCACCGTGTCTCTCGACGTTACGCTGATTTTGATGTCCACTCCCTCGCTTGGTCGCAGAAGGCAGGGCGCGGCCTCGGTGTCCTTGAACCCGGAGTCTACCGGCTGATGAGCATCGACGTACCTGCGGGCGTCAACAGCCAGCCTTTTGACTGGGCGGATCTGGTCGCAGGGATTCGATCTGGGGATGAAGAAGCGGTTTGGAGGTTGGGGAATATCTTTCAAGATGGGATCCGCTCCTTTCTGCGTCGGGGTTTAGGTCAACACAAGCTGCAGAGTCGACAGCGGGAGGTGCTCTCCCAGGTCATCCAGAGCATCAGAGAAACCCCCATCGATAACCCCAACTGTCTCGCTTCCCACGTGCTTACCGTTTTGCGCCAATACATTAGTTCTCAAATGATGGCCGGCCCTTCTTTGGTCCTTGACGACGAATCGCGTGTGAACATGAATGATATCGGTGCGATCCGAGACTTGCTCGCTAAGATCGCTGCCGTGGATAGAGAGGCCTTGCGCAGGTATTACGTGGACCAGGAAACCAGCGAGCAAGTCTGCCAGGCGCTGAACCTTCCCGCCACTCGATTTCTGGCGGTTACGAGCACCATCAGAACCGCAGTTACGCCACGAGGCTGCCTTAACCGATGAAGCTGCCCCGCGGGGTGGCAATTGCAGGGCGAGAGCAAACCATTCGGCGTTTGGAATAGGTCAAACGGGCGTCATACAGGCGGATGGGCAACGCGCCGCCATTTTACCCGAGCACCTTGGACGTTACGAACACGGTTGGGACGTCGGAAAGGCCGACCGATCACGCCCTAGGGGAACGGGGCGGAAAACTAGCCGACCACTTCGAGAATCAGCTCGCGCTCTTCGGGAGCGGCGGCGGAAATGCGGAAGGCGTCCTCCACCAGTTGGGCGGCCTCCTCAACGTGTTCTTCGCCGGTGTAGTACAAGCGGCACAGCACCCCGCCGGCATCCACCTTTTGGCCGATCTTCACTTCCAGAATGACGCCCACCGCCGGATCGATGGCGTCGTCCTTTGTGTCGCGCCCGGCGCCGATCATAGCGGACGCCTGGCCGATGTACTCGGCATCGATCGCGCTGACGTATCCGGCCCGTGGAGAAGCGATTTCGCGTGCACCGGTGGCATTGGGGAGCAGCTCGAACCGGTCCAGCACTAATGGATTGCCGCCTTGCGCGGCGATCACTTCCTTGAGCTTCCGGTAGCCCGATCCATCCAGCAGTTTCTTTTGCGCGAGTTCGCGCGCTTCCTCGAGCGTGGTGGTAATCTTACCTAGGAAAATCATGCGCGCGGCCAGCTCTAACGAAAGCCGCGTCAGATCCGTCGGTCCGACGTTTTGCAGCGTCTGCGAAACTTCCATCACTTCGAGCGCGTTGCCGATGGCGAAACCCAGGGGCTGATTCATATCGGTGATCAGCGCCTGGACGCGTTTGTCAACGCGCCTGCCGATTCCGACCATCATCTGCGCGAGCCTGCGCGAGTCCACCTGCCGTTTCATGAAAGCGCCCGCGCCGACTTTCACGTCGAGCACCAGCGCGTCCACGCCCTCGGCGAGCTTTTTCGACATGATCGAAGAAGCAATCAGCGGAATCGATTCCACCGTCGCCGACGCATCGCGCAAGGCATACAGTTTGCCGTCCGCCGGCGCGACTTCCGGGGACTGCCCCATGAACGCCAGCTTGTGTTTGGTGAGCTGCTCCTTGAACTCCTCGACGGTCAGGTTGGTGCGAAACCCGGGAATGGATTCGAGCTTATCGAGCGTCCCACCTGTGTGTCCCAGCGCGCGTCCCGAAATCATGGGAACCACGACTCCGGCCGCAGCCGCAAGCGGAGCCGCGATCAGGCTGGTTTTATCTCCCACGCCTCCGGTGGAATGCTTGTCTACTTTGACGCCCGGAATGGAGGACAGGTCCACGATTTCGCCTGATTGAACCATCCGTTCCGTCAGGACGCTGACCTCGCGATCCGTCATGCCGGAGAAAAACACGGCCATCAGGAACGCGGACATCTGGTACTCGGGAATGGCTCCACTCGTATAGCCGTCAACGAGAAAAGCGATTTCTTCCGCGGACAGCTCTTCGCCGTCCCTCTTTCGATGGATCAAATCGACAGTTCGCATTAAGAACTGAGAGTACCATCTTAGTTGCCTGTAAGTAAAGGGAACGGCGGAATTTAGCTCGTGATTTCTAAACGGCCCGGACTCGAATGCTTCCGCGATAGGAAGTCAGCCGCAGTTCCGGTCCGCCGCCGTTCACGGTACTGCGAAATTCCGATTCCCGCCGGCTGGTCCGGATGCTGCGCGGAAAATCGCAATCGAAATCCACCCGCCTTTCGAACTTGGCATTGATCTCGAACGCGCTCGACCGGGGGATGGACAGATCGATGGTGCCTTTGTATGTGTCTATGTGGGTGTGGCTGCTGAATTTCGCGAACGTAGCGCGAATGTCGCCCTTATAGGTCTTCAGATTCAAGCCGCGCTCCAGACCGCTGAGCCGCGCCGTCCCTTTGTAGGTGTGGAACTCGACGTCTCCCTGCACGCCGGCGATATCCGCCTCCGATTTGTAATCCTCGATGGTCAGGCTGGCGCCGCGCGGGACGCGGATGGTGTAGTAGACGTTCGGCATAGTGCCGTCTTCGAACCAGGACCAGTGGCGGCGATAGTCGGACTTTACCCGCACGCTGGATGACGACGCGTCCACGCGAATATCGACCTCTTCCACGGGCATCGAGTGCCAGCCGGGGTCTTCGACGATCCGGGCCTGAATATCGACTTGCGGCTGATCCCAAGCCGTGATGTGGATGGAGCCCTTATAGGTATCCAGCGTGAACCGTCCAGTGGCGTCCATCGGCACGGTTTTCTTGAATTCCTTGGAATCCGAGGCCAGAAGGAGGGAACAGCCGGCGAGGAGCAGGGAAATCGTTCGCATGATAGTCATACGTGGGCCATTACCGGAAAGTTCGCGCAGAGTTACACGTACGTGTCCGGTCATTGATACGTACGTGTGTTAGTCTGGAGCCATGAGAGTCACCGCCACCAAGCTTCGGCAGAACGTTTACGCGATTCTCGACCAGGTTCTGGAGAAGGGGACGCCGGTCGAGATCGAACGCAAGGGCAAGATCCTGAGAATCGTACCGGAGAAGAAGATCAGCAAGTTCGACCGCATGCCGCCCTGGCCGGATTTGATCGTCGGCGATCCGAACGACCTAAAAGTGCCGTGGGAATGGACGGAGCCGCAGAATCTCGACGCGCTCGAACGCGAGTTGGCTATACGAAAGCGGCGGAAGCGAGCATCCCGCGTCAAAGCCCGATGACTTACCTCGACACGCATTCCGCAGTGTGGCTACGCCGGGGTGACAAAGACGCGTTCCCGAAACGCGCGCGGCAAGCGATTGAGGCCGATGACGTACTCTTGATCTCGCCCATCGTTGTTCTTGAGCTCGAAATGCTTCATGAGATCGGAAGGGTCAAGAGTCCCGCCCACGATTTCGTTCGCGATCTACGAAATTACATGGGCGTCCGCGTGTGCGACTATCCGTTTGCACTGGTTATCGACCAAGCACTGGCTGAAAAGTGGACTCGCGAACCTGCTGATCGCATCATCGTCGCGCACGCTCGATCCCGACGCGCAACGTTGATCACGCAGGACGAAAAGATTCGCGCCCACTACGATCTGGCGCTGTGGTGAAGCTCCGCGTGCGCTAGATCGAGCAAGCCGGTCTTCGCTTCGATCCACGCCTCGAATTTCCGCTGCTCCGATTGTGCCCGCGCGATCGCATCTCGAGTTTGTTCCGGCGCCGGCCCGCCGACGATTCCGCGGATTTGCACGAAATGCATGGGGTCGAGCGCCTGTTCTACCTCGGCTTTGGTCAATTTCAACGACGGCCGCAGCGTCATCAGGGTGGCCGCGATAGTCGCAACGTCGTCGTGTGGACCGCATTCGCGTACGGTCTGCGCCACCAGCGCGTGCGCGTCATGGAACGTCATGCCCTCGCGACGAACCAGTGTATCGGCCAGTTCCGTCACCGTCAGAAAGTCTTTTCCTGCTCGGCGCGCTAGTGCCTCGCGATCCACGGTCACGGTGCGGAGGGTACCGGCCAGCAGCTTCAGCGCCCGCAGCGCATCGGCGAACATGGTAAACACCAGTGGCTGCAAATCGTCTTCGCTGTCGTTAATGTCACCGAACGGCGTGTTGTGCGCGCAGGTCAGCACGGCTTGCGCCTCGCCGAGCGCGCGACTAGCCAGAATCCGTGCGTGCTCCAGCGCGACTGGATTACGCTTTTGCGGCATGATGCTGGAGGATTGAACGAACGCGTCCGATAGCCGCAGAAATGCGAACTCGCGCGTCGACCACAGCAGCAGATCCTGGATCAGTTTGCCCAGGTTCACCATGGCTATGGCAACGGTGGACGCAGATTCGGTCAAATAGTCGATAGCCGCAATCGCAGCGTAGGAATTCTCAGCCAGACCCTCGAACCCCAGCGCCTTTGCGGTCTGCTCCCGGCTAATCGGAAAGCCGGTGGTGGTGAGCGCAGCCGCGCCCAGCGGACTCAAATTCACGTGCGCGAAGGCGCCCTGGATGCGCGACGAATCGCGTCCCAGAAACTCGGAGGCGCCTAGTAAATAATGCGCCAAGGTGGTCGGCTGCGCGGGCTGCGTGTGGGTATGCGCGGGCATGACGGTCTCGAGATTCCGCGAAGCGAGGTCCAGCAGGACACAGCGCAGATCTGCGATCGCATGCGCCATCTTCAACAGCTCACGGCGCGCCGTCATCCTGTACAGCGTGATCGCGATATCGTTGCGGCTGCGCGCGGTGTGCATTTTGCCGGCGGTAGCCGCGCCCGCGGATTTTTCGAGCAGCGATTCGATATAGAAAAACAGGTCTTCGTACGTTCCGTCGTACACGGCTCGCGCGATCTGTTTACGGTCGAGCCCGTCGAGCGCGGCGACCAATGTACGTTCGTCCTCGCGCGTGATAATCCCTTGATCGGCTAGCATGCGCGAGTGCGCGTAATGGATGTCGAGCAGGGAATCGAGAAAATATCTTTTTGCGTCTTCGAAGTTCTGGGTAAGCACCGTGTCCGCGTAGACCGGCGCAGGAAACGACTCAGGAGTCACATCTTCATCATAACGGCCGTTTCACGCAAAGACGCAAAGTGAAACGCAAAGGCCGCAAGTCCTGGCACCGCAAGGGTCACGGCATAGAATCATGGTTCGCGGGAGCGCGCGTCTGGCGCGCGGTCGAAAAAGCGATCCAGCTGTAGTGGGCTCCACTCCCGGCAGTAAACGCCACGACCAGCCACTTCAGCGTTTCGACCCATGACGCGGACGCGAATCCCGATAGATGCGCCAGCAGCACCAATACAAACACGATCTGAGCGGACGTGCTCCCCTTGCCCCAGATGGACGGCGGAAACTTGCGGACAGTGGTTAAGACAAATGCCCCGCCGGCAAGGAATAGGATCAACACGTCCCGCCCCAGCACCAGCACTGCCACCCATTTATCGATCGCGCCGTCGAGTGCGAGCGTGAGGAACGCTCCGCTAAGCAGGACTTTATCGGCGATGGGATCCAGATACGCGCCCAGGCGAGACGCGGCCTGAAACCGCCGTGCGATCAGGCCGTCGAGCCCATCCGTGATTCCCGCGATCAGGCACAATCCCAGCGCCAGGGTGTATTCACGCCGCCAAATGACTACGAACAGATACGGTGCGAGCGCCAGCCGGGCCGCGCTCAAAATGTTGGGGATCAGCTTCAAGACTCTCCTATGATCGCGTAATGAGAAGCGAAGGAAACCGAGCGCGTCGCGTCCGCGTATAGGAAAGTGTGGGTTACACTGATGCTAGGGAGTGTCCGCCATGTGTTTACGCGTGATGTGCCCGATGGTTTGCCTCGCGCTGGGGCTTTCTGCTCAGGACGACAAGCCTGAGGGCAAAGCTCCCGACCTGAAACCGTTCGTGGTCGAAACCGGCACGCACATTCCGTTGAGCCTGATCAATAGCGTCAGTACGAAAAACTCAATTCCGGGCGATCGCGTGTATCTGGAAACCGTGTTTCCCATCCTGGTGGACGGAAAGATCGTGATCCCGCCGGGTAGTTATGTCGCGGGAACGATCACGGAAATTCAGCGTCCCGGCAAGGTCAAGGGGCGTGGCGAGTTTCACTTGCGCTTCGATTCACTGACGCTGCCGAACGGCACTACGCGCGACTTCCGCGCACGCGTCAGCGGAATCGACGGTCGCGCCAGCGAGGAACTGGATCGCAAGGAAGGCACTATCAGGAGCGAGGGCAATAAGGCCGGCGACGCGCGGACCGTCGCCGAAACAGCCGCGGCCGGAGCCAGCGTCGGCGCATTGGCCGGCGGTATCAGCGGAGCGGCGGGAATGGGAGCGGGGATCGGCGCGGCGGCCGGAGCCGCTGCGGGATTGATGGGCGTGCTGCTGACCCGGGGCCCGGAGGCTGTTCTTGCGAAGGGAACTACGCTCGAAATGGTGCTGGACCGGCCGGTGCAGTTCGAAACAGCGGAGCTGGATTTTTCCAACTCGCCGATGCGCAAAGGAGCTTCCGATGGGCCTGGTCCACTGCCCAGCCGGAAGTCTCAGGGCGCCTCCACACGCCGCTGGCCCCTCGAATAATCTCCCAGATTCAGCGATTCATCGCATGCCGACTCAGGGTTTTCACTTAGTACAACTTTCCCGAAAGTTGGTTAAGGTTGACTTGTGGAGATTGCACGAGTATCGAATCACAGCGGCACGGCCGGCACCATGCGAGGGTTCAATCTGTTCGGTGTCCCGGTCCGGCTGCACTTCACCTTCGTTCTCCTGGTGATCTTCCTGGTGGTGACCGATCTGGGCAGCGGGCACACCAGCAGCAGCTACGCGCTGTTCCTGGTGGGACTATTCGCCAGCGTTCTGCTGCATGAAATGGGACACGCCTTTGTGGGGCGCCGCTTCGGCGTGCGGACCACGGAGATCATCATGTTCCCCATCGGCGGACTTTCGCGCATGGAACGAGTGCTGCGGCCTTCCGAAGAGCTGTCGATCGCCGTCGCCGGTCCGCTGGTCAACATCCTCCTCTCCGCCGGGATTTTCCTGTACATGTTCTACATGCACCTGTCGGTGCCGATCAAAATGGCGGACCTGATCCAGCCTACGGACGCGAACGCGCTGGCGCGGCTGGCGTATGGAAACCTGGTGCTGGCGGCGTTTAACCTGCTGCCCGCCTTTCCCATGGACGGCGGCCGCATCTTGCGCGCGCTGCTGTCGCTGATCCGTCCCGAGGATCAGGCTACCCGGACCGCCGCATGGATGGGACGGATGCTGGCGATCAGCATGGCCCTGTATGGATTGCTGGCGCCGCAACCGGTGCTGGTGTTCTTCGCATTTTTCGTTTATCTGGGCGCGGCACAAGAAAGCGCAGCCGCTATGGGCCGAACCCTGACCCACGGAATCCCGGTGCGCGCCGCCATGATCACCCAGTTCCACACGCTGGATCATGGAAACACGATTCGCGATGCCGCCAACCTGCTGCTGTCCACTTCGCAGGAGGATTTTCCGGTGATGCACGGCGAACAGGTGGTCGGACTGCTAGGGCGCAATCTGTTGCTGAAGTCGCTTGCGGCGGAAGGCCCCGATGCGTACGTGGCGGGAGTCATGGACCGCGATTTTCTTTTGCTCGAGCCAGGCGACGATCTCTCCATGGTTCTTCCTTCGATGGCGCATGCCGGCCGCTGCGCGCTGGTGATGGATGACGAGAAACTGCTCGGTTTGCTGACTACGGATAACCTTTCCGAGTTTTTGTTGTTGCGGAGATTTGGGATGGAGCCGGTGGTTTAGAACGGTTTCACGCCAAGGCGCAACGTTCGCGCAAAGCACGCAAATCATAGCTCCTGTGCGATCAGGTCTACGGGACTGACGCCGCTTTCCGACCATAGCTGCCGGCGCTCCACACCGAGGGCGGATTCGACTTGGTGGACCAACGTCACCAGGCTCTTCAAGTTCGACTGAGCCATACGCGGTCCGCCTTCGATGTGCGGATTCGGCAGAAAACGGGCGTCGTTACCGAAGTCGATGCGGAGCTGATCGCCGGTTTCGTTTTCAAAGGCCGGCGCGAAGCACACCAGCGTCACTGCGGAAGGAGCCAGCCGCCACTCACCATCGAACTGCCACAAGTCCCACGCCGCGTCCACTTCATAGGCGCAATCGTCGTGAGCAAATTCGCGGGCGGATTCGATGATTTCCCGCGGCTCGGTCCCCGGCAGGAATTCGCGCTCGAGCTGCGGAGGTTCCACATACTCAAGCGCATAGATACGCAGCACTGGGCCTCGGGCCGCGAGCTTGGAAAACGGAAACAGGCCCAGCATCCTTTCGAAATGCCGGAGCATATTGGCGTCGGTATAGCCGCGAACCCAACACGACAGGTACAGCCGGTCCACTCAGGCCACCGCGGCTTTCAGCGCCTTGATGGCAGCGTCGACATCGTCCTTGGTGTTGTAAATGTGCGGTGAAAAACGCAACCCGTGCTGGTCTCCATGTTGGGTGCTGGCGATCGCCAGTCGATTGCGCTCCCACATGGTGTCGTAATGCTTTTTTACGTTCGGTTCGCCGGTGGAGATTTTTACGACGCCGTGCGAAAGCTCGGGTTCCATGTTGGTGCGCAGCTCGACTCCGGGGATCTGCCGGGCCTGCTCTTTGAAATACGTCGCCAGCCAGCGCACGCGCGCTTCAATATTCTTGATGCCGATCAGGTTGGTGAAATCGAGGGCCGCGTCCAGCCCGGCGATGCGCGGGTCGTCCTGCTGACCGTACACCTCGAGCTTGCGCGCGTCGTTCAGCTTGTCGGACCAGCCGGCGGTCACGATCGACGGCCAGACCTCTCCCAGGCGTTCGGTTCTCACATAGAGGACGCCGGCCTCCAGCGGTCCCATCAGCCACTTATGGGTGCTCGCGGAATACGAATCGCAGCCGATGTCTTTCAAATCGATGTCGAGCGCGCCGAAAGACTGCGCCCCGTCCAGATGCACCCAAATGCCGCGTCTCCGGCCCAATTCGGCGATCTCTTTCGCCGGAAATCGCAACCCATGGACGTTGGTGACGTGCGTGATCCCGATCACACGCGTTTTCGGCGTGATGGCTTCCTCGAACGTCGCGACGAGGGCATCGCGGTTCGGGGCAGGGGAGGGCGTCGGCAGCGGCTTGACGACGAAGCCCTGCCGCTTGGCGCGGATCTGCCATGCGACAAGATTGGACGGATGATTGTGATCGGCTACCAGGATCTCATCGCCGGCCTTTAGATCGATCCCCTGGACAATCGTGTTGTTACTTTCGCTGGTGTTGCGCGTGAACGCGATTTCACCGGGCGCGACGTTCAGGAGCTTGGCGACTTTCGCTCGTGCCGAGGTTCGAATGGGGCCGTATTTTTCGCGATTCTGAAACGCCGGATCGGACTGGAAGTCGCGCTCGAACTGGGCGTGCCTGTCGAGCACGGCTCGCGACGCCGGGCACACGTTGGCGGCATTGAAATACAGCAATCCGTCCTCGAGCGGAAACTGGCGTTTGACCAGCGACCAGTAGGCTTCATTGGTTGCGTCGCCGGCAGAGGGAGCGGCACGGAGGATTCCAGCCATTGCCGCCCAAGAAGACAATCCGATAAAGTGGCGTCTGTCCATGTGGAAATTGTACTCCGGTTTCAGCGCAGCGGCCCAGCTAGTTCGACCAGGGCGGGACGATTCCGTTCATCCGCGCATATGCAATCGACTGACCCAGGTGTTCGTTGGTGTGCGAGATCAGATGAATCATGATGCCCTCGACGGTCGTTTCCGCGTCGATGAACTTCACCTTCTTTTTCAGGTCCATTTTAGGATAGTTTTCTTCCACCGCGGCGATCGATTCCTTCAGGAATGCGATTACGTCGGCCTTCGCCATGATCTTCTTCTCTGCGTCACGGGTCACCTTGGACATGTCCGCCTTCACGCCGGATTGCGTGAGGAAAAACATGTGGGCCACGGCGATGTGCACATAAACTTCGCTGATCGAGCGTACGCCGGGAGCCGGCCGCCACGCGAATTTTTCAGGGGGCGTCGCCTCAGCTAACGAAACGAGCTCGCGCGTTGTGGCGTTGAATTCGGGCATCCACGCCATTCCAAACTCCGGTTTGGGGGCTTGCGCGAAGCTAGTGGCGGCGAAAATAAGAGCGGACATGGCAAATCGAAGGTTCAGCATCACGACATGATCGCATATTCTGGTAAAATTCTCCCCTCATGGATAGGTTTACGGGTCTCATCGGCCTGGTCGCGATCGTGGCCGTCGCTTTTCTGTTTTCGAAGCATCGCAGCCAGATCAAACCTCGCGTGATTTTCTGGGGACTCGGACTCCAGTTCGGCTTCGCTTTTCTGGTTTTGAAGACGCCGGTGGCGCGTGGATTCGTGGCTGCCAGCAACGGTGTGAATCATCTGCTGGAGTACGCGGCGGCGGGAAGCTCCTTCGTGTTCGGCGACAAGCTCGGGGTGAAGAACGATCAGTTCGGCGTGGTCTTCGCTTTTCAAGTTTTGCCAATTGTCATCTTCATCGCGTCGCTGTTCGCGATTCTGTATTACCTGGGCGTGATGCAAGTTGTCGTCAAAGCGATGGCCGTGGTGATGCAACGTGTCATGGGAACCAGCGGAGCCGAGTCGCTCAACGTCGCCGCCAGCATCTTCATGGGCCAAACCGAAGCCCCGCTGACAATTCGCCCGTTCCTGGCGGGGTTGACGGAGAGCGAGCTATTCACCGTGATGGTGAGCGGCATGGCGCATGTATCCGGTGCTGTGATGGCGGCGTACGTAATCATCGCGGGGGTCGAAATTCGCCACCTGTTGACCGCTGTAATCATGACGGCGCCGGCGACGCTCATGCTTGCCAAGATGCTGATGCCGGAGGTCGACCAACCGGCCACCGCGGGCGGCGTGCATGTCGAAGTCGAAAAACCGGGTGTCAACATTATCGACGCCGCGTCACGCGGGGCGTCGGACGGATTACAACTCGCGTTGAACATTGGCGCGATGCTTATCGCGTTCATCGGCCTGATCGCGCTGGTGAACGGAATTTTGAAAGCGGGTCACGATCAGCTGGCTTGGATTCCGGACTCGATGCAGGCGATCCTGGGGCGCATCTTCTCGCCGATCGCATGGATGTTGGGCGTAAAGTACGATGATTGCCGCACGGTCGGGAATCTGCTGGGGGAGCGGCTAATCTTGAACGAATTCGTGGCATTCGTCGATCTGGGGAAAATCGCCAAAACGCTCGATCCGCGATCTTTTGTGATCACTACCTATGCGCTGTGCGGATTCGCGAACCTGAGTTCGGTGGCGATTCAAGTAGGGGGAATCGGGGCGCTGGCGCCGACGCGCAAATCGGACTTGGCGCGTCTAGGAATGAAGGCGGTAGCCGCCGGGACTATGGCGAATTTCATGTCGGCGTGCATCGCGGGGATGCTGTTGTGAGCTCAGTGAATCCTGATGACAGATAGAGCACCAGTCGGAGTCGTTCTTGGAAGTGGACTCGGCGCGTTTGCCGATACGCTCGACGACCGCCACGAGATGCCGTATTCGAGAATTCCTGGATGGCCGCAATCCACGGCGGTAGGACACGCGGGCAAACTGGTCGACGGCCGCATCGGAGATACGCCTGTCATTGTGCTCGCCGGGCGCGCGCATTTGTATGAAGGCTACACGCCCGCGCAGGTGACCTTCGGCATTCGTGAACTCCATAAACGCGGCGTGCGCAGCGTGGTCCTCACGAACGCTGCTGGAGGCGTGAATACCAGCTATAAGCCTGGGGATCTGGTACTCATCTCCGATCACATCAATCTCCTTGGAGCGAATCCGTTGACCGGACCGAATGACGATTCGCTTGGCCCGCGATTTCCCGACATGAGCGAAGCGTACGCTGCGGAGTATCGCGACATCGCAAAAGCCGCGGGCGCGAAACTCGGGCTAACACTGAACGAGGGTGTCTACGCGGCCATGACTGGTCCCAGCTACGAAACTCCGGCGGAGATTCGCTACCTCCGGACCATCGGCGCCGATCTGGTGGGCATGTCGACGGTGCCGGAAACGATCGTCGCGAATCACATGGGCATGAAGGTCCTGGCGATTTCATGCGTGACCAACATGGCCGCGGGAATCCTGAAGCAGAAGCTGGTCCACAGCGAAGTCCTCGAAGTGGGCGAGCGCGTCCGCGAGACGCTAATCAAACTGCTGCGTGCGGTGATCCCACGGCTGGCATAGACTAGATTTGATGCTCCGATCGATTCCGCTGTTTCTTGTCGCGTTGTGTGCCGCCGCGCAAACTCCCGATTGGCCCAAGGTAAATGCCGAAACGCTGCGCCACTACACGACTGTTGTCCAGATGGACACCGCCGATCCGCCGGGCAATGAAACCAAAGTGGTCGAGTACGTGAAGAAGGTGCTCGAAGCGGAAGGAATCTCCGTGATCACGTCGGCCAAGGATCCGGCGCGATCGAACCTGGTGGCGCGGATCAAAGGGAACGGTTCGAAAAAGCCGCTGCTGATCATGGGCCACACCGACACGGTGAAAGTCGATCCAGCCAAGTGGGGCAAGTTCGGCCCGTTCAGCGCTGCCCGCGCCGGCGGCTTTATTTACGGCCGCGGCACGCTCGACGACAAAGACAATATGACCTCGGGCATGATGACCATGCTCCTGCTGAAGAGGCTGAAAGTTCCGCTCGATCGCGATGTGATCTTCGTCGCTGAAGCGGGTGAGGAAGCCGCGGCGAACATGGGCATCGGACATCTGGTCGAACAAAACTGGAGTGACATCGAAGCCGAGATTGCCCTGGCCGAAGGAGGTCAGGTTTCGCGACGTAATGGCGAGGTTCGGTATGCACTGATCCAAACCGTGGAGAAACTACCGCGCGGCACCCAGCTAGTTGCGCGTGGAGTTGCGGGGCACGGATCGCGTCCGCTGCGCAGCAATCCGATTCTCCACCTTTCGCGCGCGATCGAAAAGATCGCGATGTGGGATCCACCAATGCGGCTCAACGACACGACGCGCTACTATTTCGAAAAGCTCGCCACAGTGAGTACTCCGGAAGAGTCAGCACGCTACAAGGCGCTGTTCGATCCCGCGAAGTCCGCGGCCGCGCGCGAGTATCTGGCCGAGCATGAACCCGGTCACTATTCGATGCTGCATACGTCTATTTCGCCGAATATCATCAACGGAGGGTATCAATCCAACGTCATTCCGTCCGAAGCTCGCGCGACGCTGGATATTCGCGCGCTGCCGGACGAGGATATGCCCAAGTTTTACGAGCTGATGCGCCAGGTGATTAACGATCCGGCGGTGGAGATCGTGACCAACGACGGAAATCGCCGTCCTATCGCTCCGCCGTCGCGCATCGACAACGAGGCGTTCAGGATCATAGAGGCGGCCAATCGCAAGGTTTACAACACCATCACCATGCCGCAGATGAGCACTGGAGCCACCGATATGTCGTTCCTGCGCAGCAAAGGCGTGCAGTGTTATGGGATCGGTCCAATGGTGGATGAAGAAGACGGCCCCAAGGGTTTCGGCGCGCATAGCGATCAGGAGCGGCTGCTCGAAGACGCGCTGTATAAGTTCGTACAATTCAATTGGGAAGTTGCGACAGCGCTGGCGGGGTCGAAGCGGTAGCTTGCGGGACCCGCTTCCTGCGGTCGCGGTTCGGTGCTGCAGACAGAACCGCGAGCGATAGCGACCGGGTTCATCCAGGATAACTAATGCGTTTACTAGGCGACCTCTTTCGCAACAATCAAGAATGGGCGCAGCGGACCGAATCGCACACGCCTGGATTCTTCGAGCGGCTGGCGGAGCAGCAGGCTCCCCAGTATTTCTGGATCGGCTGCGCCGATAGCCGCGTGCCTGCCAACGAAATCGTCGGCTTGATGCCCGGCGAAATTTTTGTGCATCGCAACGTGGCGAACGTGGTCAATCCCTTCGATCCGAACTGCGGCGCCTGTCTGCACTATGCGGTGGACGTGCTCCGCGTGAAGCACGTCATGGTGGTCGGCCACTACGGCTGCGGCGGAATTCGCGCGGTTCTGGACGGTGAGTATCGCGGAAAAGTCGGCGAATGGCTGGCGCCCGTCCGTGCGATTCATCAGAAGTACGCGGCATATCTCGATGGCGATCATCAGGCCCAGTGGAAAACGCTTTCGGAGCTGAATGTCGTCGAGCAGACCGCAGCCGTATGGAAGTCGCCGGTCGTCCAGGAGGCTTGGTCCGCCGGGCGTGAACTGGCGGTGCACGGCTGGATTTACTCAGTCCGCGACGGGTTATTGCGCGATCTGAACGTCACCGTGACGTCCAGCGTCAACGCGGATGATGTTCGAAAGCAGGCGCTGGATGAAATTTTGGGAGTACGCGCCAGACAGGTGTGACTACGCTGCCATCAGCCGGATATCCACGATGGGCGACGTCACGATGGGACCGCGATACTTCGGGTGCCGGTACTCTAGATGCATCCCGCGCCCCAAATACGCGGCTTTCAGCATCGAGCCGCCCCAGTTCGATCCGTGGATGCGCACTTCGACCGGTTCAGGACAAAACTCGGGATGGCCGGAAATGAGCGCCTGCCCGTCGCCGCGTACCACCAGCGTGTACCGGCGGTTCTGTGTGGCGACTTCGAGCGTGCTCTCCTCGGGCAGATCGCGCAGGTAAACTCCGCCTTCGATTTCGCTGCGGATGATGTTGCCATTGATCTGATCGCTCAGATTCTGGTGCGGTACGAAAATCCCGGATTTGTCCAGCACGCCATCTCCATTCTAACGCCAACGTTAGGACTAGATGGAGCCCCAAATCCTCTCGCGACATGTTGGCGGGGCGGCGAGTCGCCGATCTTGGACGTGCCTTGTGTCCTGGTCGGGTGTGCTATGCTGGCTCTTCCAGAAGTTGATTGGCTCCCAGGGGTCGAAGGCGCGTCCTAAGGTCTGCGTAGGCCCTTTCTTGTTGTAACTCGAATCGTTGTCGCAGTTACCAGATCCTTCCCCCCAGTACTTACTAACAGTCCAGTACGGCTAGGGTTACCTTAGCAGCGAATTAGGTGAACTACACGGCCGATTTGTTGGGGGAGCCTGAATTGTGCAAAGTACTAGAACCCCTTATCATCGGGACGTAATGACGAAACTGGAGCCTATGGACACTATGTCAGCCCCTATTAATGACAACGCGGAGGGAATGGAAAGAAAGAAGGCCACGGTGCGAATCGTGATCGCCGACGATCATCCTATTGTCCGCGACGGGCTTAAGAAATTGCTTCTGCTCGAGGACGACTTCGAAGTGGTGGGAGAGGCCTCGGACGGCCGTGAAGTGCTGGAACGCGTGCAGGAACTCGATCCAGACGTCCTGCTGCTGGACCTTCGCATGCCCAATCTAGATGGCCTTTCCGCCCTCCAGGCCTTGCAGCAGACCAACAAGCGCACGCGCGTGATCGTGCTCACGGCTTCGGACGATAAGAACGAATTCGTGCAGGCGATGAAGCTTGGTTGCAGCGGCATCGTTCTGAAACAGACGGCGCCGGACCTGATCGTGAAGAGCATCCGCAAGGTCCACTCCGGCGAAATCTGGCTGGACTCACACACCACTGCAGCGGTCATGCGCCAGTTCCAGACAGGCACGGAAGGCGGCAACTCTTCGGGTGGCGGCAAAGGCCGCGAGCGTAGCCCGCTTTCCGCGCGTGAACGCGAAATCGTGGCGCTGGTCGCGCAGGGCTACAAGAACAAGGAAATGGCTGAGAAGATGTTCATTAGCGAGCAGACGGTGAAGAACCATCTTCACAACATCTTCGACAAGCTAGGCGTTTCGGACCGTCTGGAACTGGCTCTCTACGCGATCCATAAGGGATTGCACCTGACCGGCGAGCCGGCCGCACGCTAGGACTAGTCGTGACGCAGCGCGTCGGCGGATTCGACGCGCGTAGCGCTCCTGACCGGGCCAAGTTGCGCCAATAGGGCCACCATTCCAAGCACGCCGACAGTGATCAAGTATGCCCAAGCATCGGTCGGACGCACGCTATAGAGCAGGCTGGCGATGAAGCGACTCAGCGCGAAAGATGCCGCGAGGCCAATCAGAAGTCCTGAGCTGATCAGTGCCATTCCGCGTCCCAGAACCATGGTGAGAACGGATTCGCGCGTCGCGCCCAGTACCATTCGAATCGCGATTTCCTTCCTGCGTTGCGAGACCAGAAACATCATCGCACCGTAGACGCCAATGGAGGCCAAGAGCAACGCGGCCGCGGCAAAGGAGCTGACGATCCACGTGGTCGCGCGGCGCGGCGTAATCGAATCGCGCTGGGCCTGTTCCAAGGTTTGCAGGCGGCTGATGGGAAGATCGGGGTCCATTCTTCGCAGCGCGGCCCGCACGCTGTTCGCGAGATTCTCAGGAGCATGGGCGAGAACCACCAGGCTCATCGCGTTACTGTCGCTCTGCATAAATGGCTCGTAGATGTGCGGCTGAATCGCTTTGTCCGCGGCATCCTGGCTTACGTCCGCGACCACCCCCACGACAGTCATCCAAGGCCAGGGCGTCTGGAGCACGCCCCATTTCACACGCTTCCCGACGGGATCTTCGCCCGGCCAGAATTGGCGCGCCGCGGTTTCGTTGATCAGAACGACGCGCTCCGAATCGGGCCGATCGTTGTCGTTGAACCACCGGCCGCGGCGCAGCGCAATCCCAAGCGTTTGAAAATAATCGCCAAGCACTTCACTAAAATTCGTCGGCGAATGGGAGTGGTTTTCCACGGTGTAGACATGGCGCTGAGTCGCCGAGAACGGCAGACTGCTGGCGGCACCCGCCATCATGACACCGGGCATGGCCGCGAACTCGCGCAACGCGTCGCGATAAAAGGTGTTCACCGATTCCGGACTGCGATAGACCGATCCCGGAAGAGCGATCGACACGCTGAGCACTTGCGCGGGCCGCATGCCCGGATCGTGATCGCGCGCTTGAATCAGACTGCGAATCAATAGGCTCGCGCCTGCCTGCAAGACGACGGTAAGCGCGATTTCGGCGATCACCAAGCCGCCTGCAAAAACGCGGCCTAAGCGCGCGCTTCCACGTCCACCTTCGCGTAGATTGCGGTCCAGATTGACGCGCGTCGTTGCGATGGCTGGCGCCAATCCAAATAGCAGCGTAGTGGCGACACACAAAGCGACGGAGAATGCCAGGACTCGCCAATCGAGACTGATTTCAGCCATGCGCGGCAGGTCCGCCGGTAAGAGGGAGATCGTGGCTCCGATGGCGGCGCATGCGAACGCAATCCCAAGGATGCCGCTAGCAACGCTCAGCAAAAGATTCTCCGTGAGTAGCTGACGGATCAGCGATCCCCGGCTGGCGCCCAAGGCGAGGCGCAGTGCAAGTTCCGGGCCGCGTGCGCCGGCGCGGCTCAGAAGCATGTTCGCCACGTTGGCACATGCGATCAGCAGGAGAAAACACACCGCCGCCATCAGAATCAGCAGCAGCTTGCGCGACCCACCCACCACCTGATCCCGCAGCGGCAACACCATGGCATGCAGCCGGATATTCTTGGGCAATTGCTGCTGGATCTCCAGCGGATAGGCGGCCTGAATTTCGCGTGCGACGCTCTCCATGCGGGCATCGGCTTGCTCGATCGTGATTCCCGGCTTCAGCCGCCCAAGAACGCCGAAGCTGGAGTTATCCACATGCACGCGCAGTTCATCGGGCGTGAGAGCGAGCGGGACGAAAAGCTCGGCGGGTTTTTCCCACTTCAGGCCTTGTGGTGGAAACACGAACTGCCGCGGCATGATTCCCGCGACCTGGTACGGCTGCCGATCGACCTGAATGGTCTTGCCGACGATGCTCGCATCGCCGCCGGTAAGCCGCTGCCACAGATCGTAGCCGAGAACGACGACATGTATGCCCGGCCGGTCTTCTTCTTCCAGGAAAACGCGCCCATGCAGCGGCGCGATCCCCAGCAGTTGAAGGGTCGCCGCCGACACTCGCGCGCCGTTCACTCGCTCGGGCGTCGATCCGTTCGAAACATCGAATCGCCGGTTGAGCATTGCGCCAGCCCGTTCAAAAAGGTCGCCCTTGATAAGTTCGCGAGCGTCCGGTGCGGGCACCGGCATCGGTTGGGGTGCGATGGGCGACAACTGCTCCCGAACCAACACCAAGCGATCCGAATCGCGATACGGAAGCGGACGCAGCAGCACGGCATCGACGACACAGAAAATCGACGTGCTGGCGCCGATGCCCAGAGCCAAGGAAAGTATCGCGACCGCTGTAAAACCCGGCGACTTCGCGGCGACACGCGTCGCATAGCGCCAATCCCGCGCCAGTGTCTCAACAAATGGCAACGCTCGATGGTCGCGGCAGTTTTCCGCGGTCTGCGTCAGTCCGCCAAAGGCAACCAGCGCTGTACGGCGCGCTTGCTCCGGCGTCATACCGAGACGGATATTCTCCGCCGTTTCCATTTCGATGTGCGCGCGCAGTTCCTGATCGAGATCGCGATCCAGCCGGCTGGTCGCAAAACTTCCGGCCAGGCGAGATAGGAAGGAGCGTAACCGAGCCATATTGTTGGTAATCTACATAAGCCAGAAGATCCCGTCAAGAGCCCTAGAGCGATGTTTTATCCTTGGCGTAACAGACGGGATCGAGCGCGCACTCCGCGCAACGCGGATTTCTCGCGATGCACAAGGCCCGTCCATGCAGAATGATCTGATGCGAAAAGAGAATCCATTTCTCTTTCGGGATGATCTTCATCAGGTCCTGCTCTATCTTTTTTGGATCTTTATTTTTCGTGAGGTCCAGCCGTTGCGAAATGCGCTGAACGTGCGTATCCACGACTACGCCTGAAGCTATTCCGAAAGCTGTTCCCAGCACCACGTTGGCGGTCTTGCGAGCCGCTCCGGGGACCGTGAGCAGATCGTCGATATTACGCGGAACTTCGCCACCGAAATCGGAGAGGATCTTGCGCGCCGCACCGATCAACGACTTGGACTTGTTATTGAAGAATCCGGTGGAGCGGATATCCTGCGCCAGCTCCGGCTGATTCGCATTAGCCATGTCGCGAATGGTCGGATATTTTTTGAACAGGCCCGGCGTGACTTCATTGACGCGCTTGTCGGTGCACTGTGCCGAAAGAATCGTCGCCGCGAGCAGTTCCCAGGCGTTCGAATGATGTAGAGCGCAGGTTGCGTGGGGGTACATTTTGTCGAGCGTCGCTAAGATCTTCTTGACGCGCGCCTGGCGCTCGGCGGCTGACTTGGGCTTCGGCAATCTCACATCATATCAGCGGCGCTTGTCGACGTTCCGCATGGCCTTATGGATTTTCTTCCACTTCGCCTTCTGATCGAGCTGGGCGCGCTTGTCCAATTGCAGGTCCAGGTAGCACGCCTCGCGGCGCATTTTGCGATAACTCGAAAAGCGATCGAGATCGAGGCCGCCCCGATCGAGGGCCTGCTGCACCGCGCATCCCTCTTCGCCGCCATGCGAGCAGTCGCGAAAACGACACTCCGCCGCTAGCGCCTCAATCTCCGGAAACGAGCCCTCGATGTCGTCTTCGCTGGTCCAAAGTTGCAGTTCGCGCAGCCCCGGTGTGTCGATCAGCATTGCGCCGCCCGGCATCGTGAACAATTGGCGGTGCGACGTCGTGTGGCGTCCGCGGCTGTCCGATTCGCGAACGGCGCCGGTTTCCTGAAGATCACGGGCCAGCAGCCGATTGATCAGCGTCGATTTGCCCGCGCCCGACGATCCAACCAGTGCGATCGTCTCGCCGGCAATCAGGTAGATGCGCAGCGCGCTATGGACGTCATCGTGCAATGCGCTGAGGATGACTACGTCGGCTCCGGGAGCGACGGCGCGGACTTCACGAGCCTTGCTTTCAGGATCGTCGCACAAGTCCGCTTTGTTGAGCACCATGACGCACTGTGCTCCGCTCGATCGAACGGTTATGTGGTAACGCTCCAGCCTGCGCGGGTTGAAATCGTGATCGAGGCCGGTCACCACGAAGACTGTGTCGATATTGGCGGCAATGACCTGCGCATCCGGGTTGTCTCCGGCGGCTTTTCGCACGAACTGAGTGCGCCGCGGCAGGATCTCTTCAATCACCGTGTCGTGAACCTTAACCCAATCGCCGACGGTGGGCAGAGCTTCGCGCGAGGTAGTCTCGTAGCGCAGCTTTCCAGAAAGCGTGGCGCGGACTTCCAACCCGTTCTCACCAATCAGCACGTAGGAGTTCCGGTGCTCGATGGCGACCCGCGCGATCATTGCCAGTCCCGCTGCATATTCAGCTTGGTGTAGACCACGCGGAATCCGGCGCGCTCGTAGTTGCGCTGAGAGATGCTTCCAGGAGCGGTGGAGGCGGTCGCGAGATCGCACCCCATGGAGGCCGCATGTTTCAGTCGCGCGCGGATCAAAGCAAGATGCAAGCCCTGTCCGCGGTACTCTTCAAGGGTGCTGTCGGCAAACAGGAGCGCGAGTTTTCCGCGCATATTCAGAACTCCCGCGGACGCAGGCTGGCCTCCCACGATTCCGAACCACGCCGAGGCGCACTCCAGATCAAAGAGGCGCCGGCCAAGATCCAGTTCGGTCGCGGTATGCTCGCGCGCCGGGAAAAATCCTTCGAGCATGGTACGCGTCCAGACCGGTTCCTCCGCGCGGCCGGCCATGCGTACTCTCGCGTCGTCGCTGCCTGCGATGGGACCGGCCAGCACGTTGTTGCATTCGACGATCCGGTAGCCGCGCGCTCCCAGCAATTCCAGCAGCGAAGAATCCGCGTGCGGGCAGAAATCGAGATTCACCGGCACGCCGCGAGACCGGAAGAAGTGTTCCATCACATCGAATTCGGCTGCGGTCACCTGGCCGTTCATGCCCATGCCGATGGCGTGGGTCAGCGGCGATCCGGCGCCCGCGAAAGTCGCGTAGCCTCCGCAGATGGGAATGGATTCTCCAGAACCCGCCGAATTGAGTGCTTCGCCGCCTTCGATCCTCCGGGCAAGCGCCGCATCGCTAAACATTGCTATTCTTCCTGAGAAAGGGCCCCATGAGAATCGGTGTCTTTACTCCACTACTATCGCAATTTTCCCTGGAAAAGGTCTTTGAGAAACTCCGGTCGCTGAACATTTCGACCGTGGAGTTGGGCGCCGGAAACTATCCCGGCGATCCGCACTGCAAGCTCTCCATGCTTCAGGATAAAACGGCGCTCAAGGAATTCAAACAGAAATTCGCCGACAACGGATTCACCATCAGCGCGCTCAGCTCGCACGGGAATCCGCTGCATCCCGATCGCGACGTCGCCAAGGCGTATGCCGAGACCAGCAAACAGACGGTGCGGCTCGCCGAACAACTGGGCGTGCCGGTGGTGATCGATTTTTCGGGCTGTCCCGGCGATAGCGACAAGGCCAAGTATCCCAACTGGGTGACGTGCCCGTGGCCGCCGGAATATCTGGACCTGCTGGCGTGGCAGTGGGAGAAAAAGGTAGAGCCTTACTGGATCAAGCACGCCAAGTTCGCCGAGGATCATGGCGTGAAAGTCGCGATCGAGATGCATCCGGGCTTCGTCGTGTATAGCCCCGAAACGGCGCTGCGGCTCCGCAAAATCGCTGGGAAGGCGATCGGTTGCAATTACGATCCGAGCCACATGTTCTGGCAGGGCATCGATCCGATCAAAGCCATCCGCGTGCTGGGCGATTCGATTTTCCACGTACATGCGAAAGACACGCAGATTTACGAGTCGAATCTTCCCAAGACCGGCGTCCTCGACACCAAGAAATACACCGATGAGCGCAATCGCGCCTGGATCTTCCGCGCCTGCGGCTACGGCCACGCGTATTCGTGGTGGACCGAATTTATCTCTACGTTAAGGATGTTCGGCTACGATTACGTGTTGTCCATCGAGCATGAGGACACGTTGATGTCACCGGATGAAGGATTGACCAAGGCCGCGGCGTTCCTGAATCAGATCGTGATTCGCGATCAGCCTACCGCGCCGTGGTGGGTGTAAAACAATTTAGCCACAAATGAACACGGATGCACACGAATCAAAAGCCTCGTATTCGTGGCCTAGTCGAAGTCGATGTCCCGCTTAGGCGGCGGCTCGTCTGGATTCTCTTTCGCCACCTTTAGCATCTCGTCGAATTTCTTGCTGAGCACGTCGTGATGCGTCTTGTGCGACTGGACCGATTTCTTAAAGACGTCCTCACGACGGCCCGCTTCGCCTTTCATGCGCTGGACCGCGGTCTCGAAGTCGGCGATGGAGGGCGGCTTCACGTGCTCCTTGTGACGAATCACAGCCGACGTTTCAGGATCGATGTGCAGTTCGGCCTGGCAGCACGGGCAGGTCACCGTGATCAACTCGGTTCGCTTCGCCATACATTCAGGGTACACTGAGCCGGAAGAGGAGGGCGGAATGTTTTCAGAGTTCAAGAAATTCATCATGCGGGGAAACGTGCTCGACCTGGCCATCGGGGTCATCATCGGCGCGGCCTTCGGAAAGATCGTGGCATCCATGGTGAACGACATCCTGATGCCCGTGATCAGCATGGCTGTGGGCAAAGTGGATTTCACCAATATGTTCGTGGCCTTGAACGGGCAGCATTACGACACGCTGGCCGACGCGAAAAAGGCTGCGGCGGCGACGCTCAACTACGGCGTGTTCGTGAACACCGTGATCGAGTTTCTGATCGTCGCGTTCGTGATCTTCATCGTCGTGAAGCAGGTGAACCGCTTCAAGAAGCCCGAGGCCGCCCCAGTGGTCACGACCAAGGATTGTCCGCAATGCTGCACGGCCATTCCGTTGGCGGCGAAACGTTGTCCGGCGTGTACTTCCGCTTTATAAACGAAAAGCCCGCGGCTTCCACTTCCGCGGGCTTTCCTTCACACAGGGAGAAATGTATGCTACTGCGAATCTGGACGACGCTTCAGGGTTGGACGATCGTCGTCTGTAGTAGTCGTCTTGCCATCACCGTCCGTGGTTGACGTTCCGTTACCCGGTGCCCGCTTCAGCTTGGGACGATTCAGGTCGTTGTTATCCACTTTCTTGCGATTGTGCAGCATGGCGAGGCGGGTCTTCACGTCGTTGAATTCGGACGTGGTGACCACATATTCCGGCCGGGCCTTGAGCAGGTCCTGAATGTTCTTTTGCGCCTTCACGATGCGGTCCTCGGTGGGAGGATGCGTCGAGAAAACCTTCGCCATGGTGCCCGGCTTCTTCTTTTCCAGCGACTGGATCTTTTCAAAGAAGTCCACGAACGCTTCCGGATCGTAGCCGGTCTTGTACATGTATTCCAGGCCCAGCATGTCGGCCTCGGATTCGAACGCCTTGGAGAATTGCAGGAACCCGACCGGGATCAGCACGCTGGCTGCTTGACGGATGCCGTATCCCGCCCAGCCGCCCATGAAAATCAGTGGAATCGTAGCCAGGTTCGCCACCTGTCCCCGGGTCGCCTGACGCGTACCGTGCCGTGCGGCGACGTGCGCGATTTCATGCGCCATCACGCCCGCCAGTTCTGCTTCGCTATCGGCTTTAAGGATCAACCCGGAGTTCACGAAAAAGAATCCGCCCGGCAGCGCGAACGCGTTGACGTCTTCGGTATCGATCACCTTGATAGTGAACGGAACCTTCGCGTCGGAGTTACGTACCAGGTTCTGGCCTACGCGGTTGACGTATTCGGCGATGATCGGATCGTCGATGACCTTCGCCTGCCGCTCCACGTCCTGCGCCAGCGTCTTGCCCAGCGCAATTTCTTTCTCGAGCGAATACCAGTTCAGCCCCTTGCCAACGTCTCGGTTCCCGATCTCATCGGGATCCTTCTTTTTGTCGTCGGCGAAAGCCGAGAAAGTGAGCAGCGAAGAGATCGCCGCGAGTCCTAAAAAGCGCCGCATGTACGGACTCCTTCCTATCACAGTATAGTCCTTTAATTCGTTGGACGGCTGGGGACCGGAGTCGATTTCGCCAATTCGCCCAATTTGTCGGGAGCCTTGCGAAGCCGGGGCCGGTTCGGATCGGGTGCGTCGCCCTTGTGCCGGTTTTCGAGCATCATGAGCCGCGCCTTCACCATGTCGAATTCAGAGGTCGTAACGACGTACTGCGGCTGCGATTTGAGCAGATCCTCAATGTTCTTCTGGACCTTGATAATCCGATCGCCTGTCGGTGGATGTGTGGCGAAAAACTTGGAAACTTTCCCGGGCTGCCGCCGGTTCAGCGCCTCAATCTTTTCGAAGATGTCGACCATGCCATTGGGATCGTAACCGGTCTTGTAAAGATATTGCAGCCCCAGCAGATCGGCTTCATTTTCAAATGCCTGCCCGAACTGAAGCAGGGTGACCGCAGTCAGGGGACCGGCCGCCTGCCGGGCCCCGTAACCCGCCCATCCTCCCATAAATATGAGCGGGATCGTCGCCATTTGAGCGACCTGCGCGCGCGAGGCCTGCCGGGTCCCATGCCGCGCGGCAATATGTGCGATTTCGTGGGCCATGCCGCCGGCCAACTCGGCTTCGGTCGAGGCTGCCAGGATGAGGCCGGTGTTCACGAAGAAGAATCCGCCCGGAAGCGACAAAGCGTTGATGCTCTCGTCCTGGATCACCTGCGTCGTGAGTGGGACCTTTGCATCGGAATTGCGGGCCAGATTCTGCGCCAAGCGGTTGACGTACTCGGAAATGACCGGGTCGTCAATGATTTTGGCCGTCTGCTGCACCTGTTGGGCGAGTTGCTTGCCGAGGGCGATCTCCTTCTCGATCGAGTAGAAGTTAATCCCCTTGGCAACGTCGCGATTGCCGATCTGATCGGGGTCCTTCTTTTTGTCCTTCGGTGGATCTTGCGCCCAGAGGCAGGCGGCGATGAGGGCTGCGAGGGCAGGGAAACGTCGCAGAAATCGCATAAGAATGAAACGTATGGGCATTGGAATTGGTTTCACGAATTTAGAGCCGTGGGGTTTTCAACAGACTGTAACGTGGGCGTGCTACCGTGCCTCCCATGCGAACTTTATTGCTGCTTTCCGCCTTTTTGACGCCGGTCTTCGCACAGAGCTCCGCCCCCGCTTTTGAAGGCGTGATGGCCACGGTTCGAATCTCAGAAATCAAGGCCGGCGGCTCTATGGATGGTTTCATGAAGGCGATGGCCGCCCATAAGGCGTGGTACCGGTCGCACGGGGTGATGGACAACGAAATCTTCGGCGCGCCGATTGTGATCCGTGATGAAAAGACGCACGCGCGGAGTTATTCGGACAAAGAGATCATGACGTATCACGTCAATCCGCCCTCCGGCGATCGCGACCCGAAGCAGGACGACGCGTACGCAGCGTTCGTAAAGCTGTATCGCGACAATTCGGATATAAAGGTCGCCTACAATGTGTGTCTGCCAAAGGGGTCGTTCACCAGCGTGACGCACTAGCTAATGTTCCCAGCTCAGTTTCGCGACGCAGCTTGTGTGGCGCACGCAATTGTGCGTGCCGCGTCGCCACTCTTGGCGACGCCTCGCCGGCCTTTCGCTCGAATAGGCGTCGAGAAAAGTCTCGACGCGGCACGCACGAGTGCGCGCGCCACACCAGGCGGCAGGAGGGACTTCAATTTCCCTGGCCAAGCTGGTCGACTGGGGAACCGGATCGCCGAATTCACGCAGCGTCCGGATATGTGGCCTTGGATCGCTTCGCGGATATTGCTCTCGGTTTCTTCAATGGTCGCGCCGGTGCTGATGCAGCCCTGGGAGATCGGGAACGTAAGTGGCCCAGTTATGTTCCGCCTTCTGGAAGATGACCGCGTACCTCTGAATCATTTCTTCATCTCCAGTCCCGTAGTCTGGACGTCGACTCAACCTCTGACACGCGAACTAAGTTATCAATTTTGCGAGAACTCTACGACGTTGATCCTCCTTTGCGGTCTCCTCTTGTAGCCTGCGGCGCTCGTTCATTTCTTGCTGATGCGCGAGTCCCTCAACGTGCTTCTTGTACGAGCGGTTCGCGACCTCAATCCGTTGTTTAATCTGGTCGAACATTATTTGGGCGTTCGATTCTTGTGCCGCGACTAGAATTCGATTGCTTCCAAAATGAAAATCATCGTAACCGGGGCCTGGAATGTATTCTGCGTCTCCGTACGACTTGAAGGCATGCATCCAGGGCCCATTTGGCGTGTGGTTCAGGAGTACGTGCAGGCGGCCTTCGTCGTAGTCGCAACCGGTCGGCCTAATTGGATCGACTACAAGCCGGTCCTCTGCCTCTCGAGTAGGAACAACCCGGTTTCTCAGCTCACTAAGTCGTTGTCGAGAGATAAATTCAAGCTGCCGGCTAATCAACGCTTTCTTCACTTCATCGATTGATGACGGACGCGCGGCTGGTGACTGTTGAACCATGCGCTCCACAAGATCGTCAATCCACACGTAACCAGGGGCCACGTCGGACACTCGTTTGTAACCCACGCCGTGCAAGATCTCACCTGTGAACATCTCGTTCAGCATAAGGCCGAGAGCGAAGATATCAGCGCGGTGATCGATGTCTCCGCGCACCTTCTGTTCCGGCGCTGCATATTGGTAGTTACCAACGCGCTCGCCGGGCTTGGTTTCCACCACGGTGGCCTGAATATCCGCTGCGAAATGCGCGACGCCGAAGTCCGCGACTATCGCACGGTCTGCTTCAGGGTCGTACAATACGTTCTTCGGTTTCAAATCACGATGCCAGACGCCATTAAGATGTGCTGCTTCAACTCCATCGAGTAATTGGGAAAAGATCACTAGCGCTTTGTCCGGCGATAGTCCAGCTTTCAACAGGTCGTGAAGCGTTTGGGGATATAAGGGCATGACATAGAAGGGAAGATCCCGGCCGCGCATCGTGCTCACGCCGAAATCAAGAATTTCAATTATGTTTGAATGTCGCAGTCTTCCGAATGCAATCTCGTTTTTGAATCTCTTCCGCGCCTGAGTGGTAACGCCGTCCGGCTTGAGAACCTTGAGAGCATAGACCTGCTGATCCTCGTCATGAACCGCGAACACCCGCCCGACCCCGCCTTCGCCGAGAAGGGCGTCGATTTTGTAAGTCGCGAAAGCCGACTTGAACGTAGTCGGAAACGCCCTCTTGGAGCGCTGTAGACCTCCCGAGGGATTTCTCCGTTTTGATGGGGGGGTGCGTCCTCGCTCTTCAGGCAGAGTCCGCCGTTCGTAGTCGGCTCTACCTTCTGCAGTTATCGTCAGGCGAAAGGGACGGTACGGTGGTCCGTATAAAAACTTCTTAATGTCAGCTGCATCTGAACAGGAGACGAACTGCTGAAGCTCATCCCACCACTTCTCGAGCCTGACGTGGCCGCTGCGCCAGAGACGTTCTACCGCATCAGCAACGTCATGAGTCGTACTGCTTGGTTCGGTCGATACGATGTCGACCACGGTCACATCCCTCGGTTGCCCTCTACCGCCCGCTTCGACATACTTGTAAATGGCTACTTCAATCCGCTCCCCAAGTGTTTTCATAACCTGCCCATACGACGGTCTTGCCGGCCAGTGGCAGTTCAGCCACCGCGTTGATAGAGCGCTCAGCACTCAAATTATCAATCTTTTGTTGTGGAACTGCCTACATGTTATCGTGAATCTTCACACGAAAATATGGCAACTCCTACATCCGCAACATCCACGCCGATCACCGTCGCCCACGGGGATGGGATCGGTCCTGAAATCATGGGCGCGACGCTCCATATCTTGAAAGAGGCTGGAGCGAGGCTTGAGATCGAAACCATCGAAGTCGGCGAAAAAGTCTATTTGAGCGGCAACACTGCCGGAATTCAGCCCAGCGCGTGGAGCTCGCTCCGGCGCACCAAGGTTTTTCTGAAAGCGCCCATCACGACGCCGCAAGGTGGAGGTTATAAGTCCCTCAACGTGACCACCCGCAAGATGCTGGGCTTGTACGCCAACATCCGGCCGTGCGTTTCCTATCACCCGTTTGTGCGCACCAAGCATCCGGCGATGGACGTGGTGATCGTCCGCGAAAACGAAGAAGACCTCTACGCCGGAATCGAGTATCAGACCAGCACCGAAGAGATGCTGGCGCTAAAGGTGATTACGCGTCCGGGTTCGGAAAAAATTGTCCGCTACGCGTTCGAATACGCCAAACAGTACAACCGTAAGAAGGTGACCTGCTTCACGAAAGACAATATCCTGAAGATGACTGACGGGTTGTTCCACAAAATTTTCGATGAGATCTCGCCCGAATATCCCGACATCGAAAAAGAACATTGGATCGTCGACATCGGCGCGGCCAAGCTGGCCGACACGCCCGAAGCCTTCGACGTGATCGTGATGCCGAACCTGTATGGCGACGTGCTCTCCGATGTGGCCGCTCAGATTGCGGGGTCGGTGGGACTCGCCGGATCGTCGAACATCGGCGATCAGTGCGCGATGTTTGAAGCGATTCACGGCTCGGCTCCACGGCGCGCCGGGCAGAACATGGCGAATCCGTCGGGACTGCTGCAAGGCGCCGTACTGATGCTGGTTCACATTGGACAAATCGACATCGCCGAACGCGTCCAGAACGCATGGCTGCGCACCATGGAGGACGGCGTCCATACCTATGACATTTTCGTCGAGGGCAAGAGCAAGCAGAAAGTCGGGACCAAGGAATTCGCCGACGCCGTAGTCGCGCGTCTGGGCCAAAAGCCGGAGACGCTGAAGGCGGTCCACTATTCGCCGCGATCCACGGCGGCTCGCAAGGTTTCCGCGCCGCGGCCTGCGCCGAAGAAGGAACTGGTCGGAGTCGACATTTACGTCGAGTGGTCTTCGAAGATTCCGAATGACCTGGCTGCGAAGATTCAGGAAGCGAATGGGGATGGACTCGCGCTTGAAATGATCGCCAATCGCGGTGTCAGGGTCTGGCCCGACGGGTCGCCTGAAACGTTCTGCACGGATGCGTTCCGCTGCCGCTTCCTGGGTACAGGGATCACGCCGAAACAAGTGGTCGCGTTGCAGGACCGCATCATCGGTCTGGGACTCGAGATCGCGATGACCGAAAATCTTCGCAATTACGATGGCAAGCCGGGATTCACACTGGCACAAGGACAGTAACATGAGCGCACATCCGCCTCTGGTAGCTGTCATCATGGGCAGCAAATCGGATTGGGACACGATGCGTCACGCGACCGAAACGCTCTCGAAGTTCGGCGTCCCGAATGAAGCCCGCGTGCTTTCGGCCCATCGGAGCCCGCAACTCACCTCCGAATACGTCTCTGCCGCAGAAGGCCGCGGGATCGAAGTGATTATCGCGGCTGCGGGTGGTGCGGCGCACCTGGCCGGAGTAGCCGCCGCACATACGATCCTTCCGGTGCTCGGAGTGCCCATGGAAAGCGCCTCGTTGAAAGGACTCGATTCGCTGCTGTCCACGGTGCAAATGCCGGGTGGAATCCCGGTAGGGACGCTGGCCATCGGCAAACCGGGAGCGACCAATGCCGCGCTGCTGGCGATCGCCATTCTTGGAGGCAGCCGCCCGGAGCTACGTGAAAAGATTCGTGTGTTTCGCGCCGAACAAGCCGAGAAAATTGCCAGAGAAACACTGTCCTAAGTCGCTGAAATTACAGATCCTTAGGACCTTTGTAGGCGCATGGAATAGAACCCCGGTCCGCCGTGGTAGGTACTAAATCGCCATTTGCACCATCGGCACAATTGTTTACAAATGAGTACATGCAATCCGGCGCGTTCGTCGACTATTACGAATCTCTCCAAATCAGCCCCAATGCCGATCAGGAGACGGTGCACCGGGTGTATCGGCTGCTTGCCCAGCGATTTCATCCTGACCATCAGGAAACCGGGAACAGTGAGATCTTCCAGCAGATCACGGAAGCCTACAACGCATTGAGCGAGCCGGAGCGCAGAGCGGCCTACGACCTCCACCATCGTGAAGCCCGGCGGCTGATGTGGAAGATTTTCGATCAATCCAACGCCGTACAAGGCTTCGACTCGGAGCTCCGCAAACGTCAGGGAATCCTGTCGCTGCTGTACCGTAAGCGCCTGATGTCGCCCGACCAGCCCAACGTGAGTCTTAAGGAGTTCGAGGATCTGCTCGGCGTTCCTAAAGAGCACCTCGAATTCAGCCTGTGGTATCTCAAAGAAGGCCAATACATTCTTCGATCCGACAACGGCCGGCACTCGATCACGATTAAAGGAGTGGACCTGGCGGAAGAGATGAACCAAAAGCGTCCAGAGCCGCTGCAGTTGATCGAGGCAGCGGCCCGCGTTGCGTAAGTTCGAAAATCCACTCGCTGCCGCTTGTGGTTCTGTGCCGGGCACCGAACCGCGAACGCAGAGAGTGGGTGCTTTTACTGCACGACGGCCGCGTACACCATGTTGCGGATCACGCTCATATAGTGTGGACGCTGCCGTGGCGACTGGATCATGAAAACGACGAACATGTCTTCCTTGGGATCCACCCAGAAGTGCGTCCCTCCCACTCCGTTCCAGGTATAGTCGCCCGCTGAGCCGTTATCAGCCGCACCGCCGGTTGTCCGCCGCACCGCGAAGCCGAGGCCGAATCCATAACCCGCGCTGGGTAAATACAGTGGACCAGGCACGACGCCGTCGGTCACGTGATCCGAGGTCATGAACGCGACCGTTTTCGGACTCAGAATTCGTTTGCCGTCGAGTACGCCTCCGCTGAGCATCATTTGCAGGAAGCGCGCGTAGTCCATGGCGGTGCTCATCATGCCTCCGCCGCCCGATTCCCACTTGCCCGCAACGCGCGGATCTCCGAACACCGCATCGATACCGATGGTCCGGTCGTTCGGGAAGGGCTCGGCGATGCGCGACTGCTTGGCTGCATCGGTCACATAGAAGTTAGTGTCCTTCATGCCCAGCGGATCGAGGATGCGCTGCTTTTCGTACTGATACAACGACATACCTGAAGCGACTTCAACCACGCGGCCAAGAATATCCGTCGAGTGGCTGTAATCCCACGTGGTTCCGGGTTGATAGTGCAGCGGCAGCTTGGCGATGCGCTCGGCGAATTCGGCGTTGGTGTAGTCGCCCTTCATGACGCCGGCTTCGACATAGGCATGCTTTACCATTGAGTTGCCGAAGAAACCGTAAGTGATTCCTGAGGTATGGCGCATCAGGTCCTGAATGGTGATGGGACGGCGCGCCGGGGTGAGTTCCAGCGTCGGTTTGCCCCCCGCCGGGTCCGGTTTCTCCACGCCGACTTTCATCTGCGCAAATTGCGGAATGTATCGCGCCACCGGATCGCTCAACGTGAATTTGCCTTCTTCAAACAGCGTCATGGCGGTGACTGTCGTGATCGCTTTGCTCATCGAATAAATACGGAAGATCGATTCCGTCGTCATGGGCGCCTTGGTTCCCGGATCCTGCACGCCGACCGCATCGAATGCCGCGATCTTTCCATGCCGCGCGATCAGGAACACCGCGCCAGGGATGGTTCCTTTGGCGGAGTCGTCAGCCAGCATTTGCTTGATTTTTTCGATGCGTTCCGCCGAGAGTCCGACCTCGGCCGGTTTCGCGCGCGGAAGGTTCTGGGCCTGCAGGGCAACGAACAGCAGCAGGAAAGTGCTCAGCAACACGGCGAATCTCTTCATAGAGGGTCGGACTCCTTGGTGGTGATCCCTCGATTCTAACCCACCTTATAATGAAGGATGGTTCGCGAGTGGTTGCAGGCCGCTTCGTCGATCGCGGTGCTGACCGGAGCCGGGATTTCCGCCGAAAGCGGGATTCCGACGTTTCGTGGGGCCGGCGGCTTGTGGCGTCAGTATCGTCCTGAGGATCTGGCAACACCCGGGGCGTTTGCGCGGGATCCGAAGCTCGTGTGGGAATGGTACAACTGGCGGCGGGGCCTGATCGCGCGGGCGCAAACGAATGCCGGACACGCGGCACTAGTGGAGATGGAGCGCCGTGCGGAACGGTTTACTCTGATTACACAAAATGTCGACGGGTTGCACGATCGCGCGGGGAGCCGTAATATCCTCAAAGTCCATGGCGACATCTGGACGTTACGCTGTTGCGGTTGCGGCCCGGGAGCGCGTGGATCGGAGCGAATCGATTCCCGACTTGCCGCCCCGCTGCGCATGCGGCGGTCTGGAGCGGCCGGGTGTGGTCTGGTTTGGAGAAGGGTTGCCGCAGGATGTGTGGGTCCGTGCTGAACGAGCCGCGCGCGCGGCGGAAGTATTTCTAGTGATCGGGACTGCGGCAGTGGTTTATCCGGCTGCGGGCCTGGTGGAGTTGGCGAAATCGGAAGGAGCGAAGGTAGTGGAAATCAACATCGCCGAAACACCGGTATCCGGCCTGGTGGACGCATCGCTCCGTGGATCGGCGGCGGAAGTATTGCCGCAACTATTGTGATGACCGAGCCCTGTGGGGCCGCCACGACTGCCGGCCCCGGTCAAACTAGGGCTATCGACCAATGAAAATCTGCTACCTAGACGCGTTTTCCGGAATCAGCGGCGACATGACCGTCGGCGCTCTGATCGATGCGGGAGCTTCGTCTGAGGGTGTTTTCGATGCCTTGCGCAGTTTGGGAACCGGTGCCAGATTCGCGGTGCAGAAGACCAGGCGCGCTGGAATCGCGGCATCGAAATTCTGCGTTGAAGCAGAGCCTGACGGTAAACATCGCCACCTGCCGCACATTCTCGATCTGATCGGCCGCGCGAGCGCCTCCAATCGCGCGAAACATAATGCGTCAGCGGTGTTTCAGCGTCTGGGAGAGGCGGAGGCCGCGGTGCACGGTATTCCCATCGAGAAGATCCACTTTCATGAAGTCGGCGCAATCGACTCGATCGCCGATATTGTCGGAGCCTGTGTGGCGCTCGATCTGCTTGGTATCGACGAGATTCATGCGTCCGCAATCAACGTCGGGAGCGGCACCGTGAAGGCGGAACATGGTGTGCTCCCCGTGCCCGCGCCCGCAACGGCCGCGCTCCTCGCAGGCAAGCCGATTTATTCACGCGGTCCCGAAGTCGAGTTGACCACGCCCACCGGCGCGGCGATCATTTCGGCGCTCGCGGCCGGGGTTGGAAGACTACCGGCGATGACCATTTCGAGCATCGGCTATGGCGCCGGGGATCGCGATTTCAAGGATCAACCTAACGTGCTGCGAGTTTTGATGGGCGAATCCGCAAGTGCGCCGGAATCCACCATGGTCAGCGTCCTTGAAGCCAATATAGACGATTCCAGTCCGCAAATATTGGGCTACGCGCTCGAAAAATTGATGGAAGCCGGGGCGCTGGATGCGTCGCTCTCTCCGCTTCAGATGAAAAAAAACCGGCCGGGATCTTTGCTGCGCGCAATCGCACGGCCTGAAGATCAGGAACGCCTGGCGCAAATCATTTTCGCCGAAACGTCGACCCTGGGCCTGCGTATCTATGCCGCCGAGCGGCGCGTTCAAGAACGCAGCATTGTCGAAGTGGACACGCCGTTCGGTACAGTGAAGATAAAGGTGTCCGGCCACGGGTTCGCGCCGGAGTACGAAGACTGCCGCGCGATCGCCGAACGGACCGGAACGCCTTTGCCGCAAGTGATCGCCGCGGCGAATCAAGCATACTTGAACTTAACCAAATGAAATATTACCTGACCACGCCGATCTACTACACCAACGCCGCGCCGCACATCGGTCACGCCTACACCACCATCACTGCCGACGCGATCAAGCGCCTGAAGCGCATGCAGGGATTCACCGCGGTGCTGACCACCGGTACCGACGAACACGGCGTCAACGTGGAGCGCGCGGCGCAGGCGATGGGGAAATCCACGAAGGAATACACTGACGTCATCGCCGAGGAATTTCGCAATCAGTGGAAGATCCTGGGGCTCGAGATCGACCGGTTCGAACGAACCACCAGCGACCGTCACGCGGCAGCCGTGCAGGACCTGTTCCTTCGCTGCAAACAGCGCGGCCACGTCTACAAAGGCCATTACACGGGCCAATACTGCATCTTCGACAATCTGTACGTTAACGAAGCCAAGCCCGGCGATCCGTGCCCGGAATGTGGACGTCCCACGGAGACGGTCACCGAAGAGAATTATTTTTTTCGCCTTTCGGCGTTTCAAGATAGGCTGCTGGCTCTCTATGAATCGCAGCCGGATTGGATTCAGCCCGAAACGCGGCGCAATGAAGTGATCGCTTTCGTCCGGCAGGGTTTGACGGATCTTTCCATCAGCCGCACGTCCGTCAAGTGGGGCATCCCGGTGCCAGACGAACCAGAACACGTTTTCTATGTTTGGTTCGACGCGCTGACCACCTACATGTCGGCCGTGTATGGCGAAGATCTGTGGCCGGCGGATCTGCACCTGATCGGCAAAGAGATTGTACGATTTCACGCGATTTACTGGCCTGCGTTTTTGATGGCGGCCGATTTGCCGCTGCCGAAGAAGATTTTCGCGCACGGCTGGCTGCTGTTTGAGAACGACAAGATGAGCAAGTCGCGCGGAAATATCGTGCGCGCGACGCCGATTCAAAGGGTCCTGGGTACCGATGCCCTGCGATACTTCCTGCTGCGTGAGATTCCGTTCGGTCGCGACGGCAGCTTTAGCTATGACGCTTTGGTGGAGCGCTACAATTCGGATCTGGCGAACGGACTTGGCAACCTCGCAAGCAGAACGTTAACGATGATCCATCAGTACCGGGCCGGCGTTGTACCGGATTGTCCCGGTGACTCGAAGATCGCTCAGGATGCAACCGAAGCGACCGCCCACGCGCTGGACCATTTCGACAAGCTGGACTTTTCGGTGGCCATCGAAGTGATTCGAGGGCTCATCGCGCGCGTCGACAAGTTCATCGTCGAGCGCGCGCCGTGGATGATTGCCAAAAAGAGTGATGTAGAGTCCTGCAATCTCCTCGACCAGACGCTGTATTCGGCGGCGGAAGCGCTGCGCATCATTACGGCACTGCTTTCTCCGATCATTCCGGATTCGACCGCGAAGATCTGGTCTCAATTGGGATTCAGGCATCCGATCACGGAAGTCCGGACGCGCGATCTGCATTGGGGAAAGCTGCCGGCCGGTCAGTTGCTGGGGGCGGTGAGTGGCGTATTCCCGCGCGCGGATGCGAAACCTGCGATTGAAAAAATGCGCGCGCTCGAGACGGAGGAGTACGCGCGGCAGCAGGCGCTGCTCGGAAAGACGGTCGCCGCGCCAGTATCCACTGACGGAAATATCAGCATCGACGATTTTCTCAAGATCGAGATGCGCGTAGGCCTGATTAAAGATGCCGCGGTGGTGAAGGGTTCCGACAAGCTTCTGCATCTGCACGTCGATATCGGCGAAGCGCAGCCGCGGAGCATCGTCGCTGGCATCGCGACGGCTTATAAACCCGAGGCGCTGGTGGGGCGCAAGGTCGCGATCGTGGCGAATCTTCTGCCGCGGAAGTTGAAAGGACTCGAATCGCAGGGAATGATCGTTGCTGCCTCGCTCGAAGGCGGCGATCCCGCGCTGGTGAGTTTTCTGGAAGAGGTCCCCATCGGGGCACGGCTTAAGTGACGCCTGTTCCACTGATAGATTCGCATTGCCACCTGGATTCCAAAGAGTTCGATGCCGATCGCGAAGAAGTGATCGAGCGTGCGCTGGCTGCTGGCGTCGAATACATGGTCGCCATCGGTACCGGCAATGGGCCGCCCGATCTCGAAGCCGGGATTCGTTTGGCGGATCGGCATCGGGCGTTCTACGCGACCGTCGGGGTCCATCCACATGATGCTTCCAAAGCCACGGATGAAACCTTCAAGCGGCTCGCCGAGTTATTGACGCACGAAAAAGTGGTCGCACTGGGCGAGATCGGCCTCGACTATCACTATGATTTTTCGCCGCGCGAAGTGCAGCGCACCGTCTTCATCGAACAGATGCGGATTGCCGCGGACGCCGGAAAACCCATCGTGATCCACACGCGCGAGGCGTGGGAAGATACGCTGGCGCTGCTTGGCGAGCATTGGCGCGGAGGCGGAATCATGCACTGCTTTTCGGGTGGTCCCGAGGAAGCGCGCCAGGCGCTCGCGCTCGGATTTCATTTGAGCTTCGGCGGGGTGGTGACTTTTTCGAAGGCTCTGAATGTTCAGGAAGCCGCGAAAATCGCGCCCGCGGATCGGATTCTGATCGAGACCGACGCTCCGTACCTGGCTCCAGTTCCGAAACGGGGAAAGCGCAACGAACCGGCCTACGTCGTGGAAACCGCGCGCAAACTAGCGGCGTTGCGCGGAGAGACCGTCGAGTCGATCGCCGCCGTCACGACAGCAAATTTTCGGGCCCTGGTGGGGCGGGCTTCCAGCCCGCGCGCCGGTTTGTAACCGGCGCGAGCCCTGGCGGATTAAAAATCCGCCGCAGGCTACAAGCCTGCCCCACATTAACGGTCGATGAAAATCGTACCCCCCCTTCAGCATTCCTGCGTTATTTTGTGTGTAAGGAGGTACCTTGAAAACCAAGCTATTCATTCTTTTCTTGCTCGCTGGAGCCCTTGCCTTTGCCGGACCGCGCGTCTTCTTCGGAGTAGGCATCGGCAATCCTTACTACGGCTATGCCGGCAGCTATCCTTACGGCTACTACGCCGCACCGCCCGTTCCGGTAGGAGCCTACGCGCCGTATCCCGGCCCCGGTTATTCATGGGTTGGCGGATATTGGCATCCAGCGGGACCGCGCTGGAATTGGCGCGCCGGTTACTGGGCGCGTCCCCCATATCGCGGAGCTTACTGGGTCCGGCCGCGGTATTACGGTGGCCGCTACTCTCGCGGCTACTGGCGGCGGTAGTGTCCGACCACTATTTCGGCCAGTCCAGGTAGAACTTGCGTCTCAGAATCGAGCAAAAAATCCGAAAACGCCTCCGCCTCGCGCGCGGCTACGAAGCGGAACTTGTTCCCAAGTTGCGCCCATACGTTCGTCGCGGGATTCGGCTGGAGATCGCGTTGGAGAGCATCATGCTGGACACAACAGAGGGACATCTGTTGAGGGGAACGGCGGCACAGGTTCTCGCAATCAACGACAATCACACCCCGGTCGCCCTTCTACTGAAGCAGTTTTTCGAGCAAACGGAGAAAGTCGAACTTTGGAAGACTGCCCTCAGCTTGGAACACCTGGGAGACCGGTGCGCCATACAGCCTTTGATCGAGGCGCTTCACGATCCGAATCCTCATCGACGCCACGCCGCAGCGCGGGCGCTTGGATGGATTCCGAAGGCGGGCAATCGCGCGGCTGACGCCCTCATAGCCGCGTTGACGGACCCTTCGCAACCTCAGCCCGTTCGCGAAGAAGCCGCTGAATCTCTGGCTTACCTCCACTCGCAGCGCTCGATTGCGGCGTTGATTTCCGTCCTGTCCGATCCGGATGAGCGAATCCGTTTCTGGGCCGTCTTCGCGCTCGGTACCATCTGTGACCGGAGGACCGGGCGTCATACCGATCGCAGAGTCGTCCCAGCTCTCGAATCCATGTTGAACGACCATGCCATTCCGCCGGGTAACTGGTGGTCGGTTGGTCGAGAGGCGCTGGCTATGCTGGGCCATCTGGACCCTCCCGAGGCGGACTATCGCGAGCGACTCGCTAATGCGACTCAGCTCGTACTGGAGGATCCCAACTCATCGCCAGAAGACCGCCACTGGGCAGAGGGATATCAATGAGCGCCCTGAGCCGTGACCGGAGGGAGCGGTTTAATCGCCGGGACAATCAGAACGCCGCGCCGAAGCAATACATCGACGTGCGGGTTCGCAAATAAATGTGCCCATGGTCGAGCGCGGGCGTCGCGTGGACTTCTTCGGCCAGATCGTTGACCCGCAACACTTCGAACTGTGGAGCGGCCTTGAGCACGGTGACTTTCCCGTCTACGCTAGCCAGAAATACTTTGCCGTCCGCCGCCACTGGGGATGCGTAGTATTCACCCAACGCTTCAGGACTGCGACCCTGCTTCAATAACTTTCCATTCGCCGGATTGAGCGCCGTCACGACGCCTCCATCGCGCACCATGTAGAACACGTCCTGGTAAACCAGCGGCGCGGGGATCATCGGCAGGCCCTTCAAATAGCGCCACGCGACCGCATTCGCCTCCAGTTTGCCCTTCGCGTTCTGGGTCCGGATCGACACTGCGCCGTAGGGTCCTTTTCCCATCTCCCGTGCATAGTTCCATTCCTGCGCATCGACGAAGTTGTCGCTATTGGCGTCGATCCAGCCGAAATGCTCGCCCAGATCCGGATCGCCGCGAAATTCTTCGAACGACAGTTTGCCATCTTTGTTCTTGTCGTATTTCGCCAGCATCGATTCAAAGGTCGGCATCCATGGATCGTTCGAACCGGCAGTCGCCACCAGCAGAGAATCGCCATAAGCCAGCGTGGTCCCCAGCGCGCCCATCGTTCCAACCGGCGTCCACCAGCGCTGCTCGCCTGTCGCGAGATAGTAGGAATCAAGCCGAGTCGAGCCCAAAACAATCAACTCCGCGGGATTGTTCGCGGACTTGAAGACCATCGGTGTCGCCCAGCCGACGTTGGTTCCTGGCCGCTCGGTTTTCCATCGCTGACGGCCAGTAGTGCGATCGAGGGCCAGCACGAACGATCCCGCCTGCTGATCGCAAACCAGAATCACTAAATCCCCCGCGATGACCGGAGACGCCGCCATCCCGTAGAAATTCTTGAAAGGACCCAGCCGTTGGGTCCAGCCAGGCTTCCCGTCGAGAGTGTAAGAAACCAATCCGAAATCGGCAAAGAATGCGACCACTCCACGTTCGTCCGCAGCGGGTGTCGGAGACGCCGGATCATTGGCGCGGAAAAGCTTGCTGGTCCGCTCGCGCCGGACTTCCTGACGCCACAATTCGCGCCCCGTGCGCGCGTCCAGACAGATGGTCAGGAACCGGTCGCCTTCGCTCGCTGTCACGAACACGCGATTGCCGACGACGACTGGAGACGACTGCCCGTAGGGCACCGTGGTCTTCCAGACCGCGTTCTTCGCAGGTGAGAATTCGGTTGGATATCCCGAGTCCGACCCTACGCCAGAACCGTTCGGTCCACGGAACTGGGTCCACTGTGCGATCGCCCCACCCGTGGAGACGAGAAACACCAGCGTCAACATGGAAAGGTTCATAGCCAGCAAGTATACACGCCCGCGTGCGCCAGCACGCATTTCTTATGAGGATCTCGTGTTACGAACCCAGGCCGAAGGCTTCGGCGATCAGCTCATAGGATCGCCGGCGGTCGGCATGATCGTAGGTAATCGTGACGATCATGACCTCCTCCGCGCCATACAGTGCGGCTAGTTCCTCTACGCCAG
>DATMOC010000032.1:0-2161 GCA_035568415.1 Bryobacteraceae bacterium | reverse complement strand
CGGCCACTGCATCCCGGTGGATCCGTTCTATCTTTCCTGGAAAGCGCGTGAATATGATTTCGCGACGCGCTTCATCGAGCTCGCCGGCGAAGTCAACACCGCGATGCCGTACCACGTCGTCGACGCGGTCGCCAATTCGCTGAATAATCACAAGAAGAGCATGAAGGGCTCCAAGATCCTCATCCTCGGCGTGGCGTACAAGAAGGATGTGGATGATCTGCGCGAATCGCCATCGCTGAAAATCATGCAGCTTCTTCAGCAGCGCGGCGCGCTGCTCGATTACAACGACCCCTTTTTCCCGCAACTCCACAAGATGCGGCACTACAATTACGAGAACATGAAGTCCGTGCCGCTCACTCCGCAGACGCTCGGAAGCTATGACGCCGTGATTATCGCCACGGATCATTCGAGCTATGACTATGCTGTGATCGCGGATGCCGCAAAGCTGGTCATCGATACGCGCAACGCCACGCGGCGCGTCGTGCGGCACCGTGAAAAAATCGTGCTTTGCTAGGAAACAATGGCCTCGTCTACTGAAGAGATTCGCCGCCAGCTCGAGGAAAGCGCTCGCGTCAAGCAGAGTTTTTCCGGTGAACTGATCGGCCGGATCGCGCAATTCGCGGAGAAATCCGCGGCCGCCCTGCGCGCCGGCGGCAAGCTGGTTTTTTTCGGAAACGGCGGCAGCGCCGCGGATGCCCTGCATCTCTCCGCCGAACTGGTCGTCCGGCTTCGAACGGAACGCCCAGGCCTGGCGGCTCTGGCGCTCGGTTCGAATCCTTCGGTACTGACTGCGGCAGGAAACGACTACGGATTCGAACACATCTTTTCCCGCCAGATTGAATCACTGGTCGCAAGGCAAGACATACTTGTGGCGCTCACGACAAGCGGAACGAGTCCCAACGTCATTCGTGGTGTGGAAGCCGGGCGCGTTCGCGGCGCTTATCTAGTGGGCTTCACGGGAGAGACGGGAGGGCAACTCGCCGGCAAGGTCGATCTTCTGTTGAATGTCCCGTCGCAAGACGCGCAGCGCATCCAGGAATGTCACATCACCATCGGCCACATCGCTTGCGGCCTAATAGAACAGCTAGCTCGTGTATGAGCCGAGAGCGGCCCGCCTGGGAAGGCGGCCACTACAACGGCTGCGATGTTCAAATAAGAAGGCCAAATTCGGTTTGAAAATTATTGCTCGCGGAGCAGGATTGCCGGGTCGGCGTGCAGGACGCGTCTCACGGGACCGGCGACCGAAAGCGATCCGGTGAACAGCAAAGTTACTGCAACGGCGGCAAGTACGAGCGGATCCTGCGCTGTGGCCTGGTAGACAATCGCCGAAAGCAGCCGACTTGCGGCCACGCCGAGCAGCAGGCCCACGACCGATCCGCTAGCCAGCAGGATCAGCATACGGCCGAGCGCAGCCGAGAGAATCTGCTTCGCGTGCGCACCGAGCGCGACCCGAATACTCAGCTCGCGCAGCCGCTTGCTGACCGTATAGGAGGCGAGGCCGAAGGTGCCGGCGATCGAGAGCAGGAGTCCAAAAGCACCAAAAATACCGAGGGCCACGGTGGCTACCTGGATTGGAAAGAAAGTCAGTGCAAGCTGGTTGTTCCAGGGGCCCAAATCCCGAATAGGAACGGCGCGGTCAAGATCGAGGACCACTCCGCGGATCGCGGCTACCATATCGGCCGGGTCGCGCCGGGTCCGGACGATGAGAGCCGTGCTTGTGTTCGCTTTCTGCGAGATCGGGAAGAACGCCGCGGCTTCCGGATCCTCGCTGAAGGTAAAGTATTTTCCGTCTGCCACGATGCCCGCGATCTGGATCGACACACCGTCGCCGTTCTTAAAATAGCGTCCGACGGCGTGCTCGGAGTGGAAGAGCCGGCGGGCGAACTCCTGATTCACAATGGCAACAGGCGGAGTCTTCGCCGTGTCGGTAAAGCTGACATCGCGTCCCGCAAGCAGCGGTGTTCCAGAGGCGGCCAAATATCCAGGTGAGACGTCGAAGAAATACATGTCAAATGCCTTATTTGAGGGCCTGAAATCGGCACTTTGTTGAGAGAAGACAGCAGCGACGGATGTGTCGCCGGAGAGGGGCGTGGTATTCGCGTAGCCTGCTATTTCCACTCCCGGGATCTGCGAGGTCCTTTCCAGTAGCTGGCGCTGGAAA
>DATMOC010000031.1:0-62288 GCA_035568415.1 Bryobacteraceae bacterium | reverse complement strand
GCCTATAAGGATCGCAACGTCATCGAGCGCTGCTACTGCAGGCTCAAGGACTTCAGGCGCATCGCAACGCGCTACGACAAACTCGCTCGGAACTACTTCTCAGCCCTGTGCCTCGTTGCCGCCGTGGCATTCTGGCTTTAGTCGTGCGCGGTTTTCCGCTTTTGGGATAACATGGCGAGTGTGTCGGCACCCGGATGACGACGGGAAACCATGAAGGGGAGGTTGGAATGAGCTCGCAGCGAGTATCGGGAACCGCCGTGCAACGAACCATTGCCGTCCTGGGCTCGGCGGTTTTCTTCGTGGTCGCCCCATTTACGCTGGCGGGGCTCGTTCCATGGTGGATCACGGGTTGGCAACTCCGGCCGCCGTTCCTTGGTCTGGAGCTGACGCGCGGCATCGGCGCGATAATGATTCTCGCAGGCGTGCCTGGGATCGTTGACTCATTTGCGCGTTTCGCGCTGCAGGGTCTCGGCACCCCCGCGCCCATCGCGCCGCCCCGGAATCTCGTGGTGACCGGTCTCTACGGTTATGTGCGTAATCCAATATACGTCGCGCTCGTTGCCATCATCCTGGGTCAAGGGGTGCTGATGGGCGATTGGCGCCTCATCGTCTACGGCGCGCTATTGTGGCTCTTCTTCCACGTCGCCGTCGTGGCGTACGAAGAACCCACGCTCGAGCAGACGTTTGGGAGAGAGTGCGAGGCGTTCCGCGCCGCCGTCCCGCGCTGGATACCGCGGATGACCCCATGGCGGTCGAAATGATCGGTGGCCCGCGGTTGTGCGAACCGCTGCTCGCGACCGGTCTCGGACGCTTCACCGGCGCCGCGAGCAGGCACGCTAACGGCCCTCGGAAAAGAACATCTCCCCATTGGCGAAGCGGTTGGGTTTCAGGCGCATCGCAACGCGCTACGACAAACTCGCTCGGAACTACTTCTCAGCCCTGTGCCTCGTTTGCCGCCGTGGCATTCTGGCTTTGATCAATTGAGTCTGGACCCAGAAAGCCCTCTGACCCAGCTGTGCCTAGAGTCTAGCTTTGGGGCGTCTGATCATTGATCTCGCGGTGCAGTTCGTCCCTGGTCTCCTGCGACAAAGGCACCAGCATGGTGGCACCGGGAGATGAGTGTATCCGAATCAGCTCCACCAGATCGAAGCTGCCATCCCGGCCCCAAGCCTCAACAGCCTTCGATGCCGTCAGACGAATCTCCCGGATCTGCGAGTCAGCCAGCACACCGGCACTCTTCAACGCCGCCTCGATCGCATTGATCTCCAGCCGCTGAGCCAGAATAAGCTCCAGCAATAGCCGGTATGCTCCTTGATCCATCTTGTCGCCCATCCTGGCTCTATCGTACTGCACCTTACAGAAAGCGCTGCTTGCCGCCTGTAGCATCCTGCTTCTCGCTACTCACAAGGGCCCATCTTCCACAAACGGCGGGATCGAGCCAACAAGTGACCTGGGATCGTGCGAGTACTGCATCACCGCCGCGAGCGCCTGCCAGGGGCTGTTTTGAAGGGCCTCTCGCGGAATCTGGTCCGTCATGTAGAGGTACCATTGCCGGTCCCAGTGCTCCAGCCACTTCTGCGTGTGGGGCACCAGACCGCTCGTATCGGTCATCTGCGCTTCGAGCTTGAGGATACGTCTTCGAAAATTGGTCATGCAGCCGCTTCACCCGATTGGCTCAAATTGTCAGCCATCATTCTGATCGCCGCGGACTGCACAGCTCCGCGCCGTGTTCCCGCAGAAATCGCTCCATCTGCTTCGCATCCAGACCATCGGGGACCTTGCAGAAGTCCACGATACTGAAGCGGAACACGGTGGGTAGAAAACCGCATTCCCCGAGGATTTGCATGGAGGTGTCCTGATCGAGTGGCAATCCCCAACCGGCCTTACACACCACCCATCGAAGGCCCGGATGTTTCCCAGACCCAAATTGCTTTTCCAGCCGGTCAAGCCGCTTGCCGACGTTAGTCATGGCTTGGCGATGAGCTTCATCGTCGCTGGTTCCCCTGCGAGCCGGCTTGTTCGAGCGCCGCTACTCGCGCTTCGATGTCCTCGATCTCGATCGCTTTGGCGGCGTGGCTGAGTACACTATCGGCCGCGCGGAGTCTACAGGATGGCGGTGAGTTCGGGTCAATCATGATCTTCAGGAGGGTAGACGAGGCGGCACTCGCGGCTTGCTGGAGCCGCGCGATCGATTGACCATAAGCAAGCCGGCGGGCCTCCCGGTAGGCCGCTTCAAACTCCGGGATTTTCATCCAGCGAATGAGCGTTCTGGCGCCCACCCCAGCCACACGCGCCGCCTCGTCGACGTTTCGTTGAGACAGCAGGGCAGCGATCGCCTCTTCCTGTTTCCGGCCGAGTTTTGCTCCGTGACCTGCCATCAGATGCCATCTGCTGCCAACTGCGCGCGGCTGGCGTCCATCGCCATTCCATCGCCTCGCACGATTTTCGCCGAATCGCCTTGCCTTTCGAGCCGACCAGAGTGATTCATGTCGTGACCGCGGCAATCACCGCCAAAGGAGAAAACATGTTCGCGAATATAGAACAAACCGGAACGGCGCCCGCCAGCATAGCTGCGGAGCCGAAAGCTACGAAAACGGCCCGTGTTGCCAAACGTGGGGCGCACGTCGCGCCCAAGAAGGGCAAGTCGGGAAAGAAGGCCGACCCGGCCAAGAAAGCGCCCAAAGGCGCGAAGAAAGCCGCCGGTGCTCGCGACGGCAGCAAGACCGCCAAGGTGCTCGAACTGCTGAAGCGGCCGGGTGGCGCAACCTCCAAGGAACTGATGAAGGCGACCAGCTGGCAGCCGCATTCCGTCCGCGGGTTCCTGTCGGGCACCATCGGCAAGAAGATGGGCCTGACCGTCACATCCACCAAGGGTGAGGACGGGGAACGGAGTTACTCGATCAAAGCCTGACATTGCTCGTGATTTCTTCAGCCGCTGGGCCACGTCCCGGCGGCTTTTCTCTTTCGATCTCTTCAAAAACTCCCCTCTCTTCAAAGAATTTGTGGATCGGGTCGATGCCCGCCAGCAGAAGTTCCTTCAACTCACGTGGTCGTATTTCCAGCGCACGGGCTGACGCTTCGGCGAGACTCTCCGTCGGCTCTTGTTCAATGCCACGGAGCCGCAGAAACAACCTGAACTTCGAGAGCGCTTTCTCGGAGCTGACTTTCTCCTCCGCGGCCCAGTCACGGACTTTCCGTAGTCTTTCTCTCAGGGCCTCGAGTTGTTGCAATCGGTGATACAGGCGTTGCCGCATCATTCAAGTTCCTTCAAACCTGGGCCAAATCGATCCCGATATAACGCTTTACGTTGACGTGCCCGCGATCGCAAGTCATCAGGAGTTCCCCTTGTACGATTGGGCTCTGGCGTTCGAGTCGATCCAATTCGATCCTGGTTAATGTCTCGTCGCGTTGAAGGCGCAATGCGATCGCATCGACTTCCGCCGGGGTCAGCGGAGGGTAGTTGGGCGTGAGCGACAAAGCGAGGATCGTCTCAAGCGCATTGAGCCGTCGCCGAATGGACGTAGCCATGTTATCTGGTGTCCTCCGTCCGTGCAATCTTGACTTGCTCGAACGTGCAGCCATCCGCATCGAGCGTCGCTTGCTTGCCGGTCAACTGCTGCCAGCGCTGGATGACCACGTCGACGTATTTGGGATCTAGCTCGATTCCGTAACAGACGCGCTCGGTCAGGTCCGCAGCCGCAAGCGTTGTACCGCTACCGAGAAACGGCTCGTAAACCAGTTCGCCGCGGCGGAGGTGGTTTAGAATTGGGCGCCGCATCAGCTCGATGGGCTTCTGCGTTGGGTGATCGTACTTATCCTCATTGGCACCGCCCATGATGAATTTTGGAGAGGGCGAATCCCAGATGGTCGAGTTCTCTCCGGCTTTGCCGTACCAGGGTGCGTTCTTCTTTCGAACGAACCAGCAAGGTTCGTGCTGGAACCAGTACAACGTGCGCGTGAGGACTGTCCGCCCCTTGTTCCAAATGATCTGCTGGTGATGCAAGAACCCGATCTTCAACAAGCCATCCAGAACCTCGCGCGTGAACTTCGACGTGTGCCACACGTAAGCGGCCTCGAGACTCGGCACCAGCGCGAAGGCATCAGACCAATCAGCCCGCGTGTCGCCGGAAATCGTGGTTTCTGTGTGACCCCGCGTGCGCTTTTTCATGTAGCTCGGCTCCGCCGGCCCACAGCCATTTAGGCCGGCTCTATCCCTCCATTCCGAGTCGAGCTCTATTCCATACGGAGGATCTGTGACCATCAGCCGCGGCTTGCGCTCACCGAGCAGGCGCGCGACGGCTTCAGCAGACGTAGCATCGGCGCAGAGCACGCGGTGCGGACCCAGCAGCCAAAGGTCACACTGACGGGACACAGGAGATTCCGGCAGCGGCGGAGCAGCGTTAGCTTTCTCCTCTTCTTCAAGCGCCAGTAGCTTGTCGATCTCGCCGGGGTCGAATCCGGTGAGGGACAAATCAAAGTCCGACTCCTGGATTTCCTCAAGTTCCAGTGCCAGCAGTTCCTCGTCCCAATCGGCCCAGGTCACGGAGCGATTCACCATCAATCGGAACGCTTTTACCTGGGCAGGTGTCCACTCGTCGCAGAGGATGACGGGAATTTCAGTTATGCCGAGCTTGCGAGCGGCCTTCAAGCGCAAATGCCCGTCCACTAACTCGCCGTCGCCGCGGACCAGACAGGGAATCTTGAAGCCGAACTCGCGAATCGATGCGCACATGCGATCCACTGCGGCGTCGTTTTTTCGTGGATTGCGGGGATACTCGCGTAGTCGGTCGATCGGCCAGTAGTCAATGCGCAAGGCCGCAGAGTCTGACAGCATACACGTACCTTCCAAAAAGTGATCTGAAGTGATCCTTTCGGAGGGTGCGCTTCGCGCTGGCCTGTCGAACCGATCTGAGTACGATTGTACACGACGACGTTGGCGACGCCAAGCTTTACTCTTTATCGGGCTGGCAGAACCGTAGGTCAGGGCACCGATCTCTATCGAGGTTCCCCCTTTCAGCCGATGAATGGCACGTGCAACAGAAGCGAGAATCTCGTTTCAAACCGAACCGACCGGCCATCCTGAAAATATTGGACCTCAAACAGAGGCCCATCGTGCGAGCAAACGTACTTGACATTTCGTCGAAAGGGACGCGATTGCGCGCTTCCCGTCCCATACCCTGTGGCACCTCCATCGAAATCGACATGGATGGCGTGCTCGTCCTGGGAGTGGTCTGCCGGTGCGTATCCGGCCAAGGTTTCTACTCGATCGGCGTCCGTCTCTCAAATTGAGGATGCCCAATCGCGGGGCGTCGTGACTTCTCTCCTCCTCCCAAGAGTTGATCTGGAAGGTTCCTTTCGGAGGGTGCGCTTGGTGCTGCAAATCGGACAAGCGCGTTGAGTACCATTACATTCACCCGTCCTGCCACGAGTTGAAAAGGCGAGAGCGAGAGCGAGAGCCTGAGCCTCGTCTCTACGGAAGTCATTGGGATGTAAACCGAGCCCACCCGCCGGCGTTAAGAGGGGTGGTCTAAGGCTTAAAAAACCTATTTTTCATTACCAAAGCGTGTTATACTCGGGCACTTTGGCGAACACCTTAGTTTGCCAGGTCGGAGAGAACAAATGAAGAAACTATTTGCAGCTGCGCTTTTAGTGGCCGGAAGTTTCGCGCCTCTACACGCGTCTTTCATCCTTCAATTTGACGAGAACGGAAACGGGCGTTCCAATGACAATGGCCTCGGGTTTGTAGCGGACCACGGGTTTGTTTTGGCGAACGATCCCACTTCCACTCTCCATAACGTGCTCGTGTACCTGCTGCCCGAAACGGTCGTTGCCGGAGACGTGATTATTGCCGACGTTACCGGTTTACGTTCGGACTTGCTCCGATTCACGGCAGATGCCAACGGCAATGTGGACTGGCTGATCTTCTATTCGTCCGACACCGGCGGTGGGCTGCTCGCCGACACCGGGTTGCCCAGTAACGCCGGTACAACCGTGGGCGCTACCGAGGATGGGACGAACCATTTCGACTATAACCTCGGTGTCGGAAATAATGACTACCAAGGGTTCTCCGGCAACTCCGTTCCGGAACCCGCCACGTTTGCTCTAAGTGGATCGGCGCTGCTTTTGGCCTTCGCGGGCCGAAAGCTCCTTTCGCGTCGATCGCGCCGCAGCTAATATCGGACAGGGCTCGGCGAATGCGGTGAGCAACACTGGGCCCTTCTCGGTTGGTTCAACAATTAGCCGCGGCCTGGCCGCGGTGGGCCTACACCCCTACGGCTTGCTTGAAGATTGAATTAGGGAATTTCAAAGCGTGAAGTCCGAAGGAGGCAAATCTCTGGTGGTCATTTTTTCTTCGGCCGCGGTGGTCTGCTAAGAATCGTCCCGGCTCATCGGATTCAATTGGCGCCGTAGCGACTCTTTGTCCTACTCACGGTCGTAACGGACCCCATTCAGAAACAAACTTGGAGTACCGTACACTCCGTTCTGAACTCCCGCAAGAAAATCGGCGCGGACTCTCTCACTATGCGTTTCGCTCTTCAGCTCGCGGCGGAACCTTTCGACATCCAGGCTTAGCTCCTCCGCATAGCGAATCAAATCTTTCGTCTGGAGCGCCTGCTGTCGCTCGAAAAGCAGCGCGTGCATTTCCCAGAATTTACCCTGTGCTCCCGCGGCCTCGGCCGCTTCCGCTGCCTGCTGTGCGTGACGATGAACGCCGGAACGAGGATAGTGCCGGAATACGACCCTCAATCGGGAGGCGATATCCTTCTGCAAATCTCGAAGGACCACGTACAGGCGCCCGCAATCCGGGCACTCATAATCGCCGTACTCGACGAGCGTATAACGGGCATCCTCCGGGCCGAGTACGTGGTCCAACGGACGAATCGGAAGCAAGAGGCGGGAAAGGTCGGCGGAATCCATAAAGGGTCGGCGTCAGCGCACAGCTAGGATGTGCGAAACACCGCCAAGGATTCAAACCCTAGCCCGTCCACCACACGCGTCGGGCATTGCAACGGAGAGCTGACCACCCGATTGGCGAAACCACTGGGGGGAAACTGGGGGTACCCCAGAGGTCATGAAATAGGAAATTCGGGTAAGGACGGGTAAATTTACAATTGCAGACGACGAGGGCACCACTGCCGCAAGCGGCGTGTCGTCTAAGGCTTGCATTGAAAATACAGGACTTGTTTTGGCTCCTCAGGTAGGACTCGAACCTACAACCCTTCGGTTAACAGCCGAATGCTCTACCATTGAGCTACTGAGGAGCAACACTGGCGGGCTTTTTCAATTACAACAGAGCCGATCCGGCGTGTCAATCGCGATGGTTTAGAACGCCGCTGTGCCGTTCGCGGATGGTTCTCCGCGGCCCGGCCAGGCTCGGTCGACTCTGCTATAGCGTCAGAGCAGACCTTTCGCGAAGCCTCCATCGATGGCAATCGACTGGCCGGTGATGTAGCTGGAGCGCTCTGAACACAAGAACACAACGGCGTCGGCGAACTCTTCGGGGCGCGCCAGCCTGTTTAGCGGGATCTGCGCCGTCCAGCGCTTTTCGATATCCGCCGCCGGCACCCCAGCGGATTTCGCCAGCGTCGACGACAACTGGCCGAGCCGGTCCGTCGCGGTGTAGCCTGGGCAGACATTATTCACCAGCACATTGTGCGGCCCGTACTCGTTCGAAAGGCTCTTCACCAGTCCGGCCACTGCCGCGCGAACAGAGTTGGAAAGAATTAGATTGCCCACGGGCTGCTTGACCGTCAGCGATGTGATGGTGATTAGCCGGCCCCAATGTCGATCGCGCATGCCGGGCAACACTGCGCGAGCGAGAAACAGCGTGCTCATCAGGTTCAAGTCGATTGCACGCCGCCAGTCTTCCACCGTGGTCGCGTCGAACGGTTTCGCGGGAGGCCCGCCCGCGTTCGTGACGCATACATCGACACGACCGAAGCGCGCAATGGTCTGCTCAACGAAACGCACGACTTGATTCTCGTCCGTCACGTCGACCGGCGCCGCGAACACCTCCACGCCCGTTTCGCGACGAATCGATTCCGCCGCCGCTTCCACGGCATTCGCGTTGCGCGAGCACAACGCCAGCTTGGCACCTTCACGCGCCAATCCGAACGCGACGGCTTTCCCGAGTCCCTGACTCGACGCGGCCACCAGCGCTACTCGATCCTTCAGTCCCAGGTCCATTACGTTTTCTCACGGTCGCCACGGCGCAGGTACGCGTCATCTTTGGTGAGCCAATCCTTGCGGATCGGAGAGAAAATATCGAGGTCGAGCGTATCCTCCAGCGCCACCGCCCGATGCGGAACGTTGGACGGAATATGCAGCACCTCGCCTTTGCGCACGATCACTTCCTTGCCCTCCAGCTCGAACTTGAGTGCGCCCTCCATGATGTAGGTGATCTGCTCGCTTTCGTGGTGATGTTCGGGGACCACTGCGTCTTTTTTGAGGAACACCTGGGCGACCATCGCTTTTTCGCCGGTGATCACCTTGCGCGAGATCAGGTCGCTCATGGTTTCAAGCGGGACCGAATCCCAGGTCTGGAATTTATGTGTCATTTGGTTGAATCCTTGGAGACCTATTTTACTAGGTCGAGGATGGTGCTTTTCACGACCGGCCATGCGTCCGACCGCGGATCGATCAATTCGAAATGCCCCGCTCCGGCGACCTCAATCAATCTGGCATCGTCACCGCTCTTTTCCGCCGCCGCGACGTACGCGCGGCTGATCTCGATAGGCACCACATCGTCCGTCGCCCCGTGCAGCACGCGTTGCGCTACGCCTAACGGGACCAGCTCGATGGGCGACGCAGCACGGTAGCGCTCCGAAACTTGCTGTGGCGATCCGCCCAGAAAATCGGCGACCACGGTGTTGCTCAGCTTCAATTCCCATGCACGGCGCAAATCCGCCACCGGAGCCAGCGGCACAATTCCACGCAGCGCGAGCTCTTTCTGTTTCGCCAGCCACAACACCAGGTGGCCTCCCGCCGAATGCCCCGTTGCGACCACGCGCTCGAGATCGAGCGACCGCTCCATCGCGATTCTCTTCAAATGCGCCGCACCCGAGCGAACGTCGTCCAGCGTGCCGGGAAATCCGCCGCCCGGATTCCCGATCCGCCGGTATTCCAGGCTCCAGGTCGCCAGTCCCTGTTTCGTGATCGCTTCGCACAAATGCCCGATGTGCGCCAGATCGTAACGCGCCCGCCAGTAGCCGCCATGAATCACGATCGCCACTGGATGTGGCCCGCGTCCCACTGGCACGCGCAGTTCGCCAAACTGGTTCTCGTCCGGCCCGTACGCAAGGCGCTCGCCTCGGGGAGCCGGCGGAACGTCGAGAATGCTTTGCGCCGCCAGCGGCCGCGTAACCGTAAGAATTGGAGCCGCCAGGAATACCCGTCGCGTCGTCATGCATCCCGATTATCGGCTATCATGGCGCGCAGGGGGAAAGAAAATCTATGTCTGCCATGCCGCCACAGATGCCGCCGCAAGGTCCTGGAGCGCCAGCCAAGAAAACCAGTCCGCTGGTCTGGATTCTGGGTGGAGTCGTCGTGCTCATGTGCGGGATCATGCTGACCTGCGGAATCGGAGCGTTCTTCGCCTATCGCATGGTGAAGAATGCCGGTTTCGATCCCGACCTGATGCAGCGCAATCCCGGCCTCGCGCTTACGAAAATGGCGGCCGCGTTGCATCCCGATCTCCAAATTGTTTCCACCAATGAACGCACCGGCAAAATCGTGATGCGCGACAAGTCCACCGGCAAAATGATGACGTTCAAGTTCGATCCCGACAAAAAGTCGCTGGTCATGACAGGTGAGGATGGCAAGGAAGTCACCATCAACGCGTCGGGCGACGGCAGCACTGGATCGCTGAGCGTCGAGTCAGCCGAGGGCAGCATGAAGCTCGGCGCCGGAGCCGCGAAAGCGCCGGCGTGGGTGCCGATTTATCCCGGCGCGTCCACCGTGGGAACATTTTCGGCGCAAGGTCCGGAGGCCGATAACAACAGCTTCACCTTCAAGACCAAGGACGATCCCTCCAAAGTGATCGCGTACTATCAGGAACAACTCAAAGCCGGCGGCTTCACCTTGACGCAGATGACCACTGATAAAGGCGGCCTGGTGAGTGGCGAAACCGCCGACAAGAGGCGAAACATCACCGTCACAGTAGGCTCGTCTGCCGATGGAACAGAGGGTAGCGTGCTGTCCGTCGAAAAGAAATAGTCAAGGACGCGCCGTAAGGATCAACATTTCCGGCGTCGGCAAGCCTTGTATCCGGCTCTCACCGAACCCGGCATCGCGGAACATCTTATCGAACTCGCGGAAGGTGTACGCATCGCCGTGTTCCGTGCTTCCGAGCATCATGAAACTGAACGCTGCCGCGACCGGCGGGGTCACGCGATCTTCGTTAGGCACGAACTCGATGGTCGCCAAGGTTCCGCCCGGCTTCATTGCCGCATGGATCTTCTTCAGCAGGCCGACGTTGGTGGCTGCATCGAAGTGATGCAGGAAATTCGGCAGCAGCACCACATCGTAGCCGGTCCCCAACTCCACATCGAAGGCGCTGCCCGGCACGGTGCGATACCGGTCGGCTACACCTAAGCGGGCGGCGTTCGACTTGGCGACCTCCAGGACGTTCTTCCAATCGACGCCCACGATCTGTGCCGCCCGATTGTAGACGCCAATCATGATTCCGTACATGCCGTGCCCGGCCGCGATATCCAGAATCTTGGCCGGGCGGTCCGGCTTCGTCACCAGCGGCCCAAGCGCCTGCGCCGCCGGCATCATGATGGGAACCATGCTCTGAGCGAACTCCACCCAGATTTCGTTGTCTGGTTCCATGTTGCCGTGGCCGTGCAGCGTGCCCCCTTTGCGAACCACCGCCGCGACGTCACGATAGTTCGCAAAGTGCGCGTCCGTGGTCAGAAATTTCGCGATCGTTCCCATGTACGCAGGAGAGTGCTTGTTCAGGAACGTGGCCGATTCCGGCGTGAGTCCGTACGCGCCGCTTTCTTTGGTGAGAAAGCCCTCGATGGTCAGGTAGTCGCACAGGATGCGCATCGCACGCGCATCGGCGCTCGCCCGTTTGGCGATTTCCGCTGACGAAGTCGCTCCATCGGCGATGTGCGTAAATACCTCCAGCTCGATCGCGCCTTTCAATGCAAAAGTGCGTTGATACGCGTTGAATGCGCTAAAGATCAGCTCGGGATTCGGTTGGTGAGTGGTACCCGCAGTCGTGGTGGCCATTGCGTCATTCTACTGGATCTCTTTCACGATTGCCTCCGCGGCGAGAACATCGTGACGGGCATTCAGCAGCACGCGCTTCGGTTTCTTCGGCAACTCGATCTTGATTTCGTTGGAAGTCATACTGCCCCGGATGGGCAAAGATCCGGCCCGCACAATGCGGCCGTCAAAATCGAAGTAGATCGGAACCCGCATCAAAAACTCTGGCGCAACGCCGCTCTGCGTGAGCTTACCGGTGAAACTTATTTTTCCGCTGGAAGACGGCGTCAGCGAATACTCCAGCCGGTACTTTGGGATGTCCGTGCCGTACACCCAATCGTTGTAAAACCAGTCGAACTGATGGTTTCCTTGCAGGTCCAGCGCCGGTTTCATGTGCTTTTCGACGATCGCTCGGAAACTTTCGCTGCTCGCATTCTTATGCATGTACGACTGAACGAAATCCTGCATCATTTCCATAAAATCCTGGTCGCCGTTTTTGTCGTCGTACATCAACATCCGCAGCATGTGCAAAATGAAAGCTCCTTTGGGATACACCAGGCTGCTGTACGCGTTTCCGGTCTTGAAGGTGTTCAGGCGCAATCCCATCCAGATTGGACCGGCATCGTTGGCGGAGTTTCCGAACCCATTCTTATCCAGAATTCTGTCGTGCTGACGATTCCAGAACTTGTCGACCTGATCGGGCTTCTCGGTCGCTTCGAGAAATACTCCGGCGGAAAATTCTGCAAAGCCTTCTGAAAGCCACTGATCGCGGTAGGTGGCCCACCCTACCATGTGTCCCCACCATTGGTGCGCAACCTCATGCGGCGTCACTTCCAGAACGAAGTTGGCGAACCGTGCGGAGTTCTTGCCGAGCAGCATCCAGCGTTGTGTCGAATCGAGAAACGCGCTGACCGGCAAATACACCAGCGAAGGCCAGGATTGCCCGAAATTGAACTGCGGCTGCTGCGTGATGGCGATCCGTCCGTACGGGCAGGGACCAAACCATTTCTGAAACAAGCGCATGGAGTTCTGGCCGTCCACCAGCGCGGCATTCGCCAAAGCGGAGGGCGTGAGCGACACTGTATTGGCCGCCTCCCGCAAATACGAGGGCACCTCCAGGGTCGTGTAGGCTTCCACATCGTACTTGGTGACCTGATCCGTGACGTGCTTTTCCTTAAACAAGCCATAGTTGAAGCCCGCGACCGCGAGTGGGACATCCGACTTCCATTCCGACGCGGCCGAATCGCCCTCTTTCCATTCCTTCACCATCCTGCCGACGCTGACCAGCGTGTATTGCTTGGGCACTTTGAACGTCAAGTCGTAGGTGGCGCGATCCAGAAACGAGTTCAGGCTGGGGTACCAACTGGTGCGCGCACCAACGGCGAAGTTTCCGCCGCCCTCGTCTTCGAGCACCTTGTTGCCTTCGTACTCGATGCGCAGATCATACGGCTTGCCTGCCACAGGCGCATCCGGCAGGATGACGTAGAATGAACCGTCCTCTTTGCGGTCCTCCTGCACAAAGGAAACTTCGCGGCCCTTTTCGCCGGTAACCTTGGTGACGCGAAGCGCCGGCAGCAGCCCGAAGTGGACCACACGGACGCCGTCGACTAATGGCGCAAAGCGAACGTCCGCAATGGCGGTCAGTCGCCCGCCGCGCGCAATCGCTGTTTCGATACGATAGTGCTGCGCCACCACGCTGCGCTTGTTCTCTAGATTGTTGACCGCGCTTTTCTCCCATTCCCCTTTCGTATGCGTCAGGTACCAAATGCCATCGCGCTCTCCGCCGGGATCGACATTGATCAGAGCCACTTCTTCGGGCGACGGCAGCATCGGCATCGCGCCTTGCGGAACCACCATAAACCGCAAGTCCCCATAATGTTTTCCGTGAAGGTACGCCCGAAATGATCCGCCTTGGCGCGGATTGTATAGCTCCGCGAGCATCTCCGCTTCGATATTCAGGATGTCCTCGCCAGAGAGCAGCGCCTCGAGCAGCGTGCGTGGCGAATCCTGCCTGTGGCGCAGCCGGCGGCGCAGTTCGTTCAATGGATTCCCCGCTACCCCTGTCGTTTTGGCCGCCTGTTTCTTGATCTCCGCGGCAGTGTCGTCGGTAAAGTACAGCACCGCGGAACTGAATTCTTCGTCGACCGCGTCGGCGCCCGACATTTTGTTTAGATATTGCTGTTCCATGGCGACCGCCGGCTTCATCTGGAACCGTCCCGTGCCGCTGAAAACCGCGGTAGTCACTCGATTCAGCACCGGCGCAAGAAACCCGATCTGTCCTTCGCGCAGCGTCAGAACCCCCACATCGCGCTTCAACTCCACATTTTCGACGTGATAAAACTCCAGCGCCGTGTTGTCGCGCAGCGCGCGATAGTTCGGGTCAGCATTGGCGACACCGGACCGTTTCCCGGTCACTTCGACCGTTGTTTCCTGAATTGCGATCTTGAGTTCGACGCGCAGGGAGCGCGTGTCACCGTCTTTGAGATCTACGGCTTCAACCGCGGCAGAGAATCCGGCGCGTGTCACAGTCACGGTCCAATGGCCCGCCCCAAGATGATCTAGTACGAATCGTCCCTGATCGTCGCTCGAAGTTTCGCTGGCCGCCGGGCCATTGGCAGTCAGCTTCGCGCCTGAAATCGCCGCTCCGCTCGGATCCGTTACGATTCCCGCAATTTTCGCGGTATTCGCGGCGAATACAATATACGTTAACGATAAAAAGGCCGTTAATAATCGCACGGTTTTCGATGTTAGCATATTCGTGTGTTTTCGTCCCGGTTGAAATGGAATCTCGCCCGGAATCCTTTGACGATGAGCCTGGAATCGAAGCGGCGCGCGGGATCCCGCGTTCTGGACCTGACCGAATCCAACCCTACGCGCGCCGGCCTGGATTACCCAAGTTCCCTCGCGGACGCCCTGACCGAGCGGGAAAGCCTGCGTTACGACCCCTCCCCTCGCGGCCTGGAATCCGCGCGCGAAGCAGTCTCAGCGTACTACCGCGGCGCGATCGCGCCTTCCCGAATTCTGCTGACCGCCAGCACCAGCGAAGCCTATTCCTTTCTTTTCAAACTGCTGGCCGATCCCGGCGATGAAGTCCTGACGCCGCGTCCTTCTTATCCGTTGTTCGACTACCTCGCCTCACTCGAATCCGTCGTGACCAAGCAATATCCGCTGCGCTACGACGGATCGTGGCACATCGACTTCGACACCCTCGAAAAGAGTGTGACCTCTCGAACTCAGGCCATCGTCGTGGTGAACCCGAACAACCCCACCGGATCTTTTCTGAAGCACAGCGAATTGGAGCGACTGGAATCGCTTGGGGTTCCACTCATCTCCGACGAGGTTTTTTCCGATTATGCGTTCGCGCCCGATCCAGCCAGTGTCGATTCGCTGGCCGGGTCGCGCCGGACGCTCACATTTTCGATGAGTGGCCTCTCGAAAATCGCAGGGCTCCCGCAAATGAAGCTTGGCTGGATCGTCGCAAGCGGCCCCGGTCACGAAGAGGCGCTGGATCGTCTGGAACTGATCGCCGATACATATCTTTCCGTCTCGACTCCGGTGCAGCTCGCGCTGCCCAAGCTTCTGTCGTCTTCGATGGGAGATCAGATTCGCCACCGTACCAGCGCGAATCTCAAGCTCCTGCGTGCTGCGGCTGCCGGCTCGCCCCTGCAAGCATTGAATGTCGAAGGAGGCTGGTATGCGACGCTCCAGGTTCCTCGAATCCGCAGTGAGGAGGACTGGGCTCTCCTTCTGCTGGCCGAACACGATGTGCTCGTTCAGCCTGGATTTTTCTTCGACTTCGAATCCGAGGCGTTCCTGGTCATAAGCCTGCTCACGCCGCCCGAAGTGTTCGCAGAGGGCGTGCGCCGAATCATCGGCGCGATGTAAGATCACAGTTTATGCCTGAAAAACGCATGTTCGCTGTAGTCGCCGTGTGCGCTCTTCTGCTCGGCCAAATGACCGAAGTCTCCGCGCAAAAGAAATTTCCGTTAACCATCGAAAACATCATGCGCGGCCCCGGACTGTATGGTTACGAGCCCGCCGCGGTTCGCTGGTCCGGCGACAACCAGCGCGTTTTCTTTCAATGGAAGCAGGCCAACGATCCCATCAATCATCCGCTGGATACCTACGTCGTGAATCCCGACGGCTCCGGTCTGCGCAAGCTGAACGACGATGAGTCCAAGCTCGCGCCACCCGCGAACGGCTCCTTTACCCGCGATCGCAAGAAAGTTGTGTACGCCTCCGACGGCGATCTTTTCTTATACGATTTCGCGACCGATACACGACGCCAGCTCACCAAGACCGCCGACGCCGAACAGAATCCCACGTTCACGCGGGACGAAAAACACGTCGCGTTCACGCGCGGCGGAAATCTTTACGTGATGTCGATCGAGACCGGCATGCTCGAGCAAATGACCGAGATCGTCGCGCCGGGCGCGCCCCCCGCAACACCGGCACCCGGCGGCAGAGGCGGACGCGGCGGCGGTGTACCTCCGCCCACCGCGACGGGCGCCGAGCAGAAGGGCACCGACAGCCAGGAATATCTGAAGAAACAGGAAAAAGAACTGATCGAAAGCGTCCGCGAGCGCGCCAAACTCCGCGAGGAGAATGAAGCCAAACGCAAGAAGGACCACCCGCGAAAACCGTTCCAGCTTCAAGCGCGCCAAACCGCCAATCGACTCGAATTGTGTCCCGACCAAACCTGTGTTATCGCCATGGTCAATGAAGCCGGCAACTTATCGAAAGGCGAAAACGTTCCGAATTACGTCACCGAGTCGGCCTATACGGAAGATATTCCCGGCCGCAACAACGTCGGCGACGCGCAGAATCACACGCGCGCCGCAATCCTGGACGTGATCACCGGCGAGGTGAAGTGGGTCGATCCGGGCATTGAACATCGCGACGTGCAGCTTCAACCTCCGCTGTGGAACGAGGACGGAACCAAGGCAGTGCTGGTCGCGCGCGCAGCCGATAACAAAGATCGCTGGATCCTCGGACTCGATCCATCGACCGGAAAAACGCGGGTCTTATTCACCGAGCACGACGATGCATGGCTCAACGGCCCCGGCGCCCAGACCATCGGCTGGTTGAAGCACGCAAACGAGATATATTTTCAGAGCGAGCGTGACGGCTACTCGCACCTATATAAGCTTGCGGTCGATGGCGGCGATCCCAAGCAGCTCACTTCCGGCAGGTTCGAAGTCAGCTCGGTCGAGTTGTCCAGCGACGGTTCGAAATTCTATCTCACCACCAGTGAACCCGGCCCCGGCGAGCGCCATTTCTATTCGATGAGCGTCAATGGTGGCGCGCGTACGCCGCTCACTAAGGATGTCGGAAGTCATCGCGTGGTTCTTTCACAGGATGAAAAACACATGGCCGACGTGTATTCCTACACCAATAAACCTCCGGAGCTGTACCTCGACGGCAAGAAAGTCACTTCGTCTCCTGCCAGTGATTTTGGAGACTTTCCGTGGCTGGATGTTCCCACCGTGCAGGTCCCCGCGCGCGACGGCGCGATGATCCCCGCTCATTTCTACAAGCCCGCGAACTACCGCCGCGGCGGGCCTGCCGTGGTTTTCGTTCACGGCGCCGGCTATGCGCAGAACGTGCATAAATACTGGTCGCCGAACTACTCACATGAATATCTGTTCCATCATTTCCTGATGGAGCACGGCTACATGGTGCTCGATATGGACTATCGCGCCTCCGCCGGATACGGGCGCGATTGGCGCGCGGCGATCTATCGCCACATGGGCGGCAAGGATCTGGAGGACAACGTCGATGGCGCAAAATGGCTGGTCGCGCAAGGCGCCGACGCCAAACGCATCGGGATTTACGGCGGCAGCTACGGCGGATTCATCACCTTGATGGCGATGTTCACCACTCCCGACGTCTTCGCCGCCGGAGCCGCGCTCCGCCCAGTGACCGATTGGGCGCACTACAATCACGGCTACACTTCGAACATTTTGAATGAACCCCAGAAGGACGAAGAAGCCTATCGGAAGTCATCGCCCATTTATTTCGCAGACGGGCTAAAAGGCGCGCTGCTGATCTGCCATGGAATGGTCGACACGAACGTGTTCTTCCAGGATTCCGTGCGGTTGATCCAGCGATTGATCGAGCTGCACAAGGACAACTGGTCGGTCGCCGTCTATCCCGTCGAGGATCATGGATTCGTCCAACCCTCCAGTTGGACCGATGAATACAAGCGAATATTCCGGCTCTTTGAGACGAATCTAAAAAAATAATTTACACGCGAGTCCCGCGTCCCATTCCGGTGTTTATACCCAACGAGGTACTCTGGAACAAGATGATGCGATGCGTGTCTCTGGGTGTAGCGTTAGCGGCCTTCGCCGCGGCGCAGGTGGACGTCTTGACATCCTACTACGACACTCAACGTACCGGCGCGAATCTTCACGAAACCATCCTCAATACGAATAACATCACGCCCGATACCTTCGGAAAGCTGTACGCTGTCGATCTGGACGGGCAGGTGTACGCGCAGCCTTTGTTTGTCAGCGCGATTCAGATGCCGGATATGAGTGTGCGCGACGTGGTCTACGTCGCCACCATGCACAACTCGATTTACGCTGTGGATGCCGCGACCGGAAGCGTCTTATGGCAGACCAGCCTCGGCCCCTCCGTCCCGGCAGCGGATTACGCGTGCCGTGACATTCAGAACGAGGTCGGTATCCTCAGCACGCCGGTAATCGATCGAGGTCAGCAGACGATTTTTGCCGTGGCTAACACGCTCGAGGACGGCGTGTATCGCTACCGCCTGCACGCGCTGGATCTAACCACGGGACTGCATGTACTGGGCGATCCTCCAGAAGTCACCGCTCCCGGTTTCGATCCAATTCAGCACTGGCAGCGCCCCGGTCTGCTGCTATCCCAAGGTGTGGTCTATGTTGCCTTCGGATCGCACTGCGATGTGCAGCCATTCAATGGATGGATCATGGGCTACTCAGCCGCGTCAGGATTGCCGCAAAGCGCCTTTTTCAATACGACTGCGAACGGATTGGGCGCTTCCATCTGGCAGTCGGGACGGGGCATCGCCGCGGACGGCAACGGGATGATTTACGCCGTCACGGGAAACGGCGATTTCGACGGTGCTCTCAACTTTGGCGAAACGGTCTTGTCTCTATGGCCCGGGCTGGGCGTGGCGGATTGGTTCGTTCCAGACGGCTGGGGCGACCTCAACGACAACGATCGCGACCTGGGGACCAGCGGAGCCATTCTCGTTCCAGGAACCAATTTCCTGATCACCGGCGCGAAAGACGGGCGGATCTTCGTGCTCGCCCGCGACGCGCTCGGAAACTTCGCGCCCGGCGACACTCAAATTCCACAGGAGTTTCAGGCGATCGGGTTCGGCATTTTCACCATGACGGTCTGGCCTCGCGACGCCGACACCCTGGTCTACGTCCAGGGCGGTAATGACGTCATGAAAGGCTTCTCGCTGGGGCCCAATGGAATTGCCGCCAGCCCCGTGACCCAAGGATTGCTGACGACGGGCATCCCTTATCAGGGAATGGCAATTTCGGCCAACGGCAGCGATCCGGCTTCGGCCATCTTGTGGGCGAGCTCGCCCGACGACGCGATGCACGCCTACGCCGCCGCGGACCTGAGCCACGAGCTTTGGAACAGCTACCTGTTGCCCGATCGCGATTCGCTGGGAAGTTTCACCAAGTTCGCGCCACCTACGGTCGCCAATGGCCGCGTTTTTGTCCCCACTGCCACCCGCCAACTCGTGGTCTACGGGTTGTTCCCCACTCCTTAACGAAACGCGACCACCCATTCGTACTCTCGCTGCCGGGCCGGGTCCGGAACGGGATCGCCACGATTCAACCGTGTGACGTGAAGATCGGGATCGTGATAGTACAGGCAGATCAGGATGGAACTGGCCAGCGTAAAAGGATCGGGGAACGGATCGGACACCACCAGAACCTTCCCGCCTTTCGGGAGCGGCGGATGATGCTCGCGCAGTTGATTCACGACGCTGCGCGTCACGTCTTCCTCCGTCGTGTCCATCAGGCGCGCACCGTGGCGCAGGTGAATTTGCACCAGCAATATCGTGAGAACCGCGAACAGGGCAATTTGCGAGCCTATAACCGCGCTCGACGGCGATCTTCGGAAGATGCGCTCCCGCACCCGGACCGCGACGTTTGCCGCGGCGATCGCGAAACCCAGTGCGGGAACCCAGGCCTGCACAATTCCGCGCGGCTGGATGAACGCGATAGGCAAGATACCCGCCATCACCACCAACCACGAAAACCGCAGTACGGCGGACCGGCTGAGCCACGCGATCGCCCCCAAAGAGACGCACACAAAGACCGCCTGCCGGGGGCGAATCGTGTCGATCAAATACAGCGTTTCGTCCAGCAGATGCGCGCACTCCCGCCAGTAGTTCGCCGCCGTGACCGTGGGCTGATACGCGGCCTGACTCGCGAAAATGCTCGCGCCGCTGAGCTTGCCTGCGACATACGGGATGGTGAGGATCGCCAGCAGGGCTCCGGTTGCCAGCCGGCGTCCAGGTTTCGCGATACCGCTCCACTCCAGCCAGAGCGGGTGAAACAGCAGTTCCCACAGAATAACGATCAGTGGTAGCGTCACCGCCATTTCCTTGGCGTCCAAAGCCGCAATGTACAGTAGCGAGATCGCTGCCATCTGCCACCACCGGGGCCAGTCGCGCTGTTCACGAATCCGGATGTAGTAAAGAAACGCCGCCCAGTAAAAGAAAAAACACAGGATGTCGTAACACAACCCTGTGTTGTAATACATCGGAGTAAAGTAGACGTGGTAGCTAGCCAGCAGCACCGTCAACGCGCCGGCCTCGCGCGATCCTGTAAGGTTTCTTGCCACCGCGTAGCCGATCCACAAGTCCGCGGCGAGCATCGCGAAGCAGAACACGCGCGAGGGAACCGGGTTGAGACTGAACCATTCGTAAAATACGCGATAGAACAATGCTCCCAGCGGACGATACGATGGTGAAAAGTACAATAGGTTCCAGCGCAGCACGGTCGCGATGGAATCCCCCTGCACCCGTCCCAGGTTGGCCAGATCGTCGTGCGTAAAGAACTGGCGAAGTCCGATGCCGGCGAGTCCGAAGAAATACGCGGCCAGAGCCAGGACCGCCAGGCTGGCCACCATGCGCCTCTCGACAACCCGAGGTTCAGTCATCCCTATCGGGTCGCGGCCGCCTCGCCTGAATGCACGTTGGCGATCGCCCGGATCTCGCCGATGACTAAATCCAGTTCCTCATCCTTCGAATAAAAATGCGGCGCGACGCGAATTCCCGCGCCGGGACGATAATCCACCAGAAAGTCGCGGCGCGACAATTCCTTGGTGACTTCGTAGCCGTTCGGAACATCCAGCACCACGACACCGCCGCGCTGCTCCGGATTCTTCGGCGAATTGATTCGAAATCCAGCCTCTTCCGCAAGCCCGATCAATCGCGCCGTCTGGCGTTGAGACTTGGCCCGAATATTTTCCACGCCGGCTTCGTGGACGATCTCATAGCCCGATTGCGCCGCGTACATCGCGGGAATGTTCGGCGTCCCGTTCAGAAACCGGTAGGCGCTGTCGGCGTAATCGTGCTCGGTGGAAAACGCGAACGGATTGCGATGCGCCGCCCATCCCGTGGCGCGCGGCTTCAACTCCGGCCACAAATCGCGCCGCACGTACAGATAACCGGCACCGGGCCCGCCGCACAGCCACTTCACCGATCCTCCTGTCGCGAAATCGACTCCCAATTCGCGAACATTCACTGGAACCGTTCCGGCCGACTGGTATAAATCGGCGACGATCTTAGCACCCACTTCATGCGCTCGCTTAGTGATCGCGGCAAGATCCTGAATGAACGAGCTGCGGAACAGCACGTGCGAAACTGACACCAGCGCTGTCTCCTCGTCGATCGCCTCCAGCATCCTATCCAGAGGCACGGTCATCCGATCTGGACACGGCACCGTGACCAGCCGCGCGCCGGTCTGCTGATAAACGTATAGGTTTGAAGGAAAATTCATCTCCTCGGTGACGATCTTGTTGCGTTTCTGACCCCAGTCAAAGCACGAAAGCACGATCGCCTGGCAAATCGAGACGTTTTGCTGCATGACGACCTCGCCGGAGCCCGCGCCGATGATTTTGCCGATCAGGTCGCCCACCGTGACCGGCATCTCCCACCAGCCCTCCTCCCACGCGCGGATGCCGCGTGTGTCCCATTCGTCGGCGTATTGTTTCAGCCGGTCCCGCGTCCGCCGCGGCATCGCGCCCAGGGAATGGCTGATCATATAAACCGTGCGCTCGAGAATCGGGAACTCCGCGCGCCATTGGAGCAGCGAATCGGTGGTCATGAATGCTGTATAGCACACCACGGGCTGAGAACAGGGCAGGGTGGACCTGGGAGGTTCGGACTCCTGACCTCTTCTATGCCATTTTAAGAAATGTCAATCGATCGCAGCCGCATCAACGACCGGAGGGTTGCCGGGCCGCCGTTGGCTGCCACGCGGAAGGGCCGTCTTCCCATTGGTTGTCGGTGAGTTGCTCGATATGCGTGCCATCGTACCGCATCACGAATAATTCCCCGTACGGCTGCGGCGCATCCGTGTAGGGGACTTCATCCTTGAAGCCCATCCTCGAACTGGCGAAGGCAATGTAGTCTCCGTCTGGCGACCATGACATGTGCGCGTCGTTACCCCGGGTGAAGGTCAGGCGCTTGAGCGAAGTCCCATCCGGTTTGATGGTGTAAATCTCGTATGCGTCGTCAACCAGGCGCGAAAACATGATCAGGTCGCCGCGCGGCGACCACAGCGGGAAGTTATCGTACTCACGCGTCACCACCGTTACCGCTTTCGTTTCCAGGTTCATAATGCGCAAACCGTACCCGTCGCTCTCAAAGGTGCGGAACACGAAGCGCGTTCCGTCGGGAGCAAACGACGGGAACGCATTGTTGCCCGTTCCGGCCGTCAGTTCCGCAAAGCCGGTCCCGTCCGGGTGGACTATAGCGACTTGCGCTCCGCCCTCGACGCGGTCGGCAGGCTTCACAAACAGTTCGTGGAAGCCGTTGAAGAACGCGCCAAACGCCCCGATGCTGAAAATGATTCTGTCGCCTTGCGGAGACCATTGCGCCGCAAGCACATTGCGGTTGTTCTCCTGGTGGAGGACTTCCGAGCGTCCTGTTGCCGTGGTGGTCACAAACAGGCTCGCGCCGACCGGATTCGGCGAGGGCCGGCTGTTGGTGACGAACCGGTCGCCAGAGGGACTGAACGCCGCAAGGTACGTCCCCGTGAGGTTTAGTTCGTAGTTCGGATTGCGGGTAAATGTTTTCTGAAGCGCCGGCATTGTGACGGTAAGACGCTTGTGAAAGACGACGCGCGTGCCATCGGGCGACCACGCTGCGGTCCGAATGTCGCCGCGTGGTCCCTGCTTACCGCTGGTGTAGTAGATGCCGGCGCCAGTTCCCGTCTTATCTCCAGTTTTATCTTTCCGCACATAACCGACGTCGTTTCCCGGGAGTGGGGACGGATTTATTTTGACGCCAGGACCGGCAGCCAGGTCGCTGGAAACTCCGGTGGTCGCGTCGATCGACACCAGCCGCGTGTCGTTCCCAGGATCGGGGTTTGCCATGCGATTCGCCAATGTCTGTTCCGCGGTCATGCAATAGGCCACGACGTGGCGGCTGTCACCCATCCATTTCGGGCTTCCGCAAAAATTGCCGCTTTCTGTGATCTTCTTCAGCCCGGAGCGGTCCGGTCGAATGATGTAGATACCCGCCAACTGAAGGCGCTCCCACCGTCCGTGAGTGAACGGTGCAGCGTTGTCGCGGCCTGACGAGAATGCGATCCACTTTCCGTCCGGCGACCACGAGGGCCGGAAATCACCGCCCTTTCCCGAGGTCAGCTCTGTCGCGCGCCGCGTGGCGAGATCCATGGTCCACAGAACCGAGGTTCCGCCTCCGCGAGTGCTCACGAACACGAGCTGCTTGCCGTCTGGAGAGAAGGCCGCCTGATCGTCGTAAGCCGGATCCGTGGTCAGCCGTTCGAGACCACTGCCATCCGGTTTCACTCGATAAAGATCCGCCGATCCAGCCCGATCGGAAGTGAAGACGATCGACGACCCGTCGGGAGCCCACACCGGATCGTAATCCGTGTCGGGCGACGAGAGGAGCGGATGTTCGTCGCTCCCATCGGCGGCGGCAATGAACAGCCCGACTTGGCCGGGATTTCCGAACGTCCTGGCAACCGCGATTTTCCGACCCTTGGGCACCTCCGCCGCAAAGACAACCAGCGTGGCGACGGCGATCAGCACAGGGCGCATTCGAGTATTCTAACCGGTTCTTACGGATTCAGGTGAAACGGATTTGGCCAGGATCAGGGTGCGCCTACTGACCTAGATCGGTAACGTCGATCGTGCTGCCGTTCGGCCGCTTTGCCTCGATGTGCGCCTTCTTGCCATCCATCTTCACAACCACGAAGTTCTCAGTGCTCTCTACCTTCTGAGTGATCCCGGCCGGCGCTGCATCGACATCGTAGAGCGGCGCTCCTCCGCCTCCGGTAACGAAGTAGTGGATGCCGTCTTTCAGATAGTGCTGGTAGTTATGATCGTGGCCGAAAAAGCCGGCCGCAAGGCGGTATTTCTTGAACAACGGCTCGAGGGCGGTCATGTGCGGATTGTCACCCTGCCGGCGCTTCACGGCGGTCATCGGCGGGTGGTGCGCGAACACAAAGCGGAAGTCGCTCTTTTGCGCTTTTTCGAGATCGTCTTCAAGCCATCGCATCTGCTCCTGCCAGAACGCTTCTTTCTCCGCCTGCGTTGTGCCGACGTTCCCCAGATCGCTGTCGATCACCGCAAAATGGGCGCTTCCCCAATTGAACGAGTAATACGGCTTCGCGTTCATGTAGTCGTAATAGTTATTCGCATGGCGTTCATGATTCCCCAGCGCTGGAAAGATCGCCGCTTTGCGCAACAGTTCGCGCTCGGCGTCGAAAAAAATCGGCCACAGCGATGTGTCTGTACCGTTTTCGACCAGATCGCCGGTGTGCATCACAAAATCGGGATCGGCGTACTTGATCACGCCTTGGATCACGTTGCGATGCACGTCGTGGCGGGTGCGCGTATCGCCGTAGACCACAAACGTAAACTGCGCAGCGCTCGAAGGGGCGGTTTTGAAAGATCCCTTGCCGGCATCGCCCGGGAACGCCTGGTAATGATACGTCGTATCGGGCCGGAGCCCGTTCAGAACGGTCTTTTCCGAGCGCAATACGGGAACCGTCTTGTCTATCTTTCCCGGCTCCAGCCCAAACGCGACTTGCCCCGTCTCAACCACCCACATCACGGTGGCGGTCCGCTGTCCCACGTTCACGACGTACGGCCCGCCGATCACTTTTTCGCCAGCGGACGACTGCGCCGCGATCCGGGTTGCAAGCACCAAAGCCGTCGTCAAAAACATTTCGCGCACCCGGCGCCTGTGTCGAATCACGCAATAATCTCCTTCCGATTTCCGCAAGTATACGCTGTTTTTACGGCGCGGTAATTACAAATCGCAATTCGCAAAATCGTCACGATTTCGTGATGCGCCTGCAATCTGTGCACCGCACACTAGACGGGGATTTATGAGACGACTTATCACTGTTAGCTGGTTTCTTTTTTCCGTCAGCTTGTTCGCGCAGGATCGCGCAGCGATCAATGGCACTGTCACGGACCCTTCCGGCGCCCTGGTCAACGGGGCGCAAGTCGAATTGAAGTCGGCGTCCACCGGACTTCATCGCACGGCGGCCACCAACGAAAAAGGCCTGTACGAGATCACGCCATTGCCAGTGGGGACGTACACAGTCACGATCACCAAGGCTGGCTTTAAGCCGACTGCGGTCAATGAGATCGATGTTCAGTTCGGGGAAACCCGGACCATCGATGCAAGACTGGAAGTGGGGAGCACCAGCGAAACAGTGGAGGTCACGGCCACAGCGGAAACGGTGAATCGTACCAATGCCGAAGTCGGAGGAGTGATCGAGTCCACGCAAATCAAGGAAATTCCGGTCAGTGGGCGAAACTGGGCGAGTTTGATGCTGCTGGCCCCCGGAGCGATCAATTATGGCGACGGCGCGCAGCGCAGTATCCGCTTCTCCGGACACTCCTTGGACGACAGCAATTTTACTTTTGACGGCGTCGACACCAGCGGCGTACAGGAGCAGACGCAGAAGGCGGACACTCGCCTCAACATTGCGCTCGATGCGATCTCCGAATTCCGCGTCAGCACCGCCAACTACACCGCGGAAACCGGAGCGGCCGGCGGCGCGCAGGTCAACGTTGTGTCGAAAACCGGGACCAACCAGTTTCATGGCAGCGCATTCTATGCGCTCCGCAACGACGCACTCGATTCGCGATCTCCGTTTGACGGCTCCACTCTGCCTCCCTTTACGCTGCATCAGTCCGGCGCCAGCATCGGCGGGCCGATCGTGAAGAACAAGGCGTTCTTCTATCTCAACTTTGAAGATCTGCATCAAAATCTGGGCCAGACGTTTATCAACTCGGTGCCGAACGCGGCGTTCCGGGCTCAGGTCCTGGCGAAATCTCCCAGCTTGAAGCCGGTCCTGGATGCGTATCCAACCGGTCAGGTCCACATCGACGACGTGAGCGATCAGGTGACCAAGGTCGCGACAGATACGATTCGAGAAGACGCGGGCATGGCCCGGTTCGACTATCGTTTCAACGACACCAACTCGATGTTCGCCCGCTACAACATCGACAACGCGTACATTGACTCGCCGACGGATGCGCTGGGCGGCCACAATGTGATCCCTCACATTCCCACCAATTTTGTCCTGCAATATCAGCGCATCATTTCTCCCACCGTCATCAACGAAGTGAAGTTCGGATTGAACCGAGCCAATTACCACAACTTCGGATACGGAACCTCGCCGGTGGCCGTCAGCGTTCCGGGATTCGATGGCGTCAGCGATACTTCGCTCGATACGGAAGTCGGCACGACGTTTTCATACATCGATAACCTGACCATGATCCGCGGACGCCACACGCTTAAGTTCGGAGCCGAAATTCGCCGCGTCCGCTTGAACAACTCCGGCAACACACTGACGACATCATCGATCACCTACGCAACCAATGACGATTTCATCGCCAATAGAGCCGACTCGGCCAGCTACCTTCAGGGAGAAGGCGTGGTGGGCAATCGCCGCACGATTTATCAGGGCTACGCGCAAGACGAATTCCGCGCGACTCCGAACCTGACTCTCAATCTCGGCCTCCGATACGAATACTATTCCGTCATGCACGAAGTCAATAATCGGTCCGCCGTGGTGGACATCCTTGGGTGCGGCGGCTTCTGTCCCAAGGGCACGCCCTATTACGACCCCAACACGAAGGACTTCGGACCGCGTTTAGGGGTCGCCTGGGCGCCGCAGGCGCTGCATGGCAAGACCACCATCCGCACCGGTTTTGGAATTTATTTCGGCGGCAACCAGAATGACGATTTCAGCGATCCCGCTGAAAGCGCCGTTCCTCGCTACTCGCTTTCCTCCTCCGATTTTCCCGCGCTCGCGTTTCCGCTGGTGGCGTTCCTCGATCCCAAGAATCAGCTCTTCAGCCCCAAGGCGATCGACCGGCATCGCAAAGATCTGTACTACGAAAACTGGGACTTCCTGATCCAACAGCAGCTGCCCAAAAACTGGCTGTTCCAGGCCGGCTACACGGGCGGCGAAGGTCATCACCTATTCGACCGGTACACCGTTAACCTGATTAACCCCGCGACCGGGAAGCGTCCGCTGGCAGGGTTCGGCTCCTTCGGGCTCAAGGCCAATGACGGCAACAACAACTTCAACGCGCTGCAGACTTCCATCAACCGTCGCTTTACGCACGGCTTCCTGTTCCAGATGAATTACATGTGGTCGCACGGGATTACCGATTCTTCCATCGGTTCGGGCGAATCCGTCGCATTTGAGAACCAGGCCTGCCGCGCATGCGACCGCAGCAGCACCAACATCGACGTTCGCCATACCATGACCGCGAACGGTGTGTATGAACTTCCTTTTGGAACCGGCAAGCAGTTTTTGAACAGTGGAACGGCGGCGCGCATTTTCGGCGGATGGGAATTGGCGGGGATCGCCACGGCCAGAAGCGGTCTTCCGGTCAACATCTCGATGTCGCGTAAGTCCGGAGATCTGCCGGATGGCAACACCTCCAGCCAGCGACCCAATCTGGTCCCGGGAGTGGATATTTACGCGGTCAATCAAACCATCTACACCTGGTTCAATCCCGCCGCGTTCGCTCTGCCTGCCAAGGGCACGTGGGGAAATGCGGGACGCTACCTGGCGAGCGGTCCCGGGATGTACGAGATCGATAACTCGCTCCAGAAGCGCTTCAAGGTCACCGAGCGGCTGTCGCTGAACTTCCGCGCCGCGGCCTACAACCTGTTCAATCACCCGGTCTTCTCGACTCCTTCCGGAAGCATCGGCTCTTTGACCGGGAATCCGCCGTCAGTGAGCGGCAACTTCGGACGAATCACCAAGATCATCAATACAGGTGCAGTGGGAACGGGTGCGCCGCGCCGCATCGAGTTCACGTTCCGCGCTGAGTTTTGACCTGGTCACGCACGTCGCTTTGCGTCTCAAAGTTTAGAAGGTAAACTTCGCGGCCATCTGTAATTGCCGCGGCGTGCTGGCTACGCTGCTCACTACGCCCGCCGACGCCAGCCCGATCGTGGTCCCGGGCGTTCCCAGAATTTGGAAGTTGAACACGTTGAATCCCTCGAACCGGAGTTGCAACTTCCGCGCTTCGCCGAGTGGGATATTCTTCAGCAACGAAAAATCCAGATTGAAGAACGGTTCGTCACGAAGCAGATCGCGGCCGGCGTTTCCGAACGCGAACGAGGGAATCGTGAACGCAGCGGGATTGTAGAAGCACGCTTCACTGCCGGTTGAAACCGATGCACCGCCAATGCTGCACGAGGAATTCGGGTTTCCGATAAGATTGGGCCGTCCATAACCGCTCAACGATGCTCCGTTGCCCGAAATATTTGCGACATCGCCATTGACCACCAGGTTGTAGGGCTTGCCGGACCGCGCCAGGAACACGTAGCTGGTTTCCCAATTTCCCACCACCCAGGAAAGCGGACCGTTCTTGAGCCGCTGCTTCCCGCGGCCGAACGGAAGTTCATAATTGGTGCTCAACACCAGCAGATGCGGGATGTTGTATCCGGATTGGCCGTAGTTGAGATGAGGTGTGAAATAATTCTGCACCACCGATCCGCCGCCGTCTCCGTTTTCGACGCCAAAATATCCGCTGCTGGTATCCAGCGCTTTCGACCATGTATAGGAAATCAGCGTCGAAAAGCCCGCGGAGAATCGCTTCTGCAAGCGCGTTTCGAGCGCATCGTAGTTGCTCCAGCCGATGCTTTGCGAATACGTCCATCCGGCCACCGACCAGGGGATCGCTTTGAGCGCGTCGATGGCGGCCGCCGGCGTTCCGGCCGGCGAAGGAGTGCGTGCGGCGTTGGCTTTGCCGCTGTAATCGAGCCGCGAATTGTGGCTGCCCACAAAAGCGACCGACAGCAGCGTGCTGCCCGAAAACTGCTTCTGAAGTTCGACGTTCCATTGCTGCGAGCGCGGGTTCAGATAGTTCGGATCGTTGGTGAAGCCGCTGTTGGTCCACGGATTCGGCGCCACCACGGGACTTGGGAAATTTCCCACCAGGCTGCTGATCGACGTCAGCGGGTTCCCCGTCGCGCCTGGCCACACGCCCGCAAGCTGCACATTGGCGCTCTGCGATCCGATGCCGGTAGTCCACGGCCAAGCCGTTCCTTCGATCGTGTTCTGCGCGTATTGGCTGCGCGCCGCAACGGTGTCGTAAAACAGACCGTAGCCCGCGCGCAGGACCGTTCCCTTCATGAACTGCCAGGCCAATCCGGCGCGCGGCCCGAAATTATCCGCGACCGCCGGTGGACCCACACTTTGCAATCCGGTGAGCGAGATGTGATCGCTGAACGGAACCGCGGAGAGCCCTCCTGGAATGCATGGATCCACAAAGGGCGTTCCGCACGCGCCGACAGACGAAGCGCCAATCAGCCATTTCTGGTTGAACAGATCCAGCGAATTCGAGAGCCGGCCGTTGAGCGGCGCGATCTGTCCCAGGAAGTCGTATCGCATGGCGAGGGTTACTGTAAGGTTCGGCCGGACTCTCCATTCGTCCTGGAGATAAAACGCCCAGGTGTTGTATCGAAAATAAACCTGCGCATACTGCGGCAACTGGCCCGTGTATCCGTTGGGCAGTCCCATCAGCGCCGAAGCGAGTGAGTTCCCGGTTTTCGGCGCTCCGATGTTGCTGGTCTGCGAATCCGAAAACGTATACTGCTGGAACAGATTGTTCTGCAGCCGGTTCACGTAAATGTACTGCGCGCCAGCCTTGATGTTGTGCGTCCCCTTGATCCAGGTGACTGAAGCGTCCCAATTCACGCCGGGATTACCACGCTGCGAAAGGCCGCGCTGCCCGATATCGGAAGTAAAGTACGGCGACGCGAAATTCACGACCATACCGCCGTATTGCTCGACGTTCTTGAATCCCGCGGTTTGTGCCGGAGCGATTCCAGCCGCCGCGGAGGCTTGGTTGAACACGTAAGGCTTCAGCACGGCTCCGCCACGGACGTCGAAGATCACGTTCGGCCGGAAAATGTAATCCCATCCGCCGCCGAAATTGTAGGCGTGATAATCCGAAGGTGTGGTTTCATTTACGCCGTTCACGGGCTGCACGTCGGTGACAAACATCTGGGAAAGCCGCCCGAAAACGGATTGACGATCGCTGATCCGATGATCGATGCGGATCTGCCAGCTATTCGAGCTATCCACTTGGGCGCGTGTTTCCAGGTAGTTCGATCCGACAAACGCGCTGGTGTTGGGAGCCCGCAGATAGCCCTTCAAATACGTCTGCATCGCCTTTGAAATCAGCTCCGGCGGAATCATATTGTTGCCGAAAGGCGCGCGAGTGCATGTCGATCCCGTGCATTTGGTCGTGGTGGGATCGTAAATCACCTGGTTGTAGAAGGAATGCGAAAAATCGCCGTTCAACTCGTCGGCGGTCGGCACCAAGGCCAGCGACTGCGTCGGACGATTGTAGCGCCAGCCTTCATAGCCAACGTAGAAGAAAGTTTTGTTCTTGATCACCGGCCCGCCGCCCGCCGCGCCGAACTCGTTCTGGTGATAGCTCGCCGGAGGCCCGGTAAACGGATTCCGCGCGTCGAACGCGTTGTTCCGAAGGAACTCCCAACCGGCGCCATGGAACGAGTTGGAACCGGATTTCGACACCAGATCCACTACTCCGCCCAACACTCCGCCAAACTCCGCCTTGGCGTCGTGCGATTCGACTTTGAACTCATCCACCGTATCGATGATCGGAAGCACGCCGTAGATCGATCCGCGGAAATCGGTATTGATGATCCCGTCCATGTAATACAGCACGCTACGATTCTGTTGGCCATGCAGTGACGGCTTGAAGAACTGCGTATTTGGAATGCCGGTGATGCCGGCGTCCTGGAAGCCGACGCCAGTGGAGCCTTGCGCCGTCGAGATCGGATTCGCGCCGGGCGTCAGAATCATCAGCTGCGTGAAGTTGCGCCCGTTCAAAGGAAGTTCCTTCACAGCTTGCTCGGAAATCACTGTTCCGAGCTCCGTGGTGGTCTGTTGAAGCAGAGGCGCCTCAGCGGTCACCGTGATCGTCTCGTTGACCGACCCGAGTTCGAGTGTCAGGTTCTCCGTCAGCGTCTGATTGACTTCCAGGGTGAGCTCGGGAACTTGCGCCTTCTTGAATCCCTGACCCTCCACGCTCAGTACATACTTGCCCGGCCGTAGGTTGATGAACACGAAGTAGCCGGCTGGATTGGTTTGAGCCTGGTCCACAATGCGAGTGTCGTTGTTGATGATTTTGACGGTCGCATTCGGGACCGCGCTGCCGCTGGCGTCGGCGATGGATCCAGTGACCGAGCCGGTTCCGGTTTGCGCCCGTGCGATCGGAGAAATCGTTGAGATGACAGCCGCGATCAGGATGGTCGCAGTCCGCAGGTTGGAACAATGCATGGTTCGCCCCTTTCGCGATAACGCCCGGAGAGCAAGCCTCGAACGCTAACGTTACCGCTAACGTAACCTGGGTGAGATCATATTCCCATCGGCGGCTGGCTGTCAAGCCTTATTCTTAGCCGTGGGCCGCTTCCGCTTGAATTTAGCCATTTTTAACGCTAAAGTTTACAAAGCGACCTATGAAGTTCATTCTGGCGATGTGCACTCTTGGTGTCTCCTACGGCGCGGATCTGACCGGAAACTGGCTGACTGCGACGCCCAACGGCGACGGTACCCTCCGGAAAGTCTGGCTCCATCTAAAAATGCAGGACGGGCGCATAACCGGCACTATTCGAGCCACGCAGTTCTTCTACACGATCTCCAATAGCACCGGCGGACCCGAGCACTTCACGCTGACCGCAGTCATGCCGGACGAAGGACGCGAGCGCCGGGCTACGTACGAAGTGACCCTTGCGAGCAGCGATGAACTGCTGGTTTCCCTGGTTCGCAACAACACGCCCGCCACTCCCATCTCAGCTCATCGCGTTCCGGACGGCGACGGAGCCTTGCCTGCGCGTGTCACCATGCCTGCTCCGCGCAAAGTCGCGGACAATGGGCTGGCCCGAACTCCCCCCATGGGATGGAACAGCTGGAATAAGTTTCATACTCGCGTCAGTGACGAAATCGTCCGTGGCGTGGCCGACGCGATCGCCAGCAACGGCATGCGCGATGCCGGTTACGTTTACATCACCATCGACGACACCTGGGAAGGCGAGCGCGACGCGCAGGGAATTTTGCACTCGAACAATAAATTTCCCGATATGAAAGCGCTGGCCGACTACGTCCACGGAAAGGGGCTCAAACTGGGGCTCTACTCCGGACCCGGCCCAACTACCTGCCAGGGATATGAAGGCAGTCACGGCCACGAAGAGCAGGACGCGCGTACTTGGGCAGCCTGGGGCATCGACTATCTGAAGTACGACTGGTGTGGAGCACGCATGCTGTACTCCGATGCGGACGAACAGCCCCTGTATCAGCGCATGGGCGAAGCGCTGGCTGCGTCGGGTCGAAAAATCGTCTTCAGTCTATGCCAATACGGCCGGCTCGACGTGTGGAAATGGGGACCTCAAGTCGGCGGCAATCTGTGGCGGACTACCGGCGACATCAGCGATCGGTGGGATTCGATGGAACGCATCGGGTTCAATCAGGATTCCCTGGCGCCCTTCGCAGCGCCAGGCCATTGGAACGATCCGGACATGCTCGAGATCGGCAACGGAGGCATGACCGACACGGAGTATCGCACGCACATGTCACTGTGGTCGATGCTGGCCGCTCCGCTAGTGGCGGGCAACGACGTACGCGACATGACGCCGGCGATTCGGGAAATTCTTCTCAATCGCGAAGTGATCGCCATCGATCAGGACCAGCTTGGCAAGCAGGCTGCGCGCGCCTCGAAATCCGGCGACCAGGAAGTCTGGGTTCGGGAACTGATGGGTGGCGACACCGCCGTGGCGTTGTTCAATCGCGGCAAGGACACGGCCTCCATAACGGTGAAATGGGCCGATGTTGGCTTCAAGAAATCGCCCAGCCACGGGCGGGATCTGTGGCTTCACCAAGATATCGCGCTGAGCGGCCCCGTTTACACGGCGGACGTCCCATCGCACGGCGTGAGCCTTTTGCGCGTTCGAAAATGACTCGCGCGCTGTTCCTGCTTTGCGGGATCTGCTACGCCGCGCAATTCGATGTCGCCGCGTTCGATCGCGCTCGTGTTGTTGAGGCCGCGAACGCGTATCTCCGGGAACAACCCGTCACCATTACCGCGGCACGCAGCTCGCGTAGCGCCGGCGGCCTGCATGATTTCTTCTCCGAAGGTGACTACTGGTGGCCCGATCCGAACCATCCGGGCGGCCCTTTCATCCAGCGCGACGGGATGTCGAACCCCGGCAACTTCGTCGAGCATCGCCGCTATCTGATGCGACTCAGCATGCAGGTCCCGGCGCTCGCCGCGGCCTGGAAGGTTACCGGGGACGCGCGCTATGCCCGGCACGCCGCCCGTCATCTTCGGGCCTGGTTCATCGCCCCCGCCACTCGCATGAACCCGAATCTACAATACGCGCAGGCAATCTCCGGCCGCTTCACCGGTCGTGGGACCGGGATCATCGACACGATTCACCTGGTGGAGGTCGCGCGCGCGATTGAGATTTTGCCGCTCTCCCCGGCGGACTTCGATGGCGTCAAGAATTGGTTCGCGGAATACGCGGACTGGATGATGACGCATCCCTACGGCATCGACGAACGTGACGCGAAGAATAACCACGGGACGTGCTGGGTGATGCAGGTGGCCGCTTTCGCGCATCTTGCCGGCGACGCGGAGCGGCTCGAATATTGCCGGGTGCGCTTTAAGACCGTCCTGATCCCGAATCAAATGGCCGCGGACGGCAGCTTTCCGCTCGAACTGCAGCGCACCAAGCCCTACGGATATTCTCTGTTCAACCTGGAGGCGATGGCGGCCATTGCGCAGCTTCTTTCGACCAGCCAGGACGATCTCTGGCGGTTCCAGCTCCCCGACGGCCGCGGACTGCGCCGGGCGGTCGCCTACATGTTCCCTTATATTCGCACCAAGACGGCTTGGCTGCTAAAGCCCGACGCGATGTATTTCGAGAACTGGCCAATGCGCCAGAGCAGCCTCCTGTTCGCCGCCCTCGCATTCGATGAGCCTGACTACCTGGCCGTCTGGAAAACGCTTCCCGCCGACTCGAGCGTCACGGAAGTGATCCGCAACTTCTTCATCCGTCAGCCGGCGCTCTGGGTGAACTGACACTGCGGATGGTCGAAAATATTTCCGCTCGATTCCCACTGCCCGGGTGTCCGCCGTAAGGCCGAACGGCATCAACGTTTCGGGCGGGGCGAATCATCGAACTTCAGGCGTTTTACAGCAAGACGCTTCACGATGCGCATGAACTTTGGCATCGGATACGGTTGCATGTCTTTGATTTCCCGATGAAGGTTGTGATAGGGAACCGCAAGGTCGACGCCTGCCTCCAGCGACTTTAGCCAGAACACGCGGATCGAAAGTCCAGGGATCGACAAGCGGCGTAGCTCGTAGTTGTTCCTCTTCACTTCCGGCAGTTTTTCGACTTGCCGGCTGGATTCGATGGACTTGTTGATCAGTGGCCCACGCGCCAGGCTGGTCAGGCGCGATTGCTTTCCGGGTTGAGGATGGGCAACATCGGCCGCTATCGCTGGTCCCGAGGCAGCACCGCGAAGGAATTGCCACACTACTGGCTTGGCGAGTTCGGGACCAGCGCCTTTCACGATTTCTTTGAGATCCAGGACATAGATCTCCTGCGGAATCTCCCCCGCCGGAAGATCGTGTGGGACACGATCCAGAGCGTCCAATTCATCAACACCTTTTCGGTATGCCTCCCAGGTTTCGGGCGGAGGACTTGGCTGTACCAAGGGCATCGGCGTGACTCCTTCCAAGCGGGTAAGTATCGGACCAGTGGCCTTGCGAGTATTGGTAATTGACCCGGAACTCATCGTACAGCCAGGTGGAGCTGCCGGCAAATGAATCCTCCACGTCTACCCAGCGATTACCCGAACTCGCCGTCTCGCAACCGGAAATCACTACAAAATGTGCGTCGGGACCGGCGCCCCACACAATCCTGGCGCACACCGGCTGGCCCGCTCTAAGCTTCTTTTCAGTCTCCGGAAAACTCAAGCCCTTCGTTTTCGGCTCCCCTTTGAGCTTGCCGACGATCTTCAGAGCCTTGTCCAGGTACCAAGGCTGGTTGCAGGCTCTGGGAACCGGCTTGGGCTTTTCACAAGTGCCGCAGTTTTTCACTTTGAGCTTCGCCAGTTTCGCCATCTTGCTGGCGATCCGGCACTGGCACCAGGTCGAGGCGGGATCAAAAAAGCGGTCCACACTCGCCGCAACAGCCGCCCAACACCATTCGCTGTGCTCCTGATGCTCCATCTTGAAATCGACGGTCGGCATGACCTATACACCTCCGCTCATGAAACGGAAAAATTATGCCCGCTGCCGCGGGTGCGCCTCGGAAGGCGGCCGCGGCAACGGGTAGTCTGCATTCAACTCTTCAACCAAGAAACAAGGGTATTCTTTATACCGCCGCTTTCTTGGCTGCTGGCTTTTGGACTCTCTTAGCCGGTCCTTTTCCGTGTCCGCCGGGGCCTATCCCTCCTTGGCCGGCCCCGCCCCGGCCGGTCTTCCCTGTTCCTTTCGCTACTTTCTTTGTCATATATGGTCTCCTTTGTCTGATCGTTACTTTAGTTGATGTGAAGCCAGTAATTGTAAGAAGCGAGGATCTTTCTGCAAGTCCGCCAAATCCGGCCAGCGGCTTAGGTCCGCGAGCAATTCAGCAGGCGCCGTGCCCAAAACCGCCAGAGTCGAGTCCCGAAGACCAAGCGCCTCATAAGTGAATGCGGCCATCCCCTGTACGTCCGCGCCATTAGACGACAAATGCAAAGCCTGAACGATTTCGGATACCGCCCGCGAACGATCTCCCAGCCTGGCGCAGAAATAAGCCACGAAGTAGCGTGTTTCACTGTCCCGCGGGTTTCGGGCCATTTCGGCTTCAGCCAATTCCAGTCCGCGACGATTCGCCCGCAAAGCTTCAGCGGTCTGGCCCGTCCGGCGGTAACAATTCCCGAGTTCCATCCAGATCTTGAATGCTTGAGGGCTAAGGCTTAACGCTTCGTGAAGATAGGGAATCGCCTCTTGGTCTCTGCCCTGGTACATAAGCGCATTGCCGAGGGCGTACAGCACATTCGGCGTCTCCTGCAAATGAAGAGCGAATCTGAATTCTGATTCCGCATCCGCGAAACGCCCTAAGTTCGTCAAGGCCAACCCAAGGGCAAAGCGCGCGGCCGGCTCATCCGGGGTGAGTTCCACAGCCTTGGCGAGGTATTTTAAGGCTTCGCTGTACTTGGCCTTTATGAAATAGAAATTACCCAGTGCCTGATAGGTTCTGTAGTAGTTCGGTTCGAAGTCGAGCGCCCGGTGATATTCCGCCAAGGCCTCGTCGAGCTGATTGTTACGTTCGTAAACCTGACCCAGACGGCGATAAGCATCGCCATTGCGCGGCTCCAACTCGATGGCCCGGCGATAATCCTCAGCGGCTTGCTCATACCGGCCGTCATTTTCCTTGAGCTTCCCCGCGATCCGGTGCACGGGCGCCAGGTCCGGGTTGCGAATCTCAGCTTGGCGCAGCGATTCAGTCGCGCGGTCGAGCCACACTTTATCTCTGGTAAGAAAGTATTTGAACCATTGCGCCTCGGCCTGGGCGGCATGTGTGAGCGGAGAATCGGGATCGGCTGTGACGGCTCGCTCCTGGAAAGCAACGGCCGCGCTGACTCCGCTGTCGCGCCGCACATAGGATAGGCCATTCTGATAATCCTGCCGCGCGGCGGCGTTCACGGTTCCAATCGTCAACGGTGGCAGCCGCAGCGTGCCTGTAACCATACCGGCCAAGGCGACCGGGATGTAGCGCGTTTCTCCTGACGTATACTCCGCCTTCCACTCCTTCACATTGACCAGAGATTGCGCGTTGGTCAGATAGGCATGAAGAATTATTTTTTGATTTTCCTGCTGCAAACTTGCGTGGAGAACGTGAGTGGCTGCGAGAATGGCTCGCGCCTTCTCCGGCGAATCGACATGGCCTCGGACGCTATTCGGAAAAGGGATGACCGTTAGCTTGGTATGTGCGCTGCCCTTAAGCTGGGCTAATTGGCCGGCCGTGCTGCGCGACAGGTCGTCAGCCAATCGAGCGCTGTCCGCGTCGCTGGTCAAAGGGAGCATGGCGAGACGTACCGATTCCGCAGGCGCGGTCGCGCGCTGATACGACACGACGCCAGAAACAACCGCCACGATCGCGGCCGCGATCGCCCCCAGAAGCCAGCGCCGGGAACGTGGAGGCGCCAGCGCTTGGGCGACTTTCTCCACATCGGGAAATCTTTGCAAAGGATCCGGATCGAGGCAGCGCGCCAGGATGCGATCCCATTTGGTATGCGCGGCGGGTGGTTTCCGGCTCAGGCGCTCTTCCCAAGTCAGGGCCGCGCCCGGCTCATCCCTATGCGGACGCCGGCCGCAAGCCAGCTCATAGAGAATGACGCCCAGCGCATAGATGTCCGATTTAACCGAAGGCTTTTCTCCCCGCAACAACTCGGGAGCCATGTAGCCCGGGGTTCCCGCCGCGCCTTCCGACTGCGGCTTGCCCAGCAAGGCTCCCAGTCCCCGGGCCAATCCGAAATCCGTGATCACGGCGCGGGTGGTCCCGTCGCTGGTTTTGGTCAGGATGACATTGTTGCTTTTGAGATCGCCGTGAATCACCTGATTGCGATGCGCCTCGGCCAACCCCGCGCAAAGCTGTCGTGCGATGGTAGATGCTTCCGCTTCGGGCAACATTCCGTGTGACAGGCGTTCGGACAATGTCTCGCCTTCAAGGAATTCCATAGTGAGAAAATCGATCTCACCAAACCGCGTGAGTGCGGTGTGGATTTCAAAAATCTTGCATACGTTGGGATGGCTGATTTCGGTGGCCAGGCGGACCTCTGGAGGCAGCCGCTTTCTAAAAGCAGCCTTGGCGCATTTCAGGGCGATCCGGCGCTCCAGCTTTTCGTCCATCGCCTCATACACGATACCCATGCCCCCATGCGCCACTTCGCGAATGATCCGGAAGCGGTTATCCAGAAGTTCTCCCGGCTGGAAGGGATGTTCCTGAGCGCCTGGAGAAAAAAGAGGTTCCAACAGGAACCCGTTCATGCGCGCTTCCGACTGAACGTAGTTCGTCACCGTCTCCAATAACTCGGAATCGCCCGCGCAAGCGTGGGCCAGATAAGCCTCGCGCTCGTCGGCGGGCCGGGCGAGCGCCAGCTCCACCAGGTTCATGACGACCTCATCGTCCAGCGCTTTTTTTTGCATCCTTCGATTCCAAGTGGTCATACAGCCACTGCCGTGCGTCCCGCCACATTCGCTGCATGGTGCGCAGTTTCAAGCCGAGCATATCGGCGGCTTCATCATCGGTAACTCCCAGGAAGTACTTGAGCTCCACCAGGGTGCACCATTCCGGTTGGACCTCGGCCAGCTGATCCAGGAGGCGGTCGACGGTCAGGGCGACGTCCAGTGCGGCGCTGTTCGCGGGAAACAGGTTCTCGATTCCCTCCAGGGCAACGAACTCGGCGTCCGGCCTTCCGCGAGCATGATCGATCAGGTAGCGGCGCATGGCTCTCGCCGAGATAGCGAAAAAATGCTGCCGGTTCTGCCAATCCCGATCTTTAGCGGCTACCAGGCGAAGATAAATCTGGTCGACCAGTTCGGTGGCTTGCAAAGAGTGGCCTTGGCGCTCACCCTTCATCAAATAGTGCGCCAGACGCCGAAGATTGGGGAGCACCAGCGCAAAAAGCTCGTTTTCAGCCGTGCGGCTTCCCGCGCGCCATTCGTGCAGGAGCAGCGTGATGTCTCCCGTTTCGTCTGGCATTCCACATCCTTTTGTGTGCGTGAATGTTATCACATCTGATAAACGCCTGGATTTTAGTGAAGCAAACCCCCTCTGCGTTTCCCGGTTCTGAAAAAAAGGCGGACTTTCCCGCCGCCGCCGCTATCCCTTGCGAGGCTAAACAGCCTCGGTCAGAACGATGGTTCGAAAAAGGAGAAGCGTATGACAAGATTACATTTTGCACTTGCATTGTTCGCCACGATTGGATGTTCAGGTCTCGAAGCGCAGACCACCATCATGAAGGCGAACATCCCGTTTGATTTCCAAGTTGGCAAGACCGCGATGCCGGCCGGACAGTACGACGTGAACTGCTCGGGCCGCGTGCTCACGCTGCGCGAGAGGACCAAACATCAGGCCGCGATCGTATTGATGCTTCCGGCGTCCAGGACCCACTCATCGGATACGGGCGCGTTGGAGTTCACCCGTTACGGCGACACGTACTTTTTCGCTCGAGTCTGGACTCCGAACTCTCTGGAGGGCGGCAGATTGCTGAAGACCGCCCGGGAAAAGGAACTCGCCAGTCGCGGCGGGGGAATCCAACCGACCGAGATCGCCCTCACCAACAAGTAGGAAGACCAGCTTGCACAAACGGACCGGTGGCGGCAAGCATTTTGCCGCTGCCGGCCAAGTATTTGAAATGGTTGGTGGACCTGGACGGGTTCGAACCGTCGACCTCTTCCATGCCATGGAAGCGCGCTCCCAACTGCGCCACAGGCCCAGTACAGACTCCACTATAACAGCCGGTGAATTGAGCCTGCAACGATCGTCATCGCGCCGCCGGATGTGCAAAGTCGCACGCATATCTTAAACTGGTTTTTATGGATCGAAATCAGGCCTGGGAAATCGTGTGCGAGTACGTCAAGTCCGACAGTCTTCGCAAACATATGCTCGCGGTGGAAGCGTGCGTCACCGCCTACGCGCTCAAGTTCAGCGAGGACCAGCAGAAATGGGCCGTGACTGCTCTATTGCATGACTTCGATTGGGAAATTCACCCGCAGGCTCCGGATCACCCCATGAAAGGCGAGCCGATTCTCGCCGCGCGGGGAGTCGACGAAGAAATCCGGCGCGCCATTCTTTCGCATGCCGACTATAGCGGCGTCCCGCGCGTATCGCAGCTCGAAAAAACGTTGTATGCCTGCGACGAATTGGCCGGATTCCTCACCGCCTGCTCCTACGTGAAACCCGGACGCAGCATTCATGAAGTGGAAGTCAAAAGCGTGCGCAAAAAAATGAAGGACAAAGCCTTCGCGCGCAACGTCAATCGCGACGACGTCGTCAATGGAGCCGCCGAACTAGGCGTCGATCTGGACCAACACATCGAGTTCTGCATCAAAGCGATGCAGGAACGTGCGGCGGATTTGGGATTGGCCGGCTCCGCGGCTAGCGCTTGAGCTCCGCCATCATCGGATCGATCGACCGCGAACTGAACGCCTCCGGACTGGGCGACCAACCGAATTCGTCCACCAAAACCTTGGTAACCCCGTCCTTGCCCATTCCGCCGCGAACCAGTACGCTGATGCGGGTCTGCAGCTTTCCGAAATCCTGACGGTACTGGGCCAGGTCGGCCTTCTTCATGATCGGACCGTGTCCCGGGATCACCGTATCGAAATCCCAACCCGAGTTCAGGATGCCGTCGAGCGTCTTGGTCCAATCGACTACGCTGCCGCTCGCCGTATAGTCGATGAACGGCGCCACGGTCCCGGGCTTGGCGCCCACGGTATACAGATCGCCCGTGTGAATGGTGCGCGCCGCTGGAAAAAAGATGACTGCGTCGCCATTCGTGTGCCCGCGTCCGAAATAGTGCGCGCGAACTTCCTTGCCGGCCAGGAACACCTCGGTCTCATCGCTGAAACTCACCCGCGGAACACCCGGCATTTTTCCCGCAACCATGTTGGCTCGCGCGTTGCGATGCGCGATGATCTCGGCCGAGACCTCGAACATCTTCGCGTTGCCCCCGGTGTGGTCGCCGTGCTGATGCGTATTCAGGACATATTTCACAGGCTTATCGGTAATCGACTTGATCTTCGCCATGATGTCCGCATAGTCGCGCTCGTACTTGTCGTCGATCACGATTACGCCGTCATTGGTGAGATACACGGCCACGTTGCCGCCATCGCCTTCGATTTCGTACAGATCGTCCGCGATTTTGTTCAGCTTGAGTTGCGGCGGAGTTTGCGGAGTCTGGGTGTACGCCACCCAGGCGCCCAGCGTCGCGATCGTCCCAGCCGCAAGACGCACCAACAGTGTTCTGGACATGAAAAGCACTATATCAAAAACGATCGTATTTCATCGGTCTTATTCGACCCGGCAGTAACAGTACAAGAACTGCTGCGTGGCGCCAAGCGGTGTGCGATGCAACTCCTCGGAGCTATCCACCAGACGAAAGCTCTCGCCAAATTCGCCGTGCAGCGAATCCGCGTCGTATCTCACTACGTCCAACCCACTGCATTTCGCCGGACCCTCCGGTCCGAACGTGCTCACGATCACGTATCCACCTCGTTTTACCGACCGGGCCACCTGCCGGACGTAAGCCTCGCGTTGTTCCTTCGACGTCAGAAAGTGAAACACCGCGCGATCGTGCCAGACATCGAATGACTGTTCCGGTAGATCGGCTTGCGTGACGTCGGCGAGAATCCAGCGGATCTTCTCTGCCCGAGCGCCCAGCCGCTTCCTGGTGACGTCGAGAGCGGTTTGCGAGATGTCGAGAACAGTGATGTTCTCGTAGCCGCGCTCCACCAGATCGTCGGCCAGCGTCGATTCCCCGCCCCCGACGTCGATGATCGACGCCGGCCGGCCGCAAGCCGCGCGCTCGATCAACGCGATCGACGTTTCCAGATGCGCGCGGTACCAGCTGACGGCATCGGGCGCCCTCGTCGCGTAAATCTTCTCCCAGTGCTCCTGACTTAAATCGTCCATGGGTTACGAGTTCACTTGCCAATACACGTTGTAGCGTCGCCCGAAAATGCTGTTGATAGGTGCGAACGCGACATCTTTCTGTTGGCCCGAGGTTCGGAACGCGAGCGCCTTGTCACCGGGCTTGATGAAGCGCAGCGGGTCGCCGTGAAACTCAGGAATTTCGATCTGCGGCGCGCGGCGCATCTGAGGCACATTCGAGCCGGTGATCATCTGCTCAGTCAAGCCTTCGTTTCCGAGATCGCCCGCCAGCACCAGCGGACCGTACAGAAACGCCTGCTGCTTGGGATCGTCGGGCATGCGTTCGACACGGAGGCGCATCGGCAAAGTCAGATGGATGCGATCGCCGTTTTTCCAGGTGCGCGAGAGCGCGAGATAGCTGCCCGGGCTCGCCGACGCGTCGAGCGGTCTCCCGTTGATCTTCAATGACGCACCGGCGGCCCACTCCGGAATGCGCACGCGAATCATAGTCTGCAGCGGTTTTTCCGTGCTCACCATGATCGTCGTCGCCGCAGTCTCCGGAAATTTCGTTTCCTGGCGCAATCGAATTCCCCGCTCCGGCCAATTCAATTCCGAGGCGATGAACAGGTTGACATACACGCCTTCCTCGTCGTGCCAGTAGATCGAATCGTTGAGCTTCGAGTATTCCTCGATGCCCGAACCGGTGCAGCACCAGAACGAATTGTCTTCAGTGTTGAACGTCTTCCACGCGCCCGGCGTGAGCGAAAGATAGTACTGTGTATGACCGGTGTCGGGACGAATCGTGCCCAGCCGCATGTTCAGTAGCGATCGCTCATAGTAATCGAAGTAACGCGGATCGGCAGTCCATTGATACAAGTGCCGCGTCAGTTTCAGCATGTTGTACGAACAGCAGCACTCCTGCGTCGAGACCGCCCGCTTGAGCTCGCTCGCAAGCTGCCTCGGCTGCGCGAGCCAGCCTTCGCCGTTGCTGGTTCCCGTGGTGACGTACGAACGCGCCGATACTACTTCGTACCAGAAATAGTCGGCGACGTCGTGGAACCGGTAGTCGCCCGAAAGTTCATAGCGCCGCGCCGCGCCGATCACCTGCGGGATGTGCGTGTTCACGTGCAGGCCACGCAACTCATCGCGACGCGAGGCCAGTGGGTTGAAGAACTTCTTCTTCGTATAACGGTCGCCGGTCTTGGTCCAACGTTCGTCGCCGGTCGCCGCGGCCAGGTTGTAAAGCACTTCATTCATCCCGCCATATTCGGTGTCGAGGATGTCCTGCATGTGCTCTTCGGATTTCGACGCCGTCCATTGATCGGCCCACGCGGCCATCCCCTCGAGCACGTCGAGCGCCTGCTTGTTGCCGGCAAGCTGATAGATGTCGAGCATCCCGGCCATGACCTTGTGGACCGTGTAGAACGGCGCCCACACCGTTTTGCGCGCGTCCAGCCGGTCGAAAAATTCGCTGGGAAACGCGCTGAGGTATCCAGCGCTAAACTTCTTCTGGCACTTGGCGAGCTCGTCGACGATCTCGTCGCCTTTCGCCTTCGCGGCCGCGTCTCCCGTCGAAGCGTAGAGCTGCGCGCTCGCCGAAAGAAAGTGTCCAGTAAAGTGGCCGCGCAGTTCGCTCTCGCGATGCAGGGGCTGACCGTTATTAGGCTGCTCCCATCCACCCAACGGTTTCGCGTCTGTTGGCAGGCCCGCGTTGACGCGGAAATTGCGCACCAACCGGTCGACCGGAAGACGCGACATGTATCCGCGATTCCATTCCTCCGCGTCCTTGAACGGGCCCGCGAGCAGGCGCACCTGCGTCATCGGAAATGGACGGACTTTCTGCGTAACGTCTTTGCGCGTGAATTCGAGCGGCCCCTGGAACGGTGGAACTTCCGGCATCGTGCCCCGGCGCTGTTCGGGATTAGTGGGCGGAGCCGGCTGCTGCTGCGCGGCAAGCGCTGGAGCGGCGGCCAGGACCGATGCAAACCGTCGGCGGCTGAGTCTCATGAACGTCTCCAAGAACCTCTCCGACCCAAACGCTTGCATTATACATTTGCGCCGGCATAACAGTGCTCCCCCATTCGCGTCACACTGTGAGGTATGCATGTATTCGCTCTCACTTTAGTCTGGGCGGCGAGCGTGGCCGATCCTCGCGCAGTGGAAGTGCAGGTGCGCAATGTGAACCTGCACCTCGATGCGTCCATCGTTCTTCAGATCCGCCGCTTGCGCGGGCAGATGGCGCCGCTCCGCAAAAACCTGCCCGTGACGTTCGACGACAGCGGATCGTTCGTAACACGCATTCGCTCTGCCGAGATCGCTATCGACGCGAGCACCATCGCCGATATCATGAATCGCTATGTATTCGCGTATTCCGGCGCGCCGCTGAAGAACATCGAGATCACGGTGGATCACGGCCATATCGTTCAGAAAGGCACCATTCACAAGGTCGTGGACTTGCCCTTCGAAGTGGAAGGCTCGCTCGGCGTCACTCCCGACGGCCGCATCCGCCTGCATGCCGATAAGGTGACCTCGGCGCACGTTCCCTTCAAAGGACTGCTGCATCTTTTCGGAAAAGATCTTTCGCGTATGGTCAACATCAAGCAGGATCGCGGTGTGCGGATCGAGGGTGACGATATTCTGCTCGACCCTAGCCGCATGCTTCCTCCACCGCACCTCGAAGGCAAAGTGACAGCAGTTCAAATCGAAGGCGACAAGATCGTGCACACGTTCGGATCCGAAACCGGCGGCGAACTCGATCCTCCGCATAAAGCGCTCGCCTACATCTATCATCGCGGCGGTGTGGTGCGCTTTGGAAAGTTGACCATGACCGACGCAGACATGGAAATCGTGAGCGAATCGGGAGCCCCGACGTTTGACTTCAGCTCCCCCGAATACAATCGTCAGTTGGTAGCCGGTTATTCGAAGAGCACTCCGTCGCACGGGCTGATTGTGTTCATGCCGGATTTTCGATCGTTGGCCAGTCGATGAATGTGTCCTGAACATAAGAGAGGAAAATAGCTTGCTAAGAATATGGCTCCCGATCGTTCTGATAGGCGCTTTTACGATGCACGCGGAGACTAAACACTCCCTGTTGGGAAAGATGCCCAGCACCAGCCCGGTCTACGTCTACACGATGACCAACAAGAATCACGTCGAGGTTTCGATCCTGACTTATGGAGGAATCGTCTCCGACGTGAAGACGCCGGATCGCAACGGCGCGACGCTATCCATCGTCCTGGGCTTCGACGGGCTCCTCGATTACTTCGATCACCCGCAACCGTTCTTCGGCGCACTCATCGGACGCTATGCGAATCGCATCGGCGGAGCGCGTTTCACGTTGAATGGAGTTGCCTACAAGCTGGACCCGAACGACGGCGCGAATTCTTTGCACGGCGGCTCGCACGGATTCGACAAAGTGAACTGGACCGCGCGCGACCTGCTCGATGGCGGCGTCGAATTAACCTACTTGAGTCGGGATGGCGAGGGCGGTTATCCCGGCAACCTGAAAGCGACTGCGACCTACCACCTGAACGACGCGAATGAGCTCCGCATCGATTACGCGGCCACCACGGACAAAGCGACCGTGGTCAACTTGACCAATCATTCGTATTTCAATTTGAAAGGCGACGGCGACATTCTCGGCCACATCGCGACCATCAATGCGGATCGATTCACGCCAGTCGATTCCGGCCTGATTCCGACGGGCGAATTGCGCGACGTCACCGGCACGCCCTTCGATTTTCGAAAGCCGACGGCGATCGGCGCGAGGATCGATCAGAGTGACGAACAATTGACGCTCGGTAAAGGTTACGACCACAACTGGGTCGTCAATGGCAGCGGCCCTCGCTTAGCGGCGCGTGTGGAAGAGCCGGTGAATGGCCGTGTTCTCGAAGTGCTAACAACACAACCCGGGATTCAGTTCTACACCGGCAACTTTCTGGACGGCACGATTAAAGGCAAAGCCGGCAAAGCCTACGGACGTCGCTCAGGCTTCTGTCTCGAGACCCAGCACTTCCCCGACTCGCCCAACAAGCCTGCGTTTCCAAGCACCGTACTCAAGCCAGGCGAGCCATTCCGCAGCGCAACAGTCTTTAAGTTCTCGATCAAGTAGCGGCCTGCGACTTTGCGTCTTTGCGTCTTTGCGTGAAACGTTTTTGTTTTCCGTGCCCTAGGACGTCCTCTTCCTCCGCGCGAGCGCATAAATCAGTCCCGCAGCGACCCAGATCGCTCCCGCGACTTTCGCCTGCCACCGCAAGCTCGCCCAAATGTACAAACAAATCGCCAGCGCCAGCAGCGGCATCGCGGCGTCCATCCATCGTCTCTTGGGATTCTTCAAATAGTTGTTTCGAAAGCACGCAAGGTTGACGCCGCTGAACGCGAGGAATGCTCCAAAGTTCAGCAGTTCCGCTCCAAGCTGATACGTCATCGCCCACGCCCCGCCCAACGCGAGCGCACCGCACAGCAGCACGTTGCGGCTGGGAATTGCCGTCTTCGGATGAACATACCCGAACCATCGCGGCAGCGCGTTGTCACGTCCCATTCCATACATCACGCGCGCCGCGCCGATCTGCGCGCCCATTCCCGATCCCGCGTTCGCCACCAGCAGCGTCGCGTTCACTGCGGCAAACAGAATCGCGCCGCCCGCGCGCCCCGCTACGTACACATATGCCGTATCGACATCGGGATATTTCGAAAAGTCCGGCCACACGAGCTGTCCCGCATACACCTCGATTGCCGCCAGCACTCCCGTGAGCAGACACACGAGTACGGTCGCGCGGAGAATATTCTTCTCCGGCTCGATGGTCTCTTCCGACAACGTCGAGATATTATCGAAGCCGATGTAGGTAAGCGCGGCCAGCGCCGTCCCCGTCGACACCGCACCCCAGGAAAACGTCGCTGGATCGTAGAACGGCCGCGTGAAAAACAGAGCATCGTGCGGACCCGTTGCAAACACGTATCGCGACATCGACCACAGCGTCCACGCCACTACGGCTCCCATGCCTAGAGCCATCCACGTGTTGGTCCGCGACGACGACTCGATCGCGCGCAGATTCAGCACGGTGAACACCACCGCGAAGATCACCTTCCACGCGCCCAACGGAATCGATGGAAAGAAATTCACCGCCGCCGCGCTGCACCAGATCACGCAAATGATCGGATTGATGATGTAGTCGAGCAGGATCGCCCACCCGGCGATGAATCCCGGAGTCGCGCCGAATTCGCCGCGAATATAGGCGTATGCCGATCCTGCACTCGGATAGACCCGCGCCATCTTGCCATAGCTCACAGCCGTGAGCGCCATCCCGATCATCGCGAGCAAAACGGTCGTGACGACGTGCCCTCGCGCTTCCTGCGAAGCGACGCCGAACAGCGGCATGGGAGCCGTCGGCTGGATCATGACGATCCCGTAGAAGATGAGATCGCGCAGCCGCAGGACGCGGCGCAGTTCGGTTTTCATTTGGGACAAACGACATTCGAATACGCCGACTCTCCGGCGTCGTTGATGGCGCGAACACGATAGCAAATACCCGCTGCAGTTTCGGGCCATCCCCACACTTTGGCGGCTCGTTTGATCGTAGCGACGCGCTCCCACTTGCCACGTCCGCGTCGAGCTTCTACTGCCACCGCGACTGAAGGCCCACCATTCAATTGCCACTCCAACCCAGTGCCTATCGTGTCGCCGCCGCGTTCAGGCCCGTGGGCTTTCAGCCCACTCGGTGCCTCCGGCAACACTGGCCAATCGAAATAACTCGCATCCGTGATTGCCATCACGCTATCCCGAAGCGGCAATCCCTCCAGCATCTCTCCCTTGAACGTCAGCGGCGAAATCTCCCCCGACACGACGTCGATCAACACAGGCTTCTGAATCCCCGCATTCTTCAACTTCAAATTCACCGTCAGTGGAGCGAACGCACCTCCCGGATTGCTGTGTGCCGCGACCCAATACGCGACGATCGCCTTCCCGTTCTTATTCCGAAACCCGTAGTGCAGAAACGGCGCGCGCCCTTGACGTCGCAGCGGCGGAACATCCGACGGCTCAATCCCAATCGACGTATCGAGCTTCGTATCCCCAAACAACGCGTTGGCATTCTGCAATGCGTAATACACCGGACGAGGAGTAAAATCGTCCGGCAACTCGCGCCGCCCGTGGATGAATCCGAAATCGTCGTATTCATTCCCATCCACGCCCGCCGTCAGCAACCATACAAACGTCTTCACACCCGCGGCATGGTTATACAGAATCCCACGCGGAATATATTTCGACTGCACCGATTCATCCGATCCCTTCCACGACGGAATCGAATTGAACTCGTCATCCCAAAACTCGATATCTTTCCTGATCCCCGGATAATTCTTCACCAGCGCTCGCAGCTTCGCAGGCGACTCGACTCCGTACGCGCCCGAATCCATCGACTCCGGATGCATGTTCTGCCCATAGCCCGGATACGTGTGATACGCGAACACATCGAGCTGCGCAGCACATTTGCATTCATCGAGAGCGCGCTTCGCGAAATCGCTAGTCGGGTCGGCCTGCCCGCCGTAAATCACCTTCGCCTGCGGATCGGTCTCATGCACCGCCGGCGCAAACGCGGCAAGAAGCCGCCCGTACTCCTCCGGATTCGCGTAATTCCAATACCCAATGTCCTGCTCATTCCATAGCGCGTAGTAATGAATGCGTCCCTTGAAATGATTCACGGTCCACTTCACGTACCGAATAAACGCAGCGATCTCGTCCGGAGTCTTCGGCGCCCAGAATACCGAATCGATACTGCGATCGTCGTTGTGAAACGAACCTGCCTTCGGGACGATCGAATCCGGCTTCTTCCCGCCCGGCCCCGTGTACATCGGATTCCCATACATCAACTGCACCTGCACCTTGACGCCGTTGTCGACCAGCGAATCGACGTAGTCATCCACTTCCGGCTTCACCGCGAACACGCCGCGCTTCTGCTCCACCCAATCCCAGCTCGTATAATCCGAGCTGTTCTCATACTGTCCGATGCGAATCCAACTCACACCCGCATCGAACATACGCGTCCACCACCAGCGGTCCCACGGAAGATAAGGTTCGCGCGGCAGATCGGAATTGATGCCGAATCCGTTCTCGATTTGCGACGACCTTTTCGGCGGCACCTTCGCGGGCTGGGCGTTCAAAATCGAACAAAATAACAAGATCCGAAGCGGTAACATCTCTGGAAGTATACAAAGATCTCGTTTCCTTTGCGCTCTTTGCGACTTTGATTGACACTCGGTTTTTCTGCCGTCGCTTATACTTCGACCAGAGTGAATCCCTGGCCAGGGAGCGTTGCATTGAAGTGGTACTGAACTTTCGGAGCCGGTGAAACGGCTTGCGGGGCCAGCTCGTAGCATGGTGTCGACGAAAGGATTTTTGGATCGATCCAGTAACGATCGGCGGTGTGCGGATAGCTATTTTGGCCGTCCCATTCGACTTCAGAGAGGAGCATCGAAAACGTGAGCATCACATGTCGTGCCAACCAGCATGACGACCCTCAGGTTAGATAGCCCTCGATTTACTGGCGGCCAAGCTCGTTTTACACGAGCACACGCCCGGCGATAAGTCCGAAAGCCCTTGGCTGCGCACAACGTCTACAGCACTCGTGTGTCTTTAGTGGCATCATCATGAGATGTCGCTCGCGTCCGGCGATTGCCTGGGCCCCTACGAAATCCTCGCGCCGATTGGCGCCGGCGGCATGGGCGAAGTTTACCGAGCCCGCGACACGCGCCTCGGCCGCGACGTCGCCATCAAAGTTTCCGGCGAACAATTCTCCGAGCGTTTCGAACGCGAGGCCCGCTCCATCGCGGCGCTGAATCATCCCAACATCTGTCATCTCTACGACGTCGGCCCCAACTATCTGGTGATGGAGTTGATCGACGGCGAACCGTTAAAGGGCCCTCTGCCGCTCGACACCGCCCTCGAATATGCCCGGCAAATCGCCGACGCTCTCGAAGCCGCGCACGAACGAGGCATCATCCATCGCGATCTGAAGCCGGCCAACATCATGCTCACGGCAGGCGGAGTGGTGAAGGTGCTCGATTTCGGCCTCGCGAAAAATGCGGAAGCGCCCCCGTCGGGAGATCCCACCCACTCGCCGACCATGACCATTTCGACGACCCGCGCTGGCATGATCCTCGGCACTGCGGCCTACATGGCGCCTGAACAAGCTCGCGGGAAGAATGTCGACAAGCGCGCCGACATCTGGGCTTTCGGCGTCGTGTTGTATGAAATGCTCACAGGCAAACAGCTCTTTCATGGCGAGACCGTTTCCGACATCCTCGCTGCAGTGCTGAAAACAGAGCCAGATTTTTCTGGCGTCCCAGTCACAGTCCGCCGCCTGCTCCGAAGCTGTTTGCAAAAAAATCCCCGCCAGCGCCTTCACGACATCGCCGACGCGAAGCTTCTTCTCGAGGACACTCCCGTCGAGGCTTCGATAAAGCGGCGGTGGCTCTGGCCCGCCGTCGCCGTGGCGCTTGCAGTGGGGCTCGCCGCCACCGCCTTCGTCCATCTTCGCGAAACGCCTCCCGCCGAGCCGGTTTCGATGCGGTTTCAAATCCCTCCGCCCGAGAATACGCAGTTTGAGCCGCAGATGGCTCTGTCGCCGGATGGCCGTCTGCTGGCCTTTACCACCCTGTCGGCTTCGGACCCCGTCGGCTCGATCTGGGTTCGTCCTCTGGATGCATTGCAAGCCAGACCGCTTCGCCTGGCACGCACCGGAATGCCGTTTTTCTGGTCTCCCGACAGCCGCTTCATTGCTTACAGCGGGGATAGCAAGCTCACCAAGATCGACATCTCGGGCGGCCCTCCGCAAGTGTTGTGCGATGCGCCCCTCGGCGTGATCGGCGGGTTCTGGACCAAAGAGGGAACCATCGTTTTTGGACAGACTCCGGGTGGGCTGATGAAGGTGCCTGCATCCGGCGGCGTGCCGAGTCCGCTCGGCAACTTCGATCCTGCGAGTGCGCGCGGGCAGGTGCTGCCAGCCTTGCTGCCGGATGCCCGGCACTTTTTGTATTACACGAACGTTGAACGCAACACCGGCATTGTCCTCACATCATTCGGCGCCAAGCCGGGGAGCGAGAAACTCATGGTGGCTACGCCGGTGGGGGCAGCGTTTGCTCCCTCTCCGGATTCCAGATCCGGGCATTTGCTGTTTCTGCGCGATGGCACGCTGATGGCGCAGCCGTTGGATCTTGACAAACTCGCGATGGATGGAACTCCGGTCCCGATTGCGGAGGGCGTCGGCACGTCGCTTGCTCACGGCTTCTTTTCGGCCTCCAACACCGGTGTTCTGGCCTACCGAACCGGATCCAGCGGGGGCGTCCGGCTCGCCTGGGTTGACCGGAACGGCAAGGAGATCGGTTCGGTCGGGCCAACCGGAGACTATCGAAGTCTGGCTCTTTCGCCGGATGGAACGCGCGTCGCTACAACACGCGTGGAGGCCGGGAACGAGGATATATGGGTGTTCGATATTGCGCGTAACACGAATACGCGGTTAACCTCCGATCCCGCGTCGGATAACACCCCTGTTTGGTCGCGCGATGGGAGCCGGATTGCCTGGGCGTCCGGCAAGACGCTCGCCGGAAATCAACGAGAGATTCTCATGACGCTCGCGGCCGGCGACGCGAAGCCAGAGATGCTGGTTCGCTCGGGCGCTGCATTGCGCCCTTGGGACTGGTCCGGCGACGGACGCCTGGTGCTTTACTCCGCCGCCGCCGAAACCGGCAAGACGCATTTATGGACCGTAACGGTGGATGGCGAAAGAAAGCGCGAGCCGCTTACGCAAACAGAGTTCAACGAGCTCATGCCCCAGGTTTCTCCAGACGGCCGCTGGATCTCCTACATGTCCGACGAATCCGGAAGGTTCGAGATCTATGTCCGTTCGTTCCCGCCGTCAGCGGAACACGCCGGAAAGATCAAGGTTTCCGAGGGCGGGGGAACCCAGGCCCGCTGGAGCAGGGACGGTAAAGAACTGTTCTATATCTCGGGTGAGACGAAAATGATGGCCGTTGACGTGAGCACTGCCCCCAGCTTCAAGGCGGGTGTTCCGCAACCGCTCTTTCAAACCAGCGTGCGCCGCGGGCAGGGCTACCAATGGGACGTCAGCGCGGACGGCAAACGGTTCCTGATCGACACTGTGGGTGCGGAAAAATCGGACGCCATCACGATCGTGACCAACTGGCAGTCGATGCTCAAGCGCTAACGCTCTGCTTGTTGATCCTGGCTGATACAATCGTCCCCAATGAGTCTTGCGCCCGGAACAAAACTCGGTCCTTATGAAATCGTCGGCCAACTCGGCGCCGGCGGCATGGGCGAGGTGTACCGCGCTCGCGATACCCGCCTGGGCCGCGACGTCGCGTTAAAACTTCTTCCCGATCCCGCCAATCGCGAACGCTTTGAGCAGGAAGCCAAAGCCGTCGCCGCGCTGAATCATCCCAATATCATGGCTGTGTTCGACGTCGGCGACAATTATTTCGTCAGCGAGCTGGTCGAAGGCGACTCGCTGCGTCATCTCGACCCCATGCCTTTGCGCAAGGCCATCGAGATTGCTGCGCAGATCGCCGACGGACTCGCTGCCGCGCACGCCGCCGGGATCGTGCATCGCGATCTGAAGCCCGATAACATCATGCTCACGCGCGACGGCCGCGCGAAGATCCTCGATTTCGGTTTAGCGCGCGTCGTCGTTCCGACTTCCGACGATCCCGACGCGACGCAAGCCATCAGCAAAACCGATCCCGGCGCGGTGATGGGAACGGTCGGCTACATGTCGCCCGAACAAGTCCGCGGCCGGCCCGCCGATCATCGCTCGGACATCTTCAGTTTCGGTTTGGTGCTATACGAAATGCTGGGAGGAAAGCGCGCCTTCACGGGCGACTCCGCGGTGGAAACCATGAACGCGATCCTCACTCAGGATCCGCCCGATCTGCCGGCCACCGTTCCAACCGGCGTTGTGCAGATTGTCAATCACTGCATCGAAAAAAATCCCGGGGACCGTTTTCAATCCGCGCGCGATCTCGCCTTCGGGCTGCGCGCCCTAACGACGCCGACACAATCCAGCGGTCAGATCCAGGCGCTCACCACCGCGCCGGGGCCCATGCAGAAAGCCCGGCCGTGGCCCTTGATCGCGATCGCCATGATGGTAGTGGCGGCCGCCGCCGGAGTCTGGATTGCCCGGTCTTCCGTTCCCGTCGGGCAGCCACGATTCACGCGGCTCACCTACCAGCGCGGCTATGTCTCCTCCGCGCGATTCGCGCCCGATGGCAAAACCTTGGTGTACAGCGCCGCCTGGGACGGCGATCCCTTCGAGATTTTCTCCAGCCGCGTCGAATCCATCGATTCGCGCCCGCTCTCCATTCCGAACGCCCACGTCTTTTCGGTATCGAGCAGCGGCGATCTTGCCATTGGGCTCGAGCCGCACATGACCGAATCTGCGCCGCACGGACTCTCGGCGACACTCGCGCGAGTGCCGCTGGCCGGCGGAGCGCCGCGGCCGCTTCTCAAAGATGTATTCGCCGCCGATTGGGAGCCTAAAAGCGATCGGCTCGCCGTGGTCCATATGGTGGAGGGGACCATCCGCGTCGAATTTCCGCCCGGCAAGCCGATCTATCAGACCAACGGATGGATTTCGACGCTGCGCTTTTCGCCCGACGGAAAGCACATCGCCATCGCGGATCATCCGCTCCGCTGGGATGATCGGGGCGACGTTGCGCTCCTCGATCTGGAAGGCCACAAGACGGTAGTCTCCGGCGGCTGGGAAGCGATCGAAGGCGTCGGCTGGAGCCCTTCCGGCGCGGAAGTGTGGTTCGCCGCCGCTGAAGCTGGCGATCAACGCACCATCTTCGCGGTGACTCTATCCGGCAAACGCCGCCAGATTCTCGAAAATCCCAGCGCGATTGTGTTGCACGACATTGGAGCCGACGGCCGGATGCTGATCACCAATGAAGATGGAGCGCGTAAGGAAATGATCTCGCATCTGGCCGGCGATCCGAATGAGCGCAATCTCGCGTACCTGAATATGTCCTTGCCCGCGGACTTATCGGCGGATGGAAAAATGCTTCTCTTCACGGAATTGACCGCGGGGAAAAACTATGCGGTGTGTCTGCGCAAGACGGACGGATCGCCGCCGGTGGTGCTGGGGGAAGGAATGGCCAGTTCGCTGTCATCCGACGGTCAGTCCGTCCTCGCCATCCTGAATACGACTCCGCAGCAACTGGTACTGTTGCCAACTGGGGCGGGCGAAACCGTCCGCCTGCCCAATCCGGGGCTCGCGTACCAACTGGGCGCGCAATGGCTGCCCGATTCGAAACGCATCGTCTTCGCGGCCAATGGGAATGGGAAGGCGGCGCGACTTTACGTGCAAAGCGTCGCTCCGCCGGATCAGCCTCGCGCCTTCACGCCCGAATGGATGTCCATCAGCGGCAATAGCGTCTCGCCCGACGGAAAGATGATCGTGGCCCGGCAAGGCGCGAATCCGCTGGCGATTTATCCGATCGACGGCAGCGCTCCACAGCCGATCCCCGGTGTGAATCCCACCGATCAGTTCATTCGCTGGAGCGCCGACGGAGGCTCGCTCTTTTTCGCTTCCGACAACGGCTGCCACGCCGGCATCTACAAACTGAACTGGCGAAACGGCGCGCAAGTGAGAGCGCGGGAACTGATGCCCAACGATCAGGCCGGCGTGTTCGGAATCAATCCGATCCTGCTGACTCCGGACGGCGCGAGCACAGTGTACGGATACATGCGCGTCCTGCTCAATCTGCAGCTGGTCGATGGAGTGAAATAGGGGCAATGAGCCGCGACCATAGGGAGCGGTCGATGCCGGGATCCCCAGCTACATCGCCGGCGTGGGCTGAATGATCCGGAAATTTTCAGGAGTAAACAGCAGCTCGCGCACTTGGCCGCGTGGACCGATCGGACCGATCGATTTCCCGTTCCAGCGTACTTCCAGCCCGCCGGCGTTGCCGACCTTCATCTTGGCGACTTCCAGGCCCGTCAGTGTCTTGGTCTGGCTCGGCTGCAGGATTCCTGAAAATATCTGCTTGCCGTCGGACGTAATCGAAATCCAGGTCTTCTCGGTGGCCGAAAGATTCAGCACCACACGATTGACGCCATCGGGACCGGTGGTAGTGGAAACGTCAACGGAGGGAACCGCCGCCGGCGGGGGCGCTTCCGCCTTCACTTGAGTGATCTCTGCTTGAGGCACGACCTTGACGCGAGCGGGAGCCTGGGGAGCTTTGTTGTACCAATTGTAGAATCCCGAGCACGCGAGCACTACCGCCACAAGCCCCGCCATCGACAATCCGATGCGCCGGTCCTGGAAATAATGACGGTTGCCGTCGCGCACGATCGGGTCCAGATCGCGCACCGCTTTGTATCCCGCTGCCGCATCGAAATTCGGCGGGGCATACCGCGTGTCCGCTCCTGGAAGGGGCGGCGATTCGATAGTCGCCGTCACCGCTTCGATGCCCGGCAACAATGCTGCTTCGTCCATAGCCAGTATCACAGCGTACTGCTTCACGAAGCTTTTATAAAAAAAAGTACCAGGAAGACTTTTCAAATCGTCCTGTTCGATAGCGCGCAAATAGCGTTGCGTTATGCAGAGTTCCTCCGCGATCTCTGCTACTTCGCGCCCTTGCCGTTCGCGCTCCGTTCTGAGCATGGTACCAACGGAGTTCATATTAAAATACCTTTATCACATTCCCCGTCCGATCCGCTTAGGGATGACACCTTAGCGGAGGAACTATCATACATCAGCCGCCCATGCCCAAGGTAACCGTCATCGTCGTCAACTGGAACCGCCAGTACCTGCTGGAGGCGTGCCTGAAGTCGCTTGCGGCACAACAGCATACATCCTATGAAGTAAAGGTTGTCGATAACGGCTCTACCGACGGGTCGGCAGAGCTGGTGGAAAAAATGCGCGATACGTTTCCCGTTCCACTGGATCTAATCAAGAATGTTTACAATCGGGGATTCTGCGCCGCCAACAACCAGGGAATCGCCGCGTCGCACGCCGAGTTTATCGCGCTTCTCAACAACGACGCCGAAGCGGATCCGGGATGGCTCACGGCGCTCGAAGCGGTGATGCACACCGCGGACGACGTCGGTATGGCGGCGTCGAAGATTCTGGTGTGGGAAGATCCCCAGCGCATCGACAAAGTTGGACACCTGATTTTTCCCGACGGCCAGAATCGCGGCCGCGGAACCGGGCAAATCGATCAGGGGCAGTTCGACCGCGTGGAAGAAACCCTGTGGCCGGACGGATGCGCGGCCTTGTACCGGCGTGCGATGCTAGATGAGGTCGGTGGTTTTGACGAGGATTTTTTCGCCTACGCCGACGACGCAGAGCTGGGATTGCGCGGGCGAATCGCCGGTTGGACGTGCTGGTATGCTCCCGGCGCTGTGGTGCGTCACCATCGGGGGGCTTCGCTGGGCCTCGGCTCGGCGCGCAGGCTGACGCTGATTGAACGTAATCGCGTGCTGCTGGCGGTGAAGCTGTTTCCGTGGAATCTGTTGTGGGCAAACGGCGTATATTTCGGGATAAGAATCGCGGGCGGGCTATGGGCGGCGATCCGCAACCGGGGCGAACTGCGTCACTATTCGGGGACGACGGGGAAGCTTCAAGCAGCAATGGCGCTTATTCGTGGAACGCTGTCGGCGCTGCCGTTGATCCCCCGAATGCTGAGCAAACGCCGGGCTTTTCGCAAGAAACACCGGCTGACGCCACGCCAGATCCGCACACTGCTGATGCGCCACCGAATCTCGCTGCGGGAAATCTCGCAGCAGGCAAACTAAACCGGGACGGCGATTCAAGAGACATTTGTCCAGCGTGCGGATGCGACGAATTGCGCACTTTGTTTTCTGCCACCGACCGCCTGTACCGCACCACCGACCACTATTTTCAGATCGTCGAATGCCGCAAGTGCCGGCTGATTCGTTTGCATCCCCAGCCTTCGCCGCTCGAATTGCGCGATTATTATCCGCCCAATTACTGGTTCGTTCCGGAAACCACCGCGGCGGACCGGTTGGAACAGTGGTATCGCCGCTTCGTGCTGCGCGATCATCTGCGCTTCGTCGAGCGAGCTTTGGCCGAATCGGAAGAAGAGGGCCTGGTGCTGGACGTCGGATGCGGAGGCGGATTGTTCCTGCAGATGCTGCGCGAGCGTCGCAACCGGCCTGTCGCAGGCCTGGATTTTTCGCTGGACGCCGCGAATGTGGCATGGAGACGCGCGGGCGTTCCAGCGATTTGCGCGACGCTTTCTCGCGCCCCGCTGGCACCTTCGAGCTGCGCGGCCATCACCATGTTCCACGTGCTGGAACATCTCTACAATCCGGCCAGCTATCTGGATGCCGCGCACCAGCTTCTGCGGCCGGATGGCCGGCTGATCCTGCAAGTCCCCAACGCGGCGTGCTGGCAGTTTCTGTTGTTCGGCGAGCGCTGGAACGGAATCGACGTTCCGCGGCACCTGATCGATTTTCGATTGTCCGATGTCGACTCGCTGCTGGACCATTGCGGATTCGAGGTGCTGCGGCACAAACATTTTTCACTGCGCGACAATCCCGCGGGCATGGCCACCAGCCTGGCGCCGTCGCTCGATCCCATGGCGCGCAGGCTGCGTGGTGTGGTGGAGCAGCCCAAAGAAAGATTGTGGAAGGATCTGCTGTATCTGGCGCTGGTGGGGGCATCGCTTCCGTTTACGTTATTCGAAGCGGCGTGCAGAGCGGGATCGACAATCATGGTCGAGGCGCGGAAAAAATCGTGACGTGGCGCGCGCACTCGTGCGTGCCGCGCCGAGACTATCTCGACGCATCGGCCAGGCATCGACACAAGTGTCGATGCGGCACGCACGAGTGCGCGCGCCACAATGAGGCGCGACAGTAATGGAGCGCGTTCGGCGTGGAACGCTCTATGACCGTCTCCGCGACGCGATGCCGCGCGGCCTGCGCAGATACGTCCAGCACTTTGAAGCTTCCATTGACGATGCCGTAGCCGCGTTCGCTCAATCCCTCCCGTCCGGAGCTCGCGTGTTGGACGCAGGCGCGGGGGAAGGGAATTACACAGCGCATTTCTTCCAACATCGATATTGCGGACTCGATCTAGGCGTCGGCGATGCAGCGTGGGATTATTCGAGGCTCGACGTGATTGGCGACTTGATGCGCCTGCCATTTCGCGATGGCACGTTCGATGCGTGTCTCAACGTCGTGACGCTGGAACACGTCCGCGAACCGGCGCGCGTAGTCTGCGAACTGGCTCGCACGTTGCGGCCCGGAGGGCGTGTCCTGCTGATCGCGCCGCATGAATGGGAAGAGCACCAGCAGCCACACGATTACTATCGCTACACGCGCTACGGCCTGGACTATTTGCTCAAGAACGCCGGCTTTTCGGAAATCTCGATTCAGCCGGTCGGCGGATTCTTCCGGTTGCTGTCGCGAAGAATGTTCAATGCGCTGCAATTCTTCCCGGGACCGCTGATTGTCATCGGTGCGATCTTTTTCGCTCCACCGGCGCTGGTGCTGCCGCTGTTCGATGCGCTCGACCGCCGTCGCAATTTCACGCTGGGCTACATCTGTTCAGCCGTCAAAGCCTGACGGCGTTTTGAGGCGCGACAGTAATGGAGCGCGTTGGCCGGAAATGCGATCATTCGCCTCGAAACACCGATACTTCGGATCCCTCGGCCAGCATGCACGACACCGGAGGGCCTGCGAGTATGGCTCCAAATCCCGCACCATAAAGTGCGTCGCCATTGATGCGCTTTTTTCCGGCAGTGGCACGCCAGACGCGCCAAGATGGATGCTCCACTCGATAAGTTTTTCGTCCATATCCCCAGTAGTGCTCGAAGATGAACGCTTCGGCGGAGCCTTCACGCATCGGTTCGGGATCGCCTTGCGCGGTTACTTCGAAAAAGTTTTCGACGCCGCGCCAGTGCCACGCATAGGAGACGGAGGTGCGTCCACTGATTGATTCTTTCCGATGCGACATCGGCCCGGCTGCGTAACGTTCGCCGTAAACTGTCCGCGCGATGAAAGCGACCGCGCGTTTCGGGACCAGCTCTTTGATGAACACCACGCCGCGGCCCTGTGGTCCTTGCACAGAGAAACGTAGATTCACTTCGTCGAAGTCGGCATGGAACGGGACGCGGAGGCCGAGCACTCTGGTGTTGAGGAATCGAAATCCGACCAAACTGACGAGTGCTTTGCCTTTCCACAAATCGAGCTCGGTTCGAGCTGGCAGGAAGGAACGCAGCATCGACGGGTCGATCTCGAAATTTAAAACAGCCAGATCGCGCCACTCGGCTGTCAGGAAAACGCGCCTCGGGTTCATCTCGTTCTTTAGGATAGTCGCCATCTACAAGGCTTTTGCGCGAACTCAAGATCCTGATGCCGAGGGGGATGGGCAGTGGGTCAGTCTGCGAGATGCGTGCTTTTCATTCACATGCCGCTCAACGTCCCGCCGCCTTGTAAGCGCCACATGGACAGCCCCATGCGTCAGCTTGGGGTTACGCGCGCGCATAGCGATAGCCCCAAGCTGACGCATGGGGCTGAACCGAGGCGGGCTTGGAAGCGACGTAATCACCGAAATTCAGTTGCTGATGCCCATTTGCAGGTAAAGTCGGCGCATCGGAAACTGACCCACAACGAGGGGATGCGGCTCGCAGTAAACTGAACAAATATGCGAGCAATCGTTGCGACATTGAGCTTGTTGGCCGCGACGGCGTTCGCCGCGAATTTCTCCGGCGCTTCCGCACTGGAATTCGCCAAGCGAGCCGTCGCCTGCGGGCCGCGGCCGCCGGGTTCGGAAGCCAACAAGAAGTTGCAGACGTACATCGCGAGTCAAGTGAAACTCGACGGCGCCGACCTGATCGAAGATGCGTTCATAGCAAAAACTCCCAAGGGCGAGATCGCGATGAAGAACATCATTGCGAAATTTCCAGGCAAGAGCGGCAAAGCCATCGTCATCACCGGTCATTTCGACACCAAGCTGTTTCCCGACCGGAAGTTCGTAGGAGCCAACGATGGCGGTTCTTCAACGGGACTGCTGCTGGAGCTCGCTCGCGTCATGGCTCATCAGCCGCGCACGGACGATTTGTATCTGGTCTGGTTCGACGGTGAAGAAGCCATTCGCGAAGAATGGGAAGGCGACGATAATCTGTACGGCAGCCGCCACCTGGCTGAGCGCTGGCGCAAAGACGGTATGCTCGGGCGCGTGAAGGCGCTGATCAATGTCGATATGATCGGCGACAAACATCTCAACATTAAGCAGGAGACGCAATCGAATGCGCGCCTGCGGCAACTGGTCTGGGCCACCGCAGCCGAGCTCGGCTATAAGGCGTATTTCGTGGATGAGACCATTTCCGAAGACGACGACCACATGCCGTTTGTGCGGATGGGCGTGCCGGCGCTGGACATCATCGACGTCGATTATCCGCCGTGGCACAAAGACGAGGACACCTTGGATAAGATCAGCGCGCAAAGCCTGGACATCGTCGGCACAGTGGTGCAGGAAGTGATCCACAGGCTCGAGCGCTGACCTTGGCTCCGGTTCGCCCCAGAATCGAGCAGGCGGCCGCGCTCGGATGGGCGCTCGCGCGGCTGGCGTTTTGCACGTATCGCGCCATTCATCAATCCATCACCATCGACGAAGCGTACACCTTCAACCAGTTCATCCATGGCTCCTGGTGGAACATTTACCGGTTGTATGACGCGAATAATCACGTGCTGTATTCGATTCTGGCCAAGCTGTCGATTCAGCTTTTTGGATTGTCGGAACTGAGCATTCGCCTGCCCAGCTTGATCGGGGGATTTTTCCTGACGCTGGGCGTTTTTCAGATTCTGAAGATCACGACGACCTCGATTCCCATCCGCTGGATGGCGCTGGCGGGGCTGAGCCTTCATCCGCTGCTGCTCGATTTTTCGATTGCGGCGCGCGGATACGGCCTGAGCGTGGCATTCGTGGTGTGGGCGGTTTATTTTTCAATGTCGCGCCGCTACGCGCTGGGCGGACTGCTGCTGGGCCTGGGATTGTCGGCGAATCTCACCGCGATATTTCCGGCTGCAGGGCTGCTGACGGCCGTGGTTCTGCTTGACGACGGTTCGTGGCGGGATCGGCTGCGCAACGTCGCGGTGATCGCGGCGCCCGCCCAGACCGTTTTCTTCCTGATCTGCTTCGGCGCTCTGCGAACGGCGGAGCGCTCGCACTTCTACGTCGGCATTCCCGAGCTCGGCCCGGCGGTTCGCGATCTTCTGGATCGTTCCATCCAAATTACGCGCCGATCGGGTCTGTTGGGATCGGAGACTGCGCGGCGCGTGATCCTATTTCTGATGATTCCGGCTGCCGCTGTGTTCATCGCGATCGGGTCGGCCATCGATTTTGTGCGCGATCGCCAAGGCCGCCGCCGTCTGATTCCAGTGGTGACGCTGGGGATCGCGATCGGCGGGACCGTCGCCGGACACTACGTCTTGAGCTTGAACTATCCGGAGGACCGGATGGCGCTGCATTTGCTGGTTCTTTTTGGCTTGACGTGGGCGATCGCGGCGGAGGCGCTGCCCCGTTTCCGCTGGATCAATATAGCGCTCGCGCTGCTGCTGGTCGTTCAATTTGGTACCCAGATGCAGACCGGGTACTTCGCCATGTGGCCGGAAGACCAAGGGGATGCGTCGATCGCGGCGCTGCTTAAGGGGCAATGCGCCGGGCGTCCCGATGGCTCGGTGAAAGTCAGCGCATATTGGCCGCACGAGTCGACGTTGGAGTTCTACCGCCTGCGTTTAAACATCACTCAGTGGCGAGAGCTTCTATGGATCGATCCGATGCCGCTAGAAGGTCACGATTTTTATGTGGCGCCGTTAACGGACCGGTCCAAGCTGGAAGGCCGCGGCATTCGAGTCATTTATTCGAACCAGATGACCGATGTGGTGGTGGGTACAAGTTGGCCTTAGGGATCGACTCGTGGCGCGGACTTCAGTCGCGTCTGCGACGCGATGGTCGGCGGTAGCAATTTAATGGATTTGCGTGATCACAAGATGTGCCGAGACGGGGCTCGCTCCGCCTGCCAATGGTGTAATGGTCAGCGCAGTGGAATTACCTGCGGGATTACGAACAGTGAGCGCTGAATTGATGAGCGTCGTGGTCACCAGAGCCATTCCGACAATCTGACTGGTCCCGGTAGCACGCCCGCTCACCGTATAGCCCTGTTCAGTCCCATTGACCGTTAGATTCAGCTGCCCGGGTTCGGTCACGCTGACTTGAAACATGACTTGATAGGTGCCGATCGCAGCGAGATTAAAGGTAGATGTGTTGATTCGAGCGATGGTGGTGTTGGACGACGTTGCTGTTTGCGGGAACAATACGTCCGCACCGACGGCAATGGTCGCGGAATTGTCACCCGGCATCAGCGCATAAAAATCGGCAAAGGCCAGGCTGCCACCGGGACCAGTCGCTCCAACAGGTCCGGTGGCTCCCGTTGCACCTGCGGGTCCGGCGAGACCGGTGGCTCCCGTCGCACCTGCTGGTCCGGCGAGACCGTTGGCTCCGGTTGCACCTGCTGGTCCAGCGAGACCGTTGGCTCCCGTCGCACCTGCGGGTCCGGCGAGACCGGTGGCTCCCGTCGCACCTGCTGGTCCGGCGAGACCGTT
>DATMOC010000030.1:0-30013 GCA_035568415.1 Bryobacteraceae bacterium | reverse complement strand
ATTTCGTAGTTGTTGTTGTACAGCACCGGCATCATGGGCGGTCCGGAGGTGGAACCGAAGCCGATCAGGCAGCGCTCCGACGTTGGACGGTCCTTCACGCTGTCGTAGCGGTTGAATCCCCCGCCCCGGCGCATGCGATCCATATTGCGCTGGCGTGCTTCGGGCAGCATCGGGGGAACTTTTCCATCCGGCGGATCGATGACCAGCGAGGTCCGCTTGGTGCCGTCCACGCGGGCGAGTTCCGTGCCGCGATCGACGAACAAAACGTTATAGCCTCCCGTGCCCGAGGAACCGGCGGCGGCGATCAGCGGACCATCCGACTGGCCGTCCTGGGCGTTGAGTTCCTTGGCTTGCTTCTGCTCCCACTCGGTTGCCTCCGCGTCGGACACGGTGGACTTACTGGCGAAGGTGGAGGGGCGCTCCATCGGGGTGATGGTTGCGTTGGTCCAGACTCCCTGAAGGTCCGGATGACCGTCCGGAGTCCGGGGGATGGCCCCCGTGGTCTTCGCTTTAGCGGCCGCGTTGGGCGCCTGGGCGGCAATCGGCGCGACGGACAACACAGCCACGGCGCCTATGGATGCGAGGATTCGTTTGGTCATGTGACCTCCCTGGATTACATCGATGGGATACCCCTCTACAATACTGCGTTGCAGATGGTTCTTCAAGGCGCGCGATCCTAAGACAGCGGTTTGATGCTATTTTGATGAGGCCGCATGGGGCAACCTTTAGTGAGTATCGTGACGCCCTCTCTGAATCAGGGCCGGTTCATTCGAGCCACTATCGAGAGCGTCCTGAGGCAGGACTACAGTCCGATCGAATACATCGTCATGGATGGTGGATCGTCCGATGAAACGGCAGCGGTGGTAAAGGATTACGCATCGAGATTGACATGGATTTCGGAACCCGATCGCGGACAATCGCACGCCATAAACAAGGGATTCCGCATGGCGAAAGGCTCAGTTCTTTCCTGGCTGAACTCGGACGACCTAATCCTTCCCGGTGCAGTGCGGCACGCGGTGAATGGACTGGAACAGGACCCTGAAGCCGGGGCGGTTTATGGCGAAGGATACCTGATCGACCGCGAAGGAAACACCACCGGCCGTTTTCCGTGGACGGAACCGTTCCATCTGTGGAAACTGACTCACCTGTCGGACTACATTCTGCAACAGACCGTCTACTTTCGACGCGAGGCGATCGAACAGGTGGGCTTGTTGCGCGAAGATCTGCATTACGTGATGGACTGGGACATTCTGATTCGCGTGGGGCAGCGCTATGGGCTGCACTACATCCCCGAATATATGGGCTGCCTGCGCGAATATCCCGAGGCGAAATCGTCAGCGGGCGGCCGGGCGCGCATCCGGGAGATCGGGCAATTGATCGGAAAATCGTCACCGGGTTATAAGGTGTACGCGCTGCATACCTACCGGAAACTCTGGTGCGACTGGATCGCCGCGAACATGCCGCGAGCGCTTGCCACGCCGATACAACGCGTTGTTAGCTTCGCCTGCGGCGGATGCGCCGACCGGATTCAGTCCCGCGCCCAGCGCGTGGATTAATTTCCGGGGTGACGCGGGTGCTTCGGATGCGGCGGAAATTGTGGCTCTCATTTCCATCGCCCTCCGGTCCCGAGCCGGAAGCGGAGGGCGACGGATCGAGTTTTCTTAAGACTGCTTACTTACCGTCTTTGCTTTCGTACGGAGCGCCCGTGCCGGTCGAACCCAGGAACAGCTTCTGGCCATTCGGCAGCGTGATGTCACGGCCGTTCATACGCAGCGAGCCATCCTTGGATTGATAGCCGTCCACGATGACCTTGGTTCCGACGGCGATGGTGTTCTTGTTGAATCCACGGCGCAGCAGAACGTTGGGGCTGCCGGCTTCGCACATCCAACTCGTGGTTTTGCCATCCGTGCCCACGACGTCGACGTGGATCCAGGAGTGCGGGTTGATCAGCTCCACCTTGGTTAGAGTGCCTTCCAGATGCAGCGGAGTCTTGGCGTCGAACTCGGCTGCAAACGCATGATGCGCCCAGGCAGGTGCGGCAAGGGCAAGTAAGCCGGCGGCAGCGGCCACAACGGCGATTTTCGTTTTCATTCAGTCTCTCCTTCTTAAAAGTTACTGCTTGGTCGGTTCTTTTTCCATCTGCCTTGCTCCCCCGAGGATATCGGGCATCGCATAATTCCCCTCGTGGCAGGCGTACTCGAAAATTGGACCGGGAGTCGCCAGGAACGGATACTCCAGGGTCCAAGGCGTGGTGAATGTCGTCGGATCGTCGACAGTCGCCCGGTACAGAATTGTGTCCCCATCGGTGCGCTTGAAGCGCTCGACAATGTGCAGATTGCCGCTCGATCCGCGGAAGCGTGTCTTTTCGGTGAAGTTGGCCGTATCGACCACCAGTGTATCGCCTTCCCAATGTCCGATGGAATCGCCCATCCATTTGCGGATGGTGGGCGGCAGATGCTGGGCGTCCATGCGGACGATCCGCACGTCGTGCACCATCTCCACCAGGATCATGATGGCGCCAGGTGTCTGCACGATCTGATAGTTGTTGTTGTACAGCACCGGAAGCATGGGCGGCCCGGAAGTGGAACCGAACCCGAGCAGGCAGCGCTCGCCTAAGGGACGATCCTTGACGCTGTCATAAGAATTCCGGAACCGGCCGGCGTTGCGTTTCTTGGCTTCGTCGGTCAACGCGGGCAGGTGGCCGTCGGGAGGATCGACGATCAGCGAAGTGCGCGCCACGCCGTCCACGCGGGCGAGCTTGTCGCCGCGATCCAGAAACAGGCGGTTATAGGCCTGATCGCGATCCTGCTCCGGCGTCGCGCCGTGACGATCCGCATTGAACGCAGTATCGACGCGGGTTTCGTACGCGACCGCATCCTTTTCAAGCAGGGTTGGCTTGTCTTTCAGATCCGCGGGCCGCTCCATCGTGGTGATGGTGGCGTTGGTCCAGATTCCTTGAAGATCGGGATGATCGTCGGGAGTGCGGGGAAGCGTCCACGTTTTCTTCACACTCGCCGCGCTGTTGACAACCGGCGTCTGCGCGACGACCGGCAGGAGCATCAGCAGAGATGTGAAGAAACGCATGGTGAACGCTATTCCTTGGGTTTCTTGCTGAACTGGCCGTACATCAAGTCTTCCACGAACTCGACGCACTTGAACTCCATGAGCTGCGCGTCTTTCTCGACGTGGCGGTACAGCGGCATGCTGATCTTCCACGGCTTCGTGAAGACTTTAGGATCCTCGACGGTGGCCTCGTACCACAGCGTGTCCGCGCTGCGCGGGGTATACCGCTCGATCACGTGCAGCTGATCGCTGTGATAATTTCCAGACCGGTCGAACCAGGTGCGCTCATCGAGGCCGGTCACATCGACTACCAGTGTGTCGCCTTCCCAATGACCGAACGACTGGCCCATCCAGGTATCGATCGGAGCGGGACCGGGATCCTTCAAAAAGATATTGCGGAACGCGCCGTCGTACTCATACGCGATGGTGATGGCTTTGCTGCTCTGGAAAATCTGGAACGGATACGGCATGTAGGTCGCGCGAGGGACGCCGGGGAGATAGCACTTGATTTCCGGATCCAGCTCCACGCGGTGCTCGAAATTCGCTTTCTTCTTGGCGAGCGCCTCGGGTTTATAGGGGATAGTTCCGCCTTCGACCACGCCGATCCCGCCGGGTTCCGCACCTTCGGCGCCAAACGCGAGTACCGCGCCTTGACGGGCCGCATGCGGCTCCAGGTCCCAGTTGGCAGAGTTCATGGTCTGCCAGATGCCGTTCAAGTTGGGATGTCCATCGGGACCGTGAGGGGCTTTGTATGCGGCTGTCTGCCCGGCTGCGGGTAACGCCGCCAAAGCCAGAACGCCAGCCGCGACAGCTAGAGAAGATCTAAATAGGGTTCGCATTCGATTCGTTGTTTTAGCAGACGCCGGAGCTTGTGTCAACCGGCAGAAGGCTCTTATCATGATAGACTGCTTCGCGGAGGCTATGGGATGCGGGTTATTGGATTGATCTTTCTCGCGGGCGCGGCGGTCGCGCAGGCACCGACGTTCCAGAATGTGGGAAACATGAGCCAGTTGATGATCAACATCATTTATCCCACATCGGACGCGCTATTTTACATCGAGCGTTCGGCTCCGAAAACGGAGGTCGAGTGGAACCTGATCCGCAACCAGGCGCTGACGCTGGCCGAATCCGGCAACCTGCTGCTGCTGCCAGGGCGCATGCGCGAAGGCGAATGGGCGGCCGATACGAAAGTGATGATCGACGTCGCCACCGCTGCATTCAAGGCGGCCCAGGCCAAGGATATGGATAAGATCGTGGCGCTGAGCGAGGACCTTTCCAACTCCTGCATCAAATGCCACGTGAAGTACCGGCCAGGGTACGGGAAGCGCTGACGGAAAAGTGTCACGCAAAGTCGCCAAGTGAAGACGCAAAGCGCGCTAAGAATCTTAGATCGTGGCGTCCAGACTTGCGGCTTTTCCGTGAAATCAGGGCATAAAGCTTGCGCGCTTGATGTAGTCTAGCTTTGGAAAATGCTGGACCAGATATTCGTTCGCCTGGCCTTCCACGCGTCCAGCGTCGATTTCCTTCCCTTGCGGGCGTAGGTCTCCATAGCCCGAATAGAATTTATCGACGACCTCCAGTCCTTCGACAATTTTTGCAAACGGCACGAAGCGCTCTTGGTCCAGCGCCGGGTTGTCGGCCAGGTTGATGAAAATTTCGGTGGCGCGCGTATTGGGATCGGACTTTGCGAAACTGAGTGTGCCGCGGAGATTCTTTTCCTGGGGAGGATCGTCCAGGATGAAAAACTCGCGCCATTTCTCGTGAACGCGGAAATCGCGGTGTACGCCGAATTGGGCGATGAATCCTTGCACGACGCGGAAGAAGCGCCCCTGGTCGAAATAGTGCAGGCGGACGAGTTCGTGGAAGCGGTCGGCTCCGCGCGGAGCCCAGGCGCGAGAGGCCTCCACCACGAAGTCGCCTTGAGAGGTTTCGAACTTCACGCGATAGACGTCGGGGACCACGATTTTCGGCTCGGGCTTTCGGCAGGAAAGCAGGGCGGCCAAGGTGAGATTTAGGATCGCGAGTGTCCCCGGATGTGACACGTGCATATACACTTGTTACTTAAACCCCCTTGACATTGGAGCGGATCTCGGCTACTTTTCTTAAAACTCGATATGCAGCAGGGACTGCGCTTTAGAATAGCAAACCTCGTCGTTTTGTTGAAAAAGCGCGCTCGATTTGTGAATGGTTAGCGAAGTAAAAAAATTCTCGCTCTAAGGAGTAGTGAATGAGGAAAGCCAGGTTTGCTTATTCGACTCTGTTTGGTCTTATGGCGCTCGTTCTGCCATCGATCGCTTTGGCACAGAGCACCATTTCCGGCGTAGTCAAGGACACCAGCGGCGCGGTCATCCCGAACGCCAAAGTGGAAGCTTCCAGCGAAGTGCTGATCGAAAGAGTCCGCGCCGTCACAACTAACGGCGAAGGGCGCTATGCGATTGTCGACCTCCGGCCTGGCACCTACACGGTGACCGTGTCCGTGGCAGGTTTCGCGACCACCAAGCAACAAATCGAAGTTCCAGCAAATGTCACCGTTCCGGTGGACGCGGAACTTAGGGCTGGCTCGGTTGGGGAAACCGTGACCGTCGAAGCTCGGGTTGCAACCGTCGACGTCGAAAACGCGGCACACCCGACGACGCTTACGCGTTCCGAAATGGATGATCTTCCGACCGGCCGCTACATGCAGTCGATCAATTCGTATGTGCCTGGGGCGCACCTGAACCTGCCCGATATCGGCGGGTCCCAGCAGATCGAACAAAACTATATTTCGGTGCATGGAAACGGATCAGTGCATGACTCCTACTATCTGGACGGCATGAAGGTGAACACGACATACGCCGACGGCCAGATCCAGCAGTACATCGACAACGCGGCCATTCAGGAAACCACGTCGCAGGCGAGCAACGTGACGGCGGAAGCGTCGGGCGGCGGCATGTTCACCAACCTGGTTCCCAAGGACGGCGGAAACCAGTACCACGCCAGTTTCTTTGGAGGCTTGAGCGGCGGCAGCAACTTCTGGCAAGGGAACAACCTGGACTCCTCGACTTTGGCTCGCGGACTCAGTGGCCAGGACAAGACGATTAAGATCGAAGACTTCGACGGTGCCTTCACCGGGCCGATCATCCACGACAAATTATGGTTCGCTCTGACCGGGCGCGACCAGCAGACGTACACCCAAGCCGGAGCGTCGCGATATCCGGACGGGACGCCGGGCATCCAGGACGGGCACCTCTATAACGGAACGTTCCGTCTGACGTATCAGCAAAACGCCAAGAACAAGTTCAGCGCGTTCATCCTGCGCAACTGGAAGTGGAAAGGGCACGAGATCCTCGACGGCGGTCAGGGCGGGTACCTTCCCGCGGATCCCTCGGTCGCCGCCACGCAGCGCAACAAGTGGCCCATGTACTACATCCTCCAGACCAGGTGGACCGGCACTTTGACCCCGAGACTCATTGTTGAGGCTGGCGTTTCCATCAGCCACCTGGACTACAACGACTGGTATCAGGATGGAATTCTGCAGCCCGCGGGCACCGATGCGTTCTATGCAGGTACGAGTCAGGTGGACACCGGCACGTTGCGGCGTTATATCGCCGGAGCCGGGCAGACCTACTATCAGACCACGCGCAATAACTACTCGGGCACCGCAATCTACGTGACCGGTTCGCACCAGATCAAGGTGGGCGCCGAGTTCAACAACGGCCGGAACGATAACAGCACGTTGCTGAACGGCGACGGCTTCTCAGTCTTCACCAACGGCGTGCCGACGAGTTTCACTGCTTACAATACGCCCTACGAGGTCCATACGCACTTGGCCATGGACGCCGGGCTCTTCGCAATGGACACTTGGCATTACAAGCGGCTTTCCATCACCGCAGGCATCCGCTGGGAATATCTGGCCGCGAGAGTCGACCCCGAAAACGAGCCAGCGGGCAGGTTCGCGCCGGCCCGCACGGTCGCGCAGATTGACTGTGGAACGATCAAGGGCATGGGATGCTGGAAGGATTGGACCCCGCGCCTGGGGGTGGTTTACGACTTGTTCGGGAACCACAAGACGGCGCTCAAAGCCGGCTTCGGAAAATACAATTCGCAATACAGCAGCGGCTTCACCGGAACCTTCAATCCGGTGGCGCAGGTGACCGAGAGCCTTTTCTGGAACGTGAACACCGATCCGACCAAGGGCCCAGTGCTGAATCCTGCTATCCCCGGCCAGAATTGCGCGACGACTACGTTCGCCGGCATCGTCGCTCCCAACCCGAACTGCTATCCCGTTGGCGGCTTCGCTCCGCAGGGTACCCCCACCTCAGCAGTTGCGCCGGGGCACCTGGGAGCAAGTCCGAATCCGACGTTCGGCTCCACGGGTTCGACCACCGGAGTCAACCTCGATCCGAACTGGCATCGCGATTACAACTACCAATACACTGCCGGAATCCAGCAAGAACTCCACAAGGGAATCACGCTGAACTTCGGCTGGTTCCGGCGATCGTCATACCAGCAGTTCTTCCTGGTGAACGAAAACGGCATTGATGCATCAAATTGGACTCCGTTCAACATCGTCAACCCGCTCAGTGGAGCCCCGATCACGGTCTTCAACTTGAGTCCGACGGTCAAGAGCCTTCCCACCGCCAGCCTGCTCGAGACCAACGCGCCGCAGAGTTTGACCCGGAACGTCTATACGGGTTTCGAAACGCAAGTGGTCGCGCGCCTGCCTCGCAACATGTTCGTCTCGTTCGGCTGGACCATGGATCGCCAGCTTGACCGGAACTGCGCGGAGAACGTGAGTGTCGGCAAGCCGCTCGCCGATCCGAACACTCTCCGCTACTGCGACACGTTCGGCGATTCCAGCCTGGCGTTCCAGGGGATCAATGTCTCGAGCCTGGGCAAAGTGAGTCCGCCCTGGGCCCAGGCTTTCACGGCGCAGGCAGTCGTGCCCATCTATAAGGGATTCGTCAGCAGCCTTTCGTTCCTAAGCAACAATTACCAGGGCAATTTCACAGGAGCTGGCGGCTCGGGAACGCTCAACAACGGATACTTGGCGCGCACCATCAGCATCGCTTCCGCTGCGGGCTCCGTCTATCCGAATGGCAGCATCGGCGTTGCACCCGCGGGAACCCCATGCTCAGCCGGTCCGGCGGTCGGGTGCCCGATCGATCCAGGGTACAACGCGTTGCAAGGTGGCGAAACGATTAACCTGGTGGCGCCCGGCCAGGTGCGGACGCCTCGGCTCAACCAGCTTGACCTCAGCTTGAAGCGCACATTCAAGTTCCGGGAAAGATTCGTGATCGAGCCGGAGTTTCAAGTCTTCAATCTCCTGAACACGAACGCGGCAGTCGTGCAGGCAACCGCACTGTCTGCTTCCTACCCTTTGGACAAGAACGGCAAGCCGACCTCAGCAGGCGTCGCGCCGTTCCTGACGTCCTCGCAATGTTCCGGTTCAACGGTCGGATCGTTTGCCAACTGCGGTCTGGGCGGCGCGATCACGACTATCACCAACCCGCGCCTCCTCAAAGTCGCGCTGCTGTTCCGGTTCTAGCGAACCATTCGAACTACACAAAGGGGCAGGCCTTCGGGTCTGCCCTTTTTTATTTCTCGAATCCCAGCGCTGGGTCAGGAAAAGCAGCTTCTTTTTCGGCGGGCAAGCAAGACGGCGAGTCGGATAGGGCGATGATATTATGAACGCGTATGAGAATGGTTACCGTTGCGGGAGCGATGCTGTTCGCGCTCGCCGCGCACGCACAGACGGATCTGCCGGCGCCGGGCTTTCATCACCTGCATCTGAACTCGACCAATCCTGACGCTGCCATCGATTTCTACGTCAAACAATTTCCCAGCGCGTCCAAGACCACGTTCGCAGGATCGCCCGCGTTGAAGATCGGGAAGTCCTATATTCTTTTCAACAAGGTCGACAGGGCGCCCGCGGTCGAGCCGCAAACCGCAATTTGGCACTTCGGTTGGCACGTGACCGACGCGCGACAGAATATGGCGCGATATAAAGCGACCGGCGTGAAGCTGCTCCCGCTGATCACGACTCCAGACGGCGGCGAAGTTTTCATCAACAGCGACTCCTGGCCCGGAACCGGCGGGACGCTGGGACGCACCAAGGCGCAGCTCGTCGAAGCGAAGGCGCAAGACATCAAACCCGCCGGCGGCGGAGGCTTTGCCTATCTTCAAGGGCCCGACGGCGCCATCATCGAATACCAGGGCAACATGCCGGTCGAGCGATTCAACCACGTCCACATGTATCAGGAAGATCCCGTGTGCGCGCAGCTCTGGTACGTGAAACACCTAAGTGGACGCGCGGGCGGACGTGGCCCGCAGCGCTCCGAAGCCGATTGCAAGGTGGAACGCGGAGAGCCAAGCTGGCCCGCTCTCGACAAAGAAGGAACCATCCGCACGCCCAGCGGGGGCGTTCTGTTCGACGATGTTTCACTGCTATGGTACGGGCGTCAAGGTAAAGAGCCATTGGCGAGCACGCGCGATCACCTGGCCGATCACGTCGCGCTGAGCGTCACCAACCTGGATGCGTGGGTCGGGAAGTTGCGGAATGCCGGCGTGAAATTCCTGGGCGAGAAACAGGACCTGGGAGCTGGAAACGCCATCGTGATCGATGGATTCCCCACAGTGCATAAACTGGGCGACCTGCGGACGGTCATGATCGAAGGGCCGAGTCGCGAGGCGATCGAATTGGTGGAAGTGAAGTAACTGTGGCGCAAGCTTCAGAGGTCAAGTAAATTTTTGCAGCTTGGGGGGCGGACCCCCTGGTCCGCGCGCGATCCCCGGATCGCGCTGTCTCGCCAACAAAATCAGGCCGACGGACACGCGCAAAGGCCGATCGGGGGATCGGCCGCGGACCAGGGGGTCCGCCCCCCATAGCCGCGAGAGTCTACATGATTTGAGTTTTTCCGCAGTCTCTGAAGATTGCGCCACTATTTCTTTCGCACGGCCAGTTGACGCTGAAATTCCGCGTCATCCAGGTACACGACGTCGAGCCACACCTGCACCATGTCGTCGACGCTGCGTTCGCCGAATCCCACCCACATCGATGGATCCGGATTGCGGCGATTGGCCGAAGTATTGTCGTGAATCGCGATCATATGCAGAACCGTACCCGCGGGCAGCAGCGGCGCGGCGTCGTCGGCATACACGTAATTGATATGCCAGTTGAAATCGAAGTGATCCACGGAACTGAGGATGGTGGTGGTGTTGTTGAGATTGATCGCCTCTACGGTCATTCCCCGCCCCCGCATATGCATGTGCGGCTGAAACGCGTCGATTCGCGCGGGCCGCGTCAGCCGGAAATATCCGTCGGTTCTGACCACCGTATTGGGCGGAATTTCCAGCTCGTCATTCGGGATATTGCGGATCGGAACCGACCGCACCTGATATTTCGGAACGGCGCCCTTGGGATAAAACTTGAACGCGATGGTGGTCTTGTTGTGCTGCTCCGATCCGATGGCGAAATAGTGCATGTCGAACCGCAGCCGCGTCCCGGCTTTCAGCAAACGACCGGTGTTTTCGTTGAAAATATCGCCGTATTTCCCGACCGCGTATTCGTGGAGTTGGATGCCCGTTTCAGGAGTCCCTTCGGGAGCATCTGGTTCGATAGCGTAGATCACTGCGTGATGCACGATCTTCGGATTGCTGGGCTTGATCTCCATCGCCTTGATCCAGCGATCTTCCGTAATTTTGACCTCGGCGTACTGATCGATCCACCAGTCGGGACCGCTCGGGTACATCACGAAGTCCTTCTCGGTGGTGACGGTAAGATCGGGCGTTCCGATAAACCATTCGTTTTCGGGTTTGAATGTGAGCGGCGCGGGCAGATCGCGCGGGTCGCCCTCCGGCGTGCCGCTGTCGGTCCAGCGAACGATGGTCGCGATCTCCTGGTCGGTCAGCGATCGGTCGTTCTTGTACTCACGAATGCCGACCGTTTTATCCAGATGCCATGGCGGCATATCGCGCCGCGCCACACGTTCCTTGATGGACCGCGCCCAGGGACGGGCTTCTTTATACGTCATGAGCGGCATCGGAGCGGACGTGCCGGCATGATGGCAGGACTGGCAGGCCCTCTGAAAAATTGGCGCGACGTCCTTGGTGAACGTCACCTGATGGTTCCCGGAATCCGCGTCGCCGGCGAGAACCGGAATCGAAAGGATCGTCGCCAGACTAATGCCGCGCAGCATCATTAGGTCCCCCTAGCACTTTGACTTTGACTTCTATGTTGGTCCAGCAACAGTGATAGCCGAAATTTCCGGCGATTTCTCCGGAGCCGTCATCGACCACTGCTTGCAGAATGTAATCCCCCGGAACTTCAAACGTGGCCGCGGCCGTGGCTTTTCCGTCGACGATCCGGCCGCTCGCGGGATTGAATACCACCAGGCCCGGCCCGCGATACTTTCCCCACGCGACGGTCATCCCGATCGGTTTTCCCTGCCGCTTCGGCAACCCGTCGTCGGTCGCCAGAACGGTCAGCAGGACCGGGCCGCGCGACGACGTAGTTTGCTCCGGTGGATCGACTTTGACGACCGGAGGAGTGTTCGAATTCACTTTCTCGCTGTTGCCGCCCCGCGTAGTTCGATTCCGGTCGATCATCCACACCGGATTCAGCGTGCCCGTGACCTTCTGCGTCTGCCCATGCGCCGTCAGCGTCCACACCAGCTTGCGATCCCCAAAATCCTTGGGGACAACCACCTTGAAGACATCCTTGTGGCGGCGGATCAGAAAATGCGCCGGCTGCCCGCGATCAACGCCGGGGTCGAACGAATTCTCGGGCCCGATCGGAATATCCAGCGCCTCTTCATAGTTGCGGTTCATGTATCCGAACCACAGGTTGAAGGAGCCGTCGGGATTCGTATCGAAGCCTTCATACACCGGCGCAACGCCCTGCCCCATCCAGTGACGGAGTTGCACATTTTGCGGATGCGCCAGAGTTGCGGAGACGAACAAGGCGAAGAGGGCTCGAAACATGACTCATGCTAATTCTATGGCGGGCGAGCCAGCGAATCAATGGGTAGGGGCGGGGGTAGGGGCGGAGTTGCCTCCGCCCCACGCGCTATATGCTGGAGCGCCGTCCTAACAGGAAGCTGATCAGGAACAGCACAATGAACACGAAGAACAGAATCTTCGCGATACCTACCGCCGTCGCGGCGATGCCGGCGAAGCCAAAGATCGCGGCGACGATCGCGACCACCAGAAATACCCATGCGTACCAGAGCATGATGGACCTCCCTGTGTTCCATAAGCAAACGCAGTTCCACGCGTTTCTGATTGAAAATACGTGAAATCAGCCGGTAGAGCTTACCGGGCGCGCAGGGAATACTACCGTTACGGTGTGGCGATTGGCGCAACGCGACGCTTGGTCGCCTGCTCGAACGCAAATGCAAGCTCGATCAGCCTCGGCTCGCTACACGCGGTTCCGGTGAACGCGACGCCGAAAGGAGCAGGCTTCGGATCGAACCCTGCTGGGAACACGGATTGCTGGAAACGATTCGGCACCATGCCGAACGGCACCACGATAATGGGATATCCAGCGCGCGCGGCCAGATCGGCGCCGCTGGCTCCAGGCGTCAAGATCGCATCCAGATTATTGGCTTTCAGCGCGGCATCTATCCCGTTGGTCCGGCTGAGCAGATTGTCTTTGCGAACATCGGCGTCGTTGCGGGCGCGGTCGGCTTCCAGATCCATTTCGTCGGAAATGTCCAGGCGCGATTGGCCGAACCGGATCGCGCCGCCTTTCACGTGCGCCAGATTCCACTGCCGGAGCTCCGTCAGCGATTTGACCGGCGCGGATGGACCCAGGCTCGCCAGCCAATGATTGAAATCGCGCTTCATGCCGTATTTGAAATTGACTGAACAGGTTTCGTCCTTGCTCTTGCCCTGCTCGCCTCCGGAACAATAGCTCCACAGCGTGAAATTCTTCTTCGGATCTTTGTCGACGAAACTCGGGATATCAGCGGGATCGACGATCACGGCGCCCTGCTTCTTGAGAATATCGATCGCCTCCGCCATGACTTTGGCTTGTTCGGCATTCAATCCTCCGCGCGGACGATCTTGTCCGGGCGGCGTGTAGCGATCGTAATAGAACGAGCGCGGTATCCCGATGCGAGCTCCCTTGAGCGCGCCGGCTTTCAGAAACTTCGTATAGTCGCGGCCGGGTGGAGGTGTGCAGGTTTTGGTCGCCGCATCGTTCGGATCGGGCGACGCGCTCTCGAGCACGCCCATCAGGATCGCCGCATCCGCCATGGTTCGTGTCATGGGACCCGCCGTATCGTGATCCGCCGTGATCGGAATCACACCGTGGCGGCTGATGCGCCCGATGGTGGGGCGGATGCCAATCAGCATGGTCTGATTCGACGGATTGATGATCGATCCACCGGTGTCCGAGCCCACATTGGCGGCCCACAAGCTGGACGCGGTTCCGGCGCCGGAACTCGATCCTCCTGGAGAAAGCACCGCACGTCCGTCGCTGAAGCCGTCGCGTGGATCGCGCCGCGGGTCGTACGGATTGAATCCGAATCCAGCCACCGCGTTGTAGGCGGCCATCGGCGTCGGTGCGCCCGCCACCCAGTTCGCAAGCTCGATCAGCGTGGCTTTGGCGATGATGATCGCGCCGGCATCGCGCAGATTTTTCGTAAGCGTCGCTTCATAGGGCGGAACATAGCCGGAAAACGCCAGCGCGCCGCCGGTAGTCGGCATGTCGGTGGTATGGATGTTGTCCTTCAGCGCGATGGGGATTCCGTGCAGAGGTCCGCGTACCCTGCCCTGTGCGCGTTCGCGATCACGCTCGTCGGCTTCTTTAAGGGCGTTCGGATTCACCGTAACCGCGGCGTGAAGCACATCCTCATACATCGCGATGCGAACCAGGTACTGCGTGACCAGCTCGCGCGAAGTGAGACGTCCCTGCTCCATCGCCGTGCGCATTTCGGGGATGGTCGCTTCGACCACGTTGAACTTCTGTGCGTGGAGCAACGAAATGGCGAGCGGCAGAACCAGAGCGAGTCGCTTCATTGAGTTATTCTAGCGTGGGGCAGGCTTGCAGCCTGCGGCGGACTTATAGTCCGCCCGACTTGCGCCGGTTACAAACCGGCGCGCGGGCTGCAAGCCCGCCCCACAAGTTTATCGCCCTACGACGAGGATCTGGAAACTGTCCGGAATCGCTTGGGGACGGCCCTTCTTCCCATCCTTGCCTTCCGTGGGAGGACCAAATTCGGCAGCCGGAAGATACAGTTTGTGGCCCTTCTGATCTGCCGCGATGGTGCGCGCGCCGCGTGTGGTCTGAATGGTCGCGACCACCTCAAACTTCCCGGGCGACGTCTCGCCGACCATGGTGATGGTGCCATCGCCGCCGTTGGCGCTGAACGCATAACCGTCGTCGAAGGCCACGCCGTCGGGTGCCGGCCCGATCGCGGGCGTCGCCAGAACCTTACCCGTCGCCGGATCGCTCACGATCATCGTTTTGTTATTGCAAACCGAGTATAGGCGGCCTTTCGGATCAATCGCCAGGCCGCTCGGCTCATCGCACGGAGCAATCGAGTAACGCTTCGATACCAACGCGTTCTTCGCATCGATCTCGACGATCTCGTTCTTGTCCTCGATATTCACGTAGATGTGTCCCTTGCCGTCGATCTGTGCGAACTCAGGTTTGCCGCCCACTGGAATAGACGCCGTGATCACGTTTCCGGTCTTTGCGTCGATTGCGGTCGCGTCGCTGCTGCGGCCGTTGAAGGTGAACACACGATGCGTTACCGGCTCATAAATGATCGCGTCGGGATTCTGGCCCGTTTTGATTTTCGTCTGAACCGCATTCGTCTTCAGATCGAATACCGTGACATCGTTATCGGTGCCGTCGCTGGTGTAGCCCTTTCCAAGATCGTTCGCCACTGCGATCCCGTGCACGCCGTTGGTGCCGGGAATGGTGCCGACCAATTTGTCGTTGGTCGTGTCGATCACTTCGGTCTGGGTGCCGTGCGACACATACAGCCGATGATTGGCGCTATCGAGAAAAGGGTAGTCCCAGCGGACTCCGCCGCCGATCTTGATCTTGCTGACGACTTTATAAGTGGGCGCCGCGGCAAAAGCCAGGGTCGCGAAAAAGATCAGAAAGCGCGTTTTCATGCAATGGATTCCTTTCGGGTACGTGCGATGGACTAGTGTACACGCGCAAGCTGAAGATTTTCTGAAGTGTCCGGTCTGCGCATCGGGAAGGTCACGTGAAACTTGGATCCGGCTCCCTCGGTGGTTTCTACGTTGATGACGGCTCCGTGCGCCCGCGCGATGCTCTCGGCGAGCGCCAGGCCGAGCCCATGACCGGAGCTGCTTCTGGATCGATCCGCCCGGTAGAAGCGTTTGAAAATGTGTGGAAGATCCGAGGCGCTGATGCCTGCTCCGAAATCCTGGATGTTGACGGCGATTTTCGAATCGATCGTCTGAATCCTCACGACGACTTCCCCGCCCGAGTGCGAATACTTCAACGCGTTGTCGATCAGCAACAGGAATAGCCGGTGCAGGGCGGCGGAGTTGCCTGAAATCGCGGCGTGGTCCTCGCCGAGCAACGCCTCGATCCGGATCTGCCGCAACTCGGCCAGGCTGCGCATCTCCCCACACGCTTCGCGAACCACATCGCGAACGTCTATCGGCTCCAGCGGCATTTCCACGGATCCGGTATCGCTGCGCGCCAGGACCAGCAGATCCTCGATCAGTTTGGTCATTCGCTCCGCTTCCGACACGACCTCCTGAAGCGATTCGCGATACTCTTCAGTGGGCCGGTCGCGGCGCAAAGCCAGCTCCGCGGTGGTCCGAATCACCGCCACCGGCGTCCGCAATTCGTGCGATGCGTCCGCCGCAAATTGCGAAAGCGTCTTCACGGCGGATTCCAGCCGCCCCAGCATTCCGTTCAAGACCTCGGTGAGCCGGGCGAGCTCATCTCCTGTTTCGGGAACCGGCAGGCGGCCGGAAAGGTTCTCGATGCTAATCGTGTGTGCGGCGGCAGTCAGTTCCTGCACTGGTTTCAGTGCCCGGCCGCTCAGCCAGGCGCCGCCCACCGAGGCGATCGCGATGACTACCGGGAGCAGACTCAAGAGCAGCAAGCCCAGCAAGTCCAGTGTATGAATGACGTCGGCCATGGGTGCGCCGACTTCCAGATCGAATAGTTCGCCCGCCGATGAAAACTGCCTCTGCAGCATCCGGAAATCTTTAGTCGGCTTCGGAACCCCTGCGGGATAGCGGAACACGAATCCACTCGCGCCATGCACGAAAATGTAGTTGGAGGACGGCAAGGCCTGGCAGAATTCGTCCAACTCATCCCGCAACTGGCCCTCCGGGGCCTCCATCGTTTCGCTCTTGAAATAGCTCTCAAACCTCGCGGCGCTGGCCGAAAGTTCGTCGTCCAATTCAGCGATTAATCGGTGGCGCAGGGACAGCCACAGCAGTCCGCCGAACAGTCCGAGCGCCGCGGTGAGAATCACTGCGTACCACAGCGTCAGCCGAAATCGTATGGATCGCCGGTACATCATTTCTAGGATTCCCGCATGATGTAGCCGAACCCGCGCACGGTATGGATCAGCTTGGGTTCGCGCGTATCCACTTTGAGCCGAAGTGCGCGGACGAATACCTCGACCGTGTTCTCGGTGACCTCGGTTTCGAATCCCCACACCGATTCGAGGATCGTGTCCCGACTCACGGCGCGGCCGGCGTTTCGCATCAACAGCTCGAGCAAACGGTACTCGCGCGGGGTCAGGCTCAGCACTTCGCGCCCGCGCGTGACGCGACGGCTGGCTGGATCGAGCGTGACGTTTGCGATCTTCAGACACGTCGGCCGCGGAATCGCGCCTCTGCGGCTGACCGCCCGCACTCGCGCCAGCAGCACGTCGATCGAAAAGGGCTTGACCAGATAGTCGTCAGCGCCGGAATCGAGCCCGTGTATGATGTCCTGAGTCGCGTCGCGCGCGGTGAGCATCAGCACCGGGGTCTGGTTGCTCGATTCACGCAGCCGCCGCGCGACAGTCATTCCGTCCATCCCCGGCAGCATCACGTCCAGCACAATCACATCGAACGCCGCGTTGCGCGCGATTTCGAATCCTTCTCGCCCGTCGCGCGATACAACCACCTGGTGACCTTCTTCGTGCAGCGTTTTTTCGAGCAAGTCGGCCATGCGCCGCTCGTCTTCGACCACCAGGATCTGCATCTGTCCCGATGCTATCAGATGAAGCTGAATTTCGGCTGAAAAGCTAGAATAAAGTCATGCAAGAGCCGAATAGAATCAGCGTCGATCCATTGCTGCGCGACGCGGATGCCCCCTTCCATGAACTGGAGGAACGTGAGCGAGCAGGATATGTCCGCACGCCCGCCGATGATTTCTCTAAGTGGGAGGCCCAAGCAAGTTGGCCCGTAGAGTCGCGCGAGAAGCCCGCGACTGCGCATCCCACTGAGAAGTGACCTAACGTGCATCACACACATCACTGCCTCTCGGACTCGCGCAAAGACGCCAAGAGGCAAAGGATCACACGAAACAGTCTTGCGCTTTCGTGTTTCGCGTGAACCGGTTTCGTTTCGGCCCTTGGTTGTGGTCGAGCCTCGCCCTCAGCCATTCTTAAGGCTAAAGTGGTTCACTGACTATGTTCATGACTGGACGAATTCTCGCCTTACTCGGCGCCTCAGCCGGATGGTCTTTGGCGCAAGTCGCTCCGCCCGCGGAAGCTCCTCCGACGATCAAGCTGGAGGACGCGATCGTCCGCGCCCGCCAGTATAGCGGACAGATCCAGGGCGCGAATCTCACCGCGCAGCAGGCACGGGAGGACACGGTGCAGGCGCGCGCCGGACGGCTGCCGTCGGTGAACGCCTTTAACCAGTTCATCTACACCCAAGGGAACGGGACTACTTCGGGGGTGTTCGTGGCCAACGATGGCGTGCATATCTACAACGAGCAGGCGGTGGTTCACCAGGAACTGCTCTCCATCGTGCGCCATGGCGAAGTAGATCGAGCGCTGGCAGCCGAAGCCGTGGCTCGAGCGAAAATCGATATTGCGTCGCGCGGGCTCACTCAAACCGTGATTCAGGACTACTATGCGATCGTTTCGGCCCAGCGCAGAGGGGTCAACGTGCAACGCAGCGTGCAGGAATCCGAGCGCTTTTTCGATATCACCCAGAAACAGGAAAAAGGAGGCGAGGCCGCGCATGCCGACGTGGTGAAGGCGCAGATCGATCTGCAGCAGCGCCGCCGCGACCTGGCGGAAGCGCAGTTGGGAATCGAAAAGGCAAAAATCGCGCTGGGCGTGATGATTTTCCCCACGTTCAGCGCCGAGTTTTCCGTGGTGGACGATCTGCAACAGGCCGCGATTCTTCCTCCCGCCGCCGAAGCGCAGACGCAAGCCGCGGCGTCCAGCCCCGATGTAAAAGCCGCGAACGCGAGTATTCAGCAAGCCGGATTCGATGTCAACGTGGCGCGATACCAATACCTGCCGTCCTTCGCGTTCGATTTTTTCTACGGTATCGACGCGAATCAGTTCGCGATCCGTTCGCATGGACCCAACTTCGAAGTGGACGGACGGAAGAATCTTGGCTATGTGGCGCAAGCCACGTTGAACATTCCTGTTTGGAATTGGGGCGCCACTCGCAGCAAGATCAAGCAAGCTGAGTCCAAACGCGATCAGGCGCAGGTGGACCTTTCAGTGGCGCAGCGCGCGCTGCAGAGCAATCTTGCCACGGCGTATACAGAAGCGCGCGGGGCGCTCGCGCAGATCGATTCGCTGCGCGGTTCGGTCGATCTTGCCGCGGAAAGTCTCCGCCTCACACTGTTGCGCTATCAGGCGGGCGAGGCGACGGCGCTCGAAGTAGTGGATGCGCAGAACACTTCTACAACATCGCGCAACGCATACGATGACGGACTGGCTCGCTACCGCGTCGCGCTGGCATTGCTGCAGACTCTGACGGGGAATCTATGACCATGCTTCGCACACACGCATCCGTGCTGCTGATGGCGGCGCTCGTTCTGCTGGCCGGTTGCGGTAAAGACAATAAGACCGAGAAGGCCGAAGAAGCCCCTACGACGGTCATGGTGGAAACCGCGGTGTTCGGCGCGATCGATCATGTGGTCAGCGCCGACGCGGTGCTGTATCCCATCAATCAAGCCAATGTGACCGCGAAGATCAACTCACCCGTGAAGCGCGTCCTGGTGAACCGCGGCGACCACGTTCGGGCCGGTCAACTGCTGGCCGAGCTCGAAAGCGCCGACCTGGCCGCCGCCGCCAACGAAAGCAAGAGCCAGTATGAGCAGACCGAGGCCGCCTATCAGACCCTGACCGGCGCAACGGTCTTCGACGACAAGACCAAAGCGCAAGCCGACGTCCAATCCGCGGAACAGACTTTCGACGCCGCGAAGAAACTGTACGAAAACCGCGTCGCTCTTCAAAAGGAAGGCGCGCTCGCGCAGAAACTGGTGGACGATGCGAAGGTCGCGATGGTTCAAGCCCAAAGCCAGCTGGAAACCGCGCGCCGCCATCTGGAGGGTTTGAATCAGGTAAGCCAGCGCGAATCGATCCGCGGCGCACAAGCCCAGGTCAACGCGTCGAAGGCGCATTTTGAAAACGCGACGGTGCAGGTTTCCTACGCCCAGATCCGCAGTCCGATTTCCGGCGTGGTGGCTGACCGGTCCGTCTATCCAGGCGAAATGCCGCCCAGCGGGTCCCCGCTAATTTCGATTGTCGACATCTCGAAAGTCGTGGCCCGCGCCAACGTCCCTGTGAAGGAAGCTACGTCGGTGAAAGTCGGCCGGCCGGCGCGTATCACCGGACCTGACGGCGATCTGCCCGGCGTAGTCACGGTCGTCAGCCCCTCCGTGGATCCCAGCACGACCACGGTCGAAGTGTGGGTGCGGGCAGACAATCCGGGGGAGCGGCTGAAACCCGGCGGCACGGTGCGCGTCGCGATCATCGCGGAGACCATCCAGAACACCATGGTGGTGCCCGCAACAGCATTGCTCAACTCCGACGACGGAACGCCCAAGGTGATGGTGATTACCGCCGATAACGTCGCACATGAGCGTCGCATCTCGCTGGGCGTGCGCCAGGGCGATCGCGTCCAGATCGTTAGCGGCCTGCAACCAGGCGAGCAGGTGGTCGTCTCCGGCGGCCTTGGTCTGGAAGACAAAGCCAAGGTCAAGATCGAACAGCCGAAACCCGAGGACGAGGACGAGAATCAACCCGAAGAGCCCCAGAAGGACGACGCGAAGAAAGACGGCGCCAAAAAGGACGACAAGGGCAAGAAGTAATGGGCGAACCTCTCACCATCAATCCTCCCGAAGTCGCTTCTGCCGAACATTGGACCGCGCGCTTCTCGCGCCCGATTATTTTCGTCATCATCACGCTGATCGCGATCGGAGCGTATCTCGCGTTCACGATCCCGGTTGCGGTGTTTCCGTCGACCGATTTTCCACTGATTCGAGTCGGTATCGATAACGGCGTCGCGCCCATCAACCAGATGCAGGTCACCGTCACGCGGCCCATCGAAGAAGCCATGAATAGCGTGCAGGGGCTGGAGCAGGTGCGCTCCATTACCAGCCGCGGCTCGGCGGAAATCGCACTTTTCTTCAATTGGAAAGTCGACATGGTCCAGACGCTGCAACAGGTAAATGCGGCGCTGGCCCGCGTACAGCCCACGCTGCCGCCCACCGCGAAGCTCACGGCCACCCGCATGACGTTCGCCGCCTTGATGCCTATCCTGGCCTACAGTCTGACCTCGGACACCATGCCGCAAACGCAGCTGTGGGAACTGGCGAACTATACCATCAAGCCCCGTCTGAATCGCGTGAACGGAGTCTCCATGGTGGTTCTGCAGGGCGGCAATGTTCCCGAGTTTCAGATCGAACCCGATCCGGCCAAACTGCTGCAGGCGCAAGTGACCGTCCCTGCGATCCTGGACGCCGTCGCGAAATTCAACATCATCGATTCGCCCGGGCTGATCGAAAACAACCACGAGCTTTCGCTCACGCTGGTGACCGGTCAGGCCAAAGATCCTGCGCAGATCGCGAACATTGTGGTCCGCACCACGCCCAACGGCGTGCCGATCCGCATCGGCGATATCGCCACGGTGCACCCTTCGATCATGCCGGTCTACACCATCGTGACGGCCAACGGCAAGCCGGCCGTGCTGCTGAACATTTTCCGCCAGCCGGACAGCAACACGGTGGCGGTGGCGGATGCCTCCGCAGCGGAGCTGGACCAGATTCGCGCGACGCTCCCCGGGGGCGTGAAAATCCAGGCGTTCTACGATCAATCGACCCTCGTTCGCGATTCGATCGCCAGCGTTCGCGACGCGATTCTCATCGGGCTGGTTCTTGCCGCCATTATTCTGGTCCTGTTCCTGCGCGACTGGGGAAGCTCGCTGGTGGCTGGTCTGGTCATTCCTGCGACTATAGCTATCACGTTCATCGCTCTGCGCATGATGGGCCAAAGCTTCAACCTCATGACGCTAGGGGGGTTGGCGGCGGCTGTTGGACTGGTGATTGACGACGCCATCGTCGTGGTCGAGAACATCGTGATGCATCGCGACTCCGGACAGAGCCGTGCCGAGGCGATCCGCAGCGCGCTGCGTGAGATTCGCGTGCCGCTGGTCGGATCGACCGTCACGCCCATCGTTGTGTTTCTCCCGCTGATCAGCATCACTGGCGTTACGGGCACGTTTTTCGGAGCACTGGCGCTCACGATAGGCATGGCGCTGCTGACGTCGCTCGCCCTGGCGCTCACCTGGACGCCGACCCTGAGCCACTATCTTCTGCGACGGCAGGCCTCGGAAGGCGCTCACCACGATCACGCTCCCACTACTGGATTCATGGGCCGCGTGACGCGCGTTTACGATCGCGGCTTGCGCTTCGTGCTGGCCTATCCATGGGCGCTGGCCGTCGCTTGCGTCGGCCTGATCGTCGCGTCGTATTTCTGCTTTAACGCCCTGGGAACCGATCTGCTACCCGCGATGGATGAGGGCGGGTTCGTTCTCGACTATTTGATGCCGGCCGGATCCTCGCTCGAGGACACGAATCAGGTATTGCTGGGCGTCGACAAAATCCTGAAAGCGACTCCCGAGGTGGACGGCACATCGCGCCGCACCGGAATGCAACTTGGCCTGGCCGCCGTCACCGAAGCCAATAGTGGCGATTTCACGGTCCGCCTGAAATCTGGTTCAAGGCGCCCCATCGACGCCATAATTTCCGATCTGCGTGCTCAGATCACCAAGAAGTATCCGCAGCTCGACATTGATTTCATTCAGTTGCTGCAGGACATGATCGGCGACCTAACCAGCTCCCCCGAACCCATCGAGGTTAAGCTGTTTTCGCAGGATCCGGTTTTGCTCAAGACCTGGGCTACCAAGCTCGGCGAGAAACTGAAGAAGACCAAGAACGTCGTCGACGTAAAAGACGGAATCGAGAACACTATTAGCGGCCCCGCGATTGTGATGAACGTCGACCCAGTGGTGGCCGCGCGCGCCGGGTTCTCGCCGCAGGAGATCGAGCTGGATGCGAGCGCCATCTTGCAGGGCGAGCCGGCCACAACGCCGGTGGTAGTGAACGATCACGCCTATACCATCCGCGTGCGTTTTCCCGATAACGCACGCACCAATCTCGAGCAGATCCGGAACACCATCATCACCAGCAGCGCCACCGGTAAGAATGCGACGCTCGGGTCGCTGGCCGACTTTCAATCCGAGGTCGGGCAAACGGAAATTACCCGTGAAAATCTCCAACGCCGCGTCGCCGTCATCGGACGATTCGAAGGAATCAGCCTCGGCAAGGGCATGGACATCGTCAAGCAGGTGGTTACCGACATGCAGATTCCGCCGTCGATCCGTGTGGTGTACGGCGGCGTCTATGAGCAGCAGCAGAAATCCTTCAAGGATCTTTCGCTGGTGCTGGCGCTCGCGGTCGTCCTCGTGTTCACGGTTCTACTTTTCGAATTTCGTTCATTCGCCGCGCCCACGGCAATCGTCACCTCGGCTGTCTTGTCCACATCGGGCGTGTTGTTGGCGCTACTCATCACGGGGAAGACTTTGAACGACTCCTCATACATGGGATTGATCATGGTGATCGGAATCGTCGCGAAAAATGGAATCCTGCTGCTGGACGCCGATCAGCGCTTCCGGGCCGAAGGATGTTCCGCGCGCGACGCCATGATCCAGGCCGGCGAGCGCCGCCTGCGTCCCATCCTGATGACCGCGCTAGCGACCATCGCCGGAATGATCCCGCTGTCGCTCGCACTGGGCGCGGGGTCGCAGATGCTCCAGCCGCTGGCGATCGGCGTCATCGGCGGACTACTCGCGTCGATGGTTCTATCGCTGATCGTCACCCCAACGGTGTACTACTATTTGAGCGGCCGCGACTCCATTGAAACCGAAGGTTGAACCGCTCCCTCTGGTCACGGCTCGGATACGCGCCGTCGCCGGCTAGGATCCGTGACCAGAGGGAGCGGTTCAACATCCGCGTCTGCTATTTCTCCGGATTAAGCACCGCGATATAACCTAGGTTGCGATAAAGCTGTTTGTAGTCGAGCCCGCATCCCACCACGAACCGGTCGGGGATTTCGAAACAGCGGTAGTCGATTGGCACCTGCACGATTCTTCGCACCGTCCGATCCAACAGCGTGCAGATCCCGATGGAACGCGGGGCGCGGCCGGCGAGCGTTTGGAGAAGAAACCGCGTCGTAAATCCGGTATCGACAATATCCTCCACCAGCAGCACGTCCTCGTCTTGAATTGGATCGTCCAGATCCTTCGCAATTCGCACCATTCCCGGAGGAGCGCTGCTGAAGCTTGAAATCGCCAGAAAATCGATTTTTACCGGAATTTCGATCTCCCGGGCCAGCGCCGTCAGAAAAAAAACCGCGCCCTTCAACACCGCGACCAGCTTCAGATCGCGTCCGCGATACTTTTCGCTGATCTCTGCAGCCACTTCGCGGATCCGGGCAGCCACCTGCTCTTCCGAAAACAAGACCCGTTCAATCTCTCGGGACTGGATTGAGTCGAGATTCACTGAGGCCATATTTAAAGATGAGATCCTGAAAATCTTTCTGATAAAAAATTTGGATATTTACGTGCGGATAGATCGCCCGCAGCAATTTGATCTTTCGGTTCTTCCGCGTCACATTGGCCTGCTTCATGGTCGTCAGTTCCACATAGATATCGTATTCGGGCAGGTAGAAATCCGGCGTGAACGCTTCCATCACATTCCCGTCCTTGTCCCACTGTAGCGGGAAACTGCGCGGCTCGTAGTTCCACTGGATGCGATAAAAATCGAGCAGGTTGGCGAACAACTCCTCGCTGGGATGCCCGAACGCGACTGGCTTCAAATTGGCGCGCCCCGCTGGAACAATCCCGTGCTTGGCCAGTTGCAATCGCATCTGAAACTGGAGCTGCGCCTCGGCGGCCGCCGAGAGCAAGCCTTGCTCCACCAGGCCGCGAGCACACACCGCGTTGCGCAAGACTTCGGCGATCTCCGACGCGTCCAGGTGCTCGGCGTTGAAGGTGATATCGAACGATTCGGCCAGCGCCCTGGCACGTCCAAACTTCGCTTTGCGGGACACGCGCCAAGCCGAATCGAGCTGCGCCAGCATCTTGCGGGCTTCGGGACGCTCCAGCCGTTGCTCCAGCATCAGATTCCCGACTCTTCGCGCTTCGGGAGCGACGACGCCCGCGCGCAACAACATCGGCATGGCGCCAAACAGCGCCTCGGCGCCGGGCAGCGCGACCACCAGATGATGTTCGGCGGCCATTCGCGCCAGGATCGAAGCGACGGCGGCTTTCCACGCCCGATCCGGAATTGGCGCGTCGCCGAACTCCTCCACCATCCATTGCTGCAGGCGCGCGTCGGTCACCAGCTCGAAATTCAGCAGCTGCGCGGCGCCTTGCGCGACTTCCTCCCATCGCGACGCGGGCTCGCCGGAAATTGTCAACAAGGCCATCCGGTAAAATCCAGGTTTATGATAACGAGAATACCGTGAATGTGATTGGAGTCGATATCGGCGGAACGAAAATCGCCGCCGGTCGGGTGAATGAGAACGCCGCAGTGCTTGCATCTCACACGATTCCCACACGTGCCGCCGAAGGCTTCGGCGTTTCGATCGAACAGGTGTGGCGCGCCATCCAGCCCCTGATGACCCCGGAAGTGGAGGCGATCGGCATCTGCGCTCCCGGTCCGTTAAATCCCAAGACCGGCGTCGTGGTGAATCCTCCGAACCTTCCCGGTTGGCGAGACGTGCCGCTCACGCAGTTGGCGCAAGAGAGAGTCGGACTCCCGGTGCGGCTGGAAAACGATTGCAATGCGGCCGGGTTGGCGGAGGCTCGATTCGGCGCGGCGCGTGGATTGGCCAACGTGTTTTATGCGGCGATCGGTACCGGGATCGGCTCCGGCATCATTCTCGACGGCAAGATTTATCACGGCAAGAATGGCGCGGCGGGCGAAGCCGGCCACATGACCGTCGACTATCGCAGTGACATCGTGTGTGGATGCGGCGTTCACGGCTGTATCGAAGCGCTCGCGTCAGGCCGCGCGGTCAACGGCAACATCGACGAAATCGCGATACGTCTCGCTGCATGGCTCGGTGGGATTGTGAGCCTCCTCGATCCCGACATCGTCGTGCTCGGAGGAGGTGTAACTCAGACCGGCGAGGAGTTGTTTGCGCGCTTGCGTACCAAGGTCCCGGACTGGACGGTGAACCCGTATGCCGGCATGACCCCTATCGTCCCTGCTCACTACGAGTCCGGCATCGTCGGCGCAGCCGCGCTGTGGCTCTGATTCACGTTCATGGACGTTCATTCACGGCCAAGTTGCGATTCGCCCTGATTACTTGATCTCCAGAATCTCTTTCTCTTTCGCCTTCGACGCCTGATCGATCTTTACGATGTGGCCGTCGGTCATCTTCTGGACATCGTCCAGCGCGCGGCGCTCCTCGTCTTCGCTGATGGCCTTGTCCTTGAGCAGTTTCTTGACGTGCTCGTTCGCGTCGCGGCGGATGTTGCGCAGCGCGACGCGATGATCCTCGGCAATGTGGTGCAGGCGCTTGACGATCTCTTTGCGGCGTTCCTCCGTCAGCGGTGGAATCGGCACGCGAACGATCTTCCCGTCATTAGCGGGATTCAGCCCCAGGTCCGACGTGCGAATGGCCTTTTCGATGGACGCGATTTGCGTAATATCCCACGGCTGGATGGTGATCAGCGTCGGCTCCGGAACGTGCAGATTGGCGAGCTGGTTGAGCGGCGTCGGCGTGCCGTAGTAGTCCACCTTGATGTTGTCGAAGATGCTCACCGAGGCGCGGCCCGTGCGGATGCTCGCCATATCGTGCTGCAAATCCGTGAGCGCTTTCTCCATCCTGCCCTTGGCATGGGTTTCGACGTCGCGCACACTGGCGAAGGAGTTCGTGGATTGTTCTGGTTTCATGGTCGTTAGTGAATGAGCGTGCCGATGGGCTCCCCCATCGTCATACGCATTATATTGCCGTGGACGTTCAAATTGAAAACGATGATAGGCAACCGGTTGTCCCGGCACATCGCTACGGCCGAAGCATCCATCACTTTCAGGTTTTTCGAGAGCACGTCCGAGTATCCGATTTCGGGATAGCGGACGGCATCCGAATGTTTCAGCGGGTCTTTGTCATACACGCCGTCGACACGCGTCGCCTTGGCCACCACTTCGGCCTTGATTTCGAGGCCGCGAAGCGTGGCCGCCGTATCGGTCGAAAAGTAGGGATTGGAAGTCCCCGCCGCGAATACCACGATCCGCCCTTTTTCCAGGTGCCGAATCGCCCGCCGGCGAATGTAGGGCTCGGCAACTTCGTGCATTTCGATGGCGGTCATCACGCGCGTGGGTACGCCTTGTTTTTCGAGCGCGTCCTGCAGAGCCAGTGCATTGATGACTGTGGCCAACATCCCCATGTGGTCGGCCGTGACCCGATCCATATTCTGAGCCGCAGCGGCGACGCCGCGAAAGAAATTCCCGCCCCCCACCACCAGGCCGGTCTGCACTCCGGTCCGCGCCACTTCCGCGACTTCCGTGGCGAGCGCCGCGACGCGCGCCGGCTCAATGCCGAAGGACCCGTCTCCCGCCAGCACCTCGCCGCTCAGTTTGAGAAGAATGCGTCCGTATTTCGGCATAAAGATGGCCGCAGATGAACGCCCATAAGAGTTTTCTCGATGTGCGTTTATCTGCGGCTATTCTACTCTTCCGCCGGCGCCGTGTCGCCGACCTTGAAGCGCACAAACCTCGACACGGCAATATTCTCGCCCAGCTTCGCGATCTTGGTCTTGATCAGGTCCGCCACTGTCGTGGTGTTCTCTTTGATGAACGGCTGCTCGTAGAGACACACCTCTTCGAAGAATTTCGCCAGGCGCCCTTCGACGATCTTGTCGACCATCTTTTCGGGCTTCCCTTCGGCCAGCGCGCGGGCGCGCTGAATCTCGCGCTCCTGGTCGAGCGCGGCCTGAGTGACCTCTTCTTTACGGATGAACTGCGGATCGGCTGCGGCAATCTGCATCGCCAGATCGTGCACCAGCTCCTGGAAATCCTCGGTGCGAGCCACGAAATCGGATTCGCAGTTCACTTCCAGCATCACGCCGAGCTGTGAGCCGGGGTGAACATAAGTCCCAATGACGCCTTGCTTAGTTGTGCGCGCGGACTTCTTCGACGCCGATGCAATTCCGCGCTTGCGCAGGACTACTTCCGCTTCGCCCAGATCGCCTTTCGACTCCACCAGCGCGCTCTTGCACTCCATCATTCCCGCTCCGGTGCGCTCCCGGAGCTGCTTTACGAGTTGTGCGTTGATCTCCATAAAATCCTTTGGGCCGCTAATGAAGTGAATGAACATGAATCAGACATTCACGTTTATTCACGTTCATGAACGGCTGATGACTCTTTACGAATTCCGCGTGGAAACTTCGTCCGCCACGGCTTCGGATGCGACGCTCTTCCGCGGCAGCGACGTGGACGGCAGATCTTCGTCCGGCATGCTTTCCGACATCAGTTGCTCGGCATACTTCGGATCGATGAACTGCGCGTACTCCGGGATCTCTTCCACCGGAGTATCCTCGCCTGCCACGATCTTTTCCACCACGAAATCCTGCTCGGTCGCAAGCTGGCGTCCCTCAACTACCGCATCGGCGATCTTGTTGGTGAACAACCGGATCGCTCGCAGCGCGTCGTCGTTGCCGGGGATCACGTAGTCGACCTTGTCCGGATCGCAATTCGTATCCACCACCGCGACCACTGGAATGCCCAGTTTGCGCGCTTCTTCCACCGCGATCGCTTCCTTGTTCGAATCGATCACGAACAGCATGTCGGGCAGACCGTTCATGTCCTTGATGCCCGCCAGGTTCTGATTCAGATGCTTGCGCTCGCGCTCCAGACGAATGACTTCTTTCTTGGCGCGGCCATCCCAGTTGCCTTCCGCCGCCATCGCGTCCAGTTCCTTCAGCCGCTTGATCGACTTTTGCACGGTGGTCATGTTGGTGAGCAGTCCGCCCAGCCAGCGTTGGTTGACGTAATACTGCTGCGAACGTGTGGCTTCTTCGGCAATGGCTTCCTGAGCCTGGCGCTTGGTGCCGACGAACAGCACCGTCTTTCCCGACGCCGCCATCTCGCCGACGAACCGCATCGCGTCTTTGAACAGCTTCAGAGTCTTCTGCAGATCTATGATGTAGATCCCATTGCGTTCCCCAAAGATGTATTCTTTCATCTTGGGATTCCAGCGCTTGGTCTGGTGCCCGAAGTGAACGCCCGCTTCGAGCAACTCCTTCATGGTGATATTCGCCAAATAACCTCCTCGTTAAGTCTGCATCCGTCGTTCCAGTTGCGAACTCAGGATTGCTTTCCCGTCCCCGTACCGAAGCACGGGAAGAATTTTGAAACCAGTTTCGAGTTTCCTGTTTTGAGTCACCGAAACTTGAAACTCGAAACCCGAAACTATCTCTTGCTGAACTGGAAGCGCTTTCTCGCGCCCTTCTGCCCGTACTTCTTGCGCTCTTTGCCACGCGAGTCGCGACTGACCAAGCCTTCGGCCTTCAGCTTTTTGCGCCACTCGGCGTTGAACAGCATCAAGGCTCGCGCGATGCCCAGCTTCACGGCATCAGCTTGCCCGTTGACGCCGCCGCCGGAGACATTCGCAATCACGTTAAACGTCGCGCCTGAGTCGGTCGAGACCAGCGACGCCTTCGCGGCCGAACGTTGCGATGGAGTCACAAAGTATTCTTCAAATGCGCGACCGTTGACCTTGAAATCGCCGCTGCCGGGACGCAGAAAAACCCGCGCGATCGCGGTCTTGCGCCGTCCGGTGCCGTAGTATTGAACTAATTCAGCCATTAGCTTTTAGCTCTCTCGTAGAGACGTAGCTTGCTACGTCTGGATTATCGTCAACAACCAAACCCTACCGCAGCGCGATCAGCGCTTTCGCTTCCGGCTTCTGCGCCTGATGCGGATGCTTGTCGCCCTTATAAACTTTCAGCTTTGTGTACATGTGCTCGCCCATCTTCGTCTTGGGCAACATGCGTTTCACCGCAGACTCAATCACTAGTTCGGGCTTGCGGGCAAAGCGTTTGCGATAATCCTCGGTTCGCAGGCCACCCGGATAGCCGGTGTAGCGGTGATACTGCTTCTGCTCCGACTTCATTCCGCTGATCTTCACCTTTTCGGCGTTGATCACCACAACATGATCGCCGGCGTCGATAAATGGCGTGTACTTCGGACTCTCTTTGCCCATCAAAATACGAGCGACTTGCGACGCCAGGCGGCCCAAGGCCTGTCCCGAGGCGTCCACCACATACCACTTGCGCACAATATCTCCCGCTTTGGGGAAATAGGTTGACATCAGAATTCTCCCAGAAAAATGAATGCTTGATGAAGACCGCTGAGTACCCACTCACCAGCGCCGAAGGCGCGGGGCCACCAGGCGGGCAACCGCAGACCTGCCAAAGGCTTAAAGATATCGTA
>DATMOC010000029.1:0-281699 GCA_035568415.1 Bryobacteraceae bacterium | reverse complement strand
TTGCCATGTTGTACCTCGCGAGAAGGTTAACATGAATCGGTCGGATCACACGCCAGTAGTCCAGCAGCCTGTGATCCACTTGGCCGTATAACGCTAAGGACCACGGATGTGGCAGTCCGGGCGGATCGTCGGCCACTCGGAGAATGCCGCGCGCTCTTGAGCATCACTCGCGTGAAGGCGGCATCACGCCAACTTGACGAGCAACACGAGACTCGCAGATTTGCGCCAGTCGAGCGAGTCAGACGTCCGCCCGCGGGACCTGCAGAGTGCCGTTAATGCTGCTTATCGAGTAGCGCGGAAGGAGCTCTACCGTGAGTTCCCGACTAACGCAATCAGGCCATCCGCGAGGCTCCCGCGCCAACTCAGGTAGTCGTGCCCACCAACGTTTTCCTGATAGTGCACCTCATACCCTTTAGCAAGCGGCACGTCACGCATGTGACGGCTTGGCTCCAGGATCGCGCCTCCGCCGCCGTTCAGGTCCACTTCGAATGAGCCTGCGTCCATATAAAACCGCAGCGGCAATTTCGGACTCTTGACGAACTCCTTTGCGAGGAAATTCGGCTCTGCATATGGCTCCGGTTTGGACGCCGACCACCAGAACGAACCGGATTGGCACAAAACGTTTCCGAACGTCTCCGGATGGCGGAGCCCGGCGTACACGGAAGCGATTCCGCCAAAGCTCGACCCGGCAACCGCCACCTGCCCCGGGTCCTTCGTGATGTTGTAATTCGCTCTGATCCAAGGGATCAGCTCGTTATTGAGGAAATCGGCGAAATCCGGATTGGGGGGCAATTCACGTGTGCGCGTTTCCTGATCGGGATTGGCGATCAAAACTGCGACCATCGGCGCGATTCTTTTCTCCCAAAGCAGGTTGTCCAGAATTGCAGGCGTGGGAACCAGCGTCAGATAAGAGCCTTCATCGAAAACCACCAGCAGACCATTCGGCGGCCCGTCGCGGCGATAACCGGGCGGCGTATAAATCGACAGATCTCGTTCGTTCTTGAGCAACTCGCTCTTGATGCGCTTCTTCTCGACATTCCCCGCCGGCACTCCTGCCCTCTTAGCAATATATGGTTGCGGTTTGGCGTCAACTGCTTGAATGTTCCCTTATTGTTCCCGCGCTTATTAACCCATGTTTTTGGCTACTACTAAGTGTTTTAGAATGTGGTGGCCAGGGACGGAATCGAACCGCCGACGCCAGCCTTTTCAGGGCTGCGCTCTACCAACTGAGCTACCTGGCCAGAATTTGCGGGACGCCCTCGCTGGAATGTTCCTATTCTAGCATCTCATCTTATTTTCTTTTTGTCGTCCGCGACGGTTTCACCATAGATCAAGCTGATCTTCTCCTTCTCGTGCTCGCGCTCGATGTAGGGGACCCCTTTTTCCATCCATTCCGGCGCCGGGACGCCTTTCAGGAAATGATCGAAGAACTGTTGCATCCGCACCGTATAATCTTTCTGCGTCGGACGTTTGCGTAGGCCGTGAGCCTCGCCGTTATAGTTCCAAAGATAGACCTCTTTGCCCAGGCGGCGGAGCGACAGGAAAAGCTCCAGCCCCTGATACCACGGCACCGCGTCATCGCCGTCGTTTTCCAGGATCAGCAGCGGCGTGGTTACGCGATCCACCATGAAAATCGGAGAGTTCTCGATGAAGCGCATTGGATACTCCCAGATGCTGCCGCCAATGCGGCTTTGCGTTTTTTCGTATTGGAACTGGCGCGGCAGACCGGTGCCCCAGCGGATTCCGTCGTACGCGCTGATCATGTTGGCGACCGGCGCCCCAGCCTCGGCGGCTCGAAATACGTTGGTCTGCGTCAGCAGGTAGGCGGCCTGATAACCGCCCCAGCTATGACCCTGGATGCCGATCCGCGCGCGATCGACATAGCCTTTGTCGACCACAGCCTGAATCGCCGGTAGCACGCACTTGAGGGCGCTCTGCCCAGGATGACCGGTGGTGTAGACGATATCCGGCGTGAGCACGAGGTAGCCGTTGCTGACGTAATACGCAATGTTGATCGACGTACCCGGACCGGGCCGGACGAAATTGTGCAGGTTCTGCGATAGCCGTTCGTAGATATAGATCAGCATCGGATACTTTTTCGATGAATCGAAATTCTCGGGTTTGTAGAGCGCGGCGTCCAGCTCGACGCCGTCGGCGTTGCGATACCGGATCAACTCGCTCGTGCCCCATAGAATCTGCGTTTGCTGAGGATTCGCGTCCGTCACCTTCTTCATTTGGCGGAAAGTCGAGTCCGTGATCTGAATATCGGGTTGGTCATGGAAGGTGGTCGCCGTGACCATGACCACATCGGCATCCTTCGCCTTACCGAGCACCCGATAGTTCTTCGGTCCCATGATGAGTCGTTGCGGCAGTGCGCCCATCAAATTAGCGAGCGAATAAATCCCCGAATCGCGGGTGTGCAGATTTTCGGCGCGGAAAAACAATGGCTTGGCCGGATCAATCCCGCGCTCTTCTTCATCGTCGGCCGAATCGAGACGAGCGACGCGAAACTGCAACTCCGATCCACGCCCATTCGTCAACTTGCGAGCGGCAGCGCCGTCCGGCGAAACGGTCCACACATCGTAACGATCGTAGACCAGCGCCCATTTCCCGTCCTTGGTCCAACCGGCTGTGCCGTAGGATGGCGGCTCATCCGGCGTATCGTGATCCTCATTAAAGAACGCCGCCCCGAGCTTTCCCGTCAGATTCGCCGCAGCGCCGTCCGGAACTTGAATCGACCACCACTGCTGGTCCTTGAACGCAAGCAGATGCCTCCCGTCAGGCGACAATTGCGATCCGCCACCACCGCGCCCGCCGCCGCCCACGTTTCCGCGATATTGCTTTAGCGCAAGCTTACGTGAGCCGTTCACCGTGTCTACCAGATACACATCGTTGTACGTGCCGTCGAAATCGACCATGTGGCGATAGGCGCGGTCGTCAGTACCGATCGCGACCCGGCCGTCATCGCTCGGGATCAAGCCAGGCATGGCCGGATCGGAGAGTTGTATGAACTTTTTATCCGACAGGCTCAGCACCGCGCGATACGATCGCGAACGCTCCTGCGGCGCGCGAACTTTCTGCATGGGCTGAACGTAGTCGTCCTTCCAGTGCCACAGATCGGCGAGCACGTGATCATCGCTGCTCGCAGATGACTCCTTGTCGAGCGCGGCGATCTCTTCCATGGGGGCGCAGCTCAGAAATAGCCGCGATCCGTCGCGCGAAAAACTCATCGGCCCGCGATCGAGGATCGCATAGCCACTGCGAAAGCCGGCTGTCGACGTCGACACAATCTCGATCGGCGCTCCGCTCCGATCCCAGGCATATGCCTTGAACTTCGCGGGCTTGCCCGCCGCATCGTCGCGATCACTCAAAAAGGCAAGCTCTCTTTGCGAAAAATCCCAGGTCAGCTTGGTGTAGCGGCCTTTTCCCGCCAGCAGCGCAGCGGGCGATCCATCGGCCCCAGGAACGATCGAATACACGCCATTGGAATCTTCTCTCGTGGACGAAACTGTATAGACCAGCGCCTTCGCATCCTTACTGAGAGCGTATTCGAGCACGTCTTCGAAGGAACGCTCCTTCGACGTGCGCAGGTCGCGCAACATCAAGTCCGAGCCAAACTGTTTTCGCGCGCCAAGTGCGCCCGACGCCGGACTGGCCGCGACACGACGTTGATCACGTTGGTCACGTTGATCCAGATCGTCCGCATCGTTCTCAGTTGGCGCGGAGCGCTCACCGGGCTTCGGCCCTTTGAGATACGCGACATAACTGTCGCCCAGTTCGGGGATCTGGAAGCTAGCCGCGTCGGGGACGCGAGCAGCGGTGAGGGCGGCCAGATCGACAATGACCATACTATTGCGCGGCATTTCATCGGCACGCTTCTTTTCCTTCCTGGCTTTGTCTGTTTCGGACTTGGAAGGAAACGCGCTCGCGACCACGAAGCGATTGTCGTGCGTGAAGACGATTCGAATGCTTCGCGCCGCAGTCTGCTCGGCCGCCGGCGTTTCGAAATTCGTGTTGTCAGGTGCCGGTGGAAGGGCGCCTGCATTCTCGCGAAATTCCTTTCCGGTCGTGAGATCCTTCACCACCAGCTCGCCGTCGCCGTCTTCGGGAAACAGAGCGTAGGCCAGGAACTTCCCGTCCCGGGAAAGGGCTTGGCTGGGGATGCTGCGCCAGCCGTCGTAATCGCGATGGTGCAGGGGACGTTTCGCCTGTTGGGCGGATGCCGTCGCTACCAGTGCGAAAGAGAGAATCAGCGCGCGAAATGTGAACATTCACGAATTATATTCCAAGTGCCCAGGCGGCCCGGCCAAGCGCGCTGGAATCCGCTAGAGGCTGAGCGGGCGGAGAGCGATGCCAGCGTTTTGCAGCGCCGCCGCGACGGCGTCCGCGATTTGTGGAGCTCCCGGAGTATCGCCGTGGATGCAGATGGTCTGCGCGTCAATGGGCACAGTCGATCCGTTGGACGCGATCACGCCTTGTTTGCGGGCGATTCGCACGGCTTGTTCGGCGGCCTTTTCGGGATTGCGGAGCAGCGCGTCGGCGAATTTGCGGTTGCGTAGCGTTCCGTCGGGTTCGTATTGGCGATCCGCGAAGGCTTCGGCGGCGACGCGGAATCCAATGTCGCGAAACACTTTCAGCATCGGCGATCCCGCGAGGCCGACCAGAATCACGTCTTTGGTAAATCGCGCGACGCCGTTGGCGATAGCCCGTGCGAGATCCTGCTTGTTCACGGCCTGATTGTAGAGCGCACCGTGCGGCTTCACGTGGACAATCGCAGTGGCGTATGTCGCGGCGATCTCGGCCAGCGTGCGGATCTGGCCGAACACGGTTTCTTCGATCTCATTCAGCGGCAGGTTCATTTCCAGACGTCCGAAGTTTTCGCGGTCAGGGTAGCCAGGATGTGCGCCGATGGTGAGATTCCAGCGCAACGCCTGCTCGATGGTGGTCTTCATGCTGCGCTCGTCGCCGGCGTGACCGCCGCAGGCGATGTTCACCGAGGTAATCGAGCGCATCAGCGATTCCTGGGTTCCGTCGGCAATCTGTTCGGGAACTTCGCCCATGTCGCAGTTCAGGTCCATGTGCATTCAGAAAAATGATAGCGCCGTCGGAGTTGAACCGCTTCCTATGGTCGCGGCTCGCTGCGCAAAAGTGTTGACACCGAGCCGTGACCAGAGGGAGCGGTTAAACGCACGGGTCGAGTGGTGAGTCAATCCGCGATGACAGCTTTCTGAATAAACTCTTCCTGCTCCCGGATCAGAGCCCGCGCTGTTTCGGGGCCGACCAATTCGAAGCGAACCTCGTCGCGGGGGCGGAGTTGGCCAACGCTCGGCAGATCGGCGGAAACGATGTTTGCGATTTTCGGGTACCCTCCGGTGGTTTGCTGCTCGACGAAAAGGATGATCGGCTTTCCACCGGCGGGGACTTGAATTGCACCGAGCGATACGCCTTCCGACGTCATTTGACCTGAGTGCGGCGTTTCGAGCGCAGGGCCTTCCAGACGAAGCCCCATGCGGTTGGATTCTTCCGTGACCGTGTACGAGGCGTCGAAGAATGTGCGGACGGATTCAGGAGAAAACCAGTCCGTCTGGGGGCCGACGGTCGCGCGAAGGTCCTTACGGGGCTTCAAGCGTTCAAGAACCTCGGGGACTATCGTTAGCGGTCTGGATTCACGTGCTGCGCGCGACTCACCGATGGACAACACGTCACCTTTCTTGAGTTGGCGCCCTTCGAATCCGCCGAGGCCTGTGAGGATATGCGTAGACGCGCTGCCGAGCAGGAGTTTTACGGCGATGCCGCCCTGCACGCACATATAGCAGCGCGCTCCATCGCGCGTCGGCCCGGTTTTGAGAGTCTGGCCGGGAGGGAGACGATGCGCCGTCCACATCGGGATCGGCGCTCCGTCGATGGTTGGACCGAAATCGGAACCAGTGAGAGAGATCAGCCCGCCATCGGGGAACACCAACGAGGCGCCGAGCAGAGTCATTTCGAGTGCGGCATCGGAGTCTTGATTACCAACCAGCAGATTGCCGATCCGAAGCGAAATGGGATCGGCCGCGCCAGACGGAGACACGCCGATGGGGCCGTAGCCGTAGCGGCCCAGATCCTGCACGGTGGTGAACATACCGGGCGATTGGACGTGGATTACAGGCATGGGCTGAATTTGACTTGATCGCCGATGCGGAGCTTGCTCAGCTCGGCCGTGTCCGGGTCGAAAATCTCAAGAGCCGTTCTTCCGATCAGACGCCAGCCGCCGGGTGTATCGAACGGATAGACGCCGGTGTGCGTTCCGCCGATGGCGACGCTGCCTTTAGGAACTTTCTTGCGCGGCGCTTCCAGACGAGGTGTGGCGAGTTCGGCAGGGAGCCCGCCGAGATACGCGAACCCGGGGACAAAGCCGACGAAGTACACGATGTAGGTCGCCGACGAGTGTAGCTCGACGACTCGTTGCGGGCTGATCGAATGAAGCACGGCCACATCGGCGAGATCGGGACCATCGTAAACCACCGGGATTTCGACCGTGCGAGGCTCGGGCAGCTTCACGTCGTCCAGTCTTTTCAGGTACGTCGCTACGGTGCGCTCGATGTTCTGGTGTTCCTGTTCGACCGGATCGAAGACGATCAGAATCGAGTTGTACGCGGGATGCAGATTGCGGACTCCAGGAATCGGCTCGGCTTCGAGCAGGCGCAGGAGCCTTAACACGCGGTGATGTGTATCGAGATTAACGTGCTCGCCGAGATAGACCATCAGCGACTGATCACTCGCGTAGCGGAACGTGGTCATGAAATCGGTGAATAGGGCGCGGCGCGAAAAATGGAGATATCGTTCACCGAGTTGAGCTGGCCGTACTTGTCGATGGACTCCTTGCGGGCCTTTGCCCAATCGGGATCGACACCGAATGCGTTCCAGGCTTGTTCGCGGGCGGCGAGCGAATCGAACGGGATCAGGTAGACCAGATTTGGAACGTTCGCTCCGATCAGCGTGCTCGAATAAAAAAGCGGATGAATTCCCACGCGATGGAAGATCTTGATTTCGGGTCCGGCGAATCGTTCGTGGAGGCCGGCAAGCTGGGGCCGCGACGGCGATCGATAAGTACGAAGCTCGAAATAGCGGGGTTTTTCGTGCTTCTCGACAGCGATTTCGGGAGAATACGGCGCAGCTTCGAGCAGCGCCACATTCTGCGATTCGAACAGCGGATCGGCTCCGTTCTCCGGAGATTCGGCATATAGTTTGGCCTGCACTGCGGACATTTCCTCGAACGAAGGAAATCCCATGATCAGCAGGATCTGCGGCGAGTGCGGCGCGATGACGGCGTCGAGAACGAATTTCGGTCCAGCGCCCAATTTCGGGAGAGCGGCCCGAATCCAGTCGTGAACACGCGCGCCTTGCGTGCCTTGCTTCAACAGAAAACAGTGCATCGAATAATAACGCGTACGCCGCCCCGTGTCCGCGGCGCGGGCCGTCGCGGCCAGGCCAAGCGTGGTCAGGAACGTTCTTCGATCCATCATGCTCCCTCCATTTTCGGATGCATCGTGTGCCATTCCGTAGCCTGTTGATACGCGTGTGCGACACGCAGAGGAGTTCCTTCATCATAGAGGCGGCCAGTGAACAGAATGCTTTGCGGCGAATTCCCACCGAGAAATCCGCACGGGACGCAGACTTGCGGGTGACCCGTGAGATTGGTGATGGTGAGCGTCGCGGTGCCTTGTGGGACCACCAGCACATCCCACTTCTGCATGAATTCGTCGAACTGCTGCTGCAGGAGAGTGCGGCCGCGCTGGGCGCGAATATATTCGACGGCCGGGATCAGACGCGAGGTTCGGAAGCTGTTCGGCCAGTCGCCGCGGCCCTGACCGCGAAGCTGGGCGACGCGGCCGTCGCGCGTGATGTCGTCGAACGCGGCTGCGGATTCGGCTTGCAAAAGAAAGACGATGTCTTGCGCGTCGGTTGCGGGCAACTCGACTTCATCCAGCTTCGCGCCCGCCCTGCGCAGCGCTTCCAGTGCGTCGTCATAAAGTTTTTTGCGCGCCGCGGCCTGCTCAGGATTCCTGCCGCGTCCGCCGAAGCCTTGGGTACGCTCGAATTCGGATTTGACGTAGCCGATCTTCAGGTTTGAAAGAGGAGACGACGGGTTCCAATCGAGCGGCGCGTCGATGGTGGTCACGTCGTGTCCATCGGGACCGTGCATCGCGTTGAGTACCAGCGCACAATCTTCCACCGATCGGCAGATGGGACCGATCTTGTCCATGGTCCAACTGAGCCCCATGGCGCCATATCGCGAAACACGTCCATAGGTCGGGCGAAGACCGGTCACGCCGCATCGCGAGCTCGGACTGACAATGGAACCCAGAGTTTCGGTGCCGATAGAGAATCCGACTAGCCCGGCGGCGGTGGATGACGCAGAACCGGCCGAAGATCCGCTGGAGCCCTGTTCGAGGTTCCACGGATTCTTGGTAGTGCCGGCGAACCACACGTCGCCTTGTGCAAGCGCTCCCATGGAAAGCTTGGCGACGAGGACCGCGCCCGCGTTATACAGGCGTTCGATGGCGGTGGCGTTATATGTGGGGACCTGGTTTTGGTAAGGCTCGGCTCCCCAGGTGGTCAGGATTCCTTTGGTATTGAAAAGATCCTTCGCGCCGAAGGGAATCCCGTGGAGCGGTCCGCGATATTTTCCCGCTCGAATTTCCTTGTCGGCCTCCGCAGCTTGTTCGAGCGCGAGATCCTCCGTCAGCGTGATCACGCACAGCAGTTTCGGCCCGAATTTCTTGAGGCGCGCGAGGTACATCTTGGTCAGATCGGTGGAGGAGACTTTCTTAGTGCGAATCAACGGCGCGAGTTCAGTGACCGGGAGGAATGCGAGATCTTCGGGATCTTTGAACGTCGCGAGGTTGGGGGAGTGCGTCGGCGTAAAGTGCGACGCGCGCGGCTTGGGCTCTTTACCGGGAAGCGCGGGACGGAAATAAAACGCGGGCTCGGTATCGAGCGGGATATTGAGTTTTCGCAGGCCTTCGTAATTTGTAAGGGCGCGATTGACGCCGGGAAGCAGCATGTCGACCTGCTCGTCGGTGAAGCTGAGGCCGAGGATGTCAAGCGCTTCTTTGGCCTGCTGCTTGGTGATCTTCATGGGTGCGTCCGGCCCACGCTGGGCGGTCGCAATGCCGGCTTCTGAGACGATCAGAGTCGCGACGGTGGGGGCAAGTTGCAGCAGGTTTCTGCGGCTGAGGAGAGACATGTGTCCCATGTTAACAACTGTGCTATCGTGCAGAAATCATGGCAAGCCGTAGTGTGAACAAAGTAATTCTGATCGGTCATCTGGGCCGCGATGCCGAGACCGCTTACACCGCCAATCAAACCTCCGTTACGAAGTTTTCGGTGGCGACGAACCGGCGCTGGAAGGACCAGCAGACGGGCGAGTGGAAAGAAGAAACCAACTGGACCAATGTGGTCCTGTGGCGGGGAGAAAACGTCGCGCCCTATCTCACCAAGGGGAAACAAGTCTACGTCGAGGGGCGCATCCAGACGCGAAGTTACGAGGATAAGGACGGCAAAAAAGTGTGGGCGACGGACGTGGTCGCAGAAGATGTGATTCTTCTGGGCGGACGCGGCGAGGGGGGTCCACCGGATGAAGGTTCGCAGGAACCGATGCGGAGCGCTCCCAGGGCTCGTCCGGCCGCGGCGCCTGCGGCTCCACCAGCGGATCAGGGAGTGGGAGATGATGATGTGCCGTTCTAAAACCGGACTGATGCGGGCTAGTAGTGGTAGCGAGCCTGCAGGAAATCGATGCGATCGTGGCTGACTCTGTAAACGAGCCGGTGTTCTTGCGTGATCCGGCGCGACCAGGCGCCGGCTAAATGTTGGCGTAGAGATTCGGGTTTGCCGATTCCGATGAATGGATCGCGGATGATCGCCTCGACGAGCTGGAAAATCTTCAAGGCGGTGTTGCGGTCGGTTTCAACCCAATCGCGGAGGTCTTCGCGAAACTCTGGATGAAAGACTGCGTCGCAATCAGCGCTTCGCAAGCCCCATCTCCCGACGAAGCTTTTCGACCTGCTCGGGTTTTCCAACTCTCCGTTCCGCGCGGCGCATAGCGCTCCTGAGACGCTGCGCGTTTTTGGGAGATCGGAGAAGATGCGTCGTCTCGAGGAGGCCGGACAATTCATCCGCGGCGATGAGGGCGACATCTTTACCCGTTTTTCGCCGCACGATGACTACTTCTCGGTCATCGACGACACGATCGAGCACCGAAGCGAGCTGTTCCCTTAGCTGAGTGTAGGTTGTCTCGACGGACATGGTCCTATTGTACAGCTTTTCTGTACGTCATGTCCGGGCCGACGCGGATTGGTTCGGGTCCCACAACACTTCAGGGACGTGAAGGACGAAGTTGGCCCAGCGGCTCCACACGAACAGTGCGTCGCTCAGGCGGTTCAAGTATTGGATCGATTCCGGTGGAATCGATTCTTCCCGCGCCAATGTGATGAGAAGACGTTCTGCGCGGCGGCAAACTGTGCGGGCAACGTGGAGTTCCGCGTTGAGGCGCGTTCCTCCTGGGAGCACGAAACTCCGTAGTGGCGGGAGGTCTTCATTCATCGCGTCGATTTCACGCTCCAATTGCGCGATCTCGGCGGGCGTGATGCGTGCTTGCTTGGGATGCACGTCTTCCGGTTTCGTGGCGAGGATGGATCCCAGGTTGAAAAGCTCGTGCTGGACGCGGCGGATCATGGCCGCAAGCAGGCCGATGCGCGGGTCCTGTCCGATCTGGTCGTGACACGACATGCTCGCGAGGCCGATGAAGGCGCTCAACTCGTCAACCGTGCCGTACGCCTCGATGCGGAGCGAATCCTTGGGAACACGCTGGCCGCCGGCGAGACTGGTTTCTCCCGTGTCGCCCCGCTTGGTATAGATCCGGTTGAGGGCGATGCGCGGGTCATCGAACGTTTTTTCGCTCACGATCTCATCTTATACTTGCCCCATGGTCTGGATCATAGGGTTCGTGCTGGCGCAATCGTGGATTCCGCAGGAAAGCGGTACAACGGCGTCTCTGCGAGGAGTGAGCGCGGTGAACGCCAATGTCGTGTGGGCTAGCGGGACCAAGGGTACATATCTTCGAACCACCGATGGCGGAGCGACTTGGAAGGCCTCGAGCGTTCCTGGTGCAGCGGACCTGGATTTTCGCGCCATCCGCGCGTTAGACGAAAAGACCGCGCTTGTCCTGAGCATCGGGCCGGGTGAAAAATCGCGCATCTACAAAGGCACTAACGATCAGTGGAGGCTGGTATTCACGAATCCAGATCCAAAAGGATTCTTCGATGCGCTTGCGTTTTGGGACGCGATGCATGGGATTTTGCTGGGTGATCCAGTCGATGGACACTTCGTGGTTTTCACCACCGTCGATGCGGGGGAGACGTGGAAACGTCAGAAGACGCCGCCGGCGCTGGCCAACGAGGGCGCGTTCGCCGCGAGCAATACGTGCCTGATCGTGCGCGGAACACGCGAAGTCTGGTTCGGAACCGGCGGCGCTCGCGTATTTCATTCCACAGATGGCGGCGAGACGTGGATCGTTGCAAAGACTGCGATGCGCAACGACGGCGCGAGCGCGGGCATTTTTTCTTTGGCGTTTTCCGATGTGAGGCATGGAATCGCCGTCGGCGGAGACTATAACAAGACAACCGAAACCACTGGGAACATCGCGCTCACAACCGATGGCGGCAGAACGTGGTCGGCTTCCGGCGGAACGCCCGGTGGATATCGATCGGCAGTCGCGTATATTGCGGATCGAAAGATGTGGATTGCCGTGGGGACCTCGGGATCGGATTCTTCCATCGACGATGGCAGGAATTGGAAGACGTTCGATTCTGGAAATTACAATGCCGTGAGCTTTGCATCGGGCGATGCGGGTTGGGCCGTGGGTCCAAAGGGCGCGATCGCGCGGTTCAAGCCGTGACTGGTCAGCAGGTTGGTTCGCAACCGGGGTAAACTCTACCTCATGAAGCGATCCCTGCTCTTGCTGCTGATCACCACTGCTCTTCTTACCGCTCAGAAGATTACTACGCCCAAAGATGCGCTGGGCTTCAATCTCGGCGACGACTACAAGATGGCGAGCTACACCCAGCTCGAACAGTACTGGAAAAAGATCGCCTCTGAATGCAATCGCTGCAAGCTGGTCGATATCGGACCGACCGAAGAGGGCCGGCGCCAGTACATGATGATCATCACGTCGCCTGAAAACCTGAAGAAGCTGGATCACTACAAAGAAATCTCCGCGAAGCTGGCCCGAGCTGAGGGTCTGTCTGACGATCAGGCTCACGCGCTGGCTCGCGAAGGCAAAGCGGTCGTGTGGATCGACGGCGGATTGCATGCGAGTGAGACCGTGGGATCGCAGCAGCTGATGGAACAGGTATATCAAATGGCCAGCCGCACGGATCCTGAAACTATGCGTCTGCTGGACGACGTAATCGGACTCTACACGCTGGCGAATCCGGACGGACAGGAGTTATGCGCCACGTGGTACATGCGCGACCAGGATCCGTTGAAGCGCACGCTGAACGGCCTGCCGCGGTTGTACGCAAAGTACGTCGGGCACGACGACAATCGCGATTTCTACATGTCGGCGATGAAGGAAACCACCAACATGAATCACCAGTTGTTCCTGGAGTGGTATCCGCAGATCATGTACAACCATCACCAGACCGGTCCGGCGGGCGCGGTGATTTTCATGCCGCCGTTCCGCGATCCTTTCAATTACAACTTCGATCCTCTGGTCCCGCTCGGCATCGAGATGGTGGGAACGGCGATGCACAGCCGCCTGGTCGCGGAAGGCAAAGGCGGATCGGCGATGCGCACCGGCGCCAATTATTCGACGTGGTGGAATGGCGGACTGCGCACGGTGACGTACTTCCATAACATGATCGGAATTCTGACTGAAATCATCGGCAACCCTACGCCGATCGACATTCCGTTGGTGCCTGAAAAACAGCTCCCGCAAGGCGACTGGCCGCTGCCCATCGCGCCAACTACGGGCACGCAGAAGTGGCACTATCGCCAATCGATCGAGTATGAAATGTCGAACAATCGCGCCATGCTCGACCTGGCTTCGCGGTATCGGGAGACGTTCCTCTACAACATTTATCAAATGGGGCGGAACTCGATTCAGAAAGGCAGCCAGGACACGTGGACCGTCACGCCGAAAAGAATTGCAGCGCTGGATGCGGCAGCGGCGAAGATGGCTCCGGCAGGTGGGCGCGGCGGTCGGGGTGGCGGTGGGGGCGATAATCCGGACGCGCCGGGCGGCCTCGGGGCCCGCACGGTTCCGAGCGAGCTATATAACTCGATTCTGCACGATCCCAAGCTGCGCGATCCGCGCGGGTACGTGATTCCATCCGATCAATCGGATTTCGCCACGGCGACAGAATTCGTCAACGCGCTGCTCAAGAACGGAATCGACGTGATGAAGGCGACGTCGACGTTTACCATCGCCGGCAAGAGTTACGCTACGGGATCTTACGTGATCAAGACTGCGCAAGCGTTCCGGCCGCACGTGATCGACATGTTCGAGCCGCAGGATCATCCCAACGATTTCGCGTATCCTGGCGGTCCGCCGAAGCCGCCGTACGACATCACTGGCTGGACGCTGGCCTATCAGATGGGCGTGAAGTTCGATCGCATTCTGGATGCGATGCCGAGCGGTCCGTTCACCAAAATCAACGGTCTGCTGCCTCCGCCAGCGTCGTCAATTATGGGGACGGGCACGGCGGGATACCTGATCAGCCATCAGATCAACAATTCGTTCGTGCTGATCAACCGGCTGCTGAAGGCCGGCGCGGACGTGTATTGGCTGAAGAAATCCGGTTTGGCCGACGGAGAGGATCTGGGAACGGGAGCCATCTGGGTGCCGGCATCGGCGGCAGCGCGCAGTGTGCTCGATCAGGGCGCGAAGCAGTTCGGCGTGCCGGTGCATGCGGTGGCGAAAGCCCCTATGGGCGATGCGTTGAAGCTGAAGCCGATTCGCGTCGGCCTGTACGATCAGTACGGTGGAATCATGCCTTCCGGCTGGACTCGATGGATTTTCGAACAGTACGAATTTCCGTTCCAGGTGGTGTATCCACAGACACTCGACGCCGGCGATCTCAAGAGTAAGTTCGACGTGCTGGTATTCCCCGACGGTGCTTTTCGACGCGCTGGATTCGGTGGACGCGGAGGCGGCGGTGGCGGGTTCGGCGGTGCGCCAAGTCCGGAGAGCGTGCCTGAAGAATATCGCGGCTGGATGGGCCGCATCACCGAAGACAAGACCGCGCCGCAGTTGAAGAAATTCGTCGAATCTGGCGGATCGATCGTGACCATCGGAAGCTCCACCGGCTTGGGAGAGGTACTTGGGCTGCCTGTTCGGAATTACCTGACCGAGAAGGGCCCCGACGGGCGCGATCGTGCACTTCCGCGCGAGAAATTCTATATTCCGGGATCGTTGCTGAAGACAAATATCGACAATACGAATCCGCTCGCATATGGGATGCCTCCGGTGGTGGACGTGTTCTACGACAATTCGCCGGTATTCCGCATGGAGCCGAACGCAGAGCAGAAAAAGACCTCGGCGGTGGCCTGGTTCTCCGGTCCTGAGCCTCTCGACAGCGGATGGGCATGGGGACAGCAATATCTGGATGGTGGCACGGCGGTGGCGGAGGCGACCATCGGCGAAGGCAAAGTGATGCTGCTCGGGCCGGAAGTCGCGTTCCGATCCCAACCGCACGCGACCTTCAAGCTGCTGTTCAACGGCCTCTATTATGGAAGCGCGAAAGACGCTTCGCTGAAGTAAGCGTCCATATATCTATGAAAACTCTTTTGGCAGCGTTAGCTATAGTGATTCCGGCTTTCGGTCAATACACCAGTCCCCCGGCGCAGACCTCCGTAACCGTAGGCGGGAAGGCGATCACGATCGCGTATCACGCACCATCGATGCATGATCGCAAGATTTTCGGCGGCCTGGAGCCGTACGGAAAAGTGTGGCGCGCAGGCGCGAACGAGGCGACAGCGCTGCACACCGACGCCGATCTGCAAATCAAGAACCTGACCGTCCCCAAGGGCGATTACACACTATTCGTATGGCTGGATGCCAAACAGTGGCAGCTCATCGTCAACAAGCAGACCGGCCAATGGGGTCTCGATTACGACAAATCGCGCGACCTCGGCCGTGTGCTCATGGATATGAGTAAGCCTCCATCACCCATCGACACTTTCAAAATCACTCTGACCAATTCGAAACTTCAATTGGAGTGGGAGAATACGATCGCCTCGGTGCCGGTCGTGGTTAAATGAGTCTCCTTGACGCTGCTCGGCAGGAGATGATCGATCGGGGATTCGATCCGGATTTCCCTCCCGGAGTCGAGCAGCAGATAGCCGCGATCCGCGCTCGCCCGATACCGGACACGGGCCACGATTTTCGGACGCTGTTGTGGTCTTCCATCGATAACGACACGTCGCGGGATTTGGACCAGATAGAGGTCGCCGAACGCGTCAAGGACGGCATCCGCGTTCGGGTTGGCGTCGCCGACGTCAGTGGATCGGTGGAGAAAGGATCGCCCATCGATCGGCACGCCGCAAATCAGACGACTACGGTTTACACCGGCGTGAAGAATTTTTCGATGCTGCCCGACGAGTTGTCCACCGATCTTACGTCGCTGAATGAGAACCAGGATCGCGCGGCGGTGGTGGTCGAATATATCGTCGCGCCAGACGGCTCCATGGGTTCTCCGTCGATTTACCGGGCGCTGGTTCGCAATCACGCGCAGTTGGCCTACAACGGCGTCGGGCCGTGGCTGGAGGGAAAGGCCGCGGTCCCGGAGAAAGTGGCGGCGTCCCCCGAGTTGCAGGCGCAATTGAAGCTGCAAGATGAGGCCGCACAAGCGCTGTGCGAGGCGCGGCATCGCGTGGGCGCTCTGGATTTCGATCGCATCGAGGCCGAAGCGATCGTCTCGAATGGCGACGTCAAGGAGATCAGGGCGCGGAAGCGCAATCGAGCCACGCAACTGATCGAAGATTTTATGATCGCGGCGAACGAAGTCATGGCGCAAACTTTGTCGAAAGCCGGGGTTTCGAGCATCCGCCGCATCGTGAAGGACCCGGAGCGATGGCCGAGGATCGTCTCGCTGGCGAGCGGCTACGGTTATAAATTGCCTTCCGAACCGGACTCGGCGGCGCTGAACGGATTTCTCAAGAAAATGCGCGATTCGGACAGTGTTCACTATGCCGACATCTCCCTGGCCGTAATCAAGTTAATGGGGCCCGGTGAGTACGTCATGTCGCCAGCAGGTCAACCACCCCCAGGACACTTCGCGCTCGCGGTTCACGATTACACTCACTCAACCGCTCCCAATCGCCGCTTTGCCGACCTGGTCACACAGCGGTTGATCAAATGCGTGCTCGACAAAGGCCCGACGCCATATTCCAATGGAGAGCTCGATTCCATCGCGTTAAACTGCACTCAGAAGGAAGATGCCGCGCGCAAAGTCGAGCGCATGATGGGTAAACGCCTCGCCGCCGTTGCGCTGGCGCATCGGATTGGGGAAACGTTCCATGGCGTGGTCACTGGCGTGACTCCCAGCGGTACCTTCGTTCGCGTGACCAATCCACCGGCCGAGGGGATCCTGATTCAACCTCATGGGGTTGATGTCGGCGACGAAATCCGCGTAAAACTCCTCAGCACCGACCCGCGCCGGGGCTATATCGATTTCGCCCGGGCTTGATTTTCAATCGATTAGCCGCCTCTGGTCCGGCCCGTCTCGTCGTACTATAACTAACTAACCGTTCGGTACCTTGTACGCCTCCGAGCCAAGTCCCAAACTCGGAGACGGGAAACTAGTCTCTGCATGGAGCGCCTTGACTATGGACACTGGAAGGCCAAAGAAGTTGCGCGGCTGCTCGCCCTTGTCGAGACCGAGAAGCGTTACTACCAGGAAATTGTAGCCTCGCTTCCGGTCGCGCTGGCGGTGCTGTCCGCGGACCGGTCCGTCCTGTCTGTGAACCGGGCGTTCCGCCAGACGTTCGGCCTCAAAAGCGAGGACTTACGCGGTAAATCGATTGACCAAATCCTTCCTTCGCCGCAACTGATCGAAAAAATTCGCGAGGTCCACATGCATGGGACGTCGCAGCCGCATGTCGCAATTGACGTGAACGACCGGCCCCTGCGCGCGACCGTCATGCCGATCCGCACCTGGGATGACGAGGGCGAAGCCGAAACGTTATTGATGGTTCAGGAAACGTTCACTGCGCCCATTGCGCAGCCGCGCGGCCCGTTGCCTGAGTCCCCCGGCATTCCGGCCGTCGTCTGGCAAGCCGACGCGGCGACGTTCGCATTCACGTCCGTCAACGGCGCAGCGGAGCGGCTGCTCGGCTATCCTGTACCCCACTGGCTGAGTTCGCCACAGTTTTTCCGGGAACGAATTCATCCCGAGGACCGTGCAGCCACCCTGGAGTTTTACGAGGACACCATCCCGCGTCATGGAGACGCGAGCGCGGAATTTCGCGCCGTGACCGCATCCGGAAACGTCATTTGGTGCCGGGAAACCATTCGCGTCGACCAAAACGGCGTCATCGCCGGCGTACTCACCGACATCAGCTTGCGCAAGCAGCTGGAAGCGCAACTGCTCAATTCCGCACGATCCGACGCACTGCACGGCTTAGCGAGCAAGCTAGCCCATGACCTCAACAATCCGCTGATGATTATCACCGGATACAGCGAGGAGATGCTGCACGCGCTTCAACCTGAGGATCCGATGCGCAAAGACGTCGAACAGGTCCTGGGCGCGACCGAACGCATTTCGGGAATCACCGGACAACTGCTTGGATTCACGCGAAGGCTTGCGAAGCCGGCTGAGCCGGTGAACGTCGCGGCAGTGGTGAGCGGACTCGAAGAGAAGATCACGGCGGAGGAATCCGTCAAAATCGAGATCGAACCGGGCGATCCGGTGTGGGCACTGGCGAACGCGGAGCAACTCGAAGAGGCCATCCTTGCGCTTACATCCGGCGCGCGAGAAGACGCGAAGCAGCGAACACGCGTGAAAATTGTGTGCGACGTGGCGATCCTGGCGGAGCAGCTAGTCGGTGCGACGCTCGCGCCTGGGATTTACGCGACCATCACCATCCATGACAACGGCCGCGGGACAGATGCGAAGATATTCGAGGCGATCGTTGCGAAAGATGACGTGGGCCCCGCGATTACGCGGGCCTATGCGAGCATTCGCGAATGGGGCGGAGACATCGCCTTTTCGAGTGAACCGTTCCGGGGATCGACCTTTACCATCTATCTGCCGTACTCGGAGGCGACACGCAAAGAACGCCCCACGGCAAGAGCCGCCCCCATTGCAGCGCCCGCTCCCCCGCCAGTCGAGCAGAAGCGCGAAACAATTCTCCTGGTGGAAGACGAGCCTGGCATTCGCGCCCTGGTCCGGAAAATCCTTCGGCGCGAAAAATATACCGTCCTCGAAGCAGGCAGCGCGGAAGAAGCGATCAACGTCGTGGCAGCCCACAAGGGGCGTGTCGATATGCTGGTCACCGATGTTATGCTTCCCGGCAAGGGTGGACGTGAGCTTGCTGTGGGTATGCGCGCGTCGCTGCCCGATCTGAAGGTACTCTATATTTCCGGATTCACCAGCGACGAAGAGGCCCGCGCGGGCGCGCTCCCTCCTGGGGCTAAATTCCTACAAAAACCGTTCACCCTAGGTGCGCTGATCGGCAAGGTGCGCGAAGCGCTGGGCTGAATCGTGGTGCAGGTCCCCGACCTGCCTGATTCTTATTTCGGAATCTCTAGCAGATAGCTGGTGATCCGGTCCAGATCGTGCGAATTGAATTTATACGGGGGCATGGTCGAACCCGGAGAAAACTTTGCAGGCTCTGCAAAGTGCCCCTGGACCCATTCCCGCGCGCGATGGTCCGACAATCCGTTCAGCGGAGGACCCACCTTCTGTCCGGTCCCATTTAGCTCGTGGCAAATTCCGCACTGGCTCGTGTGATACACCATCGCGCCTTCGATGGCAGCCGGCGGAGCGCCGGCCCAGGCCTCGACGTCTTTATCCCCGCGTTTGGCGACGAACGTGGCGAGCCCCTTCAGTTGCAGCCCAGTCAACTGCGTTGCTGGAGAATTTGGAGCCGGCTGTCGGAAATGCGTCATCAGCCAATCCGGCGGCTTTTGTGATGGAGAAACCGAAAGGTCGGGACCTGCGCCAGACTTGCCGAGCGCATGGCAGCTTCCGCAATTGTCTTTGCTGAAATACCCGATCGCGGCGAGATTCTCGGCCGGAATCATTCGCCACGCCTCTACCGACGCGAGGCCCGCGTCTGGTGATTCGGTGGATGGGGGAGTGGTCGCCACCGCGCGGGCCGTCAATCCGGCCCAGCCTAGCGCAGCCAGAGTCACGATTGCGATCGCGCCGGTCCTTCGCCGGATGCTGATCAGCTTGGTGCGATCGATAAACGGAACCAGAAACAGCGAGAGAATCGCGAGCGTGGGCAGAACCAGGCTCCCCACGATTTCGAGCGGCCCCTCGAACAGCTTCAGCATCTGGAACAGAAACAGGAAATACCACTCCGGCCGCGGAATAAAGCTGGTGTCGGTGGGATCCGCGGTGCGGCCCAGCGGCACCTTCACCAGGATCGCCATCCCCACCAAAACCGCGAACCACAGAAACGTCGCGACGGTGTCCTTGAAAACCTGCTCCGGATAAAACTTCTTCTTCGGCTTATCCTGATCATCCAAGGTCGGCGTGACGCCGTGCCTTCGCACCAGGATCAGGTGGATCGAGATCAGCAGCATCGTGAGCGGAGGCAGCAGTAGTACGTGCACGGCGTAAAATCGCGCGAATGTCACGACGCCGATGGCCCCGCCCTCGCTACCCAGCAATCGCAAAATGTACGGGCCCGCGCCCGGCGCTTGCGCCGCGATCTGCGTGGTCACTACCGTGCCCCAATACGCACGGTTATCCCAGGGCAGTAGATATCCGGTCAGCCCGTAGGCGAGCGTGACCAGCAGCAGCACACATCCCACGATCCACGTCGCCTCGCGCGGCTTCTTGTAAGCGCCCCACAGGAAAACCTGGCACATGTGGAGCACCACGACTATGATCATCAGGCTCGCGCCCCAATGATGCAGCCCGCGGATGAGCCGGCCTCCAGTCAGTTCCGTCACGATGTAGCGCAGGCTGTCGTAGGCGTCACCCGGAGTGGGCGCATAGTTGAACGCCAGCAGCACGCCGGTCACGACCTGTGTCAGGAACGCGAACATCGCGACGCTGCCCAGCACCTGGTGCCAGCCGGCGGAATCCGGAATGTCCTCATAGAGGAAATGGTGGATCGCGCTGGCGATTCCGGTCCGTTCTTCGAGCCAGTCAAGAATCGTTTTCAGCATGGCATTCAGGCTTTCGGAATGGTCGGCGAGATCAGGAGCTTCCCGTTATCGACCCGCGTGGCGAACCGGTCCAGCGGACGCGGCGCCGGCCCTGTCAGCACTTTGCCGTCAATGGAAAACGCCGACGTGTGGCACGGGCAAATGAAGTTCTTCGCGGCGTCGTCCCAGTGATAGGCGCAACCGAGATGCGTGCAACTTGGTGAATATGCAACCACATTCTGCTGGTCGGTCCGGACCACCCAGGCCGTCGCTTTTTCGTTCACCACGCGCCAGCCGTCCACGCGCGACCGCCGGAATACCACTTCTTCCGGCTTGCCCACCTGGAGCGAATTGAACTCGGCAGCGTCCACCCACTGGGTCTTGCGGTCCGATTTCGGCTTGAACAGCAGGTACGCCGCGGCAGGCACTGCCAGCGCGGCCCCAATCACTGTCCCGAGCCCGGCGATGACCGCCGAATAGAAGGATCGTCGCGTGGTTGACTGAGGTGTTTCCTGGTTTTCCATAAACCCCGTATGATCGCACATTGTATACTCAGGTAGGTAGTGAATTCTTCCCTCCTGTTAGTCACAGCTATCGCGATATTAAGCGCAACGGCAGGTGTGTGGCTATCTTCCATTCATTCCATGTCGCGCCGAATGGTGCCCTTTGGGGGAGGAGTGCTGGTCGGTGTGGCTTTGTTTTGGGTGCTTCCCGAGATCGCTCAAGTCCTGCATTGGACTGGCGCGATCGCGTGGGGATCGGCTGGATTCGCGCTTCTTTTTGCCATCGATCGTTACGTTTACCCTGTGTGTCCAGCCTGCTCGCCGCGGCACGAGCACGATCATTGTGAAGCGCGTCTGCACGGTTTTGCAGCTCCGTTATTGATCGCAGCGTCCTTGCACAGCATGCTGGACGGCTGGGGAGCGGCTTCGTCAGGCGCCCTTTCCTTGGGGATCGGGATTCATAAGATTCCAGAAGGGATTGCGCTTGGCGTGATGGCGCGCGCTTCTCTTTCAAACCGTATCGCCGCGCTGGCATGGTGTGCTGTCGCCGAAGGATCCACGCTGCTCGGCGGCGGATTCGAATCGGCTCTTGCGCCACGCTTGGGCGTGCAGGGATTGCACGCCGTCCTGGCGATGGCGGGCGGAAGTTTTCTGTTCCTTGGCGCTCACGCGATTCACGGTGAATTGCGCCGTAACGGCGCTGGGCCTGCATTTGTTCCCGCACTGACGGGCGTGGCGGGGTCGAGTGTGCTGCGATTGTTTGTTTCGTGAGCCGTTACCACAAGGGAGCGCCTTAGCGCTGAGTTCTTAGGCACACGCCAGATTGTCAAGTAATGATTGCTACTCTCCGCGACACCTCCTGCCGGACTCTGATACCATCGCGAAAAAGACCTCTTTCATGCCGAATCCAACTACCCTGGCCGACGTGTTGCACGCCGCGCCTGCGAAACAGACCGCCATTATCCTTCCAGAACCCGGTATCCGCATCACTTACGCCAATCTTCGCGACCAGGTAATGACCATGGCCGATTCCCTTGCCGCGCTTGGGATTGGTCCCGGCGATCGCGTGGCGACGGTGCTGCCGAATGGACTCCCCGCGATCGTGAGCTTCCTAGCCGCGTCGATTGCGGGAACCGCGACGCCGCTGAATCCGGGCTATCGGCAGGACGAATTTTCGTTCTTTCTCGACGATACCTCCGCGAAGATTCTGCTGTGCCCGCCCGACGGCGCGCCCGATGCCCGCAAAGCTGCCGAAGGCAAGGTGCCGGTCCATTCGCTTGATATGGACGACAAAGGCTTCGTACGCATCGCCGACGCTCCGAACGGCAGAAAATCTCCCGTGCCCGCTGCTGACGGGATCGCGCTCGTGCTGCATACCAGTGGGAGCACTGGACGACCCAAGCGCGTGCCGATTCGTCACCGCAACCTGGCGGCGTCGGCCGTGAACATCGTTGACCACTACAAATTCACCGGCGACGACGTGGCTCTCTGCGCGATGCCGCTGTTTCATGTCCACGGCCTGGTGGCGTCCACCATTTCGACGCTGCTCGCCGGAGGAACCGTGGTGGTGCCGTCGAAGTTTAATCCGCTCGGGTTCTGGCGAACGGTCCGCGATTGCAACGTGACCTGGTACTCGGCGGTTCCCACGATTCATTCGCTGCTCCTCGCGCGCGCCGGAGACGAGCGGCCCGAAGGCTCCGAAAGATTGCGCTTCATCCGGTCGTGCAGCGCCGCGCTGCCGCCGGAAATGATGGCGAAAATGGAATCGTTGTTTGGCGCGCCGGTTCTTGAAGCTTACGGGATGACCGAAGCGTCGCATCAGATGGCGTCGAATCCGCAGCCGCCGTCGGCGCGCAAGCCTGGCTCGGTCGGCCCAGGGACGGGCGTGAAGATCGGCGTCATGGACGGTAAGGGAACTCTTCTGGCGATGGGCGAACGTGGCGAAGTGGTGATTCAAGGACCCAACGTCGTCGACGGTTACGAAAACAATCCCGAAGCGAACGCCGTGAGCTTCACGAACGGCTGGTTCCGCACCGGCGATCAGGGCATTCTCGATGCCGACGGCTATCTGACGCTGACGGGGCGCATCAAGGAACTGATCAACCGCGGCGGCGAAAAAATCGCGCCGCGCGAGATCGATGAGGTTTTGCTCACACATCCCGCAGTTTCTGAGGCCGTCGCGTTCGGCGTCCCACATGCGACCTGGGGCGAGGAGGTCGCCGCCGCCGTCGTATTGAAGGAGCCGCAAACGGAAGCCCAGATCCTCGCGTTCTGCAAAGAGCGCCTGGCCGATTTTAAACGTCCGAAGAAGCTCTACATCGTCGAAACCATCCCCCGCACGGCCACTGGAAAGATCCAACGCGGCGCGGTCGCCAAGGCTCTGGCTGGATGATGCGTTTTCTAATCGCCGGCGCGGGCGCGATCGGCGGCTTTATCGGAGCGAAGATGTCTCAGGCCGGGGAAGACGTGACGCTCTTCGCCCGCGGTCCCCATCTTGCCGCGATGCAGCAGCGCGGCCTACGCGTCATCAGTTCCGATGGTGATTTCATTGCGCGCCCACGCGTCATCGCGAATCTTGCCGATGCCGGTCCAATGGATGTAATTTTCCTCGGCGTCAAGGCGCATGGCCTGACGCAACTCGCCCCTCAGCTGAAGCCGCTCATCACCGAAACGACCACAGTCGTTGGCACGCAGAACGGCGTACCCTGGTGGTATTTCCCGGACGCACATCTGGAACGAGTCGATCCCGGCGGCGTGATCGCGGCATCCATTCCGCTGAAAAACATCCTCGCCTCGATCGTATATTTCTCCACCGACATTCTCGAACCCGGCGTGATCCGCCACACCGAAGGCAATCGCATTTCTCTGGGGGAGCCTGACGGCACGCGTTCAGACCGCGCTCGCGCGATCGCCGAAGTCCTCATTAAATCAGGCTTACGCGCCCCGATCACAGCGCGCATCAAGCATGAAATCTGGGTAAAGATTCTCGGGAACGTCGCATTCAATCCGCTCAGCGCGCTGACGCGCGCAACGTTGGTTCAAATGGTCCGTGATCCCGAAGTCTGCGCCGTCGTACGCAATATAATGACGGAGGCGGAAGCAGTCGCCGCCAAGCTGGGCATGGAACTGCCCGTCACCATCGACCAACGCATCGCCGGCGCGGAGAAGGTCGGCGAACACAAGACCTCAATGCTGCAAGACCTCGAAGCCGGCCGGCCCATGGAACTGGAAGCGGTAGTGGGCGCGGTGGTCGAATTGGGCGACCGGCTGGGCGTTCCCATGCCGCACACCAGAACCGTGTACGCATCCGCGCGCCTTCTGGATCAAATCAGCAGAGGAGTCTTTCCGAAGTGCATCTGAATCGATGGACCCGGCTCGCGGCCGCCGTCGTCGCGATGATGATGATCGCGAATCTCCAGTATGCCTGGACGCTGTTCGTCAAACCGATCATCGCCACCACGCATTGGAAGTTGAGCGACGTCCAGTGGGGCTTCACTCTGTTCATTGCCTTCGAAACCTGGGTAATGCCGTGCTCCGGCTGGCTCATCGACCGCCTCGGTCCGCGCGCTTTCCTGTCGATCGCCGGGATTCTGTGCGGCGCGGGCTGGGCGGGCTTGGGGCACGCGACCACCCTGACAGAACTCTATATCCTCTACTCGACGGCTGGTTTCGGCGCGGCATTGGTATATTGCGGCTCGACAGGAATCGGCCTGAAGTGGTTTCCCGACAAGCGCGGTCTTGCCGCTGGACTGATCGCCGCAGGCTTCGGTTCCGGCGCCGCACTTTTTGTCAGACCGATTGCGTACCTCCTGCACACGCAGGACTATCGAGCCGCGTTCCTTTACACCGGAATCGCACAGGGATTGATCATCGTCATTGCGGCGCAGTTCTTGCAGAATCCGCTGAAGGTACAAATCGTCGCAACAACCAGGGTGAAAGTCCGAACCCATGGCGAAGACTTCAACTCGATCGAGATGTTGCGCACACCGCATTTCTACATGATGTTTGCGATGGCCCTGATGATGGGAATCGGCGGGTTGATGGTAACGGCGCAGGTTGGACCGATGTCCGACACCCTAAAATTCGGCACCGCCGTTCTGACGCTTTCGTTGACGATCAACCCGCTGGCCAACGGAGGCGGGCGCATTTTCTGGGGCTGGGTCTCCGACTTGATCGGACGCGAACAAACCATGGTGGTGGCGTTTCTGCTCCAGTCACTGATTCTTCTGAGCGTGGTCACCATCGGCAAGACTTCGCCGACGCTGTTCATCGTGACCATCGCCCTGGTCTTCTTCACCTGGGGCGAAGTGTACTCCCTGTTCCCATCGGCATGCGCGGATTTCTTCGGTGCGAAGAACGCGAGTTCCAACTATAGTTTCATTTACGCCGCCAAAGGCGTGGCGTCGATCATGGGCGGAGGCCTCGCGGCCAAGCTATTCGAGCGGACCCATTCCTGGGACTATGGATTTTACGGCTGCGCCGTGCTCGCGCTGTGCTCCTCTCTGCTGGCGATCGGGCTGCGTAAGATGCCCCTCCCACGTAAATCAATGAATCAATATGTCCACACTTGAGATCACGGCGCCTGTTACAGGCGCGCAATCTGAAATTCTCTCTAAAGAGGCTCTGGATTTCCTTTCGAAGCTGAGCGCTAAATTCGAACCTCGACGCCAGGAGCTCCTGGAACGCCGTCGCGTGCGGCAGCGCGAAATTGACGCCGGCAAATTCCCAGACTTCCTGCCGGAAACGGCCTCCATTCGCGAAGAGGAATGGACCGTCGCTCCCATTCCTGAAGACCTGCAAGACCGCCGTGTCGAGATCACCGGTCCCGTGGATCGCAAAATGGTGATCAACGCTCTCAATTCCGGCGCCAACGTCTTCATGGCTGATTTCGAGGACGCCAATTCTCCGACATGGCACAACAACATCGACGGCCAGGTCAACGTCCGCGACGCTGTCAATGGAACCATCGAATACACCAGCCCCGAAGGCAAGCGTTACAAGCTGAACGACCGGATCGCGGTGCTGCTGGTTCGTCCACGGGGATGGCATCTGGTGGAAAAGCACGTATTACAGAACGGCAAGCCAATTTCCGGGTCGCTGTTCGATTTCGGATTATATTTCTTCCATAATCATCGCCGTCCATACTTCTATCTGCCTAAGTTAGAAAGTCATTTAGAAGCGCGTCTGTGGAACGATGTGTTCAACTTTGCGCAGGATTCGCTAGGCGTGCCGCGCGGAACTATCCGCGCCACGGTCCTGATTGAGACGATTTTAGCGGCGTTCCAGATGGACGAGATTCTGTACGAACTACGCGAGCATTCGGCCGGCTTAAATTGTGGACGCTGGGATTACATTTTCAGCTTCATCAAGAAATTTCGTAATTTTCCGCAGTTTGTTTTGCCGGATCGCTCGCAAGTGACCATGGATCGGGCGTTTCTAAAGGCGTATGTCGATCTGCTGATCAAGACCTGCCATCGTCGCGGAATTCACGCCATGGGCGGCATGGCGGCGCAGGTTCCGATTAAGAACGATCCGGTGGCGAACGAACAGGCGCTCGAAAAAGTGCGCCAGGATAAATTGCGCGAAGTACACGCGGGACACGACGGCACCTGGGTCGCGCATCCGGGATTGGTGCCGGTGGCGAAAGAAATCTTCGACGTGCATATGAAGGGGCCGAACCAGATTTCGCGCAAACGTGAAGAGGTCCGCATCACGCAAAAGGAATTGCTGGAGGTCCCCACCGGCGAGATCACCGAGGCGGGCCTCCGCTGGAATATCGACGTCGGCTTGCAGTATTTGGAGGCATGGTTGAAAGGCGTCGGCTGTGTGCCGATCTACAACCTGATGGAAGACGCAGCCACGGCGGAAATCTGCCGGGCGCAGGTATGGCAATGGGTGAAGCACGGCAAATTCTCCGCAGACTTGGTGCGCAAAATCGTCGATGAGCACCCCGGCACAGCTGCCGAACTGTACAAGCAAATGATGACCGGCGAGGATTTCGAGGAATTCCTGACACTCCCGGCCTACAACTACATCGATTGACGCGCTTCGCCAACCAGGAAAAGAGACCCGGTGACGACAATTACATCCTCCGCCGTGGCGCGACTTCGTGCCATGTCCAGGGCTTGATGGACCGATTCCCCGGTTTCGCCGCGACCGGCGATTTCAATCAGCGCTTCCGGACGCAAGGCGCGGGAATAGTTGGGGGCCGTAAAAATCAGTTCTGAAGCCAGCGGGAACAAAATACCCGCGATCTCTTCCACCGCTTTGTCGCGCATCGCGCCGTAAATCAGCCAGAGCTTTCGATCGGCGTAGAAGCGCTCAAGATAGCGAGCCAACGCGACGGCGCCGGCGGGGTTATGGGCGCCGTCGAGAATGATATCGGGATTCGGCGCGATGTGCTCCAAACGCCCGGGCCAGCGCGCATCGGCGATTCCTTGCGGCGACACACCCAGTTCCGCAAGCGCCAGGGCCGCGGTGATCGCGTTGTCGACTTGATGCTCGCCGGGAAGCGGGCAATAGATGCCCGCAAAGCGCGATCCGCGGGCGTCGATTTCAAGATCGCGAACCAGGAAGTCCTCGGCCCGCCGGACGTGAATCCCTAACTCCGCGGCGCGGCGATCGAGAACTGCCGCAGCTTCGGGACGCTGGCGCGCGAAGACTGCGGGAACGCCAGGCTTGAGGATGCCGGCCTTTTCCGCCGCAATCGCCTCGATGGTATGACCCAGGTAAATCTCGTGATCGAAATCGATAGGAGTGATCGCGGTCAGCGCCGGTTCGACCACGTTGGTCGCGTCGAGACGCCCGCCCAACCCCACCTCCACGACGGCGGTATCGACGCGCAATTCGCGAAAAAGCCAGAACGCCATTGCAGTGACGGTTTCAAAATAAGTTGGATGACAATCCAAATCGAGCTGTTCAGCAGCATCATGCACCACTTGAAACGCCCGCTGGAATTGTTCGCGCGTCACTGCAAGGCCGTCGATCTGGATACGCTCGGTCGGTTCGACCAGATGGGGCGATGTGAACAGGCCCGTTCGAATCCCGGCAGCACGCAGGCCAGCGTCGATCATCGCGCAGGTGGAGCCTTTTCCGTTGGTTCCCGCGACGTGGATCACTCGAAACATCCGTTGCGGATTGCCCAGCGCCGCAAGTACTTTACGTATACGGTCCAGCCCGAGTTTCGCGGTCTTGATTTCGTTCCCAAGCGCGTAGAGGAACCGGACGGATTCAGGGTAGGTGAGATACGTGTTCACGGAAGGCTTCACTTCGACGGTACAACAGCCAGGCGGTGGCGATCATGGCGGCTGTAGCCAGGGCCAGCTTCGCTTCGTAGAGCCATACGCGCGTGACTTGGTCGGTGGGGACGACGGAGGCGATTAAGGCGAGAACAGTGATGACCCATCCCGACGCGGCGCTGAGCCGTTTTCCCGCCTTCCAGGCGCTCCCAAAAATATAAATATAGGGCAGGAATCCGGCGATCACCATCAACGAAACCAGCGTGTCATAGGCGGCGCGAAGTGTATCGCCGAGCTGAAATATCGTCAACAGAAACGAGGCTACTATGCCCAGCGCGATGATCGAAACGTGCGGCGTATGCCATCGCGGATGAATTTTTCCGAACGCCGCGGGCAGAAGCTTGTCGACTCCGACAGCAAACGGCAGGCGCGATACGGAAGATCCGATGCCGCCGAACTGGCCGATCCCGGAGAGCAGCACCACCACCGCGATTAGCGCGGGAAGCCAGGGTGTGCCGAGCAAAGCGGCGGCGGATGTACCGCCTTGTGCCAGACCGTAACGGTCGTCGATGCGCGACGGTTCGATGACGATGAGAAGCGCGATGGTCATTCCCGCGTAAAATGTGGTCGCGAAGAAGGATGCGATCCATCCGGCGCGCGGAAGGGTTCGTTCCGGGTCCTTGATTTCCGCGCCCATCAGCGCCGCGAGTTCCAGGCCGGTCATCGCATAGGCAATGGTCGCGGCGCCGAGGTTCAAGGTGTCCCAACTCCATTTCGGCACGATATTGAGCGGCGTTGCAGAACCTCGCTTGGACCAGACTAGCGCGGCGACGATCGCGAACAGCACGGCGATCACGGCGGTCGAAATGCCACCTGCGTTTTCCGTCCACTTGCCGATTTTTACGCCGACCAGATTCGTTCCCAGCGCGACCCAGATCGCGGCTAGCGAGACGAGGATCACAATCAGGCGATCATCCGCGAAATGCGCGTAGTTGGGCCCCAGAGAATAGGCTGCGACGCTCACATAGAACAGTGCCGCGGTGGGAAACCAGAAAGCAAGACCGAGCCAGTAGATCCAGAAACACAGGAATCCATGGAAAGGGCCAAATGCGTCGCGAGTCCAATAATACAGCCCGCCGGATCCGGGATACTTCGCGCTGAGTGCACCGACGCATACGGCCAACGGAGCGACAAAAAAAACGGCAGCGAGGAGCCACAGCGTTACCGTTCCGGGACCGGCATGCGCGGCCATGGGAATCCAGCGTACGCCGACGATGCAGGTGATCGCAAAAAAGGTCAGATCGCGAAGACCGAGCTCGCGCCGTAGCGCAGGCTCGTTATGCACGCTCTTCACGCATGAGACGTGTGTTCGCAGCCGAACGTCGCCGGAACACGACCGCCCTTGTTCAGCTCACGATATCCGATCTCGGTGTTGTAGTAAATTTTGGACGTGAGGGACTTCAACTGCCGGAAGAATCGATGCCCCGGGCCGTCGCCACGATCGACGGCGGTGAGCATCGCCGTCTGATCGACCGCAATGCAATGGACGAAGGGATGACCATGCTCGCGGATGGCGTAGCCGTCCAGCCAGCTCAACCCGGCGAGGAACGATTCGCGCTGCGAAGCCGACCCGTCGCGCAGAAACAGATCGATATAGCGATTCACGCGCGCCGCTTTCGCACCCGGCGTGTCCGTCGTTGGAATGATGAGCTCGGTCAGGGCGATGACGGTTTCGTTTTGATGATCGTCCAGGACTGAAGGCCGCCAGTCTGGCTTGGAGGCTTGCTGGGCCCAGGCGGCGGGAATAATCAGGGTCGCGCCTACCTTGAAAAAATCGCGGCGTTGCATGCGTGGATTTATGGTACACCAAGTCACCGGCGCGATTCGAGGAAGAGCTTGACGCGAGCCATGGCATCTTCTAGAATCGCCCGATCCGAGGCGTAGCAAATCCGTACATGACCTTCGCCTCCGGCGCCAAAAGCCACTCCTGGCGCGAGCCCGACCTTCGTTTCCATCAGCAATTCCTTGCAGAAGGCGAAGGAGTCCGTGACACCATCCACTTTGACGAAAAGGTAGAACGCGCCCTCGGGATTCGGGATGGTCACGCCCTTCACTTTGCTCAGCACGCCGAGACAAAAATCGCGATTTTCACGGAGACGGCAGACCATCTCGCGCAGGACTTGTTCGCCCCACAGCAGCGAGGTTTCCGCAGCGCGCTGCGCGAAGCCGGACGCGCAGGAAATGATGAACTCGTTAAGTTGCGAGGCTCGCGCGACCAGATCCTTGCGGCCCACCAGCCAACCCAGACGCCAGCCGGTCATACAGTACGCTTTCGAAAAAGACTGAATCACGACGACCGCATCGTCTCGCGTGCATTTGCGCAGAATCGAAGGCGCCGATCCGGACGGCACGCCTTTGACCAGCGGCTCGTTCAGCGCGGGATAGTAGAGGCGTTCATAAACTTCATCGGCCATCAGCCACATATTGTGGCGGCGCGTAAAATCGAGCAGACGTTCCTGGTCCTGCTCGGTCGCGACCCATCCCAACGGATTCGACGGAGACGTGTACAGCAGCAGCCGTGTCCGCGGCGTGACCACGCGCTCCAGCGCGTCGAAATCGATGGAATAGCGTCCACCAGAAAACACATGCGGAATTTCCCGCGGCGTCGCGTTCGACATCTGGATGATCGCTGCTCCGTTCGGCCAGGCAGGCGTCAGGACCATGCCTTCATCGCCCGGATCCAGCATGCAGCGAATGGCGACATTCAGCGCCTGGACACCGGAAGCGGTGACCGAAATTTCGGTATTCGGGTCCAGCTCGACGCCGTGCAGATCGGAATAGTATCGCGCCAGCGCGTTTCGCAACGACGGCAGGCCCGCGTTTTCGGTGTAGGTAGTGAATCCGTCGGCCATCGCTTTCTGCGCGGCGCGTTTGATATAGTCCGGCGTCGGAATATTGGATTCGCCAAAATACAGTTTCAGAACTCCGTCCATTCCCATGGCGAGCTCGGCCAGTTCGCGGATTCTCGAATGGGGGACGGATAGGGCGGAGGGCGCAATAGTGGCAGGCATGCAGTAAGTTTCTATTTTACTGCGGCGTACGCTTCGACGCGATTTTTCCCGGCGCGGGCGTTGCGGCGCTTCACCACCATAGCGATAATCAGCACGCCGACCACCGACCCGAGACCGGCCATAAACATGTCCTCCTGCGAGTCCCACATATCGCCCTGCATGCCGACGAATTCTTCACCGCGCTCGGGTGTCAGGATGTTGGCCGCCAGAGCTTCCAGAATTTCGTAGATCGCGCTTAGGGCGAGCGTGCATTCGACCGGAAGATAGTACAGCCAGCGTCCGCGGACCTTCAGCGCGCGCATCGCGATCTCGCGCATGGGATAGGCCAGCAGAAATCCGAAGCTGAAATGCGCGATGCGATCGTAATGATTGCGCTTGGTATGCAGCCACGGCTTCATCCATTCGCCCAGCGGAACGTCGGAGTATTTGTAGTGCGCCCCCCATTCGTGCAGACACAGGAAGGCGAAGATCAGCAGATACGAGAGATCGGAGAATGCAAAGCGGCGATAGCTGTAAATCAGGACTGGGATCAGGAAACCAAGGATCAACCCATTCTCAAGCGCCAGATCGAATTCGGTGTCGGGATGGTATGCCGCCAGTGCGAGAACGATGAAAAACCCGGCGCATAACCAGTGCAAAAGCCGGTTGTCCCGGAAGGACGGGTGGTTCGCGGTGGACGCCGTGGTCAAAATGTATTAGACAACGCCGAACACTGCGGGAGCAAGCATACTCCTAGCCCAGCCGGTCCTTTGCCGCCATCAATTCTTCGATGTTGATCAGCTCAGTCGGATAATTGCCGGTGTAGCACGCGTAGCAATAATCGTGCCGATCGTCGCCGACCGCTTCGCGCAACGCGGGGAGAGAGAGATAGCCCAGTGAGTCCGCTTCCACAAAGCGGCGGATCTCTTCCACCGTGTTGTTCGCCGCGATCAGCTCACCCAGGCTCGGAGTATCGACGCCGTAAAAGCATGGGGAAATTGTGGGCGGACACGAAACGCGTAAATGCACTTCGCGCGCACCCGCGCCCCGGACCATTCTCACGATCTTCCTGCTGGTGGTGCCGCGCACGATGGAATCGTCGACCAGAATCACGCGTTTGCCTTCCAATAGGTGCCGCACGGGGTTGAGCTTCAGCTTCACGCCAAAATCGCGGATTGCTTGCGACGGCTCGATGAACGTCCGCCCCACGTAATGATTGCGGATCAGGGCCTGCCGGAATGGAATATTCGCTTCGGAGGCGTAGCCGATGGCCGCCGCGACGCCCGAATCGGGTACCGGGACGACCACGTCCGCATCCACCGGATGTTCGCGTGCAAGAAGGCGTCCCAGCATTTCGCGCGATTCCTGTACGGCCCGCCCGAAGACGATCGAATCCGGGCGCGAGAAATACACGTGCTCGAAAACGCAGTGCGCGTGATCGCGAACTGGAGCGTAACGTTCGCGCGTGATACCCTCGGGCCCGGCGATGACCATCTCGCCGGGTTCCACGTCGCCCAGATAAACGGCGTTGATCAAATCGAAAGCGCAGGTTTCCGACGCGAAGACATAACAAATGCGACCTCCGGAAAGCTCCATCTGGCCGAACGCCAGCGGACGAAATCCGTGCGGATCGCGCGCGACAAGAATGCGATCCTCGGCCAAAAACACCAGCGAAAACGCGCCCTGAAGCTGCAAGAGAGCTTCGCGAAGCGCTCCCGAAAGCGTGCGCTCGCGCGACCGGGCCACCAGATGTAGAAGAACTTCCGTGTCGCTCGATGCCTGAAAGATCGAGCCTTCGCGTTCCAGCTCGCGGCGCAGTTCGCCGGCATTGGTGATGTTGCCGTTGTGCGCCACTGCGATCTTTCCTTTGTTGCACGCTACTGAAAACGGCTGCGCGTTCAGCAGCACCGTGTCGCCCGCGGTCGAATAGCGCGTGTGACCGATGGCATGGTCGCCGGGCAACTGGCCGAGAACTTCCGGCGTGAAAATATCTGCGACGTGCCCCATCGACTTGTGGCAATGGATCTGGCGGCCGTCGCTCGAGCAGATCCCGGCGCTCTCCTGGCCCCGATGTTGCAGAGCATACAGGCCGAGATACGCGAGATTGGCGGCTTCGGGATGGCCGTAAATCGCGACAACGCCGCATTCTTCGTGGAATTTATCAAACATGGACAGCCGCAAGCTTTTCTGACAGCGCGTTTTCCCAGACGTCTCGGAGCTGCTGGACCGGGCAGTCGATCCAAGTCATGGAACCGTTGCTGATCCGTAACTGCTCTTTCATTGTAACGCCGATTCGCTGTACTTCCACTCCGTGATCGCGCGCAATCCGTTCGATTTCTTTTGGCGCCGCGGTCGAAACCAGAACGCGTGAAGGCGCTTCGTGAAACAGCGCCAGCTCGGGCTGAAGATCCGTCGATACCTCGATCGACGCGCCCATGCCGCCGTAGGAGCACTCAGCCAGCGCAACGGCGAGTCCTCCATCGCTCAAGTCGTGCGCCGATTCGGCGAAGCCGCTGTTCACGATCTCACGAATCGCGGATTGCACACGCTTTTCGTAATCCAGATCGAGCGCGGGCGGGAGGCCCCACATTTTCTCCAGCACGACCTTGGCATATTGCGTGCCGCCGAACCGCGTCGCATCGGATGTTCCCAATCCGCCCAGAAGCATCACGGTCCGCGCTTCTTCCTTGAAAGGAATCGTCACCGGAGGCGCAGTCTTCATCAAACCGACGATCCCCATGACCGGGGTCGGCCAGATCGCCTCGCCCAGGGTTTCGTTATACAGGCTCACGTTACCGCCCGTGATCGGCGTTTCGAAATGACGGCAAGCCTCGGACATCCCTTCAATGGCCTCCACCAGTTGCGCCATGATCTCCGGACGTTCAGGATTCCCGAAATTCAGGTTGTTGGTCGCCGCTACGGGCACTGCGCCGACGGTCGAAAGATTGCGGCAACACTCGGCCACGATCAGCCGCGCACCTTCGCGGGGAGACAGCGCGCAGTAGCGGCTGTTGCCGTCGAGCGATATGGCGATACTCGTGTCGGTTTCCTTAATTCGGACGATCGCCGCGTCGCCTCCGGGTCCAGCAATGGTATTGGTGCGGACCGTGTAATCGTACTGCTGATAGATCCAGCGCTTCGAGCAAAGATCGCCTGACGCGACCAGCTTCAAAAGATCGTTGGTGAGATCGTCGCTCGAGAACTTCGGAGCTTCCATGGGAGCCGGGCGATACGGCGCGACGTTGTGAGGACGATCGTACAGCGGCGCTTCATCCGCTAGTTCGCGATTGGGAATCTCCGCGACCACTGTGCCGTGATTCTTCACGCGCAGCTTGCCGTCATCGGTTACGCGGCCCACGGTCACCGCGTCCAGCCCCCATTTACGAAACACGCTGAAAACTTCGTCTTCACGGCCGTTTTCAGCTACCAGCAGCATCCGCTCCTGCGATTCCGAGAGCATGATCTCGTACGGAGTCATGCCGGTTTCGCGCTGCGGAACCAGCGCCAGGTCGATCTCGATTCCCGTTCCGGCGCGGCTTCCCATTTCGCACGTCGAACAAGTAAGGCCGGCCGCGCCCATGTCCTGAATTCCGACGATCGCTCCCGTGTGCATCGCTTCCAGGCATGCCTCAAGCAGCAGCTTTTCCATGAACGGATCGCCCACTTGCACGTTGGGCCGCTTCTGCTTGGATTCCTCGGTGAACTCCGCCGACGCCATCGACGCGCCGTGAATGCCGTCGCGTCCGGTCTTCGCTCCCACGTAAATGACTGGATTGCCGACGCCGGTTGCGCGGCCGTAGAAAATCTCATCGTGACGAAATACGCCGAGGGCAAACACGTTCACCAGAGGATTGCCGTTGTAACACGGCTCGAACACACACTCGCCGCCGACGGTGGGGACGCCGAAACAATTTCCGTAGTGCGCGATTCCGCTGACCACGCCTTCCAGAATTCTCTGATTACGCGGTACATCCAACGGCCCGAACCTCAGCGCGTCCAGCACCGCAATGGGCCGCGCGCCCATCGTGAAAATGTCACGCAAAATTCCGCCGACGCCAGTCGCCGCGCCCTGGAAGGGTTCGATGAAGCTCGGGTGATTGTGCGATTCGATTTTGAACGCGATGGCCCAGTTATCGCCGATATCGATGATCCCCGCGTTTTCGCCAGGGCCCACCAGCACTCGCGGACCGCGCGTCGGAAGCTTCTTGAGATGCAGCCGCGAGCTCTTATAGGAACAATGCTCGCTCCACATCACTTCGAAAATGCCGAGCTCCGTCTGCGTCGCTTCGCGCTTCAGGATCGATCGGACTTTGTCGAGTTCAAAAGGCGTCAGTGCACTCATGCCGTGACCAGCGAGCGCACCATACTTTCTAGAATGACTCGCCCATCGACGGAGCCCATCAGCACGTCGGCGGCGCGCTCGGGGTGTGGCATCAGTCCCATCACGTTGCGGCGCTCGCTGCAAATGCCGGCGATGTCACGCAGCGATCCATTGGGATTATCCAGATACCGGACCACCACGCGATCTTCCTTTTCGAGCGCATCTAGGGTCCGCGCATCGGCGAAATAGCACCCCTCCCCATGCGCCACCGGGAGCCGCAACAACTGCCCGCGCGTAGCCGAGGACGTGAACGGCGTGTTGGCGGTCTCCACGCGCAAGGTCACCTCGCGGGAGACGAATTTCAAATCGCGATTGCGCAGCATGACGCCCGGCAACAGGCCGCTCTCGCATAGAATCTGGAATCCGTTGCAGATGCCGAGCACCAGCCCGCCCTCGTCCGCGAACTTTCGCACCGCCGCGATCACCGGCGAAAATTTCGCGATGGCTCCGCACCGGAGATAATCGCCATAAGCGAATCCACCCGGCAAAATCACCGCATCCACGTTACCGAGCGACGGGGAATCGTGCCAGACGAATTCGGCCTTCTGTCCAAGATTGTGAGAGAGCGCGTACCAGGCATCGTGGTCGGAATTGCTACCGGGAAAGACGACGACGCCGAATCGCATGAGGAAATTTCAGTTTAGCAACAAAACCGTGTCGCGGAAAGCACAACGGTTAGCCGCGAAGATCGATGGCGGGATCGGCGATATATCCAGCCCCCAGCGCGTCTCGCAACGCCGCAATTTGGCCGGTCAGCGTACAAAGATCGCGGTGCACGAACTCCCCCGCGCCGATCGCATTCCTAAGCCGCGCGGCAAGTTCCTCGGATGGTGCAGTCGACGCGAGCTCGCTAATCGCCTCCGCGCGACCGGCCAGCGCGTGCTTCAGCGTTTCCAGGTCGCCCGACGTCGACGCCGCCAGGGCAGCAGCGCTGGCTTGTTCCAGTGTCATCCGAGAGCGTTCACATTCTTGCCGTACAGGACCAGGCTGAGCCCCTGCAACGTCCCCGTGAGTTGCGATTGTTGCGATTGCAGATGCGCCTGCAGGGCGTCCGCTTTTTCCAATTGCAACGTCAGATTCGCCTGCATGATCGCGATACGATCGCCCAGAGCCGCGATATGGGATTGAATGCTCCGGTCCGTCCGGTCGATTCCGTTCTGCTCCACTTTGATGAATCCGCTAATTGGATCGCTGAAGGCGCTGAGGTTGGCGGAAAAACCGCCCAGCCCGGAGCTGGCTGACCCAACAAAGGAAAATCCATCCGCCACCTGTGTATCGGTCAGCGAGTTGAACACGGTCTGGTTGAACGAAGCGACGCCAGTGTTGCTGAACTGTACCCCCAATTCCGCCAGACTCTGCACCGATCCTGTGGAACTGCGATACGACGTGACCTGTCGAAGCAGGCTCTGGAGCTGGTTGATCACCGTGTCACCAGTCAGCAACCCCGCGGCTTGACCCACCTGCCCGTTCACCTGCTGCTTCAGCGTATTGTATTTGGTGACGAAATCCTGAAGCGCTGACGAAAGCTGCGTGCGATCGCTGGTGGTAGAAAGGGTCACGGGAGTGGCCGACGCGCCCAGAATCGTGAACGTCACGCCTGAAATCACGCTGTTCACCACATTACCTGCCTGGCTGATATTGATTCCGTTTAACTGGAATACCGCGTTGGTGCCTTGATTGGTGCCGGTCAGAAGATTCGTGCCAGTCGTACCCACTCCATCGAACAGCTTCACAGTAGTCGCGCCAGTGGCATTTGCCGACAGCGATAGGAAATTTCCATTGGAAGTCGTCAGAATGGAGGCGGTTACTCCTGCCCCCAGCCCGTTGATCTGATCGCGAAGCGAGATCAGGCTGTTGCTGGCTAGCTTGAATGTGTGTGACGAGGATCCGAATTGCAGCGTCAGAGTTCCGGTTGAAACCTGGGTTGCGGCTGGATCGGCATAAGTCGCGGTGCTTTGCTCCGTGCCGGTTCCCCCGTTCGTCAGGAGGTCCGTTCCGGTCGCGTTCGGTCCATCGAAAAGTTGAATGGATTGCGCGCCGCTGTTGGACGTCACCGAAAACGCGCTCCCGCTTCCACTGGCCACGATGGATGCGGTCACTCCTGCGCCCAGGGCGTTAATCCGATCGCGAAGATTGTTGAGGTTGTTGCTGCTCAACGCGATCGTTTGTGCTACACCGGCGATCACCAGCGTCAATGTTCCGAAAGAGACCGGTGTCGCTGCCGAATCCGTGTAACCCGTAATGCTCCGCTCTGAGGCTACCGCCGCTGCCGACGTTACTGAGTTGATCGTGTAAGATCCTGCGCTGGTCGCCCCCGTGGCGCTCACGCTCACTACTAACGGAGCAGAACTGGTCGCGGTGAGCGCCTTGTTCGCGCCGACCTCTCCAAGCGACGCCAAACTGCTCGCCAAATCCGCCACTCCGCCATTGAGAGTTGCCAGAAGCGTCTTCCTTTGCAGCAGGTTGGAGTCTTGGGACTGCAACTGCGTCACAGGAATCTGCGCGATTTGGACCGCGCGCGTGAGGATCGACTGGAAATCCGAAGAGAAAGTGCTGACGCCCGTGAAGACCAGCGGCGTGCTCAAAGATGTAGTACTCACAGTCTTCTTATCGGCCGTGGACGCAAACCTTTAGTCTCAGATAAACCTTGAGAATCTATTGTTTGGCCCTACTTGGCAAGCGCAGCGGTGGCTTCGTCGATCAAATCGGCTTCTTTCGTCAGCAGATTCCCGACTCTCTGGATCTGTTCGTCGGCCTCCTGCCAGCGCTTCTGTTCGATCGCTTCCCGCACCCCGGGAATTGTCTTGACGCCATAACCTGTGTAGAATCCGGGGGCGTAGATCATGTGGCGGAACCACGGCCGTCCCGGTAAACCGGCCGCATCCGTCAGTCGGCGCTCGCTCTCCATCAGTTTCGCGTTGACGGCCTTTACATTCGATGGAGTCGCTCGCTGCCGCGCCCCATCGTACTTTTGCGCGCTTTGTGCCAGAGCCTGCATGGCATTTTCCAGCGGCGCGAAGTTCAGATGCGGTGGAACCGGATCCTTCGGCGGAGGCACATATTTCTTGCGAGGATCGGCCGCCGCCGTGAACGCGCCCTCGTCGATCTCGCGATTGCGCTCCTCGATTTGCCCGCGTTGATCGGCTTCGAGTTTCTTCAATTCGTCCAGATACGTGCGCACCGTGTCCGAAAAATCGCCAAACGTGAACGGAAGCAGTTCCGCGTCGGCCAGCCGCATCACGGCAGTTCCAGCCGTTTGCGCGAGCGCACGTCCATACACGAAATCGGTATCGGAAAAGTGCGTGTACCAGTAGAAATCGTCGTAAATGGAGTGATACACGCCACCTCCACCCCCCTCGCCGCCGAAACCGAGATTCAGGGACGCGACGCCCAGGTGATCGATAAACGCCGTGTAATCCGATCCTGAACCCAGCGCGCCGATACGTAAATCCGGGCGCGTGCGCAGCTCACGCTTCCGGTCCGGCGACGAGCGCGCGATGCCCGCCAGTTGTGTTCGCTTCCACACGCTGAGCTTGGTCTCCGGATCCTGTATGTCCTTCATTACTCCGTTCATAAAATTCTCTAGCGTGTGCGATCCCTGAGGATTGAGAAAGCCGCGGCCGTTGCCATCGGAATTGATATAAGCGACCGCGTGTTGCCGCAATTCGTCGGCATGCGTTTCGGCCCATTCGGTGGACCCCAGCAATCCCGGCTCTTCGCCGTCCCAGAAACAATAGATGATGGTGCGCTTGGGTTTCCAGCCTTGCTTCAGCAGCTCGGCGAACCCGCGCATCTCTTCCATTTCGGCGACCGCGCCGGAAACCGGATCGTCGGCGCCGTTCACCCAAGCGTCGTGATGATTGCCGCGGATCACCCACTCGTCCGGATACTGCGAACCTGGAATTCGCACGATCACGTCGTACAGCCGCTTGATGTCCCAATTGAATTTCGCCTTGAAATGGACCTTTGCCGGTCCCGGACCGACGTGATAAGTAATCGGCAATCCGCCTCGCCAAGTCTCCGGCGCGACCGGTCCTTTCAACGCGGCGAGCAGAGGTTGCGCGTCGGCGTAGGACATCGGAAGCACCGGAATCTTGGTCAGCGTTTTCGCCTCGGAGATGGGCAGACGCTTGGCATCGGGAACCGCGCCGACCCCGGGCGTCAGCGGATCGCCGGGATACAAGGGCATATCCATCACACTGCCGCGCTGCGCGCCGTCGCGCGGACGCTCCGGCCCATCGGGAAAAACGTCATTGACGTAGTAACCGTCGTCCTTGGGATCGGAGTAGACGATACAAGCCAGCGCGCCATGCTCTGCGGCGACCTTCGGCTTGATGCCACGCCACGACGCTCCATAACGCGCAATGACGATCGCACCGCTGACCGAAATGCCCATCCGCGCCAAGTCCTCGTAGTCCGAAGGAATCCCGTAGTTCACATACACCAGCGGAGCGGTCACTTCGCCATCGATCGAATAGGCGTGATAAACGGGAAGCTGCTCGCTTTTCTGATTCGAGGTCGGGTCGGCGGCAACGGCCGGTTCTTCGAGTTTGGCAGTGAACTTCACCGGCTCGATCATTTCGACCGCCCGCTCCTTGGGTGTCGGGAAGAGTACATCGAAATTCTCGATCCGCGCGTCAAGACCCCAGCTTTTCAGTTTTTCAGCGATCCACTCGGCATTATCTTTGTCATAAGGCGAGCCGACGTGATGCGGCCGCGCCGACAAGCGCTGCATGTAATCCCGAAGACTCTGCGGCACAGGGATGGCGCGAAATTTCTCTTCCCATTGCGAATCAGCAGCGTGACAAACACAAGCAATACTGAGGATGACGAGCGGAATGCGCATGTCACAAGTCTATCGGACACCAGCGGTGGTTGTATTCGCGTACTGATCGCGGCTGGATGCTCAGGAACCCGGCCGAGTGGGCCGCACACTCGGAAAGAGAACGATCACAGACCGTTGCGGCCCTTAACTTCCTCCCAATTCACGAAGCGGCCTTCAAGAAAGCCGCGTTCGCTGCGATCTCTTTGAGCGAGTAGGGAATCCTTGTGAGCTTCCTCGCACTCGTCGGCAAACCCTTCAACGCTCTTATGAACGTGCAAGAGATCGGCCGCCGCTTTGCCCGCATCACCTTGGTAGTCTTGAGCAAGTCCCGAAAGGATTTGGTCGCTCTCTTCGTCGAGATCGATTTCCCGGCGGATCATGCCGCCAGAATAGCACTCGCCGCGCTACAATCGCGAGTGAAATGAAGAGCGCTCTTCTGACTTTCGTTGTGGCTTCAGCGCTTGTTGGGCAGCCAGCGCCCTTCGAGGAATTGAGAGTGGAGGCAGGTCGGGTCAAGGCGCTGAACTCGCGCGATCCCGAGACGGGCGAGACTGGCCGCGCCTTGGATGTTCTGCACATAAGGCTGCGCGACTGGATCGAGTCCCGTTTGCGCACCGTCGAGACGCCGCAACCGGGGCCGCTAAAGAGCCTCGAAGCATCCCTGGACGCCGAACTGAACGAGGCTCGGCTTGCCTTGCCGGAACATCCGCCAGACATAAATGACGGGCCGGGAGGATCGGGCATGGGGTATGCCGGCGTTAAGTTCAAATGGCTCCCGGAGTTCCCCGATGCTTTGTTCGTCATCGCAAGCGCGAGCATGGATTGCGGGTCCGATGAAGCAGTTTACATGTATTTGTTTCGCGCTGGGCATTGGCAACGGACCTTTACGGATCATCCTGGGAAGGACTTCGGATACACAGGGGTGACTCTGAAGGTGTCGGAGCCTGATGCCCAATCGCGACGGCTACTGTTGGTCCACTATTATTCCGTGCAGTGCGCTTCGACGTGGATGGGAATGTCCTATTCGATTTTTCGCGTAAACGCGCGTGGTGATACTCGCCAGCTCTTATCCGATCGGCACGGATTCTGGCTAGGGAACGACGGGCCGGAATTCGTAGTGAGTCCACACGAGGTAATCGTAGAATTCCTCGATTCAAGCGTTGACGTCGAAATTCACAATCGCACGCACATTCACCGATACAATTTCGCACAGGGCACACGTCGATTAGAGCCGATCGCGTTGCAACCTCAGGATTTTGTTGAAGAATGGCTGACTCGGCCGTGGGATGAGGTTAAATCATGGTCCGCCGCAGGGCTCAAGGAACTGCACGGCCAACTGCATAGTGACTATATTGGTGCGCGGTATCTAGGCGTCGTACCGTGTGGCGCTAAAGCGGGGAATTGGCTCGTTGAGTTGAGTGTCACAAGGGTTGGGGAGAGGGAATTCTCCGACCCCCTAGAAACCTATTTCTTGGTGCGCGACCTTGGGAATTATCGCTACCGGATGGAGGCTGTTCCTTTTGAAACGCCGCCGGAGTGCGAGGGTACAGGTCTAGTCAGCGACGGAGTGCCTGCGAGCAACAAGCATCCCTGGCTCTCGACGGATCAATTGGGGAGTCTGCTGGGGCATTAGCCCGGTAGCATCTTGGAGATGTCGTTATAAATCACGAACACCACCACGACCATCAGGAACACGAACCCGACCTTCACGATCGCTTCCTTTACCTTCAGGTCGACATCGCGGCGCAGCAGCATTTCGATCAACAGCATCAGGATCACGCCGCCGTCGAGAACCGGATCGGTTGAGCGCTATCCGTGCCGCGCGGCTCTCCTGATTCGAATTCTCAAGTTGTCGACAATGATCAAGCTACCCGGCAAAGCAGCGTCATCGGTGGCGCTCAGCAGCCGGGCGAGCGCGGCCTCGGCGACCTCAATGGTAGTTGGCCAAACCCGTAGGCGAATCACGCCTGCGTGGCTTCCGATCGGGTACATACGTGTGTCCGCGAAGTCTTCGTCGAACGTGATCACGATTGCGCTACGATGTTGCGCCCATTCGAAGATCGCCTGATCGGAAGCCCCGCTCATGCCGATCACGCTAACGTGCCAGATCGTCCATTCGGGGCGCTGTAGCTGGAGATAGTCGCGAATCGCGGGCGGTACGTTCTGGTCAAGAACGACGGAGAGCTTCAACCCGAAATAACCTGTTCTTCGTCAATCACTCTGGCTGCGTATTCGAGCGCGGCCCTAACGTCATCGGCGCTCAGGTCAGGATACGCCGCTAGAATATGTTCGACCGTGTAGCCACCAGCTACCATGCCTAAAATGTTGCGCACCATGATGCGCGTGCCGCGGATCACAGGCTTACCCGCGCAGATTTCGGGATTTACCTCGATTCGGTCCATGTGGTTACCCCGGCAGCATCTTGGAAATGTCGTTGTAGATCACAAACACCACCACAACCATCAGGAACACGAACCCGACCTTCACGATCGCTTCCTTTACCTTCAGGTCGACATCGCGGCGCAGCAGCATTTCGATCAACAACATCAGGATCACGCCGCCGTCCAGAATCGGGATCGGTAACAGATTGAAGATCGCCAGGTTCAAGCTGACTGCGGCCATCAGGCCGATGAACGTGGCGGCGCCTTCGCGGGCCGCTTCGCCTGACATCTGGGCGATTCCTACCGGTCCGACGATAGACTTCGGCGACATACGCCGCAATACCATGTTATCCAGGAACTGGAAGATCAATTTCGCGCTGCGAAGGTTTTCGCGGACCGCTTCTGTAAAGGCTTGACCGAACGGAAGCTTGACGATCTCGACGCGTGACTGGACGGTCAGGCCGATCACCCAGCGTTCCTGACCGGTGTGGTCCGGATCGCCTTTGACGGGTGTAACGGTCACACGATGCTCCACGCCGTTGCGGGAATAAGCCAGGTCGAGCGGACGTCCGTCGGTTTCTTTTTCGATTTCGTGCAGTTTGGAAATCGAACGCAGTGGCAAGCCGTTGGCGCTGACCAGAATGTCGCCGCGCTGCAATCCCGCCTGCTGTGCAGCCATGCCCGGGGAAATACTCCCGATCTCTACTTCGCTCTCTTGCGTCCAGCCCAGACGGCCGATGCCGTCTTTTTCGTCCAGAGTAGGCGTCACGGACAGGTGCACTCTTTCCCCATTACGGATCACCCAGACGTCTAGAGCCCGACGCGCGTTGGAGATCTCTTTGATGGCGATGTCTTCCCAGGTCGGATCAACCACATCGTCGATCTGCACCACCCGGTCGCCCGAATGTATGCCGGCTTTCGCCGCCCCGCCGTCCGGAAGCAGGTAGCCGACCAGCGGATCGTGCGGCGTCGGAATCTTCGGATAATGCTCCATGAACAACCCGGTCATCAGAACTACTGCCAGGATTACGTTGATCGCGGGACCGGCAAAAGTGATGATCAGGCGTTGCCAGCGCGGCTTCGCCATCAGGCTTCGTGGATCCTGATTGGCCTCTTCGCCGGGCTGATCGCCCGCCATCTTCACGTAACCGCCCAGAATCGGCAACAGCGAGAAACGGAAATCCGTATCCCCATGGCGGAAGCCAAACAGCCTCGGCCCAAAACCGAAACTGAACGTCTCCACTTTGACGTCAAACATCCGCGCCGCGACAAAGTGGCCCAGTTCGTGGAGCAGAATCATCACTCCGATCAAAACCAGGTACCACCAGATATTCTGGAGAAAAACCATATACTTATCTTCTACGCACGTACCGCCGCTTCGGTTGCCCCGCGCGTCTCAATTACCTTTCGTGCCGCCTCCCGCGACTGGCGATCAATGTCAAGCACTTCATGCACCGAACGCGGCTCCCGGCTTGGAAAGCGTTGCAGTGTCTCCTCGATTGTCTCAGCGATGGCTGGAAAAGAGATCCGCCCGGCCAAGAACGCTTCCACCGCGATCTCATCGGCGGCATTGAGCGTCACTGTGGCCGACCCGCCGGCTTCCTGCGCCGCATAGGCCAACTTTAACAACGGAAATTTCTTGTAATCGGGAGGATCGAAGGTCCATCGCGCCGCTTGCGACCAGTCCAGGCGCGGCACCGGAGCCGACGCCCGCTCCGGATAGGTCAGAGCGTACTGGATGGGCATCCGCATGTCTGTGGCTGACACTTGCGCGACCACGCTGCCATCAGTGTACTCCACCATGGCATGCACTTTGGATTGCGGATGAACCACCACTTCAATGTCTTTCGGCGGAAGATCGAACAACCAACATGCCTCGATCACTTCGAAGCCTTTGTTCATGAGCGTCGCCGAATCGATCGTGATGCGCTGCCCCATCTGCCAGGTTGGATGATTCAGGGCCTGTTTGGGCGTCACGCGTTCCAGCTCGGATGCCGGTGTTTCGCGAAACGGCCCGCCCGAAGCCGTCAGGATCAGCTTGGCGACTTCGTCACGCCGTCCAGCCCGCATGCATTGGTGGGCTCCGTTGTGCTCGCTATCCACGGGGATCAGCTCGGCGCCCGATGCTCGCATCGCTTGAATCACCAGGCGTCCGCTCGCGACCAGGACCTCTTTGTTAGCCAGCCCAACTCGCTTTGCCAACCGGACCGCTTCGTAAGTGGCTTCCAGTCCTTCGACTCCGACGATGGCCGACATGACGAATCCGGCTTCTGAAGCCGTTGAAGCCGCGACGCGCCCCGCAGGTCCAGCACTCAGCTCAGGAGCTTTGATCCCACGTGTTTTCAGCAGAGTACGCAGTTCGTTCAGGGAATGATCGTCGGCCACAACCGCGACTTTTGGATGGAATTCGGCGATCTGATCGGCCAGCAGCGCTACATTTCGGCCGGCGACCAGTGCGTAGATCGCAAACCGGTCAGGCCAACGACGAACCACGTCAAGTGTGCTGCTACCGATGGATCCAGTGGAGCCAAGTAACGTGAGAGGGGTCACTCGCTCTCGATCATAACATTGCAAGGGTTCTAACTTCACCGCCTGAATCCTCTAAAACTGGCCCCAAGAAAGGGGCGCCGGGGAGGTTTGCTTCAGGGGTCTTTAATGAGGTTAGTCTCGCTTTGGTGGGAGTTGCCTCCCCGGCTTGATTCCAATATTAGTATACTGTCCGACGGATTGCAACAGTTTTTTGTAGATGAATCTTAAAATTCTTTTACCACCTGAGGCCCATCCATCGTAGTGGATTTCTTTCAATCAGATAACAGCGATACCTCACTTCAAGGTGGTGCTTTAACATTCGACCTGCTGGTCGTGAGGTGATAAGAAAATCCCTAATACCGCTACTTTTTTACCACGACTCCAGCCCATTCTTCCAAAACCCGGATTGTCGAACAGAAGTCGTCTTCCCCGAATCCGCGAGCAATCGCGGCCCGCAGCATCTGTTCGGTAAGCGCCGTCGCCGGGAGCGGCACATCCATAGCTTTAGCGGATTCGAGCGCCAGCCCGATATCCTTGGCCATCCACTTCGTGGCGAAGTTCGTGCGGAAATCGCGCGCCAGAATATACGGCGCTTTGAACGAGATCAGGCCGCTTTTAGCGGCGCTGTTGTTCAGAATGTCGAGCATCAACTCCGGCGCGATGCCTCCCTTGGTCGCAAGCACCATGCCCTCGGCGAACGCTTGCATGATGTTCGCCAGGATCAGGTTCTGCGTCAGCTTCGCTTGCAATCCCTGACCTGCGGCGCCGCAGTAGTAGAAAACTTTGCCCATGATGTCGAAGTAAGGCTTGGCTTTCTCGTAAGCGCTTTGATCGCCGCCGATCATGAAGGTGAGCGTCGCGCCTTCGGCTCCGGGTCTCGACCCGGTGCAAGGTGCGTCCAGGAAATGCGCACCCTTGGATGAAAATGCCGCACCGATCTCTTTACTGGCCGATGGAGCGATCGTGCTGCAATCCGCGATTACGGCATTGCGGCGCACGCCCTCGATCAGCCCCGATGGACCGGTAGTGATTGCGCGAGCCATCTCGCTGTCGCCAACGCAATAAAAAATGAAATCCGCTCGCGAAGCGACTTCCTTGGGCGTGGCGCACGCCGTCGCCTTGCCCTCTTTGATCAGTTCCTTCGCTTTTTCCGCCGTATTCGACCACAGCGCGACTTCATGGCCGCTCTTCACCAGGTGCCGAGCCATGCTGTAGCCCATGATTCCCAATCCCAGAAATCCAAGTTGTGCCAATTGAGTTCTCCTTTGCTGGTCCCCGCAGGAAGTATGATTCTAACAATGCAGCCATCCGTTCTGGTTACCCGCCGAATTTACCCCGAAGCGATCGAATTCCTGAAGCAGCACGCGGAAGTCGATTACAATCCAACCGACGACATTCTCTCGCCCGCCGACCTGCTGGCGCGGGCGAAGGGAAAACAGGCCATCGTCAGCCAGTTGGTCGATAAGTTCACGCGCGATGTGCTCGCGCAGGTGGACGTGCAGATCATTGCGAACGTCGCCGTCGGATTCGACAACATCGATGTCCCCGCCGCGACGGAGCGAGGCATCCTGGTCACGAACACTCCCGACGTGTTAACCGATACCACCGCGGACTTCGCGTTCGCATTGCTGATGGCCGCCGCGCGCCGCGTGGTGGAGGCGCACCAATTCCTTCACTCCGGAAAGTGGAATCGCTGGACCATCGATATGCTGGTTGGACAAGACGTGCATCATCGCACGCTCGGGATTCTGGGCATGGGCCGGATCGGACAGGCGATGGCTCGCCGCGGTTCGGGATTCTCGATGCGCATCTTGTATCACGACGCCGCCCCGGTTCCCGTCGACGCCGAGTTCGTATCGAAAGAGCAGGCGCTCCGCGATTCGGATTTCATCAGCCTGCACGTTCCTCTTACCGAGACAACGCGTCATTACATCGGAGAAGCCGAGCTACGCATGATGAAGACGACGGCGATTCTGATCAACACTTCGCGCGGTCCCGTCGTCGACGAAGCGGCGCTCGCGCGCGCTCTTCGTGAAAAATGGATCGGCGGCGCCGGAATCGACGTTTTCGAGCGCGAGCCTCAAGTTCTCCCGGATCTACTGAAGTGCGAAACCGCCGTGCTGGCGCCGCACATCGCGTCGGCATCCGTGGACACGCGGCGCGGCATGTCGATGATTGCTGTGGAAAATGTGGTGGATGCGCTGGAAGGCCGGCGGCCGAAAACTCTGCTTAATCCTCTTGCGTGGGATTCGAGCGCCCGGCACGGGACTCCGTCATCCCGCTGAGAAGCCTGAGCACCAGCAGATCCGAAGGCTGGAACGTCGTGACAGGGACGTTGGTCAGATCCTCATCGCGATCCACCACATGGCTGCGGATCATGGAGCGAAGCTGGTCCACGGAAACACCAAGCTCCTCGGCCGCCTCGGTTTCCGAGTACTGCGACTTCCCCGTTCTGGATAATTGCATGGACAGCACAATCCCTCGTCTGATGTTTTCATTTTAGAGCGGTCAAAGTGCAATCCCAATTGGTAAGAGCGCTTATTTGGGCTGCGGTATCGCCTGACGTACTTACGTACTACGGATTCGGCCGCCGCGCGACGATTTCAGCGAGGGGCCCGTGTTCGGACGCTGTGGCTTCATTGAATTGAAGAATCTCCCAGCCTTCAAAGTAGTGGAGCAGCTCGCCTGGGTTCAGGCGGTACTTGGTGCGTTCCCGGTCTACCACCAGCACGATTGCGATGACTAGCCCGCCTGGCACGACTCCGGACTTGGCGGTCTCGAGCAGATCGCGCTGGAGGTAGCGGCACATGGCGACGAGATCCCAGGATCGCGGCTCGATAGTGTACTCGCCGCGTTCGAGATCGGCAATGCGCGAATCAACGGTGAGGTTGCGCCGCGCAGCTTCGCCGCGGAGAATGTCGATCGCGGCTGGAGACCCGTCGACCGCGGTTACGCCCCACCCGCGTTCTGCGAGCCACAGCGCGTTCCGGCCCGCACCGCAAGCGAGGTCCAGCGCTCGGCCGGGCGGCAGGTTCTGAGCTGCGCTCACCAGGAGCGAGTCGGGTGTGAAATTAGGAACGGAAGTGCGATGACGATCGTTCCATCCCGCGAGGTCCATATTCCAATTGTGGGGCAGGCTTGGAGCCTGCGGCGGACTTAAAGTCCGCCCTCACTTGCGCCGGCTATAAACCCGCCCCATTTGAAATCGCTCCATGCGCGAGCGCCCAAGCCATAAAGCCTCCAGGAGCATTGCGAACGCCGTAGATGTTCGCTCCTCTTATTGCAGCGGCTTTGGCGAAACGAACCCGGCTGAGATCCGTGTTTCGCAAGTCGACGCGTTCGAGATTCGCTCCACTAAAATCCGCTTCACTGAGATCGGCCCCCACCAGATCGGCGTCGTGCAGATCAGCGTCCTTGAAGATCGTCTTCCGCAGATTGGCGCCGCGAAAATTGGCGGAGACCAGTTCCGCATATTCCAGATTCGCTCCCGAAAGATCGCTCAAGCGCAGATCCGACGACGACAGATCGCAGCGTAGCAGGTTGGCTCCGTGCAAACGGACGCCTTGCAGGAATGCGCCGGAGGCATCGACACCGACCAGCGGCTCGTGATCGACGTTCAGTTCCTGCAACGCTTCAATGCGGCCGCCGCTGCCGCCCTTGCCTTGCGCTGTGTTGATCACCTGCCAGGCCTGGTAGTGTTTCTGCTTTTTCCGGTCGCCGGATTCCGAATAGTAAAACACCACGGCCACCAGCACCGAAAAACTGCTGGCGTATTCGAGCACTTCGAGAAACGCCCACCGGCTCAGACCGTAGGCGACCCATTGCAACACCCATTCAAGCGCATAAAACGGCAGCGTCCAGCGTCGGACTTGCCGGGTGGACTCAGACCAGTTTTTCGGGCGCGTCTTCAGTTCGCGAACGAGCATCAGCTCTTTTTCATCCGGCGCGAAAGCAGCGCGTCGATCGAAAACAAACCCGGCCCGAAGATCAGAATCATCAGCGACGCGAACAGATGCGTGTAAGGCGTGGCGGCGGTGAACTTATCCGGATCGGAGAAGATCGAAAAGAGCGCCTCGCGATCCGCGGTGATATACGCGACGATCATGTCGATCGCGAGCATCAGCGCTACCGGCCGTGACGCGAGGCCGATCAGCAACAGGAACCCGCCCGCAAATTCCAGTCCCGACACAAAATACGCGTTGAGCGCAGGCGCGGGAATTCCCAGTTCTGTGAAGTAGCTGGTCACTCTTCCGATGTCGTGAAGCTTGCCCGCGCCGTTGTGATGGAATTGCCAACCCCAATACACGCGCACGAACAGCAGAAACGGCGACTGAAGGCTGGACGCCACACGAATCAACAGCCCGTACAGTCTTTCGATCAGCGCTTTCATACGCGGCAGAGCCATCCCAACTCTGCCCAGGCGGCGAACCACTTTTCGAGATTCTTGCTCAGCTCGGCCGGCGAAAGCGAGCTGTCCTTGACGCACTTCGCTAAAGCTCTGCCGATCGTCTTGCCCTCGCGCAGGGCTTGGAGGATGCGAAACTCATCGCGCGCCAGGCGCCGGTAGTAAATCGAATGGTCCATCCGATGGACTGCCAGAAAAATCTGTTGCGGCTTCAAGCGGCCGGCGGCGAGCGTCCGGCGCGCCTTGGGCTTGGTCACGGCGTTGCTGGCCACTTCGTGCCGTTCCTGGTTCGCGCTGGCGCGGATTCTCAAGTCGTCCACGGGATACTTTAAGTCCAGCAATCCGACATAAGGCTGCAGGCCGATGCGCAGGTTCGGGCCTAGCTCCAGCAAATCCTCGGGCCCGAGAATTTTCTCTTCCTTGCCGTCCCATGCTTCGATATGCGCCCATTCCAAAGCGACCATATCCAGCGCCACGACGGCTTTATTCCCAGGCAGCGATTTATGTTTGCCCAACCACGATTCCAGTTGCGATCCCAGGTCGCGCAGCGTGAACGATCGCGAAGGACAATCGGCGAGATAGGCGCGCACTAATTTATCGAAGGCGCGCGGGCCGACGATGGCCCGAAGGCCGGGAAAATCCTCGTACATCGAATCGATCAGCCGGTACCAGTAACTGCGGCTGTAGATCTCCAGACGCTCCGCCGCGCTGAGCCGCGTGTTCGGTTTGATATATCTGGCTTTGGTTTTGGGGGAGATCGCATCGCCGCGGCCCAGCGGACGCATCAAGTCCGCTGCGAATTTCCGCTGGAGCTCAACCAACTTCATACGGCGAGCCGCTTCATACAGCCACTGTAAGATATTTCTCGGCCTTCAGCGCTTCCCGGTGAACTTCATCGAACGAGGGAATGTGGTCGTCCCACTCCAGCAGCGTCGCCGTCACGCCGACGCGCTGGATTGCGTGGTCGTAGAGTTTCCAAACCGGATCGATCACCGGATGATCGTGCGTGTCCAGAATGTATTTCTGAAATTTCGAATGACCGGCAATGTGGATCTGGGCAACGCGCTCCACGGGTACGCTGTTCAGATAGTCGTAGGGATTGAAGCTGTGGTTGCGCGACGAGACGTAGATATTGTTGACATCCAGCAGGATGCCGCAATCGGCGCGCTCGACCACTTCATTGAGGAACTCCCATTCGGTCATCTCGGAAATGTGGAACTCGGCGTAGCTCGACACATTTTCGACAGCGATGGGCACTTCCAGAAAATCGCGAGCTTCACGCACTTTGCGCGCCGTGATTTTCGCGGCTTCGAACGTGTAGGGCATCGGGAGAAGATCGTGACTATAGGTCCCGTCGACGCTGCCCCAGCACAAATGATCGGAAAGCCACGGAGTCTTGGTTCGCTTCACTACTTGCTTCAGACGCCGGAGATGATCGCGATTGAGTTTTTCGGCGGACCCGAAGTACATCGAAACGCCATGCTGGACGACGCGATATTGCTCCAGGATCTGATCCAGGATCATCAACGGGCGGCCGCCGTCGACCATGTAATTCTCGGAGATGATCTCGAACCAGTCGACTACGGGTTTGCGTTCCAAAATATGATCGTAGTGCGGAATGCGCAGACCAATGCCGATCCCATAGTCCGTGAATCCGTTGAATCGATTTGCGGGCATAAAAAGAACAGGGGCCAGGACCTCATCCTGACCCCTGATATATCCTGAAAAACTACTTCTTGGAACCGTCGGTAGCGCAGCCGCCCTTGCCTTTGCAGGAATTCTTGGCTTTGCAACCGTTGTCGCTGGTCTTGCAACCGCCCTTGCCCTTGCAGGAATTCTTGCCGGCGCAAGCGTGCTTTTCAACGGCCTTCTCTGTGGACTTCTTGCTTTCCTTCTTTGCCGGCGCGTCATCCGCCATTAGCCGGGTGGTGGTGCCGGTAAGCAAACCGGTGAATGCCGCTGCGAGAACCAGTGAGTTCTTGGAAACTTTCATGTGTGATTTCTCCTTGTGTCGGGATTTCAGACTGCTCGAACGTGATCGCACCCGGCAACGCGATTTATTCGAAAACCGGCGCCGATTCGATGCTTCGCCATCATACACGATTTCGTTCGACCTTCGATAGATGTTACGTACACCAGATCGTTTCGGATCGAAGACGCAGCTTAAAGATTTTTAACGATTTGGGACCCTGACGTGCTAGCATGAGGTCGCGTGAACCGCCGGTCTTTCTCTAAATTACTGCTGGGCGCCCCGTTACTCCGCGGGCAGGATCCCGTTGCGCTTAAAGTGGGCGGGGCGGAGATCGACGTCACCATCAGTGGCGAGTTCGACATTTCCCCAGACGGTCTAATGGATTGGGTTAATATGGCTGCGCGTTCCGTGTCAGCATATTATGGGAAATTCCCAGTCGCTCACGCAGCCATCCACATCGCACAGGGACGACGCGGCCGCGGAGTAACCAATGGGCGAACTTTCGGCGAAGGTGGCGCACATACTCGCATTTCCGTAGGTCAGCATGCCACCCCCGCGGATCTCAAGGAAGATTGGATGCTCACCCACGAGATGGTGCACTTCGGTTTTCCAAACGTTCCCGAAGAGCATCATTGGATTGAGGAAGGCAGCGCCACTTACATTGAGCCAATTGCGCGCGCCAAGATCGGCTGGCTCCATCCTGAGCAGGTTTGGGGTGACCTGGTTCGCGACATGTGGCAGGGACTGCCTGAGTCCGCAGATCAGGGTCTCGACCGGACGCATAGCTGGGGGCGCACGTATTGGGGTGGCGCACTTTTCTGTCTGATGGCGGACATCGAAATCCGAAAACGAACACATAACGCCAAGGGACTGGAGCACGCGATACGCGGAATCAATCGCGCCGGGGGGACCATCGATCAAGACTGGCCAGTGCAGCGCGCTTTCGAAATCGGCGATAAGGCGACGGGCACCAAATCCCTGATGGACGTCTACGCGCAGATGGGTGAGAAGCCGATGGCGGTGAATCTGGCGGATCTGTGGAATCAGCTCGGCGTGCGGCGGGACGCGAACGGCGTGACGTTCGATAAAAACGCTCCGCTAGCTGCAGTTCGCGCGGCCATCTGTTAACTTGCTGGCTGCTGATATCCTGAAGGTTTAATGCTTCGAGTCCGATTCGCCCCCTCGCCCACGGGGTACCTCCACATAGGCAGCGCCAGGACGTTTATTTTCAACTGGCTGTACGCACGCCACAACCACGGCACCATGATCCTGCGGATCGACGATACCGATGTCGAACGCAACACGCAAACTTCCCTTGATTCGATTTTCGACGGGTTGAAATGGCTGGACCTGAACTGGGACGAGTTTTACCGGCAATCCGACCGCGGCGACCTGCATCGCCGGATGGCGAACGAACTTCTCGCGAAGGATTTGGCGTATCGCGACTTTACGCCCGCGACGACTGAAGACACGGAGGAGAAAGCGCACAGCGGAGGACCGTGGCTGTTCAACCCGGGGATGCGCGAGCTTTCCAACGCGGAGAGTGATCGGCGCGCAGCCGCGGGTGAGCCCTTCGTTGTACGGTTCCGCGTCCCACGCGAGACGCGCACGTCGGTTGAATTCGAGGATCTGGTTTATGGCTCGCAATCCAAAGCGACGGCCGACATTGAGGATTTCGCGCTGCTACGCTCGTCGGGTGTTCCGACGTATCACATGGCGTCGTGCGCGGATGATGCGGATCTGTGCATCAGCCACATCGTCCGCGGACAGGATCATCTGACCAACACGTTCAAGCATGTACTGATTTTCGAGGCGCTGGGCGTTCAGCCACCGAAATTCGCGCATCTGCCGCTGCTGATCGCTCCGGATGGCTCCAAGCTTTCGAAACGCAAGCACGGGCCGGTGGTGAGCGTGACCACGTATCGCGACGCCGGATTTTTGCCGCATGCGTTCGTGAATTTCGTGGTGCTGCTGGGATGGTCGCCCAAGAACGACCGGGAAGTGATGTCGCGCGCGGAACTGACAGACGCGTTTACGCTCGAAGGCGTGAATCGCTCCAATGCCACCATCAATTTCAGCGACGACGATCCGTTCGACCCGAAAGCCGTGTGGCTGAATGCGGAACATATCCGAACCATGCCGGTGGAGGAACTCGCCAAACAACTGGCTCCGTTCGCGCCGAAACAGGACAAGCTGCTGCAGATCACGCCGCTGATTCAGGAGCGGATTAAGTTGTTGCGCGACGTTGCTAGCGTCGCCGATTTTTTCTTTGTTGACGAGCTTGCTCCCTACGATCCAGCCGAGCTGATTCCGCAGAAAGGTGACCTCGCGCTCGCAAGAAAAGTCCTGGAAGAGGCGCGTGAGATTTTAGTCCACGCCGAATGGAACCACGACGGATTGGACGCAGCTCTTCGGGCCGGCGCCGAAAAACTGAAAATCAAGACCGGCCAGATGTTCCAACCGATTCGCGTCGCGGTGTGCGGACGCAAAGTGGCGCCGCCGTTGTTTGAAACGTTGGTGGTGCTGGGGCGCGAAACGTCGCTCCACAGAATCGGCAAGGCAATTGAGCTCATATGAATCCTGCTAAGCCTGAGACGGACGCCGCTCCATCCAATTTCATCCGCGACCGGATCGTCGAAGATCTGAAGACCAACAAGTACGGCGGGCGCGTGCATACGCGGTTTCCACCGGAGCCGAACGGATATCTGCACGTCGGCCACGCCAAGTCGATCAGTTTGAATTTTGGGCTCGCTCAGGAGTTCGGCGGCCAATGCAATCTGCGCTTCGATGACACCAATCCATCGAAGGAAGAAGTGGAGTACGTCGATTCGATCATCGAAGACGTGAAGTGGTTGGGAGGCGAGTGGGCCGGGATTTATTACGCTTCCGACTACTTCGGTCAGCTCTACGAATGGGCCGTGCGGTTAATCAAGTCGGGGCAGGCATACGTCTGCGATTTGTCAGCGGACGAGATTCGCAAAACGCGCGGAACCCTGACTGAGCCGGGCCAGGATAGCCCCTACCGGAACCGATCGGTCGAAGAAAATCTGGATTTGTTCGGACGCATGAAAGCCGGCGAATTTCCCGACGGGTCGCGGACGCTGCGCGCGAAAATCGACATGGCGTCACCGAATCTCAATTTGCGCGATCCGGTGATGTACCGCATCCTCCATGCAGCGCATCATCGCACTGGAGATGCCTGGTGCATTTATCCGATGTACGACTTCGCGCACGGGCAATCCGATTCCATCGAGCAGATCACGCACTCCATTTGCACTTTGGAATTCGAGGATCATCGTCCACTGTACGACTGGTATGTCGAACATCTCGCCATTTATCATCCGCAGCAAATTGAGTTCGACCGGCTGAATCTCACTTATACGTTGCTGAGCAAGCGAAAGCTGCTCCTACTGGTGCAAAAGGGATTCGTGAGCGGCTGGGACGATCCGCGGATGCCGACCATATCGGGAATGCGGCGGCGCGGCTATACGCCCGAAGCCCTCCGCAATTTCTGCGGGCGTATCGGCGTTTCCAAGACCAACGGCAGCACTGAGCTTTCTCTGCTGGAGTATTTCGTGCGCGACGATCTGAACCGGACATCGCGGCGCGTCAGCGCTGTTCTGCGTCCGGTCAAAGTGATCATCGACAACTATCCCGAGGGTCAAGTCGAGCACATGGAGGCGGTGAACAATCCCGAAGATCCCTCGGCGGGGACGCGTCAGGTTCCGTTTTCGCGCGAGCTGTATATCGAACACGACGATTTTCGCGAAGATCCGCCGAAGCAGTTTTTCCGGCTCTCGCCGGGCCGCGAAGTGCGCTTAAGATATGCATATTTCATCACGTGCACGGGCGTTGTGAAGAACGACAAAGGCGAAGTCATCGAGCTTCACTGCACCTATGATCCGGCGACCCGCGGCGGGAACGCTCCTGATGGCCGCAAAGTAAAATCTACAATTCACTGGGTGTCCGCGGCGCATGCGATCGACGGGGAAGTCCGGTTGTACGAGACGCTGTTTACCAAAGAAGATCCGAACGACGTTCCCGAGGGCGGCGATTTCACCGACAATCTGAATCCGAACTCGCTCGAGGTGGTGCGCAACGCGAAGGTCGAGCCCAGCCTGGCGGGTGCGACGGCTGGATCGCGATACCAGTTCGAGCGTCTGGGATATTTTTGTGTCGATCCGGATCCGGGGCTGGTTTTCAACAGAACGGTTGGACTGAAAGATACGTGGGCGAAGATCGAAGCAAAGGGCCGTTAATGAACGTGGATGAACGTGAATGGTGATTCTCGGACTAGGCGGCCTTCTTGGCGACGCGGCCTGCGCTGTTCTCAAGAACGGCGAATTACGCGCGGCCATTGAAGAGGCCAAGCTCACGCGCGGATCTGCTCCTGGCACGATCCCACAGGCGTCGATCGCGGAGTGTTTGCGGCTGGCGGACGCGACGCGCGACAACGTGGACTGCGTCGCAATCGCGCGACCGTTCGCGCGCGGTCCGGAATCGGAGTTTCATCTGGCGCTGCGCGATCAGTTTCCGAAGAGTGAAATTATCGTCGTCGAACATCACCAGGCTCATGCTGCTTCCGCGTTTTTCGCGTCGCCGTTTGAAGAAGCCACGGTGTTGACGCTCGATCACGCGGGCGATTTCCGCTGCGGAGCACGCTGGCATGCCAGCGGGACGCAAATCCAGCTCGATCGCGAATGGTATTATCCCGATTCGCTCGGCCGGCTGTATCGCGCGGTGACGCAATTACTGGGATACCGCCCGGGAGTAGACGAGCACAAGGTACAGTGGCTTTCAACCTCGGGCGACGAAAGCGCCGCTCCCTTGTTTCGCGAGATTCTATCGGATGCGGCGCGGCTCGATCCGTCCTTTTTCGATGCGAGCGGATCGTTTGGAGTGAAATTTCCACACGGCCGCCACTCGCAGGCGGCGCTCGCCCGAGGATTGCAGAAGACCATCGAAGAAACCGTTCTGAAACTGGCGGGCGAGGGCGAGAATCTGTGCGTCGCCGGCGGATTGTTTTACAACGCTCTGCTGGTCGCGTACCTGGAGCGGTCCAGCCGCTGGAAAAATGTGTTCGCGCAAGCCGCCGCCGGGAACGCGGGAACCGCGCTGGGCGCGGTCTATCATGTGTGGCATCAGGTGCGGCGGCATACGCGGCGAACCGACGCCGGATCGCTGCTGCTGGGGCCGAGCTACGGCGCCGAAGAAATCAAACAGGTCCTGGAAAATTGCAAACTGCGCTTTAAGTATTTGCGATCCACCGACGATTTGCTCGCGACCGCCGTGCGCATGCTCGGCGACCACAAGATTGTGGCGTGGATGCATGGCCGGATGGAGTTCGGACCGCGCGCATTGGGGAACCGGAGCATTCTCGCTTCTCCGCTCGATCCCTATTCCACGGAGAATCTGAACGTCTTCATCAAGCATCGCGAGCCGTTCCGAAAATTCGCAGCGTCGGTGCCGGTCGAGGTTGCATCCGAGTATTTCGAAACCGGCCCGAATGCACGCCACCTGGCGACGGTGGGCCGTGTGCGTCCCGCGCATCGCAAGACGTTCGAATCGGCGATTCTCGGCGAAGAACTGGTGCGCGTTCACACTGTTTCCGAAGCGGACAACCCGCTCTATCACCGGCTGTTGCACGAAGCGGGCAAGGCGACTGGGCTGCCAGTGTTGTATAACACCAGCTTCAATCTGTTCGGCGATCCGCTGGTCTCGACGCCGCGCGATGCCGTGCGAAGTTTCTATTCCTCGGGAATCGACGCGTTGTTCGTCGGGAATTTTCTGCTAGAGAAATAGTATTTGTCACCGGAGTTTCCATTGGCCCCCGAAGAGTCTCAGCATCCAATTCTCGAAAAGCGCCGCAGTGAGGATTTTAGCGAAGAGTTGCGCGCTACGGGCTGGTATCACAGCATCGACTTGCCCGATGGGCGCGTCATCAATGGCTTTATCGGGATAGAGGAGCTGCGGGAACGCTTCGCAGAATTCCCTTTGCCGCGGGACCTGAACGGGAAACGCGTGCTGGACATCGGCACGTGGGACGGATGGTTCGCCTTCGAAGCCGAGCGGCGCGGCGCGGAAGTCGTCGCGGTCGATAACGTCGAGCAGGAAAATTTCCGTTACGCCCGCCGCGAGCTCGGATCCAAGGTGAAGTACGGAGTCGCCGAGGTCTACGAGCTTCGCGGCAAGGGCTTCGAACCGTTCGACTATGTCTTCTTCCTCGGCGTTTTGTATCACCTAAGACATCCGCTGCTGGCGCTCGAATCGGTCTGCGCGCTGACCAAGGATGTGGCGATCGTCGACTCTTTCATTGTCGATGACGATTATCGAGGCGAAGGCGGTTCGCCGATTCCGTGGATGGAGTTCTACGAGACCACGGAGCTTTCCAATCAGGTCGACAATTGGGTGGGTCCGACGCTGGAATGCCTGATGGCGCTGTGCCGCTCGGCTGGATTCGCGCGAGTGGAGTTGCTGAACGTGAAGCATCGGCACGCGCGTGTGGCGTGCTACCGCCATTGGGAGCCGAGACAAATCGCATCCACTACCCCCCCGGTGCTGGGCGCGGCATTTAGCGGAAGATGGGGCGACAACGGGATCAACTTCAGTTCCAAAAAAGAGGAGTTTGTCACGCTGTGGTTCACCAGTGACGAGAAGGATCTGCGCCGGGAGGACTTGCGCCCCGAAATCGGCGGTTTTGGAACGCGGGCCCTTACGCTGGAGGCGCACGGGGAGAAGGAATGGCATGCCAACGTTTTTCTTCCTCCCGGACTGCAGCCGGGTTGGCACAACGTTCAGTTGCGTACGGTTCGTTCCGATTTCAGCAATCCGTGCCGCATCGCCGTCGACGTAGAGTTCAAAACCGAGCGAATCGAAATCGTGGCCGCGTGCGACGCAAAGTCCGGGGTGCGGGGGGAAGCCATCCTTCACGCCGATGACCAATGGGGCTACGTCACGCTGTGGGTTCTTGGCCTTGCCGCAAACTGTGACCGGAACAACGTGCGCGTTTATTGCGGATCGTCACGGCTCCCGGTCGATTTTGTTTCTCTGCCGGACGCCGCGGGAGCCGGGCAGGTCAACACTCGCTTTCGAGCCGCGAACTGCCCCGCCCAAATCGAAATCGTGATTGAGCATGGCGGCGCTAGATCGAATCCGTCGACGATTCTGATTCGCAGGCCTTAGTCGGGCGCGTCGGCCAGCTCGCGCTGGCGTTCCCATTGAAGCTTGCCCTGGTATTCCTGCCAGAGTGTTGTGCCACCGGCCCAGAAATATCCGCCGACGAACAACATCAGGAACGGGATCGCCAGAAAATTGTAGGATTCGATAGCGAAGATCACCATCCACAGAAAGAAACCGCCGGCGGCGAGTTCGGCGTAGGGGAGCCATCCGCTGCGGCGGCGATACTGGATATTCTCCAGCGGAACGTTATGCTTATCGCCGATCGCGTACTTGGGCGTGCGGGCGAATCCGGTCTGGTAGCCGATCAGCGCTTCGATGACAGCTCGCGAGTTGATGATGGTCAGCGCCACTCCTGCGGCCATGAGCGCGGGAAGGAACAACAGGCAGCGCTTCCAGTTTTTCGGAAAAAGCTCGCGGTGCGCGATTACGTAAAATGCCGAGATCGACCAGAAGGACGCCGCGATCAATGGCAGATCGATCATCAGCATCTGGAACCAGCCCATGTAGAAGCGCACGATCATCACGGGCAGCATCAGTGCGCTGACCGCGATCATCATTGGATAGGAAATGTTTGGAGTGAGATGGAATATCGCTTCGAGCTTGACGCGCCAGGGAAGCTTCGCGCGCAGGATGGTGGGCAGCAGTTTCATCGCCACCTGGGTCAGGCCCTTGGCCCAGCGCGACTGCTGAACCTGGAATCCATAGGTCTCCACCGGGAGTTCCGACGGGCACTCGATTTCGGGGCAATACATGAACTTCCAGCCTTTGAGCTGTGCGCGATAGCTCAGGTCGGAATCTTCGGTGAGGGTATCGTGCTGCCAGCCGCCGGCGTCGTCGATCATGGAGCGCCGCAAAATTCCGGCGGTGCCGTTGAAATTGAAAAACAGGCCGTTTCCGCAGCGGGCCACGTGCTCCAAGACGAAGTGCCCGTCGAGCAGCATCGCCTGGACTTCGGTCAGGACGTTATAGTGCCGGTTCAGGTACGACCAGCGCGTTTGCACCATGCCGACCTTGGCATCCGCGAAGTAATGCACCGTGCGCTGGAGGAAATCCACGGGAGGCACGAAGTCGGCGTCGAAAATCGCGACAATCTCGCCGGTGGCGGTTTTCAATCCGTTCTGAAGCGCGCCCGCTTTGTAGCCCTGGCGATTGGCGCGATGAATGTACTCGATAGGAAATCCCGCGGCGCGATACTCGCATACCAAGCGTTCGGTGAAGGCGTGTGTGTCGTCGGTGGAATCGTCCAGAACCTGGATCTGGAGCAATTCGCGTGGATATTCGATCTTGACGGATTCCTCGATCAGCCGCTCGACTACGTAGCGCTCGTTGTATAGCGGTAACTGAACTGTGACGCGCGGGAGTTGCTCGAAATGCAAAGGCGGGGTCTCGGGGAGGTTCTTGCGATATTTCCAGTAGCCCCGGATCATCTCGTAGCGGTGCAGACCGTAACAGGACAGAACGATGAGCACAGCGAAGTAGGGAACCAGGATCGCGTAGTCGAAGAAGACCAGGTGATGGATCCCGTCGAACGGGTTATTGAAAAGCGCGTCGCGGAGCCGATCCAACGTGGAAGGAGCGTTGTTGGCCAGCAATAGTGCGGGCACAAACGGCAGGCTTACCATGGAGCTGTTTCCGTCACAAGGTCGAATCGTTACTACCTGGTACTGCTCCCCAAAACTATTTGTTAAGAATCGCTGCCGGGTACGGGCGTCCCGGCGATTCATCCATTATAGGGTATTTAGGGGGTGCTATAATCAACAGTTTGCATGAAATTCTTTCTGGATACCGCTAACCTGGACGAGCTGCGGGCGGGGGCACGCTGGGGCATTATCGACGGGGTGACCACCAACCCGTCGCTCATCGCCAAAGAGGGTGTAGCGATCGAGGAGCAGATCCGGCGGATCTGCGAAATCATCGACGGTGACGTCAGCGCGGAAGTCATTGCGACTCAAGCGGATGAGATGCTTGAACAAGGTCGCAAGCTGGCCAAAATTCACAAAAATGTCGTGGTGAAAGTGCCGCTGACCCGCGATGGAATCCGCGCCTGCTCGATTTTCAGCCAGGAAGGGATCCGGGTTAACGTTACGTTATGCTTCTCCGCCGGTCAGGCGCTGCTAGCGGCGAAAGCGGGGGCCTACTTCGTCAGTCCTTTTGTGGGACGGCTGGATGACATCGGAGTCAACGGCATGGACCTGATCCGGGACATCGTACTGATTTACAAGAACTACGGTTTCAACACCCAGGTGCTGGCGGCGTCCTTGCGGCACACAGCCCACGTAATCGATGCCGCGAAGGCGGGGGCGCACATCGGGACGCTCCCCTACAAGGTGATCGACGCGCTGTTCAATCATCCGTTGACCGACAAAGGACTCGAGCAATTCCTGAAGGACCACGCGAAGGTATTTCAAGCGGTGCCGGCGGGACGTTAGCCGCCGGACGATCTAAAAACTCTGGTGCCGCCCGCTGCTCAAATCGCCGCACTCTGCGGCATGGCGATCGTTTTGGTGACGCTCGCGATCTACATCGCGATGCGCATCCATGGGACTCCCGAAAAGCGTGAACAGAAGCGCCGCCTGAAAGTGAACCGCTTGGGCAGGTTGGGCGATGCGCTGATCACCGAAGCCAGCGACGCTGCGATCTACTATTCCTATTCCATCCGAGGCGTTCAATACACCGCGTCGCAGGACGTTTCCGGTTTACGGGAGCGGCTGCCCATCGAGCCCGAACGGCTGATCGGCATAGCCAGTCTGAAATACGACCCAAGAAATCCGGCGAACTCAATTTTGATTTGCGAAGAGTGGAATGGACTGCGCGTAGCGGATCAAAAGGCGGGGTGATGCGGGGCAGGTCCGAAGACCCGCCCCACTACTTCACAACTGCATTTACTTCAGGAGCGCGAGGACCTGCTGCGGAGCGGAATTCGCTTGCGCGAGAGCAGCGATACCGGCCTGCAGAAGGATCTGCGACTTGGTCAGGTTGGCTGATTCGGCAGCCAGATCCGCATCGCGAATGCGCGATTCGGCGGCGGCCAGATTGGTCAACTGCGACTGCGCCAGGTTGATCGAATAGTTGAACTGGTTCTCACCGCGTCCGACCACCGCCTGGGCGTTGCCGAGAGACGCAACCGCGTTGGCCAGTGCGGTTACCGCCGCCTGTGCCGTGGTGATGTTGCTGATGTCCGCCGTGGAACCGGTCCCGTTGGCAACCGACGACAGAACGCCGCCGCCATTCGTGCCGGTATGATAGTCGGCCAGGCCGACCACGTTCCCGCCTGAGAGAGCTGCGCCGCTGGCTTGCGAGGAACCCAGACTGACTTTGAACGCTGTGCCGGCGGTCAGGAAGCGGATGCCTTCCTGGTCAGTGCTGCTGACGCCGTTCACATTGGTCGTTCCCTGTTCCTTGAACGCCGCCAATTGCTTCAGCGTAGAGTCGTTCGAGGCCAGAATTGCGGTGTTGATCGTGCCTACCGCCTGATCGAGTGTGCTCGCGTTGGTGTTGGTCAACGCGACGTTCAGTGTGTGCTCGGTACCGTTGGTGTCCACCGCAGTCACCGTGACCGTTTGTGCGTCGCCGATGCTGGAGAGTCCGGTGAACTTGTAGACGTCCGTGTTGGTCCCGTTCTGGCTGGACTGCGCGCCAGAGGAGTTGATGCTGTCCTTGGCGGAATATGCGCTGACCGTGGCCGCGGGGCCCGCCGCGACGTTGTTGGTTCCGAATCCAAAGGCATCCGATGCGCCCTTAGCGTTGATGCGGAAATTGTCGCCCGTCGTGGACGTGACCACGATCTTTCCGCCGCTATCGGAGGCGAGTAAGCCGGATTGACGCGTGACGGCGTTGCCGGCGAATGCTGCGTTCAAATTGGCGATCGATGTGGCTTCCGTGGTCACGACACCGCCAGTGAGACCCGCAAAGGTGATGGTGGCTCCGCCGTTCACGGAAACCGCGATGTCCTGAGTCAGCGTTCCGGCGGCTTGCACGTTGGCCGCGGTGACGGTGGTGTAATCGCCACTTGTGCCCGCAGTGTTCGCCTGGAAGCTGCCGAATCCCAGCGCATTCGCCGAGTCGTTGGTGGCCGAAACGTTAAAGCTCTGGCCAGCCTTGCCGACGAAAGCGATCACGCCGCCTACAATAGCGGCCTGAATACCAGTCGCCGCCAGTGTTGCATTGGCCGCGATGCCCGTATTGATCGCCGCGACGCTTGTCGCGATCGCCTGTCCGGCGCCCGCGATGACGGCGGTGAAGTTGCCCTGCGCGCCGGTCAGTCCGTCGCCTGTGATTTTGAAGAAGACGCTGGAGGCCACTGTGGTCCCGTAAGCAGTGCCGGTTGCCGTGGTGGCCGCCGAATTGCCCTCGCCTACGCTGGATCCGTTAAAGGCACCCAGGAGTGCGGTCGCGACCTTGTCGTCGCCCTGTACCTGGAACGCGGTCGTTGCCGAACTGAAGGCCAGTTGGACCCGGCCGTTGGTGTCGGTGCTGAGAGAGGCCGTGATGTTGGCGTTCTTGAATGCGGTTGCCTGCTGGCTGGCGCCGTTTCCGGCATTTGTGATGGCCTGGTTGACGGCCGCCACTACCGTGTTGGCATCGGTGACGCCGGTGAGATTCACCGCGACTTTTATCGTGTTGTTTCCGGAAGTGTCCGAGAAACCTGGGCCGGTGAAAGAGAAATTCGTCGTGTTGTTGGAAATCGTCGCCGTGTTGGCGGTGTTCGCCAGGATTACCGCGACGCTGGTCGTGCTGCCCGGGCCGATATCCGTGGCGGCTTTGCCCAATGCCTGAACGCCCGCAAGCCCAAGGCTTTTGGCGTCCACCGTGGACTGGCTCAAGTCGATGGAGGCCGTGCCGTTGCTGGTCGCGGTCACGTTGCCTGAAGTCTTTCCGCCGCCGATGAACACTTGCAGGTTCGTGGCGAACGTCCCACCTTGATTCAAGCCGATGGCCTGCGCCTGACGGTTGATTTCGGTGACGAGACTCTGAAATTCCGAATTCAGCACGCTGCGGCTGCCGGTGAGGGCGCCGGAGGCGGACTGTGTCGCCAGAGTACGGGCGCGATCGAGAAGCTGTGAAATGTTGCTGATGCCACCATCGGCGATCTGCAATTGGCTCAGACCGTCGTTAGCATTTCGTACGCCTTGGGTCAGAACGGCCTCGTCGGAGCGATAGCCGTTGGCAATAGCAAGGCCAGCAGCATCGTCGCCCGAGTTGACGATTCGGAGTCCCGAGGTCACACGGTTGATGGTTTTCGATTGGAAGTCGCTATTCACGCGCAGATAATTCTGCGCTTGTAGCGATGCGATGTTCGTATTAATTGTAAATGCCACGAAAAAGTTCTCCTTGATTCATCTCGGGTTACCCCGTAAGTGTTCACGAGCCTTATCGGTGGGACTGTGGGAAGCTTGAATGAGTAAATCGAAGTAGGGTAAAACCATGGGCAATGTGCTGCAGGATGTTCGCTATGCGGTCCGTATGCTGGCACGGTCGCCGGGGTTTTCGACCGTCGCGATTTTGACCCTAGCCCTGGGGATCGGCGCGAATACGGCGATTTTCAGCCTGGTTCACACGCTGATCTTGAAGCCTCTGCCGTTTCGCGATCCGTCGCGGCTGGTGATCGCCTGGGATACGTACCTGCCGCAGTATCCGAAAATCGGCGTTTCACCCGCGGAACTCGAAGTGTGGCGGCAGCAACCCGACATTTTCGAAGATACCGCGTGGTTCCGCCACATCCCCTACGACCTGAGCCTGACCGGACCCGGCGCCGAGGCGATGGAAGTTCACGCCGCGATCGTTTCCCCGCGGCTCTTCACGCTGCTGGGCGTAGTGCCGTCGCGCGGACGAGCCTTTCGCGATGGCGAGACTCCGGATTCCATACTGATCGGCCAGAGATTGTGGATGACGCGTTTTGGTGGCGACCCGCAAATCATCGGCAAGTCGGTCCGTCTGAACGATCAGTCTTTCACCATCGCCGGCGTAATGCCCGCCGATTTCAAGTTCCCGGAATTCGCGGATGTATGGCTGCCGCCCGGACCGCTGCTGGGGGACGAATTGACCAATCCTGTGCGTCACGCCGTCGCGTTCCTGGGACGTTTGCGAACCGGCGCGACCACGCAACAAGCGGCTGCCCGCCTGGAAACGCTCTCGATGCGGCTCGCGGCCGAGCATCCTAAAACTAGTACGGGCTGGGGCATGCGGGTCTACAATCTTCAGGACGATCTGACGGCGAGCGTACGTCCAGCGCTCCTCATGCTGTTGGGCGCAGTCTCGCTGGTGCTGTTGATCGCTTGTGGAAACGTCGCAAACCTGCTGCTGGCACGCGCCAGCGGACGCGCGAAAGAGATCGCCGTCCGGAGCGCGCTGGGCGCCGGAGCATGGCGAATCTCCCGGCAACTGCTGACTGAAAGCGTGGTCCTTTCCGCGGCCGGCGGAGCTCTTGGCCTGCTCATCGGACGCGCTGGGCTGACCGCGTTTTCGACGTTCGATGCGCCATTCGACTCTGCAGTCTTGTGGTTCGCGCTCGCGGTTTCCATCGCGACCGGCATGGTTTTCGGACTCGCGCCCGTGGTTCAGGCGCTGCGCAGTGATCCCAACGCGGTCATCAAGGCGGGTTCGATGCCTGCCGCGGGATCGGCGGCGCGTGGCGCGCTGGTGGTCGCCGAGTTCGCCTTGGCGTTGATACTGGTAACCAGCGCGGGCATTCTCATGAAAAGCTTCTCGCGACTGATGCAGGTCGATCCGGGATTCAGTCCGCGAGGAGTGGTGACCGCGCGCATCCCTTATTCTGCATCCCGTAATGGCGTGGATCTATTTCATCGGATCGAGGAACGCGTGCGCCAGCTTCCGGGAGTGGATTTGTTCGCGTCGACAACGGGGTTGCCGCTGACCTCCGGACGGGGAAACAAAAATCGCTTCAACGTGCCGGGAAGTCCGCTGATCAATCCGGACGCCTTGCCTTCGGCCGAGGTCCGCTATGTGAGCCCGTCGTATTTCCGCACCATGAAAATTCCGCTGCGTTCCGGACGCGAGTTCACCGAGCGCGATCAGAATGTAGTGATCGTCAATCAGACCCTGGCTCGCCGATTCTGGCCGGGTCGCGATCCGGTGGGGGTGAAGTTCATCACGGGACCGTGGGGACCGAACCCCACCTGGTCGACGATCGTGGGAGTCGTGGGCGACGTGAAGCAGTCAGGACTGGACGCGGAGCCGACCATGGACATCTACTATCCGGGGCTAGATCCGCAATTCTTCGTTGTGCATTCGGCAGGCGACGCGGGGTCGCTGGGGCAGGCGCTGCGTGGGATTATTCACGACGTCGCCCCGGATCTTCCGGTGAATGATGTACAGACGATGGATCAGGTGCTCGCCGAATCCGCCGCATCCAGGCGCTGGACCATGACGTTCCTGGCCGCCTTCGCCGGGCTCGCGTTGCTGCTGGCGCTGGTCGGAATTTATGCATTGATGGCCTGGTCGGTGGCGCAGCGGACGCGCGAGATCGGCATCCGCGTCGCGCTGGGAGCCCGCTCCGGGCAGGTCCTGCGAATGGTTGTGGGATATGGAATGAGGCTCAGCGCCGCGGGCCTGGCGATCGGCTTGGCCGGCGCGTTTGCAGCACGGCGTTTTCTGGCGAGCCTGGTGTTCGACGTCAGCACGGCCGATCCGTGGATTTACGCCGGGGTCGCCACGCTGATGCTGGGAGTGGCGTTGCTGGCGTGCTATCTGCCTGCGCGGCGCGCCAGCCGAGTGGATCCTCTAGTCGCGCTGCGGTGGGAATAGCGAATCAGGAATCTTTCAGTCTTCCGGGACGGTCCACTTTTCACCGCACTGAAATACCTTGAACGGCTGCTCTGGCCGATGACCCAGCATGTGTGCGATAAAGTCATTCTCTTCGCCGCCATCCTCTCCGAACGTTCCGTAATGCATGGGAACCATCCAAGCGGCTCCGATCTCGGCAGCCAATTGCGCCGCTTCCGCGACTGAGAAATTCTTCCCGCCGATCGGCAGCAGCGCGACGCTTACATTGAACGGCCGCAGCCGGTCGGCGAGTCCTTCATACGGCGTACAGTCACCGGCATGGTACAGGGTCCAGCGGCCGAACCGGATCAAATATCCCAGGTGCGGGTATCCTCCGGCCGCAGTCCAGTCGAGCCCGGGATGGGCGGACGGCACGGCGTAGATTCGTCCGTACAGATTGTCTTTGAAATATTCGACGCGCAGATCGGCGTCGGTGGTGGTCATGCGATGATATGCGATTCCGGACGCGTTGGCCGCCTCCGCCAAGCTTTTCGGCAGCACGACCTTCGCATTCCGGCAGTTCTCGAGAATCGGAACGATCGCGGGCGCGTCCAGATGACCGGCATGCGTCACCAGGATCATGTCGGCGTGGCGGATTTCAGTGGGATCGAGCGGCGCGGCGACTCTGCGCTGCGGGCGCGGCGAGAGGCACGGGTCGATATAAAACGTGATAGTTGCGAATCGCAAGATGAATCCGCTCTGCCCCAGCCACCACAGCGTGGGCGTGGGCGTGATGGTCCGGTCGATTTCCTCAATCAGCGCGCGGCCGCTGTTCACGGGCTGGAGCACAGTCGGTAGAGTAAGCTTCCGGAGGACTGCAAAGCAAACGCTACTGGATTCGCACGACGCCGGGAGCAACCTCGGGAAAATTCTTCATCACCGCCGGATCGTGTCCCGGGATAATCAGTTTGGTACTTGCCGCGAGCTGTTTCATCCGGTCCTGCGCTCGCAGGTTCGAATCCGCGTCGAGTGTCTGCGCGATGGGCGCGTGTTTTTCCAGGTTCTCCCAGAGATACATGTTGTCGCTCGCTAAGACCACGGTTCCGCCGATAGTGTTGACACCCAGAAACTGCGATTGGTAAGTGTGCTTGCCCCCAATGTAAGCCGTGATCCCCGGCAGGATCTGCTGGGAATCGCCATGCACCAGTGCCACGCGGCCCTCGATGTTCAACCTCACCAGTCCCACGATTGTTTCCGGATCGGCCGCCGTCCGTCGATGACCCTGCCATGCTTCTCCGGCGTAATATTCGAGCTCGTCTTTCTGAATCCAGACCTTGGCTTTGGGGAAAAGGTCGAATCCGTCGGCGTGATCCCAATGGATATGGCTGATCACGACGTCGGTAATGTCTTCGGACTTCAGCCCCACGCGCTGAACGGCGTCTGACGGCCTTTCATAATCCGTGGGATGCCACTGGCGCATGTACTGTTCACGGTAGAAGCCCGAATCGAACAGGATGTTGTGGCCCTCGCCCCTGATGAGCCACACCATCATGGCGATGTCCATTTTCCGCGACTTGTCGGCGCCCGCGACGAGTCCAGCGACCGAGAAATCCTTCAAGGTGGCGTAGCGGATCGCGTAAATCTCATACTTCGGTTGCGCCAGCGCCGAGACTGCACAGAGGGCCGCAATCAGGAATCGCATTGCGTTAGTCATGCACTCAACAAGCTAACATTTCACTGCGCGGAAGATCCGTCAACCGTTTGGAGCACGCACTACGCAGCATGCCGAGCGCGTGCGCCACAACTCCCCTAGGCGCGCTTCACTTCGCACATCAATTCCAGGGGATTCTGATCTGGATCGCGAAACACCGCCAACCACAGATCGTGATCCGGCATGCGAGCCACCAGGTGCGGATCGCGCTCGAAAACCACGCCGCGCGATTTCAGCGTATCGGTGGCCGCCTGAATATCTTCGACCTTGAAATAAATGATCGAGCGGAACGTTTCCTGGTTCGCCTCCGGCAATCCCAGCAGGAGCCGGACGCCGCCGCAATCGAAAAACGCCATTCCCGGCGCCTGGAATAGAAAGCGCATGCCCAGTTGGTCGCGATAAAACTCCACTGCGCGGCCGATGTCCTTCACCGTCACAGCGATCTGTCCGATGGTGGAAAGTCCGAATTGCGGAGCAGGTGTCATGGCAGCATTCTGCCGTAAAACAGCACACTATTCTTGTCGGATCTTGCGAATTCTCTAAACCGGCGCGGACTTCGGCCAAAGCGTCGGCGGAAGAGCGTGGAAAAACTGGCGGGACTCTCAAATCCAGCGTCGAGGCAAACGTCTATTACCATTCGATCGGTCTCCGCCAGGAGCCGGGCAGCGTGTTCCAGACGGCGCCGGGTGCGATAGGCATGCGGCGTTTCGTGAAATGCCAGCGTAAACGCACGATGGAAATGAAACGGAGACAAGCACGCGAGCCGGGCGATCTCCGCCAGGGTCTGACGCTGATCGAAAGCCTTGTCCAGAGCATGCTTGCCGCGGAGCAGCCGCCGATGTAGCTCTTCGCGAGTGGATGCCCGCAGCGCCGGCACGCGGCCAACCTCATCTGTGAGTTCCTCGCGCAACTCGCACAGGCCTACAGCGGCCTGGTAAAACAGCGCTTCGGCATCGTCTAACGCATCATCCCTAACAGCGTCGTGCACGGCTGCCAGCACCGGAGCGATGCGAGAATCGTGACGGCGCAGGCGCTCGTAGAACCCTAGGGAAGTATGGCGATCCGGATGGTCCAGCAAAGCTCCCGCCGGCCGTGTCAGCGAGCTCCAGGCGTCCTCTACAAATCCCCGTGCGAAAAAGAGGCACAACGTTTCGACCGGTTCGGCTGACTCCACCGTGATCGAGTAAGGCTGATCGTCGTTCACGACCAGATACGAGTTCGCGTCCAGCTCGAACCGGCAATTATTGACGCGCCATTCGGCGGTTCCGCGAATCACTGCCTTGATCGATAGCGGACCACTGAAATCGCGAACATGGTGCTGCCTTCCGCGGCCCCGCAGCACTGCGTTTTCGGAACCCAACCGCGTAACCGCAGGATTGACCAGGATCGCCACTTTTTAAATTGTACGGCGGCAGGAGATCACAGGCTGAAGCCTGTGCCACTCCAGATCGGACGGCCTATCTTTTTTTCTTTGGCGACACAGCCTGGGCGATCACCGATTCGCGGTTCCCGCGATTCCACGCGTCTTCCACCTGCTGGTCCGGCAGCCCCGCTACCCGGCCCAGCAACAGGTAGGCCGGCAGCGCGTGCGTCAGCGATTTCCAACGCGCCATCTCCACCAACGATCCCAGTGCACGCTCGCGCAGCTGCTCGATCACCGACGGATTGCGGACGTCGGTCAGGATCTGTAACACTCCCAGCGCCTGCTGCCGGTCGCCCCAGGAAAGCGAGTTGAGCATTTCGATGAACCAGGTCGCCTCGATCTTCACGCCCGAATCCGGTTTCAGGCGCGCCAGCACAGCGAGCGCCTTCAACCCGCGAGCCGCGTTGATCCGCACTCCTGCATCTGCATCCTTCAAGGCGAACTGAAGATCGTCGACGATCACCGCTTTGTTTTCGCTGTACGCGATCACGTAAGCGGCGATGGCGCGTTGCTCCTCATCACCCGAATCGCGCAGGACGTGCCGGAGTTCACCCAGGTTCTGTTTGACGATCGGCACGAACTGTTCCTGAATTTCGCGCGTTTCAGGATTCGCGGAAAGCACGTGCCCGTGCGTCAGATCCTCGTTGGTTTGGCCTAGGCGAGTCGCGGCTTCGGACGCCGCCAGAAATCGCCGGTATGTCGCTGTGATGTCTTGAGGAAGATTGACTTCGCCCTCAGGCGCATCCCGTAGCTCGAAATGCGGCGCGCCTTTTTCCTCGACGCCGACGTAGAGGATCATCTGACCGGCTTCACAGCACACTGCTTCAAGATGCGATTCGACCACTCCTGAAAGCCCGTCGATCCGCTCTTCGGTATCGCCCTTGGAACGCGGCAGAGGATCGCCTTCACGAACTCCAAGCGCCTGACGCACCTTGCTTTCCGGGACCTTGTGGAGCCCGTAAAAATCGATGATTCCGATCCGCGGTCCTTGGGCCAGGGCGAAGCTGGCAGTGAATACGATGAGACTGTTTCGCACTTCTTCTTAAGACGCGTGCCGGCGCGATCGGGCTACGTAAATCTGGGGGGTCAGGCGTTGGCCTGTTTTTCGGCCAGCGGCCCGATGAGCGGCAGCACCCACTTCTCGTTGTTATACGCCTTGTACATCAACATCAGCCACAGAATGAAACACGCCAGCCCGATGATGGGCCACACGGTTAGGGCGAGGATCGCACCCAGGAATGGGATTTGGATCAGGAGGCTGAAAACGATGCTAAGCGCGAACCCCGCAATGATCAGCCCCACGTGCAAGAAGATGGACTGAAACGCATGGAACCGGATGGTCTTGTTCTGGTTATACGGCGCGAGCACCAGGAACAAGATCCCCGTGAGCAGGCCGACCAGGTAACACAACGCCGACGCCATGTTATCGGTAAGTCCACTGGCCTGAGCAGCCGGAGCGGCAGGCGGTGGTACGTTGCCTCCGGCGCCCGCTTCGGCCGCTACGGCCGACCCGCACTTGGCGCAAAACTTTCCGTCCACCTGGGATCCGCAGCTAGGGCAAAATGCCATTTCTTTCCTCCTCCGTATCTGTTAACTCTACTCCTCATTTGGGATACGCACAATCTAACGTCACTTTGTGTCACGATAACGAAAATGACTCGACTCGTATTCCTCGCTATCCTGACTGCCGCCACGTTGCCCGCGGCCGAGCACAAACTGAAAGTCACGCCCGAAACCATCGCCTGGGGATATTATTGGGCGGGCGCGAAACCGGTACTGACCGTCAAGTCCGGCGATACGGTGGCGATTCAGTGCGTATCGGTCGGCAATCCGCAAACTTTGACACGCGCCGGGCTTCGCGAGGATCAGATCGAACCTGAAATTCTCCGCATCAATAAAGAGATTCCGCGCGAGGCTCGCGGACCGGGTGGCCATCCACTGACGGGGCCGATCTTCATTGAAGGCGCCGAGCCCGGCGACACGCTGGAGGTACGGATCAAGGAAATCCGTCTCGGCGCGTCGTACGCGTTCAACAGCACCGCTGGGTTTCTTATCGATCTGTTTCCGGAGCGCCAAACGAAAATCATCCCGCTGGATCGTGACAAGATGATCGGCCACTTCGGGCCTGGAATCGATATTCCCCTGCATCCGTTCTTTGGAAGTATGGGCGTCGCGCCGCCGCCCGCGGCAGGCAAGATCAACAGCGCGCCTCCAGGCATCCACGCCGGCAATCTGGATAACAAGGAACTGGTCGCCGGGACCACGCTGTTCATCCCAATCCATGCCAAAGGCGCACTGTTCGAAGTCGGCGACGGGCATGCGGGGATGGGGAACGGGGAAATCGACATCACGGCGATGGAAACCTCGCTCACGGGAGTCTTTCAATTCATCGTGCGGAAAGACATGCACCTGAAGTGGCCGCGCGGGGAGACGCCGACGCATTGGATCACGATGGGGCTGGACCCGGACCTGACGCAGGCCGCCCGGATCTGCGGCATCGAAACCCTCGATTTTTTAGTGAATGAAAAAAAGCTGTCGCGCGCTGATGCCTATGCACTTTCGAGCGTCGCGGTCGATTTCGATATCACGCAACTGGTGGACGGAACCAAAGGCGTGCACGCAATGATTCCGAAAAGCATCTTTCACTAGTGGCCTGTCGCAGTACGCGCTCCATAACTGTCGCGCCTCAAAACCATAGCGAGCCTTCAAATACTTGCGTTGCCTACGGTCTGGACTCGATGGATGCCCGCAGCGCTTTGGTTACTTCGCCGGCGATGTCGTCCTGGACCCTCAACAGATCGTCCGACGGCCGGTCATAGGTTTCGGACCAGACCACGTAGCCGTTGTCCGCGCGAATCAACCGCGCGGCGACCCGCACCCTGGAGCCCGCCTTGCGCACACTTCCATCCAGCACGTAAGTGACACCCAGCGTCTTGGCGACCTCGGCGATGGGCATTTTCTTCCCCTTCAAAAGGAAAGAGGACCTGGGAGCCGGGACACGCAGACCCGGGATCTTGCTGAATTTGTCAATCAGTTCCTCGGTCATGCCATCGGCGAACGCTTCGTGGTTCATCGCGTCGGTCAGGTCGCGAAACGGCAGCACGGCGATGGACAGTGCCGAGCGATTGGCGACCTTGCTGTAGGTCAGGTAAACAATGACCAGCAGCGCGGCGACGAGTGCGAGGCATAGCGCCGCTCTGGCGCCCCATCTGAGGCGCGGCGCGGGCTCAGCGATGGATTGAGCGATCGAGTGATCCGCCCAGGGACTCACTGTCGCGACCATCCGATACCCCAGTCGTGGCACGGTCGCGATGTAAGTGGGCTGCTTGGGGTCGTCACCCAGCTGACGGCGCAGCGTTGCGACGCCCTGGTAGACGGAGTCCGGAGCGACGATCACCCCGGACCAAACGTGGTTGAGCAGGTCATCGATGCTGACCACTTCGCCGGCGTGCTCGGCCAGGCACAGCAGCAGCCGCATGGTCCGCTCCTCCAGGCGAGCAGTCTCTCCATTTCTTGAAATCTGGCCGGACTTTGGGTTGACGCACCAGTCGCCGATGCGAAGCATTGTCATGATTGGACGTTCCCTGCCGGATTCGGTTATTACCCTTTGTTATGGAAAATAGGGCTTCACTATTGGGCGGTGCGATCGTGAGGTAGCGCGATACAATTCGCTGGTGCCGGTTTCCGCGGAATTGGGGACCCTTAACAAGCATGTGATCGCGTGCGAGAAGTGCCCGCGTCTTCGGGAGTACTGCGCTCGCATCGCCGAAACCAAGCGCCGTGCGTATCGCGATTGGACCTATTGGGGACGTCCCGTGCCTGGCTTCGGCGATCCCAACGCGCGATTGTTCGTAGTCGGACTCGCACCAGCGGCGCATGGCGGAAACCGCACAGGACGTGTGTTCACGGGCGATCGCTCGGGCGATTTTCTGTATCGCGCTCTGTATGAAACCGGATTTGCATCGCAACCGCACAGCGTTTCGCGTGACGATGGGATGAAACTTACCGATGCCTATATCGCTGCGGCCGTCCGCTGCGCGCCGCCGGACAATAAACCCAATCCGGAAGAATTCCGCAATTGCCGTCCATATCTGGAGCGCGAACTGGATGTGTTGAAGCGCCTGCGCGTGGTGGTCGCGCTGGGGCGGATCGCGTTCGATACGTATCTCGGAATCCTGCGCGATCGCGGAATCATTCGCAGCCGTTCCGCGTTTACGTTCGGCCACGATGTGGAGCATCGCATCGCACCGGACGCGCCAGTGCTGGTGAGTTCCTATCATCCCAGCCAGCAGAATACGTCGACCGGAAAGCTGACTGCTGACATGTTGCGAAGCGTGTTCGAACGCGCGCGGCTTATCATCGAAACGTGATCCGGAGCCTGGAGCGGTACTTCGAATTCGAACGTCTCGGAACCAACTGGCGGACTGAAATCCTGGCGGGTGCGACCACGTTCGTCACCATGGCGTACATCGTGTTCGTGAATCCGTCCATCCTGCAGGAAGCGGGAATGCCGTTCAAAGCAGTGGTGGCGGCGACGTGCTTCTGCGCAGCGTTCGCCAGCATCCTGATGGGTGCGTTCGCGCGCTACCCGATCGCCATGGCTCCGGGCATGGGCCTGAACGCATACTTCACTTACACCGTGGTGAAGGGAATGGGCGTGCCCTGGGAAACGGCATTGGGCGCGGTTTTCATTTCCGGTGTCGCGTTCCTGATTCTGACGCTGGTGGGCGTTCGGCAACTGATCGTCGAGGCCATCCCCGGCGAATTGTACGCGGCGATTGCAGGCGGAATCGGGCTATTCATCGCCATGATCGGCCTGCGCAACGCGGGGATCATCGTCGCCAGTCCGGCGACGCTGGTCACGCTCGGGAATTTACGCGATCCGAACACGATTCTCGCGGCGGGCGGATTGATTCTGACCGCGGCGCTACTCGCCTGGAACGTTCGCGGCGCGATGCTGATCGGGATTCTGACGACGACGCTCGCGGGGGCGGCCTTCGGATTAGTGAAATGGTCGCCGGACACTTACCATGTTTCGGACATCGCGGCGACGGCGGGAAAACTCGACATCCGCGCGGCATGGAAGTTCGGATTGCTGGAGATTGTCTTCGTGTTCCTGTTCGTCGATCTGTTCGACAACGTCGGGACGCTGGTGGGAGTCGGCAAGAAGGCGGGTTTGTTCGACGCCGCCAACCGGATTCCACGGATCCGCCGCATTCTTTTCACGGACGCCGCTGCGACTATCGCCGGATCGCTGGCAGGAACGTCGACCGTGGTGAGCTACATTGAAAGCGCCGCAGGCGTCGTCGCGGGCGGACGCAGCGGAGTGACGTCGATTGTCACCGGCCTGCTGTTCGTCGTGGCGTTGTTTGTGGCTCCAGTGGTAGGGGCGGTTCCGGCAGCGGCGACTGCGCCCGCGTTGATTGTGGTCGGATCGCTGATGATGTCGCAGATCGGCGAGATTTCCTGGAAAGATCCTGCCGTCGCGATCCCGGCGTTTCTAACCTTGATTACGATTCCGCTGACGTTTTCGATCGCCAATGGTTTGGCGTTCGGATTCACCGCCTTCGCGTTGTTGCGTATCTTACGCGGGGAGTTCCGGCGGACGCACTGGCTGGTGTACGTGCTGGCGGCGCTGTTCATCGCGAGGTTTTTCTATTTGGGTAAATCGTAAAACCAATTTCACGCAAAGACGCAAAGAGCGCAAAGTTTTCCTTGGCGACCTTTGCGTCTTTGCGTGAGAAATCTTATTCCACGATCGTCACAAGATGCTGCCCGCGAGGGAGCAATAGCACGTCGCCCGCGCTTTCCGGATGCGCCTCGACACCGTCGATTTCAACGCGCCGCGGCTTTCGCTCGAGCCGGGCCATCGCGCGCGCTCCGCTCTGATACGCGAATTCGACGCCGCCTGGAATGACGACCGCGGACTTCAAGTCGCCATTGAAATCGAGCACACGCAGAGAGGGTGGTTTCGGGGCAGGTTCGATGGCATGCGGGCCGCGGGGTAACCACACGGCCGCATCGTTCGCGAAGGGCCACAGCCGGCCATCGACCAGCGCGGGTCCTTTCCATGGAACGCCTACGCCGCGCCGCGAATCGACCACCAGCTTGCTGCCGGATTGTTCGACCCGGTCGACCGCCGCCGCAGCGGAGGAGAGCAGGAGCCAGTCCTGGCGCAGGATCGAGTTTTCGAAATACAAGGCGACGCGCGGAAATGCGGCTGCGGCGGTGTGGACCAGTTCGAACAGCTCCGCGCCGGTTTGTTGCTTGGTCGGATAGACGTCCTGATAGCGTTCCACGATATTGATATCGATCGCGAGCTTTTCCTGCGACGGCGTCAAGGCGCGGTAACGCGCCGCGATTTGCGGATAGCGCTGCGGGCCGAGGTTCCAGATGGTGGCGGGATCTTCAATCAGAAACGTGAAATCGTGCTGCGCGAGCATAGGCAGCACGCGCGAGGCGTCTGCGCCGATCTTTTCGCGCATGCTGGTGTCGAAGCGGTCATCGACGTGAGTCAGCGTCAGATCCAGGTGCGGCTTGGACTTTCGGATGGTTTCGATGTGTCCGATCCACTCGGATTGCGTCCGCCGTGCGAGCTCGGCGCGGAACTCCAGGAATCGCGCCATACCTGCGCTGTCCTTCGATCGGGCGCCGAACAGTTCCAGCGGATCGAAACCGGCGGTGGCGCGAAACTCGGCGCGCACATCGTCGTTCATGGGCGTGAATCGCGCGGGATTCTCGAAACCTTCAAGCGATTCGAAGTACAGCTCGGCCAGGTTCACGCCGTCCCAATCGAACTGGCCTATGAGGTCGCGAAGCCCGTTTGAAACCGCATGGAACGCGTCCCGATTGGTGAGATTCATGAGCTTGCGCCAATCCAGTTGCGCGTCCTGAAGCAGCGCGGTCTTCTCGCGCCATTCAGGATGCTGGTCCCAGAATTTCCCACTGACGTGCGGCAACTCGATCCAGGCGTAAACCGAAATGGCGTGCCGGTGACAGGTTTCAATGAGCTGGCGCAGGTATTCGTCAGCCTGCGGATCGCGCTCCCAGTAATGCCATGCAGCGATGTGCAGCGCTCCGATCCCGGCTTCGCGCCAACGCGCCGCGAAATAATCGAGATCGACTCTCGCGCGATAGGAAGAATCGAAAAAGGCCCACAACCGCCCGGATCGGAAAGGAGGTTCCAGGCCGAGATCGGTGAGCGCCTGCGGAATGTACGGGAAGCGTCCATACCCGTGCGGTTCCGGCGGTGCAGCTACCCACAGCACCGCGCCCGCGCCTTTCTTGAATCCAGCGATGAGCGGCGCGCCTTGCCATCGCTCGCGGGCAAACAGCCGCGCATCGGCGGGAATTTCGAACACCGGCAGTTCCAGCGGTTTTTCCCACACGATCCGCAGCTTGGGCGCGTGCATGTCCTCGACGCTGGAAGCCATGATGTGCGGCTTGGTCGACGGGCGGAATCCGAAGGCGGCCGCGAGCGGCGATTGGCCTTCGAGCACCAGGATGGTTCCGCGTTCGACGCGCGCGGTCCACTCCTCCGCCGACGCCTTGGTTCCGGAGGGCGCCACCACGACGCCCGCGCCGGTCACGGCGCCGTCTATCAAGCCGATCGAAGAGAGCAGAGCCGGCCACGATCCCACATCCTCGCCCAAAACGTGAAAGGAAAACGAAGCCGCGGAGACCATTGAACACGCGAACGACGTGAGAATCCAGAAGCTATTTCGTAAACGCATACCAGATCCCCACGCGCACGTCGTTGAAGTTGGGACCGCGCGGATTCCCCTGATTGATGAAGTACGCTCCGCGCAGCGCGTTCACGGAAAACAGGAGGGACGGCATCGTCTCGAAGCGGAATCGCAGCCCGGGTCCGGTCTCGGCATAGTTCGCCCAGTATTGACCGATTGCATCCGCGGTGGCGTTGATGTTCCAGTACAGCTGCGTGTGGAGGCCACGGAATCCTTCAACGGAACGCAATGTGTAGCCCGCGCGATTTTGCGAATACAGCAGCGTGTCTTTTCCGAAGCGGCTGACGTAGAGGCCATCGTCATTGGTTTCCGCAAAAAGCCCGTGCCGGCCCTGGGAAAGAAGCTGGCCGAATCCCTTGGCGAACGAAACGCCGCCGCGATAATCGGGGACCACGCGCCCGGGATCCTGCTGCGTGGGCGCGTAGCGGAGCGATTCGCCGGCTTCGAACCATCCTGTCGCGCCGTTCCAGGTTGCAGTGGCGACGCCGGCTCCCAGAATCACGCTGCGCTCGGAGAGATACTGAGGTCCCAGATTGGCGACGTTGACGGCGCCCTGTGTATCACCGATGAAGCGCGCGGAGACATAGGGATGCAGGAACCAATGGGGAAGCCGCAACTCGGCCTTAACCTGTGCGTAGGCGAACACATCGTGCCAGCGCGTCGAAAACGTGGGGAAGACCCATACCGTGGTGCGGATCTTCTGAAACTCCGGTTCCAGATTGTGATATGCGCGCGACGCCTCGGCCGCGGTCTTCGGGTCCGGACTGCGCCGCGCCAGGTCGAACCAGCGCACTGCGTCCGCGTCGTCATGCAGGATGTTGTAAGTCCAACCCAACTTCAACATCACATGGAAATCCAAAGGATCGTTTTCGTGCGCCACTTGCAGATACTTGAGCGCGTCCTGCAGGTATCCTTTTTCAAGGCTTGCTTCGGCCAGCGCGCGAGCTTGGTTCGATACATCGGAGCGCGGCTCCTCGGAGCGGCGATGCAGTACCTGGGGCATGTGCAATGCTGTCCGCACGCGATCCGTCAGCGCATCGTCGCCGGATGCGAGCACTTTCTGTAGGCGCGGAATGGCGCGTTCGGAATCGCCACGGCTCAGTTCGAGGAACCCCAGCTGTGCCAGCGAGAGCCAGTCCTCGGGTGCGATTTCGACCACCCGCGCGAATTCCTTCTCGGCTTCACCCCGAGCGTTCATCTGGAGATGCAGATAAGCCAGTTCCCGGCGCAGATCGACGTTGGCGGGATCGAGCGCCAGCGCTTTCTGAAATTCGTACAGATAGGGATAGCGCGACGGCAGCAGTTCACGGGCCTCGTCGGCGACGCGCGGCTCGGTTCCCCGCGAAGCCGCGAGTAACGCGGCCATGGACTCTTCGCCGCGATTTTGCGCCTTCCACGTCCGGCCCAGATCGAGCAGCAAAGAGCGGCGGCCCGGGCGCAAGCGCCACGCCGTTTCATAATGTTCCGTGGCGAGCGGCAGCTCATCGCGCTGTTCGGCGAGCCGCGCAAGTTCTTCGTGCGCGCTGAAGTTCTCCGGCGAAAGCTCTACAGCGCGGCTCCATCGCGCGATCCCTTCGCGCAGCGGCCGGTCGACGTTTTCAAATGCCTGCGCCGCCGTCAGGTTTCCCGCTTTAGCGATTCTCTCGAAAATCCGCCGGGCGATGGCCTGCTGTTTCGTTTCGTAACACAGAAAAGCGTATTCAAGCGCGACGTGATCGTCTCCGGGCTCGATCTTCATCGCTTCCGCGAACTGATCGCGCGCCGCTTCCGACTCGCCTATTTTCAGCAGCGTATACGCCAGGTCCTTGCGTATGGAAGCACGCTCGGGCGCGGCCACGGCGGCCTGCTCAAACAGGGCGATAGCACGGTCGTAATTTTTCGCACGTAGCGCACTGTACGCGTCGTCGAGTGAAGTTTGCCCATATGTGGCGATCGCGGCGAGCAGGATCAGTCTGAACACTCGCTAAGTAGTGTGCGATGCCAGCATTTATTCTCCCGCTCGCTCACTCGCTTTCGCCATCTGTTCGTATAGGTATGAGCTAGTGCCTTGAGTTAACCCATGGCTAGCGTCCGCTAGTTTGAACTAGTAGAATCCGGTTAGGAGCGGTGCGGGTGCTAAAAGTGGCAGGCGAGTTGCGGGAGTACGGGGAATCCTTCGACGCCTATCAATATCTAGGACATTTACGCAAGAAGGCGCGCTTCACCGGCATCGTGTGTCTGGCGGCTGGTGTACTGACGCTGATCGTGAGCCTGCTGCTGCCCAAAGAATATACGGCGACCGCGAGCCTGATCATCGATCCGCCGGCGGGAAACGATCCGCGCTCGTCGATCGGCGTCAGCCCGGTGTATCTGGAATCGCTGCGCGCGTACGAGCTGTTCGCTTCCAGCGATACTTTGTTTCTCCGGGCGCTCGAAAAGTACCATCTGCGGGACTCACGTCCGCTGGAAACAGTCAAGCGGCAGATCCTCAAGGTGACCAAGCTTCGCGATACGAAGATTCTGGAGATCGCCATAACGTTGCCGGATCGGAACCAGGCCCAGGCGCTGGCGCAGTTCCTGGCGGAAGAGACAGTAAATCTCAATCGAAGCGCCAATCTGGATACGGATAACGATCTCCTTTCCAACGCCCAAGCACGCGCCAACGCAGCCCGCCAGAAGCTGGAACAGGCGCAAACCGCGTGGCGCGAATTCAGCCTTCGGCAGCCTTACGAATCGCTGCGGGCTGAGATGGAGGCGTTGACCGAATCGCGTAACCGCTTGCAACGCGACTTGCTCGATTCGCGCGCCGAAGTCGCCGAAGTTTCTGCCCGCGCCTCGGATCCGCGGCTGGCGCCGGCAAAAGCCCGGGTAGAGAACCTCGAAAAGCAGGACGTCGAGTTGTCGCGCCAGCTGCAGGCGAAGGGCACGCAGTTCTCGGAGCGGAGCGCGCGGGCGGATGAGATCCAACAACAGCTTCATTCCGCCCAGATGACCTATGACGCAGCGACCGTGCGCTTCAGCGAGCTTCAGGCGTCGTCGGGGATGCGGGGAGAGCGGTTGCGCGTCATGGATCCCGGAGTGGTGCCGGAGCGAGCGAGCTTTCCCAACGTCGGCTTGAACGTGATGATCGCAATCGCGGTCGCATTGATCGCGTGCGTGGCGTATCTTACCCTGACGTTCCGCGCCGTGTCGTTCCACCCGGCCGCGTCGTGACGCGGTGATGGAACGCGCCGGCGAACTTCGGCAATATGCTACCGGCGCCATGCTCGCCGGCTACGCAGCGGCGGTCGCGCTCACCCGCGGCGCGACGCGATGGACGCTGGCTGCACTGGTCCTGCTGGTCCCGCTCCTGCATTGGATTCTGCTAGCTCCGAATGCGTGGCTCGCGTTATTCTTCGCGGTCGCGCTACTGGCCCCTCCGCTGCCGGTCGCGTTTGGAAATTCGGGACCGCATCCGGCGCTGGCGATGGCGATGCTCGGTGCGATCGTTGGATTTCTGCGGTTGGCCGAATGGCGTTTCCAGCGTGGACTCGTACCTGGAGTCCTGGTCTTTTTCTTCACCATTCTTGCCGTAAGCCTCGGCCCGGCGGCGCTTTATTCGGGTCCCGAAATCGCATCTCAAAGTCTGGCGCGAGTGCTGCTCGCGGGGATTTCTGCTTACGTTTTCTTCTACACGTCGGCGGGGCCCGGACGCTCCAGGACCATCCCGCTGACAGCCATCCACTGGTTCGCGATGGTGTCGGCCGCGTTCGCATGCGTCGATTTTTTCTATCAATTTCCGGCGCCGGCGGGGTTCGGGCCGCAATATATTTGGCTGGCTTCGGGTGTCTACCGGCGCGCGCAGGGGTTGTTCTATGAAGCCAGCACGCTCGGAAATTTCTGCGCATTTTTTCTGGTGATGACCGGCGTCGCGCTGGTTCGTGGGATCGGCAGCCGGCTGGTGTTGCTGGGCGGTGGCGCGATCTTCACCACAGCCCTGATCTTTTCGTACTCGCGTTCCTCGATGGCCAATGTCGCCATCGCCTTTGCCGCGATCGCCGTGATGGAGCGGAAGCGTCCAGCAGTTCGCCGGATGGCACTGCTCGGCGGAGGGGTGCTGGTCGCCCTGGTGATTGCGTTATTCCGGTTCTTCCCGGCTTATGCGGAGCTGTATTGGGTCAGGCTATCGGTCACCTTCGACCGCGTGTTGTCTTCGAACGAATTGACTCTCAGTGGACGCGCCGAAACCTGGCGCGTGCTGGGGAACTTTCTGTATGAACACCCATGGCACGCGCTGCTGGGCGTCGGCTACAAAACGCTGCCGTATTCCGATTTCATTGGCCGGCCGGTGGTCGCCGACAACATGTATCTCAGCATGCTGGTGGAGACCGGGATTCTGGGGCTCGCGGCGTTGGTGGCCCTGAATTTCGCGATCGTGCGAGCAGGATATCGCGCGGCACGATCCGGCGACCCACAAAAGTCGTTTTATGGAACCTGGATCTTCTGCTTCTGGATCGCGGAAGCGGTGCAGATGCTCTCCGCCGATCTGCTGACGTTCTGGCGAGTCTTGCCGCTGTACTTCTGGGTGTTGGCCATGGCGATTCGCCGCCAGGAGCCACCAGTGTGAGAATCCTGTTCATCGAACAGTTCAGCGAACTGGGCGGCGGCCAGCGGAACCTGCTCGATCTGTTGCCGGCTGTGGTTGAACGAGGCTGGAAGGCGGTGGTCGCAGCGCCAGGATCGGGCCCCCTGTTCGATTGCGCGCGCGTGGCGGGCGCGGAAGCCGTGGCGATTCCGTTCTCCACCTACGCCAATGGTCACAAGACTGCGGGAGACGCAGCTCGTTTCAGTCTGGACACGATGCGGCTGGCGCATTGGATTTCTCGCACAGATGCGGACGTGATCAGCGTCGGCGGCGCCCGGGCGCTTCCGGCGGCGGCGCTGGGCGCGCGTGGACGTCGTGTGGTCTTTCAAGCCCAACATTTCTTGAGCGATACGCGCGCACTGCGCGTGGCCCGGTGGGCGATTTGGAAGGCGGGAGCCACGGTGATCGCAAATTCGCAGCACGTCGCCAAGCAGTTCGGAGCGAAACACGTGGTCTATAACGGAGTGGCCGAAATTCCGTTCGTCGCCCGCGAGTTCGGTCCAACCTGGCGCATCGGTTTGATCGGCCGCATCGCTCCCATGAAAGGTCAGGCCGATTTTCTGCGCGCCGCCGCACTCCTGAATTTGCCGAACGCCCGCTTCATTCTGGCTGGCGCTCCGATGTTTACGCCGCAGTCCTATGTCGATGAAGTGAGACGACTCGCTGAGGGTTTGCCTGTAGATTTTCTAGGCTGGCGCGACGATGTGGACGCGGTGTTGCGGGAACTCGATCTGTTAGTGGTGCCTTCGACCGCCGCCGAGGCCACTACGCGCGTGATTCTCGAGGCGTTTTCCGCGGGCGTTCCGGTAGTCGCCTATGCCGCCGGGGGAATTCCGGAAATCATTCGCGAGGGCGAGAATGGATTCTTAGTTCCCGAATGCGAACCGCAGGCGTTGGCCCGAAGAATCCAGGACGTCGCAACACTCGATCTTGGTGCAATCGCCCCGCGCGCTCGACGAGATTGGGAACAGAACTACACCGTCGAGCGCTACCGCGCCGAGATGGTCGCACTGCTCGAAAAGGAGTCAGGAGTCAGAATGGAAGTCCTGACTCCTTAGGTTCTCACTTCACCCATCCGGGCATCACGTAGGCGTAGAACATCGTTATCAGGCCCACCACCGCCGCCATAAAAATACTGTGGCGCAGCGTGAAACGGAACAGTTTGCCTTCCTCGGCGCGCGCCATTCCCGTGGCTGCGGCAGCGACCGCGACGCTGGTCAGGCTGATCATCTTGCCCATCACGCCTCCACTCGAATTCGCAGCGGCCATGAGCGCGGGATTCAGACCAAGCCGATTGGCGGTGACCACTTGCAGCGTCCCGAACAGGGCGTTAGCGGACGTGTCGCTCCCCGTGAGGAACACTCCCAGCCATCCGAGCAGTGAACTGAAGAACGGAAACATGGTGCCCGTGGCCGCGAACGCGAGCCCCAGCGTCGCCGTCGCACCGGAATAATTCATCAGAAACGCGAGCCCAACTACGCTGGCGATGGTCAACATCGGCAACGCGAGCTGCCGCGCGGTGAGCCACGTCCACTGCGCAAGCTTGCCGGGAGAGACGCGCAGCGCAATCGCCGAAAGAATCACCGCGATGAGGCAAGACGTTCCCGACGCAGAGAGTAGATTCAACGTATAGTTGGCCGCGTATGGCGATGGCGCTGCCTTGATCGGCGGCATTTGCTGGACCAGGTTATGCAGCCCCGGCCACGGGATCACAAAGGTTGCGTGATTCAGCACTGCTTTGACGCTGTCCGATCCCCACAACAGGACCAATATGACCAGGAAAACGTAGGGCGTCCACGCCAGGAACACATTGCCGTGCGTGTGGCGATGCGGCGTGGCTTGCACAGCGTCGGCGGGTTTCCAGAAACGCAGCAAGACGATCAACGACCCGATTGCCGCGAGCGATCCGAGAATGTCTGTCAAGAACGGCCCGAGGTAGTTCGATGTGTAGAATTGCGCTCCTGCAAACGCGATCCCGCACACAGCCGCCGCGGGGGCGACAGCGCGTAGTGCTTTCATCCCGCCCATCACCAGCATTAAGTAGGCGGGCACGAACAGAGACACCGGCGCGCAGATGCGGCCGACGTCGGCGGACAGCGTCGCCATGGGCAAGCGCGTCACGGTTTGCAGCATTACCAGCGGCGTGCCGATCGACCCGAACGCAACGGGCGAGGTGTTCGCCAGCAGACAGATCCCTGCCGCATAGAACGGCGAAAATCCGAGCCCGGTAAGCATCGCCGCCGCGACCGCCACCGGGGTGCCGAATCCGGCCGCTCCTTCGATGAACGCGCCGAACGCGAACGCAATCAGCAGCGCCTGCACGCGCTGGTCGCCGGTCAGGCTGCCAATGGAGTCCTTGATGATTTCGAATTTCCCGGTCTCCACCGTGAGCCGGTACAGAAGAATCGCGGTGAATACGATCCAGCCGATGGGAAGCAATCCGTTCGCCGCGCCGTACAGTGCCGAGCTAACGACCATCGAAATCGGCATGTGATAAACCGCCAGCGCGACGATCGCGGCGGCGGCGAGTCCGCAGAGCGATGCGATCCACGCCGGTTTCCGGAGTACACCCAGCAGGATCAGCAGGACAAAAATCGGAAACGCGGCGATGAGCGCGGAGATTCCGAGATTATCAGCGACGGGCGAATAGGTCTGCGGCCACATTGGGTACCATCTTAGCCGCAGATGAACGCAGATGCACGCAGATGAACAGCTTGAAATACGGGTGACGGAGGATCTGCTTGACAGATATTCTGTGACTTGGGAGATTCGCTATGTTTTTCCAAGTGTTCGCGTTTGCGACTCTGTGCATAATTCTTGCCTCATGTGATCAACCCCAGGAGTCTCATCGGTTCTGGTGGAATTGGTGGGTGAGCGGAGCTGCAGCGATTGCTACGCTCCTCGCCGTCTTAGCTGCAATCGCCGGCCCGCTAGCTGCAGATTTCGCCCGGTCAAAATGGTGCCCCCCAGCCCTTTCGGTGCGACTAACAAGCCACGAAGGCGAGCCGGGGAAAAACAGATACCAATCGCCAACTGGTTCGGAGAAGGAAGAGGACCGCAGGTTTTTCCATCTGACGATTGCAAATGCGAACCGCATGATATCGCCAGCCGAAGACGTTCAAACATCGCTTCTCAGCTTCCAAGAGGAGGGCCCCGGGGGTTCCTGGCACACAGCGTGGGTTGGCGACATTCCGTTGACTTGGCGGAACCAGCAAGTATCGCCCTTGCAGCGAACCATCGGCCATTCTTACGATTGCGACCTGTGTAGCGTAGGCAAGGATCTAGGTTTCAGTCTGGCCATACTCGTCGTGCCATTCAATTTGACAAGTTATATAAACAGGAAACAGGGGCTGAACATTATCTTGACCGTTCAAGTGCGCGGACGAAGAACTGACTCTCCTCCTCGCCAGTTCCAGATCGCTTGGGACGGTAAGTGGGAGGATGTTGGGAGCGAAATGAAGAACCACCTGGTCATCACACCGCTCACTAAGGAAGCGTAAGCATTGCGGCGCGAAGGCTCAAGCTTGGTAAATTCTGCCTCGTCTGCAATCTTCCCGGAACACTCTCCACGATCCTGGCACTTCGACCATCGCAGCCACCCCGATCCCCTTTCTTCGAATCCCGGGGTTCTTTTCGGCTAGAGTAGGATATGTCTACGCCGAAAAAGCCTGGAACCATTCCCACAACCAATGAAATCGCCGCAATGGCCTCGCGCGGCGAGGACGTGTCCCGCTACTTCACGAACAACTTTACGGTGATTCGCCCCGTAATGGATCAACTCGCAGACGATGTTCCCGCAGGTGGTCCGGAAAGAGGCAGCAAGCCAGACGCGTAAGGTAGCCTCACTTCCGCCGTATCACCGTATTCGCATGCAACGAGTTAGAAATCTGCGTGCATCCGCGTTCATCTGCGGCCATTCAACGTTTCCGCTAAAGTATTGAGATGTCGCTAGGCTGGATCGACTACGCGATCCTCGCGCTTTACTTCTCGTTCGTCCTTGCCATCGGCTTCGCGATCCGCCGGCGTGTCACCACCAGCGAGGATTTTCTTACCTCGCGCCACTCGGTTCCGGTGTGGATCACCAGCCTGGCTTTTCTGGCGGCGAACCTTGGAGCCCAGGAAGTGGTGGGGATGTGCGCGTCCGGCGCGAAGTATGGGCTCATGACAGCGCACTTCTATTGGCTGGGCGCGGTGCCCGCCATGATGTTCGTCGGGATTTTCATGATGCCGTTCTACTACGGCAGCCGCGCGCGCAGCGTGCCGGAGTATCTGAAGCTAAGGTTCGACGAAAAGACGCGCGCCCTCAACGCGGCATCGTTCGCGGTGATGACGCTCTTTTCTTCGGGCGTGTCGATGTATGCGCTGGGGAAATTGTTCCAGCTCGTGCTCGGGTGGGATTTCACCAGTTGCGTACTGCTTTCGGCCGCGATCGTCCTGGTCTACACGTTTCTCGGCGGGCTCACCAGCGCGATTTACAACGAAGTTCTGCAATTCTTTCTGATCGTGTTGGGATTCGCGCCGCTGGCGATTCTCGCGGTGATGAAAACCGGCGGGTGGAGCGGAATGGCCTCGCGTCTTCCCGATGTGATGACGCATTCCTGGCGCTACGCGGCCACATCGTCCGAAAATCCCATGGGTGTCGAGGCGTTCGGGCTGATCGCTGGACTGGGGTTCGTGCTGTCATTCGGATACTGGTGCACGGATTTTCTGGTGGTCCAGCGCGCCATGGCTGCCGATTCGATGTCCGCGGCGCGGCGCACACCGCTGATCGCGGCATTCCCTAAGATGATCATGCCGTTCATTGTGATCGTGCCCGGGATCGCGGCGGCGGCGCTGATGCACATGGGCGTCGGCTATGCCCTGCCGGTCAAGGACGCCGGCCTCGATTACGATCAGGCCCTGACCACGATGATGGCGAAATTCTATCCTTCCGGGATGCTGGGCGTGGGGCTGACCGCGCTGATGGCGTCGTTTATGAGCGGGATGGCCGGCAACGTGACCGCATTTAACACCGTCTTCACCTACGATCTGTATCAATGCCACATCCGGCCGAGCGCGCCGGATCATCACTATCTGTGGGTGGGGCGCGCGGCCACCGTCGGGGGAATCGCGCTATCGATCGCGGCCGCTTACCTTGCCCAGCAATACAACAACATCATGGACGTGTTGCAACTGGTGTTCTCCTTCGTCAACGCGCCGTTGTTTGCGACGTTTCTGCTGGGGATGTTCTGGAAACGCGCGACCGGGCATGGCGCGTTCACCGGATTACTAGCGGGCACGGCAGCCGCGGCAGCGACGCACGGGCTCACGATCGCCGAAGCCAAGGGTGGGTGGATCGCCGTGCTGCACACGTTCCCGTCGACCATGGCGCAGAATTTCTGGATCGCGATCTTCGCATGGTCGACATGTTTCGTGGTGACCATCCTGACCAGCCTGATGAGCGCACCTAAGCCTGAAAAAGATCTGCACGGGTTGGTCTACGGACTGACGGAAATCGCCCACGACGCGAGCGAGCCCTGGTATCGCCGGCCTGGTCCGCTGGCGGCGGCCGTGGGGATCTGTCTGATCATTCTCAATGTGATCTTCTGGTAATCATGAACGATCTGCGGCTACCCATCGGCATCTTTTTCGCGATCGTTGGAATCCTGCTGGTCACCATGCCGGGAGCGCGTGCGCCCCTGACCGAATCGCCCGTCAATCTGTATGCCGGTCTATCGATGCTGCTGTTCGGAGGAGCGATGTTGTGGCTGGCGCGGCGACGCTCGTAAAGCGGTTTCGCGAGCTGTATCCTGCCAGTGCGGATCCGCACGTCTGGCGCGCGCCCGGCCGTGTCAACCTGATTGGCGAACACACCGACTACAATCTGGGCCTGGTCCTTCCTATGGCCATCGATCTGGAATGCCGCGTCGCTACTGCTCCGTCCAGCGATGGCTGGCTGCGCGTTTATTCCGAGCATCTCGCCCAGGGAGCGCAGTGGCGGGTTGAAGATATGTTCCACGTTGCGCCGCGCGGCGACTGGAGCGATCGCGTGGTTGGCGTTGCGTGGGAACTAGCACGTCGGGGAGAGGCGATCGCGCCGCAAAACATACTGGTGACGTCGACTGTACCGCTCGGCGGCGGGCTGAGTTCGTCGGCGGCGCTGGGCGTTTCCGTGGCGCTGACGCTCGGTGGCGAGCGCGACCGGATCGAACTGGCGCAGCTCGCCCGTGCGACGGAAACGGATTTTGTGGGCGTGCCGTGCGGCATAATGGATCAGTTCGTTTCCGCGAACGGTCAGGCCGGCGCGGCAATTTTGCTCGATTGCCGGTCGCTCGCGTGGCGAGCGGTCCAGTTGCCCCAAGGGCTGGCGATCGTCGCGGTGAACTCCATGGTCAAGCATGAATTGGGCGATTCCGCCTATCGCACCAGAGTTGAGGAATGCGCCGCCGCCGCTCGCATCATCGGCGTTACCAGCTTGCGCGACGCCACTTATAGCGACCTGGGGGCGCTGGATGGCGATCTTTTGAAGCGCGCCCGCCACGTCATCTCCGAGAATGCACGCGTAGAGGCATTCGCGGCAGCCGCCGGGCGCGCCGACTTGGACGAGATGGGAAAACTGACCACCGAATCGCATCGCAGCCTGCGGGACGACTACGAAGTGAGTTGTCCGGAGTTGGATTTTCTGGTCGAGACTGCGCTGCGCGTCCCTGGAGTGTTCGGCGCGCGCATGACCGGCGGCGGGTTTGGAGGATCGACGGTGAATCTGGTGCATAATGATGCGGTTCCTGAATTGGCGTCGGCTCTGATCCGCGAGTACCAACAATTCTGGGGAGTAACGCCGCAACTGCACGTTTGCCGTCCCTCGGGCGGGGCGTCACAGCTTTTTTGAGATTATTTCTCCCGGTGCCGCACTATCTTACAGTTGTCCTTCGAACCAAAAATAGGCGTTGCCCGCCGAACGCAGCGCCTATTTTCATTCCGACCCTGAATGGCATACCTTGGAAAGGAATGAAGGTAAAAGACCTGGCGGCCTTCCTGAATGCGGTTTTCGAGGGCGACGGCGAATGTGAAGTGCAGCGTGTGGCTCCTTTCGACGAGGCCGGATCGGGCGACATCGCCTTCATCCACGGGAGCGCACTGAAGCATGCCCACGAATCGCGGGCGGCCTGCCTGATTGTCCCTGACAATTTCCCGAACGAAACTCACCGAACCGTGATCCGCGCCGCGAATCCGCGCGCAGCGGCGGCTGGCGCGATCGCCAAACTGCATCCACCTGCCCCGCCGCTCTCCGGAATTCATCCGACTGCTGTGATCGGTCCCGGCACCGTGATCGCGAAATCGGCCTATATCGGACCGCTGGTGACCATCGGCATTGGAGTTCGAGTGGGGGAGCGCAGCTCGATTGGCGCCGGAACGGTGATCGGCGATCACGTTTTCATCGGCGAAGCATGCACGATTCATCCGCGCGTGACGATTTATCGCGACGCGAACCTGGGCAATGAAGTCATCCTGCATTCCGGCTGCGTAATCGGAGCCGATGGATTCGGGTTTGTTCTGACCGACGGCATTTATGAAAAATTCCCCCAAGTGGGCCGCGTCGAGATCGGCAACCGCGTCGAGATCGGCGCGAATTCCTGCATCGATCGCGCCGCGCTGGGCGTGACCAGCATCGGCGACGGGACCAAGCTCGACAACATGGTGCACGTGGGACACAACTGCAAGATCGGACGGCATGTCGTGGTCGCCGCGCAAACCGGATTTTCAGGCGGCGTCGTGGTGGGCGACTACGCGGTGATCGGAGGCCAGGTGGGGATCGGCGATAAAGCTCGTATCGAATCGCACGCGGTGCTGGGGTCCGGCAGCGGGGTGCTCACTTCAAAAATCGTCCGGGCGGGCGAAGTGATGTGGGGCACGCCGGCCAGACCCCTTCGCGAGTATCTGAAGCAGCTCGCCGTCCTGTCGAAGATGGCGAAGAAGACCTAAAGAGACTGCGGAAAACTCGGCATCGACCCTGACCAGAAGCAGCGATCGATGTTGACATGTCACCACGGGCTGCAAGCTTCAGAGATTGCGGAAAAACTCAAATCGTGTACACTCTCGCGGCAAATGGGGGGCGGACCCCCTGGTCCGCGCGCGATCCCCTGATCGCGCTGTCTCGCCAATAAAATCCGGCCGACGGACACGCGCAAAGGCCGATCGGGGGATCGGCCGTGGACCAGGGGGTCCGCCCCCCAAGCTTCGAAAATTTACCTGAATTGAGTTTTTCCGCAGCCTCTTCAGCTTGCAACGACGGCATTAGCCGTCGTCAGGACCGACTTATTCCGCAACCTGTTCAGGGTTATCGTTTCCAATCCAGGGTTTCCGTCACGCTCACCTTCGCTCGGGGATAGACCACCAACCGGAAACGCACCGAATTCGAAGAATTACGATAAATGATACTGCCACTCTGAAGCTGCACCGTGTCCAATTCGACCGGTTTGGTATAGCCGCCGTCTTCGATCTCGAGCACACCGTGCTGCGCGCTGCGGATCGCGGGAGCCTGGCGGTCCCATTTCACGCTGAGATCGTCTTCCGCCTTGGTAACCGTGAGACCGAGTGAAAAATCCTGTCCATCGGCGCGCGGGCCAACACCGCGCGTGAGAGCGATCATCATTCCCAGCGCCACTCCGAACAGCAGGAATACGAACGATAGCGGAACCCAGATCGCGCTTTTCAGCCGCGACTTGGATGGAAGCGTCACCAGATCGGCGGGTTCGGGTGAATCAAGTGGCGCGTCAAGCGGCACGCCAAAGAGGGTACCCCCCATGGGCTCCGGCGTCGTCTCTGTCCGCGTGGGTTCTTCGCTCGGAGTGTCGGCGGCGCCACGCTCGCGCGGGCGGCGTTCGACCATGGACCGGTGCGGCGGCGGCTCATCTCCCGCCAGTTCGCGCCGCCGGAACGGAAATTCAAGCGGCGTGACCTCCGGAAACGTGCCGTTTTCGCGGATGAAAAATCCGGCCAGACTCACTTTGGTTCCGTAGGGCTTGATCAACAGGGCGACATGAGTGGGAGAGGAAAAATATTCATCCAGCAGCTCGACGTCTTCGGGAGCCAGCAACATCCCCTCGCGCGTGTGGCTCCTGAAAAAACCAACCGCATAAGCGCGGCGGCTCCCGTCCGGCTTCCAGCGCCGGCACGCTTTCTGAAACGCCGTCCCATCCTCGTCCGTGAACAGGTAGGAGGGGCCGCGTTTGTAGGAGCACTCGACCGCTTCGAAATCTTCGATGCGCACGATCGAAGGATCGCCGCGCTCGATGGTGCCGATCAGAACACCGCCCACTTCGGCACCGCGCTTAGGGACCGCTCCGAAACCGCGCATCACGTCACTCAGCAGACGGTCGACTACGTCCAGGTGCAGATGTACGAGGACCGGCTTGCCGGGGACTTGCCAAACATAATACCCGGCTTGTGTCGCGTCAGCCATTCGCGTTAACGTTTCATCGTACTACGATGGCCGGAGTTCTTTACATCGTTTCCACGCCGATCGGCAATCTGGAAGACATCACTACACGGGCAGTGCGCGTGCTGCGCGAAGTGGACATCATCGCCTGCGAGGACACGCGCCACACTCGAAAACTTTTGGACCATTTCGGAATCGCGAAGCCGGCCATAAGCTACCACGAGCACAATGAAGCAGCGCGCGGCGCCGAATTGGTGGAGCGCTTGTCGCGCGGCGAAAATATCGCGCTGGTCTCCGACGCCGGAACACCGCTCATCTCCGATCCCGGCTATCGAGTGGTTAAGGCTGCGATCGACGCAGGGATTACCGTGGTCCCGATCCCCGGACCCTCGGCCATCGTCGCGGCTCTCTCCGCATCCGGCCTCGCCACCGATTCGTTCCGGTTCTGCGGTTTTCTGCCCCCGAAAACAACGCGGCGCCGCAAACTGCTGGAACAGTTGATCCGCGAGGATTGCACGCTGGTGTTCTATGAAGCTCCGCATCGCGTTGTGGATGCGCTGGAGGACGTCGAAGCTGTCATGGGCTCGCGACCCGTGGTGATCGCGCGCGAACTGACCAAGCTGCATGAGGAGTTCCTGCGAGGCACAGCCGCGGAGATTCGCGCGCAGCTCGCGTCACGCGACTCGGTACGCGGAGAGATCACGCTTCTGATCGGCAAAGGCGCGCCGGCGATCGATGAACGACCTGTCGAGGAGGCCGTGAGCGCGCTCGAACAGCAAGGCGTCCCGCGAATGGACGCCATCAAGCAAGTCGCTAAAGAGCGCGGCCTGTCGAAACGCGAAGTCTATCGACTGTTCACCAAGTAGACCCTGAGCCGCGACCACAGGAAGCGGTAGATGTTGACGTGCCGGTCGCCCTCCACGAATCATCTCAGAAACTGGCAAAACTCGTCGAGCGGAGCGCGATCCGCCTCCATCCGATTCACCAATGCATCAGGATCTTTGTAGCCGATCGCCATTCCACAAAACAGCATCAGTTCATCCGGCGGCTTCAGAAATTCCCGCACGGTGCGATGGTAGTGCGACCAGCATTCCTGGGCGCAGGAATCGAGTCCAGCCTCGCGCAACAGCAGCATCACAGTCTGCAAATACATGCCCAGATCGGACCACTGCGGCGGCCCCATTTCGCGATCGATGAAACAGAACAGCGCCAGCGGCGCGCCGAAGAACCGGTAGTTGTTGGCGAAGAATTGCCGACGACCAGCCTTGTCCTCTCTGGGGAGTCCGACCAGGCCGTAGTAATCCTCGCCGTTCTTAAACCGGTAGTTGCGATACGGAGCCTTCAGCGGTTGCGGATAGACATCGTACTCAACCGGCATTTCGCCTGCGGGGAATTCAATGAGACGCTTCGACATCAGTGCCTTGAGTTGGCTCATCGGCTCGCCCGAAAGCACACACAATTTCCAGGGCTGAACATTACCGCCGGAGGGCGCGCGCGAGGCTTTCGTGAGGATCTCCGCGATCAAAGGAATCGGCACTGGCGTGTCGAGGAAGGCTCGCACGGAGCGGCGTGAAACTATGGCTTCAGAAACGGTCATTACTTTGTGATCGTAAACGAATCGAGCACGTCGCCGGATTGCGATATCTGCCGGAACTTCGCGGTGCGGCCGTCCACGTCCGTAACCGTCAGTGAGTGGACCTTCGATTGGAACTTCGCCGTGAACTCGAGCCAGGATGACGGATCATCAGTCTGCTCAGGATTGTACAGGCCCGCACCCCCGGCGCCGGTGACCAGATAGATGACGCCGTTCGGGCGCGTGTTCTTATCGCCATCGAAGGATTTGTCGAGCTTCCATTCCCCGCTCGCTTGCCGCACGGGAAACTTCGTTGCGTCCGCGTGAAACGTCAGCGGGTAGGATCGCTGATAGTTGTGCACATGGCCGGCGATGACCACGTCGACTCCGCCGGCTTCGAACACATCGCTCAGAGTGCGCGTCTGCTGCTCTTCGCGATGTGCCTTCGATGAATTGAACCCGGGATGGTGAAAGCCAACGAATTTCCAGGTCGCCTTGGTTGCCGCCAGGTCGTCGGCGATCCATTTGCGTAGTGCCGGATCGGTCCAGTCCGCGTACGGGTTCGAATCGAGAATCAGCCAGTGCGAATTGCCGTAGTCGAACGAAAAATTCGACATGCGCGGGAAATTGTCGCCAGCCGCTTCGCGAAAAGCGTTCAGCGCGGCATCGGGACCTTTGAGCGTTTCGAAGCTGGAATGCGTTGGTCCGTTCAGTGGCTGCGCCCAGTAGTAGAAGTACGCCAGCGCGTCCGGCGCGGTGCCCAGATCGCGATTGAGCGTGTCGTGATTCCCCGGCGCCGCGATGAACAGTATCGATCGCGTGAGCGGCGCGGTCTCGGTGTTGTAGTACGGAAAATACTTTTCACGGTACTCCGCAATGCGTCCGCGCGTGTACACGATATCGCCAGGGATGAAGACGAAATCGGGATCCTGTTTGATGGTCTGCGCGGCGATCTCTTTCTGATCGGGCGTTCCCGCGGCGCAATCGCCGAATGCGACAAAGCGATATGCCTGTGTCACCGGCTTACGCGCGCGGCCTTTCGCGTCGAACACGGCTTTGCCCCCGCGCAGCACCCGATATTCGAATCCGGCGCCGGGCGTCAGTCCGGTGAGCGTCGCGCGCCAAACCAGGTGCGGCTCGATTCCGCCGACTGCGATCCGGCGGCTGGCCGGCGCAGCTACTTTTCTCCACAGCGGACCGCGTTTGATCTCGACGGTCCAATCGGCGGGCTCGTCGGGCGTCTGCCACATCAGCGCCAACGTTTCGGATTTCTGGAGTCCGCGCGCGTCGCCCAGTTGAAGATATGGCTCGGCGATGAACGGGCCTGCCGCGTGGAGCGAGATGGAAGCGAACTGGAATGAGACCGAGGCGAGCAGGAGCGACGCGAAGCGCATCTTTTGATTCTATTTGTTGCGACGCGGCGGAGGGCAGCAATCCGCCGGGCAATGTTGCGGTTCGATGACGGCCAGCTCAGCGATCATCCGGATCATTGCCGGATGTGTACCCACGGTTCTAGCGCGCGCCATGCGGATGCCCAGCTCCTCGCACACGGCGCGCGCTTCGGTGTCGAGATCGTATAGCACTTCCATGTGGTCCGAAAGAAATCCGATGGGCACAATCACGGCGTCCTCGCGGATTTCGCGAAGGTGATCGCAAATGTCGGGTTCGAGCCAGGGCTGGCCCGGCGGTCCGCTGCGGCTTTGATACGCGAGCTTCCAATCCTCGCGGCCCACGGCTCTCGCGACCGCGGCGCAGGCATTTTCAAGCTGTTGAACATACGGGCTCGATTGCGCCATCGTGCAAGGAATCGAGTGTGCCGTGAAAATCAAATGGCCGTGTGGCAGTTCTGCGAACGCTGCGCGGACGCGATCCGTCATCGCTTCAAGAAACAGCGGATGATCCGAAAACGGCCGAATCTTGTCGATTTGCGGAGCGTTTTCCACTTCGGCGCGCACACGTTCAATGTCCTCAAGGTACTGGCGGCAGCCTGAATACGAACCGAAAGCCGAGGTCGCGAACGCGATCGCGCGGCGAATTCCGTCGTCACGCATCTGCCGGACGGTGTCGGCCAGGAACGGATGCCAGTTGCGATTCCCCCAATACACCGGCATTTTCACCACGCCGCGTAAAGCGGCAACCAGCTCGCGATTCTGATTGTTGATGGGGCTGCGTCCATCGAAGTGATAGTAATGCTCGGCCACCTCGAGCATCCGTTGGCGCGGGACATTGCGTCCGCGCAGAACGTTTTCCAGAAACGGAATCACGTCTTCGCGTTTTTCGGGGCCACCGAAAGAAACGACCAGCAGGGCGTCGTAAGGGGACACACCTCCATTGTATGTTTGCGTATCATTGAGATTAAATGTCGCGGAGACGCGTTTGGTTGGCCCTGGCGACCATCACCGGGGCGGCCGCGATTTTCGGAGGATGGACGCTTTGGCGCGCCCATGGCGTGCTGAAGGACGCACGCGATCGCGTTGCCGCCGAATCCGTAATTCGTTTCACGACGCGGCCTATCGATCCCGTGTTACCTGCCGGAATGGAATTCATCGGCGCACCGGCCGTGTTCTCTGACGCGATCGTCTTTCAAGGGCACTTGTTCATCGCCGGTCCGGCTGGATTGGCGGAATACGACAACAGCGGCGCGCTGGTCGTGCGCTATCGCGTTGGAGCGGAACTACCGTCAGCACCGCTGGTCGCCCTCGCAGCGGGACTCGCCGGCGATTCGCGCGCTCCCGAACTTTGGATCGGTACGGCGGGCGAGGGGTTGATCGCGTTCGATGGACGCGCCTTCCGGCAGATCCGCGCCGAAGATGCCCGCTTCCGGAAAATCACGGCATTGTTGGCCGCGGACACTGGCCGCATCCTGATCGGCACGGAAAAATCGGGTGTGCTGGTCTACGACGGCCGTGAGATGCGCCCGTTCCATGCGTCGCTCGCCGACGTGAAGGTGACTGCATTGGCCGGAAATGACGCGAGCATGTGGATCGGCACCATCGATCGCGGGCTGCTGCACTGGAACGCCGGAGCGCTAGATTCCATCGACGAGGCGCTTCCAGACAAGCAGGTGCTGTCGCTCGCCGTCGACGGCGACACGGTATACGTGGGAACCGGAATGGGAGTGGCGGAAATTCGCAGCGGCCGTTTCGAACGCACGGTCGCGCCGGGATATTTCGCGCAAAGTCTTTTTGCGAGCGACGGTAGGCTGTGGATCGGCACCCTGGATGAAGGCATGGTTGAGCTGGGCAATGCGCGCCACACGCCGGTGTGCCGCGGATGCTCGATCCATCGGATTCTGCGCATTGATGGTGATCTGGTCGCGCTGGCTGAGGATTCGCTGTGGCGCGGACCCCAGGAGATTCTACGGCGCGATAATGAGGCGCTGGTCGATCGCAATATCGCGGCGCTCGCGATGGATGGAACCGGCCGGTTATGGATCGGCTACTTCGATCGCGGACTACAGATCCTGGGTGGTCAGAGTCTCGAAGACGATCATTTGTTTTGCGTGAATCGCATCGCCCACGACACAGCGCGCGGAGTGTCTGCGGTGGCGACCGCGAATGGCCTGGTGATGTTCGATGCCTCCACGTCGCGGCGGCGTGTGATCACGCATGAGGACGGGCTGATCGCGGATCAGGTAACGGATGTGGTGCTGCGTTCCGATGGCACTGCGGTCGTTGCGACACCTGCTGGCGTGAGTTTCATCGACGCCGCGGGGATCAGCAGCATCTACGCGTTTCAGGGTTTGGTCAACAATCACGTGTACGCGCTGGCTTCGGATGGAGGGCGCACGCTGGCGGGCACGCTCGGCGGTTTGTCGATTCTGGATGGGCCCGTGGTCAAGGCCAGCTACACCACCGCGAACTCCGCGCTAAAGCACAACTGGATCACGGCGATCGCGCGCGTGGGTGGTGATTGGTTCGTCGGCACCTACGGCGCGGGGGTCTTGCGGATGGATGCGCTAGGCCATTGGCAATCGTTCGAGGATTTGCGCGGCACGCTGGAGATCAACGCAAACACTATGGTCGCCACGCCGACAGCGGTGTATGCGGGGACGCTCGATCGCGGACTGGCAGTGTACAACGTCGCGTCGGCCCGCTGGAATTTCTGGACGGCCGGCCTGCCATCGCGCAATGTCACGGCGGTGGAAGCTCATGGCGGGATGGTGTACATCGGCACGGATAATGGCTTGGTGAAGGTGCCGGAATCGACGGTGGGGCGATGAGAGCCCTCGTTCTATTCGCAATGGCGCGGTGCCTGTGGGCCGATGCTGGCGTATTGATTCCCTCGACCCTCAAGCAGCCCGATGCTCGCGTTCTGTCGCTGGATGAGATGGCGATCGACGTCGTCATCGACAACGGGCACGCGAAGGTGAACATACGCCAGATTTTTGGGAGCCATAACAGCGGACCGCTCGAAGGAAATTATGTCTTCACCCTGCCGGGCCGCGCGTTGATTTCCGATTTCGCGGTGTGGGACGATGTCACGCGCATCCCCGGCGTGATCCTGGAACGCAAGCGCGCCGAAGAGATTTACAACGACATCCGGATGCAGGCGCTCGATCCGGGGTTGTTGCAGATGGGTGAGCGCGATGCCGACGAAGCTCGCCGAACTTCGATTTTCAGCGCGCGCGTGGTCCCCATTCCGGCGTGGGGCACCAAGCGGGTCGAGATCGAATATCAGGAACGTCTTCCCGTGGAGCAGGCCGAAGCGTATTTCGCGATCCCTCTGCGGCCCGACGTGTATCGCGCGCAGACCGCGGGGCGGCTGACCATCAATTTGCAAGTGAACAGCGCGCACGCGATGCGCGATTTTCAAGTCGTCAGCAAGGCGTTTCCGATGCAGATTGCGGAGAGATCTGCGAAATCTGTGAAGGCGTCCTTTGATGCGCGGAACGTCGCGCTCACGGAGGATTTCGCCATGAAGTATACGCCGGACGCTTCGAAAAACACGCTGGAAGTGTTGACATATCGCGACGGCAATGATCCGGGATTCTTTGAGGCGTCGGCGCTAATGGCCTTACCTTCTACGAATGCGCCGGCATCGCCACGGACAGTCGTCGCTCTGTTCGATGCGTCGCTTTCCATGCAGTGGGAGAAATTGGAAAGAAGCTTCCGGGCGTTCGAAGCGCTGTTGCGCTCGCTCAAGCCTGCGGATCAGCTCAATCTGCTGGTCTACAACGAGAAAATCGCGCCTTTCGCTCCGTCGCCGGTGGAAGCTACGCCGGAGAACGTGGAGAAAGCGCTGGCATTTCTCCGTGGGCAGCAACTGCGCGGCGGAACGAATGTGCAAGCGGCTCTGGATGCGGGGCTCGCGCAAACCTTCGCGACCGATCCATATCTGGTGGTGTTGGGCGACCTGGGTTCGACGCGCGGGATTCTTCAGAACGGAAAGCTCGCGGAATGGTACGCGTCAAAATGGAAGCAAGTTCCGGCGCGGCCACGAACTTATGTGTTCGCAGTGGGGGACGACGCGAATCTGCCGCTTGGCCAGATGCTTGCGCGCAACAACGGCGTGTTCGAAGCAGTGCGTTCTACCGAGCCGGTCGAATTCAAGCTGAACGCGTTCTTATCGAAGATCGGGCGAAAGCCGGTGGACAACTTGACGCTCGGAATCACGCCGGCGCCGAACTTCGATCTGGTTTATCCACTAGAAGAAAGCGTTTTTCCGGGGTCGGTTCAGACGTGGGCAGGGCAGTATAAGAAGCCAGGAGGGCAGGCCACGTTTACGGTTCAACAGACGCGCGCCACGGTTCCGCTTCCGGCTCAAAATGTGGACCATCCGCATCTGCCCCGTCAGTGGGCCAAGGCGCGAGTGGACGCGCTGCTCGAAAAAATCGAGCGCGATGGCGAAGATCAAGCCACCATCGACGAGATCATCCGGCTGTCGCGCAAATACAAGTTCGTGACGCCCTACACTTCGTTTCTGGCCGCGCCTCGCGCGCTGCTGAGACCGCGTTTGATCCGGCCAGGCGATCCGGTGCTACGCGTGAAAACGGATGAATCGATCACGTCCGTGGTCGCGATGTTCCCGTTCGGGCTGGTCAAGAAACTGCGCTATCTGGATGACGAAGACACGTGGCAGACACGATTTCTCGCCCCAAAGGATTTGACGGACGGAACGTATCACATCCGGCTCATGCTGCGGGACAGGCAGGGGCACACGTTCCGCGAATCGAAGACGTTCGTGATCGCAAGCCAGCCTCCATTGGTGCGAGTGAAGCTCGACCGCAAACAGTTCCACCGCGGCGAGGTGATGAAAGTTCACGTGAGCGCTTCAGACACCACGCGGACCATCGTGGCGCGAATGTATGGCGCGGCGCCGGCGTATCTGCGATGGAATGCCGAGATGGGCTCGAATATCGGCGAAGTGCTGGTTCCGGCGTCGCTGGCGGCGGGGAAATACAAACTGACGGTGACTGCGGAAGATTTCGCGCACAACATCGGAACCGGGGAGGTGGAAGTTGAAATCCTTCCCTGAAAGAAGAAGTCAGAAGCTCCTGGCGATGGTTGCGGTGGTGAGTTGCGTCGTCGGACTTCGGGCGGAGCTAACCAAGTGGGTTGAAGATATCGATGCCGGGAGCCGGTTGGAAAATGTTTTCTTTCGCACCGTTTTGCTGCCCAGTGGGCCGGTACCAGTGCGCCGCCCGCCTAAGGAGACGACCGCCGAGCTTTCGAAAATGATCGCGGCGGCGCCGAACGACGCGGAGTTGTATTCCTTGCGCGCGCTGGAGGCGGAACAGGCGCTTGATTTCGCAACGGCGGAGGCGGATTGGAAGAAGTACATCGAAACGGCGGCTGATAAAGGCGCGGCGCGATTGGCGCTCGCGGATTTTTATCACCGGCGGCTGGAATCGGAGAAAGAATTCGAGGCGCTGACCTTCGCGGCTCGTGAGTATGAGCCGGATTTCGAAAAGCTGCTACCGGTTGCGCAACGACGTCCGTGGAAGACCTATGAACGGCTGTTCAAACTGATCGACGATGCGCAGCTCGATTCTGAATACGGAGTGACGCAATCGATCGCGTGGATTCTGCGTTACCCGGATCAGCCCTCGCTGCACACCAGATATTTCCGTTACGCGATGGATCATCGGCGGTATGACGCTGCGGTGCAGGCGATCGCGGGCTATCAGAGAGCGTTCCCCAAGGACGAGGAATTTCCCATCGAGGCGCGGGCCGAGCTCGCCGCCAAGACCGGCTCCACAGCGGCTGCGATCGCGGAATATGAAAACAGTTTTCGGCCGCTGTGGCCGGCGCCATTAGTCAAACAGTATTTCGATCTGCTGAAGCGCACCGGCGGCTTGCGGGCTTATCTGGAGCGCGCGAGGGCGAGCGTGGCCGCGAATCCGCAGGATCTCTCGCGCGCGGCGCGGCTGTTCTATTACTGGCAGCAGCAGAACAATATGGCTGCAGCGGAGCGCGCGCTACTGGAGTTTCGTGACCGGAAGAAATCGGGGTGGACTCCCGATGAATTGCTCACGTTGGGGCGATTGTTAGAGAGCGCACACAACTACGACGAAGCGGCCCGAAATTATTACGCGCTGTACAACGCGGGCGGCGCGACCGCGGAGACCGGACTCGCCGGGCTTGCAAAGCTGCTGTTTTCAGCGCCGGAGCAGCCCATCCAGTTTGGATCCGGAAACCTCACGCTGTATCGCGACGTCGCGACCATGGATCCGCATCCGGGATTTCTCAACGGCGTGTTGTCGCTGGTGTTAAATGGCGCCGATCCTCCCAATCGATATGCGCTTGAAGAGCAGAGCGCAGGCGCCTATTTCCGCAGAATGCGCGCGGCGGAGCTGGTGGCGTTGTTCGAATCGAAATTTCCGACTTCTTCAGAACGCACGGACTTGCGCGAACGCGTGATCGAGGCGTATGCCGCCTACGGCTCGAATGAAGGCGTGATTCGCGCGGGAACCAAGTTCCTAACGGATTTTCCGAGTGCTGCGAACCGGACTTCGGTCGCCATGCGCATGGCGGACGCCTACGCACGTCTGAATCAGACGCAGCAGGAGTTTGCGACTTACGATGCACTGCTCGCGGAATTGGCGAAACGCGCGGACAACGTGCCAATGGGAGCTCTTGGCAAACCGGAGCAGCTACGCTCGCCCGAATATGCGCGCGTGCTGGACCGGTATGTGGCGCGGCTGGTTTCGTTGAAGCGCCTTCCCGATGCGCTGGCGCTGTACCGGCGCGAGATCGGAAGGAATCCGAAAGATCCGGGATTGTACGATACGCTGGCGGCGTTTCTGGATCAGAACAAGCTGGGCGCGGAGATCGAGCAGGTGTATCAACGCGCGATCGCCGAGTTTCAGGATCACAACTGGGAGCACAAGCTGGCGCGATGGTATCTGCGGCAGCGTCGGCAGGCGGATGTTTCGCGTGTGACGCGCGATGTGGTCAAGATTTTTTCGGGCACGGAGCTCGACGCGTATTTCAAGGAAATCGTGAATCCGGCGGCACCCGTGGGTCCCGCGTTGTATTTGCAATTGAACCTGTACGCGCATCAGCGGTTCCCGCATCATCTGAATTTCGTGCGGAACCTGCTGAGCGCTTATTCGGCGCAGGCCACGCGCGACGATTCGGCTTACGAAGCACTGCTCCGGCGCCACTGGGATGACGCGGAAGATTTGCGGATGCGCCTGTTCGAGCGGCTTTCGCGCACGCGCAGACTGGACGCCGAGTTGACGCTGGTACGAACGTCGAATCCGCCGGCGGCGCTCGATCAGAATCCCGTGGCGGAACGGATGCTTGCCGAGGGCGAGGCATGGCGCGGCCATTTCGAAAGCGCGGCGCCGATGATGCTCGCGCTGGAGACGAATTATCCTACGGATCGGGTGATCGGACGGCGAGCGGCAGCAGTGGAACGGTCGTTGGGCGGGATCGACTCCAGCGTGACCGTAGAAGAGAAGCTGAATAGAGCCGATCCGCGCGATCATGTCGCGCTGACGCGCCTGGGCGAGATCGAAGCGGATCGCGAGAGGTTCGATCGTGCGTCGGCGTACTGGAACCGGATCGCGCAGATTGCGCCGGCAAAGCCGGATTCGTATCTCGAAACAGCGACGATTTTTTGGGATTACTACCGCTATGACGATGCCTTGCGCGTGATTGGAGAAGCGCGGCAAAAGCTGGACAACCCGGCGCTGTTCGCGTATGAGGCGGGAGCGATCCGCGAGAATCAGCGATCGTACGATTTCGCGGTGCGGGAATACGCGCGGGGCGCGATTGCAAGTCCGGGATCGGGGGCAGAGCAACGGCTGCTGTTGCTCGCGCGGCGGCCTGCGCTGCGCGCTGACGTCGAGCAACTCACAGCGAATCTGGTTTCGGCGCGGAATCCGGAGATCGGCATGCTCCATCTTCGGGTGGCGCTGCTCAGGAATCAGAACCGGCGGGACGATCTGGAGAAACTTCTGCTCGAAGTCGCGGGGCGGACGAATGTGCCGGAGCTGCTTTCGGCCATCGAGAATGACGGGCGCGTCGACGGCTTTTCGAAAGTGCAGCAAACCGCGATCGAACGCGAGATCGCGGTGACCACGGATCCGGTCGACAAAATGCGTCTGCGGCTGTCACTCGCGCGATTCTTTGAAGGACAGGGACAGACGGCGCAGGGCGCGCAGGTGGTGGATGCACTGTATCGCGAAAATCCGGCGATTCTGGGCGTGGTGCGTGCGGCCGTGGATTATCACTGGCGCAATAAGAATGCAAAGCGCGCGGTGGATGTGCTGGAAGAAAGCGCCGGACGCGCGCAACCTGGCTACCGAAGTCAGTTCACTTTGGAAGCATCGCGCAAGGCGATGGAAGCGGGTGATTACGCCAGGGCTCGAGGGTTCGTGGCGAAGCTACTGGCGGATACGCCGGCCAATGCCGAATACATCGCGGTGATGGCGGATACGTTCGCGCGGCAGGGCGACGATCGCGGGTTGCGCGCGTTTTACGACGCGAAGATTCGCGAGGTGCGCGGACTCGATCAAGTGGCCTCCATGCGGCGCGCGTTGATTCCGGTGCTGACTCGGATGAAGGACTTTGCGGCCGGCGTCGACCAGTACATCGAAGTGTTGAATCGTTTTCCGGAAGACGACGGGCTGGCGCGAGAGGCGGCGGCGTATGCGTCGTCGAATGGGGTCGCCCAACGGCTTCGCGATTATTATGCGAAAGCCGCGAACGATTCTCCCAAAGATTTCCGATGGCCGATGGTGTTGGCGAGGATCGAGACTCAGCTCGAAGATTTTCCGGCGGCGATCGCTTCGTATACCAGAGCGGCGGGAGTGCGGCCGGATCGGCCGGATCTGCTGGAGGGCCGGCTCAATCTGGAGGAGCGGCTGCTGCGGTTCGACGAGGCCGGCGCAACGGCGGAGAAGTTGTATGAACTGACCTACCGGAATCCGCAGTGGATGGCGAAGCTCGCTGAGATTCGGGCGCGGCAGGGACGATCGGCGGATGCGGTTGGTGCTCTGCGGAAGGCCTGGATCGACGGGCGCTCGGATTCCGCGGAGAAGTATTTTCAAGTCGCCCACGCATTGGAATCGTGGGGATTGGTGAAAGAGGCTTGGGGATTCGCTCAAGAGGGTCTCAAGCGTCAGGCGCCGGGGGAAAAGACCGATGTGGGCGAATTGATTGCGCGCCTTCGAATTTATGATTCCGTGGCGACGGAGGGTGGCCGCGCGTTCAGCGCCGCAGTCGCGAAATATTATTCGCCGGACGACAAGGTGAAGCTCGCGAAGTATCCCGCGATCAAGCTTCAGGATGCGGGGATGGCGGACGTCGAGGCGAAGCAGGCGTTCGACGCACTGATCGCGGGGCCGGACGAAGAGCGAAAACAGAAGCTGATTGAGATTCAAAAGCGACGTCTCGCGTTCGAGGAGTTGGGTTCGCAGATGGAGCGCACTGATGACCTGCTGGAAGCAGCCGAGGCGTATCGCGCCAGTGGAAACACGGCGGCGGAGTTGCGCGTGCTTCAGGCTCAGCATGGCCACAACGCGCTCAACGGCCCGTTGTTCGATCGCTATTGCCAGTTGCTGATGGCCCAACCGCAGGCGATGATCGCGGCAATCGGACGCGGTCGCGGTTCCGCGAATGCGATGGCGAACTATGTCCTGCAGCATGGCAGCGCGGCGGTCGCGCAACAGGCGATTACGGCGCGCGGGCAGCGCATGGGTCCGCTGTGGACCAAGGCATATACCGGGCTCACCGGCATGTATTTCGGAACGAATGTGCGTCCGGTGTTCACGGGAATTCTGGGCGACATGAGCATCGGCCCGCGGATCGGCAAGGCGGTCGATCGGAATCAGCAGCTCGCGGGAGATGTGTGGTTTTACTACGCGGGACGTTTTGGAGAGTACGCAAAGTTCGATGATTTTTTACCGGCCATCGTGGAAGCTACGCCGGGCCGGTCGGAGGCGTATTTTACGCTGGCGGAGCAGACCGGATCGGTTGACGATTACCGGCATGCCCTGGAGTTGAATCCGTTGCGCGCGGATGTGCACGACCGGCTGGCAGCGCTCGCCACGAAATCCGGCCAAACATCAGGAACGCCGGACGAAGCGTTGAAAGAATGGCGGCTGGCGCTGAGCGCGTTGACCGAAATGATGAACCGGTCGCGGGTTCCGCAGAAGTTCTGGACGGATTTCAGCGACATGCTGCGGCACGTCGGAGAAGCGAAGGCGCTCTCGCCACTGCGTGACGACATCGAAAAGCTGCTGCGGCTGTACATCCGCCGCAATGGCGCATTTCAAGCCGACGTATTGATGGAAGGCGCATTGGCAGCGGGCGGCGACGTGGCCTGGATCGGCGAACTGAGCCGGTCGGCGGCGGATCCGGTGCAATTCCTGAGCGCGATGATCGAGCAGCCATGGATCCCGGAAACGCAGAAAGATATTTTGTACGCGCGTATCGTCGAAAGCTCGCGTGCACGTTTTGCGCGGAGTTTCGGCGACCAGCGCTTCGACGCGGAGTTTCAGTGGTGGCGATGGCAGATCGCGTGGGCGGAGTATCTGTTCGCGCGAGGCGAAAATCAGAGAGCGGCGGAATTGATCCGCGGTCTCCCTGAGTCGGCTCGGAAAGAGAAGCCGGAGATATTTGGGCTGGAGTTGCGCATCGCCGATCGCACCGGAACGCTCAAGGATTTATTGGCCCGCTATCAGGGGGCGGTCGAGGCTTTGAGAACTTCGATGCAGTTGGAAGCGGTGCGTGAGTACGTTTATAGCCATGAGTTGAAGGCAGGAAACCTTGACGCGGCGAATTTCTTGGGACTCGCAGAAATTCGGCTGGCGCAGAAGGATTCGGCCGAGGCACTCGCGTTGATGCGAAGGATGACGCTGGTGTCGGGCGCTCCGTTTACGACACTCGATTCTGCTGCGGCCCTGCTCGAAAAGACGGGGCATGCGGCAGAAGCCGCGGAATTTCTTTCCACGCTGGTGAAAGCGGAGCCGTGGAATTGGGATGCCCGTGGACGTCTCGCCTCCGTGCGAGGATCGATTCCCGATCTGACGGCAGTAGCGAAGAGTTCCGACGCGCCTTACGACACACGCGTCGCGGCGGCACGGGCGATCCGGCGACTAAAAGGTGCGCCGCTGGCGGGAACCGAACCGGAACTGGTGGCGTTGTCATCGCAGCTCGGCGACGTCGACAAACCATATTGGGTCGCGGCGCGGATCGATGCGGGAGGCGAGAAGGCACTGGCTGCGGCGATCGCGATCGATCCGAAGACGCCAAAGTTGCCGTTGTTCCGCGCGGCGGTGGCTGCCCGGCACGATGCGTTCGCGATTGCGATTGCGCGGCAGATGGCGCCGTATATTTCCGAAGAGACCGAGTTCACGCCGTGGGCCGCCGATGGATTTTTGAACGCGATGTCGGAGGCGGATCGAGTGGAGATCGCGCGAGGATTGGGTGGGGCGAATCAGAGAATCGGAGACTTGCGGGAATCGGCGCTGTTCTATCAGATCGCGCAGAAGATCCAACCTAACGGTGCGACCGCGGGCGCGCTGGTGGCGGTTCGTGTGCAGATCGACGTGAACGCGAAGAATGACGCGCGCCGGCCGGTGGTGACGGATCATCTGGACCAGGATCGCCTGGTGCATGCGAGGGTGACGCAATGAGACGGCTAATCTACCTGCCCGTTGCGCTGCTGGCGTACTGGGCGATCGCGCAGACAGCGCCGCAGCCGCTCGCGGGTATTTTTCCTGCCGGCGCGCTGCTGTATCTGGAAGCAAAAGATTTCGCGGGGTTACTGGCGGATTGGAACGGATCGGCGGAAAAGACCGCGTGGCTTCAAAGCGCAAACCACGATGCGTTTTCGCGCTCGCGTTTGTTTTTGAAATTGGGGCAGGCTCAGACCGAGTTCGCTACCGCCGCGGGAGTCCCGCCGGATTATGCAATGTTGAGCGCTGTGGCGGGCGGGAATTCGGCACTCGCCATGTATCACATTGGAAATCTGGAATTCTTGTATGCGACGCATCTGGCGTCGGCGCGAGCCGTCGATACGGCGTTGTGGAAGGCGCGGGGGAGCTATCAAACGCGGCGGGCAGGCGGCGTGGATTATTTCGTCAAAGAAGATAAAGGGTCGCATCGCGTGGCGGCGTTCGCGTATGCCGGCGATGTGCTGCTGCTGGCGACGAAAGAAGATTTAATCGCGGGGGCGCTGGAACTGCTCGCGCGGCAGGCTCGTCCGGCGGTCGCTTCGGAAAAATGGTTTCAGGATACGGTGCAGGCGGCGCAGCCAGGGTCGAACGACCTGCGGCTGGTGTATAACCTGGAGCGGCTGCTGGCGACTCCGCATTTCCGGTCGTACTGGGTGCAGCGCAATAACAGTGTGTTGCGGGAATTCTCTTCGGGCCTGGCGGATTTGGAACGCGTCCGCGGCGAGGTTCAGGAACGGCGCGTGATGCTGCGAATGAATCCGGCGGCAGCGGTAAGCGACGAAGCTTCGACGGCGCAGTTGCTGGCGATGGTTCCTGACGATGCGGGGTTCTATCGTGCGCAAGTGGGACCGGGTGTGGATCGTGTGGTTCGGTGGATCGAAGAAAAGCTGCTGGGCGCGGCCGTAGCTCCAGCGCCGGAGTCGAAGACGGCTCCGGTCGTAACGGCGTCAGGGGAAGCCGGCAGCGAACAAGATTTGGAAACGCGGATTGACACGGCTCCGTTTAATGACGACCGCGACAGGCTGGGGTCCCGCAAGCTTCGAGAATATCTCGCTTCCAAAAAGCTTGACGCGATGCTGGAAGTTTCGGGTGCAGTTGTGGATCCGGACCAGGTGTTTATCGGAACGCGATCCGCGTTGGTGCTGGTTTCCGATTCCTGGGACGTGACCGCCCTGAATCTGGAAGATCGAACCGGGAAGCTGGCAGTGGCGGCGAACGGGAGATGGCTGGTCGCGGGAGACTCAAAGGAGTTCGTGGACGCGATTTTTGCGAGGCGCAATCGGCCGCCGGTATCAGGAGCGGCGTATGTAGCGGGATGGCGTCACTCGCGCGAGTTGCCGAATTACGAACGCATGCTGCGGCTGATCGATTTTCCGCAGATTCCTCCGCAGGGCGAACAAGCGGATGCACGCGAGCCGATGTTCTTTTCAGAAAATCTGGCGAGCCTGGGCCGGGCGCTGCGTCGCGTCCAGTCGGCTGAGGTCGCGGTGCACGATAGCGGAGCGATGCTGCGCGAAACGGTCGTTTACCGGATCGCGCCATGATTCTTTTGCTCGCGATGCTCGCGGTCGATCATCTCAGCATCGACGTGCGCACGCGCGAGGTGATCGAGCAGCAGTGGCCGGATGCCGGGACGCCGATCCCCGTGGGATCTCTGGTGAAGCCGTTTATAGCGCTCGCTTATCGCGGCGAGTTTCCGGAATTTACGTGTACCGGCGAACATTGCTGGCTTGCGCGCGGGCATGGCAAGCTGCGGTTTCGCAATGCGCTCGCGGTTTCCTGCAATGCCTACTTCCTGAATCTGGCGCGAGAAGTGGATCACGAAACGCTGGCGGTCACGGCGGCGAAGTTCGGGATTCCGGGGCCTGACTTAGATTCTCCGGAAGCCCGGATCGGGCTGGGAACGTCGTGGAAGATTGCTCCAGTGGCGCTCGCGCGGGCCTACTGCGAATTAGTCTCGCGATCCGGAGAGCCGAAGATCGCCGAAATTCTAGCAGGATTGCGGATCGCGGCGCGCTCAGGAACCGCAGCAGCACTGGGACCAGGAGTGATGGCGAAAACAGGAACCGCGCCGTGCATTTCCCAACCGCACGATGTGGGCGATGGATTCACCGTCGTGATCGATCCCGCGGATGCGCCGCGCCGCGTGATCTTAGTGCGGGTCCACGGAGTGCCTGGAGCGGAAGCCGCAAAATCAGCGGCACGAATTTTGCATAAATAGGATCATGCTCGCGCTGGTGACGATTGGCGTGTTCGGTTTGTTCCATCCGGTGGAACTTAAAGTGGAACCGATACACGGCAGCGTGCTGGCGATCGAATCCAATGGACGGCGGCAGGTGCTCGAAGGACGCGGATCGGTCACGCTGCGATCAGCCGCGACGGTGACGGCCCGGAATGGAGCCGCGGCGGAATTCGTCCTGAGCGTCCCCGGAAAGATCCGGCGCGAGTTTCGCGGGCGGCTGACGATTCGCGAAGAGAACCGGCACCTGGTGGCGATCGTCGAAATGGATCGGGAGACGGCAGTGGCGTCCATCGTCGCGGCGGAAAGTCCAGGGTCGCCATTCGAAGCGCAGAAGACGCAGGCTGTGGTGTCGCGATCGTTCCTGACGGCAGCGCGCGGCCGTCACCCGGGTTTCGATTTCTGCGACACGACGCACTGCCAGTTCATGCGCGAGCCTCCCGCGGCCGGAGCAGCCGCGCGTCGTGCTCAGGAGGCGACGAACGGGCTCGCGCTTACCTACCAGGGACGCACGGTCGCGGCACTTTATTCCGCGGATTGCGGCGGGCATACCCGAACACTTGAAGGCGCAGGATGGCGCGTCGAGGGATATCCGTACTTTGGCGTGGAATGTCCAGTGCGCGGTGATATTTCGGGGCATCGGATTGGTTTGTGCCAGGCGGGTGCGGCGGAGATGGCGCGGCGTGGGTCGACCTTTCGCCAAATCCTCGCTCATTATTTTCCAGCCACGCTAATCGAGGCGATCGAAAAATGAAAGCCCGGCTGGCGAGACTCGAGGATAGCGCGGCGATGGCGCGGATCTACAACCAGGGCATTGAAGATCGCGTGGCCACGTTCGAGACACGAGTTCGTACAGCGGCCGACATCGAGAAATGGTTTGACGGCGTGCATCCCATCGTAGTCGTGGAGGAAGGCTCAGAGGTGATTGCGTTCGCGAGCACTTCGACCTACCGGCCGCGCGGATGTTATGCGGGAATCGCGGAGTGTTCGGCGTATGTGGTTTCCGCAGCGCGAGGCCGGGGCGCGGGGCGGACGGCGGTGCTCGCGCTGTTCGACGAAGCTCGAAACGCGGGGTTTCACAAGCTGGTGTCGCGCGTGTTCCCCGAAAATCACACGAGTTTGCGAATGCTGGACAAGCTGGGGTGGCGGCGCGTGGGGATCTATGAAAGGCACGGGCAGTTGGATGGCGTGTGGAGAGATGTCGTGATCGTCGAAAAGCTGCTCTTTGAGCCGCGACCGTAGGAAGCGGTGCATGTTGACGTGTCGCGACGACCGCTAAAGCCGTCGCGGCAAGCTGAAGCTCGCTCCACAAGTTTATGATCGAGATGTGAGGCGCAAGTGGATGATTGCGGGTGTGGCGATAGTGGTCGTGGCTGGGGCCGCGGTCCTGTTGGTGCGGCGCAGCCCGAAAGGTCAGCCAAATGTTCCAAAGACCAGCGCGCCCGTAACGGTGGACCCAAGTGAAGTGATCTTGAACGGCCGCGTGACCGCGCGAACGGTCGTCGCAATCACGGCTCCGATTGAGGGAACGCTGCAGGCCTATTTTGTTGAAATCGGCGCGGAGGTGATTCAGGGGCAACTGCTGGGGCGGATTGCGAATCCGAAATTCGATACGTCGGCTCAGGCCGCGCAGATAGATCTGGAGAGAATGCAGGCGAGTTTGACGGCGTTGAACGGCGAGCAGCTCGCGGCCCGGCTGGAAGTTTCGCGGGCGGAAGCGGAGCAGAGCCGGGCGCGAGGCGAATTGGATCGTCTCCAAAAGGCATACGAGCGGCAGAAAGGGCTGTGGGCGGCTGGCGCAACCGCGCGGCTGACTTTCGAAAAATCGGAAAAAGAATTCACGGACGCACAGGCGACGCTGGAAAAGCTCGACTCGGCCGCGAAACAAGCGGGGGCTCGCATGGACGCCATCGCCCGCGAAATTGATGCGGCCAGCCGGGCGGTCGTCGAAAAGACCGCGGCGATTGAGCGCACTAAGGCCGAGCCCGCGCCCGGCGAGCTGCACTCGCCCGCGGATGGAATCGTCATCGCGAGACACGCCCAGCCGGGCGAACCGGTCGATCCGTCGATGAAGGATCTTGTAGAAGTGGCGACGGATCTGACAGCGCTTCAAACGACCGTGACGGCGGACCCGGCGATTCTTCCGCGCATTCATGCAGGTCAGATGGCGATGGTACGGTTGGGCGATGACGACATTGCAGGCGTCGTGCAGGAAGTGCGCGGGAATGAAATGCTGGTGTATTTCACCAGCGCCGCGCCGGTCACCAAGCTCGATGTGCCGGTACAAGTTAAAATCAAGTTCTAATGCAATTTCTTCATCAAAGCCTGGTCGAACTGATCACGCAAACCTCCACCAATCTGCCGCCGGATGTGCGCGCGGCGATGGGACTCGCCATCGCGAACGAGACGCCGGATACGCAAGCCGCGCAGGCGCTGAGCGTGATCGCGTCGAATATCGATATGGCGACCGACGATGAAGGACCCATCTGCCAGGACACCGGCATGCCGACGTTTTTCGTCCACACGCCCGTGGGGGTGAATCAAATCGCATTGAAAAAAGCGATCCGCGCGGCTGTAGCGGAAGCGACCAAGCGCGGGAAGCTGCGGCCCAATTCGGTCGATTCGCTCACCGGGAAAAACACCGGCGATAATCTCGGCATCGAAACGCCGGTGATCCATTTCGAGCAATGGGAGCAGGACGAGATCGAAGTGAAGCTGATCCTGAAGGGTGGCGGCTGCGAGAACAAGAACATACAGTATTCGGTGCCGTGCGAGCTGGATCATCTGGGCCGCGCCGATCGGAATCTGGAAGGCGTTCGCAAGTGCATTCTGCATGCGATCTGGCAGGCGCAAGGACAGGGATGCGCGCCGGGAGCAGTGGGCGTATGCGTCGGCAGCGATCGCGCGCACGGCTATGTGCTCGCGAAAGAGCAGCTCCTCCGAACTTTGGATGACGTGAATCCAATTCCCGAGTTGGCCAAGCTGGAATCGTCGATTATGGAAGAGGCAAACCTGATCGGCGTGGGGGCCATGGGATTCGGCGGCAATGTTTCGCTGATCGGTTGCAAGATTGGCGTCGCCAACCGGCTGCCGGCGAGCTATTTTGTTTCGGTCGCATACGATTGCTGGGCATTCCGGCGGCTCGGCGTGCGTCTGGACGCGTCCACTGGAGCGATCACCGGTTGGCTGTACCGCGATCCGCAGCGTCCCGTGGAGAAGATGGCTCGCGGCGAAGGTTTTCCGCTGACCGGCCGCGAGATCATCCTGCGGCCGCCGCTTTCAGAAGCCGATGTGCGGGAGTTGAAGGTCGGCGATGTGGTGCTGATCACGGGCGAGGTGTACACCGGACGCGACGCAGTGCACGCGCATCTCATGAAAAATTCACCGCCGGTGAATATGAGCGGTTCGATTCTCTATCACTGCGGTCCGGTGATGCTGAAGGACGGCGATCAGTGGAAAGTTAAAGCGGCGGGTCCAACCACCAGCAGCCGCGAGGAGCCGTATCAGGCCGATATCATCCGCAACTATGGCGTGCGCGCCGTGATCGGCAAGGGCGGCATGGGGAAGAAGACACTCGCGGCGTTGAAGGATTCCGGAGCGGTGTATCTGAACGCGATCGGCGGCGCGGCGCAGTATTATGCGCGATCCATCGATAAAGTGCTGGGAGTGCATTTGATGGACTTCGGGATTCCCGAAGCCATGTGGCACCTGCACGTGAGCAACTTCGTGGCGATCGTCACCATGGACGCGCATGGGAACAGTTTGCACGCCGAAGTCGAAAAGGAGACCGGCGCGAAGCTGGCCACTTTGCAGGCATAAGCCACAATCGGACAGATCGTCCCATAGCCGGACGTGGAGCGTCTCTCGCGTTCTTGAAACTCAAGGGATTAGAGTAGTCCTTTAATTGCCTTAAGACCCGGACAAAATGATTCAGGACATTCGTTACGCTTTCCGGAGTCTAAGAAAGTCGCCGGGCTTTTCCCTGGCGACGGTGTTGACGTTGGCGCTGGGGATCGGCGCGAATTCGGCCATCTTCAGCGTGGTCAACGCGGTTCTGATCAAGCCCCTGCGATACAAAGATCCGCAGCAGCTCATGATGGTCTACACGACCGCGCCGGGTGGGATTCGAAACTTCGTTTCGCAGCCCGACCTGGAAGACTGGCGTGCATCTTCCCGATCTTTTGAAGGCTTCGCTTCAGTGGTTCCGCAGAGCGTCAATGTCACCGGCGGCGACCAGCCGGATCGAGTGGTAGGCAGCTTCGTTTCGGCCAATTATTTTGATGTATTCGGTGTGGCGCCGGCGCTGGGCCGCACGTTCGCCGCGGGAGAGGATCGCGCGGGCGCTTCTCTGGCAGCGGTCTTGACGGACCGGATCTGGCGGACGAACTTCGGCGGAGAACCGGACATCGTCGGCAGGAAACTTGTTTTTAACGGCGAACCCTACACCGTGGTGGGCGTGCTTCGACCCGATTTCGTGGATCAGCCCTGGAGTGCCGACGTCTACTTGCCGGCGTTCAAGTACCCCAACTACGCGCCGGATCGGACGTCGCAGATTGGAGCCGTAGTGGGCCGGCTGAATGCGGATGTGCCGGTGGTTCGGGCGCAGGCGGAGATGACGACGATTGCGGCGCGGCTGGCCGCTGCCTATCCGGACTCGAATCGTGATCGGGGGACGTTGGTCGTCCCGCTGAAAGAAATCGTGGTTCAAGACTTGCGTCCCACGGTGATCGCGCTAGCGGGGGCTGTAGCTTTTGTATTGCTGATCGCGTGCGCAAACGTCGCCGGTCTGTTCGCTTCGCGCATGCTTGCGCGCGAACGCGAACGTGCTGTGCGTCTGGCGTTGGGAGCCAGCAGGACGCAGTTGATCTCGCACATCCTGGCGGAAGCGCTGGTGCTTGCAGGGGCGGGCGGTGCCGTCGGGCTCCTGCTGGCGATGTGGAGCGTCGAAGCACTGTCGAAAAGAATTGCGGACTATCTTCCATCGGGAACTCGCGTGGCACTCGATTTTACGGTGTTGGGATTCACCGCGGCGGCCGCGTTGTTTGCCGCACTTCTGATCGCGGCGATTCCGTCGTGGCAGACGTCGGGCGGCCCTGCATTGCGCGAAGGCCGGGGCGCCGCCTCGGGAGCCGCCGGGAATCGGTCGAGAAGTTTCCTGGTTGCGGGAGAGATCGCGTTGGCCATGGTGCTGCTGATCGGCGCGGGCCTGACGATCAAGAGCTTGATGGAGCTGGGCCGCGCGCACACCGGATTCGATCCGCATGGTCTACTCACTTTCGAATATCGCGTGCCGCGCGCCAAATACACCACCGGCGCCGCGCAAAATGAATTTCATCGCCAGGTGATCGAAAGCATTCGCGCCGTGCCGGGCGTGATTGAGGCGACTTCGGTTCGCGCGGTTCCCCTGGGTGGGAACGGGCAGACCGTCGAGTTTTTTTTGACGGATCGCCTGGAGCCGCAAGCTGCCGATCGTCCGCGGGGCCTGTTCAATGCTGCCGATCCCGATTTTTTCGGCACAATGCGCATCCCACTCCTGCGTGGCCGCGTGTTTTCGGAGCGCGATTCCGCGAACAGCGCGACGGTGATCGTCATCAATCAGACCCTGGCGGCGCGCTACTTCGCCGCGCGCGATCCGGTGGGGCAGCGGATTCGAATCCCGTCGGTGAATTTGACGGCGGAAATCGTCGGCATAGTGGGCGACGTCAAACAATTCACCCAGGAAGACACTCCCACGCCTCAGATCTATGGAGCGCTCGCTCAAAATCCGTTCTCCTTCACCAGCGTCGCGGTGCGGACAACTGGTGATCCGGCGGCCGTGATGAACGACATCCGCCGCGCGGTCTGGCAGGTGGACAAGGATCAGCCGATGTGGAAAATGCGGACCATGGACGCGACGCTGGCGATGCGCGCGCAACCGCGCGAATTCGTGACGTCGCTCCTGGGCGGCTATGCCAGCCTGGCGCTGCTGCTCGCGTCCATCGGAATCTTCGGCGTGGTCTCGTATTCCGTCAGACAGCGCACCGCGGAGATTGGAGTCCGGATGGCGCTAGGAGCCCGTCCCGGCGACGTGGCGCGCATGATTCTCAACCAGGGTGTTGCAGTGACGCTGATCGGAATCGTCGTGGGCGCGGGAGCCGCGGTGTGGCTTGCACGACTGATTCGATCCCAACTCTACGCGGTGAGCCCACTCGATCCGTCGGTCTATGCGATGGTCGCGGGACTGCTTGCAATAGTAGCGCTCGCGGCGTGCCTGATTCCCGCGCGGAGAGCGATGCGGGTGGATCCAGTTGAGGCGCTACGGCACGATTAAGGAGCCACCCTGTTTCGCGTACCAGTTCTTGCTCGTAATGCCCAATCCGTCCTTCGTGGAGGCGCATCGTATCAAGGTCGTGGATTCTTAATAGAGCCGCTCGAGCATCGGCCCTAAGTTTTCTCCTGCCGTGGCTGGAGAGCCAAAATGCAGCGCGTTGAAATGGGCAAATGCTGATTCCTGATCACAATTTGGGCAGTGATTCAGGGTCCCTCACGCCAGTCCGCCGTGTTTTCAATCAGATCCCTCAAAAAAGACTATGGCGCGTGAACTGCGACTTGTAGAGACATGCAATTCACAACAATTTACCCGATGCGAAATTCGCGGGACGTCTTCGGGCGGGGTAGGTGGTTTGGACCCCGTAGCGCTCTTGGACTTCTGGGGCTGCTTGCATCGTTGATTCCATTGAGCGCGCCGGCTGCAGATCTGTCGGCGCCACTGCCCGCCTCGGCTCAAAGTTTGGCTTTTGCGCGATACATCGCGTCAATTCAGGAACACAACCCGTTCATCGAATCCGGGCCGGTGGCGGTTGAAATCGAAGCGTCTTTGCCGAACCTCTACAAAGGAAGCCGGCTGCTTGCCATCCGGCAGACAGGCGAATCTGAGCGAAGCGAATACCAGGTACTGCGCATTGAGGGCGATGGGACTGTGGTGCAAGAGGTGATCGCCCGATATCTCGCGGTGCAAGAGCAAATCGAGGGGCTGCCGACGTCGTCGGTTGCCATCACTCCCGCGAACTATAAATTCCGCTACACTGGCGAGGTCAAAACCGGACGGACATCGGCTTACATTTATCAAATCATTCCAAAGAAAAGGCGTGAGGGGCTCATTCTGGGCCAAGTGTGGATCGACGCTGCGACGGGCACGCCAGTCTTGCAGGCGGGCCGCTTCATAAAGACACCTTCGTTCAAAGGCCGTATCGAAATCGTGCGTGACACGAAGCTTCTGAATCGACTCCCCTACGCGCGCGTTACCCATGTCGCCATTGAAATTCCGCAGTTAGGGCGCGGGGAGTTGATGATTACTGAGTATCTTCTTACATCCGCAGACGAGGAGGGCGGTACTCTCTCGCTCCGCGCTCAGTGAGGGTACCTCACAAGATGGTGTGCGGGAGGGCCGCTGCTCCCATCTCTATCCGTTCTGCACACCAAGACAAAAGCAGGTCCGGCGAGTTGAGGATAGGGAACAGCCCGCTGCGAAGTTGCTCTTCGTCGATCAGTCTTATAAAGTACCGCTCTGCCCCACATAAATAGAGCGTCAACTCCGCCCTTTTGTTTGCGTCGGACTCGACCTGCCAACTTTTGGGCAAACGCTGAGCAGAGTGCTTTCTATTGTCAACGGCCGTTGGTTGTAAGTAATTGAATTCACGAGCTGGAGTGCATATCGGAAATCGGACGCCGAGATGCATATATGTCGCAGTGTCGTCGTTCCCAGGATCTGCGTGAATCGGCGAGAAGGAATGGTATGAAGCAGCGCCGACGGATGGCCTACGTTTTGATGCTGGCTCGAGTATGGATGTGCGCGGGCGTTTGGCTCACCCTTATCACAGGCCTTCTTTGTGCGGCGCAGGACGTGAATACGGGCGTTGTGCGCGGCACTGTATTCACGCTTGACTCCAGCGGTGCTGGATCGGCAGTGCCAGGCGCCAGGGTAAGTCTTGAAGGACCCGCATTTACTCAGCAAACCAACGCCGACGAACAGGGCCGCTACAGCTTCACAGGCGTTGCGCCGGCGCGATATCGGATCGAAGCCACGGCTCCGGGCCTGAGCGGATCGAATACGGTCACAGTTGTCCCGGGCGCGCAGGCCGACGTTTCCATCGAGCTTCAGATCGAAGGGATGAAGGAATCGGTCACGGTGAACGGAAGCGCCGAGGCCTTGATTACAAGGGAATCCTCCCAAGAGTCGATCATCAACAAGTCCGTGGTTCTGAACGCTCCCAGTAAAGACGACCGGGTGGATACACTGTTGCCGCTGACCCCGGGTGTGGTCCGGGGACCGGACGGTCTCATCAACATGAAAGGCGCCCGCACCTCGCAGGGCGGATCTTTAGTCAATAACGCCAACGTGACCGATCCAGTGACGGGCAACGCGGCGATGAATCTTCCTATCGATGTCGTCGAGTCGGTGAAGATTATCGCAAATCCCTACGATCCGGAGTACGGACGGCTTACCGGCGCGGTGGCGAGCCTTGAGACGGTCACGGGAAACTTTAATACCTTTCACGCGACGGTGCAGAATCTTTTTGTGCGGCCGCGCAAACGTGCCGGGGACTTCGTTGGGATCGAATCGGCGACACCGCGAATGACAGTCACGGGACCGCTCATTAAGAACAAGATCGCGTTCACCCAATCCTTTGAGTACCGCTTCGTTCGGACTCCAATCTCCAGTTTGCCGCAGCTCCAGCGCGATATGAAATTGGAGGGCTTCAATTCTTTCAGCCAGCTTGACGTGAATTTGAACGCGAGGCAATCCCTGACTGCGTCGTTTGCGCTTTATCCCCAAAAGCTGAATTACCTGGGACTCAATACCTTTGCGCCGCAGGCGGCAACGCCGGACCTTCACCAGCGCGGTTACATGGCATCGATCCAGCACCGGGATGCCTTTGGATCGGACGCACTCCTGGTTTCCCAATTCAGCTACAAACGGTTTAACGCAGACGTGACCGCGAATAGCGCGGATCCCTACGAACTTCTGGTGGAGACCACGAGCGGCGGCTTTTTCGACCGGCAGTCCCGCGAAAGCGCGCGCACAGAGTGGCAGGAGACGTATCAGTTCGGAGCACGTAATCTGTTCGGTTCACACCAATTCAAAATCGGCATGGACTATGCCCATAGCGATTATGATGGCCGCGTACAACTTCTGCCGGTCAGCATCATCGGCGTATCAAATCTTCCGATCGAGCGCATCGACTTCGGTCCGGCCGCCCAATTCGAGATTCACCAAAACGAGATCGCGTGGTTTCTTGCCGACAAGTGGACGCCTTTCCAACGCCTGACGCTCGACTTCGGTTTGCGGTTTGATCGGGATTCGATTACCGACTCCATCAATACGGCGCCGCGGGCAGGATTCGCTCTGATGCTTACGAAAGATGCCAAGACGGTGCTCAAAGGTGGAGCCGGCCTTTTCTATGACCGCGTGCCGCTCAACGTCGCTTCGTTTCCGTTGTTACCTGGACGCACGGTTTCCACCTTTGCGCCGACGGGTGAACTTTTGTCGTCGACAGGTTATTCGAACACGATCACGACGGGTCTCCGGAATCCTCGAAGCGTCGGGTGGAACGTCGAACTAGACCGTCAGATCACTTCGGCCCTGGTGATTAGGGCAGGATTCCAGCAGCGCAATACCGCGCGCGATTTTGTGCTTACGCCTGAGGCGAGTCTTGCTACTCTCTCGCTCTCCAACAGCGGCCGGAGCTTCTATCGCGAATTTCAAATGACCGGCCAGTATAAAGTCCGGCGTGGAACGCTGAATGCCTCTTACGTGCGCTCGAAAGCGTTCGGCAACCTGAACGACTTCAACCAGTTCTTTGGCAACAACGCCGTCGCGGTGATCGAACCGGACGCGCGCGGCCGGCTGCCGTTTGATGCTCCCAATCGAGTCCTAGCCTGGGGGCAGTGGGACGCACCGTTCAAGCTGACCGTGCTTCCGGTGCTCGACGTCCACACCGGATTTCCCCATTCCACGATCGATCAGGCGCGCGAGTTTATCGGGCCTCGCAACTCGCAGCGGTTTCCTGCGTTCACTTCCGTCGATCTCCAGGTGACCCGGCCGATTTCGATCCCGCTGCCGCATGAAAAGTTCAAGGCTCGTGTCGGATTCAGCGTCTTCAATCTACTCAATCACTTTAATCCTCGGGATGTACAAAACGATATCGATAGCGAGCGTTTCGGAGCTCTCTTCAACGGCGTAGGCCGGACGTTCCGGGGAAAGTTCATTCTGGAGTTTTAATCATGATGCTCACTGCATTCCTATTCTTTTCCGCGGTCGCAATGGACGGCAGCGATCTTAAATCAGGCCCTCCTACTGCCGACCAAGTCGTATCCAAGTTGATCCAGCGCGACGACGAGCGGCAGTCGGCTTTGGAAGGCTATACCTCGGCTCGCCGTTATGTACTGGAGAACTCCGGCCACCATAAGCGAGCGGAAATGCTGGTCCGAGTTCGGTGTCTCAAAGATGGTTCGAAAGAATTCGAGACGATTTCCTCAAGCGGTTGGGGAAGCGCGCGGAAGCACGTGTTCCCAAGGCTGCTGGAAGGCGAGGCTGAGGCTTCGCATCCCGAAGTCCGCGACCAGTCGCGCATACTTCCGAAGAACTACTCATTCGAGATGGCCGGGACGGAGCCCATAAATGGACGCTCGGCATATGTGATCGACATCACTCCCAAAGAATCGAAGAAATATCTGGTGCATGGCAGGATCTGGGTGGACGTCGAGGACTATGCAATCGTTCGCATGGAAGGCAGGCCGGCAAAGAATCCATCCTTCTGGATCAAGAGCGCTCATTTCGTGCATAGCTACGAAAAGCACGGAACATTCTGGTTTCCTGCCTCCGACCACTCTCTCACCGATGCCCGATTTTTTGGAGCCACCGAAGTGACTATCGAGTATTTCGATTACGAGCCACGCGCCTCCGGACTTTCGGCCGCCCGTGAGACTGGACCAGGGGGCTTGCGGTGAAAGGGAAAAAAGACCTGGCGCTCGCGTTGCTGGGGTTCTCGATTCTCGCTTTCGCGGCAAGTCGAATCGGCGTCCATAACCTGCTTCGGGAGATGAATGTGCTGCGCATCGGTTTGCCGGTGATCGTCGCGCTCAGCCTGGCGCGTCTGGCGCTGCAGACGGCTTCCTGGTCCATCGCGCTTCGACGAGACGGGATTCATTGCTCCGTGGGCGAGCTGATGTTGGTTCGGCTGGCTTCGCAGGGTATCGGGTATTTGACGATCCTGGGACCGGCAGCTTCGGAACCAATGAAGATCAGTCTTCTGCGGAATCATCCACGGTCGGCGGCGACCGCCACGCTTGTGGACACCGGAGTGTACTGGTTTACTTCAGGACTGGTTGGAATCGCCGGATGCCTTGCGGCGGCCATCGTGCTGGTGGACAGCCGCAACGCGGCAACTTCGATGTTGATCCTCGCCGCGGTCCTTGTGGCTGGCTTGTTCCTCATCGTTCGTCCGAAGTCCCCATTCACAGCCCTGGGCGGCGTCCATGGCGTGCGGGGCCCCAGGTGGCTCACTAAAGCCGTCGAGATCGATACCGCGATCAGGAAGTTCGCGAGCGAGCAGCCATCCGCAATTCGACGGATGTTCCTGCTGGATCTGGTGTGTCAAGTACTGTTGGCAGCGGAAGTGGTGACCGTTTTCTGGTGCCTGAAGCTCCCTTTGCATCCGGGCACTCTGCTTGGATTGGAGGCCGCGACCCGAATGATAAAGATAGCCGCGGGATGGATGCCGGCTCGAATTGGAGCCGATGAGAGCGGAGTTGCAGGCGCGTTTGCGGCGTTTGGATTGCCGGCCGCTTCGGGCCTGGTGCTGGCCCTCGCGCGCAGGACCCGCGACCTGTTGGGCTGCCTCATTGGCCTGACGTGGCTCGCGTGGCGCCAACGATCCAGTGCTTTGACATCCGAGGCTCGAACTGTTTCCGCGTGACATGGAGGAAATGAAATGCAGGCTGTGATCGCCATCCCCGAGTTGCCGGAACTCCGCAAGTATTTAGGCGGGAAGGAGTTTCTGACGCGCGAAGTCGCAGGCGTACCCTTGCTGATCCGAGTCCTCGCGACCGCGGTGCGAGCCGGTGTGGATTCACTCCTGGTCATATGGCCCGAAAATACGGACCGCGCAATTTGTAAAAGGTGCGTTTCGTCGCCGTTGCTGCGCGGTGTGAAAGTCCGGGAACTCATAACGTCGCGTCCATTCGACCCTCGCCAGACCGCCAGTTGGAACGCCGTTGCGGACAGTCTTGAGGACCAATTCCTGTGGCTTCCCTGGAACTGGGTCACGCATAAGCGGGCGCTCGCCGAAATCTCACTGTCGCCGGTTCTTCCTGCGAAGTGGGACGCGCCGGTTCTGATCAGCAGACGAGCCGCGGTCCACAGTCCACGGATCCGCGTCGTGTCACGCTGGAACGCTGAGGGAGTCTCGGTGACCTCCCTCAAACGTATCGCGACGGCAGAACGGTTTCTAGTTGCGCATTCGGGTAAACCTTCCGACGGGATCTATTCTAAGTTCAACCGCCTGTTATGCCGGCCTTGGGTTCGCTGGCTGGCACACACGCGTGTCACGCCTAATTGGGTCACGCTGGCTGGTCTCGCGGTCGCGGTTCTGGCGGCATTTTTTTATGCCCGGGGATTGTATGCCAGCTATGTCGCGGGTGCGCTCCTATTTTTCGTATCAGGCTTGTTCGACGAAATCGACGGGATGCTTGCCCGGATCAAATTTCGAGAGAGCGCGTTTGGAACCTGGTTCGAGGGTTTCGTCGATAATGCGACGTATCTGCTGCTCTTCGCAGGCATGACCATCGGCCTTTACCGCCAACGCGGAAGGGCTGAGTTGATTTACGGGCTCGCTCTGATTATCGGATGTGTGCTGTCGGTAGTCGCCGTTGCATGGCAACGCAAGATGTCGACGGCGCCTGAGCGGCCGCATGAGTATGCAGGACAGCTCAATCGCTTACTCGAAACCGATTCGAACGTGATCTCTAAGGTCGTGCGGCAGATCCACATCTTCATCAAGAAGGGCGTCGCGATCCACTATGTTCTTATTTTCACGGTAGCCGGCGGACTACCTCTATTCCTGCGTCTAGCCGCCATCGCGGCGAATCTCACCTGGATTCTGGTCCTGTATTTCAATCGAAGATTCTTTCGAAACCGCGACTTTCAATCCACAGTCGAAGACTTATCAAAAGCAGCCTAAGGAGATCACTATGAAAGCACTCATTCTTGCCGCTGGACAAGGGACCCGAATCCGCTCGGCGCATGGCAATCGTCCGAAATGCCTGATCCAGTGCAACGACAGCGCTTGGACCATCCTCGATCAGCAGATCGACAGCTTATTTTCCGCCGGTGTAAGAGACATCGGCATCGCCGTCGGGTACGAAAAGGATCAGATCATCCGGCATGTGACGCGGCACTACAGACATCAGCTGGCTCGCTTCCGCTTCATCGAAAATCCGGCGTTCGCTGAAACCAATAACATTTACTCGCTCTGGCTGGCGCGTGAGTGGCTGAAGGATTCGAGCTTCGTGTGCCTGAATGCGGATGTGGTCTGCGACTCGCGAATCCTGAATCCCGCAGTCAGATCGAATGCTCCCGTGACGATGATCGTCGATCGTGAGTGGCGGGATGAAACAATGAAAGTCATCATCGACGGGAACCGCGTAATTCGAATGAGCAAACAAATCTCCCAAAGCGAATTCAGCGCGACCTACATCGGTATCACCGCGTTCGACGCAAGCGTACACGGAAGCCTGTTTGACAGGATCGATGACCTTGTCCGTGCGGGCAACCAGAATGTGTTCTTTAATGTTGCCGTGCAGCAGCTCGCCGACGAGGGCCTCGCCATATCCTATACCGAAACATCGGGTCTTCCCTGGGCGGAGATCGACGATCCCGGCGATCTGGCTTTTGCGAAACAATACGTGTTTCCGAAGCTCTTTGCGGCCGACGCCGCGGCATAGGGTGAGCAATGGACGACGTTCTGACTGGCAGCTTCGCGGTACGCCGATGGGATCTATGGCCGTCGGACGCGATTCGCGTGGTCAATTGGAACATCGACCGCGGATTGCGCCTGACGGAGATCACGGATTTTCTGGCGAGCCAGAAGGCCGATCTCCTGATCCTTCAGGAAGTAGATCTGAACGCGCGGCGAACCGGTCATCGAAATGTTGCAGAGGAGATCGCGCGTAAGCTGGAGATGAATTTCGCTTTCGGGCGGGAATTCCAGGAATTGACGCAAGGCCGCCGGGAAGCCCCCGCCTATCATGGCCAGGCGACGCTCTCGCGATGGCGCCTGGCGAATCCGCGCGTGATCCGCTTCCGGCGCCAGTCAGGGTTTTGGCGTCCACGCTGGTTTCTGCCAACAACGCAGCCGTTTCAAGAGCGGCTAGGCGGACGAATCGCATTGGTCACCGAAGTCGAGGTGCGTGGAAGAAACCTCGCCGTATACAACACTCACTTGGAGAGCCGCGGCGACAACAATCTGCGGATGGCGCAGCTCGACGAAGCACTGGAGGATGCCGCAAAGTACGCGCCGGACGTACCCGCGCTGTTGGCCGGCGACCTCAATCTGGATGTCTCGCACGCGCTACCGGCGAGTGCGCTTCGGAAGGTCGGTTTCCGCAGCGCCATCGCATTGCCATCGCCCCACACAACGACGCCCCGCGGATTATTACGGAGCCGTCGGACCATCGACTGGGCGTATGTGTCCGGGGCCGTCGAAGCGACCTCTGGTCGCGTGCATGCGGACATCGACGCTTCAGATCACTACCCAATCTCGTTTAATCTGGGGTTCACGGCTAAGTGAGCCGGAGCCCGCTGGACCTCAATTAGAGGAAATAGACAGCAGGGCTACAGTGCGGGGGCCAACAAAACGGTATCTCGCGGGCTCGTCTCAGTCATACATGGTCTCCTGCGCGACCAGCCACTGGAAGCCGTCAATCAGATCCTTGCTGTGTTGCATCGCGTCCATCCTGCTTGGGTTCCCGAGCGCCAAGGGTCAGGCCGGGGATCAGTTGCAACAACAGTTACAGCAACTGAAGCAGCAATACATCGAGACCACGCATAGTCTGGAGCAAAGGATCGCCGCCCTGGAGCAGCAAATCGAAAAGCAGAAAGAGATCAACGCGAAAACCAAGGAGGGCACCGTCTCGGCCGCGGAGCTCGCTGCTCAGGACGCAGTTCAAAAGGCAGTCGCCGGACAGTCGAGTGATGTCGGGTCGAAGTTTCAAGGGCAGATTGCCTCGGAACCCACGTACGACTTGCTGAGCGAGGCAGACCAAAAGATCAAAAAGCTGCAGGAAGCAATGAGTAGCTTTGAGTTCCATGGATATTTTCGCTCCGGTTACGGACTAAACAGTGTAGGCGGCCAGATGGTTGCATTTCAGGCCCCGGGCGCTGGCGCGAAATACCGCCTGGGAAACGAAGCGGAAACCTACGGGGAATTTATTTTCGTCAACAACTGGCTGAACCCGGACCACAGTTCGGATAAGGCGTGGATGAAGACAGAGGTGATGTTTGAGGCCAACACCACGAACTCCGCCAGCTACGCAGGCTTTCCGGCCGGCGTGGGAAACGATCAGTTCCGCTTGCGCGAAGCCTTCGTCCAGGGTGGTAACGTGCTGGCGAGCCAGCCGGAAGCCAAGTTCTGGGCAGGCGAGAGATACTACCGACGCCAGCACATCGAGATTAATGACTTCTATCCGCTCGACATGAGCGGCTATGGCGCGGGCATAGAGGACCTCGATCTTCGAATCGGCAAGCTCGCGGTAGCGTATCTGGCCGGGGCGCGGGCCGACATTCTCACTGACAACGGCAACTTGGCTAAGAGCAACATCGACGTGCGGTTTTACAACATAAAGGGGCCCTCGGGTCTCTGGGGTGGATGGTTCGATTTCGCCACGGCGAAAGGCGGCAAGGACTCAACCGGCCAACCGATCCCTACGACAGATGGATACGCATTCGGATTGCGCCACCAGCGCCTTGAGTGGCACGGTGGCTATCATACCTTTTCGTTCCAGTACGGAACCGGAGCGGCCAGCAACTTCAGCACCTCGATCGATGATCCAGCGCGGTTTGTTCATAGCTCGGCCCGACTCCTCGCCACCGAACAAGTTCTCTTTCAGCCCAATGACCGCTTCGCCATCATGCCCATCTTCGTCTTTCAGCGCCTGAAAGACGGGAATCCCCAGCATGACTGGAGCCAGTGGGTGTCTTTTGGCGCACGACCCGAAGTCTTTTTCACGAAATATCTCTCCTTGGCGTTCGAGGCGGGTTTCGATCACACGCATAGCCAGAGCGGTCAATACGATGGCTGGCTGAGAAAGATAACGATCGCACCGCAGATCGGAGCCGGCAGGAAGTTCTTCAGCCGGCCGGTCCTGCGCACGTTCCTGACTTATGCCAACTGGTCGGAGGGACTTCGTGGTTTCGTCGGCGGCACGGCATATTTACATCGCACGAACGGGCTGACGTATGGAGTTCAAGCCGAAACATGGTGGTAGCCGCGAGAGACAACTCACTATGGCAATGCAAGATATAACAGCTCGTTCCAGCCCGGCGCGGTCGGCTTCGGCCGCGCCAAATTACCGGCGCCCACTGGCCATCGTCACCACGCTGTTCTTCATGTGGGGATTCTTGACCTGTCTGAACGACATTCTTGTCCCGCACCTGAAGTCGATCTTCGACCTTAGCTATGCGGGAGTCATGCTGATCCAGTTTGCGTTCTTTTCGTCCTATTTTCTGTTTTCCGTTCCCTGGTCGAAAATCGTAAACACGCTTGGTTACCAGAAGACTATGGTCGCGGGCCTGTTGACCATGGCCCTCGGAGCTTTCCTGTTCGTGCCGGCCGCTTCCGCCGCTTCTTATCCGTTATTCCTGGTCTCGCTGATCATTCTCGCTGGAGGCATCACGGGACTTCAGGTTGCCGCGAATCCTTATGTGGACCTGTTGGGAAGGCCTGAAACGGCATCGAGCCGTCTCGATTTGACGCAGGCGTTCAATTCGCTCGGCACCACCATCGCCCCTAAGCTCGGGGGGCTGCTTATCCTCAGCGCCGCGCCGCTGGCGATCGACCAGTTGCACCAGCTCACACCACAGGCTTTGCAGATATACCGCGTGCAACAGGCCGCTTCGGTGAAGATGCCATACACCGTGATCGGGATTGCGCTGACGCTGTTGGCATTTTTAATCTATGGTTCCAAACTCCCCAAGATCGAAACTGCGGCCTATGGTCCCGGTGAGCAGGTGCACGATTCAATCTGGAAGCACCCCAATCTCATTCTTGGCGCGATCGGAATCTTCACCTACGTGGGCGCGGAAGTTTCCATTGGAAGCTTTCTGGTAAACTACTTCGGCTTGCCTGAGATTGCGGGCCTCTCCGCCATAACCGCTGCGGGCTTTGTTTCCTTCTACTGGGGCGGCGCAATGCTTGGACGTTTTCTCGGCGCACCGCTATTGCGGCGGTTCAGGGCCGGATATCTTCTGGCAATATGCGCGATCTGTGCGGCGGCGCTGGTCACCGCTTCCATGATTTTCGGCGGACACACCGCGATGTGGAGCATTCTCGCCGTTGGATTCTTCAACTCGATCATGTTCCCCACCATCTTCAGCCTGGGCGTGGCGGAGTTAGGTCCTCTGACGGGGAATGGATCGGGCATCCTGAATATGGCGATCGTGGGCGGCGCGATCTTGCCCGTGATCCAGGGTGCCATTGCCGATCACTTCGGACTACACCACGCGTTCGTGCTGCCGGTTATCTGTTATCTCTACATCCTGTTTTTCGCGGTCAGCGGATCGAAACCGAACAGCACGCGGTACCGTGCATGAACGTTGGATTGTCCCAACAAACCGGCGCGTCAGCCGCTCTTTCCTTCTGAGGGCTGCTACGCGGCCCGCGGGAGACCAATGAACAAGAAAAATTTGATCGTGACCGCCGTGTTTGCCGGTATTGCATTGATGAGTGGCAGCCAAGCCCTCGCTCAGGATCCTTCGGATGAAGACATTAAACTGTTCAGGAAGGACGTGAGGTCTCTCAGAAAGCAGCTCATTGCTGCGAACATGGACCTCAGCGATTCCGAGGCGGAACAGTTCTGGCCGCTTTTCGACCGGTACACCGCGGAACTTGTCACCATAACGGACGGGAAATACGCGCTCATCAAAGAGTACGCTCAGAATTACACGACCATGACGAGCGGACAAGCGGAGAGCTACGTTCGAGGACGGGCGGCGATCGAGGAGTCTATCATCCAATTGCGGCTGAGGTACCTGCCGCTCTTTCGCAAGGTGTTGTCCGGCAAATCAGCGGCGCTGTTCTTTCAAATCGATTGGCGGCTCGGTCTAATCCTGGACCTGCAACTCGCGTCGCAAACCCCTCTCATCGAGCCTTGAGGGGTAGGGAGACCGATGTGACGAACACCTTAAAAGTGATACTTAAAGCCGGATTGACGGTCGCGCTCGTAAGCCTGACTGCGTGTGCCAAGATCCGCTACCCGGATTATTACGTCTTGAATGTCCCTGGTCCTCCTTCCCCGAATCATCGACCTGAACCCATTCTCGGGTCTGTCGCTGTGCGGCGGTTTAGTGCTCCAACATTCTTGCGTGAAGGCCCGATTGCGTACCGTCCGTCGCCCGAGCAATTGGATTTCTATGATTATCATCGCTGGGCTGAAGATCCCCGCGCCGTGGCCACAAGCGCGATGATCCGGGAGATGCAGGCGCGGGGAATCTTCCAGTCTGTCGATATGTTTGACGGCCACGGATCGCCGGAATGTGTGATGACGGGAACACTCGATCATCTGGAAGAGGTCGACGACGGCACCCATGTTTCGATCGAAGTTAGGTTATCGGCGCGATTGCTCAATTCGCGAACCGGTGAGGTGCTGTGGCAGGGCACGTCGTCGAAGACCGCGACGCTCGATCAGCGCTCGGTTCCCGGTATGGTCGCCGAGATGTCCCGCGAACTGGGAAGCGCCGTCGAAGCTTTGGTTTCTTCTATGCAGGACCGCCTCTCGGCGGCTTCGAACAATGAGCCGTAGAAAATCAAGAGCCTCAAAGGATAGCTGAAGATGCCTGATTCAAAGGACTCCGTTAAGAATCTGCCAACCTTAGCGCAACGCTTGAAACAGTGGGTGGTCCCCGCAATAATTCTGCTTTTGGCGGTTGGGATTGTATTTCTGATCGCGGGCAACTGGAACGCATGGGCGAGCGAGAAAGCGGTGCAGGAAACCGACGATGCGTATCTGCGAGCGGATCTAACGCCGCTGAGCACAAAGGTCGCGGGATTGGTGGCTAAGGTAGCTGTTTCCGACTACCAGACCGTGAAAACGGGCGATCTGCTGGTACAACTGCGGGATGACGATTTCCGCGCGCAGGAGTGGCAAGCTGAAGCTGCCGTGGTCTCCGGCGAGGATGCGCTCATCAACAATCAGCGGCAGAAAGAATTACAGGACGCGCGCATCGTTCAAGCGGACGAGGGCATTCGTGCCGCCGAAGCGGAAATCGCGGCGGCGGAAGCCGGAATTGAAGCGGCGAAATCGGCGATCGTGAACTCGCGCAGTGGCATCGACGCGACCAAAGCGGACGTGGAGCGTACGCTACTGGAACGTCGCCGGCAGGAAGCACTGATCGCAACCGAATCCGCAACGCGGCAGAAACTGGAGCAAGTCGTCGCCGACGAGCAGCGATTCCGCGCGCAGTTGGCAAGCAGCGAAGCTCAACTCTCCGCGGCGGTGGCGCAGTTGGCCAGCCGCCAGGCTGATCTCGCGCGAGCGCGTGCCAGGCTCGGCAGCACAAAGGCCGAACTCGAAGCACAGAAGCGGCAGCGCGCAGTCCTGGATTCGCAGGAGCTTTTGCTTCACGCGGATCTGAATTCGAAGAAAGCGTCGCTGTCCCTGGCCCGGACTAATTTGGATTACACACGCATTTTCGCGCCCGAGAACGGGATCGTCAGCGAACGCAAGGTGCGCCCCGGTCAACTGGTCAGTCCTGGAACGCAGGTGCTTTCGCTCGTACAAAGCGACGTTTGGGTGCAAGCGAATTATAAAGAGACGCAGGTCCGCCATCTCCGCGCCGGCGACGCCGCCGAAATCCGGGTAGACGCGTTTCCAGGTGTAATTTTCCGAGGGAAAGTCGATCAAGTGTCTCCCGCCAGCGGGTCGCAGTTCGCACTCCTGCCGCCTGACAATGCGACGGGCAACTTCACAAAGATCGTTCAGCGAGTTCCGGTAAAGATCGTGCTCAATGCCGGCCAAGCTGAAGCCGGACGATTGCGCCCCGGCCTATCCGTGGTCGCGACCGTTCGCACCAACGGCGCCGGCCAGTGACGGAGTTGTTCAGGTGACGGCGTCAGAATCCAAAGCAGCGCCCCAAGCCGCAGCGCCCGTCTCGCAAGCCAGCCCGCCGCAACCCTTGACGAATCCGTACATCGGGATTCTGGGCGTTTTTCTGGGCGCAGGACTTGCGACGCTGAACGCCCGCTTAGTCAGCGTGGGCCTTCCCGATCTGCGCGGCGCTCTAGGATTCGGCTTCGACGAAGCTTCCTGGATTCCCACCGCGCTCAACATGGCGACGATGTTCAGCGGCGTCTTTGTCTGTTTCATGAGCTCCTTGTTTGGCCCGCGCAGGATTTTGCTGCCGGCTGCCGCAATCTTCACCATCGCGTCTGCTTTGCTGCCATTTGCGCCCGGTTACTGGGCAATGCTGGGATTAGTCGTGATTGCGGGCCTGGTGTCGGGGACGTTCTACTCGCTGACGATGACCTTCGTATTGACCGCCCTGCCGAAGCGACTGATCATCTTCGGGATCGCCGCCTACGCGGCAGACATCGTTTTCGTCAGCAACATCGCGTCCCTGATCGAAGGTTGGTATATCGAGTATCTGTCGTGGCATTGGATTTTCTGGACGGCCGCGGTTGGCGGGCCCTTAATGATGTTGTGCGTGTATTTCGGAATTCCGCGACGGCCTCCCGTGGGCCCGACGCCGAGCTGGCGCGGATTCGCTTACTTCAGCTCCGCTCTCGGTCTTCTCTACGGCGCGCTCGATCAAGGAGAACGGCTCGACTGGTTGAACTCCGGCGTGATCGTCGCGATGCTCGCCGCGGGAGTCTTCTTGTTGGGCGCGACGTTGGTCCGAAGGATATCGCAGCCGAATCCGACGTTGAATCTTTCCTTTCTCAACAACCGGAACACCATCATTCTCGCGTCATCCATTTTTGTGTTCAAGTTCGTCCATTTGGCGGTACTGGTGCTGGTCCCCGGATTCTTAAGCAACATTCAACAGTACCGCCCTCTGGAAACGGGGCATGCACTCGCATGGGTGGCTGTTCCGATGTTCGTGGTCGTGTGGCTGGTGGCGGCACTGGTGATTCAGACGCAATCGCGCCTGATCCTGGCGTCCGGACTGACGCTCGTCGCCGTGGGCAGTTGGATTTTTGCGCGCGTCGACACCTCCTGGTCTGGAAGGAACTTCGAGACAGTGGAGCTTCTCTTGGCGGTCGGGCTCGCGGGCACCTACGTCGGTTTGGTCAGCAGCATCGTTTTGCAAGGACTCGAAGGGGGCGCCCTGACAACCGCGGCCAATGCCGCCACATTCTCCGGGTTCATGCATTTCATCCGAATCTTCGGAGGGCAGGCCGGCACTGCCCTTATGACCCGCTTCATCTCGGTGCGGGAGCAGTTTCATTCCAACCTGCTAGGGCTCCATGTTCAAGCCGGAAGTTGGATCACAGACGACCGGATTCGCATCCTAAGCGCAGGACTGCTATCGGGGTCCACCGGGCCGGAGGAGGCACAATCCCGGGCGGTTGGAGTCTTGAGCCAACAGGTACGCGCACAGGCCTACACCCTGGCGATATCCGATGGATTCATTCTGATTGGTTGGATGGTGGTGGTCTATCTTCTGCTGATGTTGTTTCTCAAGCCCGGCAGAATCAGCTACAAGGACTTAAGGAAAATGCCATGAATCGCACGTATTCTTACCGACCCCTGGCGGCGCTGGGGCTGGCTGTGCTGTCGGCCGCCCCTCAGAAAGCCGCCGAGATCCGGCACTTCACGTTGACGGAGGCCGTCCATCTTGCGATCAGCCAGAATCGTGCGTTGAAGATCGCGCGACTGAAGGTGACTGAGGAGGAGCAGAAGAAGGCGGGCCAACGTTCCGCTTACTTCCCCTCGATCAACAACCAATCGAATGCGCTGCATATCACCGATCTGGAGAGTATCGGCATTCCGGCTGGCTCGTTCGGTACCGCTGGAGGAGCTCCCATCCCGTCGCAAGGCGTCACTCTGCCGCAAGGCCAGAAGACGTTTTTTTCAAGCGGCACTCAGATTTCGCAGCCACTCACGCAGTTGATCCGGATTCGTGACTCCAACCGAATCGCTGCCGCCGAGGTGGCTGTTTCGCGCGACGATTTGAAGAAAGCGGAAAACCAGGTCGCTCTACAGACACATGCCCTTTACTACGGCATACTCATCGCCGGTCTTCAAAAGCAGGCGGCCGAACAACAGAGCAGATATACTCAAGAGAATCTGCGCGAGAGCGAGAACGACGTGCGCAACGGAAGCGCCCTCAACGTCGCCGCGATCCAGGGGCGCGCGGGTGTACTCGAGAGTCAGCAGTCGGTGCTCACCGCCGAACTCCAGTTATCCGACCTCACCACGGAATTGAATGATCTGCTGGGGCTGCCCCTGGACACGAAACTCGATCTGGATGCGGCTGTGCCGGCGAGTTTTGAGGAGCGCCCGCGCGAGGAGTACGTCCAGACCGCCTGGTCGCAGAACCCGGAAATATTGGCCGCCGAGGAAGTTGTCAAAAAAGCACACGCCGCCGTAGGCGCAGCGAAATCGGCCTACATCCCGGATATCACCGCCTATGCGCGCCACAGTTATCAGGACGGTGTGCCGTTTCTGGTGCGGAACTTTGGGACGTTCGGCGTCAATCTCAGTTGGGACGTGTTCGACTTCGGAAAACGCCGGGCTGCCGTGCGCGAGCGCGAGGCCCAATTAGGGCAAGCCGAGGAGAATCTGCGCCGCCTGAAAGAAGAAGTCGCCGTGTCGATCGAGCGAAGCTACAACAAAGTCCAGCGAACCAGGAGCCTGGTCCAAGTAGCAACCCAGGTAGTAAAGCTGCGGCAAGAGAGCGAGAGACTGGCGCAAAACCAATTGATTCAGGGAGCGCTTTTGGTGTCCGATCGGCGACAGGCTACCGCCGCCACCTACAAGGCCGAGGCGGAACTTCTACAGACCAGCTTGGGGTATCTGCTGGCGTGGGCGGAGCTAGAAGAAAGGGTTGGACGTACGCCTGGTTTCTGAAAACATGGTAGAGTTCCGCGACTTGATCGCCGCCAGGGAAAGTCCCTCTTCCTTGAGGGAGAGTGCCCGAACTGCGGTTGCCGGGGTTGCGTCTTGTCTGGTTGCCCGCCTTCTTCGGTTGATCGACGTTGATCGCGATGCAATAGACGCTCGGTCCGGCGTTACCAATCCCGGTTCAGCGGTTCGTGAGCACGGCGATCGGAGCTGCGGCAGCCGGTTATTTTTCCAGGAAGTAGTTGGGCATTCGGCGTTGCCGTTTTTTTTAATGGATTGCTTGTGCGGCCTTGAGAATTGAGAGAGGCGCGTATCGCTCATGCTCGTGGCACGACCCGATAGCGTGTGGCTCATCGGTTTCGGTGGGCATTGCGGCCGACCTCGCGTTCTCGCTTCCTGGCGCAAGCGACCGAATAGAAATTGAGGCTCATCGGACTGGCTATGCAGCGCGCCGGGCCACTTCCCACGATTCCATAGCGTCCCGCATGAATGTCATGGCGGTTGAGCCTTCGGCGCTGGTGACACGGATGTAATCACCCCGGCGAATCTGGCCGCTGGCTAGCAGGTTGGATATAGGATGCACGAGCAGACGCTCAATCGCGCGTTTCAGCGGGCGTGCGCCGTAGCTCAAATCAGTGCCCTCGCGCAATAGAAGTTCCCTGGCGCTATCCGTCACGTTTATGACGAACGGTTTGGCAGCGGCTGCGATCTCGATTCGTTGATAAACCAACTCCAGCTCGATATCGACGATACGGCGGAGTTCCTCGGCTCCCAGCGACTTGAATACGACGATCTTGTCCAGACGGTTGATGAATTCCGGCGTGAACTTTCGCCGGGCGGCCGCCGTACCGGTGCGCGTTATCTGGGCGCTGAGTTTCGCATTAGCGCGGGCATCGCTGAGCACGGGAACGTGGAAGCCCAGGCGCGGAGCGACAAGAGAATCCATCTCCGCAGCTCCGAGATTGCTGGTCATGAAAATCATCGCGCGCGAAAAATCCACCTTACGGTTGTCGCCGAGCGTCAGCGTCCCTTTATCGAGAATGCCGAGCAGCAGGTTCCACAACGCATCCGAGGCCTTTTCGATCTCATCGAAGAGCACGAAACTAAGCTTCATCTTATCTGTATGATGCTGATTCAGAACTTCTTGCGACAATAGGGCGTGGGTTTCCCGGTGACCCAAATATCCGGGGGGCGATCCGATTAACTTCGCGATCTCATGGCTGTGCTGGAATTCCGCGCAATCAATTTTGACGATTGCTTTGGGATTGTCGAGCAGGGCTTGGGCGGTGGCCTCCACGATCCGAGTTTTTCCGGAGCCGGTGGGCCCTAGGAATAAGAAGTTTGCGATCGGGCGCCCAATCGGTGAAAGGCCGGCCACGTGCGTCTGATAGACTCTCACGATCTGCTGAATAGCTTCGTCTTGTCCGACGATCAGGCGGCGCAGCGAGTCTTCCAGATCCGCCGCGTGCCTCCCGGTTCGGGTTGGATCGAGTAAAGTGGTTCTCGTCATTGTGTTTCTCCTTCCCGACGCTCTCAGGCGGCCTTGCGATTCAGGTTGTCGCGCGTTTTCAAGTAAGGCGCAAGTTTTCTCTTCGCATTGAACACTCTCCATTGCACCGTTCCAATGGGAATGGCTTTGGCGGCGGCAATCTCGTGGTACTCCCACTGTTCGACGTAGCGCAGCGTCATGGCTTCTCGCTCGCGCGAATCCAAGAACGCCATCCAGTGCAGGAACTCGAATGCCGGCGTAGCGACAGGCTTGTGGCTGCCGGCGACCAGGCGATCCGCCACGTTGCCGAGGTCCACGGTTTCCACTTCGCGCGACTGCTTGCCATAGTGCCGGCAAAGAGAATTTCGGGCGATCTTGAAGAGCCATGCACGAAACAATGTGCGATCTCGAATTTGCTCGGCTTTGCGGTAGACGGTAAGCATCACTTCCTGTGCGAGGTCTTCGCTGAGGGTAAGTTCGCACCCGCGAGCCCGGAAGAAGGCGATCAGTTGCGGTGTGAAGATTTTGAACAGATCACCGAATGACTCTTCGTTCGGCGACTCCAGAAATCTTTCCGTCACTGCCCCTTCCCGGAGAAGTCTTTCGTTTGCGATCGGCTGATTGGTCATTTGAAGGTCGGCCCCTTTCGGTTGCACTTTGTGTAGCGCACTCCTGCGACCAAAAGCTTCCACGGGTCATCTAGTGTAGGTTCAACAACTTGCAGGGTCACGTGGCTGAAGGCGCGCGCCCTCAGACTTCGTCAATTGCTGACTTCTCGGCGCGACGCCTGGAAGCGAACGGTCGCGAACGAGTGTGGGGATGACCCGCTGGACGCTGCTCACGTTCCACTCCAAAGAGCAAAGCTTCTGTGTGGATCAGGCTCGTCTGTCAGCCCGCTTGAGAGGGGATCTAAAAGTGAAGGGCGGGCGAACTCCCTTATGGCATTTTTCGGGCGGGACTAGTGTTCGAAGTCGGGATTCAGTCCGAATTCCTGGTGGATATGTCCGGCTTGTGCCTGCGCGTAAACTTCCGTGTGAAATCGGGCCAGAATTCCTTCAAGATATTTGCGGCCATATCGACGCCGAGCTGCATACCGAGCTTGGATACACCATCACTCGCGGTCCGGTTGTTGACGTAATAGGCGTTCGAGACTGCCACAGCGACTGAGTTTCCGACGATTTCCGAATAGTTGAATTGCGTGCCGCCCGAATCGCGATGGGTCCAGAAAATCTGACCCATGGCATAGCCGACCCGGGACCATCCGCTCCCGGCGCCACGCCGAAAGTAGCGAGGATCCTGGTGCAGCAGAGTTGGGAATACAGCCTCGGTCATGAAGTCGCCGATCACAAGATCGCCGTACGCCGCGCCGAAATATCGTCCGTATCCGGCCCCGCCTTGGCCGAACGATCGGTTCGCGTTGGTCAACTGGCCCTCGGCTCCAAACATGGCCGCCAAGGCGACGGTTCCCCGGTCAAAGGCGTCCTCGGAAGCGATCTTGAACTTCTCTCGCGGCGTCAAAGGTTCATAGTTCTGCAGGCCTGGCGAGGTTCGGTAATTGGGAATAATGCCCAGAATGCGCTTGCTCTCAGGCGGTGGTGCGGCGTTGTCGACGATCTTCGCGTCGTTGGACTGGGCCAGCGCCGGTTGAGCTGGCGACACCGAAGCAAGAAGAACGAAAACGAGGCCGGAACAGATGCTGTGATAAGACACTAGATACTCCTCTTCATCGCTAGGGAGCCCCATAGGCGGCATTCTGTTGGCCGGCTCCGGATCTGGCCTTTCTACGAGGATCGTTAGTTGGCCTGCTGTTTGCCGGAAAGAACCCGGTCGGTCCAGCGAAGAAGACTCGCGCACGCCATGCCTTCCACGATCAGGTCAAATCCGCCGGGCCCGAAATCACCAAAATTCTTTGTCGGAAGCGCAGTGAGGCCGTGTCCACGGTGATCGCCTGCGTAGACCACCAGATTCGTTTTCACAAGGCGCTCGACTAGCCCTAAGTACCGTCCGACATGCTCGCCGAGGCCGTGAGCGATCTGAATAATATCCCGAACCGGCCCGCCGGAATCCCAGCGTGCACAGGCAATGCGTAGTCCGTCGCTGCTGGTTAAGTGGAACCGATGGGCCTGAATTCCAGCGGCACTCATCTTACGGATTTATCGACCGGTTGCTCGACCGAGCGTTGCGACGAACGCTTGTGCAATCGAGGGTGTCTGCGCTCCGTCATCAACGATTTCGTTATTCGTCAATGCTTTGCCGTACAGAGCCTTGTCGCCGGATTCGTCGCGTTTCAGGGTCGCGCCGTCCAGACCGAAGCCCGCAAAAGCTCCCTTCGTTTGACCGAAGAACAGAATCTTTGCGTTCGGATCTTGGTGTGCTGACTTGCCGTTTCCCCATGCAGCCGAAGCATCCGTGCCGATCGCGAACCGGTCGGAAAGCAGCTTCGAGCGCCGTTCCTTATCGGTCGACAGGATGACGATATCCATCGCCTCACCGCCGAGCTGGACGCCGAGACTTCCGGTCTCCAGTGTGATCGCGCCGGGGGCCGACCAACCACCACCATTCCGGCATGAAATGAATCCGCGTCCATATCCTACGCCGACAACAGCGGCGCCTTTCTTGAAGCCGGGGATGACAGCGATGCAATCGGCGCCGGCAATTTGTTCCGGCGGAATTCCATGTCCAGTTTCTGTTATCTTCGTGAAAACATCCGCGGCCCTACTTAATCGCACCGCTGTGTCATCCGCAGCCGTCGCGGAGAGAGCTGCCGCGACCATCAAGAAGAGAGATCCTTGCATTTTTCGCATGATTTTGTGTCCTGTCGCGCGGCCGAGTTTTCCGGACCGGCGTCGTAGGAGAAGAGTCCCCTCTGATGCGTTTTGTTGGAGCCAAAATATCCAACAGGAACCTTCGACGGGCGATCTCTCTCTGAGAAACGTGAAGCTACCGGCCGATGTTCTCGTGCAACTTGGGCAGGTGGGGACCCTCGTCCTTGGATCTTTGGGTGTCTGGGTCGCTATGTTCAACCAGCGCCGTCAGTTGAACGCGCAGATGTTCATCGAGGTCTCGGGACGATTCAAGGAGCTCCTGCGCCTGTTCCCGACTGAAGCGTGGCTTGCGAACCGCAATCCTTCCCAGGCCCTGCCGCCGCCTAGCCAGGAGATAACCGACTGCACTCTATATTGCATCCAGTTGATCGCCGACGTTTATTACCTCCAGCGAGGCGGCTACATCTCACGAAAGCTTTGGACGATTTGGGAGCGCGAAATCCGGCACATCTTGGAAGGTCCAATATTTCAACGGGAGTGGGAGGGATTGGCAGTAGAGTTCTCTCACAACCACGAGTTTCTCGAGTACATCAATACGGTGATGCGCCGAAAGAGGGACACATGAGCGTTTCGATGCCGCGGGTTATTGAGGAACCTTGCGGTCCTTGGGCTGGCGGATTCTTACCAGACTCCAGGGACGCTGCTTGACCTGATCGGTCAGTTGATCCAGGTTCTCCGTGGCGATGCGGAGATTCTCTATGGTTTCCCGAATGTTGTCATCGTTACCGCGCACAACGGACTGGATGCTCGCAATCAGACTTTTGGCCTGCTCCATCGTCGATTGCAGTTGCGCGAGGTCCTGGCGGATGGGGTCGCGCAGCTGGTCGACGGTTGAATTCACGTTCACGACTGTCGCATCCGTGTGATCCACCAAGGGACCAATCTTCTTGATCGCGGAGTCCGCGTCCTGGGTCACCAGGAGGACTTGATCCGTGATCCGGTCGATCTTGGGAGATTCCTGAGCCACCATGGTGTTCACTTGCCGCAAGATCTCCGCGAGCTGCTTGCGATTGGTCGGTCCGGTCGCATCGTTTAGGTTCGCCAGAAGAGTCTGAGCTTGCCCGCTGATTCCTTTCAGTTCACCTTGCACTTGGGCGATCAATCCCTGCGCGCTGTCCGCGATTCCGGAAAGCTTCCGAGCCATATCGTCAATGCTTACGGTTTCCTGGGAAGCGATCGCTTCGCCCGCTTTGAGGCGTGGAGCGTCCTGAGATCCCGTAGTGATCGAGATCGTCGGGCTGCTCATCAGAGTCACCGTCCCAAGCTTTGCCACGGACTTCTCGTTCACCGGAGTGCCTTCTTTCACTTCGAGCAGAATCTCGATTTTTGTCGGATCCAGACTCCAGGCGCGAACTGCTGTCACCCTGCCGACCTCAATTCCGCCGAAGAGAACCTCCGACCCCGGCTCCATTCCGCCGGCGTAGCGCAAATAAGTTTTATATGGGGTCAGATGGCGTCCCCACTGCTCGTTACCCACGTAGTAGACGGTGACGATCAACAGGATCAACGAAAGGATGACGAAAAGACCCACTTTGGCTTCTGTGTTCACACTGAACTCCCTTCCAGGTAGCGTTCGATATACCGATCGATTGCCGCTGCGTCGGCGATGTCGTCTGGGACGCGATCTAAGAACTGCCGGATACGCGGATGGGAACTGCTCTGCATCTCCTGTTTGGTACCCACCTCAATCAGCGAGCCTTTGTACAGCATCGCCATCCGATCCGCGATGCGGAATGCGCTCGTCATCTCGTGAGTCACCACAACGATAGTCATGTCGAACGCGCGTTTCAGACCCAAAATCAGTTCGTCGAGTTCCGCCGCCACAATCGGGTCGAGACCGGCGGACGGCTCGTCAAACACGAGGATTTGCGGGTCGAGCGAAATAGCTCGTGCGACCGCGGCGCGCTTCTTCATTCCCCCGGAGAGCTCCTGCGGGCTGAGCTTTCCATAGTCCGCCAGCCCGACCACTGCAAGGTTCATCCACGTCATTAGCCGGATAGTCGATTCAGGCAATCGCGTGTGCTCCCGCAGCGGTAGCGAAACGTTGTCCTCCAGCGACATCGAATTGAATAACGCAGCATCCTGAAATGCGACTCCGATCGATCGCCGGAGCTTTTTCAGATCTTTGGGTACGCAATTCGCGATGTCCATGCCGTTTACGAGAATCTGACCGGATTCAGGCCGCTCCAGCCCGATCATTTGGCGCAAGAGTGTACTCTTCCCGGACCCACTGCCGCCCAGCAAGACCATCGTTTCTCCGTGGAAGATGTCGAGGTTAATTCCGTCGAGTACGCGGCGGCCGTTATAACTGACTACGACGTCCTTGGCGGAGATTGCAGGCAATTCAGCCATGGCTTTACCGCCCTCCCGTCAGGTAGAAGATGGCGGTGAATCCAACGTCCGCGAGAATGACCAGGAATGTGGATTTCACTACAGCGGCCGTGGCCGACCGGCCAACTGCGTCGGGCCCTCCACGAACGCGGAACCCCTCGAGACACCCCACATGCACAATGATCGTGGCGAAAGCCAGGCTTTTTATCAATCCCGTAATCACATCTCGCAGCACCATGGAGTGGACCACATAGCGGAGATAAACGCCAAGAGCCATGCCCGTACTAAGGCGCATAAACGCTCCGCCCGCCAGAATCCCACAAGCATTGCTGATGATTGTCAGGCAGGGAAGCACGATCAGCGCCGCCAGGAATTTCGGAGCGAGCAAGAATTCCACCGGGTCGATCGCCATGGTGCGCAAGGCGTCGATTTCTTCAGTGACCACCATGCTCCCGATCTCCGCTGAAAAGGCCGACCCGGAACGTCCGCTCACCGCGATCGCAGTCAAAAGCGGCCCCAGTTCCCGGGTAAAACCAATGGTGACCAGGTCGATCACAAATTGCATTGCCCCAAACCGGCGGAGCTCGGAGGCCCCCTGCATCGCCAGAATGAATCCGGCGCAAATCGCCATGATGGCCACCATGGGAACGGCATCGATGCCCACAGCGAGCATCTGCCGAATCGCCGAATGCCACCGGTTCCGATTCCCGATCAATGGGAGAGTCTTCGCCAGCGCCCGAACGGCGTTCCGAAATTGGATCGCGAGGCCGCCTACATATTCGAGCTGGCGAAGCGTCGAACTTCCCACACGTTCAACCACGGAGGTACTCATTGCGGATTCTCGAACAAGGAATGATCTATCCGTGGCAAGGGGCGTTCACCTCAGGGAACAGATGCAGGAGCCGCGTCGATTCCAGCAGGTACCGGGGCCGGCCCCGCAATCCGCTCAACTGGAATGTTTTCTTTAGGCGCCGCGCTGCCTTGAGCAGCTCGACCAGAATTGCAACTCCTGATATGTCTACATATGCGACTTCGCAGAAATCCACGGTCAGGAGTTGGCAGCTGGGGGATTCCAGGCGTCGCAACAAGAGAGTGCGCAGGTCCGGAGAGGAGTCAATCGTGATTCGACCTGACAGGGAGACGTGGCAGTCATCGGCGCGCTGGTCGAAGACTACGCGGATATCGGGATCGAGCCTTACCGATTCCGCTTCTTTTCGAGACTGGAGATCCACACGTCCTCATTGGAGAGGAGCGAGAACGGATGCTTCTTGTTGGGGAAGAAGTTCCCTGCTGCATCAAACAACAAGTTGATGTATCGCATCTTCTCCAATTGAAATGCCGGAGATCTCCACTACCCCACCATTCGCGACGCTTGAGGACAGTGCGCTGATCAGCTTGGCACTGGCGGGCCAAACCGAATGCTTCACGATCTTGATGGATCGCCATCTGGCCATTGTGAGAAAGCGAGTCCGCTCATTGATAGCGAACCCAACCGATGCCGAGGATGTGATCCAGGAGGTCCAATTGAAGGTCTGGCGACACCTGTCATCATTCCGGTCAGCATCCAGCTTTCGTACGTGGATGACTCGCGTGGCTATTAACGAAGCGTTGCAGTCTCACCGCCAGGCGCAACGCCGGCCCGCTTGCCTGGACATCGGGAGTCTCGATGTTCTTACTTCCCCAGGCGAATCGCCATTTCAGTCCTTTGCTCGCTCTGAATCAGCACAGGCGGTCCACAGCGCGCTCGGCGGACTTCCGCTGAAGTTCCGGCAGGTCCTGATTCTCCGCGATCTCCGAGAACTCAGTGTCAAAGAAACCGCCCAATGCCTCCGATCAAGCGTCCCGTTAGTGAAGACGCGTCATTTTCGCGCACGCCTCATGCTCTCCGAGGCGATTCGGCGTCAACAATCCAATCATCAGCACGTACAGAGAAAGAAGTCGCGCATGGCCGAGTGGTCTCCAGGACTCGCGGCATGATACTACACGGAAAAGATCAGGAACTCTGATGACGGCGAAGCTACCTCTTCGCGAGTCCGGACATGAATGAGACGCTCCAGTTTCTCGAGCGGCATGGCTACTGGCTCTTGGCCGGCGCGATCCTGGCGCGGCAAGCGTGTTTGCCGATTCCAGCGAACTTGTTTCTTGTCGCGGCCGGAGCGCTGGCACACGCGGGAAAGCTAAGCCTGTCGGGTACGATCGGTCTGTCGGTCATAACCTTTCTAGTAGCCGATCTCGGTTGGTACGAAGCTGGACGCAGATTCGGGGACAGAATATTACATTTCGTCTGCGGCCTCTCCGGTGATCCAACATCTTGCGTCAACCGGGCGACAGGTGCGTTTACCCGTCACCGGGTCAGGACGCTCCTCCTTTCCAAGTTTGTCGTGGGGCTGGATGCCGTCTCAGCTCCCTTGGCTGGAGCGGGGGGCGTATCTCCGATACTGTTCCTGGTCCTGGATGCATCTGGCGCGGCGCTCTGGTCGTCCTCCTACTTAGCTCTCGGCTACATATTCAGCAATCAGTTGGACCTCGTCGCAACGCACGTGGCCCGAATGGGGGCCTTCGTCGCGCTGATCATTGTTGCCGGGTTCACCGTTTACATCGTGCGCAGACTTGCCCGGTGGAAGCACTTTGTGCACCAGTTCAAACTTGCGCGGATTACTCCAGAGCAACTTAACGAAAAGCTCGCTGCCGGCGAGGATATCCTGCTGGTCGATCTTCAGGGACGCCCGAAACATAAGACCGAACTGATGGCGATTCCGGGAGCCGTTCGGATTAATCCGCGCAGGCTTGAGCAGTGTCGAGACATAGAAATACCGCCCTCTCAAGAGATCGTCCTGTACTGCGAATGTCCGGGAGAATTCACCAGTGCCCGGGTCGCACTGGCGTTGCGGCAGAGGGGCATCGAGCACGTTCGGCCCCTGGCTGGCGGCTTGAAGGCATGGCGCGATCACGGGTTTCCTGTAACTTCCAAGGTCCGCAATCCAGCGAGTGCGGCAGTGTAACAACCAAGCTCTAAGAATTGACGATCCTTCGGCAAATGCACGCCAGTGCTTGGCAATTCACGAACGGCCGCGAGCTTCCCTTGAGCGTATTTGCCTGCTTCTTATGCTCTTGGAAGAGTTCAACTTTGGTAAATCAACTGCCATTCAAATGAGCATGCAGAAAACGTTCCAGCCGCACAGCAAGAAAGGGTCGATCGCTCGCGATACGAGGGATGCTCCAAGCGACCGTTGGATAAGGTTTCGTCCGCTGATCCCCCTTATCGCGCTGTTATTTCCCGCGGCGATCCATGCGTCCAGCCTTGAATCAACTACGTTGGCCGCATGGGAAGAGTACATCGAGTGTGCGAATATCCAGGCAGAACAGCGCCTGGTCCCCGGCAAGACGTTCCTGTGGATGGACGAAGTGCCCGGTCGGCTTGCGAAGGTTCGGGCAGGGGAGATCGTCGTATTGCCGGTTGGCACACAGAATCCGAAGCGAGTGCCTTCGGGCCTGATTCACGATTGGGTGGGGACCGCCTTCATCCCAGGCGCCACGCTCCAGGATGTATTCCAAGTTGTGCGTGACTATCCGAGGTACAAGGAGTGGTACCGACCCATCGTGGTCGATTCCAAGGCTATCTCGGCGGCGGAAACGAAAGACCGTTTTTCGATGCTGCTGATGAATAAGTCGTTCTTCAAGAAAACTGCACTCGATACCGAGTATGAATCCGGCTACGTTCACATAGACAGTCGCCGAGGATACAGCATATCCCGCACGACGAGAATCCAGGAAATAGAAGATTACGGTTCTTCGGCCCAACGGGTCTTGCCAGCGGGTGAAGGGAATGGAATTATTTGGCGCCTATTCAGTATCATGCGATTCGAGGAACGAGATGGCGGCGTCTATATCGAACTCGAAGCGATCGGATTGAGCCGAGACATTCCGTTTTCGGTCCGATGGGCCGTCGAACCCATCGTTCGACGCGTTTCCCGAGGGTCACTCTCGACGTCTCTCCGCCAGACGGCAAATGCGGTGAACGTCAACCTCGAGGCTGCCAACAGTAAGGCTGGACAGAGAACTGCGACGATAGCCATGACCAGCAAGGGTGACGCACGCGACCAGTTTCGCGCGCCCGTCTCAGTAGAGTCTTCGAGAGTTGCCTCTAATCAGGCGATACCGTATCGGTCCCTTCAACATGATCAATGAGTTAAGCCACTCTTCGCGAGTTCGCGACCCGTTTCGTCTGCGGAAGTTTATTGCGGGATTTCTAAATTCCCAAACAAATCTGTGGGAGCGATGGTCCTCTTTCATGAACCAACCTGGAATCTACTATGACGGCGATGCGCCGTCTGCTCAGTCAAGAGGGGGCCGTGAGGACACTGGGCGTGACTTGGTGCGATTTAAACAAAGGAGAAGAATTTAGAGTATGAAAACGTTCAACTTCGTTTTGGGAGTAGTGCTGGTGTCAGGCGCGGTTGTTAGCGCGCAGGAGATATCGACGCCGAAGTATGAGGTCGGCATTAATTACTCCTGGTTACACGTCAACTCAGCGAATTACGATTATCAGCGGACCGGGAACGGCGGCTCTGGCTACGTCGAATACAACGTGAACAGAGTCTTAGGTTTAGTCGCGGATTTCGGCGGTTACGCCAATACAAGAACGGGAATTGATGAGAAGGCGCTGACCTACTTGTTTGGCCCACGGTTCAACTGGCGGCATTCCCGCTGGTCGCCGTATGCGCAGTTCCTTTTCGGTGGCGGCTACGCGTGGAGCGGTCCAACCTCCACGACGCAGAACGCCTTTGTGACGGCGTCCGGTGGTGGATTGGATTATAACTTGACCAAGCGTATTGCACTCAAACCAATTCAAGTAGAGTATGTCATGACTCAGTTCGACAGCGCGAAACTTGGCGGCTCTACCAAAGGCTTTGGCAGCCACCAGAACGACATTCGCTACTCGGCCGGTGTAGTGTTCAAATTCGGTGAGAAGTAACCAGCGACCACTTCAGTCTGCTGCTGCAATGTTTCGCAGCGTTCGCCAGACGGACAGAGCCGGCAGAGATGGCTGGTTGCGTCCGTCTGGCTTTCGCGTAAAATAGCATGATCGTCGTATCGGCCGCGTCCGTCACAGAAATGATCCAGCATGTGAGGCCTAATGAGAACGAATCCCGGGATTAGCGGGGGCCCTTATCGTTCCGATGGAGCATAGAGGACCACTACGGAGTGTGGAGCGGCCCGATACGTTCGGCCCTCATAGCATGGTGCGCTCGTCCATGCGACGATGTCATGCGGGGACTCCAGTGCCGTGTCGACCCATCGTCGCCACGATCCGTTACCATCCTCACCCACCGGTGGAAGTTCAAACTCCAGCGGCTCCCAATACGCGTTCAGAATCAGATGCAGAAATTTCTTTTCCCTCTTTAGCTCTACGGTGAACGCTACGCTATGCGACCAGTCGCTCCAGTCGGGGTGATTCAGTTTTACGCCGTGCCACGCTTCGTTCGACTCCCGGAGTAACTGATTCAGGCTCTCGCCCTGGTATTCGACATAGACATCTCGCAATAGCCGTCGTTCAATCAGCAGCTTCACAAAGCGATGCACATCGGCGTGCTTCGAGACCAACGTCCAATCGAACCAACTGGTCTCATTGTCTTGGCAGTATGCATTGTTATTGCCCTGTTGGGTCCGGCGCATTTCGTCGCCCATCGTGATCATGGGCATTCCTAGTGAGAGCATGGTGCAGGTTAATAGATTCTTTACGTGCCGGTTTCGCAGGTTCTCTATTTCAGCGTCGTCGGTCGGACCTTCGACGCCGCAATTCCAGCTCCGGTTGTCATTCGTGCCATCCGCGTTGCCTTCGCCGTTCGCTTCATTGTGCTTCAGCTCGTAAGAGACAAGATCGTTGAGTGTGAAGCCGTCGTGGCACGTCACGAAGTTAACGCTCTCCTCGGCCTCCCGATCTTTATGGCCGTAGATTTCCGGGCTGCCGATCAATCGATCCGCGACGCGCGGCACGGAACCCGCATCACCACGGAAGAAACTTCGAAGATCGTCGCGAAACCGCCCGTTCCATTCCCTCCAGCGATTCCCGACAAAGCTTCCCACCTGATACAGGCCGGCCGCATCCCATGCCTCGGCGATGATCTTCGCGCCGGCCAGCACGGGGTCGGAGTCGATGTCCCACAGCACCGGTGGGTTCAGCATGGGCTGACCGGAGGAATCGCGCGCCAGAATCGAAGCAAGGTCGAACCGGAAACCGTCCACGTGCATTTCGTGAACCCAGTAGCGGAGGCTGTCGAGAATCATGCGCCGGACGATGGGATGATTTGCGTTGAGCGTGTTCCCAGTGCCGCTGTAGTTCGCGTATCGTGTCCGGTCCTGTTCGAGAATGTAGTAGGTGCTGTTGTCCAATCCGCGGAGGCTCTGAGTCGGACCCCGATGATCTCCCTCCGCCGTATGGTTGAATACGACATCGAGAATGACCTCGATACCGGCGCGGTGCAGCGCTTTGACCATGTCGCGAAATTCGTCCACCGGCCCCAGCGGATCCTGACACGAGCTGTAGGCCCGATGTGGAGCAAAGAACGACACCGGCGCGTAGCCCCAGTAGTTGAGTTTTCCGGTCGGGGCATCTTGAGTGTCGAATTGAAATACGGGTAGAAGTTCAATCGCGGTGATCCCGAGTTCCTGAAGGTACGGAATCTTTCCGATCAGGCCGGCATATGTGCCGCGGAGTTTCTCGTCCACCGCGGAATTCGGATGCCTCGTGAATCCTCGCACGTGCAACTCGTAAATAATGGTCCGCGTGCTCAGACGCTTTAGAGGTACGTCACCTTCCCAGTCGTATGCGTCCGGATCTACAACGACGCTCTTCATCGCGGTCGCCACGTTCTCGATGTTTACGCGAAAGGCCTCCCGGTTGTAGTTCTTCGGAACCACCACGCCGCGCCCATATGGATCGAGAAGCACCTTGGTGGAATCGAAGCGCATTCCATTCGACGGATCCCAGGGTCCGTGCACGTTATATCCGTATATCTGGCCGGGCCGCAAGCCTGGAACGACAACGTGCCAGTACTGATACGTACGATTTGTCCCGGGATCAATCGGGATGACTCGGCTCGGACGCGCGTCGTCTTCCCGGTCGAAAAGCAGCAGCTCAACGGCGGATGCTCCACGGGAATATAGGCTGAAATTCACGCCTCCGGGGGCGATAGTCGCTCCCAGCGGATAACTCCGTCCCGTACGCTCGGCGCAATTCACTTGCCCACAGGTTCTTTCTTTAGGGTGAATTGTCTTGCAATGCGCTGAAAGGCTTCCAACTGCTTCGATTCCCAATCTAAGTCGTATTCGAGTTCACGAGCCATGAGAGATGCGACCTTCGGCGCCACCTCAATCGCGGCTTTCGCGTTCAGGAAAAGGGCACGTGTTCGACGGCACAAGACATCTTCGACGGTTCGCGCCATCTCATATCGGACTGCCCAAACCACCTCGGCGCCAACGCAAGGGAGAGCGTCCGTTAACGGCCGCGCAAGCTCAGGGTCAGTCCGCATCAGCTCTTCGATAGCTGGGGCATCAGAACCATGGAACGAAAGATGGCCGAATTTCTGAGCGTTCGGATGGAATCCATGAATGATGAGCCGTTTTGTGGAACACTCTCGTTCTGTCAGCTTTCCGAGAATTGCGGCATGATTTACGCAGTCTTCGGCCATGTTTCGATAGGTGGTCCATTTGCCTCCAGCGATGCTGAGCAACCCCGATTCGTCAATGTGTATGGTGTGATCGCGAGAGAGAGCGGCCGTATTGCTCGAATTACCGGCTTTGACCAGCGGTCGAATGCCGGTGTAGACGCTTAGCACATCACTGCGGGTGGGCGCCTTGTGCAAATACTTGCCGGCGGTATCCAGAATAAACTCGATCTCTTCCTCCATCGGAACAGGATCCAGCGTGGCCTCAGGGATTGGTGTGTCGGTAGTGCCGACCAGTGTATGCCCGTGCCAGGGAATTGCAAACATGACTCGGCCATCGCTAGTGTGGGGCACCATGATCGCCGAATTTCCCGGGAGGAAGGACTGGTCGAAAACCAGGTGAATGCCCTGACTTGGGGAAATCATGTCCTGCACCGACGGATCAGCGAGCTTGCGGACCGCATCCGTGAACGGTCCAGTCGCATTGACCACTACTTTCGCGGTCGCGGTGAACTCGCCGCCGCGTTCCTCATCGCGCGCGGTCACGCCATTTACAAAGCCATCCGCTCCCTTCGTCAATCCCGTGACGCGGCAATAGTTGAGGAGCACCGCACCTTGCTCGGCCGCAGTCGCCACCATGTGGATGAGCAGACGCGCGTCGTCGAACTGACCGTCGTAGTAGATGACGCCGCCGCGGAGACCATCCGGATTGATGGTCGGCAGCCGCTCAAGAGTCTCCTCGCGGGAAAGAATCTTCGACCCTCCGAATCCATACTTGCCGGAGAGGATGTTATAAATTTTCAGCCCTAACCCGTAGAACGGCGCTTCCCACCAATCGTAATTCGGCACGACGAACGCGAGGTCGCTCACGATATGCGGCGCATTCTGACGCAGAATGCCGCGCTCTTTCAGCGCTTCCATCACCAGCGAGACATTTCCCTGTTCCAGGTAACGAACACCGCCATGCACCAGCTTGGTGCTGCGGCTGGATGTTCCTTTGCCGAAATCGCGGCCTTCGAGCAGAAGCGTGTCGTATCCGCGCGAAGCCGCATCGATCGCGACGCCTACGCCGGTCGCGCCGCCTCCCACCACGATGATGTCCCATTCCGCCGGGTGCGAATGCAGCCGATGGATCATTTCCGGACGTGTCATTTGTCTGGGTCGCTCCAAGCTTTGGCGCGCTCGAGCGCCTGATGCCAGCGGCCACGCAGTTTGTCCACTTCGTTTCGCGGCATCCGGGGATGGAACTCCTTACCCACTTTCCAGTGAGCTTCAATCTCGTCCATGTTCTTCCAGAATCCGACGGCCAGACCTGCGAGGAATGCCGCTCCTAGCGAGGTCGTCTCCGTGACGGCGGGCCGCACAACCGGTATACCTAACAGGTCCGCCTGGAATTGTAGAAGGGTGTCGTTTCGCGCTGCACCTCCGTCGACCCGTAACACCGGAAGCGGAATGCCGGAATCCTGCTGCATTGCGTCCAGCAGATCGGACACTTGGTACGCGATGCTTTCGAGCGAAGCTCGGGCGATGTGCGCGCCTTTAGTCCCGCGCGTGATTCCGATGATCATGCCCCGCGCATGCGGATCCCAGTGCGGCGCGCCAAGCCCGGTAAACGCTGGAACCATGTACACGCCGCCGCTGTCCGGTACACTCAACGCCAGCGCCTCTACTTCGTCCGAGGAGCGGATCAAGCCGAGCCCATCCCTGAGCCACTGCACCACCGAACCGGCGACGAAGACACTGCCTTCTATCGCATATTCCAGCCTGTTGTCCTTCTGCCATGCCACGGTGGTCAGCAAGCGATTCTTGGATGCTTTACTCTTTTCGCCGATCGTCTGCAGCAAAAACGCGCCGGTACCGTAAGTACATTTGGCCATCCCCGGATGGAAGCATGCTTGTCCAAACAAGGCTGCCTGCTGGTCTCCGGCGACCCCTGTGATGGGAACTTCGCCCAGCGCGAGGCTCGTCGAAACGTCGGCGTATTTCCCACTGGAAGGGCGAACCTCGGGAAGCAGCGAGGCCGGTATGTTCATGGCCTTCAACAGGTCCTGATCCCATGTCCCATTCTGAATATTGAACAACATGGTGCGCGAGGCGTTGGTGGCGTCGATCGTGTGCACCTTCCCGCTCGTCAGGTTCCAGATCAACCAGCTATCGATGGTTCCGAACGCGAGTTCTCCGGCATTCGCTTTATCCCTCGCCCCTTCGACACTCTGGAGAATCCACATGATCTTGCTGGCAGAAAAGTAAGCGTCAATCAGCAATCCTGTCTTCTGCCGGATCGTCTCTTCCAGGCCCTGTTCCTGGAGCTGCCTGCAGATTTCCGCGGTCCGGCGGTCTTGCCACACGATTGCGTTGTAAACAGGCTTACCTGTCTTGCGCTCCCAGACGATCGTGGTCTCGCGCTGATTGGTGATCCCTAGCGCGGCAATGTCGCGCGGACGGCAATTGGCTCGACTCAGCGTTTCGACCGCAACGCTCATCTGCGATGCCCAAATCTCCGCGGGATCGTGTTCCACCCAACCGGGATGTGGGTAAATCTGTTCGAATTCGCGCTGCACCAGGCCGCGGATGGCGCCGTCCCGGTCGTAGAGAATCGCCCTGGAGCTGGTCGTGCCCTGGTCCAACGCGAGTACGTAATTCAACCGTTTCCTCCCTACGACCTGCCCAGCAGTTCTTTGGCGACGGCGACCACGCGGCCGGGTTCAAAACCAAACTTGCGCTGAAGCTCCTTGAGGGGAGCCGAAGCTCCAAAGGTCTTCATGCCGATCATCCGGCCGGAATTGCCGACGTATCTTTCCCATCCGAAGGTCGACGCCTGCTCCACCGACACGCGCGCCGTCACCTTCGGCGGCAGTACACTGTCGCGATACGCTTGCGGCTGATCGTCGAAGATATCCCATGACGGCATCGAGACCACGCGCGACCGGATGCCTTCGGCGACTAACTTCTCGTGCGCGTCCACGGCAAGACTGACCTCGCTGCCGCTGGCGATCAGAATCACTTCGGGATTGCCGCCCGGGGCGTCGGCGAGCACATAGGCGCCCTTTGCCACACCGGATGCGGACGCGTATTTTGCGCGATCCAGTGTAGGGAGGGGTTGCCGCGATAGCGCCAGTACTGCAGGCTTGTGACGCAGTTGCATGATATATCGGTACGCCTCGACCACTTCATTGGCATCCGCTGGTCGAAGCGTGGTTAGTCCAGGAATGGCCCGCAACGACGCGAGATGCTCGACGGGTTGGTGCGTCGGTCCGTCTTCGCCGTCGCCCATCGCTTCGTGCGTGAAAACGAATATCGTCGGCAATTCCATCAGAGCCGAAAGCCGGATGGCGGGTCGCGCGTAATCGCTGAAGATGAAAAATGTCGCGCCGAAGGCCCTCATTTTGGATAAAGAAAGCCCGTTCACGATCGCGGCCATCGCATGTTCGCGAATGCCGAAATGCAAATTCTTCCCGCCCGGCGTGTCCGCCTGAAAATCACCGGCGCCGGGGAACGTCAAAGTGGTTTTGTTCGAAGGACCAAGATCTCCGGAGCCTCCCAGAAACCAGGGGATGTTCTGTGCAAGCACGTTCAACACTTTTCCAGAGGCTTCACGTCCTGCAATGCCCTTTGCGTCCGCAGGAAACGTGGGCAGATTGCGATCCCACCCAGCCGGCAGTTCCCGGCGCTGCATCGAATCAATTTCCGCTGCCAGCTCAGGGTACTTGGCTCGATACGCGCCGAACAGATCCTTCCATTCGCTGCGGGCCTTCGCGCCACGCGCGCCCACTCCGTCTGAAAAATGCTCATAGACGCCGTCGGGTACCAGGAACTTTGCATTCTCGGGCCATCCGTAGGCGCGCTTGCACAATCGGATCTCATCGTCGCCCAACGGCTCGCCATGCGCGGCGGCCGTGTCCTGTTTGTTCGGCGAGCCGTACCCAATGTGGCTATCGAGAACGATCAACGTCGGTCGGCCGGGCGTATTCTTAAAGACGCGCAGAGCATGTTCGATGCGCTCGAGGTCATTCGCATCGCCCACTCGCAGCACGTTCCAGCCATATGCGAGAAATCGTGTTGCAACGTCCTCCGTGAACGTGATGCGCGTGTTCCCCTCGATCGTGATGTGGTTGTTGTCGTAAATCCAGCACAGATTGTCGAGCCCAAGATGACCCGCGAGCGACGCTGCTTCCGATGAAATGCCCTCCATCAGGCAGCCATCGCCGCAAACGGCATAAATGTTGTAGTCGAAGACTTCAAAGCCGGGCCGGTTGTACCGGTTCGCGAGCCATTTCTGCGCGATCGCCATGCCAACACTGGTCGCGACACCTTGCCCCAGCGGGCCAGTCGTCGTCTCGACGCCTGAAACCCAGTGATACTCGGGATGCCCCGGCGCTCTGCTGTCAATCTGGCGGAAACGGCGGATATCGTCGAGCGTCACCGACGGCTGACCGAGATTTTCATATTCGCCGTCCACTGCTTGCATCTTGGTCAGGTGGAGCACGGACCACAGCAGCATCGACGCGTGGCCGTTCGATAGAACAAACCGGTCACGATTCGGCCAAATCGGATCCTTCGGATCGAACCTCATCATCCGGTTCCAGATCGTGTACACCAATGGGGCAAGAGCCATCGGTGTGCCCGGGTGCCCGGATTTGGCCTCTTGCACTGCGTCGATAGAGAGCGTGCGTATGGTGTTGATGCACAGTTGATTGAGTTCAGCCTCGTTGACTGAAGGGGCGACTTGCGTGACATTCATGTCTGGGCTCCTTTTTTCATGCTAGATGGTCACATGCTAATGGGTGACATGCTAGCGGCTGACGGGATGGGTTTCCAGCGAAGCCACTTTACCAAGTCGGCGGAGGTGCCGCTCGGCTTGGCTGAACTTTGCTGCTAGAAACGTATCCACCAGGTCTCGGGCCACGGCTGGTCCCACGGTTCGGCCGCCCATGCAGAGGATGTTCATGTGGTCATCCTCGACGCCTTGCTCGGCAGAGTAGTGGTCGTGAATCAGGCCGGCGCGGATTCCTGGAACCTTGTTCGCACACACCGACGCCCCCACGCCGCTGCCGCAGATCGCGATGCCGCGCTCCACTTTTCCTGCAGCCACGGCTTGGGCGAGCGGAACGACGAAGTCCGGGTAGTCATCGCCCGGGCTCAGGCTATATGCTCCTATGTCGATTACCTCGTGCCCCGCTGCCTTAAGATGAGCCACCAGCTCTTCCTTCAACCCGAATCCACCGTGATCGGTGGCGATCCCTACGCGCATGTCATGCTCCCTTCAACTGTCCGGCAGCAGCCTCATCCGCAATCACCAAAGCTCGTTCGCGACAGACGCGACCAGCGGGAATCGACTCATCGCCTTCGAGCAGGCGATGGAACATCGCAATTTTCTCGCTCCCCGTCACCACCCAAAGAATGCGGCGAGACCGATTGATCACGGGATATGTGAGCGTCATCCGGCGCCTGCCCTGATAGGCCCCAGTAACGGCCACGTCTGAATCATTCACCTTCAAAGCCGCATCGCCAGGGACCAGTGAAGCGGTGTGCCCGTCGGGTCCCAGGCCCAGATGGACCAGATCGAACACTACCGGCGACCCAGCGATCCGCTGTAGCGTCGCCGCATATTGCGCGGCCCCCGCTTGCAGATCCGGTGATTCCACGGGCATCGCGTAGATATGTTCCCGAACCAGTGGAGCGTGATCGAGAAGGCTCTCGCGCAGATGAGTGAGATTCCTGTCAGGGTGTCCAGCCGGAGCGACCCGCTCATCCACCTGCACGACATGAACGGACGGCCACGGCACGTCGGCCGATCCCAGAGCACGTAACATCAGCCACGGCGTCTTGCCGCCGCTGACGGCCATCACGAATCGGCCTCGCACGGCAACCGCCGTCCTGGCTGCCTCGGCGATAATTGACGCAGCTCTTTGGGCCGCGGAGTCGGCGCTCTCCAGAACTTCTATATCGATGCCTCTCACGCCGCGTGGACCTCGGTTGGGAGGACCGCATGCGTTGCGACGACCGGATTGTTCCAACCGTCCGGAGGCACAATCTTTCGCTCGACCTGTGCCGGCCCCCAGGTACCCTGCTCGTATTCATACACTGGCGTATTCGCCTTGATGACCGGATCAACGATACGCCACGCCTCTTCGACGTAATCCTCCCGGGCAAACAGAGTGGCATCGCCGGCCATCGCGTCACGAAGCACTCGTTCGTAGGCATCCATCTCATCCGCGCGCGCTCCTTGGACTGCGACCACTTCCGTCAACTCCCCTCGCAGTTCGTCGTCCGACGATTTGGTCATCATGCCAACGGCGAACGTCACTTCAGGACTGATCCGGAAGCGGAAATGATTCGGCTGAAGGACTGCTGAGGGGAACACGTTCGGCGGCCGTCGCAACCGGACCATGATTTCCGTGCACGTGACAGGCAAGCATTTCCCAGCGCGAATGTAAAACGGGACGCCTTGCCATCGCCAGGAATTGACTTCGAGCTTCAGTGCGGCGAACGTCTCTACTTTGGAATCGGCCGCCACACCTTTCTCTGACTTATAACCTCGAAACTGGCCGCGAACCAGGCTGTTGCCATCGAGCGGCGCAATCGCTCTCAGCACTTTGACCTTTTCATCTCGAATCGATTCACTGTCCAGTCTCACCGCTGGCTCCATGGCCAAATTCGCCAGGACCTGAAATAAATGGTTCTGGACGACGTCGCGAATTGTGCCGGTTTGATCGTAGAAACCACCGCGGCCCTGGATTCCGAAATCCTCAGCCATCGTGATCTGAACACTCTCAACGTGTTCGCGGTTCCAGAGCGATTCCAAAACCGGGTTCGCGAACCGGGAATAAAGCATGTTGTTTACCGGCCGCTTGCCCAGGTAATGATCGATGCGGAAAATGGAGCTCTCGTCGAACGTACTCAACAGAATCGAGTTCAGTTCACGAGCCGACGTAAGGTCCGTCCCGAACGGCTTCTCGACAATCACCCGCGCGTTTTTGGCGCAGCCCGATTTTCCCAGTTGCTCCACGACCAACCCGAACAGCACCGGCGGGATCGCCAGATAGTGCGCTGGACGCTGGCTGGAACCAAGCTCCTTTCGAATCGCATGAAACGTGGCGGGATCGTTGTAGTCGCCGTCCACGTAGCGCAGCAGACTGAGCAGCTTGTCGAACGCGACGCGATCCACTCCGCCGTGTTTTTCGAGACTGTCATGAGCACGGGCGCGAAACTGGTCGATATTCCAATCCGACTTGGCAACGCCGATGACGGGCATGTCGAGCGTGCCGCGCTTCACCATGGCCTGTAGCGACGGAAAAATCTTTTTATACGCCAGGTCGCCCGTGGCGCCGAAAAAAACAAGTGCATCAGAATGGGATCCGCTCATAGTGTCCTTTCAAGCTGCTTGTTTCCCGCCCGATTTTTCAAGATGTCCGCCGAACTGATAGCGCATCGCCGACAATAGCTTGTCTGCGTAATCCGCCTCGCCGCGCGAGCTGAAGCGCTGGTAAAGCGCCGCGGATAGAACCGGCACGGGTACAGCTTCATCGATTGCGGCCTTGATGGTCCACCGGCCTTCGCCCGAATCCGACACACGCCCGGCGAACTTTGAAAGACCTGGATCATCCACCAGCGCGGCCGCCGTCAAATCGAGCAGCCAGGAAGCAACCACACTGCCTCGGCGCCACACCTCTGCGATGTCGCGTAAATTCAACTCGTACTGGTAATTCTCGGGATCGCGCAGCGGAGTCGTCTCGGCGTCGATTGTAGCCTTCTGCTTGCCGACGTTAGCCTGACGCAGGATTCCGAGCCCTTCGGCGTAAGCCGCCATCATTCCATACTCGATCCCATTGTGGACCATCTTGACGAAGTGTCCGGCGCCGTTCGGCCCGCAGTGCAGATACCCCAACTCAGCAGTGCCGTCGGCCTTGTCGCGTCCCGGCGTGCGCGGAATGTCGCCCGCTCCCGGAGCCAGTCTGCGGAAGATCGGGTCTAGATGGTTCACCGCCTCCGTCTCGCCGCCGATCATCATGCAGTAACCTCGTTCCAGTCCCCACACGCCGCCGCTGGTGCCGACGTCCACATAGTGAATTCCCTTCGATGCGAGGTCCTTCGCCCGGCGGATATCGTCGATGTAGTATGAATTGCCGCCGTCGATCAGAATGTCTCCGGCGTCCAGGTAAGGCAACAGGTCGGAAATCGTTTGGTCCACGACGGCCGCCGGGACCATCAACCACAGCGTCCGCGGCCGCTCCAGCTTTTTCACGAGATCCTTAAGGTCGGCGGCTCCCACCGCCTTTTCGTGAACCAGTTCCTCCACCGTTTTCGGTGACATATCGAATACCACACACTGGTGGCCTCCTCTCAGAAGCCTTCGTACCATGTTCGCGCCCATTCTTCCAAGACCAACCATTCCCACTTGCATAAATCCGATTTCCTTTCGTTATTGATTCACCAGGCCAAGGCTTGCGTGTAGACTCTTCATCCCAGCGGTCACTCCTTCGCGATCTCCAAAGACCGACGAACCGGCCACCAGAACGTTCGCTCCCGCCTCGACCGCCAGCCGGGCAGTCTCTCCATCGATGCCGCCGTCAACTTCCAGGTCGCATGTCAAATTGAGCCAGTCGATCATCTGCCGCACTCTGCCGATCTTTGGCAGAGTCGTACGAAGAAAATGTTGATGTCCAAAACCTGGGTCGACCGTCATGATCAACACCTGGTTGATTTCAGGCAGGATTTCTTGCAGGACGGCCGCCGGCGTCGCGGGATTAATTGCGACCCCGACGCGCTTCCCGAGTGTCTTGATCCTATGCACCGTGCGATGCAGATTGAGATTGCCTTCCCAATGCACCAGAAATGAATCGGAGCCTGCCTCAACGAACTCTTGCAGGAAGGAATCCGGATCCGAAATCATCATGTGCGTCTCGAGCGGCAGCGGCGACACCCGCCGCAACGAAGCAACTACCGGAGCTCCCATCGAGAGGTTCGGCACAAAATGGCCGTCCATGACGTCGACGTGAATCCGGTCTGCGCCGGCTTTTTCCGCCTCGCGCACCTGCTCGCCGAGACGAGCAAAGTCCGCGGCGAGTATGGACGGCGCGATCGCCACATCACGCGGCACGAGCTTGGTCCTCGAACACGTCTACAAATTCCTGATAGCGGTGCGCGATATCGTTCACCGCGTCTTCCCGTGTAATCTTTTTCGCTCGCCAGTCCACCAGCGCATCCCAAAAGCTGGTCCGGCCCACCGCGAATCCGATGAATCCGGGGACGCCGGACGCTGTTGTCAGCCACTCGTGTACCTTTTGATCGTCTTCGCCGCGCCCCAGAATGATGCAGCCGACTCTTTCGCGCCCGCCTCTACGGGCAGCGGCGACCACATTCTCGCAATCGCTCCGGCGGTCTAGCCCTTCGATCTTCCAAACGTCCGGCTCGACCCCCGCGTCCTGCAATTGCTCGATCGTCTGCACCATCAGCCGGGGACGAAGCTCGAGATCGTACGCTTTTTTGTCCCCGTTAAATCGGGCCATCTGCGCTTTTTCTGCCGGCACCAGCAGTTCGAACATGAACCGGCTGGCGCTCTTGCCGTGAAGATATTCGGACAGCCGCTTCAATCGCGCCGCCTGCCTGGAATTCAAGGCTTGGTCGCCTTCCGGGTTGTACCGCACCAAAACTTTGCAAAACGTCGGCCGAACCGATTCGATGTGTTCGGCGAAGTGTTCGCCGTACTCAAAATCGAACTCCTCCTGCCCGCTTTTTTCCGCCGGACACGCGGTTGTGTAAGCACGTACCCGGGCGTTCTGCAGGATCGCCGAGCCAAACTGCTCGTCGACCAGAATGCCGGCCTTCTGTTCCGGCACTCCCGCGCGGAGCGCCGCTCTAAAGCCGTCGTAGATCACTTGCTTGCTCGTGGCGATCTGCGCCGTTTGATCGATGGTCAGTTTGCCGGTCCATCCGAACAGCTTCGTCTGGAAGGAGCCTCGATGATCGAACGGCAGAATATACAGTGGTCTGTCAAAGCCCAGCGTCTTCATACAGTCTCCTTGTATTTCCGGTAGCGGCGGATCAACGTGCTGGTGGAGCTGTCGTGATCGAGCTTCCCCGGCGCATTGCCCGCCAGCTCGGGGATGATCCGTTTCGCGAGTACTTTACCCAGTTCAACTCCCCATTGATCGAACGAATCAATACCCCAAACAGTGCCCTGTGTAAACACGGAGTGCTCGTAAAGCGCCACAAGTTTGCCGAGTGTCTCCGGCGTGAGCCGATCGGCGAGAATCGTGTTCGAAGGCCGGTTGCCCTCGAATACGCGGTGCGGAACCAGCCAGTCCGGCGTTCCCTCTGATTTGACCTGTTCGCGTGTCTTTCCGAACGCCAATGCCTCGGCCTGCGCAAAAACGTTCGCCATCAAGATGTCGTGATGTTGCCCCAGCGGATTCAACGTGTGGCCGAACGCAATGAAGTCGCAAGGTATGAGTCGCGTCCCCTGGTGAATCAACTGATAGAACGAGTGCTGGCCATTGGTGCCCGGCTCTCCCCAATAGATGGGACCCGTCTGATAACCAACTTCGGCGCCGTTCAGCGTGACATGTTTGCCGTTGCTTTCCATGGTGAGTTGCTGGAGGTACGCGGGGAAGCGTTTCAAGTACTGCTCGTATGGCAGCACAGCCACGGTTTCCGCACCCAGAAAATTCGTATTCCAGATCGCGAGCAGACCCATCAGGACCGGCAGGTTGCGCTCGAAGGGAGCCGTGCGGAAGTGCTCGTCCATCTGATGAAACCCGTCCAGCATCGCGCGGAAGTGATCCGGACCGATCGCCAGCATGGTCGACAAACCGATCGCCGAATCCATCGAATAGCGCCCGCCCACCCAGTCCCAGAAGCCGAACATATTGGCCGTATCGATGCCAAACTTTGAGACTTCGGCTGCATTGGTCGAGACGGCCGCAAAATGCTTGGCCACTGATTTTTCGTCGCCGCCCAGACCTTTTAGCGACCACGCGCGAGCCGTCTGAGCGTTCGTCATCGTCTCCAGGGTGGTGAAGGTTTTGGACGAAACGATGAAGAGAGTCTCCGCGGGATCGAGGTCGTGGACCGCTTCCGCAAAGTCGGTGCCGTCGATATTGGAAACGAAACGGAATGTCATGGCGCGATCAGTGTAATGCTTCAGCGCCTCGTTCGCCATGACCGGTCCCAGGTCGGAGCCGCCGATGCCAATGTTTACAACGTTGCGAATACGCTTTCCGGTGTGGCCTTTCCACGCACCACTCCGGACGCGATTCGAGAAGTCGGCCATCTTTTCGAGAACGTCATGAACATCCGGCACTACGGTACGACCATCGACCGTGATGGATGTCCCGCGCGGCGTCCGCAGTGCGACGTGGAGTACAGCCCGATTTTCGGTGCGGTTGATCTTGTCGCCTCGAAACATCGCGTCGATCCGCTGCCGCAGGCCGGATTCCTCCGCGAGCTGAAACAACAGCTTCAGCGTCTCATCCGTGACACGATTCTTCGAGTAATCGAGGTAAATGCCGGCAGCCTCGGCTGTTAGCCGGTTCCCGCGCTCGCCATCCTTGGCGAATAGTTCCCGCAAGTGCAGCTTGCGATTTCTTTGAGAATGGACTTCCAGGTCCTTCCACGCGGCCCGCTCCGTGAGCGGCCGATCTGCTATTGGTTCTACGGATGTTCCCATAGGGTTTGCTCCTTCTTTTGTGGGCGGAAAGTTCCTGGCGCTTAGCTGGCCATCTTAAGCGTGGCGCTCTTGGCTGCGATCACGCTCATGAGGTCGTCCCACGATTTCACGAATGACTTGGCTCCTTCATCCTGAAGCTGAGCGGCCAGCGCATCGACATCCACTCCAGCCTTGGCGAACTGCTTCAGTACTTTCTCGCTATCGCCTCCATCTGCGCTCAAAGTTGCCGCGATTTCTCCGTGGTCTCCAAAAGCCTTCAGCGTGCCTTCGGGCATGGTGTTCACGGTGAAAGGCGCAGCCAGGGCTTGGATGTAGAGCGTGTCGGACGCTTTGGGGTCCTTGGTTCCCGTGCTCGCGAAAAGCAAACGTTGCGGGCGAGCCCCCAGATTATCCACGCGCTGCCATCGCTCCGAGTTGAGCAGAGCCCGGTACGCCTTAAATGTCCGTTTCGCGATCGCGATGCCGAGCTGGTTCTGGAGCTTTACGGGCACCTTGCCCGCAACCGCTGTATCCCAGCGGCTGATAAAGACCGACGCCACCGAACCGACGTTTGGATTGAGTCCCGCATCGATGCGCCGCTCGATGCCTCGCAGGAACGCTTCAGCCGCCGCGAGATAGTGGTCGCTCGAAAACAGGAGCGTCACATTGACCGGAATCCCTGCAAAAATCGCTTCCTCGATCGCAGGCAAACCTTCCTGCGTGCCGGGGATCTTGATGAACAGGTTGGGTCGCGCCGCGCGAGCGCACAAATCCTTCGCCGCGGCGATGGTGCTGGCCGTGTCATGGGCCAGCAGCGGCGAAACCTCCAGGGATACCCAACCATCCACGCCATTCGTCCGGTCATAAATTGGCCGGAACAGGTCTGCGGCTCGGGTGACATCGTCCAACGCCAGTTCGAAAAAGAGCGCCTCCCCTGACTTGCCGCTCCGCAGTTTCTCGCGGATGGACGCGTCGTATGCAGCGCTGTTCTTGATCGCGTGGTCGAAAATCGTCGGATTGGAAGTGAGCCCCGTCACCGACAGTTCATCGATATAGCGCTTCAGTGTCCCGCTGTTCAGCAGGTCGCGCGTGATGTTGTCAAGCCACAGGCTCTGACCTAAATCGTGGAGTTGTTGTGTCGCGTTCATGTTCGTCACCTCAGTTCATTCACAAGAATTGGTTGATTATCGACCGGATAGGCAGGTGCGGTTCGCAGGTCGCTCGATCGAGTTGCAGCTCTGGTTAGGTCGTGCAACCATTCGAGCCGTGATCCGGATAACGTTGGTTCCGCGCACCGCCAGCGCCAGTTGCCGTCGGTGCTGCCTGGCACATTCATGCGAGCCTCGGCGCCCAGATTCAGCAAGTCCTGTAACGGAGCGATCGCCAAAGCAGCTGGGGACGACCACGCCAGCCGTATCAGCTCCGCCGCAGCTTCGTCACTCTTACCGGAGGAGCGCCGCAGATAGCTCCAAAGGTTGCGCCGTTGATCCTCCGGCAGCGCCTCGAACCAGCCGCGGGTTGTGTTGTTGTCATGCGTTCCCGTGTACGCCACCGTGTTGTGGGAATAGTTATTCGGCAAGTGCGGATTTGTCGAATTGCCGTCAAAGGCGAACTGGAGCACTCGCGTGGTAGGCAGCTCGTAGCGGTCGCGTACCGCGGCGACATCCGCGGTAATCACGCCGAGGTCTTCCGCTATAAAAGGCAGACTTCCGAATTCCCGCTCAACGGTGGCAAAGAAATCCGCGCCCGGACCGGGCATCCAGGTTCCCGACTGGGCCGTCGGTGCGCCCGCCGGGATATGCCACGCCGCGGCGAAAGCGCGGAAATGATCGAGCCGGACGACATCCACGTGCGCCAGTAATGCGCGCAACCGGTCGAGGCACCATCGATAACCGTTCCGGCGGAGTACATCCCAGTTGTAAACCGGATTCCCCCAACGCTGTCCCTGCGCGCTGAAGTAGTCGGGCGGCACTCCAGCCACAAAACGAGGCCGATGCTGTTCGTCCAACAGGAATAGCTCTGGATTCGCCCACACGTCGCTGGAGTCAGGCGATACGAAAAACGGCAGATCTCCGATCAGACGCACTCCCTTTGCGCGCGCGTATTGCCGGAGCCGTTCACCTTGGCGAAACAACAGGAACTGGGCAAATCGTACCCGTTGGGTCTCGGCGTCGTGTTCCCGCCAAGCTTGTGCCATGGCCCCTGGGGCTCGATGCACCAATTCGGTCGGCCAGTCGAGATAGTAGGCACCGCTGTGAGCCTCTTTGAGAGCTCGGAAGAGTGCGTAGTCATCCACCCAATGCGCCTGCGAGCTACAAAACTCCTCGTACGCATGTCTCAGGTCGACGCGTGAACCGCTGTTGAAATTGAGCCAGGCCGTCTCGAGCAGGCGTTGCTTGAACGGGACTACTGCCTCATAATCGACGTAATTCGCCGGGAACACGAGGCCATCGCAATCGTTCGCGTGAAGGAGTCCATCTTCGATCAGCCAGTCAGGACTGATCAACAACACATTGCCGGCGAAAGATGACAGCGCCTGATACGGGGAGTTCGCGTAGCCAGTCGGCCCTAACGGGAGCGACTGCCACCAGCCTTGGCCAGCTGCGGCAAGGCGGTCGATCCATGCGAGCGCTGCGGGTCCCACATCGCCAATGCCGTATCGCGAAGGGAGCGACGTGACATGTAGCAGCACACCGGCGCCACGGTATCCCGGCGCAAACAAGAGGCTCATGTTCGTCCTTCCGTCGTATTCATCGCGTTGCTTACAATCTCCTGAGCCTCGTTCAGGATCGCATTCAGCTGCGCTTCGCTGTGGAAGCTCTCGGCGTAAATCTTGTAGACGTCCTCTGTCCCTGAGGGACGTGCTGCGAACCAGCCGCTGGCGGTCACGACCTTCAGCCCGCCGATCGGCGCGCCATTACCCGGTGCTTGCGTCAGCCTGGCCGTGATCGGCTCGCCTGCGAGCCTCGATTCCGTCACAGTGTCCGGCGAGAGTCGCCGTAACTTGGCCTTCTGCTCCAGATTTGCCGGCGCATCGATACGTCTGTAATATGGCGTACCGAACTGCCCGGTCAGTTCACGATAGTGCTCGCCGGGATCTTTCCCGGTGCGCGCCGTGATCTCGGCGGCAAGCAGATCCATGATCGGGCCATCCTTGTCCGTGGTCCACACGGAGCCGTCGAGCCGCAGGAAACTGGCCCCGGCGCTCTCCTCCCCTCCGAAACAGCACGATCCGTCCAACAATCCCGGCACGAACCATTTGAATCCGACAGGAACTTCGACCAGCTTCCGCCCCAGCTTCTCGACCACCCTGTCGATCATGCTGCTGCTGACCACGGTCTTGCCCACTGCGACATTCGCCGCCCACATACGACGGTGGGACAACAGATAACCGATCGCGACCGCAAGATAATGGTTCGGGTTCATCAACCCGGCAGAGGGCGTCACGATGCCGTGCCGGTCTGAGTCCGGGTCGTTGGCAAACGCTACGTCGTACTTATCTTTGAGCCCCACCAGCCGCGCCATAGCATACGGGCTAGAGCAGTCCATGCGGATCTTTCCGTCATGATCCACCGTCATGAAAGAGAAAGCTGGATCGATCTGCGGATTTACAACGTTAACGTCCAAGCCGAAAAGCGTGTTGATCGGCTCCCAGTACGGCAGGGCTGCGCCTCCCAACGGATCGACACCCAGCTTTAGTCCGGCTCCGCGAATCACTTCTATATCGACGACATTCGCCAGGTCGCGCACGTACGGCAGGACGAAGTCCTCCTGGTGCGTAGTTGAGGACGTGAACGCTGCTTCGTATCCGACGCGCTTCACACCGGCATTACCGCCTCGAAGCAATTCGTTCGCGCGGCCCTCGATCCAATGTGTCGCGTCCGTATCGGCGGGACCGCCGTTTGAAGGGTTGTACTTGAACCCGCCGTCCTCCGGAGGATTGTGCGAGGGCGTAACCACGATGCCGTCGGCAAAATGTTCCTTTCGCCCGCGGTTGTAAACCAGAATCGCGCGCGAGATTACCGGCGTTGGAGTGACGCCATTGTCTCGCTGAATCATCGTCTCCACTCCGTTTGCCGCCAGAACCTCGAGCGCGGTGCGGTGAGCGGGATCGGACAGCGCATGCGTATCCTTGCCCAGGTACAGGGGACCATCCGTGCCATGAGCGAGCCGGTAATCGCAGATCGCCTGGGTGATCGCCAGAATATGCGCTTCCGTGAAGCTGCCGGAGAACGGCGATCCTCGATGCCCGCTCGTTCCGAAAATGACCATTTGGCTGGGATCGTCCAGATCAGGCCGGCGCTCAAAGTATTGGCGCTCCAGCCGTGTTAGGTCGACCAACATCTGTTTCGGCGCGGGCAGCCCGGCGAGCGCCGAAATATTCTCACTGGGATGGGTTCCTACGACACCGGGCAAGCCTTCACCCCCCAGATTTCAGTCGCATATTCGGCGATCGTTCGGTCGCTCGAAAACTTCCCCGAGCCCGCGACGTTCAGGATCGTCTTCCGTGCCCAGGCGCCTGAGTCTCCGTACAATTCGCCGAGCCGCTCTTGCGCCTGAACGTAGGACGTCAGGTCCGCCAGGTGCATGTAATAGTCCCCGTGCGTCAGCAGCGCATCGCGCAACGGCGCGAAAATGCCCGGTTCATTCTGGCTGAAATGATCGGAGAAAATCAGGTCCAGCGCCGCGCGAGTCTCAGCCTCGTTTTCATAGTGCCAATGCGGGTTGTACCAGCCGCGGCTGGCTGCCACCTGTTCGGCGGTGAGACCAAACAGGAAAAAATTCTCCTCGCCGGCCTCCTCCGCCATCTCGATCGTGGCGCCGTCATGCGTCCCCACCGTCAAAGCGCCATTCATCATGAACTTCATGTTGCTGGTGCCGCTGGCCTCATAGCCGGCCGTCGAAATCTGGTTCGAAACATCGCAAGCCGGTATCAGCCGCTCCGCCAGCGAAGCCGAGTATTCGGGCAGAAACACCACCTTGAGACGGCCGCGTACCGCTGGATCCCCGTCGATCGTTCCGGCCAGGTTGTTGATGAATTTGATGATCAGCTTCGCAAGCTGATAAGCCGGCGCTGCCTTGCCCGCGAAGAGGAACGTTCGTGGCCCGATTTCAAGATTCGGGTTCTGGCGCAGCCGGTTGTAAACGACCACGATGCGCAGCGCATTCAGCAGTTGGCGCTTGTATTCGTGGATCCGCTTGATCTGCGAATCGAAGATCGTATCGGGATCGACCGATACGCCGGATGTCGACTTGAGCCAATCGGCGAACTTCAATTTCGCTTCGCGCTTGGCCCCGAGAAAGCCGGCCTGAAAGCTTGAGTCCCCGGCCAGCGGCTGAAGCCTCCGCAGTTGACTCAGGTCCGTAATCCAACCGTCGCCAATGGCCTCTGTGATGGTGCGCGAGAGCGACGGATTAGACAGCAACAGCCAGCGTCGCGGCGTGACTCCGTTGGTCTTGTTGCTGAAACGCTCAGGAAAAATCTCGGCCAGATCCTTGACAGTAGTGGTACGCAATAGCTCGGAGTGAATCGCCGCAACACCATTGGTACTGTGCGAGCCGACAATCGCCAGATTCGCCATCCGGATCTTCCGCCCGCCGCTCTCATCCACCAGGCTCACACGCTGAATCCGCCCCTCGTCGCCCGGGAACTGGATCCCGACGGAATGGAGCAGGCGGCGGTTGATTTCGAAAATGATCTCCAGATGTCGCGGCAGCAGGATTTCAAACCACGCCAGCGGCCACTTTTCCAGCGCCTCGGGCAGCAGCGTGTGGTTGGTATACGCAAAGGTTCGTTGCGTGATGTCCCAGGCCTCATTCCACCCGAGATGCTCGTCATCCAGCAGGATCCGCATCAACTCCGGGATGGCCATGGTTGGATGCGTGTCGTTAAGCTGCACCGCGACTTTTTCGGGGAAAGTGTTCCAGTCAGCGTTAGTGCGCCGGAAGCGTCGCACCAGATCGGCCAGCGAGCAGGCAACCAGAAAGTATTCCTGTACGAACCGCAAGCCTTGCCCCATGCTGGTCGAATCGTCCGGATAGAGCACTCGTGTGAGCGATTCGGCCTCGAGCGTCTCGGCCACCGCACCGACGAAGTCGCCGTGGCTGAATACCTGAAAGTCAAAAAAATCCGGCGCCGCCGCGGCCCATAGCCGGAGCGTATTTATCGTCTTGCCGCCGTAACCCACCACCGGCCGGTCGAACGGAATCCCGATCAGTGTCGTTGGCTTGCCGGTTATCGCGCGCAAGCTTCCACCGGCCACCTCGAAAGAGCAGTTCAGTTTTACTTCCACTTGTTCGTGCGGACGAGCGACCTCCCAGGGGTCCTGCCGCCGGAGCCAGTTGTCCGGCCGCTCGCGCTGCCAGCCATCCTCGATGAATTGTTTGAAAATGCCGTATTCGTAACGCAGGCCGTAGCCCATGGCGGGAAGTTCCATGGTCGCCATCGATTCCAGGAAGCAAGCCGCCAATCGCCCGAGCCCGCCATTTCCCAGAGCCGCGTCAGGCTCCTGCTCCAGCAACTCCACCCAATCGAGGTTCAACTGCCGGACCGCTTCGCTCACCACCGGATCCAGAAGCAGATTCGTCACATTGTTGGCGAGCGATCGACCGATGAGGAATTCCATCGACAGGTAGTAAACACGCTTCGGATTCTCGCGAGCGTAGGTGTCTTCCGTAAGCGTCCAGCGCTGTGAAAGGACGTCCCGTATGGACCGGGCGAACGCCTCGAAACGGTCCCGCGCGTCGGCGCCGGCCAGATCGATGACATTGTCAAAAAGAAGATGCCGCTCGTACATCCCGTCATGCGTCCCCGCGAAATGAATCGGGCCGCAGCCGTACTGCTCGAGGAGCTTCGAAACTCGTTGCTCCGCCGTCAACGTCTTGATCGCATTTGTGGTGCTCATTTGTGTGCTTTCTTTAGATGCGGACGTGATGATCGTCGTTCCACAGCCTGATCACCGGCCGGCCAAGGTCGTGTTCGTACCCCACCGCGCTCAAGCTCGCCGTGCTAAGCAGGAATGACATACTATGCACGGACGGTTCGAGGCCGATCCACCGTGCCGCCAAAACGCGGATGAAGTGCCCGCTCGTGAACATCAGTACGTCGCCTTTGACGGCTCGCACGCGGCTCAGTACATGATCGGCCCGCGCACTCACCTGCGCCGGGGATTCGCCCCCCGGGCAGCCATCGCGGAAGAGCTGCCAGTCCGGGCGCTTTGCACGGATCTCCGCCGAGGTCAGGCCCTCATACTCGCCGTAGTTCCATTCAACCAGGTCCCGATCGACTTCGGCCCTTGCCCCGAATCCAGCCAGGTCGCAGGTCCGTCTTGCTCGCTCTAAGGGACTGGTAAACACCTTGGCAAATTCCAGGCCCTTCAGTCGATCCGCTAACGCTCGGGCGTTGCGTTCGCCGCGCGAAGTCAGGGGCAGATCGGTAAGCCCCGTATGCTGACCTGAAATAGTCCACGCCGTCTCGCCGTGCCTGGCAATGTAAACGACAGGAAGATGATTCTCCATAGCTGCGCCTTGGGAGGCCTCGTCGCCCTTTCAGATCGCTCCTGGAATGTCGTCTACGGCTGCGGCTGGATGAATTCGGGCTAGGTCCAAAAAAAGAAGAAAATGAAAAGTTCGCATGATTTTATTTCTGTCCGATCTTTTGACGCGTTCGCGCCGGGATCAATCATCAAGAGCTAGATCGGCTGGGTCTTTGTTGGCGTACGATACATTTTGCGTTGAAGCCGAAGGAGGAGAATTACTTGGATTTCATTTCGTGAGCAACGCTGCAAGATCATCGCCAATGGCCTAAGAAACACCGCAGCGGATGAACTTGACCGTGATTCCGGGCATCTTGTGCACTTGCTTCATCTTCCCGCTCCAGAAACTGCTGCCCGTCTCGGTCTCGAATCGCTTGAGTTCAGGCCTTTCATCCGGCAAGAGCTCGATGGGCTCCGATTTGTTGGCAATCGATCCGCCAGGCAGGTCGGCACGCCCAAAAAGTGTTCAGCGCAGCAGTCCGCTCAGCCGGCGTTGAACACCACCGACGGCCGCGCTCCGGCATCACGCGAAGCTCGTCGCAGCGGCCGGAATAGGGCGGCGCTACGAGTACGGTTACATGAAAGAATCCGGCCACAGAGTTTCAACCATCCAGCACACGGGGATCATTCACGCGCTGCGACGTGGCGACCGGCCGTCCGCTGCGGAATCGCCTCAGGAGAACTGGAGTATCGGTCCGAGGTTTCTCTTGGCGTGGCTGGAGAGCCAACAACAGAAGCAGCGTACGCCCCGATTATCGCGCGACCGTTGAGAATTAGGGCAGCAGCGCGACGGTAGACCGTCCGTTCAATCTCGTGAGCCGGACGCTGCACGACCTTAGCCAGTAGCTCTAGGCTGGCTACTGGTGAAGAACGCCGAATCTGCCTACCGCGTATCCCAGCGCGCCGCCAAAGAAGACGTCTGAGCTGAAGTGAGCCTGGTCGGTCATGCGTGAGAAGCTGATCAGCGCCGCTGCGCCATAGGCGACGTAAGGCACCCAGCGCCGATGGGGATACCGCCGCGCGACCACGGTCGCGACGGCGAACGCCGCGGCTGCGTGGCCGGAAGGGAAACTGCCTTTCGCTTTCAGCGGATTTGCTCCGCTGTCGAACCAGGTGTCGTTAAAGTTGCCGCCGGGCGGCACATCGGCCGGACGCAATCGGCGAAAGCTGTTTCTCATGATCAGAGTCGGAATCTCCACATCGGCTAGGGCTTCACCCGCGAAAAGTGCAGTCTGCTGGAGATTCGAGTCCTTCGTCAGCAGGCCGGTGACGTAGAAAGCCACCGGCACAGCCAGGATTTCGCCGGTTGTCGCATAACTGGAAAACCCTGTATTGAGGGCATGGAAGCTTGTGGTCCGGCGGAAGTAACGCGCCTCTACCGGGTCGAACACGACCAGGGCAGCCGTCGCGCCAAGCACGCCAATGGCGGGCAGCAGGTGCCGTCCACGTACTACCTGGGTAGGGAACAGCCAGATATGCTTCTGATCGTCCAGGATATTGGGAACCAGGCGCTTCCATGAGACATCGCGCGCTTCGATTACGTTGGTGCTGCTTTCCGCGACGGGTTGCCCACTTAAGGTCCACGCGAGAGTCAGAGTGCAGAAAACCCCTATTTTCTTCATCCTATAGAGGAGATACAGCCAGCGGCGACATTGTTTCGTGCAAGCCGTTTCGCGGAAGGGCCGAACCTGGAACGCTCGACTAGGTCCGAGACAATTCAGATCACAAACGTTCATCCGGTTTCCGTCCTGTGGAATGCGCTGAAATCAGGAAACGAGGGATTAGGCGGGATATCCGGCCGAAGGTGCCAATGATAGAAGAATCAACTAAATCGTTGGAGGCTTGGAGGCGCGGACCGGAGTCGAACCGGTGAATAAAGGTTTTGCAGACCTCTGCCTTACCACTTGGCTACCGCGCCGCTATTCCACTGATAGCAGCCACCCGCCGGAAAAGTCAAATCGTCGCGATGCGTTTAAGCGCGTTGGTGCAGCGGTGCGATCTCGGCATCGGGGACAGAGACTGTTTCGAAGCGCGATGTGAAGTGGAATGTGCTGCCCTTCCCTACTTCGCTTTCGAGCCAGATCCGGCCGCCGAACAACTTTACGAGGCGTGACGAGATGGTCAGCCCCAGATCGGTGCCGCCGTATTTTCGAGTGGAGCCGTCGCCTTGTGAAAACGCGTCGAAGATGGTTTTCTGTTGGTCCAGTGGAATTCCAATGCCGGTGTCGGACACTTGCACGGACCGGGCGAGACGCAGAGTGGCCGAGTCGCGCTTCCGTGCATATCAAAAGCTCAAAGTGGCGGAGAAACATAGGCCGCTGAGCGGCCACCAGCATGCAAGCCCTTATATTATCGTGGAGGAACAGTGGACGACCCTTTGAAGTCATGTAACGATGTGCAGCCGGAGGGGTCGGAACGTCTCGGCGGTGGCGCGATACGACTCATCGCCCTGATTCTCGCGGTTGCGGCCGGAGCGGCGGCCCAACCGGTTCCGGGCGGCATCAGCACCATTCAACAGCCCAGCGCCGGTCACGCGGTTTTTGATGCTTCCGGAAACACTTACTACTTGTCTGGACCGCCAACGGCGGGCGCGGCGCAAACCAAGGCCGGAGGCGGCGTGTGCATCGGCGAGGCTGGCGGTAGGATTGGCGTCGTGCCCTGTCCCCCTGCGTCGATGATCAAGGTCGACCCTTCCGGGAATCAGATTTGGGGTACGCTGCTCGGTGGCCCGGGCCCCGACAAGGGAACCGCACTCGCCATCGATGCCAATGGAAACGTCGCGGTCACTGGCACCACGAGCGGTCAGTTTCCCACCACTCCCGGTGCCGCTATCGCGTCCAGCACCAACTCCACGGCGTTCGCCGCCAAGATCTTCGCGGATGGCAGCAAGTTTCTTTACGCCACGTATCTTCAAAATTGGATGGTCTCTCCTTCGTGCATCGCCATGGATGCCGCGGGCAGCGCGTACATTGCGGGTAAAACCGATGGCCATGTTTTCGTCATTAAGTTGAGCGCGGACGGCTCTGCCATCATTTACACCCTGTATCTCGGCGGCAGCGGTGCGGACGCGGCAACGGCCATAGCGGTCGACTCGGCGGGCAACGCTTTTGTCGCGGGGCAAACCACTTCGCCGGACTTTCCGGTAACCGCGGGCGCGTTCCAGCAGCACTTAAAAGGAACCCAGAATAATTTCCTTGTCCGGCTGGATCCTTCCGGCAACGTTCTGACCAGCACTTACTTCGGCGGGAGCGGATCGGACAGCCCGTCGTCGATCGCGGTCGATAGTGCGGGCAATATCGACCTGGCAGGGTCCACCAGTTCCCTGGATCTCCCGACTACCCAGGGCGTCATGCAACCGTCCGCGATCGTGCCCCCTTGGAACGATTTCGCGCCCGCCGGCTTCGTGGCGCAGTTTGCCCCGGACGGGCTTTCGTTGCAGTGGGCGAGTTATGTCATGAGCTCCGATCTCGGTTTCGGCCGAACTGATGCGACCATCGGCGTCGGTGTTAGCGCACTTGCGGTAGGCCCAGCAGGCGATATCTACATCGGCGGGCTGACCGGCGCAGGATTTCCAGTGACATCTTCGGCTCCCGTGATTTGCTTCCCGGGGTCGATCCGCCGCGCCAACGGCATCCTGGCTCACCTCAACTCAAACGGTGCGCTCCTCGATGCAACCTACCTGGGGAACAGCGCCGGAAGCGATGTCGACGCTGTTGGGGGATTGTTGCCGCTTGCCGGTGGTACCGTGCTGATCGCCTGGCACGAGTTCGGTGCTGCCTTCGCCTCCAAGATCCAGTTTGGGAGCGGAGGCTGGACGGCGCCCGCCTGCCTTTCCACCGATGTGCTCAACTCCGCCACGCTAGACGGTAGCTCGGAGACCGCGCCTGGGGAGCTGATTACTCTCACCGGTTTTGGAATCGGGCCTGATATCGGTGTCGTCTACCAGCCCGACGCACAAGGCAATGTTCCCACGCAGTTGGGCGGCGTTCAGGTGCTTTTCGACGGTGCGCCGGTGCCGGTACTGTATGCGCAGTCGCGGCAGATCAATGCAATTGCGCCTGTTGGTCTGGGGACGATTAACACACCGCACAACGTTACGGTGACTTACAACACTCAGCAGTTCGGACCAGCGTTGGCGTATGCGATATTTGGCAGCCCTGGGATTTTCCGGCTGCAGTTCGGGCAGTCGGCGCAGGCCGCGGCAATCAACCAGGACGGGACGCTCAACGGACCAATGAATCCCGCGTCACGAGGCTCCGTCGTGGCAGTGTGGGGAACGGGTTACGGACAGACGAATCCGCCGTGCCCCATTGGTGGACTCAACGTTCCTTACGCCGCGCCGCTGAGTCCTGGCGTAAGCGCGCTCATCTATTACGTCGATCCGAACTCGGTGGTGCAACTCGCAACGGTGCAGTATGCGGGCAGCGCGCCTACCTTGGTGTGCGGAATCGTGCAGATTAATTTTCAAGTACCGATGGATGTCGCTCCGGGAGCATTCTCTTTCAGGGCAGCGATCGGAGAAAAGGGTACGGTCGAAGCGCTGACCAGCGCCACAATCGCGGTGAAGTGAACCTCGAAATTCGGATCCTTGACGCGCAGCAGCCAGATGCGCGAGCCGCTCAAGATGATATGAGCCGCCAGAACGGAATAAAAGATTGCTGAATGCTCCTGGACGTAGTCCGTGCTGAACGCAAGGATGAAGATCGCGACTAGGTTGAACCAGGAACCGGGGTAGGCCCGCCGCGCGAGATCGTCGCCCGTGAGCTCGCAATTCGAGAGCGAGTGGATCGCGGATGGAATCCTCGAACGCACCAGATTGGATCGATAAGAAGAGGTTTACTTCTGCTGATTTGAGGTGTTGGACGGGGTGCTGGTTCCCCTGGGACTGTGCCGGCCCGGTCCGTTGCCGCCCGGCCCACCAGGCCAAAGCCGCCGTTGTTTTTCTTTCAGTTCCTGCCACTGCTGAGCAGTCAGGATCATGCGCAGTTTCAGATCCATTTGGGAAACGGCCTTGGTCAGTTCGGCGCGGGCTGTCGCCAAACGATTGATGGAGTCGTTGGCCTTGTTCTGATCCACGGGATCTTCGTTGAAGGCGGCTTCCACATCGGCTTCCGTTTTGTTAACCTCGCTGCGCAGTTCGACCATGCGCGGACGGAAGTCTTTCTGCGTCTGGCGGATCTGCTTGGTCTGCACATCGCTGAGATTCAGGTCGCGGCTTATTTCGCTGTCCCACCAGGGACGCGGGCCGCGCGGTGGTTGAGCGCAAAGCTGCGACCAGAGCAGCGCCGGGACCACCAGAATCAAGCTCAAGCGCGTCAGCATAGACGTTTTATTGATTGTCCTCAAACAGCGCATGGATGGGAGCTGCTCCCCGCGGCTCGGTCGATTGCTCCATCGAATAGACTTCGGAAAACAACTGCGCGTCTCCGGTATCGGCCTTGGAGGCAGGAACCGGCGTTGTCGAAGGCGGCCTGTAAACCAGCAGGCCAATGGCGACGACGAATCCCGCTGCCAAAGCCGGAACCCATCTCAATCCCAAACGCGGCTTCTCATCCAGCCGCGAATAAATCTTCCGCCGCTGCGCGGCTAGAAATTCGGCGGAAACAGCGGTGGGCGCAACAAGCTCTGCCCGGCGGCGTTCCAGTTCACGAAACCGCTCTGCGCACTGAACGCAATCTTGCAGGTGAGAAGACGCGGCGATCCCGTACAGCCGATCCAGCAGTTGGTCGTCGCTCAAATGAGGGCTCATTTCGTTTTCCCGTAGAGATCGCGCAAATCTTCTCGAAGCTTGGTCACCGCCCGGAACATGTGCGCCTTCACTGTTCCGACGTCCAATCCCAGGATGGTTCCGATTTCTTCCAAGCTCAAATCCTCATAGTGCCGCAGCGTAAAAACAGCGCGCTGGCGGGGCGACAGCCGTTCCATGGCCAGGGACAGCCTGGCTCCGATCTCGCCCGCGAAATACCGTTCTTCGGCTTCGGGCGCGTGCGATCGCGCCATCGCCAGGATGGTCTGCTCAGCTTCTGACGACGGCCTGCGCCGCCAGAACTGCCATTTTCGCGACCGCAGCCGGTCCAGACATGTGTTCACGGCGATGCGTGTGATCCACCGCGCCGGATCTTCCAACTCCTGGGCATTCTCGCGCTTGAGTGCCTGATACGCCTTGAAAAAGACGTCCTGGGTGGCGGAATCTGCTTCATCGCGATCCTGCAAGAAACGTTGGCACAGAGAATACACGCGCCGCTGCTCGGAGGTCATCCATGCGGCAAAGTCGCTCAAAAGACCGGATTCGGCGCGATCCAATACGAAACGCTCCGGGACAATGGGCTCGGCCACCAGCCCTATCATAAACCTTCAGGACGGCTCGATTTGTCCGCGGTTTACAAATTACTGAGCGCCAAAGGCGGGAATCCTGGCAGCAATCAAGGCACCGTGGTCCGGCGTACTTTCACGGGTGGTCCGTACGTCATCGAGGAACTTGGAGACGGGCAGTCGTTCAGGAGCAGGCAGGGTTGACGTCGAAAATACTGATTCCATTGCGATTTGATCCAGGTCGCGACCCTCTTCCACCAGCATTTCGCGCTCGATCCAGTTGGATAGCGGGATGTTTCTAAAGAACAGGCGCTCCTGCATCACCATGCTTTTGCGGGACGCATTAAGAGACTTACTTTCACGCACATAGCTACGCTCTTCCACGCGAAAATCCTGCATGAATTCGTCCAGGGCGTGGCGTTTGGTGGCCTCTTCCGTGGCTTTGATACGCTCCTCCATCGTGATCTTCTGGGAAGTGATGGTGGCGCGCGCTTCGGCGAGCGATTCGCGTTCTTTTGCTAGCGCAACCTCCATCCTTGCCTGCATAATGTAGAACGACAATAAAGCGCTCCCTCCGGCGACGAAGACCGGGAGGAACATCCAGAGAAAGGCGTCCATGTGCATATTCAAAGCAACCTGCTCCCTTTCTATCGGAAGCGCATGAGAGGAAAGTTAGGGTAGTAGGTGAAAAATCTTAGATAGGATACGGCTAATGAACTCACGTCGGCAGTTTTTCGGTTTCCTGGCGGCGAGCCCGCTTGCATTTCTCAAGGCTCAGGAACCAACCGCGAAAGACATGATCAACATCATGGACTTCGAAGAGATCGCGCACGGCAAGGTTCCTGTCGCCCACTGGGCGTACATGGCGACCGGCGTTGACGATGACGCGACGCTGCGTGCGAATCGCGAAGGCTATCAAAAGCTAAAGCTGCGCCCGCGCCGGCTGGTCGACGTGAGCAAGGTCGACACCAGCGTCGAACTGTTCGGAACGACCTGGGAGAGCCCCGTTTACATTTCGGCCTGCGGGAGCCAGCGGGCATTTCATCCCGATGCTGAACTGGGAACCGCGCGCGCGGCGAACGCGAAGCACTCGGCACAAATGCTTTCCTCGGTGTCATCGACCTCTGTGGAGGATGTGGCAAAAGCTCTAGGCCGTCCGCCTTGGTATCAGATGTATGCGCCCTCGAAACCCGAAGGTGTCGAAAAAATGGTCCGGCGCGTGGAAGCCGCGGGCTGCTCGGTGATGTTTCTCACGGTGGATGTGAATCCCGGACGAAATACCGAAACCCAGCGCCGCTTGAGCAAAGCAGATACCAGGACATGCTCGAACTGCCATCAGGGCGCGCCCGGGGCCAACTCGACCAAGCCGATGTTCGCCGGCATCGATCGCGGGATGAATTCGCCCTCGAACACGTGGGAGCTGGTGGATCGGCTAAAGCAGATGACCAAGATGAAGCTGGTCATCAAGGGTCTGGAAACCCACGAAGACGCTGAACTGGCGGTGGAGCATGGAGCCGACGGCATCGTGTGCTCGAATCACGGCGGACGTGCGATGGATTCGTGCCGTCCCACGATCGAGTCGCTAGCCGATGTGCTGGCCGGGACCAGGGGGCGCATCCCGGTGCTGGTCGACGGTGGCATTCGTCGCGGAAGTGATGTATTTAAAGCACTTGCCATGGGTGCACGAGCCGTCGGGATTGGCCGCCCGTACCTGTGGGGCTTGGGTTCGTTTGGTCAGGAAGGTGTGGAGAAGGTGATCGATATCCTGCGCGCCGAGCTGACTTTGACCATGCGGCAGTGCGGAACGCGGTCGGTAAGCGAGATCAATCGCAACTACGTCGTCTAGCCGACCGGCACGTGGATCACGGTCAGAAGATCCTCCGGCCTCGTACTTTGAGGGGAATTGAGATACTGCTCAAACGAGGGCGCATCGCGCGGCTCGTAACCGCTCTGGGGTAGCCAGCCGCCGTAGACTCGCTGATAAGTCTTCGCCAGATCGTGATACGGACCTCTGTGCGTGGCGATGGCGTAGTCGCCTCCGTCAATCTCGGCCAAGGCGAATTCTCCTTCGGGCGTAACGGGCCGGCTCACAGTGACCGCGGCATCGTAGCGAAGGCGGTCGGACGGCGTTACGTCGGGATCGTCATGCGCGATGCCGATCAGTTTCATATCCGCGCCGAGCAGTCCGCGCATGCCGGCCCAGCTCATCAACTTGCCCCACGTCGCGCCAACCTGATCGTAGGGACCGACGTGGCGAAGAGACAGCACCGGTGTGGGCGGGAGTTGCTTCACTTCGAGCGTCAAGAGATCGCCATAGTCCGGCCGATGATAACTCGCGATGTCGTTGAAGTGGACGCCTGAGCGCGACGGCGGCACGGGCCGGTGCGCGGCGCGATATTCCGAAGGCGACATTCCGAACATGTCTCCGAAAGCGCGCGTGAAGGACTCATGCGCCTCGAAACCGGCATCGAAGGCGATCTGCGTGATCGGCAGGTCGAGGCGCTTCAAATGACCCGCAGCGCGCTCCAGGCGGAGGCGGCGCACGTGCTCGCTGAGTGTTTCGCCCACCATCCCCCGAAAAACTCGATGAAAATGGAATCTGGAAAAGGCCGCGACGGACGCCGCTTGCTCGAGTTGCAAGTCGTCGTCATCCAGGTGTCGCTGGATGTACTGCAGCGTGCGGACGATGCGCTCGCGATAATCCTGTTCCGTGGATGGCTTCATCGCCCGATCCTGGCCGCACCGAACGCGAACACTGGAATTGCAAAATAGCCCAGGCCTATTTCTGACCAATACTGCGACGCGGTCATTCGCATCGGACCAAAAGAAAAGAACGGCGAATCGAGCAGAAGATTGGCAGCGGCCCAAAGCACTCCGACTAGTATTGCCTCTCGCCAGGAAATCATGCGGCCGCGGAAATAAGCAGATAGCATCCAGGCTGTAGTGGCGAGTCCGATCAGGTTCAGCAGGGAACTATACAAGGGTGGGTTCGGGCCTTTCAGCGGGAACAGGAGGAAAGAGAGAGCGAACGGAATCAGCCAGCTCACGAACCCGAGCGAAAGGGCGCGTTTCCAAAGAATCATGGACTGAGTTTACGGCGGATGGTCGGAGCGCGCTTGACGTTTTTTGCGATTTTTGACGATTCTGTCCCGTCTGCGAACCTTCGGGATCGAGAGGTTGTACCGGCGGGGTTCGCGTTTGTTTAGAAAGGTGTCGAGAAGGTCCCCGACATCTTCCGGGCGGAAACTGACACCAACTATGCGAGACGCGATCGGTGGGAGAGATTACGAAGTCGTAGTCGCTTGGCCGCCTGCCGAACTACCAGCGCCATTCCTGTGTCGAGAACAGCGTCCTCCAGGCGTCGGCTTCGGGATCCGGCTTCGTGCATCGAGGCCAGGGCTTGTCGCTGACGCCCACCATCGCGAAGCGATAGGGCGGTGTCCAGCGAATCAAAAAATAGACTTCAGGCTGTGCCTCGAAATTCTTTTGCGCGTCGTGAGGCTCGAACCCAATTTGCCAAAGATCAGGTGTCTGGCAGTGTGCAGTGACGCCGAGGAAGTACCCGGCAACGAAATCGGCATGAAGCTTGAGGTGCGACTGGCGTAGGCTAGGCGAAGAAGACCACTCTTTGCTCTCATCCCATGGGCGTGTCAGCCACTCGTCCACGAAATCCCGGGGACTCAGCGCTACTGGATCGACGCGGCGGACGCGATCGCCGTCGATGAGGAAGTGACGAATCGCTTCTCGATTGTGAACGCCTCCATCGACGCTGGCTTCCGTGAATTCGACTAAGGCATCCACCGGTCCAGGAAAGTGCATTTGCGTTTGTACGATGCTTCCGACCGCAAAGGTCTGGCCACGCAGCCAGGCTGGCTCGGCACGATCGATCAACGCCTTGGAACCGGAAGAATCCAATCGCCAGATACGGTAATAAACCAGGTGCCAAGTCGAGGCGCAGCCCCATTCATTTCCGAGTGTCATGATGTAGGCAGGCCCGACCTCTTTTCCATCCTCGCGCGATTGCCAAACATGCACAGCCGAGATGTACTGAGCTGCATAGTTTTCGTAATCGTTCTGTTCCGACTCCCAGACGCGTGTCCATTTACCGTCGATTTGCTTGTACGCGTATGCGGACTCGTCGTGCTGACAAACGATTCCCACTTGCGTCGTTACGATTAGTAGCGCAGATTGCCAGTCAAGGCTGACCTTGCCAAGCGAGCCGAGGAGATTCTGATCGTCATCCGCAGGCTTGACGCTTAATTGATCTAGAGCGTCGTTGATTCTTTCGGAGACTTTCTTCTCGTCGCCGGTCTGTTTAATGGAGCCGAGCTGCGACTCGATCCAGTCGCGGAGCTGGTGCTTGGCGGTCGTGAGCATCGGGCTGCCACCGTCGTGCTCGGTCAACGCCTCCCTTTGCGAGTGCAGGGTTTCCAACGTCACATGCAGGGCCGCCAAGCCCGGGTCCTGCGCGGATGCTGTCACAATCAGAATTCCCGCTAAACCAGCGAGGCGCATGGCCTTCATTTTAGCGGACGTGACACACACTCAATTGACTACATCGATTGCGAGCCGTCGAGTTTTTGGCCGCTCACGAGCGCGGTGAGTTCCTTAAAGCGGAATCCGGCAAGTGCGCGCAGGATTGCCCCGATCCGGTAGCTCAAGCCGCTGAAGAATCCGTCGTACTTGCCGAGCCAAGCGGCAACGCCGGATGCGTGGTCGGCCGCGAAGAGGGGATCGCCCTCAAGCGGATCTGGTGTGGCATGAATCGTCGCGTGAATCCCGGGATAGACACGGATCCTGCGTTGCGCGTTGCGGATCTTCATGGCCAGATCGGCATCCGCTCCGAAGTGGCCGAAGCGTTCGTCGAAGTAGTTCATGCCCTTGATGAACTGCTTGCGGACCATCAGAGCATCGGATCCCATGTATTCCACAGCGACGCTTTCTCCGGTCGCAGAGAGCACCTGGCCGGGATCTTTTCCGGTCACAGCTTCACGGATTTTCTGTTCCCGCGAGACGATTTTGCCTTGGGGATCGACCAGCAGCGGCGAAACCGCACTGGTGTCGGAGGCAGCCTCGAGCCGATCCGCGAGCTGGGTCACGGTATCGGGCGCCACTTCCACGTTCGGAGACAGATAGAAGACCAATTCGGCCTTGGCCGTCCGCGCGCCGATGTTCATCGCCTTGGTTGCTCCAAAGTGATGCGGCAGGCGCAGCAGGGTGATGCCTTCGAATTCGATATCGAGCTGGGGGCTGTCGTCACTACTGGCGCAATCGACCACGATGATTTCCATGCGCTCGCGATTCTGCGATTTTTCCAACGCTTCGATGGCTCGCCGCAGGGCAGGCGCCTGGTTGTGGGCGACCAGGACAACGGAGACGCGCAGCTCTATGATCTCTTCGACTGGCTCCTGAGGGATGGCGACGGTTTCGACCGGCTGCTCGCGTTTCTGCGTATCTCGGCGTCGGATTTCGGCCATCAGGCGCGTCCTTTTATTCGGACTTGGAACCAGATCCTCACGAAAGAACGCGCTCCATGACTGTCGCGCCTCGACTGACGGCCGCGCGGACCGCAGATCCGGTTGTCATTTTGAGGCGCGACAGTCATGGAGCGCGTTGGTCTGGCCAGCGCTTTCGTCATGCTCGTTTCACCGACGCCGCTGTGTGGGCCGCATGAATCTCCTGCAAGCTCCACACGCGGATGGGATCGCGGCGGCGCGACGTGATGGCTTCGACGGACGCGCGAGCACCGCTCATCGTAGTGATACAGGGGACGCGATAGGTCACGGCATTTCTGCGAATGGTCTTTTCGTCGGAAAAGGCGTGCGCTCCGCTGGTGGCAGTGTAGATGGCCAGATCAAGCGAACCGGCTTTCAGCAGGTCGACCGCGTTGGGGCGTCCCTCGTTCACTTTGAAAACGGTCTTGACTTGAAGGCCAGCAGCGCGGATAGCGGCGGCGGTTCCGCGAGTCGCCACGATTTCAAAGCCAAGCTCCGCGAAACGGCGCGCGAGCGCCACTGCACCGGGTTTGTCACGATCGTTCACGCTCAGGAACACACGTCCTTTGTCGGGCAACGGCGTTCCGGCGCTCAACTGGGCTTTCGCGAAGGCTTCACCGAAATTCTCGCCGACGCCCATCACTTCACCGGTAGATCGCATTTCGGGGCCGAGGGTGGGATCGACGCCAGGGAATTTATTGAACGGGAATACTGGCGACTTCACGAAATACTGGGGGACACTGAGGACGCCCGTCGCATCCGTGAAGTCGGAGATCTTTCCGCCGAGCATCACGCCCACCGCGATTTTCGGAAGCGGCACGCCCGTGGCTTTGCTGACGTAAGGAACCGTGCGCGAGGCGCGCGGATTTACTTCGAGCACATACACGGTTTCATTCTTCACCGCATACTGCACGTTCATCAGGCCGATGACGTTAAGTGCGCGAGCGAGCTGTTCCGTATATGTCCGGATGGTCTGCACAACGGCTGGAGAAAGAGAAGTCGCGGGAAGGACGCAACTGGAATCGCCCGAGTGAACGCCAGCCTCTTCGATGTGTTCCATGATGCCGGCGATCAGAACCGTGCCGGCCGAATCGGCCAATGCATCGACGTCGACTTCGGTGGCGTCTTCCAGGAAACGATCGATCAGCACGGGCCGCGCCTGAGAGAGCATCACGGCTTCCTGCATGTAGCGGCGCACCGTATCTTCGTCATAGGCGATCACCATGGCGCGTCCACCGAGCACGTAACTAGGGCGAACCAGAACCGGAAATCCGATGGATCGCGCGACGTCGCACGCTTCGGTGACGTTGGTGGCAGCGCCATTCGCGGGCGCAGGGATTTTCAGATCGTCAAGAAGTTTTCCGAATCGCTTGCGATCCTCGGCCAAGTCGATGTTCTCGGGATCGGTGCCGATAATGGGCACGCCAGCGGCTTTCAGAGGGATCGCGAGCGTTAGCGGCGTCTGCCCTCCGAATTGCACGATTACGCCGTCCGGCTTTTCGGTGTCGCAGATGTTCAGCACTTCTTCAAGCGTCAGCGGCTCGAAGTACAGGCGATCGCTGGTGTCGTAATCCGTCGAAACCGTTTCCGGATTGCAGTTCACCATGATCGATTCGACATTGAAGGATTGCAGTGCGAAAGACGCGTGGCAGCAGCAGTAGTCAAACTCGATTCCCTGGCCGATGCGATTGGGACCGCTGCCCAGAATCATGACTTTCTTCCTGGAAGACGGGGCGGCTTCGCACTCGGATTCATAACTCGAATAGAGATACGGCGTGAAGCTTTCGAATTCCGCGGCGCAGGTATCGACGCGATTGAATCCGGCTGTCACGCCCAGTTCCTTGCGGCGGGCGCGCACGGCGAGGGGGTCGACGTTCCAGGCGCGGGCGATCCTCGAATCGGAAAGGCCGTCGCGTTTGAGACGACTGAATTCTTCGCGAGTGGCGCGTTCCAGCGATCCCGCGGAGAGGCTCTGTTCCAGGTCGACCTGTTCGCGAACCTGACGAAGGAACCACGGATCGATGGCAGTCAGCGCATGAACCTGTTCTTCGGAATATCCGTTTTCGAATGCGAATCGAATGTAGCCGAGGCGATCCGGATTAGGAGTGATCAGACGCGGCTCGATCAGGTCCTGCTGATACTTGGTGGCGCCGTCGGATTTGCCGGTTTCGAGGCTCCGCATCCCTTTTCCGAGAGCCTGCTTGAAGGTGCGGCCGATGGCCATCACCTCGCCGACGCTTTTCATTTGTGTACCGAGCACGGGTTCGGCGCCGGGGAACTTTTCGAACTGCCAGCGCGGAATTTTTACCACCACGTAGTCGATGGTGGGCTCAAAACACGCCGGTGTTTTGCGGGTGATGTCGTTCTTGATTTCGTCGAGCCGATAGCCCACGGCGAGTTTTGCGGCGATTTTCGCGATGGGGAATCCAGTCGCTTTCGAGGCGAGCGCGGAGCTGCGCGACACGCGCGGATTCATCTCGACGATCACCATTCGGCCAGTCTTCGGATCGATGGCGAACTGCACGTTGGAGCCGCCGGTATCGACGCCGATCTCCCGCAGGCACGCCAGGGCTGCGTCGCGCATCATCTGATACTCGCGATCAGTTAGAGTTTGCGCCGGCGCCACGGTGATGGAATCGCCGGTGTGGACGCCCATGGGATCGAAATTCTCAATGGAGCAGACGATGATCACGTTGTCGGCCAGATCGCGCATCACTTCCAGCTCGAATTCCTTCCAGCCGAGAACGCTTTCTTCGATGAGAACCTCGTGGACCGGGGAAAGATCCAGGCCGCGATCGAGAATTTCTTCCATCTCCTCACGGTTGTAAGCGATGCCGCCGCCCGTGCCGCCCATGGTGAAACTGGGGCGCAGAATCACGGGATAGCCGATTTTCGCCGCGAATTCCAAACCCTTCGGAACCGAACTGACCAGTTGCGACTGCGGGAGATCGAGGCCGATCTTCTTCATCGCGTCTTTGAACAGCAGGCGATCTTCGGCCTTCTTGATCGAATCGATTTTCGCGCCGATCAGTTCCACGCCGTATTTATCCAGCACTCCCGCTTCGGCGAGCGCAACGGAAAGGTTCAAGCCGGTTTGGCCGCCGACGGTCGACAGCAGTGCGTCGGGACGCTCTTTGCGGATGACTTCCTCGGCAAATTCGACGCTGAGTGGCTCGACGTAGGTGCGATCGGCAAGGTCCGGATCGGTCATGATGGTCGCCGGATTCGAGTTGATGAGGACCACTTCATAGCCGTCGGAGCGGAGCGCCTTGCAGGCCTGGGCGCCGGAATAATCGAACTCGCACGCCTGGCCGATGATGATCGGACCGCTGCCGACGATCAGGATTCGGTGAAGGTCATTTCTTCGGGGCATGTGCCTCCATGAGCTTCACAAAATCGTCAAAGAGATACCGCGAATCGTGCGGACCGGGCGCGGCTTCGGGGTGATACTGCACGCAGAAGACCGGATGGCTGCGATGACGGAAACCTTCGAGCGTTTCGTCGTTCAGATTGGTGTGCGTGATTTCGATGTCGCTGAGGTTGAGCGAATCGGGATCGACGGCGAAGCCGTGATTATGCGAGGTGATCTCGACCTTGCCGGTGATTTTATTGAGCACCGGATGATTCGCGCCGCGATGGCCGAATTTCATCTTGTACGTTTTGCCGCCTACTGCGAGCCCGAGGACCTGATGGCCCAGGCAGATTCCGAAGATCGGGACGCGGCCGATTAGTTTTCGGATCTGCGCCGCCTGATGTTGGAGCGGCTCGGGATCGCCGGGCCCGTTGGAGAGAAACACGCCTTGCGGTCTCAGCGCGAGCACGTCTTCGGCGGAGGTCGCCGCTGGGACTACCGTGAGATGACAGCCAACCTGGCGCAGCCGGCGCAGAATATTGTGCTTGATTCCGAAATCGTAAGCGACCACATGAAAGCGCGGCTCGGCGGGATCGCTTTCAAGGTCGGAGGGCGAACATGGCTCGACCGGCTTGATCCATTCGTAGGACGCCGGCGTAGAAACGCGCGTCGCCAGGTCGAGACCGGCCATCGAGGGCGAATTCTTGGCTCGATCGACGAGCAGCTTCGCGTCCAGGCACGTTGCCGAAAGGACGCCGCGCATGACACCCCGCGAACGGAGGTGGCGGACCAACGCGCGGGTATCGATCCCGGAAACCACCGGGACCTGGTTCGTCACCAGAAAATGTTGCGCGGTTTCGTCAGCCCGCCAGTTGCTCGACAGGGGAGAGAATTCTCGAACCACCAGCCCTTCGATATAGGGTTTCGACGATTCGTTGTCGGCCTGATTCGCGCCGTAGTTGCCGATCTGCGGGTTGGTCAGCACCACGATCTGGCCGGAGTAGGACGGGTCCGTGAAAACTTCCTGGTATCCGGTGATAGCGGTATTAAAAACGACTTCGCCACAGCGCTCGACGGGCGCACCAAAACTCTGGCCCTCGAAGACCGTACCGTCTTCCAGGGCGAGGACTGCTTGATTCAAGTGGGCGAAGCCTCCAGTGGGTGGGGAGTAACTTCTATTTCACCACAGGTGCGGCCGGAAGCGCCAGAGGCCTCCTATCCGGCTCCATAAAATCAACGCGCGCCGCATTGGACGCGAGCAGTTCGTCGGAGTAAAACTCGCGCAGGTAATCCTTAGACAGGATTTGAGGGAAGGCGGCCACCGCCTCAGCGAAGCTCGCGTGGACCGGGATCTGCTCGAGAAGTTTCATCCAGGCGACGGTAACGGTTTGGTGATATTTGTCGCTCTTCCCATGATGAGCGGCGAAGTTGCGGATAGAAGCAGCGATCCTTCTGGTCGCGTCCGCGACGCCGTAGCGTTGCAGATAGATCCACGCCAGTCGGATGTGGTCGCGATGGTGAAAGGACTCGTTCGAAAGCTCGCACGCTTCGAAGGCTCGGACGAATTCGGAGTCGGTCACTGGTTTAGCTCCTTCAGACGAGTGTTGATGGCGTGCTCCCAATGATCGCGCTGGAGGGGAAATTCCTGGGCGAATTTCGTCACCATGGCGTCGCCGGTATCCGAGAGGCCGGTGCGCCGATACGTGACGGTTGCCTCGGTCATGCCATCGTGAGCAGCCATCAGAACGATCTCAATCTGATTCGCGGATACGCCGGGCTCGATGAAGACGTAGCTAACCCGCAGTTTCGCAAGATCGTATTCGGTCAACACCCAAATCGCCTGTTTGTCCTCCTTACCCATTGTGAAGACCGAACCGGCGGTTTGGGCGCGGTTCTCAGGATAGACAATATTGGGGTTCCAGCCATGGGCCCATTCGGCTTCGCGTACGGGTCCAAACAGGGGCAGGACCTGAGCTGGCGGCGCGTGGAGATGGATGGTGATGGCGGATTCGGTATGCTTGCGCGGCTGGCCGAACGCGAGCAAAGGGAGGAACAGCGCAGGTATATATTTCATAACCGTATAGTACGTTTTCGTACTATAGAAGGCAAGCTATGCTTGAAGCGATGCCGCTACGACTGATCTTCAGCATCCATCGAACCACCCACCGCATCGGACTGTTCATCCAGCGCCACATGCCGGATTTAAACCAGGCCGAAGCTCACATCCTGTGCCACTTGATCGAATTTGGGGATTCGACCATCGCCGATCTGCACGGGGCCTTCGCTCACAAGCGGTCGACGCTGACCAGCGTGCTGGACCGCCTGGTCGCGCGCGGTCTGGTGACACGGGAGACCAGCCCGAAGGATCGCCGCTCGTTCATCGTGGCGTTGACCCGGCCAGGAAAGGCAAAAGCGGCTAAGATCCATCGGCACCTGGAAACGCTCGAAGGGGAAGCGCTGCATGGAGCGGACCGGAAGACCGTGGACGCGTTCGCCGAAGTGATCGGCCGCGTGGAGCGGGTCGCCACGGAAGAATAGTGAGCGCGTGCGGTAATCTTGAAATTTAATGGTTACCGAGACTGCTTCGGCGGCATTCCCGTCCATCACGCTCGATTGCGGGGCGATCCTCGCTCCGGTGGAAGTCGCCTACGAGACATACGGGTCGCTCAACGCCGCGAAAACGAATGCCATTCTGGTGGAACACGCGTTCTCCGGCGACGCCCATGCGGCGGGCGAAGGCGGCTGGTGGGACAACATGATCGGCCCGGGCAAGGCGTTCGATACCGATCGATACTTCGTGATCTGTTCGAACGTGCTGGGCGGATGCCGAGGAACGACGGGTCCCAGCTCGATCAATCCTGACACAGGATGTCCCTGGGCCATGTCCTTTCCGGCCGTATCGATCGCAGATATGGTGCGGTTGCAGAAAATGCTGATCGATCATTTGGGAATTCCGCGGCTGCTCGCCGTCGCCGGAGGATCGATGGGCGGAATGCAGGCGCTGGAATGGGCGGTGGCTTTTCCCGAACAAGTCGCCGCTGCGATTCCCATTGCGACGACGGCTCGGCACAGCGCGCAACAAATCGCGTTCAACGAAGTCGGCCGGCAAGCGATCATGGCCGACCCTGAGTGGAACGGCGGCAACTACTATGGCGGGCGTCCACCGGCACGAGGGCTTGCAGTGGCGCGCATGGTGGGGCATATCACTTATATGAGCGATGAGAGCATGCGCCAGAAGTTCGGCCGGCGGCTGAGTGCGCCGGATAAATTCGAAGTGGAAAGCTACCTGCAATATCGCGGCAGCAAGTTTGTCGATCGCTTCGATGCGAACTCGTATATCTATATCACCCGCGCCATCGACTCGTTCGATCTCACGGAACGCGGAACGCTTGCATCGTTGTTCGAGCGAATCAAGACTCGATTCCTGGTGATCAGTTTCACCTCGGACTGGCTGTATCCTAGCTATCAGGCGCAAGAAATCGTCAGTGCGCTGCGCAGCCGCAACTGTGACGTCGCTTACTGCAATCTGGAAGCGCACTACGGACACGACGCGTTTTTCGTGGAAGTGGAGCAGCAAAGCGAAATCGTCCGCGGGTTCCTGGCGAGTACTCATGCGTGAAGTTTACGGACGCAGCGACTACGCCATCATCGGTGAACTGGTGGAGCCGCAGACGCGCGTGCTCGACCTGGGATGCGCCGAAGGCGAGCTGCTGGCGTGGCTTAAAGAAAATAAACAGGTGGACGCGCGCGGTGTGGAAATGACCGGCGCCCGCGTGCAAAAAGCGATCGCGCGCGGCGTGTCAGTATACCAGGGCGATCTCGAATCGGCGCTCGACGATTATCCCGAACACGCCTTCGATTACGCGATCCTCAGTCAGACGCTTCAGGAAACCCGCGATCCGTTGCACGTGCTGAAAGGGATGCTGCGCATCGCCAATCGCGCGATCGTGGCGTTCCCGAATTTCGGCCATTGGCGCGTGCGCTGGTCGCATCTGTGGAGTGGTCGTGCTCCGCAGACGGAATTATTTCCACACGATTGGTACGATTCGCCGAATATTCATTTTCTGACGGTGCTCGATTTCGAGGCGCTGGTGGAGAAACAGAACTGGCGCGTGGAACGCCGGATCTTTTTATCGAGCAATCGCGAGGTCCGGTTGTTTCCGAATTTGACTGCGGAAGTCGCAGTGTTCTTAGTTTCGCGCGGTTAGGTTGTTCGAGCATCGCGCAACAAATACGCAGGCTCTAGTGGCCTTCGCTTGCGCCAAGGGGCGCTCAAGCTACAAAGCGGATTGCTTACTTGGGTGCCCGCAAAGTCGGTGCTAGACTGGCTGCTGATGTGGAAAATTAAAAAGGCCTCCCGATGGGAGGCCCTTTTCGGAAAAGGGGTGTTGTGCCAAGCATATTGGGTCGAAACCCTCAGAGTGGGACGTACCCCTTTAGATCTCGGACTTGCGTCCTGTTCAAAACATAGCACTAAATGTTAAGGGTTGTCAACGCCGTAGACGAAATCACGGCTGCGCGTCTTGTGGAGTTCTTGGACCCGAGCACACCGTGGAACAGATCACTCTGGAGTCTTAGCACGGTTCTCACGCTGCGAGAAATCCTCGAAGCCGCCGAAGCCAATCGTGTCGGCATCCTTAGCGATGAATCCGTCAAAAGGCTCGGGCAGCTAGCTATCCGACTCGTCGGAAAGGATCCGGGCGTGCCAGAAGGAGAGAAACAGGTTTTTAGCGATGCCCTGAAGAGCATCCCCCGCTACGAGGGCCTTGCGTACCATACGATTGCCCAACTGTCCGACGCTCTTAGTGTCGATTATCTGCGGAAATGGGCTGCGACGCTGAATGCAAACCCTCCACCACAGCCTGAACGCTCCGCCCGCAGTATCGCCGCTCATCTCCTTGACTCCGGCTTTTCCGGCGAGTTCCTGCACGCTTGGTGGACTCACCAGTTGTACAGAGACCCGATGCAACTGAGCCTTTCCGAAGTGTGCGAATTGGCGCATCAAGAACTTGCGATGCGACCGGTCGCGGAGTTCGAAGTGCTGATAGCGTTCAAGAACGCCCCAAAGTCGGCATCTGGTTTCCCGAAGGGCTGGCTCAATGCGAAAGCGTTATCTCTTTGGCTGAGGGAAAGTCGTTTTGACGTTGGCCATGTTCGAGCCTGCGGCGGATTGATTATCAGCATACCGGCTAGAGACTCCTTCGCCGCGGCTCACCTCGCCGCGGACCGCATCGATCACTTTATTGCGCGCTCGTCGATGACGACTACGGATGCCCTTCAGCCCTGGCCCGCCTTATGGGTGCGTGGCGAACGAACTTCCTTCCCGTTCGGTCCCCGACCACGAGGGGTCCGAGTCAAAGCTTTGTATCGTGAGGACCAGATTTTCACCGAGTCCGATGGCAATGTCGATGCGGCAATTGATCTATTAGCGCACTTAGAGAACAGCTCGCCAAGTGCCGCGATCGCGGGAGGTTGGGCAGCAATGGAGGCGCTTTTGGCGGAGCCACATGATCGAGCGGGAGCCGCGGACAGCCTTGCGTCTCTGGTTGCATGCTCGTTCCCACGGGCCGAGCTAACGAGCCTTTCCTACACTGCGGAGCCACTTTGTGCGGATCTCCGAACCAAGCTGAAGGCATGCGCCGAGAATCGAGATAGAGCGCTCATTATTGCGCATGCAATTTCAGCCGGACATACGCTGAATCTTCGGCGGCATAGCGATCGAGCGGCGCATCGCCGAATGACCAAGCTTCTTCAGGCGCCATCGAAAGGGCTTCTCGACGTGCAGACACATGTTGCCGATACGTTCCAACGACTTTATCGGCAACGCAACCTAATCCTGCACGGAGGCAAAACCAACAGCGTTGCATTACGTGGAAGCCTTCGCACAGCTGCAAAACTTGTCGGGGCTGGCATGGACCGGATCACTCACGCTTGGTATGTCAAGGGAGTTAGACCTTTAGAGTTAGCGGCTCGGGCGAGGACCGCAATCCGGCTAGTTCCCGACGGCAACCCGGGGGAGTGCGTCGACTTGCTCGGCACTTGAGTCGATGACCTCCTCGTCTGAGTGCACGTCTGTGTTTGACTCGAAATCACTACCGGCAAGACATCGAAGATTTTCTTTTAGTAACATCACTATAAAATAGGCCAAATGACCAAAGTCCTGTCTGCCCTTGCGCTAACGGCATTCACCTCTCTCGCCGCCGATACGAGATTCGAGATTTCATATCCCGCCTCCGCAACTACTGGACCGGTCACCGGCCGCGTTTACGTGATGATCTCGCGCAAGAACGATCCGGAGCCGAGACTTCAGGTCGGGCGCGTCGGCATTCCGTTTTTCGGACGCGATATCGAGAAACTCGGCGCGGGACAAACCGCGATCATCGACGCGACGGATGTCGGAACGCCTGTGGTGAGTCTTTCGCAATTCCCGCCCGGTGAATATTGGGTGCAGGGATTCGTCAACCTTTATTCTGAATTTCGCCGCTCCGACGGCCACGTCATCTGGATGCATGACGATCGGTGGGAGGGCCAGCACTGGAACCGGTCGCCTGGAAATCTGTACAGCGCTCCGCAGAAAATGACGCTCGATGGTTCGAAGGGCTACCGCATTTCGCTGGTGTGCGATAAAGTGATTCCGCCGGTCACGGTTCCCACCGATTCGACCTACGTCAAGCGATTCAAGATTCAGAGCGACATCTTGACCAGGTTCTGGGGACGTCCGATTTACCTGGGCGCGACTGTCCTGCTTCCGCGCGACTACGAGAAGACCAATATTTCTTACCCGGTCCTCTATGAACAGGGACATTTTTCGCTGGCCGCGCCGATGCGCTTCGATGCGCCCGACAAGGACTTCTACAATCAATGGACGCGCGACGATTTTCCGCGCATGATCGTTGTCACCATGCAGCATCCTAATCCCTACTTTGACGATTCCTACGCGGTGAACTCGGTCAACGTGGGTCCGTATGGCGACGCGTTCATGAAGGAACTGATTCCGGAAATCGAAAAGCGTTTCCGTATCATCCGGCAGCCGTGGGCGAGGCTGCTTTCAGGCGGATCGACCGGCGGATGGGAATCACTGGCGCTGCAGATCTATCACCCCGATTTCTTCGGCGGAACATGGTCGAATTGTCCGGATTCGGTCGATTTTTCGGATGTCGAGGGCGTCGACGTGTATCACGACAAGAACGCGTTCTACAAGGAATTCGAGTGGCGTCGCGTCCCTACCGTCAATAGCCGCGAAATCAATGGCCAGATCCGCCAGACTGCCGAAGAGCGCAATCGATTCGAGCTGGTCAACGGAACACATGGAAGATCCGGAGAGCAACTTGACATATGGTCCGCCGTGTTCGGACCGCTCGGCGAGGATGGATTTTTCGATCCTCTATGGGACAAAAAGACTGGCGCGATGAATCCGCGAGTGGCGGAATATTGGAAGGAAAATTTCGATCTTCGGAATCATCTGGAAAAGAACTGGTCGACACTGGGACCGAAGCTGCAGGACAAAGTTCACGTGTATGTCGGCGACGCTGACAATTTTTTTCTGAACAACGGCACGCGCAAGTTGCAGGAGTGGATGAGAAAGACCGAGAGTCCACACTACGAAGGCTTTTTCATGTACGGAGCCGCGAAGGGGCACTGCTATAGCGGTCCTGTTTCAAGCGCGGATCGGCTGAAGGAGATGGCCGAGCACGTGCTGGGTCACATGCCGTCGGACACGATCGCAGGTTGGTGGAATAGATAGCCGCAGATGAACGTCGATTAAAAATTGGATTGGCGTTTATCTGCGTTCATCGGCGGCCATTTCTCAGATCGTGTCCAGCGCATGTTCGAAGTCGGCCAGTAGATCCCGCCAATCTTCGATTCCCACAGACACGCGCACCAGCCCATCGGTGATTCCCGCATCGGCAAATTGCTGCTCCGTGAATCCGGAATGTGTGGTCGTTTTGGGGTGGCACACTAGCGTTTCCACGCCTCCCAGCGAAACCGCGTTTCGCGCGAGCCGCAGGTTGCGCAAGAATTCGAATGCCGCTCTCTTTCCCCCGCGCAACTCTAGCGAAAACATTGCGCCGGGAAAATCGCACTGTGCCTGATAAATCCGCACCTGTTCAGGATCTTTGAGTAACGTCGGATACAGCACCGCTTTGACCTTGGGATTGTGCGCCAGCGGTTCGGCGATTCGTTGCGCGTTCTTGCTGGCCCGGTTCATCCGTAACCCGACCGTCGGCAGGCGCGTGTCGAGCATCCAGCATTCATCCGGCTGCAAAATATTGCCGAACAATCCGCGCAGGGAGCGCATCTTCTTCAACAATTCGCGATCGGTGGCCAGCGCGAGTCCACCAATCAGATCGCTAAAGCCGGAAAGATACTTCGTCGCCGAATATAAGACCATATCCGCGCCTAACTGCAAGGGATGTTGAAACGCCGGACCAAGCATGGTGTTGTCCACCATCACGATCGGTTTTTCGCTTCGCGTTTCGGCCGCCACATCGGCCGCACGCTTGATATCAGTCATGATCACGGTCGGATTCGCCGGCGTCTCGATCAGCACCACACGAAGGTTCTTCGCTTCACGCATGATCTGGTCGATTCGGTCAGTCTGTCCGGCCGGCGCCGCGATCCCGTTGACTCCCCAGCCAGCCAGAAAATTCTCGATCAATTTTTGCGTTCCACCGTAAACCGGCACGGTATAGACCACCGTATCGCCCGGCTTCACGAAGGCAAACAGCGCTGTCATGATCGCGGCCATTCCGGAGTTGAACACCAGTGCGGCATGCGCCCCGGCTTCGAGCGGGACCACTTGCTCCTCCAGAATCTCCGCATTCGGATGGTTGAAGCGCGAATACACCAGATCGATCTGCTCACCCGTTTCCGGCGTGGCGCGTCCAGCCATGATGTCGAAAGCGCGCTCGGCAGCTTCGGGGCTGGAAAAAACGTAAGTCGAACTCCGGAACACCGCCGGTCTGGCGGAGCCGACCGAGAGCGTCGGGTCGAATCCGCGGGTCAGGACTTCCGTGGGTGGACGGAGGAGTGTTTTATAGTCGGCCATCACTTAGAGTGTACTGCCGCGCGACGCAGCGTGCGGCGTGGAGAAAACCCCGATGTATACTCGAATCTGTCGCGGCGGAAGAATGAAGAAAGCCCTCATATCCGGCATTACCGGGCAGGACGGATCTTTTCTCGCCGAATTTCTGCTGTCCAAGGGTTATGAGGTCCACGGCGTTGTCCGGCGCGCATCCACGTTTAATACGGAACGGCTGGATGCCATCTATGCCGATCCGCACGAACAACATGCCAAACTTTTTCTCCACTACGGGGACGTCGCCGACGGCGGAGGTCTCCGTCGCATCCTGGAAAAAGCGCAACCCGACGAAGTCTACAACCTGGCGGCCCAATCCCACGTCCGTGTCAGCTTCGATCAGGCCGAATATACAGCCGACATTGTGGCGACCGGAACCCTTCGGATCCTGGAAGCGATTCGCGATTACGCCGTTGGAGGGAAGAGCGTGCGCCTCTATCAGGCAGGTTCCTCGGAGATGTTCGGCGCCGCGCCTCCCCCGCAGAGCGAAACCACACCGTTCTATCCTCGTAGCCCCTACGGCGTGAGTAAAGCCGCCGCACATTGGTACGCGGTGAACTATCGCGAGGCCTACGGTCTGTTCATATGCAATGGAATTCTGTTCAACCATGAATCTCCGCGGCGTGGAGAGACTTTCGTAACGCGAAAAATCACGCGAGCGCTGGCGCGGATCAAGCTCGGATTGCAGGAGAAGCTGTACATCGGAAATCTCGATGCTCAGCGCGATTGGGGCTATGCCGGCGATTACGTCGACGCGATGTGGCGGATGCTCCAACCGGACACACCCGATGACTACGTGATCGCGACGGGCCAATCCCATTCGGTCCGGGAGTTCCTGGCTATGGCGGCCCAGGAGTGCGGTGTCGATTGGAAAAATCATGTTGAAACGGACCCCCGCTACTTCCGGCCGACCGAAGTCGACTGTCTGTTGGGCGACGCTTCGAAGGCGCGCAAGAGACTCGGATGGAAACCTCGCGTGACGTTTGAGGAACTGGTCCGCATGATGGTCGCGCACGATCTGGACCTGGCAAACCAGGAAAAAACGTTGGCGCGGGCAGGACACATTGTTAACCGGGGGGCGTCGCAGAGTTGATGCGTGTGAACGCGCGCATTTACGTGGCGGGGCATCGCGGCCTGGTTGGCTCGGCGATTTGCCGCCGGCTGCGAACCCTAGGTCACGAAAGTCTGATCGAGCGGACGCGCGATCAGTTGGACCTAAAGGATTCCGCCGCGGTGCGCGAATTCTTCGCCGCCGAAAAGCCCGAATATGTGTTTCTGGCGGCCGCCAGAGTCGGCGGAATCCTGGCGAACGATTCGCGCCCCGCCGAGTTTATTTACGACAACCTGGCCATCGAGATCAACGTGATCGACGCCGCTTGGCGCGCGGGCGTCACCAAGCTCCAGTTCCTGGGATCTTCGTGCATTTATCCCAAGCTCGCGCCGCAACCAATGCAGGAAGAGTACCTCTTGACCGGCCCACTCGAGCCTACCAACGAGTGGTACGCAGTGGCGAAGATCGCCGGAATCAAAATGCTCCAGGCCTATCAAAAACAGTATGGCTTCCATGGGATCAGCCTGATGCCGACCAGCCTTTATGGACCCGGCGACAATTTTGACCTGGCGTCCTCGCATGTGCTGCCCGCGCTGATCCGCAAGTTTCACGAAGCCGCCGTACAGCGTGCTCCGGAAGTGATCGTCTGGGGTACTGGATCTCCGCGCCGCGAGTTTCTGCACGTGAACGATCTTGCCGACGCGGCCGTCTTCCTGATGAATGAATATGATGGCGATCAGATCGTCAATGTCGGTACAGGGGAGGACGTCTCCATTCGGGAACTCGCTGAAATGGTGGCGGATATCGTGGGGTTCCGCGGACAACTCCGCTTCGACACGTCGAAACCGGATGGCGCGCCGCGAAAACTCCTGGACGTGAGTCGTTTGCGATCGCTCGGATGGGAGCCGCACATCGGTCTGCGGGATGGAATCGCAACAACTTACGATTGGTATAAGACGAACACCTCGATTCACGTTCATTGAAGTTTGTTAACAGCGAAACCGGCCAGACCCACGTGCCGTCCAAATCCACGAGTACTCGCGTCCCAAAGAGTTGAGGTGTTTATGTTTCATCGCCGGTACGCGGGTTCCGCGGCAGTCGTTTCGATATTCCTGACACTCTCAATGCGCGTTTCGGCGCAACCCAGCCGGATCAGCCGGGTTATCGATAGGAGCCAGCGCGTTACGCTTGCCGGTCACGTTCGTCCTAAAGCGCTCCTTGAAAACGACCAGGGGCGCGTCTCGCCATCGCTCGAGCTTTCTTTCGTGACGCTGGCATTGGCGCCTTCGACGAGCCAGAAAGCGGACCTCAGTCAGTTCCTGATCGAACAGCAGACCACGGGCTCACCCAACTATCACCACTGGCTCACTCCCGAACTATATGCCGATCGTTTCGGTGCGAGCGCGTCTGATATCGGCAAAATTACCGAGTGGCTTCAATCCGAAGGACTCACCGTAACCTCCGTAGCTCGTGGGCGCAACTGGATCGCAGTGAATGGAACCGCGGCTCAAGTCGAAGCGGCATTCAAGACCGAATTGCATCACTACCTCGCGAATGGCGAAATGCACTTCGCAAACGCAACCGATCCGTCCATCCCCGCCGCACTCGATGGGATGGTTCACGCCATTCGCGGATTGAATGATTTCCGAATGAAGCCGGCACGCAGGCAGAAAAATCCAAATAACACCACCCCCGACTACACGTCGTCGCACGGCAATCATTATCTTGCACCCAACGACCTAGCCACTATCTACAACATCAGCGCGCTGTACAATTCCGGATTCGATGGCACCGGCCAAACACTCGCCGTTGCAGGGCAAACCCAAATCGACCTCACCGACATCCAGCAATTCCGAACGAAATTCAACCTCTCGCCGAACGATCCGAAGATCGTCTTCGTTCCGGGTTCACACGATCCGGGGACAGTCAACGGAGATCTAGGGGAGGCGGACCTGGATCTGGAGTGGTCGGGCGCCGTGGCGCGCAACGCGACTATTCTCTACGTGTATGCCTACGATGTAATGACCGCCGTCCAATATGCAATCGATCAGAATCTTGCTCCGGTCCTCAGCTTAAGCTACGGCAGTTGCGAGCCGGAGACGGCGGCCTCTGACGCCGCGGCCATGCAATCCTGGGCGCAGCAAGGGAACGCGCAAGGGATCACGTGGTTTTCCGCCTCGGGCGATTCCGGCGGCGCGGATTGCGACGACTCGCGAAATCCTGGTCTCGCGGTCGACCTTCCCGGGAGCATTCCCGAAGTAACCTCGGTCGGCGGCACCGAATTCTCCGAGGGGAGCGGCCAATACTGGAATGCCACTACCGACGCCAACGGCGCATCCGTACTTTCCTATATTCCGGAGATCGCCTGGAACGACAGCGCGCTCGACGGTTCACCGTCCGCCTCAGGCGGCGGCGCAAGCATTTTCTTCACCAAGCCCGCGTGGCAAACCGGCCCGGGCGTGCCCAGCGATAACGCGCGGCACGTACCAGACGTTTCGATGAGCGCGTCCGCCGACCACGATGGATACCTGGTCTACACCGGCGGCAGCCAGGCTGTTTACGGCGGCACGTCGGTTCCTACTCCCGTATTCGCAGGACTCGCCGCAGTGCTGAACCAATATCTGGTTTCAAAAGGGCAGCAATCGACGCCGGGATTGGGGAACATGAATCCGCAGTTGTATTCGCTCGCGCAGTCCTCGCCCGCGATCTTCCACGACATCACCAGCGGCAACAACATCGTCACCGTGAACTGTGGACGTCGCGTAATCACGTGCTCGAACACAGCGGTCGGCTACAACGCCGGCGCCGGCTACGATCAGGCGACTGGCCTCGGCTCCGTCGATGCATATCTGCTGGTCACCGGGTGGACCGGATCCGGGTCCTCGTCCAGATCCGAGGCCACGTTGACGCTGCTTTCAAATTTAAGCACCGTGGGCCCGACGGATACCGTGTACCTGACCGCGACCGTAACCGGCAGGACCACGCCAACCGGCACCGTGACATTTTCCGCCACCGGGGTCCAGATCGGGTCGGCGACTCTGGCCGGTTCGGCCGGCAAGGCGACCGCTACGCTCGCTGTGAAGGGATCGGCGTTACCACTGGGTTCGGCAACCATAACCGCGGCAGTGAACGGCCTCAACGACTCGCTTCTGGTGAGCGTGGCGTCCGCCAGTTTGAGTGCTGGGGCACCGGCGATCAATGCGCTCACCAATGCTGCGTCCTATCAGCAGACGTTCGCTCCTGGAGCCATCATGACGCTGTGGGGCACCCAGCTCGCGAATTCCACACAAATCGCGAGCAGCGTTCCACTGCCGGTAAACATGTCAGGCGTCGCCGTCCTGATCAATGGAGTGGCCGCGCCGCTGTATTATGTATCGCCAGGTCTGGCAAACGTCCAGATTCCGTACGAGACTGCAGCTGGTTCGGCGACCGTGAGTATCAACAACAATGGGCAGGTTGTCACGCGAACGTTTACTGTGGCCGCGTCAGGCCCCGGAATCTTCACCGATCAGAACGGCGCCGTCGTGCCCTTCCCCACCGCGGCGCGCGGACAGGAGATCGCGATCTATATCACCGGCACAGGCGCGGTTTCACCCGCTGTTTCCACCGGAGCCGCTCCGGCTACCGCAACGGCGCTCTCGGACCTGCCGAAGCCGTCTCAATTCGTGACCGTCGCGGTGGGCCGCGTGCCGGCCACCATCGACTTCATTGGAATCACTCCTGGATTGGTTGGCGTGATGCAGCTCAATTTCACGATTCCAGCGGGCGTCAGCGCCGGGGCGCAGCCAGTAGTGGTCACCGTGGGCGGTATTCCCAGCGCCGCGGCTACCGTCAACATCACGAACTGAAGACAAGGTTTTCCTTTGCGTCTTTGCGTGAAATGCATTAAGTCGGAATCACCGCGCTCGGATCTGCGAAGCTGGACACATCTTCGTCGATCAGTATGGCCGCGCCGCCGAAGGTCCGGCTGACGGATGCCGGGCATTGCCAGAGGTCCGCAAATTCGATTCCCGAATCCGCAGGCTTTGAGGTATTGACGTGGAAATCCGCCGTCACGCCGCCGACGATCCAGAAGCGAGGCGAGGCGGCACTTGGACTCGCCAGCCCCGCCAGCGTCGCCGTGCGAACGTCCGCCGCATTGTGTCTGTGGCAATAAACTCCGGGACTTAACCCCGCGCTAACTACTTTCGCAACCCATGAGCTGACATACTCGCCCAGCGCCGCAGGAAATAGTTCGCATCGTTCCACATCCAGGTAGACATATGCTCCCGCGGCAAATCCATCCGCCGCGAGTTTCGAACTGGCATCTTCCGCATCGATTTGCCCTTGTCCAGCCGTCAGCACGTTATTCGCACATTTGGACGCTCCCACTACCTGCTGCCCCACATACACCGGGAGAAGATTCCAGCCCATGTCATCCAGCGTCGCCCGCTTCCCCATCCAACCCGGGTCGTGGTGGCAGGGAGCCTTAATGTAATACGCCACGAACAGATACGGCGACACCGCTTTCCATTTGCTCATGGTCGAATCGCCCGGATACATCGATGTATCGAAGCCGGGAAAACTTCCTGTGGGCGCGGAGGTTGGCGGAAGGGACATAGTTTGCTCTTGGTATGTCCACAATACCGCCATCCTCGGAGGCAGTAAACCTGAATAACCGTAAAATGCTTGAAATTAATCGAGTAATTATTTTGCGTCGCTTGCAGACTTTGCGAATTTCGCATCGTCCACTGGCGCGTTGCTCTGCACGTCTTTGATCTGGATGGTGAAGCGCCCGTTGGGCCGCGAAAGCGTCCACCGGTACGGAATCTTCACGCCGTCTGCTTCCCGATAATCCGCGTAATCGATTTGCGTCGGATTGCGGCCCACGGGAGTGTCGGCGAAGCGAATCATCCGTTGCAGCAATCCCGATTTCTTGTCGAAGTAGAGCCGCACTGCCGGAAGGCCTGGGGCCGACGCGTTTAGAGTTTCACACTCGACGCCGTTGATGGTCTCGGGACGCCCGCGACGAACCTGCTGGAACATGTTCTTCACGCGGAGCGCCAGATAGAATTCAGCGTCGAGGCTCGACGCGGCAGATTCAGGAGCGGACATATCTCGCGCAGGCCGGCCCGAGTTCCCCATCCATCCCGCGGTGCCGTCGAACGCAGTGAAGCTTTCGCCGTTTCCGGAATGCGTGATCGTAATGCGTTTGTTGGGAGCCTTCGTGAACACCTCGATCGGATTGTCCGTGCCGCCAGCGTGAATCGAGCCTTTCATCACACGGCTGGTAATCTTCTGAATCGCATCGGCGCCTCCCATGCCCGCAACGTATTTCTGGAGGATGTCATCGGCCGTCGGAGCGGCGCCCGCCGCAGCCGGAGCCGCCGGCATCTCGGCATGCGCCGGCGCGTCCGTTTCCAGCACCGGCGGGACCGCCGTGGGACGCTCGTGACCGTTATGGCAGGAGTAGCAACTGACTTGCAGCCGTCCGTTGAAGCTGGCCTTGTTGATGGATAGCGTCATGGTGATCATCTCTCGAGCGGTTTTCTTGGCCGGTTTGTCGTCGGCATCCGGCTTGCCTTGCACGTGGCAGAAGGCGCACTCTACACCCAGCGACGCCGCGATAAACTGCATCGCCGGAACCAATTGATCCGCGGGCGTGCCTTTGAGAACAGTGATGTTCTTGTACGTCTGCTCGGCCATGGATTGCGCGCCCAGCGGCAGCGCTGCCGCTATCGCCGTGAAAATCAGCGTTTTGAGTGACTGCCGCAGCATGTGAAGATCTCCTTTTCTTGTGTGCACCATGAATTGTATCGAAACCATGCGTCCCCCGCGCACTCGCCTCCCGTATATTAAATGGACGTCCGTGCTGCGCTCCTTACTATTCGTGACTCTCGCGACCGGCGCCATCGCCCAGAGCTTGTCGCCCATTCGCGTTGACGTGCGCCTGGTGACGGCATCGTTTAGTGTGCGAAACAGCCGGGGCGCGCTGATTCCCGATCTGACCAAGGAAGATCTCGAAATTGTTGACGACGGCGTCCCGCAATCGATTTCCTTCTTTTCACGGAGCCTCGACGTGCCGTTGAGTCTGGCGCTGGTGGTGGATGCCAGCAGCAGCCAGCAGCACATGATGAAAAAGCACGAACACGATCTGAAGCGGTTCCTGAAGGACGTCCTCGCACCGCGCGACCAGGCATTTCTCCTCTGCTTTGGCAACCATCTGCGCCTCGCGCAGGACTTCTCCAACTCGCCGGACGACCTTATGGAGGGGCTGAAGCGCTTCGATCATGAAAAAAATCGCGCGGAGATGGCCGAAATCGGTCCGCCTGAGCTCCGGTTTGCCGGTACCGCGTTTTATGACGCGCTATATCATTCCACCGAGAAGCTGGGTCGCGAGGAGCGCGGCCGCAGAGCACTGATCGTGTTCAGCGACGGCGAAGACAACTCCAGCGCGCATCACATGCTGGACGTGATCGAGGCGGCCCAAACCGGCGGCGTCGTGATTTTCGGGATCCGCTACACGGAACGCTCGCATGGCCGCCTCACGGCTCGCAACAAGTACGGAACCAGTGTGCTGACCCGGCTGGCACGCGAGACTGGCGGCGCGGATTTCGATGCCGAAAAAGACGATCTGAAAGACGCGTTCCGCCTGATCGGCGAGCAGCTGCGCTCTTCCTACGAGGTCGCCTTTCATCCGGCGGGCGTCGCCAATGATGGTTCATTTCACAAGCTCGTGATCCGGATTCGGCGGCCCGAATTGGCAGTAAGGGCCAAGACTGGCTACTATTCAAGGCCTTAGGCTTAGTACGCGCTCCACTACTGTGGTTAACTGACGGCCGCGCGGAGCCACTTTGAGGCGCGACAGTTATGGAGCGCGTTGGCGTAGTAACGAGGATTCTGCGTCCCGCCCCGATCCCGCCGACGTATATAGACTTGAGACGGATGTTAGCAGCGCAATCAGCGATGGAGCGCGGACCGGGTTCGAGGACGTTCGCGGAACTCGTGCGCGAGCATCAGTCGATGGTGTTTAGCATCGCGTGTCATTTTTTGCGCGACCGGTCGCTGGCGGAAGAGATTGCCCAGGACGTGTTCTTGCAGTTGTATCGCAACCTGGAATCGCTCGAGAGCGAAGCTCACGTTGCATTTTGGCTGCGCCGCGTGACCAGTAACCGGTGCGTGGATTATGTCCGGAAGCGGCAGCGCCGGCCGGAAACGAGTTTGGAAAATGGCCCGGAACCCAGGAACGTTGAAGCCAGCGGCGATCCGATGCTCAGCCGGAAATTGAGAGCGCTGGTTCAGTCTCTGCCGGAGAAGCCGCGGCTGGTCATGATTCTGCGGTACCAGGAGGATCTGATGCCGGACGAGATCGCCAGGACGCTGGATATGCCGGTGCGGACCGTGAAGAGCATTTTGCACCGGTCGCTCGCGATGTTGAGGGAAAAGATGGAGCGCAGTATGGGAGATCCCAGATGATGGACGATTTCGAAAAGCAACTTAAAGACGCCTTTCAGCGCCAAGATCCGTCGGCGGATTTCGAATCACGAGTGCTGGCCGCGGCGTCCCGCGAAAGGCAGAAGCCGCGCTGGCGGCTGACTCTGTGGACGCCGGGCCGACTGCGATGGGCTGCCGCTTTAGCGATGTCGCTGGTACTGGTCGCCGTGGTCGTAAGGCAGCGCGAAGTGCACGAGCGTGCCGCAGGAGAGGCCGCCAAGGCCCGTTTGGAACTCGCGTTGAAGATTACCAGCACCAAGCTCAAGAAAATCCAGGACCAGGTTAACGCTGGACGTCAGGACGAATAATATGAAGAACTCGATTTTGATTGCGTGTTTCGCGATGCTACCTTTAGCCGCGCAGGAGCTGAAGCTGCCGCCGAATATCGAAAAACTTGCCGCGAAAGCGGAAGAGGTGGTCGACGTCACCATGGATGGAGCGCTGCTCCAGCTCGCCGCCCGTTTCCTGTCGGACAAAGACCCCGATGAAGCGCGCGTGAAGAAGCTCGTCGCAGGCCTCAAGGGCATCTACGTCAAGAGCTTCGAATTCGAAAATAAGGGCGAATACCAGGACAGCGACCTGGAGCCGCTGCGCGCCCAGTTGCGTTCCCCCGGATGGTCGCGCATCGTAGGCGTGCGCAGCAAAAAGTCCGGAGACAACGCCGAGGTCTATTTGAAATCGGAAAATGGCGGCTTTTCCGGCTTGGCTATCATCTCCGCCGAACCCAGAGAATTGACCATCGTGCAGATTATCGGCCCGCTCCAACCCGAGGATCTGCGCGACTTAGGCGGCCGCTGGGGGATCCCCAAAATCGACTTAGGCCGCAAACCCGGCAAGGAGGATTAGCCATGCGGATACTTATCAGCGGTCTCCTTTTCACTGTTTGGCTCCCTGCTTCAGTGCGCGCCGCCGATCGCGAGTTCAGCAACGTAGTGGACTCGATTTCAGCGCATTTCCAGACGCGGCCGATCCATATCCCGATGTTCGGATTGGTCAATATGGTGGCCTTCGTGGCGCGCCCCGCCGGAACCAAACACATCGACCTCGCTGTGTTTGAGAATCTCGATTCCTGGGATCGCGATGGGCGCAATCTTAGTGAGTCGATCCGCACTGCGGTCGGCGGAGCATGGAAGCCGTTTGTCCAGGCCCGGTCGTCAAGAAGCGGCGAGGTCGTGTTCGTCTATATGCGTCCCGAAGGAAACGACTGGCGTCTGCTGCTGGTCACCGTGGAACGGCACGAAGCGGTGGTGGTCCAACTGCAGCTCAACCCCGATGCGCTGCAACGTTGGATCGTATCGCCGGGCGATTCGGTATTGAGCCATATTTCGCACCAGACGCACTCGTCCGGGAGATCCCGCGATCTGGACCCGTAAACGGCTATTTCTTCAAGCTGCGAACATAGGCCACGACGTCATCGACGCCGGCGCCGGTCACGCTTGCCGCTGGTTTCATCTTGCCCTTGCCCTCGCTGATGATCTTCTTGATATCCGCGTCGCTTTGGGACTGGACGTCAGCCGACTTCAGATCGCGGATGTCGACCTTCATCATCTTGGCGACGCCAGCGTTTGGCGTACCGTCCACGCCATGGCAGGATTTGCAGGACTTGTCGTAGATCGCTTGTCCGGCCTTGGCATCCGCGGCAACTGCGGGGATCGACGTCAATCCTGCGATCGCGAGTGTAATCAGTGTAAGTCTCATGTTGGTTCTCCTATTCATTGGGTTTAGTGCTCGGGTGACTTGGACGCATTCTTGGCTATGTCCGGGGCAATGCCAGGGGCCATGCCAAGCGTTGTCAGGATCGCGGGAGAGGCTTCCTCTACAGCCAATGCCTGATGGCATGCGCTGCAATCCTGTGTGATCGTTTTCTTCTCCGCCGTGGCGTGGCTATCGTCGTGGCAACGGAAACAGCCGGGACTGTCCATGTGGCCGAGGTTGTTGGGATATGTTCCCCAGGTGACCTTCAGGTCCGGAAAAACGTTGCGTCGATAGATGGCCAGCAGCGCGCCGCCTGCCGACTGAACCTCGCCCCCGCGTTTCGCGGCGACGTCTGCGTACCGTTGTTGGTAGAACGCGGCCAAACCGGATGGAATCTTCTGCGCAGCCTCGTCGTCGGTTGCGTAGGACGCCTTGAGCAGCTCCACGCCAGTTTTCTTAATGAACGGCAGGTCCGCGGGTATGCTTCCGTTGGCGATGGCACGGTCCAGCGCGCGTTCGGGGAGTTCGTAACTGTGCGCCGCCCGATTGTGGCAATCGACGCATTGCATTTCGAACACCGGCAGCGTGCCCATTGCGTCGGGCTTCGCGTCGGCGGCGAAATAGGCGCGCTTGACACCGCCGTTGGTGTACTCGACCCAAGGGATGTTCTGCCGCTTCTTATCCGCAGCAGCGTACCGGATGTGAACTCCAGGGCCTAGATGCGTTCCGTGGATTCCGGACCGGTCGCCTCCAACATTCATCATCAGAACCGTTTCTGTCCGCGCATTGGATTCGTCGTCATTGAACTTCGTAATCCTGCGCAGCCGCGAGCCAATGACCCTCTCGCGAGCATGACATTGCTCGCAGGTGCCGGCTGAGGAAACGAGTCGATTAGTCTCCAACGCCGATTCGATGGGCCGCGGGTAGTTGTTGAGGATCACGCTAATCAGCTGGTGGGTACCGGCCATCTTGGCATTGACCCATCCCGTTGCACCCGGAGCGATGTGGCACGATCCGCAAGCGACTGCCTGATGCGGCGGCTGTTGATGCGCGGTGAACTCCGGTTTCATCACGTGACAAGTCTGGCCGCAGAACTGGACCGTGTCCATATGCTCAACCGCGCGATAGCTGAGCTGGCTTCCGATGATCACGTTGACCACCGTCATCACCACGAAGAAAATACCCGTGCGCCGCAGTGCGGTGGCGCGGTCGACGATGGCGAGGCCCGCAGCGATGCGCCGCTTCGACAGAGCGATCCCCACAGGAATGAGCGCAAGTCCCGCAAAAAAAACAACGGGGATCGCCACGAAAACCAGTAGCCCGATGTATGGATTGTCAACACTCCCCCGGACGTTGGCAGGCAGCACGAACAGCCACGAAAAGCCCGCCAGTGTGACCAGCGTGACGCCCAGCATGCTGATCCAGTGGCTGGCCAGCAGCACGAACATGGGACGGGTAGGATTTGGTTCACTCATGGCTTATTCCCCGAACTCAAGTAGGCGAGCAGATCCGACATCTGGCTGCCCTCAAAGCGAGGCCACGAAACATTTTTCGCCTTCATCTGATCGAGCATGCGCGGCCCGTGATGCCACAAAGCGGCAACCATCGCGGCGGATCCGAACGACCGTTGGGCGCCGGGGAGGTTTGGCGCCCCGCTGGTCGCGTCCTGATGACAAACCGTGCAGCGCTTCTTCTCGAATGTGCGTCGCCCCGCGGACGGTTTGCCCGAATCTTCAAAGAATTGACGGGCCCATAAGTAGCCCAACACATCCTGCATCTCGCCGGGCGCGAAACTCACCGGCTTCGCGCCGGCCGCGGCCATCCTCGGCGCGTGATTCCACATCTCTGCCGCGATCGCGGTCAGCGTCTCCCCTTTGATCCGGCTCAAGTAATTGCTTCCCGGAGTGTGGCAAACTGCGCATCCCTTGGCGTTGAAAACCGCGACACCATCCTGCCCCGCGCCGATCAGAAAGGTCGCCGGCCTGGATGGCGGCGACGGCAAATTGCGCAGATAGACCAGCATGTCCGTCAGATCCTGCGCGCTCAATTCGGGCCAGCGAACGCGATCCGCATCCGCCTGGTCCAACATATACGCGCGGTGATTCCACATGGCCTCGGCCAAGGCATTGGGATTGGAGAAATCCACCCATTGCTTCACGGGCTTGATCATGGGCCGGACCGGTTCAGTCAACCCGTGACACTTGGTACATCCGCGCTCCGCGAACGCACGCTTGCCGCGTGCCGCGTCACCGGGCTTCTCGAAAAACCGGGCCGAATAGAAATAGGCGAAGAGATCGCGCGCGGCTTGTTCATCCAGATCGCCCGCGCGGATATCGCGTTCACGCATGGCGTTCCACATCGCCGGCGCGTGATTCCACATGGTGGCGGCCAGTGAGGCGGGGGTGAAATTCCGGTCCACCATGCGGCCCAGGTCCGGTGCGATCTTGCCGCCTCTTCCGCTGACGCTATGGCATTGGATGCAGGAAAGAGTCTCGAACAAACCTGCACCCCGCGCGGAATCGGCGGGCAGATCGGCTGCACCCGCGCCGACCGCCGACATGAGAATGATCTGAAAGGTTCGATTCATCGCATGAACCTCAATCCGGTGGTCACCAGGTGGCTGCGGAATCCTTCATAGAGATACAAGGCTTCTCCATATCCGTAATAGCGCCACTCGGAAAACCAGCTTACGTGTTTATTGATCGGAACCGAAAGCCGGGCCAGCGGCTGAAAGTAGTTGGTCGGCCGGCTGCCGGAGGAAATGAAAAACGATCCGCCGGCAGTGAATTTCGGCGCGCGACCCCAAATGTGCGGCGCATTCAGATCGAACAGTCCGGTCACCGTGTGCGCCCGCTCGCGGTAGTGATCGACTTGCTGCGTCAGATCCTGCGGAACCAGATAGCTGATATCAGACTTCAGGTCGTAACGCGAATACGAGCCCTGGAAATCCCAGCTCTTTCCACCGCCCGGCGCCCACACCAGCGACAACGATTCCTGATACGAGGAGAAATCGTATTTTGTCCCGGCCAGCGGGTTCTGATTCGTGAGCACTGAGAAATCGCCCGAAAGACTCAACGAATTGGTCGCCTGATAACGCGCCTGAGCCCGGACCTTCTGATAGTTGTACAAGCTGGTCCGGAAATACGCGCCGTCGCCTGCCGCCGCTTCGGCCTCCGCTGTCAGGGAGATTTTTTGGCTGGGGCGGAAGGTCAGCCCGCCGAGTCCCACGTTGCGGCTGAAATTTCCCTGCACCGAACTCGACAACTCCGCCGCCGGCAGAATGGTCTGGTTTCCGTCTCCCCATACATAGCGATAGCCGCCGCGGAGCATCAGCTTGGACGTCGCATCGAAATACAGATCGATCTCGTTCTGGTTATAGTTGGTCGCTAACGTGGACGCCAGTAACGCCGTCAATTGTTGCGACGTTCCCGATCCCGCTAAGATCTGAGTCGATCCCGCCCCGCTTGAATTATGCAGCCGGTCGGTCAGCCAGCTTTCAATGATGCGCACCCGGCGCATAGGCCTGATCTCCGCGCCTGCGCTCGCGCTGGTGTGCGGCAGCTTCGCGCTGGACGAAAGCAGGTATTGCTGGCTGGTGTAGAACACGAACTGGCTTTGCAGGAACAGGTTTCCCGCGTCGGTCTGCTGGAAGTGGACGTCCGTCTGCGGTTCGCTATACAGGAACTGCCCGTAAAAATCGAGCCATGACGTCGGACTCGCAGTAAACAACGCTTTGGTGTAGGTGCTGTTGCCGCGAATTCCGTAAGCCGCCAGAAGATTGGTCAGATCGAGGCGCTGGCCGGATATGGTACTGGTGGTGTTTCCAAAATTGATGCCCGATGTCTGAAAAACTCGTTGATCGTCTTTGAACGTCGTCCCGCCTTCTTCGAGCGTGGCGTGAAAGCGCCGGAACTCGAGCCGCACGCCGCCACGATAAAGGTTGGTCGAGTCGCGCAGCGTGTTAGGGACCGGATACTCGTTGGAATCGGAAACGAACGTGGTCGCGCCACGCCCCGAGTTGGAATCGCGATCGAAAGCGAAATACGGGATGATACGGCCGCCCGGCAGCAGATCCAACGCAAAAGATGTGAAGCGCCGGCGCGTATCGAAAGATTGCTCATCCAGAACGATTCCTCGCGACAACAGCGGATCGGCGTAAGAGGGCAGAACGTTGAAGTAGGCGATGTCGCGATAATCGGCCCTGAAATCGTACAGCTTCGCTTTTTTCGCGTCCAGATGAAAAGTGGAATAGGGCTCCCCGCCCCAACCGTATGCGCGCACATGAATCTGATCGAAAAAGCGATGTTGCGGATCGGCGATGGTGAAATCCGCGCCGAGGAGCTTCGGCCCGGAGCCGAGATTGATGATGCTCCGGTACGTGTCCATGCTTCCGCCGACGCCGGTGTTCCAGCGATAACCGAGATCGATAGATCCGGTCAGCCAGGATTCACTCGAAGGCACCGGGGATTCGGGCGCCGGGGCCGCCGGGGACTTTACATCCACTTTCGCATCGGGTTTCGCATCGGGTTTTGCATCGGCCTTCGCGTCTTTTTTCTCCTCTCGCGGAGCAGGCGCGGCCGCCGGCTGCTGAGCCGCCATCGGCAACAGGAACGCAATTCCCAATAGAAACGTGTTGAGCGGTTTCATTTGAGAAGATTCCTGTCTACGTGGCTGCCGTGAATCTTCTGATGACAGACCGTGCAGTTCTGGAATCGCGGAGAACGCAAATCGTGAAACGACGGTGGCACGACCCCTAAAGCCCCGGTCTTGACGGTCGGCAAATTTGCATGGCAGGTGAGGCACACGAAGCGGACCTCTTGCTGAGCCAGCATCCTTGGATTCGCCGAGCCATGCGGTTCATGACACGTGGAGCAGCTCTCAAAGCGTACCGGCGCATGCTCAAAAGTGAACGGGCCGCGCTTGTCGCCGTGGCACGAAAAACAACCCGGCTCGTTGGCGGCGAATGCATTGGTACTCCGAGGTCGAATGCTGCCGTGCGGATTGTGGCAATCCACACAGCTCATTGCGCCTTCTGGAAGCTTGTGATGGAACGGTTTCTGGAATTGCGCCCACGCGTTGGTGTGGCAGCCCGCACACAGGCTGTTGATGGCCGCCGCGCCGCGCACCACCAGGCCCTTTCCGCCGTCCGCATGAACTTTGTGACACGTGGTGCAGGCCACTTGATCTTTCATATGACTGCTCTGGAGCCGGCCGATGTGGGTCGGCTCGTTGAGATGGCAGCTCATACAAATCTTGTCTGTCGCCGTGGCAGCCAGTTTTCCCGGATTCCGGACATCCTCCGCGGACGCCGATTCAGTGTGCTTCTGCGCTGCCCCGTGGCACGCCTCGCATGCCCTCCCCTCCCAGCCGCGCTTCTTGTTCGTATCCACCGTGTTGTGCGGTGTGGACGCGAACGCCTTGGCGATATCCTCGTGGCAGATCGCGCAAGCTTCGGACCCCGCATACCCCGCTGGTGGATTCGGAGCAGGCGCGCTCTGACCGTTTACCAGAGCGCACCCCAACAGCAGCAGCAGAAGCCTGACAGCCTCAATACTGCGCATGGGCTTGACCCACCGCTTCCACCGTCCCCGCGGCATGGCACACCGTGCAGCTTTCACCGAGCGAGGTGGTGTTCGCCAACATGTGCGACGCGGTGGCGATTTGCACGTGACAGCCCGAGCACGCCGAACTGATCGCTGGGATCGGGTTGATAGGCCCTTGTGGATCGGTGGCCGCATTTAGCCCGAGCGGCAGATTCTGGTCGCTGCCATTCACATGGCAATTCGCGCAGTACCGCGTATCGGTGGCCGCGCCCGTCGGAGACATCGCCGGGAACAGCGTGCCCGAAAAGTCGTTGTGACTGCCGCCGAAACCAACCACCACATAGGGACGATTCGCAGGAAGATTTTTCCCAAAATGGATACGGTGCACCAGCAGGTTGAAATTTATCCCCTGCGGCGGGAGCGCCCTGTCTGCCACGGTCGTAGCTGCCGGACGGACCGAAATGTCCGTATTCGACGGATTGTGGCACAACACACAATACTCGGTTTGATTCCGAAGCCCTCCATGCACCGACAACGCCACGTGACATTGATTGCAGTTGTCTATCGCCACTACAGCGCGCCGCGGCGCGACCAGCGATCCATCCACGGAGAAGTACAGCACCTGATTCTTCGCGCCATATTGCACGACTTGTTGCGAAGTGGTTCCCGCCAGCAGCGTCTCCGAGCGCCGCGCCTCGACGCCGATCGCGAAGGAGCCTGTAGCGTTGGCGGGAACAGCATGTTTGAAGGTGTACGTGCAGGTTCCGTCCGCGCCGCAACTCGACCCGGCCGACGCACTCTCGGTCACATAGCCGGGGGTCGTCACATCGCTGCCGAAACTGGTGTAGCCGTAGTCGGCCGTCGGACCAGCCATCGTGAAGCTGATCGAACCGAGCTTGGATGTCGGCAGCGGATTGCCGCTCCCATCCTTCAGCGTGAAGTTCACAATTGGAGCCGCTCCCGCCGCCCCATTCTGGATCTTGGTCAGCGTGACCACCAGTCCCGTAAGCATGGCGGACTCAGTGGGAATCGTATGCGCGCCCTTGATGGATGCATCAAAGTCGAGCTCGCCTTGCGGAATGTGACATGTGGAGCAAAGATTGTCGTCAAACTGCGGACCTCCGGGATGGTTGACACCGGTGGCGAAGTTGGCGTCGTTATGACAGGCGCCGCAGGCAGCCCGCGTCGGTTTGAGAAGGTACGCGGTCGCCTGCGCCGCGCCGGTCGTTTGCGAATGGCACGCCTCGCAACGCCGCGGGTCGGACGGCATGACCACCTTCGAGAAGTCGGTTCCGTTCACCAGCAGAGGCTTTCCTGCGACCACGCTGGGCAACTGGCTTCCCATATGCAACTCGTGGACCATGACCTTCAAGTCGAGCGTGCCCCCGGTAGTCGTGTCCACATTTTGCGGCGTGTGGCACAGCACGCACATTTCGATGCCGCGGCGTCTTCCGCCGTGCCACGACAACTGGTCGTGACAGGAATTGCAACTTGCGGTCTTGATCACGTCACGGGTTTTGGTCACTTTGGAGCCATTAGGGACGAAGTTGAACGTCGCGCTCGCGTAGTTCGTGGGCAGACTAAAATCGGTCAGCGTCCGCGACGCATAGATGCCGATCGTGTGCGTAGCGGTCGCGTCGAACCCCGTGGGCGCCTTGGCGTGGAAAACGTATTGATATTGCCCCGGCGCAAGGTTGGTTACCGCCCCGCCGGAATCCGCACCAGGCTGATTCGTCGACGCAACGGCCACCCCCGAATTGGCGCGCGTGGTGTAGGCCGTATACTGCTCCTCATTGTTCGGTAACACGGCCGCGACATAACCCAGGCTGATCCCTCCCGGCGTGGTAATGCCTGCCGCGTCCAATGGAAGTCCAACTGGGTCCGCCAACGTGTACACTGCGGTGATGGTCCCGTCCGAAGCGATCTGCGCCGACGTGATTTTAAGTACAAGGCCCGGCCGGACGAACTGAACAGTCGCCGCATCCGCGTAGAACGCCTTGTCACGAGGTGAATATTGAAACTTCTGCGTCTCGCCCGTCAGACTCAGGGCGATTACGGCCGCGACTGCCAACGTCCGGCAGACGCTATAAATCCATTTCATAGCTGCCTCTCCAAACTTCTCTCAAGAACGTGGTGCCAATTCCTGTTACATTTGTTTGGCCATATGCACTTATGGCCGCGGAATCCATCACGGACCCTCGGTATGCACTTTGCAATCCAGGGATTTCCCCAGTGTTTACATGACTTAATTTGGTTGGATGGGTTAAGTCACGCCGGTAGTTGGGTTCCTTAGCCCAGCGTCGATGAAGGGAGGGGGGAACCGCAAGCTGAGGGAAAGGTGACCTCAGAACGTCACGCTTTGACCACTTAGAAGAGCCGGTCCCGGCGTCATCGGTGATCGTCCCCGTTGATACCTTAAAAAGGTTTCAGAGCGAATCTGTTCAAATCGCCGGGACCGTTGCTCCATGCCGGGACCGAACCGCGTGCCGTCGCGGGGCCGCTTTGAACCCGAAAGTTGGCCCGAACGCGAACCGCGAAACGTGTCGGAATCTCAGCATCGCGATTCCTAGTGCAAGTCCAATGCCTGGGAATGAGCGCCTGTTTTCAAAGTTCCCAGGTCACGCCGCGCGACCCCACCCAAGGACAGGGTCTCTACGCGTAAATTCCGCGCAGCCGGATCGCCGAAGCCACACGATCCAGCGACAACATGTAAGCGGCCAGCCGGTTGTTGACCCCGTGCTTATCCGAATACGCGGCCACATCCTGGAAACTGTTCACCATGATCTCTTCCAGGCGATCGTTCACTTGCTGTTCGCTCCAGAAGTAGCCCTGGCGGTCCTGCACCCATTCGAAATAGGACACGGTCACACCGCCGGCGTTGGCCAGAATATCCGGGATCACGAAAATTCCCTTCTCGGCGAGAATTGCATCCGCGACGTGCGTCGACGGTCCGTTGGCGCCTTCGCACAGGATTTTCGTCCGCAGCTTATGCGCGTTCTGCGAGGTGATCACGTTCTCCTTGGCCGCTGGGATCAGGACGTCGGTTTCCAGAAACAGGGCTGTGTCCTTGTCGATGTCCTCGCCGGCTGAAAACCCTGAGATCGATCCCGTCTCCTTGCGATGCTTCATCAGCGCCAGAATATCGAGACCCTTCGCGTTATAAACCGCGCCATCCCATTCGGCGATGCAAACGATCTTGTATCCGGCGCGAGCCATCAGCTTCGCCGCCATGCCGCCCACGTTGCCGAATCCTTGGATCACGACTCGCGTGGTCGAACGCTCCAGTCCCAGCCGCCTGAGTGCCTGATCGGTCACGATCATGCATCCGCGCCCAGTGGCTTCGGCCCGCCCGCGCGATCCACCCAGCTCGATCGGCTTGCCCGTGACCACCGCAGCCGTGTTGTGGCGCGCGTGCATCGAATACGTGTCCATGATCCACGCCATGGTCTGCTCGTTGGTGTTCATGTCCGGCGCGGGAACGTCTTTTTCAGGACCGATAAACTCAAAAATCTCCGCCGTATAACGACGCGTAATGCGCTCCAGCTCGCCCGGCGAAAGCAGGCTCGGATCGCAGATCACGCCGCCTTTCCCGCCTCCGAACGGAATGTTCACGACCGCGCATTTCCACGTCATCCACGCAGCCAGCGCGCGAACTTCATCGTGCGTGACATCGGGCGCATAGCGAATCCCGCCCTTCGCCGGACCGCGCGCCACCGAGTGCTGCACGCGATATCCCGTGAACACTTCCAGACGCCCGTCATCGAGCATCACCGGAATGTGCACGATAATCTCCCGTGCGGGCGAGCGCAGGACTTTCTGCATCCCGTCGTCCAGCCCCAACCGCGCAGCAGCGGTGTCAAACCGAGCCTCGGCCGATAGCCGGGGATTAAATTCATCTTCGAGAATTGACGGCGTGGTCGCTTCCAAAAGCATATATGGATGATTGCCTCTGCTCTAATTATAGGCGTGCCACGCGGCACAGGTCGATCATTTCCCTATGTCGCTAGAGATCCAGCCGATCGGCCCAGCGATCAGTTGGCATTCGGAGCTGTGAATCAGGGATCGCTTTCCTGAGGCAACTTCCAAGACCTCCAGTGACGCCGGTGGCTCCACATCGAATCCGATGCCACACCTCAGTACGTGATACCTCCAAATAAGTAAGTACCGGGAGTCTGGGGACCACGCCGCGCTGACGGTAGAACCCAGATCACGGCGATGCGATAGATCGTTCGACTCAAGGAGGAATAGGCGTTTTCGCGTCCACTCGATCGCGGCGATCCATTTTCCGTCTGGTGACCAAATGGCGCGATCGAGATCGCCATGGACTTTGTCGTGCCGTGAACAGGGTCGATCAAGTCTAAATGGTAGTTGTGATCCGTATGAGCGTTTCCAAAGCTCGCAACGGCTTTGTCCGCTGCGGGAGCTAGAGAAAGATCAGTCCAGGGCCATCGATAGTTGCAGTCCACTGCGAGGACCTGTCGAGCCGTGCCGTTGGAGACGCTAACGTCGAAGAGGCCACACTTCGTCTGGCCCTTTTCACGATGTCTGCCTGAGATTACGATCCGGCTATGGTCCAGAGAAATTGCGAAGTCGCTTATTCCGAAACCGCGAGTTCCAGGGACCGGAACCGAGCGAATCGGATTGAATTCGATCTTGACGAGACCGGGTATTTGTTCTAATTCCGTCAACGGCTCCGACCAGAGTTGTGCGTATAATGCGCTGCCATCGCTAGCAAATTTCACACGTGCAAGCCGCGAGGGAACATCAATCACTTTCGGCGGGCCACCAACAGGATAGATGCGCAATTGGCGCGCACTTGAAAGCCCGGAGTAGTTCGCGGCCTGGTATGGAGCCTGCGCGTACAGACATCGGGCTACGATAAATGTGGCAAGAAACCATCGGCGCAAGAAGAGAGGATATCGGAATCCGCCGAACGTCGTCTCTGTAACAATGGAAGCATGGGCCGGATGCTGATCTACGCGGGTCTGGCGCTCCTGATTTTAGGCGTCCTGGTGCCCTTTGGCGAGCGCCTGCCGATCCGGTTCGGCCGTCTTCCTGGCGACCTCGTCGTTCGCGGAAAGAACACCACGTTTTATTTCCCCGTCGTCACGTGCCTGATCCTAAGCGTCGTGCTGACCGTATTGAGCTGGCTCTTTTCGCGGCGATAGAACGTTGCGTGACGCGAGTGGACCCACTCACTGCGTTCGTGGTTCGGTGTGAGATTCGGCACCGGTTTGGATGCGATGACGAACGCGAAGAATCCGGAACATTGGCACCGAACCGCGAGCGTCAGCAACCGGGTCTGGACGTCTTTACCAAACCTCTAGTGCAGCAATCCTAGCCGCTCCAGCGGCCAGTACACAAACACGGCCTTCCCATAGATGTAGTTCCTCGGGACCATGCCCCAATTGCGGCTGTCGTTCGACGAAACCCGGTGATCGCCAAGTACGAAATACTGATCCGATGGAACCGTCCGCCGAGGCATGGAAACGTGGTCGCGATACTCCTCCGGCACGTAGGATTCACTCAACGCCGCGTTGTTTACGAACACCGTCCCGTCGCGTACTTCCACGCTGTCGCCTGGAACGCCGATCACGCGCTTGATATACGATTTCGAAGGATCGCCCGGGAACCAGAACACCACCGTATCGCCACGCCCGATGTCGGACAGGCCGAAACGGTAGATGAACTTGTTGATGAAGATGCGTTCCTGGTCCACCAGCGACGGCATCATACTGGTCCCTTCCACCTTCACCGGCTGATAGAGGAACAGAATGACCACGATCGCGATCAGGACGCTGAGAAACAGGTCGCGCAGCCAGGAAATGGTCGCCGACGCCGTGGATTTTGGCGCCGGGGACACGGGTTCGGGTGTCCCCACCGGAGGGGTTATTTCATCCATGGGTCCTTCGCCGATTATAGACGACTCCGCCGCCGTCAGGTTACACACAAGTTTATAATCGTTGCATGTTCCAAATCACACGGAGCGCCCCCGTTGCCGACGTGGTCATTATTGGATCCGGCGCCGGCGGCGGCACGGTTACCAAGGTCCTGGCCGACCTCGGCGTGAGCGTCACCCTGCTGGAAGCCGGCCCCATGCTCCACCCGGAGACGGATTTCAAGGAGCATAAGTGGCCGTACGATTATCCGCATCGAGGATCGGGCGAAGGCGGAGCCAGCTATTTCGGCCGCGGCCGCGACTTCGGCTGGTTCAGCGCGCACGCCGGCGGCTGGCATCTGGAAGGCGAACCGTATACGGTCGCCGAAGGATCGAAGTTTCAGTGGTTCCGTTCGCGCATCGTCGGCGGACGCACCAATCACTACGGACGCATTTCGCTGCGCTACGCAGATTACGATCTGAAGCCCTACTCGCGCGACGGTGTTGGAACCGACTGGCCGATTTCTTACGAGGACATCGCGCCATATTACGACAAGGCGGAATCCTTCATCGGCATCACGGGATCGAAGGAAGGAATCCGCAGCGCGCCCGACGGAGTGTTTCAGCCCTGCCCGCCGCCGCGCGTCCATGAAGTGCTCATCAAAAAAGCCGCCGACAAGCTCGGGATTCCCTGCATTCCCAACCGGCTTGCCGTGATCACGAAACCGACCAACGGCCGGCCGGCGTGCCATTACTGCGGCGAGTGTGGGCGCGGATGTATTTCAGCGTCGAACTATTCCTCAAGCCAGGTGCAGGTTTTTCCCGCGATGAAGACCGGGCGCGTGAACCTGATCACCAACGCGATGGCTCGCGAGTTGATCACGGATTCGGAAGGACGCGTGACCGCGGTTTCCTACATCGACAAAGTGACGCGAACCGAAAAGCAGGTCAAGTGCCGTACCGTGGTGCTGGCCGCGAGCTGTTGCGAATCGACGCGCCTGCTGCTCAACTCGCGCGCGCCGCGGCATGCCAATGGGTTGGCGAATTCGTCGGGTGCGGTCGGCCGCTACTTGACCGACAACACCGGATTCAGCCTGGGCGCGAGCCTCCCGGCGCTGCGCGGCATGCCTCGTCACGATTCCGACGGCATGGGCGGCGCGCATCTCTACATTCCCTGGTGGCTGTGGGACAAGAAGACCGATTTTCCCCGTGGCTATCACATCGAATTGAGCGGCGGCTACAGCATGCCTGGGATCGGCTCCTACACCGGCGTCGCCAATCGCGTCGAGGGCTACGGCGATTCGCTGAAAAAAGCGATCTACGACGAATACGGCTCGCGCGTGAGTTTCGCCGGACGGGGTGAAATGATCCCCAACCCCGACACCTATTGCGAAATCGACAACAATGTGGTCGACAAGTATGGCATCCCGGTTCTGAAATTCCATTTCAAATGGACCGACGCGGAACTGAAGCAAGTCGAACACATGGAAAAAACCTTTACCGACCTGATCGAGACGATGGGCGGCACCGTGACGCGGTCGTCGCGTCCGACCGACCAGAAAATCTCGATCGGTGGAGAAATTATTCACGAAGTCGGCTCCATCCGCATGGGCAACGATCCCAAGACGTCCGCGCTCAACAAATACTGCCAGTCGCACGACGTCAAGAACGTCTTCGTCGCCGACGCCGCGCCGTTCGTCAGCAATCCGGATAAGAATCCGACGCTGACCATCTGCGCGCTGGCCTGGAGAACCGCGGAATATCTCGCCGAAGAAATGAGGAAAGGCAATGTCTGAAACCACGAGAAGAGACGCACTCGGCGCGATCGCCGCCATGGCGCTCGCTGGGCCGCTCGAAGTCGCCTCGGCGCAGCACGTCCATCAAGCCGTGGCCGCGGATGCCAAAACGGCGGGTGTATACCGGCCAAAGGCCCTGAACACGCACGAATTTGCGACCCTGAAATCCCTCTGCGAGATCATCGTTCCCGGAGCTTCGAAAGGCAGCGCGGCCGAGTTTATCGATCTGCTGTCCAGTCAGAATCCGGAAATGTCCGCGATCTACACCGGCGGACTCGCGTGGCTCGATCGCGCCATGACGCGGGAATATTCCACCGATTTTCTCACCGCGAAACCGGCGGAGCGCACCGCGATGCTCGACAAGCTCGCCTATCGCAAGAACGAAACTCCTGACTTGGCCGCTGGGATCAAATTCTTCGGCTGGGTCCGCCGCATGACCGTGGACGCCTATTACACCAGCGCCGCCGGAATCAAGGAGATCGGCTTCAAAGGCAACGGCGCACACGCTGAATTCAAGGTTCCACAGGAAGCCATCGACTATGCTGTGAAGCGCAGCGGCCTCTGATTATTTCGACGTCCCCTGCTTGGCGATGATCAGGTCCTTGATCTTGTCGTAAGTCACCTGCGGCACGATCTTTTTCGTGATCAGGTCCGTCTTCACCCGATACGGCCGGTTCGCGATAATCTTTGCCGAATACGCTTTGCCGATTCCCGGCAGCACATCCAGATCCGCGGCGCTCGCGCTATTGATATCCACCAGCTTTGCGGCCGGAACCTTGGCATCCGCCGTCTTCGGCGCATCCTTCTTCCCGGGCCCCTGCGGCGCGGCCGCCAATCCAACCGCGGCAATAATCAGCAGCAGCCAACGTGTAATCTTCATGACATCCAAGATAGCGGAAGAACCGTCGGCACCGAGCCGCGAGCGTAGCGACCGGGTCCCGACAAGCTCCTAGTGTTTCGAAAAGCGGCGCTTCATCCAACCCTTGAAATCGGGCCAGAACTCGGGCATCAGATTCGCTAGCCCCGATCCAGCGACGCTGGTGCCCCAGTTCGATCCCGCCGCTAAAGCGGTCTGGCTGGCTGCAGGATAATACGCATTCGACAATCCGGCGCTCATCGCGGTCCCCAGCACATTGGACCAGTTAAACGTCGTCGACCCCGAATCGGTTCGCGTGATGATCGCATGCCCGATCGCATGCCCTACTCGCGGCCACAATTTGTGCGTCGGACCCATTCGAAAATAGCGCGGGTCCTCATGCAATGCCGACGCGAGCATGAAATCGCCAAAGAAATTCTGACTCACGATATCGCCGACAGAAGCCCCGAATCGCTTCGGATACGCCGACCACGCGCGTCCATAAAGCGGCGTCGATCGCGTGGCCTGTGAGATCAGTGCGTTGAACGCCCCCGCCCCCAATGTGAATGGAGTAGCGGTTTCCTCTTTGAAGTGATCCCATTTTTGCGACGTAGTCAGGGGCGGTTCGGCTGGGTCCTGGGCGGCTCCAGCGACGGCCATTGCGATCGCGACCCACCACAGACGCACTCGAATCCCCTTGTATTTGGGGCGGCTGGTGGGATTTGAACCCACGACATCCAGAACCACAATCTGGCGCTACTACCAACTGAGCTACAGCCGCCGTGTGATTTCAGTTTATCATTTCAACCCAGCCCGCCTCCAAAGCTCGTCCACCCGAGCCCGCACGTCGTCCGGCATCTTGATGACACCCGGCCACGGACGCGTGAATCCTTCACCGGGCCACTTCTTCGTCGCATCCACCCCCATCTTCGATCCATAATTCGGCAAACGGCTCGAATGATCCAGCGAATCCACCGGTCCCATCACGAATTGAATATCGCGCTCCGGATCGATGTTGTTCAGCGCCTTCCACGCCACTTCGCTCACGTTCTGCACATCGACGTCTTCATCCACCACCACAATGCATTTCGAAAACATCGCCTGACCCAGCCCCCAGATCGCGTGCATGACTTTTCTCGCATGTCCCGGATACGATTTCCGGATCGCCACCAGAATCATATTGTGAAAAATTCCCTCCGCCGGCATGCAGATGTCGCGGACTTCAGGAAGTTGCAGCCGCATCAGCGGAAGAAAAATCCGCTCGATCGCCTTGCCCATGTAGAAATCTTCCATGGGAGGCGGCCCCACGATGGTCGTCGCATAAATCGGATCTTTGCGATGCGTGATGCACGTGACATGGAAGACGGGATACTCGTCTTCCAGCGAATAAAATCCAGTGTGATCGCCGAACGGGCCTTCGGTGCGAAGCTCGCCCAGTTCGACGTAACCCTCCAGCACGATTTCCGACTGCGCCGGAACCTCGATGTCGACCGTTTCACACTTCACCATCTCCACCGGCTTCGATCGAATGAATCCCGCAATCATCATCTCGTCCAGATCCGGCGGCAGCGGCAAAATCGCCGAATACATGGTCGCCGGATCCGCGCCAATCGCCACCGCGACGTCCATCCGTTTTGTTTTGGCACGTCGATAGTGCTCCGCCCCCTGCTTATGCGTCTGCCAGTGCATCCCGGTCGTCCGGGCGTCGTAAATCTGCATCCGGTAGCATCCGCAGTTGCGCTTCCCCGTATCCGGATTCTTCGAAAACACCATGGGCAGTGTGATGAATCGCCCGCCATCCTCCGGCCAACACTTCAAAATCGGAAAATAGTCCAGCGAAAAATCGTCGCGACGAATCACCTCCTTACACGGGCCGCCGGAAACCATCTTGGGAAAAAATGCCCCCATCTCGGCGAGCTTCGGCAGCATCTTCAATTTCCCCAGCAGGCCCTCCGGCATGCGCATTTCCAGAAACTCAGAAATCCTCGCGGCGATCTCATTCACCGACGAAACTTCCAGCGCAATCTCCATCCGACGCATACTGGCGAACGCATTGATCAGCACCGGAATCTTCGATCCCTTGGGCTTCTCGAACAGCAGCGCGGGTCCACCGTTCTTGACGCTCCGGTCGGCGAATTCCGTGATCTCCAATACCGGATCCACCTCAAACGGAATCCGCTTCAGCTCCTTGTGCTTCTCCAGTGCGCGCACAAACTCGCGCAGGTCGTCATAAGCCATAATCATTATTAGCGCACAGACTGGTTATGTCGTTGTGCGCGAATGAAATATGACAAACAGGACCGCTTTTGTTACGGGAGCCAGCCGCGGCATCGGCCTCGCCTGTGCCAGAGCCCTTGCCTCCGCCGGCGCCAAAGTCGTGCTAGCCGCCCGCGATGCGTCGAAGCTCGAAGCCGCGTCGAAAGAAATCCCCAACTCCACCTGGGTCGAGTTGGATCTCGCTTCGTCCGATTCCATCAAAGCGGCCTTCGCCAAAGCCGGCAAAATCGACATCCTTGTCAACAACGCGGCCATCACCAAGGACGGCCTGGCCTTGCGAATGAAAAAAGACGATTGGGACGCCGTCATCGCCACCAACCTCACCGGTGCTTTTCTGGCGATCCAACAAGTGCTTCAAGGAATGATGAAGGAACGCTGGGGCCGCATCATTAACATCTCTTCGATCGTCGGCGAAACCGGCAATCCCGGTCAGGCGAATTACGTAGCATCGAAGGCCGGTCTGATCGGTCTGACCAAATCCCTCGCGCAAGAAATGGCCAGCCGCAACATCACCGTCAACGCCGTCGCCCCCGGCTTCATCGACACCGACATGACCGCCGTTCTTTCCGATGATCTGAAAGCCAACCTGCTCGCGCACATTCCGCTGAAGCGTTTAGGCAAACCCGAAGACATCGCAGCCGCCGTGAAGTTTCTCGCGAGCGAGGAAGCGTCGTACATCACCGGCCATGTCCTCGACGTCAACGGTGGGATGTACATGTAGCGGGTCATTCGGGGCGGGAACCTCAACTGGTTTTTGGTGTCGAAAGAATAGTGCTACGCATTCGCTGGTCAGATCCGCAGCCTGACACCGGGCCAACGCCAGGGGCTTGGAAGAAGGTAGCGCTAATCACGGCAACGCTATTTCTAAACTTTCCTTTTTGGTTTATTCACGGCAATGACATCTTCTTGTTCCATTCAGCAGCGATAAACGCAGTGGTCGTCGCGATAGGATCGGTGGTATTGACGGCCCTATTCTTTATCGGGCCGGCGACTACATCCCAACAGGCAAAGACTCCATTGCTCAACGTAGTCGAGCACTCGCTTGGCTTGATCCCCGCCTGGTATGCGCGGCTTTGCTGCATCTCGTTTCTAGTACTTTGGATGGCGGAACTTGCCGCCGTGATTGCATCGTGGCAAGCACAATGGATAATCGGTCGCGAGATATCGCAGATTGAATCCACCGCGGTTGCTGCCGCCATTCTCGTTTTCCTCTTCCTTACTGGCCTGCAGAGTTGGCGCATGAGTTCCAAGCAGGCCCTATTCACGAACAAGCTCGCGGTTGCTGTCCTCTTCGCCGCTCTGATTCGCGTCCGTAGCGGATGGCCTGCTGCGCTCCATTGGCTTCAAGCGTCAGACCATGCTCCAACACTGTGGGACTTGTGCCATGGATTCTCGATCCTCGGCTTCTACGTGGCCCCTTTGTCCTTATTGGCAACCAATCTATCTTCCGCATTGACTGCAAGCAAGAAGGATGTCATGAAAACAGCGGTGATGGGAATTGCACTCCCGTTGTGCGGAGCACTCCTGCTGGTTGGAGTGATCGATGTGGCTGTATTTGCGTCCGAGTACTACCGACCCAGCCTGAATCCGAACATTGCCATGGCGCTGTGGGGAAAGGCAGCGAGAACAGGGTTACGTGGAACCATGATGATCGCCGCGATCACCACCTTTGGAGCTGCACGGTTCGGCGCGAGAGCGCTCAATGACGTAGTTTCAATTCCCGCACTTGGAAAGAGGCGGATCTGGCTAGTACTCTCCGTGTGCATCTGGGCCAGTGCGTGGATCGCTGGCCACGAATGGTTCATTGACCCCTCCACGCTTTTCGAGATCTCAGCTACATCTCTCGCCATCGTGGCTGCCGTGCTGACTGGCGATTTCGCCACGGGATTCCGGCGTGATCAACGAACCCCGGTCGATTGGGTAGGCTCAGCCGCGCTTCTGGCAGGTTTGGCGACGTTCACATGCGGCTGGTTCTTTGATCCGAGCGCTGAACGGTGGTGGCACCCATGGCTGTTCCCCTCATACGGAGTCGCGTTCATCGTCTGCTTCTTAGGCCGGGTCCGAAAGGTCCGCCATCGCCCAAGTTCCCAGGGTCTTTGAACTGAAGCGGCGCCAGAAGATGAACATGTTGAGCACATGTTATATATACTGGAAACATGTCTAAGATGGTCCAGATCCGCAACGTCCCCGACCAGGTCCACCGCACTCTCAAATCCCGAGCCGCCCGCGAAGGCATGAGCCTCTCCGATTTCATCAAGCGCGAACTCGAGCGCTCCGCCGAGCGTCCCACCATGCAGGAGTGGCTGGAACGTGTAGCCCAGACGAAACCCATTCCAGCCCGGCGAAGCGCCGCTGAAGTCATTCGTGAAATGCGCAATTCCCGATGATCGTCCTCGACGCATCGATCGTCGTCGAGTTCCTCATGAACCGGCCCGCGGCGCAGCCGCTGAGAGTGGTTCTGGCTCAAATCGACGCGCCATGCATTGTTCCACATCTGCTGGATGTGGAAGTCGCGAACGCCCTGAGAAATTTGACAGTAGGGCGGCAACTTGACCAGCATCGAACCCGGCAGCTTCTGGCCCAGTTGGCCCAACTACCAGCCACGCGCTATTCGCACATTCCGCTGCTCGGCCGAATTTGGGAACTGCGCCACAACTTCACCGCCTACGATGCCGCATACATAGCTCTTGCGGAAGCTACCAACTCCGTGCTCTATACCACCGACGAGAAGTTGTCGCGAGGCCATCGCGCGCGCGTCGTGCTGCTGACTGGCTGAGCAGTCACACCGCTCCCCGCAAAAAGATCGGCTTTATTTTCCGATACCTGCGAATCCCATCGACACCCACCATTCCCAACGACCCTTAATCTCGACTCAGAGAGGGAGCCGGTTTTAGCCGCCGTTTAGCGGGATGCGTGTAGCTAACGGCACACATTTCGCTATCTCCTCGAGACGGCGGCTAAAAGCGGCTCCGCGCTTCTTGCGGGGCGCTTCGGACACGATTGCCGGCCAGCAAGTCGACGCCGTCGAATGGCATGCCATCCATCTTCACCCAACCCATTCGTCCGTCTTTCAGCTTCACCTGCGCCCACCACACTTTCATTCCGAGATCGACGATGGTGGCCGCACAATGTTCGCCGCCGCACCCGGTCCCGTCAGGCAATTTCGCGAATGAAAGGTCGAAATCGGGATCGAACCTGCCATTGAACCAAACGGCCGAGACTCCTTCACCGCGATAAGTGTAGGTAAGGATCGTGTCTCCGCGATGCAGATTGCCAAGGTCGCGATCCATGCGAGCGATCCCCGGTTTGAAAGTAATCACAACCCCGGTGACGCCGGTGACTTTCTCGCCTGTCCCCAGCTGCGCGAGCGCCCGCCGGTCTTCCTTCCAGGTGTCATATGCGGTGACCGGCTTATTCGCGGTCCACTCGCGATAGGCGCATCCTTCGAAGGGGCAGGCCTTCCAGTCCAGGAAGGGCAGCGCAGGAGCGGGCGTGGTCTGGCCGATGGAAATCGACGCCATCGCCAGGAAACTCAGTAAAGCGCGGTCAGCCATCCACTCGATTATCTCAATCGCCGAAGCGCGCGGGCCACGTGGGTCAGCACTTCCGGATCTTCTCCGCGAATCGCCGTGCCAAGCGGTTTCCATCGCTCAAAGAATCGATCGCTCACCGCGCCCGCGAAAATGCAGATCGCCGGAACCCCGCATGCCGACGCGACATGTCCGCCCGCTGAGTCGTATCCGATATACAATTTCGACCTTCCGATCTCCGCAGCGAATGGAGCGAACGATCCATCCTGCGTCCGCATGCCCGCCTGAATCGCCCGCTCCACACGAGCCCGCTCCTCCACGGACCCGCCCTTGTCGACCAACACCGAAGCGCCCGTCAACATCGCAAACAACTCGCGCTCGAAATCGTCGCCAAGCCTCTTCGCCGGATTTTCGCCCACACCCAGACTGACCGTGATATCGGCCGCTTCACCCGCCACGGGCAGCGGAGCCACGTAGGGCTTCGCATTTTGTGAAATTACCAAACGAACCCAAGCCGCCGCCAGATCCGGTAACCTTCCTTCGCCCCTAACCGATCTGCTTTCAAATAAGTAATATCGCGATTCGTCGCACACGGACAGCAACCCGAGCTGGGTTAACCTCGAATCGGGATCGATCACAATGCCGTCGTCAAACCACAGCTCAGCGGACGTGCGCAACCGTTCCGCCAGCGATCCACCACGGGCGTACGGAACCTCACGATGCACGATCCGGGAATCCGCCTCGAACATTTCGTACGATTTCCGAGGCCCCACAAAAACGATTTCCGCGTCGGGATACCGTTTCTTCGCCCCATCGAGCATCACGCTGGTGACTGCAACATCGGCGCCGAGTGTGACGCGCGAGAGCACATACACCCGATCCACGCGTACCGGCAATGGCCCTGGATTCGGACGCCGCAAGCGCGAGCGAAGCTCGGGCGCAACCCGCTCGATCACTTGCGTGAACAGCCGACGATACACGTCGCACAACCGCGGCTCGAACAGATCGCCGAGTCTTTCTACCACGACGGACATGAACGCGCGACCGTCGTCTACCGCGATTGCGCGATCGAGCAGCCCGGATGGCCACTCTTCGCCACGCAGGCAATACCCGAGCAGCTCCTTACAGGTACTTTCCAACGAGAAGCTCCAGCTTCTTCTTTGTCGCTTCAGGAATGGCCTTGCGATCGGTAATCAGCGCGTGCGCCAGCGCCGATCCGCACTTGCATTCCCGCGCGGCAGGCATCGAGCGAACTGCGGCCTCGATCACTTTGCAGGCGTTTTCCGCGTTCCTCATGAGCACTGCGACAATCTGGTCGACCGTCACTGCGTCGTGATCTTCGTGCCAGCAATCGTAGTCGGTCACCATGGCGATGGTCGTGTAGCAGATCTCCGCTTCGCGCGCGAGCTTGGCTTCCTGCAGATTGGTCATGCCGATCACGTCCATACCCCAACTGCGATACAGGTTCGATTCGGCGAGCGTCGAAAACGCAGGTCCTTCCATGCAGATGTAGGTCCCGCCAAGCTTGCTGTTCACTCCAACCTCTCGCGTTGCAGCGAGCGCGGTACGCGCGAGTTGCGGACACACGGGATGCGCGAAGCTGATATGCGCGACCAAGCCTTCGCCGAAAAACGTCGAGACGCGTCCCATTGTCCGGTCCACAAACTGGTCCGGAATCACGAAGTCCAACGGCTTGTGTTCCTCCTTCAACGACCCAACTGCGCTCAGCGACAAGATTCGCTCCACACCCAGCCACTTGAATCCGTAAATGTTCGCGCGGAAATTCAGTTCCGATGGCGAGATGCGATGACCGCGCCCGTGCCGTGCCAGAAACGCGACCTCTTTTCCGGCAAGCTTTCCGACAATGTATTTGTCCGACGAAGCGCCCCACGGCGTCTCGATCGCGCGCTCTTCGTGCGCCTCAAATCCCGGCATCGAGTACAACCCGCTGCCGCCGATAATCCCAATGGTTGGTTTCATTCTTGAATCAATTCCAGCAACACGCCGCCGGTGGACGACGGATGCACGAACACATAGAGATGACCGCCCGCGCCCGCCCGCGGCTCATTCAACAACCGCGCACCCGACGATTTCAGCCGCTCGACAGACGCGTTCAGATCCGGCACCTTCAGCGCCACGTGATGCAATCCTTCGCCGCGTTTCTCAAGAAATTTCCCGATCACCGAATCGCTTTGCATCGGCTCCAGCAGCTCGATGCGCGGGTCGCCCAACGGCAGCATCGCGACGTTCACCTTTTCAATCTCTACCGTCTCGCGCATCGAAACATCGAGTCCGAGCTGGTCACGATAAAACGCAAGAGCTTGATCCAGCGACTTCACGGCGATTCCGAGATGGTCGATTTTCATCGTTTCAGCCACTCGTGCAAAATCGAAAACGGATCGCGGCGCCGTTCCGCAACGTCCCGGCCGGCCGCTGCCAAGTCTTCTTCCGGGAACTTCTCGAGCACGCGTTCCCGCAGCATTTCCCGCAAACGAATTTTCCAAATATCCGCGGCGCGAGCCCGGCTGGTTCCACGAGCATGATACTCGCGCGCCGCTGCCAGCGCTTCGTCGATCCCCTTGCCGTCGTTGGCCACCGTCTGCACGATCGGCGGCGACCACCCGTCGGGCCGATGCGAAAGCGTCAGGTAACTCTTCAGTTCACGCTCCAGTTTTTCGGCGCCAGGCAGGTCCGCTTTGTTGATGACGAACACGTCGGCGATTTCCATAATACCGGCTTTGATCGCCTGCACATCGTCGCCCATGCCGGGCACCATCACGACCATGGTCACGTCGGCCAGCCGCGCGATTTCGACTTCATCCTGACCGACGCCGACGGTTTCGACGATCACCACATCAAACCCCGCGCCATCGAGCAGCATGGTCATTTCCGTGGTCGCTCCGGCGAGTCCGCCCATCCATCCACGCGTCGCCATGGAGCGGATGAACACGCCCGGATCGGCATGGTGCTGCTGCATGCGGATGCGATCGCCCAAGATTGCCCCGCCAGTATATGGACTGGAGGGATCGACCGCGATCACGCTCACGGTCTTGTCTTCGGCGCGCAGGACGCGCATCAGCTGATCGCACAATGTACTCTTGCCCGCGCCCGGCGGTCCCGTGACGCCCAGGATCATTGCTCGCCCGGTGCGCGGAAACAGCTCGCGCAGCAACGCTTCGGCTTCGGGGTGGCGATTCTCGATCCAGGTCGCGGCACGAGCCAGGGCGCGTACGTCGCCCGCGATGATTTTGTTGGCAGTCTCCATTCGTTTCTAACCGGCGGATCAACCGCTCCCTTTGGTCACGGCTCGAGAAGCGCGCGGAGCCGTGACCATAGGGAGCGGTTGATCGCCGGGGACTAGACTCAGCATCCGCTTTTGAGCAATTGTCGTGCGATCACCAGACGCTGGATCTCGCTGGTGCCTTCGCCGATGGTGCACAATTTCACGTCGCGATAGAATTTTTCGACGGGATAGTCTTTGATGAATCCGTAGCCGCCGTGGATCTGCAACGCGTCGTTCGCCGCCCGCACCGCGACTTCCGACGAGTGCAGCTTGGCCATGGCCGATTCTTTGTTCACGCTCGATCCGTTGTCCTTCATCCATGCTGCGCGGAGCGTCATCAATCGTGCCGCGTCGATGTCGGTGGCCATATCGGCCAGCTTGTTCTGGATGGCTTGAAACTCGGAAATAAAACGCCCGAACTGTTTCCGCTGCTTGGAATACTTCAGCGCTGCTTCATACGCGCCTTGCGCGAGTCCGACGGATAGAGCGGCGATGGAGATTCGTCCGCCGTCGAGAATCCGCAGACTGTCGACAAATCCTTCGCCGCGCTTTCCACAGAGCTGCGATTCGGGAAGCCGGCAATCGCTGAACAGCACCTCACCGGTCGGCGAGCAGCGCATTCCCAGCTTGTTCTCTTTCTTGCCGACGCGAAAACCGGGCGTGCCTGTTTCGAGAATGAAGGCCGAAATTCCGTGCGACGAAGCCGCGCGATCCGTCACCGCCATCGCCACACACACATCAGCGACGTGCGCGTTGGTGGTGAACGTCTTTCCGCCGTTGAGAACCCACGTATCGCCGGCGAGCACGGCTTGCGTCCGCGTCCCGCCCGCGTCCGATCCGGCTTCGGGCTCGGTCAGCGACCAGCAGCCGATCCACTCACCACTCGCGAGCTTGGGAATGTAGCGCTCACGTTGCTCGCGACTCCCGGCAAGATAAATGTGATTGGTACACAGCGAGACGTGCGCCGCCACACTGAGCGCGATGGATGGATCGACTCGCGCCAGCTCTTCCATGAGGATGCTGTAATCGACGTAGCTGTATCCGGAGCCGCCGAGCTGCTCCGGGAAGACCGCGCCCAGCACGCCCATGCGCCCCAGTTCGCGAAACACGTCGACGGGGAAATGCTGGGTCTCATCCCACTCCATCACGTGCGGCCGCATTTCCGCTTCCGCGAATTCTCGGATCGACTTGCGGAGCTGATTCTGCTCTGGTGAGTAACCGAAGTCCAACGCTTAAACGATCTCCTCTTTCTTCGCGTCCCATCGGACCGTGCGTCCCAGCCGGTAGCTATCCACCGCCATACGCGATGCGATGGAGACGCGGAAGCCCAGATCGAACGGACAATTCGGTGTCGCGGAGCCGCGAATGGAATCGACAAAATTCTGCATGTGGACCTGCGGCGTGTTGGTTGCGTGGCCCACCATTTCATTTCCGTCCGGACGATTCACTTTCTGCGGAAGGTAGCGCACCTGCTGATCCCGCGAAATGGTGCCGTTGTCGCCCAGCACATCTTCGGTCACGCCCAGTTGATTGTTACCGAAACCGGACGCCCAACTGATCAGCATGTCTTCCGGCTGCTCGATCGCGACCGCCATCGTATCGGGCACTTCGCGGCCGTCTTTCCAAAGATAGACGCCGCCATTCATGGTCACCGCTTTGGGGATCTGCAAATCCAGGGCTTTGTACCAGAAGGAAATCTGGTGGCACATGTTCTCGTAAACATTGCCGCCCGAGTAATCCCAGAAGTAGCGCCAGTTGATGAAGCGGTTGGGATCGAATTCGCGATCAGGTGCGCCGCCCAGGAAGGACTTCCATAGAACATTTTCCGAATTCACGTCCGGCGTGATTCGTGACGTCCGCGACCACTGCGGCTTGCCATGCGGCGTGTTGCGATACATGTGCATGTCGATGGCGGTGATCTGACCCATGCGCTCCCGTTCGGAGAGGAACATGCGCACATCGGTCATGTGTCCGAACGAGCACGATTGATGACCGATCTGCACGGTGTGCTTGCCGGCGTCCTTTCGAAACGACGCGCGCATGAGCTTGGCGTGCTCCACGGTGAACGCCATGGTTTTTTCCTGATACAAATGCTTGCCGGCCTCGAGCGAGGCGCAGAAATGTTCGGCATGCAGGTGCTGCGGCGTGGCGACGATCACGGCGTCGATCGAGTGATCCTCCAGCAGGCGGCGGTGATCGAGATAGGTCGCCGCGGATGGGGCCAGACTCTTGGCGCGCTCGAGCTGTTTGGTGTAGACATCGCAGAACGCGACTGCCTCCGTGTTGGGACAGGCGCGCATGTGATTGAGCAGCTCCGTCGCGCGATCGCCGAAGCCGATAATTCCGAAGCGAATCCGTTCATTCGCGCCGAGGACGTTCCGAGGCACAGCAGCCAGCGTGCCCAGTCCGGACGCAACTTTGCCGAGAAAATGGCGGCGAGAGTCCATAGATCGAGTGTAGCGAACCGTGAGGCTGGATGGCCGCAGTTGAACACAGATAAGACTAAAGAGGGCGATAACTACAATTGACAGATAAGCGCGATCAGGGGATCGCGCGCGGACCAGGGGGTCCGCCCCCCAAGTGCTACTCCAGATGCTTGTGAAAGCGCTGGACGCTGAGCCACAAAATGGTGACGCCGAAAACTGCGAGGGCGACCATTTGCGGCCACAGCGCTTCCACGCCGGACCCTTGTAAGAACACGCCTCGTACGATCTCCATGAAGTAGCGCACCGGGTTCACATACGTCAGCCACTGCGCGATTTGGGGCATGTTGCGGATGGGGAACGTGAATCCGCTCAGCATGAAGAACGGCTGGAAAAAAATCATGGTCGCCATCATGGCCTGCTGCTGCGTTTGCGAAACGGTGGAGATGAACAGGCCCGCGCCCAGCGTGGTCAACAGGAACAGCAGCGTGGACCCCACCAGCAACGTGAAGCTCCCATTGAACGGAATATGGAATAGCAAAAGAGCGGCGCCGAGCACCAGCATCATGTCCCACAGGCCCACCAGTACGAACGGAAGCGTCTTGCCCAGGATGAGCTCGGTGGGGCGAAGCGGCGTGACCATGAGCTGCTCCATGGTGCCGATTTCTTTTTCGCGCACGATCGCCATTGCCGTCAGCGAGAGCGTCACCAGGGTGATGATGTTCACGATGACGCCGGGAATAAAATAATTCCGGCTGCGCAGATCGGGATTGAACCAGACGCGAGTACGCGACTCGACGCCAGGTATCGACATATGCATGGGCCCGACGTCCGCGGTCACAGCGACCAATTTCGCCGTTTGCTGCTTCTGCATCGCCTGGTTGGAGTACCGCGCGATACATTGAGTGGCGTAACCCGAGACGATGGACGCGGTGTTGGAGTTGGTGCCGTCGACCAGCACTTGGACGCTGGTGGGGCGGCCGCGTTCGATGTCGCGTCCGAACCCCGGCAGGACACGAATGACGCCATCCACCTGGCTGCGGTCGAGCATCTGCTGCATGGCGCGCTCGTCGCGCGGGGTGCCGACGATGAGAAATCGTCCCGATCCTTCAAACTGGGAAAGCAGCTCGCGGCTTTCGGGAGTGCGGTCCTGATCCATCCACGCGATCTTGGCGTTGTCCACATCCAGGTTCACGGCGTAACCGAAAATCAGCAACTGAATCAGAGGAGGAATGAATAGCATGGACCGCATGCGCGGATCGCGAAGGGCCTGTATGAATTCTTTTTGGATCATCCGGCGGAGTCTTTGTTTCATTTTTCCTCCGCGCACAACGCGCTGCTGTGCGCTCATAGTTCCTTTCTTTACCGCGCACAACGCTACGCTGTGCGCTCAAGCCACCTTCTGTCGCAGCTTTCGCGTGGTGAAATAGCACACGGACACGCAGTAGAACACCATCAACAACAAGTCGAACCACAAGGTACGGACGCCGAGTCCTTTCAGGAAAATACCGCGCGCAATTTCCATGTAATAACGAGCCGGCACAAACACCGCGATCACCTGAATCACGCGCGGCATGTTGTCGATCGAATAAATAAATCCGGAAAGTAGAAACGCCGGCAGAAACGAAATGAACGTCCCCATTTGATAGGCAAGCAGTTGTGTTCGGAACGACGCCGACACCAGGATGCCGAGCGCGAGCGATCCGAACAGGAATAGGCAGCTCGAAAAGAGCAGCAGCGTCACGCTTCCTTTCAATGGGACATGGAACACGTACACGCCGACGATCAGCGCGATCAGCATATCGACCACGCCCACCAGGAAATAGGCGAACAATTTCCCGAACGCGATTTCCGAAGGACGCGCAGGAGTGGAAAGCAACTGCTCCATGGTGCCGTTCTCCCATTCGCGAGCGATGGTCAACGACCCGAGGTTCGCCGCGATGATCATCACGATGACGGCGATCAATCCGGGAACGATGAAATTCTGCGACAGCAGGTCCGGGTTGTACCACACGCGGACTTGGGCGTTGACGCGCGCCGGAACAGCTCCCATCGCGGTTTGAATCGGCGTCTGAAGCCGCTGCGAATACAACGCGACCATGGTCTCCGCGTAACCGCGCGCGATGGACGCGGTGTTCGAATCGCTGCCGTCGAGTAATAGCTGCACCTGGGTCTGCTGCTTCTGTCCGATTTGTTTTGCAAAATCCGGAGGTATAGCGATTCCCAGGAGGCATTGCCGCTTGTCGATGGCCAGTTCGATCGCATGATAGCCGCTCACCTGCATCACTTGAAAATAGCGGGAGCCTTGGAAATCACGGATCAGATCCTGGCTTTGGGGCGTGTGGCTCTGATCGTAGACGTAGGTGGGAATGCGATCGACGTCCAGGCTCAGCGCCCATCCGAAAATCAGCAGCATGATGAGCGGCTGCAGCAGGGCGGCAACCAGGCTGCGCGGATCGCGAATGATGTGCAGCAGCTCTTTGCGGAAAAGCGCTCGAGTGCGTCGCAGACTCATGCGGCTTTTTTCGCCTCTTCTTTCTCGATCAGGCTGACGAAGACGTCTTCCATGGACGGCGTGATCGAATCGAGTGTGAGGACGTGAATCCCGGCGTCTTGAAGAATGCGGTAAATCTCCGGGATCGCCGTTGCGGGTTGGTCCACCTTGATGTGCAGTCCGCCGCCGAACACCGCGATGTCGAGCATGCCAGGCTTACCTTCGAGCGCGGCCATGGCGCCCAGAATATCGGAGCTTTCGAGATTCAACAAGTGGCCCGCGCCAAGCGATGTTTTCAGCTCGGTGGGCGATCCCAGGGCGATGACGCGTCCACCGTACATCAAGGCGATGCGATGGCAGTATTCCGCTTCGTCCATGTAATGCGTGGTGACGAAAACGGTGTGTCCGGACGCGGAGAGCTCATAAATGAGGTGCCAGAAGTTCCGCCGCGCGATGGGATCGACGCCGCTGGTAGGCTCGTCCAAAAACAGAATCGGCGGTTCGTGGAGGATCGCGCAACCGAGCGCCAGGCGCTGCTTCCATCCACCGGAGAGTGTTCGTGTCAGCGTCGCGCGTTTGTCCTCGAGTCCGGCCATTTTCAAAACGTAGTCGCGCCGCGCGGGAAGTTTGTCGTCGGGCACGCCGTAGATGCCGCCGAAGAACTCGATGTTTTCCTGAACGGTCAGATCGTCATACAGCGAAAATCGCTGCGACATATAGCCGATGGTTTTCTTGATGTCTTCGGGATGAGTCTCGACGTCGAATCCGCCGACGGTGGCGCTTCCGGAGGTGGGCTGGAGCAGGCCGCAGAGAATCCGGATGGTGGTCGATTTGCCGGCGCCATTGGGTCCCAGGAATCCGAAGATTTCTCCCGGCGCGACGTCGATGGACACGTCATCGACGGCGACGAAATCGCCGAATCGTTTCACCAGGTGTTCGATGTGAACGGCGGGGCCGGTTATGCTCCCGGCGAACGCGCTCCATGACTGTCGCGCCTCAACGGACGGATGAAGGGGGTTGGCGGGTTCATGCGGCATGGGCGGGTTCCTCCCGGTAGGCGAGGGCGATGAATACGTCCTCCAGCGATGGCACGATAGGACGAAACGAGAAGGGCGTGATCTCCACCAGCTTTTCCGGCGAGGTCACCTGCTGGTCGACGAACAAGTGCAGATCGGCGCCCGCGGGCTGGACGGTCAGCACTCCCGGTTGCTTTTCCAGCAGGTCGATCGTGTTGCGATGATTCTCCGACTGTAATAGATATACATGCTCGGAAAGGCCGTGTTTCAAGGCCGAGGGAGTATCGCAGCGGATGATCCGCCCGTGATGCATGAAGGCCACGCGATTGGCGCGCTCGGCTTCGTCCAGGTAGGCGGTGGCGACGAACACGGTCAAGCCATTGCGCACCAGCTGATATAGAATCGCCCAGAAATCGCGGCGAGAGACTGGGTCGACTCCGTTGGTCGGCTCATCCAGGAACAGCACGCGCGGCTTGTGTAAAAGGGTGCACATCAACGCGAGTTTTTGTTTCATGCCTCCCGATAATTTTCCGGCGGGACGCTTGGTGAAGGGATCCATGCGCGTCATGTGCAGAAGGCGTGTGCTCAGTTCGTCGTACTCGCGTCCGACGATGCCGAACAGGTCGGCGTAGAAGCGCATGTTTTCTTCGACGGTCAGATCGACGTACAGACCAAAGCGCTGGGCCATGTAGCCGATCTGATCTTTCACCTGATCCAGCTCCTTGGCGACGTCGTGACCCACCACGATCGCTTTGCCTTCGGTGGGATCCATGAGACCGCACAGCAGGCGCATGGTGGTGGTTTTGCCCGCGCCGTCGGGCCCGACCAACGCAAAAATCTCGCCCTGCTGGACGTCCAGGTTGACGTGATCCACCGCGGTCACTTCGCCGAAGCGGCGCGTCAGATTCTCACCCTGGATGATCGAGCTCATAAGATGATTTCTGCGTCCACTGGCATGTTGTTTTTCAATTCGTGGCTGGTGTTGTCGACCAAGATCTTGATGCGATATACAAGTTTCACGCGCTCTTCCTTGGTCTGGATCTGCTTGGGCGTGAATTCGGCTTCGGAAGCGATATACGAAATCGTGCCCCAGTACGCTTTTCCAGCGAATGAATCCGTGGTGAGCTTCACTTTCTGCCCAAGCTTCACGCGGCCGAGGTCGGTTTCATTGATGTAGCCGCGCAGCCAGGGATGTTCCAGATCGCCGATGGTGACGATGGTGGTTCCCGCGCCCAGCACTTCGCCCACTTCGGCCGACTTCACCAGTACGACGCCGTCGATGGGAGTAAAGACCGTGGTATCCGAAAGCTGCGATTCGGAAATACCGGCTTGCGCGCGCGACTGCTCGATCACCGCTCTGCGCGCCACCAGTTCCTGTTCCTTGCGGAGAAGCTCGATGCGATTCGCCTCGGCCGTTCTCACCGCGGCCACGGCCCGTGCCACAACCGCACGCTGCGCCGCGATGTCTTCCATGCGAGGACCTTCCTTGACCATCGAATACCGGTCTTCTGCCTGGTGTAGTATCGCCCCGGCGCTATCGAGCTTAGTGCGGGCCTGGTCGTATTGCTGCCGCGAGATGTCCTCGTTCTTGAACAGACGCTGGGCGCGTTCCCAATCCTGTTGCGCCAGTTGCAACTGCGCGCGGGAGTCGGCAACCGCAGCCTCGGCTTGCTGAATATCCTGCTTGCGGCTGCCGTTCAGTAACGATTCGAGCTTTGCGGTGGCTTCGCCCAGCTCGGCGTTACGCGCGGCGACATCGCTTTCGATGGTCGCTTTCTGAAACGCAATGGACGTTTCCAGTTGCTTGTAGTTCGATTCGGCGCCCAAGGTGATCGCTTTATCGCGGACGGTCTGGTGTTGAAGCTGCACCGGATCGAGCCGCGCGATCATTTGTCCTTTCTTGACCCAGGCGCCCTCGTCGACGGTGCGCTCCACCAGCCGGCCGGCGATCTTGAAGGACACATCTACTTGCGTCAGCTCGAGGTTTCCGGAGAGGACGATCCGGTTTCCGTTGTTAGCGTTCTGCTGCCGCCACACGTACCAGGCTCCGGCGCCGAGGGCGCACAAGACCAGAAGGATGACGATTCGTTTTCTCATTGATTCACATACTCCCGGATTCTTCCCGTGGCGGTCGCAAGATCGATGCGGGCCACGTTGTAGTCGTACAGTGCGTTGATCCGATTGTTGCGGGCGCGGTCGAGCCGCGTCTGCGCGTCGGTGACTTCAATCGAGTTGGTTACTCCAGCTTCATACCGCCGGCGGGCCTGCGCGACTTCCTGTTCGGCGAGCTGGACGCCTTCCTGCGCGGCCGCCACTTCCGTTGCAGCCGAATGGATGCTATCGAAGGCGAGCCTTACGTCCAGGTCGACCTGCTGTTCAAGGTCGCGTGTGCGCGTTTGTTCCTGGCGGTATTGCGAAAGGCTTTCGATGCGTCGCGCGTCGCGGCGGCCGCCGTCGAACACGGGGAATCGCACCGATACACCATAGGTGTAAGTTGGCATCGCGCCGATAATCTGGCTACCAATGGATCCGTAATCGGCACTGGCGCCGACCGATGGCAGGCGTTCCCATTTCACCGAATCGGAAGTTAGTCGGGCCGACGATTCGCGATCCTGCTGTGCCTTGAGTTCGGCACGCGTTTTGCGGGCGTCGGCAAGGGCCGCGTCGATGTGCCCGATATCGGTTGCCTCGTATGCCAGCTTGTCCGTGGCTTCGACGGTCGCGTCGAGTTTCAAACCGATGGCTCGCAAGAGATTGAGCCCGGCGCGGCGGCGATCATTCTCCGCGACCACCAGGCGCTGCTTGTCATTGGCGAGCTGCACTTGGGCTCGAACCACCTCAATGCCCGTGCCGGTTCCAGCCTCTTTCTGATTTTGCGCGCTGGTGAGCAGCGCCTGGGAGAGATCCACATTGGCCTGCGCGGTTTCGAGTGCGGCATCAGCGCGAAGAGTCGTCAAGTAGGCGCGCGCTACTTGATCGCTGACCTGATTCTTGGTTGCGTCGAAGTCGTCCTTGGCGGCGTCGAGACTTACCTTTGAAGACTGATATCGCTTCATGGTGCTGAAGTCGAAAACAGTCTGGGACACTGTCGCTCGCGCATCTAAGACGTTAAACGGCCCAACGGTAGTTGGAAATGCGAGCCCTGGAATGGGTATCGGGAAGTTGAGGCCGAACGCGTGGAGATTGGTGGTCTGGCGGCGATCGTTAATGGCAGCTTCAATATCCGGCAGGAACGCGGCGCGGGATTCGGCTTTACGCATTTCGGCCTGCTTGATCGTCTCCATGGCGATCGAGACGCGCGGACTGCCTTCCGGCGTCAACGCAATTTCGACTGCGCGTTTCATGCTGAGCGGCAAACTGCGCTGGACTGGACCGTCGCCTTGGCCCACGACGGTAAGCGAGGTGCAAATCAGTAGCAGGGTGCGCATGTCAAATTCCCTCCGGAGCGCGAAAGCCGGCTGCGGCAAAGGTCACGAGCTGGGCCAACGCGGTTTCGGTATCGAATCCAGCCGAGGACGGGGGCATCAGTTCCGGCATGCTTAAAGCCCGAGCGAGCACATGGCTCATCGCGCCGGCGGTGAAGTGGAGGCGCCATGCGATCTCCGGCCGCGAGAGTCCGGGCAGTGCTTGGCTCAAAGCATCCGTGAAACGCTCCACTATGACCGTCAGATGGCGTTTGAACAACCGGACCACGAAGACATCCGGGGAGGCTAGAATTCGCGCCATCAGCGGAAATACGGCTGAGAAATCAGCGTGCATAATCGGCGAGAGAAACGCGATCAGAATCTGTTCGACCTGGGGATTCGGTCCGGCGAGCTCCAACATTTCCAGCCGCTTTCGGTTCACCGGTTCGACGCGGCGAGCGATCACGGCATCGATCAGGCTGTCTTTGGTTTGGAAATGGTAGTTGACGGCAGCGAGGTTGACGTCGGCCTCCGCAGTAATATCCCGGAGCGAGGTAGCATCGAAGCCATTCTGTCCAAACAACTTCTCGGCGGCATCGAGGATTTTGGTTTTGGTATCGACCGGTCGTGCAATCATACGTTCGTTTGAATCATACGATTGATTCAATCGCGAGTCAAGTGGTCATTTGATGGTATACTTATGGCATGAGAACTACCATCGATCGTGCCGGGAGAGTGGTCATTCCGAAGGCGCTACGCGAGCGGGCTGGAATCGCTCCAGGAACGCAAGTCGAACTTCGCGAGATCGATGGTGTCATCCAACTCATCGCGCCACGTCCCCAAGGGCGAATTGTGAACGAGGATGGCGTTTGGGTCTGGGAAAGCGCACCGGGAACGCCACCGATCACGCAGGAACAAATTGACGAAGCCATTGAGGAATTGCGGGAAGGACGGCTGAGAGATGAAGATCGGTCTGGATTCTAGCTTCATCATCGATCTTCTAGCGCGTGATGCTCCCAGGCACGCGGCCACGCTAGCCAGCTTCAAGCGGATCCGCGACGGCGCGGAGTTCGTTCTCTGCGATCATGCGATCCTCGAGAGTTTCGCTGTGCTCTCCAGATCCCCAAAGCCCGTTGGGATGCCCGCAGCGCAGGCCGAGCGACTAATGCTCGATAACTTCCCGCAGGTAGCGATCGCGCCGTTGCGCCCTGGGATCGGATGGGAAGCGATTCGCCACACGCTTGCCCACGGGTATTGGGGTGGTCGCGTATACGACACTACAATTGCTCTGGCGACCTATGAGGCCGGTGCTCGGTTGCTCATCACGTGGAACGCGAAGCACTTTCACTCGATCGCACCGGTCGGGCTCGAAGTGCGCGAACCCTGACGTTTACAATTGGAGCGATGGTCGAATCCGCCACCTTGTTCCTGGCCCGGCAGATCGAGCGGTTGCGGCGGATTTCAAGGCCGAAGCGCATCGTCTTTCCGGAAGGGAATGATCCGCGGGTACGGGAGGCTGCGGATCGGCTATCGAAAGAACGGCTGATCGAGCCGGTTCTTCTTACCAACTGTGAGGCGTCCTCGAGATATGCCGCGCTGTATCTGGATCGACGGCGCGCCAAGGGCGTTACCGAGATGCAAGCGGAGCAGACGGCACGCGACCCTTTGTATCGCGCGGCGCTGATGGTGGCGGCGGGGGATGCGGATGGAGGCGTAGGCGGCGCCGTGAACACCACGGCACAGACAGTGCGCGCGGCTCTGGAATGCATCGGACCGGAGCCAGGGATTCGCACGGTCTCCGGCGTGTTCTTTATGTGCGTTCAGGATCGTCGTTTCGGGCACGAGGGTGTACTGGCGTTTGCGGACTGCGCGATGGTGATCGATCCGACGGCCGCCGAGATCGCGGAGATTGCGATTGCCACGGCGCATTCGACTCGGGCCGTAGTTGGCGTCGAACCTAAGATCGCGCTGCTTTCCTTTTCGACCAAAGGCAGCGCAACGCATGCGTCGACCGAGAAGATGATCGAGGCGCTGCGCATTTTGCGCGTGAGGGCGCCGGAGATCGACGCCGATGGCGAATTGCAGGTGGATGCGGCGCTGGTGGCATCGATCGGTGCGTCGAAGGCACCCGGATCGACGGTCGCGGGACGTTCCAATACGCTGATCTTTCCTGACGTCGCCAGCGGAAACATTGCATACAAATTAGTCGAGCGGCTGGGTGGAGCCACAGCGTTCGGGCCTTTTCTACAAGGCTTGGCGAAGCCTTTCAATGATCTGTCGCGGGGCTGTTCGGCGGACGATATTTACGGAGCGGCGATCATTACGGCGCTGCAATCGGAGGGCTCGCAGGTTGCTGCCATTTAAGCTGGTCTATCACGACGGGTACGATCTGAATCTCGGCTCGCACGTGTTTCCGTCGCAGAAATACCGGTTGATTCGGGACCGGTTGCTGGTCGATGGATTCGCTGAGCCCGACGATTTCGTGGAGCCGGAGCCGGCGCCCGACGAAGACCTGATGCTGGTGCACGATCGAGGGTGGGTGCAGCGGCTGAAGAACGGCACACTCGATTATCTGGAGCTGATGAAGCTGGAGATTCCGTATTCGCAGAAGATGGTGGAAGGGTTCTGGCTGGCTGCAGGGGGCACTACGCTCGCGGCTCGGATGGCGCTTCAGGACGGGGTCGGATTCAACATCGGTGGCGGTTTTCATCACGCGTTCCCAAGACACGGCGAGGGATTCTGCGCGATCAACGACGTGGCGGTTGCGATCCGGAAGATGCAACACGAGAAGCGAATCGAACGGGCCATGGTGGTGGATTGCGACGTCCACGACGGCAACGGCACGGCCGGCATCTTCGCCGGCGATCCGACTGTGTTTACGCTGTCGATTCACCAGTGGAACAATTATCCGAGCATCAAGCCGCCGTCGAATCTCGACATCGATCTGGACGACGGAGTATGCGACGAAGAGTATCTGGAGAAGCTCGGCGCAGCGTGCCGTAAGGGGATGAGCGAGTTTCGTCCACAGTTGATCGCGTATGTCGCGGGTGCGGACCCGTATCGCGAAGATCAACTCGGCGGGCTGTCGTTGACGATTGACGGACTTAAGCGGCGGGATCGACTGGTGTTCGATCTCGCGCGGGAGCATGGTGCACCAGTAGTGGTAACGCTCGCGGGTGGGTATGCGGTGCGGGTGGAGGATACGGTGACGATCCACTGCAATACGGCTAAGGCGGCGGCAGAGGCACTTAGCGGTGGGGTGGGGCGGTAATCACACCTTCGCCGGAATCATGATCGGCGCATTGGCCAGCAGTTTGTCTTCGAACTCATAATCCCGCTTGCCCGAGTGGTTGTGCCGAAGATACCACTTATAGGTTTCCTTCAATCCGGTGGCGAAATCGGCCGGCTTAAATTTCAACACGCGCTGGGCCTTCGCGGTGACCTGCGTGATCGGCGGATTGTCCAGATAGAAACCAAAATACAGCTTGGGTCCCATGGGATGACCGCCGGCCCGCAAAATATATTCGCGAGGGATGCGGACGAACTTCACGGGTTTCTTACACGCTTTGGCTAACGCCTCCACGACTTCCATCTGGGATAACGGACGCGCGTTGGCGATGTTGAAGGCGTGGCCGATGGCGTTGGGCTCGTCCATTGCTTTGAGCGCCGCTTTGACCAGATCCTTCACGTACACGAACTGCATCAGCCTACGGCCGTCGCCGGGCAGAATGATGGAGCGGTTCGCGCGCAGACGGTCCCAGAAATAGGCTTCGCGATAGAAGGGATTGCTCGGACCGTAAATATAGGGAGGGCGCAGCGTCACTACCGGCAGGCCGATGCGTTGATGGAGGCGGAACAGGGCGCGCTCGCTCATGGCTTTATTGCGGACGTACAACTCGGCTGCATCGTCGGGCGCGAGCGCGTCGCCTTCGTGATGATTCAATCCGTCGCCATAGGCGGCGACGCTGGACATGAAGATGTAGCGATGCAGGTTGTTGGCGGTGGCGCGCACCGTCGCTTCCACATGTGCGGCGGTGGTGCCGCGCTCCCAATCGTAAACGTTATCGAAAACGACGTCGAAATTTTTGCCGGCTAGCGCGGACTTCAACGCGGTGCCATCGTTGCGATCCGCTACGATGTTCTTCACGCGGCGGCCCAGGTCGTGGCGCGGACGGCGATGCAAGACCGTGACTCCGTGGCCCTGCTTGAGCAGTTCGGCCACCATGAGCCTGCCTATGAACTGAGTTCCTCCGATTACCAGACAATTCATGCGCGAATGGATTGCGATTTAATCGTAATATTCCAAGCCCAAATGCGTGATCAGATCCTCGCCGCGCATCCATCGCAGCGTGTTCTTGAGCTTCATGAGCTGGATGAAGATGTCGTGTTCGGGATACAGGCCGGGTGCGGTCATCGGGGCTTTGAAGTAGAACGAGAGCCATTCCTGGATGCCGCGCATTCCGGAGCGCTGGGCCAAATCCATGAACAACACGAGATCCAGAACCAGGGGAGCGGCCAGAATCGAATCGCGGCACAGAAAATCGATTTTGATCTGCATCGGATAGCCGAGCCATCCGAAAATATCGATATTATCCCAACCTTCCTTGGCGTCGCCGCGCGGCGGATAGTAATTAATGCGGACCGCGTGATAGAAATCCTTATATAACTCGGGATACAGCTTGGGCTGCAGGATTTGATCCAGCACACTCAGCTTGGTCTCTTCCTTGGATTTGAACGAGCCGGGATCTTCCAGGACTTCGCCGTCGCGATTGCCCAGAATGTTGGTCGAAAACCAGCCGCTCAATCCGAGCATTCGCATTTTCAAACCCGGAGCGAGCAGCGTCTTCATGAACGTCTGGCCGGTTTTGAAATCTTTTCCGCAAATGGGTAGATGGCGTTCGCGGGCGAGCTCCAGCAGCGCGGGCGTGTCGGTGGTCAGGTTGGGCGCGCCGTTGGCGAAGGGGACTCCGGATTTCAACGCGGCGTAGGCGTAGATCTGGCTGGGCGCGATCTCCGGATCGTTCTTCATCAGACCGCACTCGAAGTCTTTGAGAGTTTGATGCACGGCGGCGGGTCGATGAAAAACTTCGGTAGAACCGCACCAGATCATCACCTGGCGCGCGCAGTTATTGGTCTTGCCGAACTGCGCGATGTCTTCCATCAGCATTTCCGCTTTGTCCATTTTCGTGCCGGCCTGCTTCACATTAGGACCATCGATACGGCGCACGTATTCCTGATCGAACACGGCTTTCATGGGGCGGATGGCCGACAGCGGCTCTTTCAACGCTTCGAGCTGAGTCTTTTCGAGCACGGCCGCGTTCAGCGCGGCTTCGTACGCAGTGTCCTCATAGATGTCCCATCCGCCGAAAACCAGATCGTTCAAACCGGCGAGCGGGACGAAATCCTTGATCTTCGGCGTGCGGTTATCGGTCCGTTTACCGAGCCGGATGGTGGAGAGCTGCGTGAGCGATCCGACTGGAACGGCCGTGCCGCGCTTCACGGCTTCCACACCGGCGATAAACGTGGTGCTCACGGCGCCGATCCCGGGAATTAATACGCCGAGTTTTCCGTCCGCAGGCGCAATCTGGACGTTGTCTTGTGCTGACAAAGCGGGTCGACTCCTTCGATTCCGACGTCAGAAATTTCTCGTCTCACGCCATGTGCGCGAGACACGAGGGACTAAAGGCTAACGTAATATATACTAACACTTAATGCCTAATCGCGCGACCGCCGTCAGTGCGCAGGCGACGATCTCGGTTGTTCTGGTGGACGATGAGAAGCTCGCCTCGGACGAACTGGCGTATCAATTAAGGGAATTCGAAGACGTCGAAGTGGTGGCGACCGCATCGAACGGGCTGGAAGCTGTGAAGCTGATCGAGGACCTGGAACCGGACCTGGTTTTTCTCGACGTCCAGATGCCCGGGCTGGACGGGATGGGTGTGATCCGCAAGTTGCGCGAGAAAGACATCCCCCTGCCGTATTTCGTGATGGCCACCGCCTACGATCAATATGCGGTGGAGGCGTTCCGTGTGGAGGCGCTCGACTACGTTTTGAAGCCGGTGGAGAAAGACCGGCTGGCGGCATCCGTGGATCGCGCGCGGCGCATGATAGTAGAGCGCGCCAAATCCGCGCAGCCTGAAGGTCCGCCGCCGAAGCCGTCGCTACAGCGGACCAAGCTCCTGATCAAGAGCAACCACCGGAATTTCATCGTGGATGCACAGGATGTGGTTTACGCGACCATCGACGATGGATTGATCACCGTAGTGGCGACGGGACTCGAAGGGCAATCCAATTATCGGACCATTGAGGAACTGCAATCGAACCTGGATCCCGACATGTTCTGGCGCGTGCACCGGTCGTACCTGGTGAACATCCATCGCATTAAAGAAGTGATTCCGTGGTTCAAGTCGAGTTTTCAGTTGCGAATGGATGATAAGAAGCAGACTGAGATTCCGGTAAGCCGGGTGCAGACCAAGCGGCTGCGGGCACTGCTTAAGCTGTGAATCGCGAATATCACAAATGGTTCTCGCCGCGATTGGGGCGCGACATGGAACTGCTGGTGTTCGGCCACGCGGGGATGCCGATGATCGTGTTCCCCACGTCGATGGGGCGATTCTTCGACTACGAGAATCGCAAGATGATCGACGCCGTCGGCGGCAAATATGAAAACGGCGAGTTGCAGGCGTTCTGCGTCGACTCGGTGGATGCGGAGAGCTGGTACAACAGGTCCGTGCATCCGTCGCAAAGAGCGGCGCGGCATGTGCAATACGATCAATACCTGGTCGATGAAGTGGTGCCGTTCGTGCGGGCGCGCAATGCCTCGCAGGAACTGACGGTCACCGGGTGCAGTTTCGGCGGGTATCATTCAGTGAACTTCGCGCTGCGCCATCCCGACATTGCGACGCATTGCGTCAGCATGGGCGGGGCGTTCGACATTCACCAATTCCTGGACGGCTATTTCGACCAGAACTGCTACTTCAACTGTCCTCCCGATTTTCTTCCGAATCTGACCGACGAATGGTTTCTGGATCGCTATCGCCGGATGAAGATCGTCCTCGCGACGGGCGAGACGGACATGTGCCTGGGCGAGAATCGGAGGCTGGCGGCGATCATGGCTGCAAAGGGTCTGCCGCATTGGCTGGACGTGTGGGGCGATGGTACCGGTCATGACTGGCCGTGGTGGGAACAGATGGCTCGGAAGTTTTTCTAATTGAAACAGGTCTCCCTAGACCCATCCGATCGAAACAGCTACCATTCGAATTACGTATGCACAAGGTCGGCATCGTTTACGGGATGGAAAACACCTTTCCCGCGGCACTGGTGGACCGGATCAACTCGCTGGGTGTCCCGGATATAACCGCCGAACACATCAAGATCGGCGGGATCAAGATGGCTGAGCCTTCGGGGTACCGCGTGATTGTCGATCGCATCTCGCACGACATTCCGTTTTATCGCGCCTATCTAAAAAACGCGGCGCTCACCGGGACCACGGTCATCAACAATCCGTTCTGGTGGGGCGCCGACGACAAGTTTTTCAACTATGCGCTGGCGTCGAAGATCGGCGTGGCGATTCCGCCAACGGTGCTGCTGCCGCATAAGGAGCATCCTCCGGGGACCACTTCGCAGTCCATGCGCAATCTGATTTATCCACTTAACTGGGAGGAGATTTTCGACTACATCGGATTCCCAGCGTTTCTCAAGCCGTACTGCGGCGGCGGGTGGAAGAGCGTTTATAAAGTGGACAATGCCGAAGAGTTGTTTCACGCTTACGACGAAACCGGCGACTTGTGCATGACGCTGCAACGCGCCGTCAATTTCGACGATTATTTCCGCTGTTACGTGGTGGGACAGAAGAAGGTTCACGTGATGCGGTACGATCCGCGACGGCCGCACTCACAGCGTTATGTGCTGGATGGGCCGCCGGTCGATCCGGCCATGCAGGCTCGCGTCGAAGGCGATTGTCTGAAGCTATGCCGGGCGCTGGGATACGATCTGAATACCGTGGAATTCGCGGTCGAAGACGGCGTTCCGTACGCGATCGATTTTCTGAATCCGGCGCCGGATGCCGACTATCATTCGGTGGGCGCAGCGAATTTCGAGTGGATCGTCAATGCGGTGGCCGAGTTCGCCATCGAAGAAGCTTTGAAAGAACCGAAGCCCGTCGAGATGCGATGGGCGAACTTCTTGAGCGCCAGCGCTGTGGGGTAATCTATGCGGCCCAGCTTTACCATCGGCATCGAGGAAGAGTATCAGACCATCGATCCCGTGACGCGCGATCTGCGCTCGCATATTGATTCCGAGATCATCGAAAAGGGCAAGACTCAGCTTCACGAAATGGTGAAGCCGGAGATGCACCAGAGCGTGGTCGAGGTAGGCACTGGAATCTGCCGTGACATTAAGGAAGCGCGCGAAGAAGTTCGCAAGCTGCGCTGCGCGATCATCGATCTGGCGCGCGAAAACGGCTTGAAACTGGGCGCGTCCGGCACGCATCCTTTCGCCGACTGGAAGGAGCAGGGAATTTACCCGGACGCGCGCTATCACACGATTGTCGAAGATATGGCCACGGTGGCGCGCGGCAATCTGATCTTCGGACTGCATGTGCACATCGGCGTCGAGGACCGCGAAACGGCGATTCATCTGATGAACGCCGCGCGCTATTTCGTGCCGCACCTGCTGGCGCTGTCGGCCAATTCTCCATTCTGGCTGGGCATGGATACGGGGCTCAAATCGTATCGCACGAAAGTGTTCGACAAGTTTCCTCGCACCAATATTCCGGACTATTTTCCGAGCTGGGGAGAATATCAGGGCTTCGTCGATCTACTGGTGAAGACCAACTGCATCGACAACGCCAAGAAAATCTGGTGGGACATCCGGCCGCATCCGAACTTCCCGACGCTCGAGTTTCGCTGCTGCGATATTCCGATGCGTCTGGATGAAACCATCGCCATCGCCGCCCTGATTCAGGCGACAGTCGCGAAGTTGTACAAGCTGTACGAGGCCAACCAGGGATTCCGGTTGTACCGTCGCGCGCTGATCATGGAAAACAAATGGCGGGCATCGCGCTACGGACTGGACGGCAAGCTGATCGATTTTGGGCGCAAAATCGAGGTTCCCATGCGGGATCTGGTGGAGGAATATCTGGCTTTCGTAGATGATGTAGTAGACGAGCTCGGTTCGCGTGAAGCGGTGAACGGGATTCGCAAAATCGTGGAGACGGGCAATGGAGCGGATCGCCAGTTGCGCGTGTTCAAGGAGACGGGAGATTTGATCAAAGTAGTAGATTACATCGTGGAAGAGACGGAGTCGTCGGTTCATGACAGGTCCCATGACAGAACTACGCACCATACGATTTGATCCGGAATACACGCCCGGCGCGCACAACGCGGTGCGTGTGTGCCTGCGCATTCAGCCGTCCGAAAAGGTCACCGTGATCACGGATCAGGCGTCGCTCGAAATTGCCGCGAGCCTGGTAGCGGAACTGGAGCTGCTTGGTGCACCGTACCGATCGTTCGTGCTGGAAGAACTTGCCCCGCGTCCTCTGATGGATATGCCGGCGCCGGTGCTGGAGGATCTGGAATCGAGCCAGGTGAGCATTTACGCCGTCGTCGCGCAACCCAATGAATTGCGGACGCGGATGCAGATGACCGACGTCGTGAACCGGCGCAAGATCCGGCACGCGCACATGGTCAACATCGAACGCCGCATCATGCTGGAAGGGATGCGCGCGGACTTTCTAGAAGTCGACGACTTGAGCAAGAAAGTATTGGCGATCGCCGAGGCAGCGGACGTGATCCGCGCGCGCACCGCGGCCGGAACCGATATCACCGCGGACATGAATCACGGCTACAAGTGGCTCAAGACCAGCGGCATTATTTCTCCAAATAAGTGGGGCAATCTTCCCGGTGGCGAGATTTTCACAACGCCGGGTGAGGTCAATGGCACGTTCGTGATCGACGGCGTGGTGGGCGACTATCTGTGCGCCAAGTACGGCGATCTACGTGATTCGCCGCTGACGATTCGCATCGAAGGCAATCGCTTGAAGGAGGCGCATTCCTCCAATCGCGCGCTCGAAGAAGAGTTTTGGAAGTACACGCACACGGACGAGAACAGCGATCGAGTAGGCGAGTTCGCCATCGGCACTAACATCGGACTGAAAGGCGTCATCGGCAACATTTTGCAGGACGAGAAATTGCCGGGGATCCACATCGCATTCGGCAATCCATACGGCGCGCATACCGGGGCGGAGTGGGATTCGTCGACGCATATCGACGTGGTCGGGACCAAGTTCGACATTTGGGCGGATGAGCGGCAAATTATGCGGGCGGGGTCGTTTCTGATTTAGCTTTGCGTTCTTTGCGTCTTGGCGTGAGAAAAAGAATTTCACGCAAAGACGCAAAGTCGCAAAGGAAACCAAAGCAATGATTCGAGAGCTGCGGCGCCGGTTCAACGCCGATTTCACTCTACGCAAGTATGAGGGTTTTCTGCGTCTGGTCGACGAAGGGTGTGGGACGCATGTGAAGTTTCGTAACTGCGAAACGCCGCTGTTTCTTCCGCGCGCGCTGTTCGATCGAATGTTGGCGGATGGCGCGGAACTGATCCGTCAATTGATGACGCCCGAGTACTTGAAGCGGTCGGAAGAGACAGTGCCGCCGGAGTTTCGCGTGCCGAATGAGGATGCGCGGCCGCTGTTCATTCAAGTCGATTTCGGGCTGACGGCACAGCTCGAACCGAAGCTGGTGGAGATTCAGGCGTTCCCTTCGCTGTACGCGTATCAGCCGTTTCTTCAGCAGACATATTTAAACGCATACGGACTGAGTGCAGCACCGGACCCGTCCTTCGAAAATCAGTTACGGCAAGCCGTGCTGGGCGAGTATGCGCCGGAAAACGTCGTATTGTTGGAGATTGATCCGCAGCATCAAAAGACGCTGCCTGATTTCCTGCTGACCGAGAAGATGCTCGGAATCAAGACGGTCTGCATCACGCGAATCGAAAAGCGCGGACGGAGGCTCTACCACGAAGGTGTGCCCATCGAGCGGATTTACAATCGTGTGATCGTAGACGAGCTGGTTCGACGGAAAATCGCGACGCCGTTCGATTATCGCGACGATCTAGACGTCGAGTGGGCCGGGCATCCCAACTGGTATTTCCGCATCAGCAAATTCTCGATTCCGTTTCTGAAGCACTCTTCGGTTCCGCGCACGCGGTTCCTCAACGAAGGCGTGCCGGACGATCTGGAGAATTGGGTTCTGAAGCCGCTGTATTCGTTTGCGGGACTGGGCGTGGTGATCGGCCCGACGCGTGAAGAATTAGCCCGCATCGAAGATCGGTCGCAATATATTTTGCAGGAGCGTGTGGAGTTCGCGCCGCTGGTGGAGACTCCGCACGGATCGACGAAGGCCGAGATTCGTGTCATGTACATCTGGCTGGACGAATTGCGCGCCGTGACCACCATCATCCGCATGGGACGCGGCAAAATGATGGGGGTCGATCATAACCGCGATATGGAATGGGTGGGCGCTTCCGCGGCATTTATTGTATGAAAACTCTACTTGCCTTGATCCTGGTTCCGGCAGCCGCTGCGCCGTCCATCTTTCGCGTCCAGTTCGAAACGACCGCAGGAAAGTTCGTCATCGAAGTGCATCGCGACTGGGCTCCGCACGGCGCGGAACGTTTTCATCAACTGGTGCATGAGAAGTATTTCGACGATTCGCGATTTTTTCGCGTGGTTGCTGGGCGATGGGCGCAGTTCGGAATCGCAGGCAAACCGAAAATCGCGCAGAAATGGCGGCATCGGACGATTGCCGACGATGTGGTTCGTCAGAGTAACACGATCGGCTACGTCGCCTTCGCCAACACGGGTCCCAACACGCGCTCCACGGAGATCTACATCAATCTAGGCGACAATTCGCGCAACGATGCGGAGGCGGGATTCGCGCCGCTTGGAAAGGTCGTGGAAGGAATGGACGTGGTCTTGAAACTCTATTCCGGATACGGCGAGACGTCCGGCGGAGGGATGCGCGCTGGGAAGCAGGACAAGATGTTCGAAGAAGGGAACGCATATCTCGACCGCGAGTTTCCGAGGCTCGACAAATTAATCCGCGCGCGGTTTCATTGACGCGGTTCGTAGAAGTAGTAAATCGCCGTATAGTGCATGCGGGCATTTTCGTTTTTGTGTGACTGATCGCAGGCAGCGATGGGAGCCTTACCACCCTTGGTTGAGAGTCGCTGGATGCTCGAAATCCGCTGCATTGCGCCGTCGCCGTGGTGATCCGTCGCAGTCAATAGAAGCCATGGAATAGCGTCGGGGTCGGGCGTCGCGCTGGCCACGGCCCGCCCGATCACGCGGCTCCCGTCGGACCACTCCCACGTCGGCCCAACGAAATGCGAACCGATTTGTTTTCCAGTTTCGCCGAAAAGTTTGGCGTCGGGTCCCGCGAGCACCCAACTTGACCCATCGCAGGTATAAACCTGATCTCCCACGGCGTGCGCCTGGCGAACCAGCTTTTCGCCCGCGGGAGGTGTGAGGTTATCCGGGACGACTGGCAGACTTTGCGCGAAGCTGCAGAGACCAGCCAAGATTAGGGCGGAAACGTGGAGTCGCATACAAGACCAGTCTGTCACGCTGCCCCCACGCCGCGGGACGCGCTAGTAGTCTGCATCGTTTGTACGCTGAATTTCTAGGGTGTAGACTTAATCCATGTTGCTGAACCGCTTCCTCTTCCTGGCTTTGGTTTCGGCCGTGTTGTCCGCTCAAACGCGCCGCCCGTTCAAGCTCGACGATATTGCGAAGTTCAAAAACATCAATGACCCGCAATGTTCGGCGGACGGCAAGACCGTCGCGTACAGCATGTCGCAGATCGACGTGAAAGAGGATCGCAACGGCAATGCGCACATCTGGATGATCAACTACGATGGCACGGGAAACCGGCAGGTCACTTCGAGCGAGCAGAGTGAAGGCTCGCCGCGCTGGAGCCCGGATGGCAAATATCTTTCGTTCACCTCGTCGCGGCCGGGACCTGCGCGCGGCAATCAGGTCTGGCTCCTTCCATTGAATGGCGGTGAAGCGCTGCAGCTCACCGACACGAAGGGACGTCTTGCGAGCTATGAATGGTCGCCTGATGCGAAGAAGCTGGCGCTGGTGATTGGCGATCCGGACCCGGATGCTCTAGAGACTCCCGAAAATGGCGGCGCGCCTGCACCAGCGGCGAACGCCAACGTGGGCGGTCGCGGAGGACGAGGCGGCCCGGCTCCGAAACCCATCGTCATCGATCGCTACAAATTCAAGCAGGACGTGCAGGGCTATCTTCTCTCCGGCCGGCACAGCTACATCTATATTTTCGACATCGCGACGAAGAAGACCGAACGGTTGACGTCGCAAAAGACGTGGGATGAAAACGGACCGTCGTGGTCGCCAGATAGCAATTGGATCGCTTTTACGAGCAATCATCGCGCGGACCCGGATCGGATTCCGGAAGCGCAAGTGTATGTCGCCCAAGCGAAGGCCGGCGCGACGGAAAGAGCTCTAACCGAGGTCGGCGAAATCGGCGTAAGCGGCGGCGGACGCGGTGGACGAGTCGAGTGGAGCCCTGACGGCAAGTGGCTCGCGTTCCTGCTGGGCGAGGAACGCAAGTGGGGTGCGTATAGCCAGGAACATCTGGCGATCGCGCCGTCGGATGGTTCCGCGAAACCGACGCTGGTGAAGGCGGGCCTGGAACTGGATCGCGGCGTCTCGGCTCCACGGTGGAGCGACGATGCGAAATCGATTTTCCTGACCGTGACCGATGATATGTCGGTGTATGGGGCACGGATCCCAATTAATGACGGACATGCCCAGCCGCTGTTCGCAAAGCCGGTCGTGCTTGGACCGCGCCACGCCGCTGGGGCATGCGCTGTGGTTATGTCCGGCGGTGACACGAAGCACAACGAGATCTACGCGTTCGACGGCAAGGCGCTCCACCAACTCACGCACGTGAATGACGATTTGATGGCCGAAATCGAGTGGGGCAAAACCGAAGAAGTGAAATTCAAGAGTAAAGACGGCACCGAAGTTCACGGGCTGCTGACTTATCCCGTCGGCTATCAGGCGGGCACCAAGGTTCCATTCCTGCTGCGGATCCACGGAGGTCCCAAAGGACAGGACGCGCACTCGCTCAGCCAGGAAGCGCAGTACTTTGCGGCGAACGGCTACGCCGTGCTGCGCGTGAATTATCGCGGCAGCGACGGCCGCGGATCGAAATTCCAGAAAGCGATTTCAGCCGACTGGGGCCACTACGAAGTGGAGGATCTGGAAGCCGGTGTGAATCACGTGATCCAGATGGGTGTCGCCGATCCCGATAAGATGGGCGTCGGCGGTTGGAGCTATGGCGGCATCCTGACCGACTACATGATCGCCACCGATACGCGCTTCAAGGCCGCCACCAGCGGCGCGGGCACGGCGTTCACCGTGTCCTTCTATGGAACCGATCAGTACATTATTCAGTACGACAACGAAATCGGTCCGCCGTGGACCAAGGACGGTTGGGACGCGTACGTGAAGATGTCCTATCCATTCTTGCATGCCGACCGGATCAAGACGCCGACTATGTTTCTGGGCGGCGAACGCGATTTCAACGTCCCCATCCAGGGCGGCCAGCAGATGTACCAGGCTTTGCGGAGCCTGGGGATCGACACGCAGATGATCATCTATCCGAACGAGTTTCACGGCATCACGCGCCCCAGCTACGTTCGGGATCGCTATGAGCGGTATCTCGGTTGGTACGACAAGTACCTAAAGAACAAAGGCTCGGGGAGCGGCGCCACGTCGGCACAGCAGTAACGTCCGATCGAAGAACAATGGCCGCTTTTCCCGGGTTGACCGCAAGCCAACGCGTTCACGTACGTAAAGCCACTTTATGCCGGTAGCGTCCGGCGCGTGCTGACTTGTGGAGCCACTTCGGCGGGTAGGCGACAACGCGTCAAAGTGGATAGCGCTTGCCGTTCCTGATCCCATTCGGTGTTCAGCAGCGCTTTCTCCGAGTGACGCGTAATCCGGCCAGAGCGCCACTTCGACGGGGATGCATCAACGTTATCAATTCGCCTTGATTCCCGGCGGCGGCATGCGGGAAAGCTGTTCGCCCAGGCGCTTGAAATATTCCGCCCCATCAGCCGACCCGAAGAACTCAATCTGGCGAGCCCATAAACCCTCACTGCCCGGGCGAGAGCTTTCCTCGGCGCTCATGATCGCTTCGAGTCGTTCCTGCGTGAGCCACTCATTGAGCTGGGGGCGGGACTGCTGGCACCAGACTCGCGTGGTCTGGACGATTCCGTTAACCCGCGCAAATGCAGGCGGGTGACTCAGTCCGTAGACGGTCTTTGCATCGAGGGAATGCCCGGATTTTGCGGAGAAAAAACTGAAGGCGGAAAGCAGCAGCGCCGATAGCAGGACGGCGTCCGCGTCTGGCGGCGAGTGGTGCCCCAGCATTTCCAGAACCTGTCTACCTTGCGGCCCATCGATCAGCGAGCCGAGCGCGAGATAAACGGCGTAACTGTCGGCGACGTTCTCCTCCGCCTGTTGTTCCAATGCCCCGTTTCCGCCGGTATCCTCGACGCCGTTCCAACCCTCCGGCCTGAAATCTGATGCGTGACCCCACAAGTGATGCCCGAATTCGTGCGCAGTAATGAAGAGAAGTTTGATGGTGAGTATTCCGCCGATCGCATTGTGCCGATTCACGTAGCCAGCGGGAATGCTGAGTAAAGCGACGACTTGCTCGGTCCTCAGGAGACGTTCGGCGGAATCCCTTAACCGCTCGATCATCGGGATGGAGATGCCGATAAAGTGATAGCCCTCGGATTCAAAAGCGTGGGCACATTCCTCGGGGGAATCCAGATAATCCAGATATGGCACCAAAGGGCGTCCCAGTTCCGCCATCGGGGTTTCCGCGAGGGTGAAAGAGTGATTGAAAGCCTTCTGGGTATCCGCGAGAAACGTCCGCAAGTCCGCCGGGAGCACATCGAGATCCTGCCGTCCCTTAATATGGTCGAGTCCCCGCGGGCGCGGAACCGTTTGGAAATATCGGTAAAAAGTAACGTCTGGCGGCTGCATCGAGGCAGATTCCCCGCCTCACTGTAGCAATTGGCGAGAAGCGTTGCGGAATGCACTGCGCGGACGCTACAACTGATTGATACCCAGAATAATAAGGTGGAACGATGGGACCGCTGCTGCCGGACGAGTTTAACCCTGAAACATTTCCGATGCTCCGCGTGCTGCCAGGTCTGGTGGTGCGGACCCTGAGGAAGCACTTTTACGCTGGCGTGAAGGAAGCGGAGGTGCGCTTCAGATACCACCGGGCGGATGCGGATGCCGTCACCGGCGCGCTGGGCGAACGACTTATCGAGCCTGAGCCCATAACCATTCAGGTGGGGCCGAGAGCCTACCTGTGGCGCACGGCCTCCTACAAGCTGCGTGGGCGCGGTGCCCATTGCGCCCGAGAAGGAGCTCGGCGGCCGACGGCATCTTCCAGATTGAGATTTTGGACCTCAACGGCAAGTTCATTGTTCGGAAGGGTCTGTTGTTCCAGTCGAAAATCGGATGGACGGGCCGCGATGGACGCCTGTTCGAGCAAGCCCGGAACCTTCTCGGGTTGTTGAACCGTCTTGGCAATCATGATTCTTTGCGTTCTTTGCGTCTTTTGCGTGACACTGTTTTCAGGTGCGCATCCTGATCTCGGCCGGTGAAGCCTCGGGCGACCTGTATGCCTCGCGCGTGGTGGAAGCGATTCGCGCACGGCATCCCGAGGTCGAGTTTTTCGGATGCGCCGGCCCCCGCATGCAGGCGGCAGGAGTCCGCGCGGTAGTCGACACAAGTTCGCTGGCAGTGGTCGGGCTGGTCGAAGTGCTGGTGCACATCCCACGGATCTGGGGCGAATTCCGCAAGCTGGTTCGCGCGGCGGCAATGGATAGACCTGATCTGGCCGTTTTGACCGATTCTCCCGATTTTCACTTGCGGCTCGCTAAAAAGTTGAAGCGCCAGGGGATCCCGGTGGTTTACCTGATCGCTCCGCAAGCCTGGGCCTGGCGTGAAGGCCGCGTCACGACGATGCAGCGGACCATCCAGCGCCTTCTCTGCATCTTCCCCTTCGAGCAGGAGTTCTTTCAGAGCCGCGGCGTCCCGACCACTTATATCGGCCACCCGCTGGCCCGAATCGTACGCCCGTCGATGACCAGTGCCGGTTTCCGCGGCAAGTTCAACCTGCCCGACCGGCCGATCGTCACCTTGCTTCCTGGGAGCCGGCATGGCGAGGTGGAGCGTCATATGCCCATCCTTTTGGATGCTGTGCGGCACATTGGTACGGGATATACATACGTCCTTGCGCTGCCTCCGGGTTTTGGTCTCGAACGATCCACATTTTGGGAACGCATTCGGGGATCATCCATCCAAGTAATGGAAGGATCAACCTGGGATGCGCTCGCGCATGCGGAGGTGGCACTTGCGGCCAGCGGGACAGTGACGATTGAGGCGGCCCTGCTCGGCGTGCCCATGGTGACCTTTTACCGGGTAAACGCGTTAAGTTGGATGTTGGGGCGGAGGCTGGTTCGCGCGCCGTTCCTTTCGATGGTCAACCTGGTGGCTGGCCGGCGGATTGTGCCGGAGCTGATCCAGGACCAGATGACGGCGCAGCGGATCGCGGCTGAAGCCGGGCACCTTCTGGGAAACCCGGAGGCTCGCAACGCGATGCGCGGCGATCTGGCTGAGGTTGCGCGAAAGCTGGCGTCGGATCGCGAGCCGATGGAACTCGCGGCTGAGTGGATTGAAAAGGTGTTCAGTGAGAGCAAAGAAACCGTACAAGCTGTTTAGCCTGGGGCTGCTCCTGGCCGTCGCCGCGACTGCGCAGGATCGGAACCGTTCACGCATCGACGTGCAGAACTATCTCATCGACGCGCGCATCGATCCGGCCGCACAGACCATCAATGCCACAGCGCTGGTCCGCTTCATCCCGCTCGACGACACCTCCTCGGTCGCATTCGAATTGAACAATTCGCTCAGCTTATCCAAAGTTCTGGATGAAGACGGACGGCAAGTTCCTGCGTCGCGCTCGCAGGCGGACATGATGGTGCGGTTGAATCTTCCGCAAACGCTGCCCAAAGGAAAGCCCGCCGCGCTCACATTTATCTACGACGGCAAAATCACCGGCGGCGAGGAATCGCCGGTGTTCGGAATCAAGTTCGCGGCGATTCATCCCGATTTCGCCTATTTCATGTACCCAGCGCGCTGGTTCCCGGTGAACGATTATACGGTGGACCGCTTCAGCTCCGATCTCAAGGTCACCGTGCCGTCGGGCTTCAAGGTGGTGGCGAGCGATATTCCGACCCCGGAAACGGCTCCAGCGGGCATGGCTTCCTACCGGTTCCGATTCAGCCAGGCGTCGTTTCCAGGCAGCTTCGCGGTGGTGCGTGGCGAGCCTAAACCGGTGTCTGTGGGCGGCGTGACCACGCGCTTCTACATGCGCCAATCCGCCGATATGGTGCAGGCGTACGGCGAGGAAATCAGCAAGGCCATGGCGTTTTTCGCCTCCGTTTATGGACTTCCACCGAGAAAAGACCTGACTGTGATCGAGACTGAGGACGGGACTCCGAACGGCTACGCCGCGCCGGGCGTTCTGTTCTTTTCGCCGCACGGAATCGGCAAGGCTGTAAACGCGGATTTGGTGGCGAACCAAGTTGCTCGACAATGGTGGGGCGTGCTGGTTTCCCCTGCCACGCGAAACCACGAATGGATCGAAAACGGTCTGGCTCGCTACGCGGAATTCCTCTATGCCGAACACGTGAATGGTCCGGGAGCCCGCGCTACTGAAGTGCGCGATAGCTATATCGCCGCGTTGACGGTGGAACAGCCGCCGCTGATTCAAGCCGCGCGGCTGGAGGACTATTCGCCCGAATTCTGGGCCGCCACCGCCGGCAAAGGCGCCGCCGTGCTGAACATGCTGCGGAACGTCATCGGTGACGATGCGTTTTCGAAAGTCCTGAAAGCCATTCCCGAGCGGTTTACGTGGAAGTCTATTTCCACCGACGACGTCCGGAAACTCGCCGAAGAGTTCGGAGGCCAGCCTATCAACTGGTTCTTCACCGAGTGGATCGAATCCAGCGGCGCTCCTGAATTCAAAATGGAATACACCGTGTTCCGCACGCAGAAAGGATTCCGCGTGATGGGCAAGATCACGCAGGATCTGGATTTGTTCCGCATGCCCATCGATCTGAAGGTGGAAACCGAAGGGAATCCGGAGAATAAGAAGATCGAAGTGGTGGGCACGTCTTCTGAATTCGCGGTGGAATCGTTCGGCAAGCCGAAGGGGATCACGCTCGATCCGGATAACCAGGTGCTGCACTTCGATAATCCGACGCGAGTCGCCGTTGCGATCCGGCGTGGCGAGCAGTTCACGCAAGTCGGTGAATACTCCGAGGCGCTGAAAGAGTATCAAAAGGCGCTGGAAGTGACTCGAAACAGTTCGCTGGCCCATTACCGCGTCGGGGAAATCTGGTTCCTGGAGCAGAACTGGCAGCAGGCCGCGAACGAATATCGCGAGACGCTCAACGGCGATCTGGATCCGAAATGGACCGAGGTTTGGGCCCACATTAACCTGGGTAAGATCTTCGATATCAGCGATCAGCGCGACCGCGCGGTCAACGAATACCGGCAAGCCCTGCGCACCAAAGATAACACCTACGGGGCGCTGGCCGAGGCCGAGAAGTATATCAACCAGAAGTTCGAGCGCCCCAGAAATAGCAACTGAGTTTCAACAAAATTCGGCAACCAATGATATGATTTCCTGACGGATTTCAGTATCTCTTGGAGGTGCCGAATGTTCCAGAATCGCTATGCCCGCATTGCGTTCGTAATAGCGGGCGTATCGCTGCTTACCACGGTTGCAAAAGCTCAAGCGAAGTTTAGCGCTGGTTGCACCAAACCCTTCTTTCCCTCGCCTGCTCCCACCACTGTGGCGCCGATTGACGCGCAGTGTCCCTTGAGCGGCGAAGCCAATCAAAAGGCTCCGGAAACGACACAAAACAAAGCAAAAAATAACTTTTGCGCGGTTGCTCCAGCCGACCCATCGATCACTGTGGCAAAAATGGTCGCGATGCAGGCCGACGTCGAAAGCAACCCAGCGATCAACTTCGGCAAGTCCGGTCCAACCACCGACCGCACTCCTTTGAAGGCGATGGGAGAAGGCCAGCAACGGGTGCTTCAGGGCTATGTTTTTATCGCTCGTCAGGAGGGTAAGGAAGCGGTGAACTGCGGCCCAACTTTTCCCGACAAAACGGAGACCATGGACCACGATATTCACATTTCGATTGTCGGCGACATCAGCCAGGTCCACGGCAATGAATGTGAAAGCGTGGTGGCGGAAATGAGCCCACATCACCGTCCGGATTCGTGGAACCCGGCCAACCTGCAGGCGGTGGCGTTCCAACATCTTCCGGTGCGGATTACCGGGCAATTATTTTTCGATTCCAGCCATAGCCCGTGCGTGGACGGAAAATCTCAGGCGGGCGATCCTCACCGCGCGTCGCTCTGGGAACTCCATCCGATCTACAAGTTTGAAGTGTGCCCCGCTAGCGACTGCTCGGGCGGCGGATGGCAAACGCTGGACGCCTGGATTCAGAAGAGCCCGGCGAAGAACCCGTCGAAGAGTCCGGCTACCAAGAAGAAGCCATAAACGACTCAGTACTTAGTGCCCTTCGGCTTCTAAGAACCGCTCCGCCTCGATCGCCGCCATGCAGCCGGCTCCGGCGGCGGTGATGGCTTGGCGATACGCGCGATCCTGCACATCGCCGGCGTGGAACACACCTTTGATGTTGGTCTGCGCTCCACCGTGGCTCACGATATAACCGTCACGATCGAGATCGATCTGCCCCGTGAACGGTTTGGTGTTGGGAATATGGCCGATGGCGACAAAGAAGCCGTGGACTTCCTGGTCCCAGACCTTTTCCGGATCGGCCTGCCGCAGCCGCACTCCGGTCACTTCGTTCTTCGAAGCGTCGTGAACCTCGTCGACCACGGTGTTGTGAAGAAATTTGATCTTCGGATTGGCGCGCGCCCGGTCCAGCATGACTTTCGACGCGCGAAACTGATCGCGCCGGTGGACCAGTGTCACCTCGGAGGCGAAGCGCGTCAGGAAATTGGCTTCTTCCATGGCCGTATCCCCGCCGCCGATCACCATGACCTTGCGATCGCGATAAAACGCGCCATCGCACGTCGCGCAGGAGCTGACACCGTGTCCGATCAGCTTTTGCTCGCTGGGCAATCCCAGCCAGCGCGCTGAAGCTCCGGAGGCGATGATCAGCGTCAGTGATTCCTGCCACTCGCCGTCAATGTTCAAGCGGAACGGGCGTTTGGAAAGATCGGCCTCAGTCACAGTTCCGTGGACGTACTCGGCTCCGAACGTCTCGGCCTGTTTTTTCATGTTGTCGACCAAGTCGGGGCCGTCGATCCCTTCCGGAAACCCCGGAAAATTCTCGACCAGAGTGGTGATGGAAAGCTGGCCGCCGGGTTCATGTCCGGCCACGACCAGAGGTTTTAGATTGGCCCGGGCAGCATAGATGGCGGCGGTGTTGCCGGCGCAGCCCGAACCGATAATGATCACGTTGCGCACGCCCTATGGTAACAATCCCTCAGGCGGTTACGTGGTGGATCAAGTGGTGGCGAAAACGGCAGCGGAAAATGCCAGCCAAAGCAGTCCCCAAACGGCGAGGCGGCCTGGATTTCTCATGACTCAGCATGACAGCCTCGGCTGCGGCCAGGGATGGACCGCCGGGCATGGTGGTTCCAGAACGTTGGTACTCTTCGTTTACAAAAAGTACGTCACGACTCGATTCGTGATGAATGCAAAGGTGTAGGCGAACAACGTCATATAGGCGAACTGCACCGCGGGCCACGTCCAGCCTCCGGTTTCGCGCCGGACGACGGCAATGGTCGACATGCATTGCATCGCGAAGGCGAAAAACACCAGCAGTGCGGCCGCACCGCCCGGAGTCAGGTCCTGTCGCAACGCCTGCTGCAAGCCGGTCGATTGCGAGGTTCCTTCCATTCCGTAGATGGTGCCCAGTGTCCCGACGATGACTTCGCGTGCCGCCAGCGACGTGATCAATCCGATGCCGATCTTCCAGTTGAATCCCAGTGGACGAATCGCGGGCTCCACGACGTGGCCGATCGATCCCATGATGCTGTGCTGAATCTCCGGCGGCTTCCCGTTGACTAGTGGAAGACTGCCCAGCACCCAGATCACGACAGCGACCGCCAGAATCACCGTTCCTGCGCGGCGAAGAAAGACTTTGGAGCGGTCCACCAGCCGCAAGCCCAGCGAACGCAATGTGGGCCACCGGTAAGGAGGCATTTCCAGCATGAACGAGGAGCGCGTGCTTTTAAGCACCGTCGATTTGAGCAGCTTCGCCGTCACGATCGCGGCCAGAAATCCGATCGCATACAGCCCCAGCAGCGCCATTACAGGCCGCTCCGGAAAGAACGCCGCGATCAGCAAGGTGTACACCGGCAGTCGCGCCGAACAGGTCATGAAGGGGGCGATCAGAATGGTGGCAATGCGGTCGCGTTTGTTCTCGATAGTTCGCGTCGCCATGATCGCCGGAACCGCGCACGCGTAGGCGGAAAGGAGCGGAATGAAGCTTTTCCCTTGCAGCCCGAAACGCGCCATGGTCCGATCCGCGATCAGCGCGGCCCGAGCGAGATAGCCGGAATCCTCCAGGATTCCGATAAACAGGAACAGCAACAGAATCTGCGGCAGAAAGACGACCACGGAACCCACGCCCTTCATGACTCCATCGACCACCAGCGATCGCAGCGCGTCGTTCGGCAGCAACGCGCCAATGTGCTGCGCCAGCCACTGAACGCCGTTCTGCATCGCGTCCATGATCGGTTTCGCGCCGCTGAAGATGGTTTCGAAAACGCCGACGACGACCAGCAAAAACACGAGAGGGCCAACGATTGGGTGCAGAAAAACCCGGTCCAACCGCCGCGTCCATATTGGCGGTGCAGGCGCGTGATATCCGGCTTTATTGCCGGCGTGTGCGGCCCACGCCCGGCATTTGGGGATATCCTGGATCACCGGCAATTCCATCAACGGCTTTTGCTTCGCAGCGCCCCGCGTGGTCCCGGCCAGAAACTGAAATACTTTTTCGACGCCGGCGCCTTTCGCCGCGCTCACCAACGCTACCGGCGAGCCCAGTTGCATGGCCAGCTCTGCCGAATCGATCTCGCCGCCACGGCCCGCCAGATCGTCCGCCATGTTGAGGATCACCAGCGTCGGCAACCCTAGACTCAGCACCGGCGCCGCGAGAACCAGGTGACGGCTGAGATTAGTCGAATCGAGAATCAGCAGAACCGCGTCCGGCTTGGGCAGCTCTTTCATCTGCCCGGTGAGGACGTCGTGGGTCACGCGCTCGTCTTCAGAACGCGGACTCAAGCTGTAAACTCCCGGCAGATCGACCACGAAGACTTCGCGGTCGCCGTCGAGTTTCACGCGCCCCATGCGATGTTCGACAGTGACGCCTGGAAAATTCGCGACTTTCTGGCGCAACCCGGTCAGGCGGTTGAACAGCGTCGATTTGCCGGAGTTCGGCGGTCCGACAATCGCCACGATCTGACGCCGCGTTTGGGGCGGAGGCAGCGTGATCGTCGCCGCAGGACAGCCGTGGCAATCACCCATGATGATCCTTAACGCAGCAGCAGCCGCAAAGCAGTCTCCCGCCGCAGCGCGACCTCAGATCCATCGACTCGAAACACTCTTGGATCTCCTCCTGGCGCTGAATGTGCCGGAACCACGGCGTGACCGGGGATAAAACCCAGCTCCATCAGTCGCCGGGCGTCGTCTTCGGGCAGGTCCAGACGATCGAGAATTCCGGATTCTCCACGCTTGAGTTCCGTTAAATTCCTGGCGGCGCGTTTCAGTGCCGTGACTTTCTTCTTGAAACTCATTTGCAGGTTGAACCCCAATGTCCAGAAGTTCCCGTTCCAAGTCAATGTTTGTGCCTCCTAGCCTACGACAACGAGTTGCATCTAGGAGTCCAAACCCTGCTGGCGTCGAACCCACTCCCAATATACAACAAATAGGACCGGATCGGTCGGGTTTTGCGGCGAAGGTAGGCTTTTTCACCTCGAACGGCTGTATGGAAGGACCCGAACGGCATTGGTCTTAGAGCGGATGTGGGCCACCAACTCGCCGAGATTTCGTCTTTTGCCCAAGGCGGCCATGTAGCAAAGCAAGGCCGCTGCGGAAACCACATGCTTCCATGGATGGCCGCCAGCCGGCGAGAACCAGCTCAAATCGCGATCGAAGAGTTCAAGCGCCTTGGCCACGGCGTACAAAATCACCATCGCGAAAATCCCGCCTCCCGCCGTATATCGCGGTGGCCGGAAAATCAGCAACACCGGAATCGCCAGCATGGGGTAGAACTGGACGATCGCATAGAACCGAAGGTCGCCTGAGAGTTTCCAGTAAACCACTGACAGCGCCCCGACCAGCAGGAGTGGAAGGAAGCTCCGCCAGCCGATGGACATGCCGATTCGTTCCCCAATGGTCGTCGCAAATAGCGACATGAATACGATGGTCATGGGGAGCCGGTCCCAAAATAGCGTTTCCGAATTCGGCTGCAGATGGTAGTACGCCGAGCCGAACGCGACCAGGATGGTCCCGACAAGCAGCGTGCAATACGCGGTACGTTCCCAATCCTCTGTGAACGCCGACGTCGACCGCAGCACGCGCGCCCCCACTGCCGCCGTCACCAGGAACGCCGCGTTTGAAACCACGTTCCAGAAATTCGCAATGCCCCAAATCGTCCGCTGATCCGCGAAATCGTGATACCGCGGATCCTGCGCCACCGGTGGCACGAACAACGCCGCCGCTAAAATCATCGCGGGAACCACACCGAGCACCGCCGTCGCCCACATCCGGTGACTCTGCGCCATATCACACGGCCACCGCGCGAGCCGAAATCTCCGCGGCACGCTGCTTCACCCGCTGCAGATCGAGCTTTCCGGTTCCCAAAGTTGGAATCGAATCGACAACGTGAATATCCTCGCGCTTCGGAACCCACAAACGCGGCAAACGTGACGCGCACAATTGTTGCCACAACTCCGCGGGCGTCACTTCGGGGTGAGTGTAAAGAACCACCAGCCGCTCGCCGCGCTGGTCGTCGGGAATCCCGGTGACGGCGCACGCATGTTCGCCCACAATCTCGCGCACGGCTTCCTCCACCTTCAGATGGGAAACCATCTCGCCGGCGATTTTGCTGAACCGCGACAGCCGGTCGACGATATGCAGGAATCCTTCCGCATCGAAACGCGCCAGGTCGCCGGTCACGTAATAGCCGTCCACGAGTGAAGCTGCGGTTCTGTCAGGTTCACCGATGTAACCAATCATGCGGCTGGAGCCTTTCACCAGAAGCAGCCCGGTTTCTCCGGCGTCAACCGCTTCGAGTGTCTCCGGATCTACGATTCGCGCCGAGACGTTCGGCAGCATACGCCCAGCCGTGCCAGGTTGATGCGCGCCGGCGCAGTTGACCGAAACCACTGGACCCATTTCGGTGCATCCGTAACCTTCAAACGGGGTGATGCCGAACTTCGATTCGAACGCCTCAGCCAGCGCCGGCCGCAGCTTTTCGGCGCCCACCAACAGGTAGCGAATGCTGGCGAACTGTTCGCGAGTACACTTGCGCAAATAGCTCAGGCAGAATGTCGGCGTCGAAAGGAACAGAGTCGGGCGATGGCTTGCCGCAAGCTCGCCGATGGCCTTGGCATCCGTCGGATTCGGATGAAATACGGCCTTGAAGCCGTTAACCACCGGAAACCATAGCGTGTAGGTATAGCCGAACGAGTGAAAGAACGGCAGCACGCCCAGCATGCAGTCGGTGGGACCGACCGCGTACACTTGCGCGGTTGCTTCGATGTTCGCCAGCAGGTTCCAGTGCGAAAGCATGATGCCTTTAGGCGTTCCGGTACTGCCGCTCGAAAAAATGATTGCAGCCGTATCGTCGGGCTTCGCCGCTCCGGCGAGATACCGCACGGGAGCCATGAGGGCCATGGTCGCCGCAGTCAACTTCGCCAGTGGCGAGATTCCCAACATCACATCCTCGATGAAGACCGTGCCCGGTAACGGCGCAGTTTTGATTTTCTCCAGGAACTCGCGGGAGGAGATTACTACCCTAATCCCACAGCGTTCGACGGCGTGCCCCATCGCTTCGTCACCCGCCGTGAAATTCAGATTCACGGCAGTCTTTCCAGCCAGCGCGACTCCCAGATTCGCGATCGCTCCGCCAGCGCTGGCCGGCAGCAGCAGACCGATATTTTGCGAGTCCGCGCAATTCTTCTCGATCCACTTCCGCATCAGAAGCGACGCCGTCAACGCGTTCCCGAAGCTGAGTCGCTTACCGGTTGAATCCGCCAGCGCGGTGGCCGTCCAATTCTTTTTCGCCGCTTGCACGAAGCGATAAGAGAGCGTCGCATGCCGGTCTTTCCTGCACTCCGCCGCGGCGCTACCGAGTTCGAGAACCCGTTGATACAACGACTCGGCCGTGACTCGGCGGGCCATCGGCTCCCCGATGTAGATGGTCACCGGATGCCGCAGTTTCCAGGCCCCGCGCTTGGTGCTCAATGCGTGTCCATGCAAGCCGTCCAGATAAACCGGAATGACCGGCGTCGATTCCAGGCCGCGTAGGATCACTTCGACGCCGCGCTCGAACGGCTTCACGTGCGACGTACGGGTCAGCCCCCCCTCTGGAAAAATGGCGACCAGGTTCCCCGACACGACCTCTTGCCGGGCGTTCCGGAGAGCCCGCAGCGACTCCTTCGGAGCATTCGTAGGCAGCGGGATAGTTTCGAACAAGCGGCAGAACGGCCGCAGCCACGGGTTGTCATACAGCGGCTGCCACATCAGGAATCGGATGAACCGGTCCGTGGTGCAGCCGATCAGAATCGCATCCGCATACGACACGTGATTCGAGACCAGCAGCCCTCCGCCCGTTTTCGGCAAATTCTCCGCGCCCACGATGCGAATCCGGAAGAAGATTTGTGTGAACCCCCAGACTACCAAGCGCACCAGCGCGGCCGGTAACAGCCAAACGATGTATACCGTGCTGACCAGCGTAACGACGCCGAGCGCGATCAGCATTGCGGCCGGCTTCCAATGCAGCATGTCGTGCAGGAGGTACAGAGTACCCGACGCGGCGATCACGCCGATCATGTTGAGGAAATTGTTGGTCGCCAGTAGCCGGCCTTTCTCATGTGCTCCGGCGCGTTCCTGCAAGTACGCGTTCAATGGGACGATGAACAGACCGCCGGAAAATCCCACGCCGACCAGCCAGGTCCCGATCGCGCCAACCGAATGCGCACAGCCGACCAGAATCGAGCAGACGCCCAGCATCGCCGCGCCGCACGGCACCAGCCCGATCTCGATCCGATCGCCGGAGAGCCATCCCGCCGCGAGGCTGCCCAGGCCGATTCCAACGGCAAGCGCCGTCACCAACAATCCTGTATGCATGTCCGAAAGATGCATGGTTTCGTTGCCCAGCAGGATGATGGTCATCTGAAACAGCGCGCCCAGAAACCAGAAATAGGAGATTCCGACCACGGTCAGCCACATGGCCCGATCCCCACGCAGCCGTTTCGCGCCCGCCCATACTTCCTGGAACGGATTCCAAGCGAACAGCTCACTCGCTCCCGAGGCTGGAACTTTGCGGATGAAAATGCTGGTAATTGATCCGGCGATTGCGATTCCAAGCAGCATCGCTCCCAGCGTCAACGGCTCATCCTTCCAGCGCGCAAACAGAAAGGAACCTACGCTGGTACCCAGAACGATCGCGGCGAACGTGGAAAGCTCCAGCATGCCGTTGGCGCGCGTGAGTTGCGCTTCATTGAGCATCTCCGGCAGAATTCCGTACTTGGCCGGGCTGAAGAAATTCGCCTGCATCGCAAGCAGGAACAGCACCACCAGCAGCAACTCCACGCTCCGCGCCGCCAGCGCCAACATGCCGACGGCCATGATCACGATCTCGAAGGCTTTGGTGATCTGCAACACGCGCGTCTTGCTGAAGCGGTCCGCGATCTGTCCCGCGTATCCTGCGAACAGCAAAAACGGCAGCACGAAGACAGCGCCCGACAAAGCCAGGTACCGCGCGCCCAGCATCTGATTCGCGGCGAGCTCCACCGCGCCCACCGAGACGATCATCTTGTATACGTTGTCGTTGAATGCGGCCAGGAACTGCGTCCACAAGAAAGATTGGAAGGCGCCGTCCCGCATCAGCGAGCCGTATCCAGTTGTTGCAGTTTGCTTATCCATGCCCTCTTTAGTGCAGCTGATGCGCCGCGCACTGTACTTTTTAGATTCATATACTTACGAACATCTACTGTCTCCATTAGGCCGACGGCTATACATTGTATGTGCGTCTATGTACATTAAATGTATGACTGTATTCAGTCGGTCCGAACATCGATTTCTCGCCTCGGTCGCCCGCCTGGGCTACTGCAACCCGTTTACGCCGGAGCGTGTCGAGCTTGAACGTGCCGCGCTCGGCCCTGATTTCGTCGCGGGCGGACCCATTTGGAGCGTCTCCGTTAACGATCCCGACACGACCCGTCCCAACGTGGTGCGGCTCCATCAAAAACTCCCCAGCGTAATCGAAACCATGCGCGCGCGCCTCAGCGCAGCCTCAGAAACGAGCGCGGAAGAGCTGGCGATTTACGAAGAATGCGTCCATGGCTTGCTGTACCAGCGCTATTACGATCACCTTGTTTCGGGGCATGGGAAATACGGTTTCTATCGCGATTTCCTCGCCGATTGGAATCGCCTGTGCCACATCCCCGAAAAACAGTTTCGCAGCGATCTCGATCCGGCCCACGTGTTCGCTTGCTTCCGTCAGATTCAGCGGGCGTTCCATCACATTTACGACTACATCATCGGAAACTCCATGCCGACCGCCGCGCTGCGCGCCAGCATCTGGCAATCGATCTTCACACACGATATGCGCCGCTACCGCCGGACTCTGTATCGCAAAATGGGCGAGTTTCCGACCCTGATCACAGGGCCATCCGGCACTGGGAAAGAGCTGATCGCACGCGCGATCGCAGGGTCGCGCTACATCCCTTTCGATGCGGAGCGCATGGAGTTCGCCGACTCGCCCAACGAATCGTTCCTCCCCATCAACATCGCCGCGCTCTCGCCCGCGCTGATCGAATCGGAACTGTTCGGACACCGCCGCGGCTCGTTTACAGGCGCCGTTGGCGATCGCAAAGGCTGGCTCGAAGCGTGTCCTTCAACCGGCTCGGTGTTCCTCGACGAACTCGGGGAAATGGATTTATCGCTACAGGTCAAGTTACTTCGCGTGATCGAAACTCGCCGTTTCTCGGCCGTCGGCGATACCGCGACGCGAGAATTTAAAGGCAAACTGATCGCCGCCACCAATCGCGATCTGCCGTCGGAGATCCATGCCCGCCGGTTCCGCGAGGATCTGTACTACCGGCTCTGCGCGGACCTGATCCACACGCCCTCACTGGCCGATCAGATCCAGGATTCCCCCGGAGTTTTGCGCGAGTTGCTCCACTACATGACGCTGCGCACCGTCGGCGATGAGGCGGAGCGATGCCTGCCCGAAGTCGAGGAATGGATCGATACGCATCTGCCCGCCGGTTACACCTGGCCCGGCAACTTTCGCGAGTTGGAGCAGTGCGTCCGCAATGTCATCATCCGCCGCTCCTACCTCCCGATCGCGGAGCGTCCAGTGGCGCACGAAGATACGTTCACGATTCGTTTCCACGCCGGGGAGCTGACGGCGGACGAAGTACTGTCTCACTACGCTGCGCAAGTTTACCGGATCACCGGTAGTTACGAGGCCACGGCACGCCGCCTGGGACTGGATCGGCGCACCGTGAAAGCGAAACTTTCGAAGCGAAGTTAGCATCCTAGTAAAAGGCGGAAATCGAATTTTAAGAATAGGCCTTGACTACGCACACGCGGATTTGTGTAATCTAATTGTTCGACACGCGCCGAAAGAGCGCGAAACCCGAAAGGAGTCCTTGTGCAGCCGACTCGAAGAAACTTCCTTACGACTGGAACGGGTGCCGTGGTGGCTTCCGTCCTGGGTTTCAATTTAAAACCGGCATACGCCCAAGCCGCGGAACTGAAAATCGCGCGGACCACGGAGACGCGTTCCACGTGTCCGTATTGCTCGGTCAGCTGTGGCGTCATTATTCACACGATCGGCGATAAGGCCAAGAACGTCACGCCTCAGGTGGTGCACGTCGAAGGCGACCCCGACCACCCCATCAATCGCGGGACGTTATGTCCCAAGGGCTCGTCGCTGATGCAGGACATCATGAACGAGCGGCGTCTGCTGAAACCGCAGGTGCGGCGGCCGGGTTCCGACCATTGGGAAGACATCGAGTGGGACCGCGCGTTTGAAGAGATCGGCCGGCATATTAAGAAGACCCGCGACGAAACGTTTATCACCACCGACGCGCAGAGTCGCGAAGTGAATCGTCTGGAAACTGTCGCGTTCACCGGTGGTTGCACCGACACCAACGAGTTCAATTATCTGGTGGTCAAAACCATGCGCAGCATGGGGCTGACATATATAGAAAATCAGGCCAGGGTTTGACACGGTCCAACGGTCTCCAGTTTGGGGCCCACATTTGGACGCGGCGCGATGACCAATGGCTGGGTCGACATCAAGAACACCGACATGATGTTGATCATGGGCGGCAATCCCGCGGAGAACCATCCGTGTGGATTCAAATGGCCGGTGGAAGCCAAGCGCGTGCGCAACGCGAAGATGATCGTGGTGGATCCGAGATTTACGCGCACGGCGGCGGTAGCGGATATGTTCCTGCAAATCCGCGCGGGAGCCGATATCGCGTTTCTGGGCGGCTTGATTCATTACGCGCTGGAGAATGGGCGCGTCGCCAAGGAATATCTGGTCAACTACACCAATGCGCCCTTCGTTATCAAGGAAGGATTCAAGCTACCTGAGGACGGGCTATATTCCGGTTTCGACAGCGCAACGCAGGTTTACGACAAGGCCACGTGGAACTATGAGGAGGCGGGACACGCGAGGTCTGCTGCCGCAGGGCCTCCGGCGTTGCCGGGGAACGTCGCCTTCGACACGACGCTCGAAAACCCGCGCTGCGTGTATCAGCTCTTGAAGAAGCACTATTCGCGTTACACGCCGGAGATGGTGGAGCGAATCACCGGCATCCCGAAAGATCAGTTCGTGAAGGCCGCCGATCTGTTCACGTCCGTTCGCAAGGACGGCGATGTGAAGAAGGTCGCGACGATTATTTATGCGGTCGGCTGGACGCAGCACACGTTTGGATCGCAGATCATACGCACGGCGGCGATGTTGCAACTGCTGATGGGCAACGTGGGACGCGCCGGCGGCGGCGTCAATGCGCTGCGCGGACATTCGAATATTCAGGGCGCGACGGACATAGCCGGAGTCTTCGATACTCTGCCCGGCTATCTGAAGATCCCCAATCCGAATGACAAAGATTTCACGGGTTGGACCAACCGCATCACGCTCAAGCCTTCCAAGCCAAGCGAGTGGGATTCCTGGAATTACCAGGGAAACTACACGAAGTTTGCGGTTTCGCTTATGAAATCGCTGTACGGCGACGCGGCGACGAAGAGTAACGATTGGGCGTATTCGTATCTGCCCAAAGTGGACCGCGAATATTCCTGGGCGCATATCTGGGACGACATGTACCAGGGCAAGCTGAAGGGCTTCATGGCGTTCGGGATGAATGGCGTCGCCATCGGGCCGAATTCGCAGAAGAATATCGACGCGTTGAAGAAGGCTGAGTTCCTGGTGGTTTGCGACATTTATCCGGAAGAGACCAGCAGCTTCTGGAATTCGCCGGGCATCACAGCGGACGAGATGAAGAACATCAAGACCGAGGTGTATCGCCTGCCTGGCGCCGGATTCGCCGAAAAGGACGGCACGTTCGTCAATTCGGCTCGCTGGCTGCAGTGGAAATGGGCGGCTGTGCCGCCACCGGGAGATTGCAAGCTGGATCAGGAAATTCTGGCTCGGATCTTTTTGAAGGTTCGCGAGCTGTACAAAAAAGAAGGCGGGAAATTTCCGGATCCGATTCTGAATCTGACGTGGAGCTATACGAATCCGGCGAATCCTTCGCTGGCAGAAGTCGCCAAGGAACTGAACGGCAAGGCGCTCGGCGACGTGGAAGACAAACCCTCGGGTCAGGTGATGAAGGCCGGTCAGCAACTGCCCGGATTTTCATGGCTGCGCGACGACGGAAGCACTTCGTCCGGGAACTGGATTTGGTGCGGATCGTGGACTGAAGCCGGCGCGCAGACGCAGCGTCGCAGTACGGAAGACCCGTCGGGATTGGGAATTTATCCGAACTGGGCGTGGTCGTGGCCGGCGAATCGCCGGGTGCTGTACAATCGCGCGTCGTGCGATGTTTCGGGCAAGCCGTGGGACCCGGACCGGAAGCAGGTATGGTGGAACGAAGCGCAGAAGCGCTGGGTCGGAAACGACGTCCCCGATTTCAAAGTCGATTCGCCGCCCAAGGATCACATGGGTCCGTTCATCATGAATCCGGAAGGCGTGGGACGTTTGTTCGTGCCGCTGGCGGGAATGGCGGACGGTCCGTTCCCGGAACACTACGAACCGTTCGAAAGTCCCGTCGCGAATCCGCTGCACTCGAAACAATCGAATAATCCCGTTGTCAAGAAGTACACGTCCGACATGGACAAGTACGGGACGCCGGAGCAGGGATTCACCGTGGTCTGCACGACGTATCGTTTAACCGAGCACTATCACTACTGGACCAAGAACAATCCGATGAACGTCCAGTTGGTTCCTGAAATGTTTGTCGAGATTCCGGTCGAGTTGGCAGCCGAGCTCAAGATCAGCGGCGGCGAAAACGTCAAGGTTTCAAGCGCGCGAGGTTCTTATCTCGCGAAGGCGATGGTAACGAAGCGCATCCGTCCGATGACGATCGACGGCAAGAAGGTCTACCAGATCGGGATCCCCATTCATCAGGGGTACCGCGGGATTCAAGAGGACGCGGGCAAGGCGCCGCGCAGCATCGCCAACATGCTTTCGCCGGCGGTGACCGATCCCAATGCCTACACACCGGAATTCAAAGGATTCCTGGTGAAGCTGGAGAAGGCCTAATGAGCAACGGAACTCTGCAAATCAAAGCCATCTCCGGACACGCGGGACCGGTTCCGGGGCGCGACGCTTCGCGCGATTACGATGTTTGCAAGTTGATCGACGTGACGACGTGCATCGGCTGTAAAGCGTGCGAAGTGGCGTGCCTGGAATGGAACGGCTACCCGTTCCGCGAAACGACGTTCGACAACACGTACCAAACCATGCCGGATACGGCGTGGAATTACTATAATCTGATCCGCTTCAACGAGCACACCGCGGAAGACGGCACATTTAGTTGGCTGATGCGCAAGGATCAATGCATGCACTGCGCCGATCCGGGCTGCCTGCGCGCTTGCCCCGCCGATGGCGCGATCGTGCAGTACTCCAACGGAATCGTCGATTTTCAACAGGAGCATTGCATCGGCTGCCAGTATTGCGTCACCGGGTGCCCGTTCAACATTCCGAAATTCAATTCGGAAACGAAGAAAGTCCACAAATGCACGTTGTGTTCGGACCGCGTGGGCGCGGGGCTGGAGCCGGCCTGCATCAAAGCATGTCCCACAGGCTGCCTGCACTTCGGCAGTAAAGATGACATGCTGGATCTCGCCGAGAAGCGCGTGCACCAGCTTCACGAGCATACGTCGCACACCAACGCGGGCCTCTACGATCCTCAAGGCGTTGGCGGGACACATGTGATGTATGTGCTGCACGATATCCGTGATCCGGAGGCGTACGGCGGGTTGCCCAGGGATCCGCATGTCCCGCTGCTGGTGCGGATCTGGAAGGGTCCGCTCAAGTGGCTGGGAAATTTCGCGATCGTGGCGGGGCTGCTCGGCGCGGCGGCGCATTATGTGCGCTTCGGGCCGAAGAAAGTGGAGGGCGCGGAATGAGCGAGTCCATTGCGATTGAGCGCTACACTTATCGCGAACGCGTGATGCACTGGCTGACGGCGTTGACCTACACCTACTGCCTTTCGACCGGGCTCGCGTTTTATACTCCGCATTTGTTCTGGATCGCCGACGTGCTGGGCGGCGGGCCCACGTCGCGGTTCTGGCATCCTATCGTGGGCGTCAGTTTCGTGATCGCTCAAATGTGGATGCACATGGTGTGGCATCGCGACATGGAGATGAGCGAGCAGGACAAGGTGTGGATGGAGCACACCAGGGAATATGCCGAAAATCACGACGAAGCGATGCCACTTTCGGGCCGATTCAACGCGGGGCAGAAGCTGTTCTATTGGGCGATGTACTACGGGGCGTTTTTGCTTCTCATCACTGGATTGGTGATGTGGTTCCCGGAATACATTCCGTTCGGCGTGGCGTGGATTCGGTCGCTGGCGATCGTGCTGCACGTTTCGGGAGCGCTGATCACCATCGGAGCGTTCATTATTCACGTGTACATGAGTGTGTTCCTGGTTCCCGGAAGCGGAGCTGCGATGCTTTTCGGGAATGTTTCGATCGCATGGGCCCGGACGCATCATCGTCTGTGGTACGAGCGAACCTCGCGCGAATCCGGCTCCAAGGAATGAAAGCGAGTCTGGACGATCGCATCGCCCGGGCCGCCGACCTCGCCACGACGCATCCCGCAGCCAGGGAACTTCTGAACTTCTACGTCGAACTGGCTCGGTTGCAGAAAACGGTTTACGAAGAGTTGCGATCACAAGACGAAACCGACATCGGCGTATTGCGGAGCTATTTTCCGGCACTGATGGATTTAGTGCAGCGGACGGGTCCGGAGCCGCTCGCGAGTTTTGGCGCAGAGCATCTTCAATCGCCTGAAGTGCAGCAGGAGCTGCTGCTGGCATGCTGGGAAGATCCAGCCGGAAACGATCTTGCCTCGACCGAAGCGGCCCGATTCTACGCGCGAGTGCTGTTGCAGCCGTACGCCGAGCACCTGGCCTCGCGAGGAACCATCAATTTGGAACATTCCGAGGCTACCTGCCCGTTTTGCAGCGCCCGCCCGGTCGCCGGTGTGTTGCGCGGCGAAGGCGACGGAGCGAAGCGGTGGCTGCTGTGTTCGTTGTGTGCCACCGAATGGGCGTTCCGCCGGGTGCTGTGTCCTCACTGCGGCGAAGAGGATAAGGAGAGGCTGCCAGTCTATGTGGCCTCGGAATTCGATCACGTGCGCGTGGAAGCCTGCGATCGATGCAAGACCTATATCAAGTCCGTCGATCTTACGCGCGACGGCCATGCCGTGCCGGTCGTGGATGAACTGGCCACCGTGGCTCTGAACATTTGGGCGGAGAATCACGGATATACCAAGCTGGAATCCAATCTTCTGGGGTTATAGAGGTATTCACCGATGTCGACGCCTATCGGGCTGGAGCTGTAACGGTCACTTTGACGTCGTGATTGGTTTCGAGCATTCCGTCGCTGGCGATGGCGCGCAGCCAGTACACACCCGCTGCGCTGAACGTCGCCTCGGTGTTGAGCTCGACGGGTTTGCCAACCGTCCGAGGCGTGCTTTCCGGATCGAAACTAACATTGCCTGGCGCGCGAAAGACGATCCAGCGAATCCAGAGGCCCGTTCCACGAGGTCCACGAGCCTTGGGGAGACCGTCGTCGGTAGCCGACGCCGTCAGCTTTAGCGGTTTGCCGAGTTCGATGCTTTGATCCGGGCTTCCGGTGATCTTGGGCGCCTGGTTGGGTGGGTCGACCGGCGGAGTCGCGCCCAGGGAGACATTCATCTGCCTGACCCCGTCGTCCACTTCCCATTCCGGCTGCATCCATCCGACCGCCGTGCTGGTGCGGCCATGCGCGGTCAGCGTCCAGAGCAGCTTCTTGTCTTTGTCCCAGTCCTTGGGCAAATCGATCTTAAATACGAACTGTTGCCGCCGGGGATAGAAATGCGTCGGCTGTCCACGATCGCCACCGGAATCAAAAGAGTTGTCGGCACCGATCGGGACATCTACCTGCTCCTTGAAGTTCCGGTTGAGGTACCCGAACCACATGCTGATGGAGCCATCGGGATAGCGCTGCCAGCCCTCGAAAAACGGCTGCACGTTCTGACCGGACGCGTGCTGAATTCCGGTTTCCGGCGGCAGGCGGTCGAGAACGCCCTGCGCGGAAAGCGTCGCGACGCCGGCGAAAACGGAGAACCAGATCCGCATGTCTATCGAGGCGAAACGCTGGACGCGGTCAGCTTCTTCGGCTGAGCTTTTCGCTCAGCAAGGGCCTGCTTGTACTCTTCGTCCGACAAGTAATAAAAACTCAGCCAGGCGAAAGCCATATCGTCGATGGTGCGCTGCCCGAATCCCACCGGATTCGACGGATCGGGATTGTACTTGTTGCTGGCCGTGTTGTCGAACAGAGAAATGATGTGCACGATGGTCCCAGCCGGTACGATGGGCTGCACGTCGTCTTCGTAGTGATACACCACGTGCCAATCAAACTTCCAGCGGTCCACGCAACTGACCGTTTCACGGGCGGCTTTTCCCGCGCGCTCAGCGTTTGAGTTGGGATAGATCAACTCCAGGCATTGGGCCTGACCGCGATTGTGCATGTGCGGTTGAAAAGCCGTGATCCGCGCCGGCTTGGGCAGGACGGTGTAGCCGTCGGCGCGGACATTTTTCGTGTTCGGCGGGATATCGAGCTCGGTGTCGTCACCGACATGCTGGGAAATTTCGATGTGTTTGGGAACAAAACCCTCCGGATACAGCTTGAGGCCGACGGCAAGATTCATGTGCGTGCCTTCGCCATTAGCGTGGACGTGGATGTTCATCATCACCTCCGACCCGCCTTTCATGAGCATTCCCGTTCCATCCGGAAAAATATCGCCGAACTTGCCTACGGCGTATTCCTCCAGGTGCGCCGATCCCTGCACGCTGTCGTCGTCGGGAGCGCGCATCGACGCGACCGCGTGATGCAGGACTTTGACGCCTTTGATCGGCTTGATTTCCACCGCTTGAATGTAGCGATCGGTTTTGAGACCGGGGCTTTCCATCGGCAGATCGAGCCATTGATCCGCCTGACCGGACTTGACCAGCACATCCTTTTTCAAAGTAAGGACGACGTCGGGTTTGCCGATATGCCAGCGATCGCTATCGTCGAACTTGCGGGGCGGCGGCATGTCGGCGGCATTCCCCATGGGCGCTCCGGCATCGACCCATTTCGAGATGACCGCGATTTCCTGGTCGGTCAGTGAGGGATCGTTCTTGAATTTCTGAATTCCGACGGCGCGATCTTCAAACCACGGCGGCATGTTCCGCATCGCCACCTGCTGTTTGATGGAGCGAGCCCATGGCCGCACTTCCTGATACGTCAGGAGGGACATGGGGCCGATGTTGCCGGGCCGATGACAGTTCTGACAGGCTCGCTGAAGAATCGGCGCGACGTCTTTGGCAAAAGTGACCTGATCTTGCGCGGTTGCGATCGCACCTGCCGCGAACAATGGGAGTACCGCTCTGAGTCTGAGCTTCATCTTCAGAACCTCCACATACTGCAACCCAGAATACACCCAATACCAGGTGTGCAGCATGAATCTCCGTCACTCGGATTCACGCCAAGGTGAACTTGTGAGTCCGCACAATAGAATAGTAGCGAGAGGTCCCCGATAATCTTGGGTCAACGCGCATTCCGGTTGCTGCTGTCATTGGTAGGCGTGGCGCTGGTCACGTGGACCGGTCACAGCCTGGTTCCAGTCAATGCCGCGACCATTGGATTCGCGTACCTGCTGCTGGTGTTGATCGTCGCCAGTGTGTGGGGATTCGTCGAGGCCGCGCTCGCCTCGCTCGCGGCGACGCTCACCTACAATTTCTACTTCTTGCCACCGGTGGGAAGGTTCACCATCGCGGATCCACAAAACTGGGTGGCGCTGTTCACGTTTCTAACCACGGCGCTGATCGCGAGCCGCCTGTCGGCTGTAGGCAAACATCGCGCGCTGGACGCGGTGGCGCGGCAGCAGGACTTGGAGAGACTGTACACATTCAGCCGGGCGATCCTCCTGATCGACAATACGGAGCCGTTTCCGAAACAACTGGTCCGAAAGCTCGCCGAAATATTCGAGCTGAGTGCGGTGGTGCTGTACGAGCGGCATGCGGAGGAGTTCTATCGCGCCGGCCCTTCGGACCTTGACGGCTTGGACGATCAGCTTCGCGACGCGGCGTTGCAGGGTACTTCCTTTGAAGATGCCCGGCGCAGTCTGGCGATTACGGCGGTACGTCTGGGGTCGCAGCCGATTGCGGGCCTGGCGCTCCAGGGGACGCCCATGCCGGACGCCGTCATCCAGGGAATCGCCAACCTCGTGGCCATTGGATTGGAACGTGCGCGGGCACAGGACCTCGCGTCTCAAATCGAAGCGGCGCAGCGAAGCGAGAAGCTTCGGACCACACTGCTCGATGCCATGGCGCACGAGTTCAAGACGCCGCTGACCTCGGTGATGGCTGTGACCACCGCGCTTCTGGCCAATCCGGACCAGCCCGCGGAAAGCAGGACGGAGCTAGTCAGGATCGCCGACGAGGAGGCCAGGCACCTCAACGAATTGATCGATAACGCCGTCGAGATGGGACGTCTGGACACTGCCAACATCCGGGTGCACACGGAGCCATCGCACGTCGACGAAATTGTTCGCGAAGTGGTCGCGTCGATGCGCAACGAGATCGACGACCGCCCGGTCAACGTGATTTGCGACGACCACCCGTCGCCCATTGCGATCGATCGGCGGCTGGTCAAGCTGGCCATAAAGCAGCTTCTGGATAACGCATTGAAATACGCTCCTCCGGATACGCCCGTCACCGTCCGCGTCCACAACGGCAGCGGTGTCACAATCGAAGTTACGGACTATGGAAAAGGAATCCCGATCCAGGAGCAGAGCCGCATCTTCGAACGCTTGTACAGGAGTCCTTCCGTGCAGAACCAGATACCCGGTTCCGGGTTGGGCTTGAGCATCGCGCAGAACATCGTGCGGGCCCATCATGGAGATTTGATCGTGACCAGCCGGCCTGGAGAGACCACCTTCCAGTTGACCTTGCCGGCGGATCACAGGGGAGCGCGAAAGTGAGCGCGGGGCGCATTCTGGTGATTGACGACGAACCTCAGATCCGGCGCATCATGCGTACGACGCTGACTGGTGCCGGATACGAGGTGGACGACGCCAAAACCGGCGAAGAGGGACTTGCAAAAATGCGGAAGTTCCGCCCGGACCTGGTGCTGCTGGACATCAATATGCCCGGGATGGGAGGGCTCGCCGCGTGCCGGTCGATTCGCGCCGATCCGAATGTCGCCATCATCATGCTGACAGTTCACAACACGGAGAAAGATAAGGTGGAAGCGCTGGACGCCGGCGCGGACGACTTCGTGACCAAGCCGTTCAGCACTCCGGAGCTTCTCGCCCGCATTCGCGCGGCGCTGAGGCGCGTTCCGGTTACGCAGTCTGCGCTGAACCGCATCCAAGTCGGCGAACTCCTGATCGATTTTTCCGCCCGCACGGTGACCCGCGGAACATCCAGCGCGCACCTGACGCCGAAGGAGCTGGACTTGCTCCGCTACCTCACCCAGCACGCCAACCAAGTGGTGCCCCATCGTGAATTGCTGCAGGCAGTCTGGGGGCCCGATTATGGCGACCAGGTCGATTACCTGCGAGCTTTCATAAAGAGCCTTCGCAAGAAAGTCGAGCCGGATCCGGAGACGCCGCAATACATCACCACCGAACCCTGGATCGGGTATCGTTTTAATGGCGTACCTGAATCTTCATAACTTCTTCATGATTTTTCGATGACTTCTTCAGGCCTTTCCGCGTATTCTCCTGCTTAAGACTGCACGTTTTCCACGTAGATCCCTTCGAGTGCCGCACCGTTCGCGGTAGTCACAAACACCATTGTCGGACAGGAGGATAGTGATGGGCTTTTCTTTCCCGATTCGCGCCTCATCGGGGCGTATGATATCCGGCACTAAAACATGGTTAAGAACTCTTTTGATTGTGCCGGGACTTTTGTGCACATCACTGCCGATGAACGCACAATCGATGGTCGCAACCGTGGTGGCTGAGAGTGACGTAGAGGTTTCGGACCCGCAGAATGCCAATGCCGACGCGCCGGTTGCGAAGAGCACCGCCAGCTCCAACGCTGTACCGAACGCAGGCGTCAATGGCGGATTCTTCAAGCGTCTGGTCAAAGCTTACGGGGACGATTGGCATCCCGGTCCCGACACCGGCCCCGAGCCGAAGTTCCGCGGCTACCCCGCGCCTGTGACTAATCCGCCGTTTCCATTTGCCGTGTGGCCCATTGGAGGTACTGTGTGGATCGGCTATCCCAATGCAACGTCGTATCCGCTGACCGCTGCGATCTATGGCGGCAAGCATGGCGACTGGATGAAGAAAGCCAACATTCAGATCTACGGCTGGGTGGACGTGGGCATGAATATCAGCACCTCCCATGACGGACCTTATGCGAACGCGCCTGCGGCGTACCCGCAAATCGCGAACTCATTTACACTGGACCAAGCTACGTTATATGTCGAGCGCGTACCCGACACTGTCCAGACCGACCATTTCGACTGGGGTTTCCGCCTCACTAACCTGTATGGATTTGATTACCGCTTCACAACCGCCAGCGGTTATTTCAGTCAGCAACTGCTGAATAGCCCGCAGGCAAACGGAACCATAGGAAATAAGTTGGGTTACGATCCGGTGATGGCGTACGTCGATCTGTACTATCCCAAAGTTGGACAGGGAATGGACGTTAGAATCGGGCGCTACATTTCGCTGCCGGACATCGAGGCGCAGTTAGCCCCAAACAACTACACATACACTCACTCGCTGACTTATACCTACGACTGCTACACGCAAACGGGTATCAACGCGACCGTTAAGTGGAATAATCACTGGACCACTCAGTTCGGGTTGTCGGGCGGCTGCGAAGCATCGCCCTGGTCGCCGGCTGCGAAGCTGACTGGCAACGCCTGTCTCGGTTATAGCTGGGCCAACGGCGGCGACAATGTTTACGTATGCGCAAATTCCATCAACGACAGCCGGTACAACTACAATAATCTCGCGGCATATTATGCGACCTGGTATCACAAATTCGGGCAGTCCAAGTGGCACATGGATTGGGAAACCTGGTATCAGTATGAAAGTCATACGCCAAATATCAACAATCCAAATGCCGCATCGCTCCTTCTGACCAATGCGAATGGAGCTTACTGCAACCGGCCGGATGAGCTCACCTGTTTCGCTCCGGATTGGGCCACGGTCCATTACATCAACAGACAGTTCGGAAAGCACGACTACATCAGCTTTCGGAATGAGTATCTCAACGACATGAAGGGACAACGGACGGGGTTCAAGACGAAATACACCGAGCACGCTATCTCCTGGAATCACTTTGTCGGGAGCACGGTGCTGTTCCGGCCCGAACTCCGGTATGAACACGCGTACGATGCTCCGGCGTACGATTCCGGTCTCAAGAAGAGCCAGTTAATTTTCGCAGCGGATATGATCTGGTTTTTCTGACGGAAGAAATTCAAGCACCATTTGAAGGAGTCGATGGACCGCTTCCAGGTATACTTTTTGCAGAGCGATGGAGCCTTCTGTTCCAGGTCCTGACGGTTTTCTGGTCTCATCCGGCGATCGCCTGCGCGGGGAACACTTGCGCCTGGACGACTACCTGCTCGCCGAAGAGCAACGTGCCGCGAACCAGCCCTTCAATGTAGCCATCTGGCGGAAAGTGGACAAGCGCAAGATCGCGAATCAGATCGAAGCGGTGCTGCGACGTACGGCGTGGCTCGACCAGCATGATGCCGAGCTTGAAAATGGCCACTTGGCGCGTACGCGGCTCGCCACGCTGCTGCGCGTCCTATATAGCTTGAAAGCTCCCTACAGCGAGCCCGATCTGCGCATGCTGCTGGATCTCACGGTTCCTGTTTTGCATAGAATCGCTCCCGACGGGCCCGTGGAGCGGGTCGCCGAATACTTGCCGAACGGCGACCTCACGCCGGAGTTGTGCGCCGCCTTGCGCCGGTTCCAGGCCAGTCTTACGCAGGACATGGGGACCAGCCAGAGCAGCATCCAGTCGCTTCGTCAGCAATTGCACATGCTGCTATGGCTCGATGAATGGGAACCGCTCGACCCGGCGCGTTGCTGGAGCGAGTGTGTCCGCCGCGACTTTCGCGCGTTCGACGGCGACCGGCGCGTGAAATGGCGCGCTGCGTTGAAACATATCCGCGGGAATGCGCCGGTGCGAATGCCGGCCGGTTGGGCGCGAGGGGCACAACAGTTCCTGGCCGCGATCGGGATAGAGGATTTTCGGGAACAGATGCAAACGTGGTTCGCGCCCTTCCGGTCCGGCGAGCCGCTGCCGCTCTCTGTTGCCGGCGGCTACGTGATCAAAGGGCTGATCTGGTTCTGTGCGGTCGCGCGCGATCAGGAGCTGAAGGAATGCTGTTTAGGGCTGCTCGAGGCTAAGTGGAAGCAGAAACGCAACACTGAAAAAGTGTTGGTTGCGCTGGGGGAGTTCGGAATCACTAAAGAGGAACTGCGTTCGCGCAGTCTGATCAAGGCGCCGCCGCCGAACCCGGCGCCTCGGCTGATCGAGAAGATGCTCAACGCGAAATGTTCGATCCGGGCCAACCACATTCAAATGGACCCTGACGGAGAGCTGATTGTGATCCAGGGTCAACTGCATTTTTATCGTTTGTTCCGCTCCACCGGCAGAATCGAGCGAGTCTCCGACAACGCGGTACTGGAGCTGAACTGGACGGCGATCCCGGATCAAATCCGGCTGCATCTGAGTCGGGAGTGCGATTCTCCGCAGCAGGTCGATTTGAGGGCTCATTTTCTGATGCACGATTCAGTTTACGGGCGGTACTTCACGGCGAAGTAGGCGGGCTCAGCGTCCAAAGGGTCAGCGATGAGACGTCTTTGACGAATAGTCGATTCCCTGAAATGACCGGCTGCGCCCAGGTCGCGCTTTCGGCAACGGTGTAGGTTTTCAGCGGCTCGAACGCCGTGCGATTGCTGCGCGCTACGATCAGTTCACCGTCGTCGTCTAAAAGGAACAGCAGACCATCCGCTTTGACCACTGCGGTGTTAGTGGCCTGACGCGGCTTCCCCAGCCACAGGACTTTGCCGCTCTTGACACCCAGGGCGAAAAATTGGCCGCTGGCCTTTTCGGACAAGCCGAACAGTGTATCGCCCACCAGCACGGGATTGCTAAGGAACAGCGAGACGTCCCGGGTATCCCACACTACGTCGACCCGCCACTTGCCGTCGCGGAGGATCGGCCGCAGCGCCTTCGCACCCATATGGTAGCTGCTGACGATAATAGTCCCGTCGTACAGGATGGGCGTGATCGACTGCATCCCACCCCCTTCGCTCCCCCACGGATATTGCCACAGGAGCGCGCCATCGGCGAGCGCGACGCCCATGATGTTTTCCTGGCCCATGGTCACAACCTGGCGGATTCCTCCCAACTCGACGATCGTCGGCGACGCGTACATGCCGTCGCCCTTCGCAATCCATTTGACGTCACCTGTGTTGGCGTCGAACGCGGTCAGTGGGCCGTAGTTGCCGGGATGGAAAATGACGAGGTTCTTGTCAGCGATTGGAGACGATGCTGTGCCGAAAAACGGCTGTTCCGCAGCCGCGGGCTTCTGCCAGAGAAGCTTCCCGCTCGCGGCATCGAACGCGGACACGATACCACTGATCCCCAGCGTGTACAGGTTGCCGCGGTGAAATAACGGCGTCGACTTAGGACCTTGGCCGTGGGCTTTCGTCGGGCCCGCCATTTTATAAGGAGCCGGGTATTTCGTCTGCCAGACGATCTGGCCCGTATCGGCGCTGAGGGCCGTCATGATTTCTTTGCCGTCGCGCCGGGTGAAAGAATACACCGTGCCGCCGACGACCAGAGGAGTCGCGTATCCTTCTCCGACTTCGACTTTCCACCTTAGCGTCAGTTTCTCCGGCCAGACTTTAGGTTCTGAAAACGCGCTGGCCGAGCCGTCACGATTTTGGCCGCGCCACTGCGGATAATCTTGCAGAGCACTTTGACCCGACCCGATCAGCATGGCGCCTAGGAACAACGCAGCGGTGCCACGCCATCGCTGCCCGCCCACCGGCTCGATCATGTCCCTACGATCCAATGTTGTATATAACGCTCCCCGTGAGCAGCGCCATCCCGTGATGTTCGCGGAGAGCAGAAAATATTCGAATTCACCCAGCATGATTTCAATCAAGTTGCGATGGTCATCGTAACCCGCGCCAATCGCGGAGATAGCGAAAAAGGTTTCACGAACCTGAACCTTTCTTCCACAAAACTCGTCTAAGCAGATGTGAGCGGCAGAACCAACCAAGAAAATTCGAATACCGAGCGGCTGCGTGCGGATTACAAGGGAGCCTTTGAAGAGTGGGCGTTGCAAGTGAACCACTTGCAAGCGATGTCCACCTCACCATGTGGCACCAAAGAGGCAGAGGCGCGCGTCGCCGCTGCTGAAGCCGCCTACCGCGATACCCGGGACAGATTGACCGAGGATATGACATTTGACTCGGTCAAGACGGCACCGCGTGACTAACGCCAGATATCTCTAACGCTTCCAATATTTTCCGTGGTATACTGGAGGTGTCTCAGCAATTTTGGCATCTTCGCATTAGTCCGGTCCAACCGCCCTCGTCCGATCCTGCCCCCGATTCACCAACCTTGAACGTTCAAAGGAATAGACGTGAAGAACATTTTTGTGGGAAACCTGAGCTTCGGAGCTACCGAAGGTGCGGTTCGGTCGCTATTCGAAGCCTATGGAACCGTGGACCGCGTCAATCTTGTAACGGACCGGGACACCGGCCAGGCAAGAGGTTTTGGATTTGTGGAGATGAGCGTCAACGCGGATGCGGATCGCGCCATCGCGGAATTGAATGGCAGAGAACTCGACGGCCGTGCGCTGAACGTCAACGAAGCCCGTCCTAAGCCGGAGCGTTCCTTTGGCGGTGGCGGCGGGGGCCGTCAACGCAACAACCGCTGGTAATCGGCCTTCGACGGACTTCTCCAACTCGCAGACGCAGGTTGCCTTCGCGATTGGAACGGAACTCGTGTGCAGCGACGAGTCTTGCGAACTTACTAAGGATGGAATGACACGGATTTCTGTGAAATTCACCGCGCGGGAACTCGAGCTACTCACCAGTCTGGCATCGGATCAGCTCTTCCGAAGAGAGTTCATCGACCCGAGACTGCCAGGGCACAGAGCGGATCCCACGGATTTGAGCCTCGGCAAGAAGCTCGTAGAACGGATGCGAGCAACGGCGGAACGGGACAAGAAAATCCCGATTTCCAAGAGAACCGGCGTCAGCCTATGAGACATCTCGCCGGCGCGGAAAGAACACCAGATGCCTTTTGAGCAGCTCACTCCGCGGCCGTTTACCTCCGCTGCAATCCGGACGTACGCGCCAATTACATCGGGAGTCTACGGCATCTCCAATGCCCGCGAATGGATTTATATCGCCGAGACGGAAAACATTCAAGCGGCGCTATTGGAGCACTTGAAGGATATCTATGCATCCGTCATGTCGCGCCAGCCGGCGGGGTTTGTCTTCGAGATTTCCGATCGGGCGCATCGCTTCTCCCGGCAGGATCGTTTGGTTCTCGAGTACGAACCAAGTTGTAACCGGCATTCCGCGCAGCGCCAGTGATGGTGTGAGACGATCGACTGAAGAAGTGGAAGGAAGCCAGGAATGAGCGTAAAGATGCAGTTCGTCCTCACCGGATTCACGCACGATATGGGATTCCGGGTGTTCGCATTTGAACGGCTGGCGGAAGATCGGACACGGACCAAGTGTACGGTCCGGGCCGACCTCGCTTTGGTGCGAACCTACGGCATCCATATCCAGGAACTGCCGCTGCTGTGCCGGGCTCTGCTGGACCGTCGCGAAGACGGCGACAAGATACCCTCCTTGACCTTCACCGAGGAGGAGATGCGGACCTGCGCCAGCGAGCGCGCTGCAGCTCGCGAAGCGGCCATCAAGAAAAGAAAACCTCCGCAGAAACCGGCCGCTGAGAATCTGGGCTCGGCTTGGCGCGGCCAACACACGTAAGAGCCTTTTCAAACGCCTCTCGCGCATCGACCCGCTTTCCACTTTAAAGTGCCAATACGGTGCGATGTTATATTGGGAGTAAATGGGTCCGAGGAGTCTTCGGATTGTCGTACTGCTTGCGTTGACGCTTATGATGGGCGGCATGCGGTGCGCCGTTGCGTGCATTCTCGAGGATTGCGCGCCCCAACAGGCCAGTTCCGAAAAACCGGCCGGTCCACCCTGCCACCATCATCAACAGTCCCCAGCCAAAGGCGATCCGGCTTCTTGCTCTCATCAAGGACTAAGGATTGGCACCGCAATTTTTCCGAATGTGCAGACGCACGCGCCAGTGATCGCCGCTGCCCTTTTGCCGCTAACCGGTATCTCATCTCCGGCCGCAAAAAGCGAATCGGTAATCTTGGCTCCGTTGCCTCCCGGAGCGAGCGTTCTCTCCTCTATCATCCTCAGAATCTGAAGGTCTCCCGAATTCCCCACCATTCTTGAATCCGAGATCCGCCGCGCCTTGCGGTGAAGGGAGAATTTGTGAATTTCAATGATGTTTTTGGCCGCGTAGCCATACTTACCTTACTCGCCGCCGGTGCACATGCGCAGGACCATGATCACTCCGGCATGAACATGGTGGACATGAACTCCATGTCGATGTATTTGATGAACCTTGCATCCGGCACCGCCGTGAACCCGGCTGCATGGCCCGCTCCCATGATCATGACCCATTTCGGGTCCTGGAACACCATGTTCATGGGCAACGCCTTCATCGTCGACACCCAGCAGTCCGGGCCGCGCGGCGGCGATAAACTTTACTCACCGAATGTGTTCATGACGATGGTCGAGCATAGTGTGGGTTCGCATGACGCGTTTTCAGCGGATCTGATGCTCAGCCTGGAGCCTGCCACCATCTCCGACCGCCGCTATCCCTTGCTGTTCCAGACCGGTGAAACGGCGTTCGGCGTCCCCCTGGCCGACGCTCAGCATCCGCACAATTTCATCATGGGCCTGGGATTCCATTACGCGCATCCACTCAACGAAAACACTACCGTCGACGTCTACTTCGCACCGGTCGGCGATCCTGCGCTTGGACCAGTCGCCTATCCGCATCGAGCATCGGCAGCGGAGTTGCCACAAGCGCCGCTGTCGCATCATTGGCAGGATTCGACGCACATTTCCGATGAAGTTCTTACCGTGGGCGTTTCACACAAAAAAGTCCGCGTGGAAGCCAGTGGTTTTTACGGATCGGAACCCGGCGAAAATCGCTGGATCATCCAAGCGGGGCCGATCAATTCGTGGGCAGCGCGCGTATGGTTTTTCCCGGCCAAGAACTGGGCGGCACAGGTCTCCGTGGGCCGCATCGCGCACCCGGAGGCGCTCGAAGCAGGCGATCAGGTTCGCTCAACCGCCTCGCTGCACTACAGCAAACCCATGCCAGGCGGCAGCTGGTCGTCCAGTTTCATCTGGGGACGGAATCACAACACTGCGACACTTCGGGATCTCAATTCCTACCTGGTCGAGTCCGAATTACCAGTCCGGCGAAAGAATTTCGTGACGGGACGTTTCGAGCTGGTGGACAAAGACGAGCTGTTCAGCGCAGGTCCCGAATTGCAGTCTAGAGTCGACGCTCAATACGGCAGCACTTTTCGGATCGGCTCCTACACGGTCGGCTATACGCGCGATATCGATCTGATGCGGTACGTGCAGAGCGGCATCGGCGCCAACGTGTCGTTCTATTCGCTGCCGGATGCGATCAGGCTGTACTATGGCGATCGTCCCGTGGGTGTCAATTTCTTTCTCCGTCTGCGTTTGAGACCGCTTCAATGAGGAGGCGATACCATGTTGAATGAGGAGAACACAAATGAAGCGCTCGATACTCATGGGCCTGAGCCTCGCGCTCGGCATGCTTTACGCACACGACGAACCGAAAGGGAAACCGGTCACGATCACAGGTCAGGTGGTCGATACCGGCTGCTATCTTTCGCACGACAGTAAAGGTCCCGACCACGTCGCTTGTGCGACGACCTGCGCCAAAGCAGGCGTGCCGCTCGCGATCCTGGACGACAAAGGCAAGCTATACATGCCCGTCGCTGCCGATCACAAAAACCAGAATGCCAAGCTGATGCCGTTTATCGAGAGGAAGGTCAAGGTAAATGGCGTGCTGCTCGAAAAGGGCGGTCTCACCGGGCTCGCCATCAAGACGGTGGAAGCGGTAGATCAATGAGCGGGGTACAGAAGTATGTCGCGATATCAGTTTCTGATCGATACGTACCGGACTGAGATTTTGAAAGTCATGAGTGCGTGGAGCATGTTCCACGACGCCGACCTTCCGCACCGCCCGAATCCGTCCGACGCGCGCGGCCGAAGCGTGCTCGAGCAAATGGTCCACCAATGCATAAGCGAAGACGGGTGGTTCAAGAAGATGCTCGAAATTGAGGTCACCGCGAACCCTGTTCCCGCGAAGGAAACCAGGCTCGATTTCATCCAGACTTACGCGCGTGACAGCTCCAACCGGCTGGCGGCGCTGGAGCAGAAAGACGACGCGTGGTGGGAAGGCGACGCCGCTTTTTTCGACGTCCCGCGTTCGCGGGCGTGGATCATGACGCGGCGGTTGACGCACACCGCGCATCACCGGGGACAACAAACCGGGCTGCTCCGCATGCTCGGTCGGGATCTGTACAGCACTTATGGACCGACGGCGGACACCGGCGGCCTGCCCGCGAATCACGCGCCGACGATCTATGCCTACGCAAGCTTGCAGGCGCTGCTCGAGGACGCTCCCAAGCGATCGTTGCCGGGCCCGGGCGGTCGCCCTCCGACAGAACGGCCCTGAGCGATACAAGTTTTCCCAAATGAAAAAGCCGCCCGATTTCTCGAGCGGCCTTTCACTTTCCGAAACTGTTTTCGGATTAGTAATCCATCCCCGGTCCGTGCTCGCCACCACCGGCGGGAGCCGATTTCTTTTCGGGAATTTCAGCGATCATCGCCTCCGTGGTCAGCATCAGCGCGCTGATCGAAGAAGCGTTCTGCAGAGCCGAGCGGGTCACCTTGGTCGGATCGATCACGCCGCTCTTGACCAGGTCTTCATACTGCGCCGAAGCGGCGTTGAAGCCGTAATTGTGATCCTTGTTGGCGCGGATCTTTTCGATGATGATCGCGCCCTCATAACCGGCGTTGCCAACGATCTGGCGAACCGGCTCTTCGCAAGCGCGCTTGATGATGTTCACGCCGATCTGTTCGTCGTGTTCCGCCTTGAGACCTTCCAGCGCAGCAGCCGCGCGCAGCAGCGCCACGCCGCCGCCCGGGACGATTCCCTCTTCCACCGCCGCACGGGTGGCATGCAGGGCATCCTCCACGCGAGCCTTCTTTTCCTTCATCTCGGTCTC